>CBDVDR010000013.1:0-101144 GCA_965372795.1 uncultured bacterium
CAAGTGCTAACAATTTCTTTTAATTCAGAACTTTTATAATAATCACAAAAAATACCGGTATCCTGTTGAGATACCGGCATATAAGAGATAAACTACTCTTTACCCTTTAAAAAGAAGTAAAAGAGAACCAACTGTTACTGTCACTGGCAAAAGTGCAAAAAATGAATACGGCACAAACATTGAGCCGATAAATGCCAGAGCAACAGCTGGAATTACAAGAAATTTAATTGTAGAAAATGTTATTTTTGCAAGCCTTGAAGCTACAAAAACTAAAACAGCAGCCAAAGTAATATATGCCGCAATCAGACCATTCTGCCCAAAATGCTCGATAATTAAACCCTTTACAGTTCCAAGCAGACTTGAATATTCTTCTGCCTTGACTGAAGCACTTTCAGTAAAATCTTGTACCTGACTGAGCAAATTATCTTTAAGCATTTTCTGCCTCTTCTAAAGGTTCAATGGTTAATGTTGATTCACCAACTCTTGTTAGTCCCTCCATTCTTGTAGTGAGAAAATTCTTGGAAGTTATCCACTTATGAGACACTTCTAAAATTTCCTGCTGGTCAACGTCACTTTCCCAATCCAAAATGACCTGATCAATACTTTGGTCATCTACAACGAGGTTTTCCATGGTCAAAACGAACTTCACTTTCATAACGTACCGTCCCGTTACAGGTTCTTATTTGTTCCACAGAAACTTATTGCAACTCTAGTGCCAGTTTACGTCCACAGTTCAGCTCATGAAGTAAGTTGTTGCATGTTATGGTCTTAATGTTTATAAATGTTGGATTATTGAACAGTTTTTGAATTTTATGTGATTATTTGAGATAGTAAATTGTATTGGAAACATCCCATAGGTGTTGAAAAAAAACCCGGCAGAATCAACTGCCGGGCATGGTATTACAGAATTTTAACTGAAGATAGTTTCCAAGCTTATAATATTGTTGGGCAATTTTACAAGAACTCACTCCAATTAGCTCTTACTTCAAGTCATCCCTGACCTGAACAATATTACTCCGCTTTTTTATAATCTTCTAACTTTGATTTGTGGTTTAAATCATTACTCTGCATAGGAAAAAGCTTAAGAATCTATCACGCCATAAGCATACTCTCCTTGGTTAAAAGTCACTAACAGGCGGTTAGGATTTTGAAAAGTCAGGGCTGGAGTCAAAGTGCTTCGTATTTCAAATTTGTGAGGGTCGCGTTAAGGCGAGTCTGGAGTCAACTCGCCTTATTTAATTTAAGATAATACGCGCCTGCTAAATGTGTCAAGCTAAAAGTGTAATAAATTGGTCGATATTTCGATTTAAATTAATAAATGAAAGTGACTATTTAGCACAAACTTCTATCACATCAGCATTAAAATAGAAGTAATCAATTAAAACTGTCAGATCAACTATGTTTATCTCATTGTTAGCGTCAGGATATACATTTGCTTCACCCAAGCAGCATTGCAAATTACCCTGTAAAAAGATATAATCTACCAAAGTTATAATATCTGCGATATTAATTATTTCTTCTTCATCACAATTAACGTTCCCCTTCATACCCTCACAAACTCCCATTCCTGCTTTCCTTAAAACTACATTGGACATAACGGCCCAATTATCCACATCATCACATGACTTCAATGCGAAGTAATAATTCGTCCCTGTTTCGAGCCCTTCAATTAATACAGATTGTTTCCCCCCGGCTTGGACGGGTGTTATAATTGTATTCGCTGACTGGGCTAAATCCCAATTACTCTCCGACAAGAAAGAAGTGGAATAACGAATGTCATACTTGGAGACTATGCCTTGCATCCCGTCATCACCGGGAGCTGTCCAACTAAGAGTCACTGAACATGGCAGTGCAGATTGCGTCAGTAATAGCACATAGCTAATTACGACAACTAAGATTTTTTTCAACTAACGATCCCTCAACCTTTGTGCTTCCGGTCCCTCAACCTCAGCAACTTTTTTTTTGATCCGCGGCTCTGTCAGTTTACCTCCCGTGATTGACAAAACCATTTTCCTTAAAAAGAGAGTAATGCGATAAACAAAATTAATCAATAAAAACCTTTGCCTGGAGCCGCTTTTCATAGGGTAAAATTCAATAAATGATATTGGATTAAATTAATCTTTATAATCGAATATCCCCCTATAAAAATCCATTTTTGGCTAACCTCTTTCAACGCTTGTGTTTTTCGCATTCTTGTACTATTTTTTAACATACAAGAAAAATGAAACGGAGGAACTGTATGTCAAGAATCGTCACCCATTTAATTTCAACTTTACTTTTCTGTATAGTATTAATCTATTCAAATGCTCTTGCAGGATCTAATGAGGGTTATCAACTGCCACCCAAACCCGTTGCCGATTTGATTGACGCCCCATGGACTCCGAGTGTCTCTATTAGTCCTGATAAAAAATGGATGTTGCTTACTCAATACCCCGGCTATCCGAGCATTGAAGAAGTCGCTCAAAAAGAATTACGAATCGCCGGATTACGAATCAATCCAAAAACCAACGGTCCCAGTCGTGCCTGGCGGGCAGTCGGACTAAAACTTAAAAAGATTTCTGACGGTTCAGAGTATGAAATTTCCGGACTCCCTGAAAATGCTTTGATAACCAACTCGTCATGGTCTAATGACGGCAATTATATCTCTTTTATAAACACAACCGAAACCGGTCTGAACCTTTGGTTAATTTCAGTCAAAGATCGGACTGCTAAAAAATTATCTGATGTTTTCCTAAACGGTGCCTCGGGAACTCCATATCGTTGGTCATCTGACAATAAAACGATTTATGCCCGGTCAATTATATCTTCTCGCGGTGAAGCTCCGGTCAAACCAGGCGTACCGGTCGGACCTATCATTCAGGTTAACTTAGGACGGAAAGCTCCGGCCAGAACCTATCAGGATTTGCTGACCAATAAATATGATGAATCGCTTTTTGAATATTACATGCTTTCTCAAGTTATCAAAATTACGCTTGATGGCACAACCACCAAACTTGGAACTCCGGGATTATTCACCTATGCCGGTCCTTCCCCGGATGGTAAATATCTGCTGGTCGAACAAACTCATCGACCATTTTCATACACCATTACCTATCGCCGTTTTCCTGAAAAATCACAAATTTGGGATACTGATGGTAAACTGATCTATGAAGTTTTTGATGCTCCGCTCTCTGAAGAAATTCCAATCTCCTACGGTTCGGTTCGAACCGGACGGCGTTCAATCAACTGGCGCAATGATGCCCCGGCTCAGATCGTTTGGACAGAAGCTCTTGATGGCGGCGATGCCGGCGCGGAGGCTGAATATCGCGATGAAATTTTCATGCTTGATACCCCGTTTGATAAAGAACCGGTTTCATTGATTAAACTACCATTACGTTCCGGTGGAATTACCTGGGGTAATGATAAACTGGCTATTGCATCATGCTGGTACTGGAAAACCCGCCAAACACAATCCTGGATCGTTCAACCGGGCAACCCATCAGCCAAACCGGAACTTCTGATTGACCGAAGCTGGGAAGATCGCTATGGTGATCCGGGTAACCCGTTAACTAAAATGAACAAATGGGGCAAGTCGGTTCTACTGACTGATAAAAAAGGCAAGTTCCTTTATCTATCAGCTCAGGGTGCCTCCGATGAAGGCGACCGTCCGTTTATTGATGAGTTTGATATTAAAACCAAAAAAGCAACCAGACTGTTCCGTTCGGAAGCTCCTTATTTTGAAAGTCTGGTCAAATTTATTGATGTTGATAAAAAAATACTTCTCACCCGTCGTGAATCAGTCACCGAACAACCAAACTATTTTATCCGTGACTTGAACAACAACAAACTGACTCAGGTTACAGATTTTCCACATCCGACTCCTCAGTTAAAAGATGTTCAAAAAGAGATGATTCATTTCAAGCGTTCCGACGGTGTTGACTTGACCGGTACTCTGTATCTACCTCCCGGCTATACAAAAGATCAGGGACCCCTTCCGATGTTGATGTGGGCATACCCACAGGAATTCAAAGATGCTTCTGCGGCCAGTCAGGTCACCGGATCGCCACACAAGTTTGTCCGTGTCAGTGGTCATTCTCCGCTGTTGTGGTTGATGATGGGTTATGCGGTGCTTGATGATCCTTCGATGCCTATCGTTGGTGAAGGTGACGATGAACCAAACGATAAATTTATCGAGCAACTGGTATCTTCGGCACAGGCTGCGATTGATGAAGTTGTCAAACTCGGTGTGGCTGATCGTGAAAAAATTGCTATCGGCGGACATTCTTATGGTGCTTTTATGACAGCGAACCTTCTGGCTCATTCCGATCTGTTCCGTTTGGGAGTGGCTCGAAGCGGTGCCTATAACCGAACTTTGACACCATTTGGATTCCAGTCTGAAGAACGCACATTGTGGGAAGCTCCGGAGGTTTATTTTACAATGTCGCCGTTTATGCATGCTGAGAAAATTGATGAACCGATTCTTTTGATTCATGGTCAGGCTGACAATAATTCCGGCACTTATCCTTTGCAGAGCGAACGTTTTTATTCGGCTCTGAAAGGTCATGGTGCGACTGCCAAGCTGGTCATGCTTCCACATGAAAGCCATGGTTATCGGGCGCGTGAATCTTTGATGCACATGCTTTATGAGACGAATAACTGGCTTGACAAATATGTTAAGAACGCCGAACCTCGCGAAGTCTTGAAAACCGAAACCGAAACCGGCGGCAAGTAAAATCCAAAGTTATTAATTGTCATCCCCGCGAAAGCGGGGAACCAGTCTTTGTAGGGCAGGTCTCACTCACTGAGACCTGCCTTATTTGTAGAAACAGTCGTTTTTTCACTATAAACCATTGTAGTAAATCATAGTACAACCAAAATGGGTTCGTTTTGTTACTTTTATGCTTTACATTCCAATTTGTGATTGACATTCGCTGGGAATTTTTGATATCATATAATAAATATTAGGAAGGATAAACTCTCATCGCAGATAAAATACTTGTAAGACAAGTACCACCAAAAATCCAAAAGTGGTTGAAGTCTGAAACTAAGAGAACAGGTGCAACCCAACAGAAAATAATTTTATCAGCTCTTAAAAGAGCCGTTGATAGTGGCCAGACACCCCTTTTTCATGAACCCCAAATATCAGATAATAATGTAGGCAGTATAAACATACCATTTACATTCATTGACCTTTTTGCTGGGATTGGGGGATTTCGATTTGCGTTAAATGGATTGGGTGGAGACTGTTTATTTACATGTGAATGGGATAAGTATGCCCAGAAGACATACAGAGAATGGTTTGGTGATCAGGAAATAGCTGGTGATATCAGAGATATAAATCCTGCTGACATACCTGATCATGATATCATGGCAGCTGGATTTCCCTGTCAACCCTTCTCAATAGCTGGTGTTTCAAAGAGAACAAGTCTTGGCAGAGCCCATGGATTTAAAGACCAAACACAAGGAACATTATTTTTCCAACTTGCTACAATTGTACAAATTAAACGCCCACCTATTCTATTGCTTGAAAATGTGAAAAACCTTCTATCTCATGATAATAAGAGGACATGGAATGTTATTGAATCAACTTTAGATAAAGAACTCAACTATAAAGTTTTTAAGAAAGTAATTGATGCTGCAGACTATGTTCCTCAACACAGAGAAAGAGTATTTATTGTTTGCTTTGACAGGGAAGTTTTTGGAGATAGTATTCCTTTTGAATTCCCTACTCCACCATCAAGTGATAAACCGATATTAAAAAATATTTTAGATAAAAGAGTATCGGGCAAATATACTTTATCAGACAAACTATGGAAATATTTACAGGACTATGCAGCATCACATCGAGCAAAAGGTAATGGCTTTGGTTATGGATTAGCTGATAGAAATGGGATCAGTCGAACGCTTAGTGCAAGATATTTTAAGGATGGTTCAGAGATACTTATTCCACAATTAAATGGCAAGAATCCACGAAGACTTACTCCAAAAGAAGCAGCACGATTGATGGGATTTACAGATTTCTCTGATAAAATTGAAGTTTCTGATACTCAGGCTTATCGTCAATTTGGGAATGCAGTCGTACCTGCAGTAGTCTCAGCAGTAGGAAAACAAATCTTAAATGTTATCCTTTGGCATGTACTTAAAAATGGTAGTATTATAAAAAGGTAAAATGCTTTATGCCAAGTGCTATATGTGAACTTGCTATTACGGATTCCTTAAAGGCTGGTAAAGCACTTCTAAAGTTTATCTCTGCAAATAATGTGGGTAGTACTGGTAGTCATGAATGTGGTTACTATCTTCCTAAAGCAGCATGGCCTTTATACGCACCCTTCCCCCCTGAAAAAGGAGATAACAAAAAGAATGATGTCAAGATAACATGGCAAGCAGATATACAAACAGATTCAGTTGTTACGTGGTATGGGAAAGGCACCAGAAGTGAATATAGGCTTACACGGTTTGGATCGGACTTTCCTTTCTTAAATGAGGATTGTATTGGTAACTTATTAATATTGATACCTGTCTCTATGAATCAATTCAATGCTTATGTTCTTGATACTGAAGAAGACATTATAGAAATTCAAGCAACATTAGGGGTAGATATTGTTGGATCATGGGGAGTTTTTGATTCACAAGGTTCTCTCATTTTTGAGAATCCCCAAAATTGTATAAGTAGGTTATTTCGTAAATTTTCAAGCTCCCAATCTTCTTTTCCAACTGGGCAAGTCTTCTCAGACTACACTCAGAATGCTGTCAATAAATGTATAAGTAAATTTGGAGAAAACTCCACTGACAAACAACTTTTACGCCTAATAGAAAATGAGTATCGACTATTCAGGATGGTTGAGAGAAATTTATGTCAGTCAAAAGTAAGCCGATTATTTAAAAACATAGATGACTTCCTATCTACTGCAGCAACAATTTTGAATCGGAGAAAGTCACGGGCAGGAAGATCATTAGAAAATCATGTAGAATACCTTTTCAACAGTGCTTCACTAAATTTTGATATGCGTCCACCCATTGACGGTAACCCTGATGTTATCTTCCCAAGCAAAGAAGCTTATTTGGATGACACATTTCCTGTTGATAAACTGACAATGCTGGGAGTTAAAACGACTTGTAAAGATAGATGGCGGCAGGTCCTTAATGAGGCTAAACGGATTCCAGTGAAGCATCTTTTGACTTTACAATCAGGTATATCAAAGAAACAGTTGGATGAAATGGCTATTGCCAAAATAGTTCTAATTGTCCCAAAGGGGTTGCATAAGGATTATCCAGCTGAATATAGAAGCAAATTATTATCAATTGATTCATTTATAGATAAGATGAAAGGATAGTTTAGTATTATGGCAGATGTCCTTACTCCTGAACAACGAAGAAGGAACATGTCTGCAATCCGATCAAAGGACACTACGCCAGAGATGATTGTAAGAAAGTTGGTCCATGGTATGGGATACCGATATAGACTTCATAGAAAAGACCTGCCTGGTAAACCCGATCTTGTTTTCCCCCGTATGAAAAAAATTGTTTTTGTAAATGGATGTTATTGGCACATGCATAATTGCAAATATGGAAAAGTTGTCCCTAAGACTAATGCTAAATTCTGGCGTGATAAAAGAACATCTACTGTTACAAGAGACAAAAAAAACATTCAGCAATTGAAGAAACTTGGGTGGGATGTATTGGTTGTCTGGGAGTGTCAAACTAATGTTCTCCCAATAATAAAAAGAGAGATAAGTCATTTCTTTAATTAATAAGTAAATAAAACAACTTATGTGAATTCTTTAGAGCGGAACCAATTTGTAGTTCTACCATCAAATTCAATATCCGATACCAATTTCCCCACCAAATCATTGATGAATGCGATCTCGCGACCCTTTATAAAGGAGGTACGGTGAGTTATGTCTCAAATTCCAACTGCAAAAAACAGTAAATTTCACAAAGTAATAATTCAAAGAAAAACACACAATGTGCCTTTAAAGTACCGTAACACTCAAAGTAATAAAACGAACCCATTTTGGTTGTACTATGAATTATCATAATGATTTACAGCAAAAACAGCAGGACTCGGACAACCACAGGCAGACGAGGGTGACTGCTGTCCACACAACGTCTGCCGCCTTCTAGAATCAACTCACACCGGATTGTTTGAGGTTATACAATCATCAGAATTAAGTTGATGAATCTTCTTCATCGGTGGTGAATTCTAAAATATCACCTGGCTGACAATCGAGCACATCACAAATTGCGTTGAGTGTTGAAAACCGTACTGCCCGAGCGTGACCTTTTTTGAGAACCGACAGATTCGCAATGGTAACACCCACTTTTTCAGACAGCTCGGTCAGGCTCATCTTGCGCCGAACCAACATGAGATCGAGGTTTACTAATATTGCCATTATCCCTTCCTCATATAGTCAACTCGTTTTCACGCTGAATACGCGAGCCTAACTCAAACAGATGAGCAATAGCAATGATCACCAGTCCAACAATGATAAGCTTTGGATATAAATGGAGTTCAACGCTGGTACGTGCATTCGACAATCCAAGCCAAGGCAGATAGTATGCACCCTGTAAGAAATTAAATGTGCCGTAGACAGGACCCCATATTGCTATAAGATAGCCAACTTTCAGAAGATCTTTTGAGTTCTGTTTAAAAAATGGTTTGTCGTTTAATATTGATCTGAAAATTCTCCTCAGGAAAAATGTTGCTGCCATCACAAACAGAGCACTAAGAATCATGTCAACCACAACCGATGACGGCCAATTACCTCCCGGCATATGGTACACAGAGTAATTATGACCAATAAGTTCTATGCCATCGCCACGATTACTGAATTCAGCGCCCTCCCATGGAATCAATTCCGGCGACTCATGCAGGTAAACCCTGATCGGCAACTCAAGCGTCGGGCCACTGAAGAAACTTATGTTTGAACTAAAAACAACTTCACTAATAATAGTCAGGGCTACAAATACCAATCCTCCGTACCAAACCGCATCAAGTATAAATTTTACTGCCCTTACTGATGGTGTCCGGATGATTTCTTCTCTTGTCCGTTCCCGCCTCCGCTCTTCATCCTGCTTGATGGGCAAGCTTGATCGAGGAGCCGGAGCCGGTCTTTGCATATCAAAATACTCAGCCGATTCCGGCACTGTTACCTGTTTATCACAGTTAGTGCACTGAGCTTGCTCACCTTTTTTGAGATAATAAACTATCAGTTCCTTATCACAATGCTCACAATTGAATTTGATTGCCATATTTCCCTCTATACCGTTATAGTTGATTACGTATCTATTATCGGCATATAATTACTATTTGTCAATATATATTTATCGTTTATCAATAATATTTTAATTGTAAGTATTATTAGAATTGTTATCTGTATGATTAGTAATGAATTAGAAAAGGCAGGTCTTTTAAAGACCTGCCTTACACACTTCGTGTGATTTATTATAAAATCAAAAATATAGAAATTCTGATTTAATCCTAAAATCAAATATCAATCGTGATGGATTTGTTTTTGGCTTTGACGGCATCGTAATTTATTGTGATTTTGCCTTTGCCCTTAACTATCCATTGCACTTCGCGAGTTCCGAATGATCCAATCGAAGTAAATATTTTGTCCGGTCGATGTTCGATATTTGAAACCCGATCAAAAACCAGATCGTTTACTATCCCGCCCGAGACAACTTCAAGTCCGTTTCCTTTGATACTGAACACATCTTTACGATAGATACTTTTCCGAAGAGCGTTACTTGAAAGGGTCGGCAGTGCATGAGGGTTATACGCCCGCACCCGAACCCGTTTGAGACCGTCACCGATATCTTTTACATCAATCAGCGAGAGTTCAATATCAGGGGCATGCTCAGCAGTAAAGATTACCAGCGATGCGTTGCGATGAACCATTTCCTGAATCAAGAATGTTGGCGGGATACGGGTTGTAAAGGTTCTCCAACCGCCAATTTCAATTTCACCTAATTGCGGATGGTCAAACTTTTTCCATTCGGTAAACATCGCCCCTTGATTGACATGGTCGTTAAATTTCTGTTTTTCGATTTCTTCGGTATCGCCAAACCAGTCAACTTCCTCATCATCGTCGCCATCTTTTTTTGGTTTGCTGTATTTTTCCTGTTCGCTCATAAACAGTTCGCCGACAAACCCGAAGATACCGAGATTTGAAAACATGAATTCATCAAAATCACCGTGGGTGGTATACATATCCTGACCACCGATGATATATTTATAACCGGGGATAATTTTTTCGCCTTCTTTTCCAAAATAATCATACACTTTGATATCACTCTGGGGATACATCCCGGCAAGTTTCGATCCGGGACCGCGTACAATCAGACCGCCCATATTATGGAAGGCAAAGTTAAAAGTAATATTCGGTTTGGTTATCACAAAATTTGCAATCGCATTGTTGGGATTGGCAGACATCGGAAAATCGCCGGACCCGCTTTGCACATAAGGGGGCTGCCATTTAAAACCGTAGTTGCGGTTCATGTCAAGATAACCGATGCCATCTTCATTGATTTCGCCATCATCATCGTTGTCGATACCTTCGCTTCCCAGTCTTCTCCATTCGCCTTTTTCCCACGGTTTGGTTCTGACCATAACCCGCGGATCATCCGGATGAGTTTTCCATCCGCCAAACGGATCACGGATACGCATCCTTAGAATTTCGCCGTCACCATCGATATCCTCCGGTGGGTCTTCATCAGCACGGCCATCGTTGTCATCATCATAAGGCACAATAGCTGATCGACCTATGCCATATCCTCCGGGTTCGGTAAAGAACCGCCAGCGACTGTCAACATTGACAACCGGAATGATATAGAATGCTTTGGTATCGATGATCTTGGTGATCTTTTCATTTGTTCCATAGTTATTCAACATATATGAAGCTAAATACAAGCATACTTCAGTTGCCTGAACTTCGTTGCCATGAATGGTACCATCAACATAGATACCGGGTTTTTCAAGATCGCTACCTGTTTTTGGATTATTGATCGTGAAGAGCCATATATCGCGACCCTCTTCGGATTTTCCAATAGATTCCAATTTGGTTAAATTGGGAAAAGCTTTGTTCAAAGTTTCAAGAGCATCCATAACTGCCGGACCATCATAATAATGATCAAAGGTTAGTTTTGAATCAGATGCAAAGCCAGCCGTTGCAACCAACAGAAGGAACAACGCAGACATTGTCAAAATTTTCAGAAGTCTCATTTTGCACCTCCTTCGTTGAGCGTGATCGACTGTTTATCTTTTCCAGCAGATAAAGTAGAAGTTTCCAAAATAACTTTATTTCCTTTGGGAGCCTGAATCAGCCATGAGAATTTTTGTACACCGCTGGTGCCGTCAAGAAGTCTGATAGTTTCCTGTTTTTTACCTTCAAGGAGTGTCATGCCATCACCGGAGAGCGTCACAATAACCGGTGAGGGTCGTTGACAGCGTTTCCCCTGATGAGTTGGATATGGCAGAAAACCATTATTGCCAATCCATACATCCAGTTTCCAGATATCGGAACCGGTTTGTTTAACTTCAACTTTTTCAATTTTAATTTCAGGAAGCATTCCGACTAATTCTTTTATAAACGGAAGTTGTTTTTCTATCAAAGTTTCAACTTGATCGTCCGGAGGAGTTAGATTTGCAAAAGGAATCTGTCCGCCGATTTCCACTTTGCCTAAGGTAGGATGATCGTATGCGGTCCATTGGAGAAACGAGCCTGGTTTTATTGCAAATAGAGCTTCATCTTTTTTATCAGGTCCGCCTTCGTCATCATCCTTTTTAGATTTACCGATGAACTTAGCCATTTCCTTAGTGTCCATCCTACCGCCCTTGAGTCCTCTGATAACCATAGCGGCAGTGTACATCTTGGGGGCTTCATGATCTATTAAGAACTTGGCTATTTTTTCTTCACCTAATTCAATAAACTGTTCGCTGGTCATATTCTTTAGGGAATCGAGTGAGATAAAAGTCGAGTCGGTATTTTTCTCTTCTTTTTCAGGTTCCGGCAGAGTCCAGAAATCTAAACTAAAGGTTGGTACTCCGAACTGATAGTACGCCCATTCTTCAACTGAGCCGGATGGAAATGATGGCGGGTCGAGGCGTTTGTCTTTCAGTTCAGCATCTTCGATAAATTTGTTATATTTCTCGCTGATTTCATCCCAATAGGTCAGGTCACCTTTATCAGGATTTACCGCAGCGCCAACGCCGAGCCATTGAAGCAGCATATCTTCAGATAATTCTTTATAGCCGGTGTAGTCGCGAGCAAGTTCCAGCAGATCTTTGATTGGATATTCTTTATCTTTATCAAGCCCCATGCGGTTTGCCCAGCGTTCGGGTACTTTATATTTATCAAAAGCGGATTCGGATTTCCTTGAGCTTTGCGGTACTTCTTTTAAAGTATTGGTTCGGCTGAAACTGATTATCATTGCAATTTCAGGATGATCAAAAGCAAATTCTAAAATAGCCCGTGATTCAGCTTCACTTGCCGCCCATAGACCATCGGACTTGGTATGATGCTGGAAATCATGGGGGAAATTATGGCCGGGGTTGACTCCGCCACGTCCGTCTTCATTGATTTTTCCATCACCATCATTATCTATACCTTCGGTGAACAATCGATACATCCCTTTTTCACCTTTGGCGTTATCAGCCTTTCTGAGCAAAAGCGGATTTGAGGAAACTTCAACCCATTTTCCTTCCGGATGCACTTGACGCATCTTTGTAATAAAGCCGTCTTTGTTCAGATCTTCAGGACCGTCTTCGTTGGAAGCGTCATCTTTATCATCATTAAATGATTTATCGTTTCTAAAATTTGCATAGAGAGGTTTACTAAAAAATGAAGCATATCCATCGGGATTCCCGCATGGGAAAATATAAAACCGATTTGATTTAAGAAGATCACTCCAGTCGTCAACGAGATGATTAACAAGCGAGAGAGCAGCTTCAGTTGCCATTGGGTAGTTTCCTTCCATATTGGCAATCACCATAATGGCGGGAAGGTTTTTATTTTCTCCCAATTCAATCATCTGAAAATTTCTGTTACCGGGAGTTTTGGCAAGATTGTGAAGTGTTGCTGTTTTGTTTTGACTTGCAATCTCCTGAAGAACTTTATCAACAGCTTTTGGAGAGTTGTAATTGTACTCCTTGGCACTTTCACTTGATAAAACATTCATTGTCATTAACAATGCCAGTGTAAAAAAGATGAAAATCTGTTTTTTCATTTGATCCTCCAGCAAGGGGTAAAGAAGGCACGATTCAATTTCTACAAAATAGATCAGAAAAATTAACTTATAATAATAGAATTATCAAGCGATTTTCAAAAAGTAAACAAAATTTAAAAATCATATTTATTCTAAAAATGGATAAAATAATTACTTTTCCTGTTTGAAATCTTGAGTCTTTTAGCATAAATTAGCTTCAATTAAATTTTTATTAATTAAAAGGTTCAAAATGTCATTTAAAATAATTGTTCTGGCGGCTTATGCTCTTACTATCGTTGCCGTTGGTATTGCAGGATTTCGTAAAACTCATTCATTTTCTGATTTCTTCTTAGGGGGCGGAAAAGTTGGTCCCTGGATGTCAGCCTTTACATACGGTACCGCTTATTTTTCAGCTGTTCTGTTTATCGGTTTTGCCGGAAAGATCGGCTGGGGATTTGGTTATTCCGGTCTATGGGTAGCCCTTGGCAATACATTAATAGGGGTACTGGGAGTTTGGTGGTTTTTAGGATATCGTATAAAAAAGATGTCGGTTGATTATGGTGTTCATACAATATCTGAGTTTTTAGACAAACGATACAATAGCCCGTTTTTGAAAATTTTCGCATCAATCTGTATTTTTGTTTTCTTCATCCCCTATACAGCGGCAGTATTTATGGGACTTTCATATCTGTTCCGCTCAACCTTCGGAATTGATTATACACTGGCATTAGTTTTGATGGGCAGTTTTACCGCTATATATCTGGTTTTAGGCGGCTACAAGTCGATGACTATTATTGATATGATTTTTGGGGTGATAATGTTAGTTGGAGTCGGTACGCTGCTTGTCTCGGTACTAAACAAAGGGGGCGGTTTAGGAAACATCACCGAAGGTATTGCGGCAATTGATCCAAAACTCGTGGCACCGATTGGTCCGCCGGGATGGTGGCCCTTATTTTCACTTGTCTTTTTAACCAGTGTGGCACCGATGGCGATGCCTCAATTGGTGCAAAAATTTTATGCTATTAAAGATAAGCGTTCAATTAGAATCGGTATGATTGCCTCTACTGCTTTTGCATTCATAATAACCGGTATCGGTTATTTTACCGGAGCGACAACGAGGTTCTTTTTAAATCCTGAGACAACTCCGATAGCGTTTGATAATGGCAAACCGATCTTTGATGCTCTTATGCCGGAACTATTGACGAATATTATTCCCGAAGGGTTATCAATATTGATTCTTCTTCTGATTTTATCAGCCTCGATGTCAACGCTGGCAGCTTTAATTCTTATTGCAAGTTCTACTTTAGCAAAAGATTTATATGCCGGTTTTATCAACCGATCCGTGTCGGATAAAAAGCTGACGATGCTTATGCGTTATTGCAGTACTTTTATTGTTATTTTAGCAATAATCTTAGCCTACTATCGCCCATCTACGATTGTCAGTATTCTTGGTATCTCGTGGGGTGCGATAGGAGCTGTTTTTCTGGGTCCTTTTATCTGGGGATTATTTTCCAAGCGGATGAATAAATTGGGGGCAATTGTATCATCGTTAACAGGTCTGACGGTTTGTTTATTGCTTTATGCTCAAGGGACTCCCTCACCGCAGGCAGGAACAATCGGGATGATCCTTTCATTGGTTTTGAATCCGGTAGTAAGCTATTTAACCCCATCATATAAAAATTAGAAAGTTTTAGCAAATGACACGATCAAAACTAATATTTCTCTTAGCACTGCTTATTTTGGTCAGCAATGTTACCGGTAAACAAATTAGTGATAAGCTGTCAATCGATTTTTCCGAACGATTTCGATATGTATATTGGGATAATGCCATTGATCTTTCAGATTACTATGATAATGAGAATAAATTTACCCGTTATAGAACATCAATCGGCAGTTTATGGCAGCCAAATGATAAGATTGATTTCCGATTAAAAATCACTAACGAATTTCGTCATTATTATAAACCGGATAATAAATATAATGGGATTGATGAATTTATTTTTGATCAACTATATCTGAAATTTAAAAAAATATTTAATTACCCTGTCTCCCTAACAATTGGTCGTCAGAATATTATTCTGGGTGAAGGATTTATAATGATGGATGGTGGTCCGCTTGATGGCTCGCGTTCGATATATTTTAACGCTATCAGGCTCGACTGGGCAATAAATAAATACAATCAAATAACAGCTTTTTATACTAATCAACAGGAAACTGATGAACTGTTTCCGATTATAAATGATCAGAATAAAAAATTAGTTAGTGCGCATGATGAAGGGTTTGGGATAAATTATACATCTAAGTTTTATAACAATTTGTTAGATATTTATTTTATTCGTAAAAATTATATTTATGATAGAGATGATTTTAAATTCAATATTAACGCACTTGGTTTAAGATTAAAATATAATCTCTCTAAAAATCTGATCTACACAATTGAAGGAAATTTTCAAACCGGGCGTATAGGAACAATTAACCGAAATGCATTTGGTGGATATACTTATCTTAATTTCAAACCGAAATATAAAAAACAATATTTCTTTTTGCCTTACTATATTGAGATTGGTGGCATTTATCTTAGCGGTGATGATCGTTCTACTGATAAAAGGGAAGGGTGGGATCCGATGTTTGCGCGGTGGCCCAAGTGGAGCGAATCATATATCTATACTCTTGGTATGGAGGAGGGTATAGCTTATTGGACAAATTTAAAATCTATTTTCACTAAACTTGATTTTAGATTAAATGATAATATAAATTTCACTTTCGACTATCACCATCTGATGGCATCACAAAAGCCTATCAATCCTATTTTAAATCTCGGAGGAGATGGGTCAACCCGAGGTGATCTGTTTATTAGTAAATTAACTTACAAACTCGATAATAGTTGGTCCGGGCATATTCTTTGGGAAGGATTTATACCGGGAAACAGCTATTTTGATGAAGCTGACAGATATAACTGGCTTCGGATGGAGTTTATGTATCGATATTGATAGTTAGCAATATTCTTAAAATATGGAATTCAATTTCAGCAAATAAACCAAGACTAAAGTAGACCTAAATGGGAAAAGATTTCCTCAAAAGCCCGAATACAAATGGTATATTGTTGTTTTTCTTAGCCTTACGGTGATTATTTCAGTATTATTATATAAAATAAAGATTGTAAAATAGTTAATTTAGTTGTGGACAAACATTTAATAAGTGTTATATTTTTCATGAGAAAATTGGTTTCCGTCAATTGGTTTTGTCAAGACATTGTTCACCTAAACAAATCATGTATAAGCTGAATCTCGGGACCGTAGCGCAATTATGCGCAAGAACAGGTTTACCCAAACAAGTCAACCTATAAAATTAAGTTAATTGTTTGGTTAGACAAATTGGAGTTTAGAATGAATATCTATGTAGGTAACATGTCTTACGATTTGACAGAAGACTCATTGCGAGAAGCTTTTGAAGGTTTCGGTGAAGTCTCAAGTGTAAACATCATCATGGACCGAGACAGCGGAAGACCTAAAGGTTTTGGATTTGTCGAAATGGCAAATGACACTGAAGCTTCGGCAGCTATCGAAGGTCTTAATGGTAAAGAATACAACGGCAGACAGCTTAATGTAAATGAAGCTCGCCCAAAAAATAATGATCGTGGCGGTCGTGGCGGCGGCGGTGGCGGCGGACGCGGCGGCGGCGGCGGCGGACGTGGCGGTTACGGTAATCGTTACTAAAATTATTTCTTTATAATCATAAAGAATATAAAAAAAGACCCGTTTTTTAACGGGTCTTTTTTTTGTAAACTTTATTAGAAGTTACATATCCATGTCACCGGTATATTGATCAGAATGTTTTGGATCCACTCTTAAACGATACTGTGATGCCCAAGCTTTCATTCCAGCTTCAGCATAAGGAGCAGCATCTTCTGCATAAATAAGATTATTATCTTCCACACCATTGAGCCAGTAATAGGTCCAGGCACCCTGACTTAAATCAGGTGCATCATAGGAATCTTTCCTATTTGAAGCGGTAGCCATGTAGGTACCTGCTTCTACGTCTTGATGGAAATCACCAATAACACAGGCATCTATGGTTACTAATTTTTTGGTACAATTAGCTGCGTTAAAGTATGACATCACATATCCATGAGTAACATAGTAAAGGTCAGCAGAAACTAAAGCTGAGCCTTGAGATGATTTTCCGCCATGTCCTGAATAACAGAAAGCGATTTCATCGCCAGGATCTGCATTGTCAATCAACCATTGCAGTCCGGAAGTAATAGCATCACCGGTAGCCTGCAGATCTAAATCCATTTTCACTGTGAAGCCTTCACCCATGAACCATGATTTCATAGCTCTGGCATCATCATCACAATAGGTTAGGTCATTGGCAGTACCTTCATAATTCGAAATCCCAACTATGTAAACATATTTGTGGGCTGGGTTTGGATTAGGATCACCGGCAGTTGTTGTGTCATCCGGTGGTGGTTTTATAGGTTTTTTTTCGGCACTATAAAACGGTACATCTTTCTTTTTCATAGTAAATTTCTCAATCACATCCAATGGGCGGACATCGACAAAGTTCGGACGCTGCACTAATGGAGACGAATGATCGATCTTAAATAGTGCGGTGTGATCGAGATTCGATTGAGTTGGCGGTGCATCACTGCAACCGAAAACGAAGGTTAGTAAGGCTGCGACAAACATGAGGGTAAGCAGCTTTTTCATAGATCCTCCTAAAGGTGAGGGTTAAGGATTTTGAGAATACCCCTTAAACTATACATATAGATATTGTTGTCAACAATAAATATAGATATATTTTAGCATTATTAATCACATTAACATTTTTATAAGTTCTTTAGAATATCAGTGATATAGTATAGTTGAATTAAAAAAGAACAGCCCATATGGCTGTTCTTTATAAATTGAATATTAGCAGGATTAAAATGTTAGTCCGCCTCGAAGTAAAAAGCCGGGACCAAATGACATTTCAAAATCGTCATTACCACCTCCGGCAGAACCGCCTAATAATTGTATTTCAGCAAGGTAGGTTTTTCCATTTGATTGAACAAAATGAACTTCAAAGATGCCTCTTAGCATTAGATAACTTGAACCATCAATATAATCACCTACTGATCCAACGGTTCCATACCCAAAACCGATACCCGGCTTAAAAATCATTTTACCGGTAGCATTAACAAACATCGCTTTTAGAGTGACATTGAAATCAATTAGGCTTGTACCTTCCTCATATACTCCAAGGGTACTAATATTTATTGATCCCCCGCCTAATAATCTTTCACCTAACTGAGTATCAACGAAACCTCCGATACTGAAACCGAGATCGGTATCAAATTCTCCATAACTAAAATCTGTAATATAGTATGTTCCGGGACTGTACAATCCGCCTTTAATACCATACAAGGTGTTAGAATTGCTCTCTTCCTGTCCAATAACACTGGAGCATAAAGCAATGATCAAAGTAATAATGACGGTTAGAAATGTTTTTTTTGACATGATGTCTCCATTAATGGTTGACTCTTTAGTTATTATTAGCATTTTTTTCTATATAAAATTAATAGATTTAACTATCTGCATTATATTTTTTTAGGAAAATAAAAACAAGATTAAATTTATGATAATTGATTTTAAATATGGTCTTAATTACCCTCAAATCATTGAAAATAGATGATTTACTAAAAATTTGACCTATTATCACATAATAAATAGATTGTAAACTTTGAAAATACTATTATTTTAAATTACAGGTCAATATTGACAAAAAGGGTAATAATTGACCAGGGATATTCATATAATAATGTGATTTTCTTCACTCAATTACAACATGGGGTATACAGAATATAGTAATGTTGCAACGGTTCAGGTAACCGCTCCAACCCGCCAGATAACCCTTTACAATAATTCCTCCACGTCGGTTAAGATGGAAGAAGTTGTGCAATTCAAAATTGCCAATCCTTATGTTCAGTATTAGAACAGACTACAATCCAACTCCGTAAAAATTAGTTCATAATTTTATTCTGATCTTAAAAATAACCGAGATAACAATCCCGGTTATTTTTTTTACATCAAACTTGTTCGCATATTCATATCAAGGTGCATTATCCAAAGTGACACAAATGAGAAAAGCACCATCGCTACCAAGAGTGGAATTTGGGCTATAAATGATTTTTTCCCAACCCCAAACATTTTCTCTCCGGCCTTAGCGGCTATTTTGATTCCGATGATATGTCCGGTTACCACTAACATGATTTGTAGAATCCACACGGTAGTATCCCCCAATAGCATTGGGTATACTTTCCCTATTGTGCCGAACAAATCCCACCCGTAACCAAACGGATCTGATAAGAGAGGGATTACCATCTGTCCCTCCATTGCAACATGCATCCCGTTATGAGCCAGATGATAAAATAAGGCGATTGGAATTAAGCTATAAGAGAAACGAATAAATATTTCTTTTGTGGAAATTCCGTTGTTTGATATTTTAGATGATAAAAAGCAAAGCAGATAATAAATAAGAAACGGAATTAGTAATATCGCTGTCATGCCTACGGTAAAGGAAAACAGGGGTCCTAAACCAAAATAAGAATTTAAAAATGAAATAATTGAATCACCGCCCGAGGTTAAATCTTCCCATACCGGAGTCATGGTTAAACCATGAAAAGATGTCAATGATAAAAGGATAACGGCTAAAATTGATTCATCGGTTCTTGGACGAGGATAATCAAGAATATCAGCTGCGAATGGTCGAATATTTAAAGCGACATTATCCTCAGGGCATGACTTAAAACATTCGGTACACATGATACAATATGTATTTTCATTTAAACCGGTAAGATTTAATCCGGTCGGACAAGGATAACCCTTTGAGTTACCGTTGTAGCATTCCTTAGTTGTACAGCTGGCACAGACATCACGGTTTTTGGCACGGATTTCTATCGGAGAAATATTAGCATACAGACCGGAGATTCGACCAATCAAACAGCCGTATCGGCAAAAAGATTTTTTTTCAAATATGAAAATTGGCAGGATAACCATCAGCGCCATTGCCAGTCCCATGATCGCAGTGGCGAAAGGATTATTTGTAACTTTGTATCCTAGCTCAAGCCAGGTAAGAATTATAAATAAACCGATGGCAAGAACTATGTTTCGCGCCCATGGCGGCCATTTAAGATTCAACGAAAGCGGTTCTTTATTCACATTCCAGAATCGTAAATGACTGACAAAAGAAGCAATCATATCCCAGGGACACATGAAGCACCAGATTTTCCCAAAGAGGAGAATCGCAAAGATTAACCCGCCCCACCAGATCGTCCAAGTTAAGGCCGGTCCGATATTTATTTGCGGGTTCCCAAATAACCCGGCATAAATAATTACGGCAAATAAAAATAATATCGGTAACTGAAAGACAAATTGTATCCAGCGTCTTTTTACGAGCCAGTCGATAACCGGTATTTTTGTTAGATCAATACGGAGTTTGGATTTTTTCCCGGGGTTAACAAAATAAAATAGAAAAGAGATGCCTAATACAAGCCCTATACCGGAAAAAAACATCCAGTCAGGATTCCCGGGCATCATATGGATGCCATTTTCAATTTTACAACAATCCATTTAAGAAACCCTGATTCTATTTTTGTTTTGTTTTTTACGAATTATTCCCGTGATAGCAGCGAAAACCATGACACTTGCAATTGAAAGCACAAGATAAAGCCACACATTATTTTTGCCACCGACCTTCATTTCGAATAAAACATTATGTACTTTTACAGTGTCAGCAAATGTTACCCGAACAAAATAATCACCCTCTTCTTCATACACCCAGCCGACCTTATATATATTGGTTTGGTTTCGAAAGGCGGTATAGGGATGGGAGTCCTCGGGGTCTTCATGTCTTCCAAAAACTAAAAATACAACTGGTTCAGTAAACGGAAGATCATTGATTGTGTCACGCACGTAGACGGCTAAATCAAATGCAGTTTTAGCAGGAATTTTATAGTATGTGAAAGTGACTTCATATTGAGAAACATTTTGAATCACTTCATAGACCGGAGTCTCAGGATAATTATCACGATAACTATAATGAGGTATTCCTCGAATATGATGGCAGTCACCGGATTCAACCGTAATCAATAATAAAATAATTATTAATAATATTTTTTTCATATCAACCCTTAATTCTTATAACATTTTTTAAAGCATTTCTATTATTATCATTACAGGCATCTATACATAATGAACAATTATCACACTCGGGAGGGAAAATTCCCTCCGCCGGTTTTAAATCATAAGGACAAGCCGGATTACAGACACCGCATAAATCACATTTTGATTTAATTCTCTCTATTCGCCAAACCCTCCATCGTCCTAACAAAGAGAACAGCGCGCCTCCGGGACACAAACGACGACAAAACAGATGCGGTGAAATTATAATTTCTCCGAGCCACAAAAAAATGATAAAAATCAAACCAGAAGTAATAAATCCGGATAGGATCAAATGGTAGATAGCTTCAGTAAAAATTCGCGGTGGATAGATCAGGGTAGTAATTGGAATAGAAATAACTGAGCCCATGAAAAGTGAAATAATCAAATAAAACAGAGGTGTTTTGGCGGGTAGATCAAAATGAAAATATTCGATTCCAAACTTTCTTAATAAAACCGTAATGCTTTTCCCAATTTCAGCAAAGAAAGAGTAGGGACAAATCCAGGAACAAAAGAACCGGCCAAATAAAAGTATTAACCCAAGCGGAATTAATATTGACAGGAACAAGGTCAGATTAAATTCTAAAGCTGTTACGGTTGAGACCAGGAAAGCCAACGGATCGGATAATGATAGAATAAAGAATCGAAAGCTCCAAAGTCCTCCCTCAAAATCACCTTGGAAGAGCATCGGTTTATTTTCATCTCCGAAAACATAATCATACATAATCAAAATTGTTGATTCTTCTATTTCAAACTCTGCCCCGATTTGCCCAGCCTTTTTTTCGTATAAGTTATAATACACAAGAGCCACCATCAGAAACAGAACCAGGCAACGGGTGAAAATTCTATATTTTCTCACTGGTTGCCTCCTTCAAATCATCATGATGCACTACTCGTATTGCCTGGGGATAATGAATACAGGCTTGTTCGCATAACCCGCAACCAACACACTTATCAGTTACGACCGGTTGCTCCCAGGTGTCCCCCCAAATAGCGATGCCATCGTATGGGCAGGCAAAAACACAAACCCCGCATACATATCCGTTAAATGAATTACAAATATTTTTATCTACAACTGCTTTTCCGATTTTAACTTTTTTTAGAATTACATCCGGATCATCCGCAATCGGCACCAAAGCTCCACTGGGACAGGTGTTATTGCATTTCATACATAAGATGCATCCTTTTTCGCGAGGTATAAAATGAGGCGTACCGGCTAATACCAGATTGAGAGTATCAAAGTATTTAATTGTTTCATTTGGACAAACCTGACCGCAACGGCGACATCGAATACATTTTTCTAAAAATTCTGTTTCAGCTAAAGCCCCGGGCGGTCTGAAGGGAGGTTTTTTTCTTTTTGGTATTAACTTTATGAAGCTATACCAGCTTCCTCCAAGAAGAGCCGTTGAGGGAATCAACGATGCAAAAAATGCTTTTAAAAAATCTCTTTTATTCATTGTACCAAAAAGAACTGTCCAACGATTGTGCCGGACAGTTCTTCATTTATAAACCCAAAAAGTAAAAAACTAAATCTTCTCAATTCGAGCAGCAAGTTTCTTAAAGTCAACCTGACCGGAAACCGGATCATAAGCCCGATGTGAGGTTGCATTGACCAGCCATTTGTTTTTCTTCGGATCAGCTGAATCAGCAACCGATAAATTCCATGGTGAAAATATATATCCCCGAGGAACTTCATTACGCGATGGTTTAATTTTTGAACGAATACCTCCGACCGAAACCCGTGCCTCATAATGTCCGCGACGGGTGTGAATCCGAATCTTATCACCATCGTTCAGACCATTGATTTCGGCATCTTTTGGATGCATCTCGACATACTGTTCAGGAACCAACCGTCTGGTTGTAGCACCTCTGATTGTTTTGGCAGTATGGAAATGTTCATAGACAATTCCCAAGCCAAGCCAGAACGGATATTTCCCTTTTGGAACCGATTTCCAATGTTTCTGGCATTGTTCAAAATCAGGGAGTTCAGGAGTTAACGCCATATCACGAGCCTGTATTAAAACATCTTCATGATCAACAGCATAGTAACCTTCTACAGTTCCCATTTTCTCAAGTTCTTTCATAACTTTAGCACGATTGGTATAATCCTGTCGGCAAACTTTGAAATGCATCTTGCCATCAGGTTTACGGAACATGCCATACGGTTTATCAGCCCATTCTTCCTGACCCATAAAGCGTCGCGCAGTGCCGCCTTTTTTTGCAATTTCATAAGTAGCCGCCGGCCATTGTATACCTCGAAGGCGGCGCAATTGATCATATAGACCGATACCATCACGGTCGCGAACCTCAAGCATCCCTGTCATATCACAGTCAGTCCCTTTGGAGCCTTTGACAATTTCATCAAAAACTTCTTCTGAATCATACAATTCGGGACCGTCTGGATGAAATCGTTTTTTCTTATATGGGAAAATCTTATCCCCATCCATCCCTAACAGATTAGCCATCATCTTCCCTTTATCAATAGCCATATCCAAATCAGGAACGCAGTTTTCAAGTCCCGGGGCACCCTTGCCAACTCCATCAACGACATTAAAACGTCGTTCAGATGAAATATAGGTTCCACCCGGCCATTCGCCCCAGGTAAGGGCAGGGAAAATAACATCGGCATATAAGTTATTGGGGGCATGACGATAAATATCCTGCACCACGACAAACAACTTTTTCAATGCCGGACGAATCAAATTATTTAAATCAGGTTGATGAATATGGGTTGTGTACATATAGAACATACCCTTAACATCACCTTTTAAAGCCCGTTCAAACAGACCTACCATCATTCCGGGATTTTTTTCCTTGTTGGCAAGATCTAGCTGTCCTGGAGGTAAATTCCAAACTTTATTCATCCATTCACGGTGCTTGTCATCTTTGAGAGCAACGTTATAAGGCAGTCTTCCGGTTAGACCGCCCATTAATCTTTCACCCATCGCATTCGGTTGTCCGGTCATCGAAAATGGTCCGGCTCCCGGACGTCCAAGATTTCCGGTTAGAGCGTGCAGATTGATAATACTGATCACATTGTGTTGACCGTGGATGTGCTGGTTATAGCCAATTCCCCAGAAAGAAATAACGCCGCCTTTGCCGCGTTTTTTTCCTTTGACAGAAGCTTTTGCCCATTGGGCAGCAACTTTACGGATTAAGGCAGGTTCGACCATGGTACGATCCTGTACCTGTTCGGGAGAATATTCTTCTTTCATCACTTTGATATATTCTTCCCAGCCATTGGCATGGTTTTTCAAAAATTCATAATCAATAGCTTCCGGATGATCCTTGATAATCACATGAGCGATAGCATTCAAAATTGATATATCGCCGTTGATTGTCTGGAAGTGAGTAGAATTTCTTGGATTAATAGCTTCCAACGCCTGAACCGTGCCGGTTCGACGAGGGTCAACCACAACTGTCGGAATTCCATTTTTCTTTTTATGGTCGGCTACTCTCCAAAAAACAATTGTATGAGACGCACGAGCATTATGTCCCCAGTGAGTAATCATGTCGGATTCTTCAATATCATCATAAGACATTGGAGGAGTATCCGAACCAAAGGTTGCAAAATACGCTGTAACGGCTGAAGTCATACAGGTCCGGGCATTAGCTTCAATAGAGTTAGAACCTAAAACTCCTTTTACCAGTTTATTCTCAATCCATTGAGCTTCCACAGTTAACTGACCAGAACCATACAGACCGATTGAGTTCCCACCATGAGCATCGTAGATAGCTTTCATTTTTTCGCCGACAATACGTTCACCTTCTTCAAAAGAAACTTCCTCAAACATATCATCGTCAAAACCGCCTTTGGTTTGCGACTCATAACCTGTCAGAGGGTCGGACATATCTTTCCGAATCAGAACTTTGTCCAGACGATCCACATAGGTCGGTTCATCTGCATTCAGACCTTTAATGCATTGAACCCCTTTGTTGGTTGGATGTTGTTTATCCGGTACAACCCCCAAAATACGACCATCTTTAGCGGCTTTAATTACTGTGCCGCACCCTACACCGCAGTACGGGCATTGGGCGAGAATATTTTGTGCAACCGGTGAAACACCCGTTGCTTCGGCTAAAATCTCTTCGGGTGAAAAGATTGCTGAGCCTAAGCCTATCGAGGCGGCGCCTGCGACAGAGCCTTTTAAAAAATTACGTCTGTTGATAGAGCCTTTCTTCCCCATTAGAAGATTACTCCTTTCCCATCTTTATATAAGAGATGATATCATTTATTTCTTTTGAACTAAGTTCAGTTAATCCGGCATTCCCTCGAATCATCGACTGCATCGCCGTCTGGTGGCGACCCAGTGACATCGTTGCCTGCAGATACCCGACCGGGACTGCTTTTACAAAAGCCGAACGCATCAAGTCAGGTGCGAAGGAACCTCTTTGATGAC
Organism: uncultured bacterium; assembly: GCA_965372795.1. Taxonomy (GTDB): domain Bacteria; phylum Zixibacteria; class MSB-5A5; order GN15; family FEB-12; genus QNAD01. The sequence goes on from CBDVDR010000013.1 coordinate 25,784, forward strand.
ATTGAATGCACTGGCTTTCATAGATAATTTTTCCGTTTTGCGGAGTGCCGACAATATATTTTTGACCGATTTCTGATTTTTCTTTATTTCTCAAATAATAGGTAATTGACATCGCCGTATTCATATCAAGTTCCACGATCCCCCCGCGACCAAATTTTTTCATTTCGGTTCCATCACGTCCGGACATCATCATTGCGATAATAAATCCGTCAGAGACCGATTGCAAAAATCCTTCTTTACCGATACCGGGACCATTGCCGCCGCCTCCGCCTTCGCCATGACATTGAGCACACATCCGACTGAATTCATCCCGCCCGTTATCAAGATCTCCGGGGATGGTACTTATCCCTCTCAAGTCAGCTGGATTTTTTTCAAGGGTTCTGATATAGCTGACAATATCATTCAATTCTCTTTTGCTCAAATCAGAGGTACCGCTCTGTCCATGAAGATTTCCCTTCATTTGGCTACCGGAACGACCGTAGGCTGCCATCATCCAAATATATTCATCCGATGCATAAGCAAGGAAATCTATGCTTCCAATTGCCGGACCGTTCAAGCCAACGCCTTGTTGGCCATGGCACTGGGCACAAGTTCGTTCGAATAAATGTTTACCGTTAAATTCAGAACCGTTAATTTTCTTTTTACTCGTACCGGTAATTGAACCGGAATATCCGGAACGTAAATATGCTGTTATATCGGCGAGGCTTTTTTTACCAAGATAATTATATGATGCCATCGCTGTATTACGACGCCCTTTAACAAGGGTGTTATACAAGAATTTATTATCAGCTAACTTTAGAAATTCTTCCGAGTTTAACGATGGTCCAATCCCGCCCTCTTTTTCATCACCATGACAGGAGGCACAGTTTTCATAAAATAATCTTTTACCTTTGTTACTTGAACCATATTGAACAGCATTTGCAAACGAGTTGTATCTTATTGTTTTATCTCGCCAACTATCAAGATACTCCATCAGATCAGCAAGTTCCTGCACCGACAAGAAATTCCACGCCGGCATCGCCGTACCGGCTCTGCCATTTACAATCGTTTCATAAAATTGTTCACTATCAAAGGTCGATAACAATTGCGGTGAATTCAATGTCGGTCCGATTAAATCCGTTTCATAATCTCCGTCAATACCATGGCAACCGGCACAATTCGCATTAAAAGATATGCGACCATAATCTGCTACACCAATGGTAGATTCAATTTCTTCAAATGGTTTAGGTTTCTTTCTTAAACTTAAGACAAAGTCAGATATTTTTGAAATTTCACTCTTAGAAAGTCCGCCGCCTGAACCCCAGGCAGGCATAACCGAAGAACCGGAACCACTGATAATTGCTGATAAGAAATCATTATCAACAATTGCCAAAAATTGAGGATTTCCCAAGGCCGGACCGAGTTTTCCGATCTCGGTCAGATTTGTACCCTTGCCGTTTTTTCCATGGCAGGCGGAACAGTTACTCATATATAAATCCCGACCGCTCTTTTCAACATGACCCGAGGCGGCAATCATTCCTTCCGGGACAGAGAATTCCTGAAATGATTTTAAATAAACAGTTAGATCCATAGCTTCCTGTTCAGTGAAACCATAATTGATCATTTGTGAAGAATCCGGCTGGATCTTTGGTTGATAAACAGCTTCAAAGAGATACGCCAGATTTACATTACCATTAAACTTTTCAATTAAATCATGATTATCTTCATGCGGACGTTTTTCATGAAAAGAAGCCTGACCGATGGTTGTTAACTCCGGTCCAAGGGAGCCCCCTCGTCCTTGAACAGAATGACAACTTTGGCACCCGTTTTCAATAAACAATCGTTTACCTTTTTGGTATGCCCCGGTGACTTCCGGCATTTCTGAACGATGACAACGGGCACAATTAGATTCTAAGTATGGCGATAAAAGAACCGGTTCTTCCCAATATAGTTCTTTTTTATGAGCAAGGGCATCAGTCAGCGTAGTTGCCCGACCCTGCCCGTCATGACAAATTGTACATCCGAATTGATCCGGATCGTGATCATTTAGATAATTCCCTGGATGAACAGCCAGCGGGTTATCCAATTCTTCAGCATTTGGATTTGTTATCCCTACATGGCAAATAACACACCGATCAATTTTATCTAAATGGGGCAAAACCAACTGCCGATAATCTACATTAAAATCAAAACCTTTTTCAGAAACAAAATCAGCATACTCGGTTTGATAGTCCCGCCAATCCGTTGTTAAATATTCCTGTACTGCACCGTATATTAAAAAAACGATAACGACTAAACTGGATATAAACATTATTTTTTTCATAGTTTTCCTCTAATGTGCCGGCCATAGTGAGGGCCACCAATAAAAGTCCCAGTTTGGTCCCCGATGTTGGTATGCAAAATAAGTTAATATGGCAAAGCCAACTATAAAGCAGGTGAAAATCGCCTGTGCTCCCAATCGAGTTGAATCTGTTTTATTCAAAACGCGAATTGACCACCAGACAAATAATCCGGTTATAACCGTTCCGGGATTTATCAGCACAATTAATATTTGAGGAATACCCGGGAACCAACTTCTAAGCCAGCCGAAATTTACCGTAAAGATCAGCATTGCTAATATGACTGCTGTTGAAAAAATCACCGAACTTTTAAAGATGGATCGTTCATCTTTATCAGGAAACCATACCCCCGACTCATTGCGGGTTTTATCCAAAAATGGGATTAACATTAATCCTAATACTGCAAGCCCCGGAATAAATACTCCACCCATGAACGCCGAATAGGAGACTAACTCCTGAAGCCCGAGGAAATACCACGGAGCTTTAGCCGGATTTTCCGGTACCGCCGGATTAGCCGCTTCTTTCAAAGGAGCATCTCCGAAAAATGAGAGCACGACTACAATAGCAAGGATTAATGCAAATATAGCCATCTCAGAATAGAACAGATTCGGCCAGGTTTGAACAGTTTGATTAGGGCTGTTTTTTACATTGTTACTTTTTCCTTTTACAAGGCACATCAATCCATACGTTTTACCTTCTGTTGGAAATGCCATCTCAGCCAGTTCATCTTTGGGTGTTCCCGCAAGCATCTCCTCAGTAACAACCGTTGGTCGTGACATCCCCCCATCTTTTCTAATTCTCCAGAAATGGACGCCCATAAACCCAATTAGAATTAATGGCAGGAAAATACAGTGAAGAAAATAAAACCTTATGAGGGCTTCTTCACCGACAATATCCGCCCCAAGTAAAAGTCGTTTTTGCATCCCTCCAATATCCATCAATTTTGTAATGCCCAGCGCATCGGTAACTTCTACGGGTGAACCCGCAATTTGCGCTCCGATGGTTGTTGCCCAATAAGCTAATTGATCCCACGGCAGAAGGTATCCGGTAAACGACAACCCCAGAGTAACCGCAAAAAGAACAATCCCAACAACCCAGTTAAACTGGCGGGGATGTCGGTATGATGCGGTCATGAACACTCGTATCATATGAAGAATGACTGTGATTACCATGACATGCGCCGCCCAGCGATGGATATTGCGCATCAAGCGCCCGCCCGGGACAGCATAATGAATATCTTTAATTGAATTATATGCCTGTGCCAGAGACGGTTTATAATAGATCATGAGTAAAACGCCGGTAATCACAAGAATAACAAATGCCGCCGCCGATGCCACACCCAACCCAACTGTAAAAGTTTTTTTAAAATTATAACGGTGGGTCCGCACTGAATGAATATGCAAAAACAGGTTCGAAAAAACTGATTGTGAGGCAGCCCGATTAGATGAGCGCGGTCCATGCCGAACAGTTGCATCTTTGAAAGACCGGGGCAGATTCTTTAAGTTCTCAAGGAATATATCCAGACCGGATTGTTTTTTGTCTTGATCGGAAGAATTAGACATAAAACTGTTCCTTTGTTCCGGTTTTAACAGCTTTGCTCATATCAATGGCTAATTGACCTGATGGAAGTTTCTCAATTTTGTGCCATAATAAACCTTTTGGTGCCGGACCCTGAACTATTTCACCTTTTAAACCGAATTTTGAACCGTGGCAGGGACAATCAAAACCTCTGCCCGACCACTTTACAACACATCCTAAATGGGTGCATGTCGTAGATATAGCAAAAATTCCTTCATCATCTGCGAAAAGAACTACTCTCTCTTTCTCAAAAATTTTGACTGATCCGGCGGGATAATCAGCAGGCATCCCCAGTTTTATTTTTTTTGATTCCTGCGGTAACAGGGTCGGCATGGTAAACTTTGCTAAGGCTCCGCCCCATACTAATAATGAACCCCAAAAGGTTGCAGGAGCATATTTGCTTATAAAGTTACGCCGTGTTTCTTTTTTCTCTTCCATCATTACCACCTATTTCGCAAAAAGTAACTCTTTCCATTGTAATAGCACCAACCGGACAACGATCAACGCAGCATGCACAACGAATGCATTTTGTTTCATCCTTAATAATTGCTGAATCAGCTTCTGAAAATCCTGCTTCGTGTAAATCAAAATTATTTTCAATTGCCAACTTAGCAACATCTACCAATTGAAGACACAACTCGGGGCAAACATCAGCACATCCCCCGCACAAGACGCAAGCCTCGCCATTAAAAATTGTGTTCACACCACAATCAAGACAGCGAGCAGCCTCATTGACGACATCCATTTGTGTATAGCCAAGCTCAACCGCCGGACGCACCTGTTTGAGTCGATCCCGGACTTCCAAAACAGGGATATTCTGTCTTTGGGTTTCTTCATAGGAGGCTTCACGGGCATAATTATCAATAATTGCGTGGGCTATGTTAAACTCATGCTTCTGTTTCATGCCTGTTAATTGTGATGCGATTGTAGTTGCAACTTTTTTCCCATCAGCAACCGCATCAATTACCAATTTTGTACCGTAGGCACAGTCACCGGTAAAAAATATGTCAGGAACGGATGTTGATCCATCAGGACTGACCTCTACCATGCCGAAATTATTAAATACCAGCTGATCGCGCTCCGGATTTATAAATGACAGATCAATCTGCTGACCGATAGCCATTAAAATATTGTCACATTCAATCTCAATTATATCAGCCTCATCAAACTGTGGAGCAAATTTCCCCTGATCATTAAGTATTGATAAACATTTTTTAAATTTTATACCAACCAGCTTATCATTTTTAATTATTACTTCATGAGGACCGACTGAATTTATACGAACGATGCCTTCCTCTTCACCTTCAACAATTTCGGTTTCGTCAGCCATCATCTCTTCAAGTGATTCCAGGCAACAAAGATGTACTTCCCGGACTCCTTCAATTCTTTTTGCCTGACGTGAGATATCGAGTTGTTCATACCTTAAAGCCGACCTTCCGATATCATAAGCGACTGAGCCGCCGCCAATCACGACTATTTTTTCACCTAATTCAATATTTTTATCCAAATAGAAATCTCGCAAAAATTCAACTCCGCCCAAAACTTTCGAATGATCAAATCCCGGCATAGGCAATTTCCTTGATCGTTTGGCACCGACAGCGACAACCACTGCATCAAAATCTCTTGTCAACTGATCAAATAAAACATCTTTGCCAACAGTTGTATTGACCTGAAATTCCACCCCTAGGGCTTTGATAATATCAACTTCGCGTTGAATTATTTCCCGTGGTAAACGATAATCAGGAATGCCAACTGCAAGCATCCCCCCGGCAATCGGTTCAGTTTCAAAAATAATTGATTCTATTCCATAAAGAGCAAGATCATGAGCGCAGGCTAAACCGGCCGGACCGGAACCTATAATGGCAACTTTTTTGTTAGATTTAGGAATATCATGATTTATTGATGTTAACTCATTTGAAAGCAAATTTTCACGATTTGAAACAAATGAACGAATATGATCCAACACCTTCAAAACCTGGGCATCACTATGAGCGGTGTGATACTGTTCGGATGCGAATCTTTTTAAAGCTCTAATAGAAACCGGCTTATCAATATCACCCCGGCGACAATTAACTTCACAAGGTGCCGCACAAATCCGTCCGCAGATAGAAGCCAGCGGATTGGGACCCCGGGCAATCAAGTATGCCTTTTCGTAGTCACCCTGTGCCAAAGCACGAATATATCCGCGTGCATCTGTCCCTACCGGGCAGGCAGACTGACAATTAATCAGGTCGAGCCAATACTGGTCATCAGGTACGTTTACAGAATAAGGCATTACTATCCTGTTTATTATTAAGTTTAAAAAACTACATCAAAAGCGATAACGGAAATGCATTTAAATAATATAGAGTTTATAGGGCTATAAACTTGACTTAAGTCAATGCATTCAATCTTAATTAAGACTTTTTTAAGTCTAAATAAACTATCTCCGAACTCCGGAAGACCCCTGTGGCCGCCGGAGACTCTACGGCCGGAAGAGCAATTTTCCGACCTGCCCGGTATTGGCAAAGGAGACTATCTGGATATGATGTCATGTCTTAGCCAACCGGTTAAGGCTTTTTTTATGAGTAAAACAAACATAGCAGCATATATTCTTGCCGGTGGTCAAAGCCGTCGCATGGGTCTTGATAAACTTTTTGAATCGGTTGGCAGTCAATCACTTTTGACAAAAACTATCGAAACTTGCCATAATATAACTTCTGAGACTTATATCGTAGCTAAAGACAAAAGGAAGTTTGAAGCTTTACCTTACAAAATCCTAATTGATGACCCGATTGCTGATGGTCCTCTGGCTGGCATAATTACCGCCTTAAAAAATTGCAAAGAGGAATATTGTTTTGTCACAGCTGCTGATTTTTATGATTTGAATCCGGAACTCATTCAAAATCTGGCTAAAATTTATAAAAACGAACAATTTTTAGGTATGAATATCAATAATCGAATCCAACCGCTATGTGGGATCTATAACAAGAGCTGTCTTCAGGTTTTGCAAGAGGCGGCAAAAAATTGTAACTACAAGATGAAAAACATACTTGAAAATATAAACAGTAAATTTATAAATATTGAAATTTCGCCCTGGCGTAATATTAATTTACCCGAAGATTTAGAGGATATAAAGCAAGCCTATGTATAAAATAGCCATCATCGGAGCAAAAGATTCCGGCAAAACCACTTTAGTTGAAAAACTTATCAAGTTGCTTTCAAAGCAGGCAATATCGGTTATGTCTATAAAACATTCGGCTCATAATCATAAATTTGATGTGAGCGGAAAAGACAGTGATCGCCATCGTCAGGCAGGATCAAAATTAACTTTGGCTATTAACCCAAATGAATTTGCAATTTATTCTGAAAATGACACGATTATTCTTTCTGATTTGGAAAGTGCCTATTCAAAACTGTTTGATATATGCATCGTTGAGGGAGATAAATTTTCTGACATTCCAAAAATATTGCTAACCAGAAATATAGAGAATATCGACACAGAAAATATTACAGATGTTCAAGCAACCTATGGAAATATCGATATTAATTTTGTGAACAATCATTTCTTTAAAGATGACATCCCGCAACTTAGTGACGAAATCCTCAGACAATTATCCGAACATTCAGCAATTAGGAGGACAGTTTGATCAATCGACTGCATTACCTTCGCATCTCTCTCTTAAACAGTTGTAATTTAAACTGTTTTTACTGTCGTCCCCCGCAAGAGGAGATTGGTAAACAGGATACAGCAAATTTTGATAATTTCAAATCTTCTATCAAACTGCTCCACTCTCTTGGGGTTGGAAAAATTCGTTTTACCGGCGGTGAACCTACTCTTTACAATAAACTACCTGATCTTATCCGTTTTGTAAAAAAATATGATACGTCAATCTACACCGGCATCACAACAAATGCTGTTTTGATGAATCAAAAAGCCCAGTCTCTTGCCGAGGCAGGGTTAGATTCTGTGAACCTTTCGATTGATACCCTGCATAAAGATAAATTTTGCAGAATTACCGGTCGTGATCGTTGGCAGGATGTTATGGATGGGATCAATAAATCTGTTCAATATATTCCTAAAGTTAAACTAAACACGGTTATAATTCGAAATATTAATGATTCCGAAGTTACAAATTTAATAAAATTTGCTAATGAATTAAAAATCGATATTCGATTTATCGAATTCATGCCGACCAAACACAACTCACAAATTTCTGATGAATATATTTCAGGGGATGAAATCATGAGTAGCCTGCCCTATTCATTTACCCCGACAGACTCAGATCAATCATCAGCCGCCAGATATTTTTCTTCACCTGAATTAGACATTAAAGTAGGTTTTATAAATCCGGTCTCACATTCATTTTGTAATATGTGCAACCGTATTAGATTAACATCCGATGGTCGTTTATTTGGATGCCTTTTTTCCGGTGCATCATTCAATCTGTTTGATGCATTACAAAACGGGCAGGATAACGCTTCATCACAGATCCAAGAATTGGTTCGTAACAAAACTTATGCCGGATGTTCGATTGATAATAATAAGAACACCCATCTACCATCATTTATAAATATGGGCGGGTAATAAATGACAAAACTAACTCATACAGATAATAATGGTAAAGCGATGATGGTAGATATTAGCGGGAAAAATAATTCTATCCGGGAAGCAACCGTTTCAGTTGAAGTGAAGCTTAATCAGGAGACTTTTACAAAAATTCAGGGAAATCAAATTGCCAAAGGTGATGTCTTATCAGTTGCAAAAATCGCCGGAATTCAAGCTTCAAAAAAAACAGCCGATCTAATCCCCCTCTGTCATCAGGTGCCAATAGATCATGTTGATATATCTTTTAATCTGGATTCTGTTAATTTAAAAATTGTGATCATTTCAACAGTGAAAACATCATCATCAACCGGGGTTGAGATGGAAGCATTTTGTGCCGGTTCAATTGCGGCAATTACAATTTATGATATGGTAAAAGCTGTTCAAAAAGATGTTGTTATTTCTGAATTGAAATTACTTCATAAAAAAGGAGGGAAATCTGGTGAATTCAACCGGTAAAATTTATAAAATTTCTATCGCTTCCCAAAAAGGAATTAAAAAAACAAATATTGATAAAGTTGTGCTCAAAGAAAACTTTGGCATTATCGGTGATGGCCATGCCGGAAGTCTCAGACAGGTCTCAATGTTACCGTTTGAGTCGTTTGACAAAGTCAAAAATGATATTGTAGAAATCAATCCCGGCGATTTTGCTGAAAATATTACAACAATCGGAATCGACTTCAAAAATATATTTATAGGTAAAAAAATTAAACTCGGTAAATCAATTGAACTTGAAATCACCCAGATCGGTAAAGAGTGCCATCATGGTTGCTACATTCGCGAAGCGGTTGGTGATTGTATTATGCCAAGAGAGGGTGTTTTTGCAAAGGTACTAACCGGCGGTGATATGTCTGTTGGTGATGAAATAAGTTGGGTCGAGTAATGTCATATACGGTTGGGATAATTATTATTTCGGATCGCGCTTATTCCGGTGAACGTAAAGACGGCTGTATCGAAATTTTTGAAACTACTCTCGATAACAGATTTCAGATTGAAGATAAAACAATTGTAAGTGATGATCCCAAACTGATTGAGAAATCATTAAGAGAGTTTATTAAAAATAAATATAATTTAATTTTCACTTCCGGTGGAACAGGATTTGCAAAAAGAGATAACACTCCGGAAGTCACTGCCAAACTAATTGAGAAACCAACTCCGGGAGTTGATGAAGCAATCAGAGTTTTTTCTCAAACAAAATCGCCTTATGCTATTTATTCCCGAGCAATATCAGGGATTGTTGGAAACTCTTTTATCATAAATCTGCCCGGTTCTCCTAAGGCTGTGCAGGAGATTCTTGAATTTTTACAAAAGACAATAGCACACCCGCTGCGATTGATAACCAATCAAGTTGCGGATTGTCAGAAAGAATTTGAGAATGAAAACCTACGCTGAAGCTGTCAACATCATCATCGAATGTATTAAAAAATTAGACAGCATCGAATTACCGATAGAAAAAACAGTCAACTATGTTCTGGCAGAAGATATTGTTTCCAATATGGAGGTTGCTCCTTACAGGAATTCAGCTATGGATGGCTTTGCGATTGCCTACGAAGATATCATATCAATTCCTCAAACCCTTCCTATAAGAGCGATTTCTTATGCCGGAGATTCTAAATCATATTCTTTCAAGAAAAAAACTGCCTTAAAAATAATGACAGGTGCCCCGGTTCCTGATGGATACGACACGGTTGTTCGGGTAGAAGATACAACCTTTGATGACACTGAGGTAACTTTCAAAATTCCAATTAATAAAAATCAGAATGTTCGAATGCCCGGTGAAGATATTCGTGCGGGTGATTTGATTTATAGATCAGGAAAATTGATCAATCCGCTTCATATAGGAATTTTTGCATCTATCGGTTTAAAAAATATATTAGTTATACGAAAACCAAAAGTTTTGATTTTGAGTACCGGCAATGAACTTGTTGAACCCGGAAAACCTTTAAAATTTGGACAACTTTACAATAGCAACAGCTATACCCTTCGTTCAATGTTGGCTCCATTCTGTGAATTAATCACGGTTGATTCTATTGTCCTTGATGAACAGGACGAAGTAGCCAAAGCGTTGTCTCAGAATTATGACGTTATTATTACCAGTGGCGGTGTTTCTGCTGGAGATAAAGATTTTATTCCTGACATTGCTAAAAGTTGCGGGTGGAATAAAAAATTACATAAAGCAGCCATCAAACCGGGTAAGCCGATATTTTTTGCTCAAAAAAATAATCAGTACTTATTTGGTTTACCGGGGAATCCGTTATCGACAGCTGTTACCGCAGCTTGTTTTGTAATTCCAGCCTTAAAAAAAATGATGGGCATCAAAAACTATCAGTTAAAACCTTCTTCTGCCAAGCTAAGTAAAGATTCAATGATGAAAAGCGGGCGGACTCTTATATGGCCCGGGAAAATATTTTCTGAAAATGGAAATCTATTAGCATGTTTCTCATCAAAAAGATCTTCAGCTGCTCTTTCGGCTCTGTTAGACAGTGATGGTTTAATATTTCAATTTCAAACAGAAGATCAGCCGCAAAAGATTGAGGTTGTAAATTGGCAACAGATATTAAACATATAGAAATTCCGCCTGCTCCTCCAACTGTTTCTCATATAAAAAATATGCGCTTCAGTCTGATAGAATTTTCAGGCGGGCTGGGTGATCTTGGTACCTTTATTCCGTTAGTAGTTGGCATCTCTGCTGTTTGTGGAATGGATATCGGTCTCATTTTAATATTTGCAGGAATATTTAATATTTTAACAGGGTTTTTATTCGGACAACCGATACCCGTTCAACCGATGAAAGCTATTGCAGCGGTTGCGATAACCGAGCAACTTCTCCCGGCTGAGATTGCAGCCGCAGGATTATTAGCAGGAGCTATTATTTTTGTTTTGGCAATCACAGGAATTATTGAAAAAATTGAACATCTGGTTCCGAAATCAATTATCAGAGGTATCCAACTGGGGATCGGCCTAAAATTAGCTTTAAAAGGAATCGAATTTATAATCGGTACTCCCATAACCGGTTTAAATTCTATTTCAACAGCAATCATATTTGGACTGTCTATTGTTTTGTTAACAAAAATCAAAAACTTTCCTGCAGCACTTTTCTTGTTTCTTAGTGGTATGCTAATTTTGTTTATTTCGGTACCTTCATTATTGTATGAGATCAACTTTTCACTTCCAAACTTTACGATAATAGTTCCTACGTTGGATAATTGGTTAACCGGTTTTACTCACGGTACTCTTCCACAAATTCCATTAACATTATTGAACTCTGTTTTTGCGGTTTGCATTCTTTCGGGTGATCTGTTTCCCGGTCAGAAAATATCAAGTCGAAAAATGGCCGCTTCGGTTGGTTTGATGAATCTTATCGGATGTGGGTTCGGCGGTTTGCCGGTGTGCCATGGTTCCGGAGGTCTTGCCGGACAATATCATTTTGGTGCACGAAGCGGCGGGTCGGTTGTGATGCTTGGTATGACAAAACTTATAATTGGAATGTTTTTAGGAACCACGATTATGACTCTCATCCAGCAATACCCACTCTCAATATTGGGTATCATGTTGATATTTGCAGGCTATGAATTAAGCAAAGCGGTAAAAGATCAAAAAACATTTATCGGGCTTGGCGTCACTCTAACAACTGCAACAGGAATATTATTATTTAACACTCTTTATGGTTTTTTAATCGGCATCGCAGTTTTCATAATTATAAAAAAAATAAATTCCGGTCATAAATAATAATCTTAGAACAAAGCTAAGCCAAAATTATCGCAAATATATTTCCATCTGAGGATATTCTTTAAGTACGGAATTAATGTATCGCTTATCTAATCCTCTTTCAAGAGCGAGCTTTAAATTATAAGCCGCTTTTATATAATCTCTTCGTAACAGATAGTACTCCCCTAATTCGGAATAGACATAGTACGGACAATTTTTTAATTGGGAGGCTTTATCCAGATAGTAAAACCTTTTGTCTTGATCGTTGATTTGCTTATATAACCCGGCTATTCCAAAAAAGTAAACTGCGGTTGTATCATCCAATTTTAAAGCTTTTAACCAAATATTTTCAGCTTTTTCAACATTACCTTTATTCAAATTAGCAACAGCCATATTGTGCAGAGTGGTAGCATTGTTTGGATTCATACCATTGGCAATATTTAGATAGTACATTGCGGAATCGATATTTTGTAAATATAAAAAACAATCTCCAATATTCATATATGCCCCGGCTAGCATCGGATTCAATTCGATAACATTTTTATAGATTGAAATTGATTTATAATATTGTCTGGAAGTCTTAAACTCAAGCGCGGTTTTTAGAAGTTCCATCTCCGGATAAAGCTCGAACCATTTTTGCTGGTACTTTCTAATATTGTTATCATCACCACTATTAGAAATATATTTGAACAAGGTTGTAAACACCGGATTATTTTTCTTAACATCTAATTCAATCAGGTTATCAAGTTTCTTAATTGCCATATCCGGTTGGTTTTGAGTGTACACTCGCGGAATTAGTGATAGAACACTAAGGGCAATAACAAAATAGATTGTCGAAACTGGGATGTGTTTTTTAAACTTAAATTCAAGAAAGGAATAATAAAATAACAGAGACAAAGGAATGCCTGCATAAGAAAACAAATCCCAATCACGAGGCATGCCTAATTTAGGATTGAAAATAAAAGCCGCTCCAAAGGCTGATACAATAGTAATAATTAGAAACTTAATTTCAGCTTTTTTAAAATGAACCGAGAAATTATTTTTAAATAGAAAAATGAAAAATAAGAGAGGTGGAAATAAAATGAATAATAAATTTATATAATCAACGATATGTTTGAATGAAAAAAGAGAGTAGCCTTCTACTGTAAACTTATCATTTACAAATGGCATGAATGAGAATCTGAAGAAATAGAAATTTGAATAAAAATATGAAAACATAAATATCAATATCACAGACAATAATAAAGCCATCAAGAGTTTTATTTTCTTACTTTGAGCTGATAATTTTGAATTCATTAATAGTATAAATATAGTGCCGGGTAACAATGTCACACCCATAATATGAAAAAAGATAGTTAAAACCTGTACGGGAATTATCATCCATTTGTTTATTAATCCTTTAGAAATCAACAACCCTGTTATTGTGTAAAGCAAAACAGAAAGTACAAAAAGAGAATAAAATTCTACATATCCAAAAAACAATAAAGCATACCCGCCAACCGACATCCCAATCGTAAACAGAAATCTTTTTTCAATACTGTGAAATAATTTGATAGAACAAATAAAGGATCCGATTATAAACAAAATTCCGCTTAAAATGGAAATTAACTGAAAGCTAAACAGGGCAGCTTCTTCCCCGGTACCGGTAAGATTTATTACAAATTGATGCACAAGAAATTCACCAATTTCACGTGAGTGCATAAGAGGGTTTTCCGATGACATGATTGACAATATTAAATAACCGTCGCCCATGAAAAAAGTTTTCGCTCTGAAAATCACAAAAGAAATTGCGAATAATAACAGAACCGCTATGCCTGTTATGATTGTTTTGATTTGATATTTATTTTTATTAGTATTTTCAAACGATGCTTCGTTGGTGTCTTTAAAAAATAAAATTAAAAATGGTAGTACCATAAAAATAGTGAAAAATAAATTTTTGATTAGCGGAGTTTGAAAAGCCCAATCGTTAAATCCCCATAGCCTGAGTTCGGGGAAAAATGAGCAGGCATATAGAATAGTTACTGAACAATAATATAATATTAAAATTTGGGTGTTATTTCTAATTTTTCCGATGTAATTTTGCATGATGAGAATTTAAGAAGTTTTTAGAATTCAGCAACTATAATAAAGTATTGCTTCAAAAGGACCAGTCCGGGTATATCAGGCATAGCCTGTTTGATTTTTCGTGGGCGGCAGACGTCCTCGTCTGCACTTTTTTATCTATGTTTTTTTCGTGGACGGCAGTTCGAGTAGGTCAGGAGCCGTGCGCTCCTGACATCTTTATTTCTCCATAAACTTCATCAATTTAATTTACCATACATACGAAGTATGCGGAGAAGCAGGGATTCTCCATGCGGCATATTCAGTAACTTGCTGAATAGTAAGTAATTATGCATAAAGCGATAACTTTCAGAATGTTAAGTAGAGTCAAGTTGAGTTAGCTTCAGTGAAGTAGGTTGTTTGAAAATTGTTTAAAAAAGTGTATGTCAAGAAACCCCTAATATAGAAACTAGTTGAAATAATTCAAATCGTTTCGTGTGAACACCTTTTACTACTTTGATTCAACAGTTTCATTTGGGTGTATTCCATTCGCCAAAATTGATCCCAGATATGACATAGATCTGGCAATTCCAAAATTAACGAAATTATTGTACACACCGCTACCTCGTCCATTCCCAAAATTTCTAAATCCAGCTTGCCCTAAAACATCTGCTGCAAAATGAGAACAGTTGGCACAATCAAAATCAAACGGTTCAACTCCGTTCTGTCTCATTCTTGTATTAGCATATTCCGAAGCTCGACTGGCATTTCTGGAGGAAATCCTTTGAACAGAATATTCAAAAGGTCGTGGACCAAATCGCGGGTCAGGACCATAAAATTCAGGTAAACCTTGTTCCATCTTATATGCTGCAACAAGAGAACGATCTTGAAGCCTCATTGCATTTTTTTCAAAGAAAGTAAAAGTAGAATCAGGATTTTCAACCACGGCTGCTGCATGACCTTCTGCAGTTTGACCTGGTCGTACACTTCTTGAGAAGCCTATTCCAATTCTTCTTCCGAAAATTGAAGGTACAAAATTCCCCGCTGCATTCCCGATTAAAGTAAATCGGCCCAATCTTGCGTTCCAGGAATACGATGGTCCCAACCCTCTCATCTGACCGATTCTTGAACCACGTCCAAAAGTTGCACCTCTGACACCCTTGAAACCAAATGGGGCTAAAGATGTAACTATATCAAATGTACCTGTTGCATAATTACCTTCAGCTATTCCGGCGACGCCATTTCTTACTCCATAAATTGCCAAAGGTACAGCTAATTCTGGTGCAACGACTAAAAGAGGACCAGCTACTACACCAATTCCAGTTGAAATTCCAAACTGCCCCCATTCCCATTCCTCTTGAGAACCTTCTGCAATAGCAATGTGCTGCCTTGTGGCATTAAGACCGCCTGAGACCAAAGCACCTACAAGCGCAGCTATCGCCAATCCTGCTAAAAATGCTAATTCTCCTTCTGGATCAATTAGATCAATCGGATTCTGAGCTACATAAACATATAAAGAAGGCGAGTCTGCATATCCTTTAGGATCAGTTGATAAGTATATCCCATTTACGGGATTCATTAATCTTCGTTTAGATAGATAAAGACCTACAGAAGAAAGATATCGCTGACCACCAAACACAGGCTCTAATCCGAAAGAGGATGTAAGAATTTTAACTCCGGCGCCATCATAAATTTCTGGCTCACCAAAGGACTTGTAACGGTAACTTTCTATTAAATTCCCACCACTATCAGATAAGCCTATTAAATTGAATCGATTATCAAAAAGAGTATTGTAAGTGTCAGATAAAATATGATGGGATATTGGAACGCCTGTTATTGGATGAGATGTAATTTGTTTGGAAGCAATTCCATTTTCTTTTTCCTGCTCTACAATACCACCTAAGTAATTAAGGGACAGGATTGGTTTCCCTTGCTCTTTGACAATACTTGGTCTGCCTAAAGCATCATACTCTATTTTACAAACAATATTTATACCTGATTTTATTTCAATAATTCGTCCCAAGGCATCAATTTCATAAGTTAACACGCTGTCATTTTGTAGGGAACCATCTGTATGATGAGTGTAAATATTTGTGCCATCGGTCTGAATTCTATAGCCGGGAGAATAAGAATAATTCTTATCAGGGACACCTGATTCTGTATATTTCACCCTTGCGTCTGAGTGATTGTATTCAAAACCTTCTTCGTGTGAAGCTCCTGCTGAAGCTGTTTTGATGGCAGTAATAGCAGCATCGTGTTCTGCTTGTGTAATAGCATTTGATATCACAGACGCAAAACCGTTTTTCGCTTCAGTAAGCCTGTATTTTTTATCAAAATCGTAGAAACTAAGTTTAGGATTTTGACCTACAATAGCTTCAACCTGTTTTCTGTTTGCTGTATCATACCGGTACTTTAAATTTTTATTCAAACCTGCCGGACTATTAATCATGGTTTCAACTAATCGTTTTCTCTCATCATATTGATTAATAATATTTGTACCGCCCTGATAAGATGCTTCGCCGAAATAGTTACTCCCACTTGGTTTAAAAGATGCTATAGGGCTTGTTCCATTCCCCAGCGTTCCGCCAACAGTTTCTTTGATTTCTAACAACACACCATTTAGATCATGTGAATATTCTTCAGTTCGACCATCGGGTAATATTTTTTCAATTGTACCGGCATTATCATTATAATGACACGTTACATCGTCTCCATGAGTTTTCTCTAACAGCAATCGGCTAAGACTGTCATATTTTCGATCAACTTTATTTGTCCCAATTTTAGCCAACACTAATCGATCTAAACCATCGTAAGCAAATTCATGCGGTTGCACCCCCGTTACAGATGAAGGTGCCCCAGTATTCTTAATATTGATTAACCTATTTGAACTATCGTATGTAAATTCAAATTTCACTCCGCTGCTTAATGTCTCTTCTATAACTTGCCCTTTGTCGTCAAATGTTTTGGTACTCGAAAAACCATTCGGGTAATCTGTTTTGGTTATTCTTCCAACGCCATCCATTTGGTAACTTGAAACCTGGCCGGTTGGGTCAATATATGACGTCAATCTGGACATATTATCTAAGATCCATTTATGAGTGATGTTTAATCCGCCGACATCATGAGTTTCTTCAACCTTATTGTTAAACGAATCGTACTTTGTTTGTAGGATAATCCCCAAATAATCCGAACGACTAACTTGTAAATTTCTGTCATCATATTCTAAGACAAGTTTAGCCCCATCAGGCTCTATCATTTCAACTATTCGGTCTCTTTCATCATAAGTAAAACTCTTAGTAATAATTGATGTTGTTCCATCAGGTTCGATATGATGATTTTCTACTTGAAAAACATTTCCATTATTATCATAATCAAAATGTTCTTCATTACCCAGCGGATCGATTACTTTTGTTACTCTTCCTATCCCGTCATAATGAATTGTTTTGACACCGCTTCTATGGTCAATAATCTTTTCTATTCTGCCTAACTGGTCATGGAAATAGGTCGTTGTCACATCCACCGAAACTGTAGGATCGGCTTCAAAGGATTTAATAGTATCACTTATTTTTCTTCCTCTTTCATCATAAGCATAACTCTTAAATGCTAATTGTCGAATTATTCCCAAATCATCTTCGCCAATTGCTTTCTCTGATCCCAACAGATCACCCTTCATCCAGTTGTATTTGATTTGAGTATCATTAGAAAGAGTCATCTTGACTATTCGAGAAAAACCTTCATATGCATATTTAGTAGTTTGTCCGGTTGAGTTAGTATCCTGGATTAATTTACCTGATCTGTCATATACTCTTTTTGATGTAAGTTTAGTGCCATCAAGACTAATCACTTCCTCGCTAATCAGTAAACCGCGCTCATCATAGACTCTCTTAATTCGGCTTCCATCCGGGTTTGTTGTTACCAGAGGAAATCCTCTAAAATCTGAACATATTTCTAATTCTTTTGCTTCATCTGTATTACTGCTTAATATATACTTTGTTGGAAATCCCAAAACATTTCTTTCAAATTTATCAATGATGTGACTACCGGCTAACGTGCCGTCGGTATAAGTTCCTTTAGGACGCTCATAACTGCTTACCTTATTATCTGAGTTATAATGAAGATGATATTCAGCCACGTTGCCGTTTATTGCCGGAAGTGTTATTTTCTCAAGCAAACCAAGAGCATTAGTTGTATTTATGGTTAAATTACCATTACCGTCAGTGCTTTTAATTCCAAATCCAAATACATCATACTTTGTGCCAAATTCAATTGCCATTCCAGTAACATCATTTACTTGTTTGGATACTCTACCAGCATTATTGCCGGTACTACCATAAGCAATTTCATGCCTGATTCCATCAGGTTGTATTCTTGCTGTTAATTGTCCTTTACTATTGTATTCGAATTTACTTATGCCGCTTTGTATTGTTCCATCAGGAAGCGTAACGTCCGGATGATGCAACTCCAATAGTTTGCCTGTATTAGTAGAAGATCCGGGATTGATATTAAAATCATATTTGTATTCTGTTAACGAACTTAATTCATTTTTTTCTTCTGTTATTAATTGATAAGTTGCTTCATATTTTGCTCTCCAAACAATACGACTCGGCGATGGAAAACCTATTGCCGAAGTAAGTTCTCTTTGAAGCATATTTCTTCTCATGCGTGGATCAGTATTCCCAAAATCATAAGTAATAATTTCCCGGCTCCCATCAGGTTTGGTTATAACTGAAAGATTACCTTGTTCATCAAAATCATACTGCCAGATTACTATTCGAAATGATTTGTCTTTATTCAACCTGAATCTGCGATCTATTAAATCTCCTCTATAATTGAATGTATAAGTTTCAAGTCCAAAGCCCGGATTCATCACTTCTACACTTACTGCAGGTATATTTATATAAATAGGATCTGCCGGTACCGATTGAAGTTGAGTATAACGAAATTGAAATAAACAATTACCATACATCTGTTTAGTTAAACGAGCATAATGCCATGAGGCGGGATCTTGCTCATACTTATTTTCTAAATATACATTGCCTTCAGAATCTTCTATCCTGAGAATATTATGTCTTAATTCCGGATATTTAAAAGGTTGCTCATAATGATAAACTCTTGTAATTCCTTCCGGATGGTCTGTAGTCGTCGGACTGTGAACACATTTTAAATGCTGAGTTTGATCATCATGACTATATCTGTATTTCCTTCCGGAATGATCTTCTATGGAAACTATACTACTACATTCATTATATTCAAAACGTATGTATCGTTTGTTATCATCAGTAACTGCCAATAATTTATCATCGGAACCATAGGAATAACTTAATTTATTTCCATATCTATCTTGAGCCCAAATTATCGGAACTCTCTCTCCATCAATCCAACCAGCAGGACGTTCAAAACGCATTGTTGTACCACCGGGACCCTTTATTTCAAAAGTCTGAGATAAACCTGTTACTCGTTCAAGTTTCTCAAATTTTCCCCTTGGGGGTTCAAAATTAGCTCCGTCGAATTTAAAAATATCCTCATGCAAATTTCGCCATAATGCTATATCTCCTGTTTTCAATTCTCTAACAAAAAGATTGTGATTGTGATCCCAGTTCCATCCAAATGGTCCGTAAGATGAAGCACCACTTCTGTAAAATCTGGTTAGTCCCAATGGTAATATTGTATTCGGAATTTCAAGGTCGGTTTCATTTAAATACAATGCTCCATTAAAAATATCCACCGGATCAGCAGCATCGGTCTGATCCTGGGGTTCTTCATCACTATGTGTAGGATGTGGTTCTCCATCTGGAGGACGTTGATCTTCCTCCTCACTACTCGGCGGTGGTGTTGGTGGAGTTGTCGGTGAATCGAGATCGCTACCGACATCGTTTCCGCCGACTCCCTGAGCGACACCAGAATCTCCCTCATCGCCGGGTGCTGCCTCGTTTGCATTATTTAATATTTGATCTCTATCTAATGGTGCTGACAATGTTTCTGATGGACATAATGATTGAATTAAAGCCCAACTTTCACGCGAACCGGTTCTGGTTGCTGTGGGATCTAAAGCTAATTCCGCATTACTAAAACGAATATGTTCACAAGCATCATCGGTTTCAATTGCACGTCCGCCTCCGCCTACTTGACTCATTGGTTGATCGAGTTTTCCCATTTAGTACCTCACTTTGAAACTGCAACAACAATTGCCCTTTCTCCATCCCAAACCACGTCCCCTTCATTGACATTAATGGTTGGAATATGAGATATACATTTTGAAGCACTTGTTATAAATAAATCTATATTATTTTTTATTTTGTTCTGTTCATCTTCTGAAAATCTTCTCCCATATATTGAAAAGATTTGTGCTGGGTTATTTTCTTTTGTAAGAAATCTCTCAACTAGAAGATATTCGTTCATTCCATTTTGATTATTGCTCACCTCATGAATTTCATAAGAATTTTCTATAAATTCATTTCTTGTAACTACAACTTTATAAGGTTTATCACAGTTGTTAAGAAGTATCTTTCGAATATCATAAACCTCGGCCATATTCACATTGGGACATTGATTACTTATCGATTGCATTATTTCAGAGGTTTCTTTTAATTCGATACCTGCTTCATAGTCCCTGGCTACATTAATTATGAACTGAATTTCTTTTGAACTTGAATCAACAAATGAAACATTCCAAACACTCGAGGTATGTCCCTCTTTAATGTTCCATATCTCACAATCAGCTATTTCTTCCGTTAATAACTTATCGAAATAATTCACCATGTAGAGTTTGACACAAATAGCAGATTGACCAAATGTTAAAGTTTTGCATTCTGCCGCATATTTACAAAGCAGTAATAAATCTTCAGAATTTAAATCACTATTTAAATTCTCACGTTCCAATGACACAGCATTATTATACCAAACCTCATTGGATACATTACTATCTATTAATTTATTAAGCAGCCCTCTACTGATAATTCCATGAAATGGCATGGTTGAATTTTCCTCAACCATGCCGTTTTCTGACAACATAAATGACGTTTTATCAGGACCGAAGAAAAAATTGAAATCCATTGTTATTCCAATAGTATCTATGGTTATCTTTTCTTAACTCTTTTCCGAACGGGAGCCTTTTTCACGGTATTAAATTTCACTCCCATGGAAGTCAACTTCATTTTTTGAACTTGCTCTGGTTTCATTCCCAAAACCTTATAGAGCTCCTCAGATCTCAATGAAAGCATATCTTTGCGAGTGATTAATTTAGCATCTTTCCTAAAGTGCCTTGCTAATTTTGGAAGTACACTTCTGGGGACCTCTCGGGAGACCGACTCATCGAGGATTTCACGACCCTTTTTAAATTGTACCATCTTTAATTCCAATTGCCTGGCAAAGAATTCAGTATCTTCAAACTTTTGAAGTTTCACATTCGGATTATTTAGGCTCTTGATTGTTTCAATTTTAATGTAATCACTCAATTCATTTGCTTTAAGAATTGTGTATTTACCTGATTTAATTTCATTAGCCATCTTTTCTTTATCACAACATTCTTTACGCTGCTCATCCTTAAGCATTCGAGTGTCAGCCTTCTTACCTGATTCCTTCTCAGCCATCGTAAATGATTCAAAAGCTTTGGCACTTTTTGCAATAGTATTCGTAACTCTTAATTCAATAGGAATGGGTTTAATCTCTACTATAAACTCATCCATAGGGATAGTTAAAATCCTTGATTCACAACAGCACAAACCACGTGTCGTTATCATTAATGCTTCTTCTTCCCCTATCTGTTTGGTAGGCGTAATTGATACTAAATTCACCTGAACTTGTCTGCGGGCATTTCCAGAACGCTTCTGCCATTCATCCGGACAATCAACACATCCAAATGTATCTTCATAACAAATCTTACCATTTGCCTCAGCATGGATAGTCAACGTTTGTCGATTGGGCGATATTGTAACATTGGAACTTCCATGAGTACTGCTATTTACCAAATTATTATAACTTTCAATACTATAACCGGTTGGGGCAGTATATACTTTATCATCTTCATCATGAGTTAAATAACATTGATAATACATATCCCAACAACCACCGAAACAGGCTTCTCCCCATTTTTCTCGATTACCCAAAGTATCTTTCTTAGTCGGAATTGGTGCCGTTGCAGATGCCAACTCTGTGATATCTGATCTTCTGTCGTAATCCATTATAGGGGTCTTGGTCAAATGACTGGTATCCAATCTCAACGATACACAGAATTCCTTCTGCCCTTTTGGCTGGGCTACAACCATAAAAAATTCCTGCATACCTTCAACAGGTCTTGGACCTCTAACAAAACCAGATGGCTCCTCAAGTGTATGTGGTCTCGGTTGTATAAAAAAGACGACTCTATTTGTACCTAAATGATAACTATCCAATAGATGGTACATTTGTGAAAGTTGTGTAGAAAACGAAAAACTCTCTCTCTTTTCTTGACCAACATCTGATGAACGAGATGTCATGCTTTCTTCGGCGTTTAATCTTTTAGTACCCCATTGGCCTTGTGATGAACTCGAAAAATTAAAGCCTCCTCCAGTTCCGGCATAAGAAGCTTCTGCACCAAAACCAACACTACTACCCATATCGACATCTAATACTTCCATTGATTGGGTTGAACCACTGGACTTTGTAATGTTCAATGATTCCATAGAACGCGATTGCTTCTCATGAGTATCAGTTGCTAATTCATACAACTCCCTTTTCTTAGGCTCAAAATCCATAAAGAATGGATAATCCTTCAGAGGTAATCGAGGATTTCTCTCATTTGGTCCAACCACAACCTGTAAAATTGCTCCATGACATGGATTGTAGGAATTCAGCAGGTCAGTTAGTCCGGCGATTGTGGCTATGTTTACACCATTCCAGTTTATTTTACCTTGTATTTCCTTATCAAGTGGTTGATAACCGGTAATTGTTGCAGTTACCTTCAAATATGTAATATCATAGTCTGGGAATAGTTGAAACTCATCTTCGGGACGATACTTAAAAACAGCAAGTGAGGTTTGCCACTTTGCAGGCAAACGCTTATCACAAACCACTCTGTCAATCATATCCTCGGTTACACAAATTCGTTTCCAAGGAATATCTGTCGGGAGGTTCAATTTAAAACAAGACATACTCTCTCCTTAATTATTAAAAATGACTCAATTTTAAAGCAGACCTATATTTCTCTTTTAGAATTAACTTCCTAATTAGAAGTTAATTCTAAAATACGGCGCATAATTATTCTTTGATTTCGGATGCGTTAGTGCTGATGAAAAGTATAAATTAATAATTAATTAAAGATAATATCTTTAATTTTTCAGTTGTCTATATTGTTGATATTTATTTATAATACGTCAAATTATAGATAAATAATATACTATTACATTTATGTACGCAAGCACTTTTTTTAAAAATCTCATTTGTCCATGAAAATATATATTATTACAATCATATTTTTTCTTAATTGTACCAGGTTAGGATGGAATAAAGTAAGCATCAGTTCTATTTAGAATGATAATTTTGATTAGTCATCGCATAGTTGCTCAATCTAATAAACCCGAATTCTTATGATAGTAATAAAGTTTGAATTCTCCGCAAAAAAAAATAGCGTTTTAGTTTCGACATGAGATAATATATGAATCTTTTGTCAATGATATAAATAATAAAATGGCTGATCACAGGGATTCCGTCATACTATAATTGCTTTGATAAATATCGATATTCCGTGGGCGGCAGACGCCCTCGTCTGCCCCTTTCTATCTATCCCATTAACCATTAATGATCCTTATCAATTTTAAGCAACCCATTTCCTGTTGTCAACTAATCAAAAGTACTTGAAATTGCACCGTGGGAATTCATACTCACCGTGACGAAGTTTCTCAAATCCATATTTCTAATAAAATATCTCCCCGCTGTCCGAAGGAATAAAACATACGAAGTATGCGGGTTACTTGGGATACATATCGAACCAACATAGTTGGATATATCTCATAAAAAAACTGTATCTTAATTATGCCGCCAGGTCAAGCCATTTATAATGGCGGAGAGGCAGGGATTCGAACGGTGGTATATTGGATAACTTATTGAATAGCATAATATTACCCGTAATGCAATGGGCTTCAAAATGTTAAGTAGAGTTAAGTTGCGTTAAGTTCGATCAAGTTGAGTTAACTTCAGTGAAGTAGATTGTTAGAAAATTGTTAGAAAAAGTGTATGTCAAAACAAATATATTTTATCAATAATGAATCTTTCTAATAAATATATTTCACAATAATGTGATCGCTCCCTACCTATTGAAATTTGTTTAGCAATTACACCAAATAATAGAAAAAAACTCTAAGAATCGACTTTATAATAAAATTAATAAAACATTTAAATTATCAAGTATTATAATTGTATGGATTATCTAATTACAAAAATTGAATCTGTTGAGCTAAGATTTAAAATTCTTTTAACTCGCCCGTTTATTATCCCACCACTCGGACCACTCTTTCGCCGATTGAAATTGCTCACCAGTTTCATGTGTCAGAGCTTTTTTTGCGTATATAACTTCTTCTGGTCTACCCACCCATAGCAAATTAATCAAATTTCCTAATACAAGTTCTCTTCGGTTCCAATATAAATAATTACGATACCAGTTCATACGTTCTTCCAATGACAGTGTTGTGTCATGTTGAGCAATAATTCCTAGTGCATTAGCAAGTAAAGATTCATGCAAAAGACTCGATTGTAAATCTGTCGTTTCCATATTATTTATAAGTCTCTTCCATAGAGCTAATGACTGAATATCATTTACAAAATCTATTTGAGAAGTATCCAACCACTTTTGCCAATATTGTAATTTAGAATATACATAAACGGAATCGATGTCTCGATGAACATCTATTGGTAGACCAGATACAATTGTAAGATACCTCATAATAGTATTCTTGAATTGACGATGAAAATCGTTATCGAATGCTGCGAGCCTTATTAAACTCGATATCATTAATTCTGTTGTTGTAAGCGACCATGTTTTATTAAGAGAAGTTTGAGAGCTTGAAGTCGGTTTATGCCAAATTGAGGCATCAGTAGACATTAATCTTTGAATTATTGAATCTCTTCCGGATTTCAATAATAAGTTGTCAATAGCCACAGGAAAACTATCGCTTTGGCAAAGCTCAAACAATCCGGGAACCATATCTACTGTTGCTTGTTGAATTCGGAATAAATTATTATTTGGCTTACAATATTCATCAAGATAGTGGGCAAGATAGTAGCCATAGTCCTGTCGTAGCATTCCTCGCTTTAGTATTTGAGTGGTTTGAAGATGTGCACTTCCATAATATACAAGAACTTTAAAATTCAACTCAGATTCCAATAGATGAATTATTTGTTGAGAAGAGTATTTATCTCGTTCATTGAAAAAATAATCATCACGTTTACTCAATGTCCAATCATCGATATCTATTAACTTTTCGGCCCCTTTAATTTCAAAAAAAACACTATCTTCAAGCTTAATATCCCTATTAAGCTTATCTACGCGAAGTTTAATAGATTCTAAATCATGGTAAAATTTGATAACTTCCACTGTAAATTGCGGTGAAAGAAATTGTCCAAGTCCAACCAAGTCTTCAATTTTTTTTGTTTTCCAGAATTGTTTTACCCTATGCACCTGTACAGAATCCATTTCAAGTACTAATACAAGACGTTTGGGGATTGAGGTCTCTTGTTTTTGCTGTCCTAAAGAATCGACCCAAGCGTTCAAAAACTTTACTACAGGTCGCATATATTTTGAGCTTCCATGCTGACTATCTCCAAGCATGACAATACGATTTTCAACAACCTTCTCTAAGATGAAATCACTAACTTTATAATTACAATATTCGACTGAAATAGATTCTACTTGTGGTTTATCTCCTTCACTCAAATCACATGATACAACCACGAACAGAAGTAATGCCATGATTATATTTCGGATTTTTAAGCATTTATTACTTATTGAAATCATATTAATCATCTCTATAGGATTTATTCATAGAATTATCCATGTCGTCAATTTCCTTCAACGCTTTATGGCACATATAAGTAATTCCTCTATAATCAGGCAATTTAATTGCCTGTCTTAGGAGGGTTTTCCGTGGGCGGCAGACGCCCTCGTCTGCCCCTTTTTATCTATCCCATCAAACATTCATAATCCTTATAATTTTAATCAACCCATTTCCAGATGTCAACTAATCTAAAGCACTTGAAATTTAACCGTGGGAATTCATACACACCGTGACGAAATTTCTCAAATCCATATTTCTAATAAAACATCTCCCCGCTGTCCGAAGGAACAAACCATACTATGTATGCGGAGAGGCAGGGATTCGCAGGCATAGCCTGTTTGATATAATTATCATCTTAAATATGTATTAAAGTTTATATCAAACATACGAAGTATGCGGAGAGGCAGGGATTCGAACCCTGGGTACCCGGAGGTACATCGGTTTTCGAGACCGACGCTTTCGACCACTCAGCCACCTCTCCGTAAAATTTATTAAATCGAGAAACCAAACTCTCGGCTGGTTAATTTAGGAAAATCAGTCTGTTTGTAAAGAACAATTAATCTCTCAAAAATTCGCCTTTTTTCATAAGGGCTTTTTGTATATCAATCAGTTTTCTGACAATACCTAAACGAGGTCGGACAACCTGAAAAACAAGGAATGAAAAGAATACCAAAAAGACTGTTTCCTGAAACCGCGCCGTTAAATAAAAATACAAAAACCCATAAGCAGCGATAGCTACAATGATCAGGAAAATCGGTTTCGAAGCTTTCAAAAGTCCTTCGGCTAAATCCTGTTCCATCGTTTCCACCCGGCGCACCATCGGATGGGCAAAGTTTTTACTTTTTTGCCATAGAGCATAACCGGCTTGAAGCAAACTCAGAATCGCAAAGACTATAAACAAGCTGTTGGAAAAATCGCCGACCCGGTTTTCCATCCAACTATTTTGATCAGCATAATAACAAAGCATTATCCCCGCCATCGGAATCAGAATATTGACAAACATCCCGAAGTAAAGGCTTTTGATAATGATTCGGTTATAATCAACATTATTATCTTCATGAAGTAGACTCATCTTCATTCACTTTCTCTAAAAATTGTTTATACTTAGCCTCACTGGGCCAATGAACAAAGGTCCAGACGATGCCAATCGGGTAGAAAAACAGGGTTCTGGCAAAATCGCCGGTTATAAAATATACTGTTAAACCTAAAACATAAATTGCATTTACTAATGCAAACTTAACTATTGATATACCAAAATTAATTTTTTCAGGTTCAGTGGTAATCTGTTTATTTTTATACATATGAATTTGATTTCGTTCTATCAGAAATCCGAATAATGGAAGCACCATCGAAACGAAAAAGATAATATAAAAAAGAATATGAGTTTCTCCCCCATCACGCAGGGGAACATCCACAAAAAACATTGCAATCAAATATGTTACAGGAGACAAAATTAAAAAAGGATAGACTAAAAATTTAATCATCCTAAAACTCTGTTCTTTTGATAACATCATTTTCATTAATTAATCTGCTCCTTCCTTTGCCGAACCTGTTTAAAAAAGAGTTTCATCAAATCGGCAATCTCGGTTTCCAAAATACCGTTAACAACTTCAATCTGATGATTTGTCTTTTTCTCTTTTGGAATATTGAAGATTGATCCGCAGGCGCCGAATTTTGGATCTTTAGCACCGTAGATAATCGTTTTTATCCGCGATAACATCGCCGCTCCGGCACACATCGCACACGGCTCCAAAGTCGATACCAGGATACAATTCTCAAGCCGCCAATCACCAACATAATTATAAGCCGCCGTCAGAGCTATTATTTCGGCGTGAGCCGTAGCATCTTTTAAAGTTTCGGTCTGATTATAGCCTTTGCCGATAATTTTGTTATCAAAAACAACCACAGCACCAACCGGAACTTCATCCTGCTGGAAAGCTTTGCCAGCCTCTTTGAGGGCTTCCTGCATATAGGTTATATACTTATCTGGTGTCATGGATAGAATATAGAACAGAAATAGAGCTAAGACAATTTGTTTTATTGCCCTGAAAAAACAACTTTTATCTACTTCAACAGCCGGCTGATAATTTCATCCGCCTGATTTAAGCCGTCATCGGAAAGTCGAAGTCTCCCTTTATCGGGGATCAAGTGACCCGATTCGATAAAAATATCATACTGTTTTCGATCAAACAGTTCTTTAATCGGAATATTGAATTTGGCTTTAAAATCCCGTCGGTTGATTCCCTTGACAGTTCTTATTGCCATTACAAAAGCATCGATGCTCAGGACCTTTGAGTCAGACTGGTCATGTTCATGGGCCAATTGGTTATTACTTAATTTATTAATATACGTGTTTAGATCCTGCGGATTAAACCAGCGTTGCATCCTGATAAATGAATGAGCCGCCAACCCCAACCCTAAGTAATTCCCGCTTTGCCAGTAATTCATATTATGCCGACCCTCTAAATTATCCTTGGCAAAGGATGAAATTTCATACCGACTATATCCGGCTTCACTAAGACGGTCAACGGCGCCTCTATAAATAGCATACATTAAGTCAGTTTCGGGGGAAGCAATTTTATTATTTTGAACATCTTCACCGAATGAAGTTTCTTTTTCGGCAGTTAATTCATAATACGAAATATGTTTTGGTTCCAACGCCAGAAGCTCCTCGATATCCGAAGCTGCTTTTTTTGCGGTTTGACTGGGTAACCCAAAAAGAATATCGAGCGCAATATTTTCAATATTAAACAAATTCGCATAATAAACCGCCCGATGAACATCATCGATAGAATGTTTTCTGCCGAGCAATTTTAAATAGCGGGCATCAAATGTCTGCACGCCGATTACAACTCGGTTGACCCCAAGTTCAGCCAAAGCTTCCATTTTGTCAGCATCTATATCTTCAGGATTACATTCAATCGAAAATTCTACATTTTTAGAAATTGAGAAATTATTTCGTAATTGATTTATTGTTCCTTGAAGTAATTTATCAGTTGCCGTTGAAGGCGTTCCCCCGCCGATATATATTGTTGAAACTTCACTGTCTGATAAATCAAATTTCTCAGCTGTCAGTTTGATTTCATTATTGAGAGCTTCAAAATATTTTTTCTCAAGTTCATTATTGAAAAGTTGTTTTGAGTAATCGCAATAAGAACAGATATGATTACAAAAAGGATAGTGAAGATAAATTGATAGAGCCATTATTTTATAGGGCGGTACCGAGTCTATCCCAGCGAACTTGAGTCGGGAAATTAATCAACCCGTACCCTATCCATTGGACAGCATCGATAACATATGGAAACCCCCATTCGGGAGTATCAGGATCCGGAGCCCAGGACCAATAGGTAAATACGGCTTTACCCCTAATATTATCAAACGGTACTGTTCCCCAAAATCGGCTGTCACGACTGTCGTCACGATTATCGCCCATCACAAAGTATTCACTTTCCATAACGGTATAAGGTCCGAAATTATCTCTAAAAGAAAGATCACCGGGGATAATTCTCTTATCGATATGTTTTGAATGAATCGGTATCGAGGCAACCTCACCATCAATATACACGACCTTATCAGCAATTTGAACTGTCTGGCCAGGGAGAGCAATAACTCGTTTGATAAAATCTTTAGTAGGATTATTCGGGTACTTGAAGACAATAATATCTCCGGGCTTTGGTTCATTTTCAAACTCATAAGCGAGTTTATTAACGAAAATGTAATCACCTTCATATAAGGAGCCTTCCATTGAACCGGAATTCACCTTATAAGCCGATACCACAAAAAATCTTAATAAGATTGCTGCTACCAGAGCAACAATTGCAGTTTCGAGATACTCCCGCCAGAGCGGTTTCATTTCTCTTTTGTTGAGTACTTTGCGGGCTTCACGTGAAGTTTCAGCTCGCTTGACATCCTGTATTAAAAAATCCTGATCCATATATTTAAAAGTATCGGTTTCTCCCCATAAATCTTTAAAAACTTTCTTTATGAGGCGTTAATTAATTTAAATATAGGTTTATAACCGTACCCCAGTCAAGAATCAGCCTGAAGAATTATTAACTCGCTCGCTTCCATTAACTTAGGAGCGAGGCTATAACTGATTGTATCTTTTATTGTTCTTTACTATAATTATCTATGACAGAAAATCCAAAAATTGAAAAAATTAGTAAAAATTATAAGGGTATTACAATTCAAATTTCCGGTTTTGAGGAACCGCTTATCGTTTCTCAGGATACAATTATCCGACATAAACTGGTTAATGAAATTATCTTAACCCCTTCTCAGATTGAAATATTAAAAGAGGAATCGGAATTTTACCTGTGCAATCAACAGACAGCGCGATTGCTTGGTATGAGATCCCATTCAGTAGGCGAAATACGCCAAAAGCTTAAAATTAGAAAATTCAGTTCAGATACTATAAAAAAAATAATCAAAAAATATACAAATCAGGGTGTTCTTGATGATACCCAATATGCTTATCAACTGGCAAAAAATATTCTCGAAAGAAAACCATGCGGAAAACCGTATTTGGTGGCTCATCTTCAGAGAAAACAAATTGACCGGATGATTGCTGAAAATGTTGTTGAAACCGTCCTTAACGATCATAACCAGATCGACCTGGCAATTGCCTCGCTTGGGAAAAAGTGGTTGTCGTTCAGTAAGTTTGAACTTGAAACAGCCCGCAAAAAATCTTATAATTACTTATCCCGTCGAGGTTTTAGTTATGGTATCGCCCGGGAAGCCTTTGAAAATTTAAATAGTACAAATAAGGAATTTGATCATTAAAACATCAGAAATCAGACAAAAATATATAGATTTTTTCGCTCAGCGTGATCATAAATTAATCCCCTCCTCTCCTGTTATTCCCTTTAACGATCCGACTATTCTGTTTATTAATGCCGGGATGAATCAATTTAAGGATATTTTCACCGGACAACGAAAAGTTAATTTCTCCCGTGCAGTCAGTTGTCAAAAATGTATCCGTGCCGGCGGGAAACATAACGATCTGGATAATGTCGGCTTCACTGCCCGTCATCATACTTTTTTTGAGATGCTTGGCAATTTTTCATTTGGCGATTACTTCAAAGAACAGGCGATTGCCTATGCGTGGGAATTTTTTACTGAAGATCTCAAATTATCAAAAGACAAGTTGTATGTCACCGTTTACGAAACTGATAATGATGCCTTTGAACTTTGGGGAAAAATTGCACCTGAATTAAAGAACGGACGAATCCTTCGTTTTGGAAAAAAAGATAACTATTGGTCGATGGGTGCCGTGGGACCATGCGGTCCCTGTTCGGAAATCCATTATGACCGGGGTGAAAAATACGGCACCGGACCGGAAGATGTTGTTAATGGTGAGACCGACCGCTTTGTTGAAATTTGGAATCTGGTCTTTATGCAATACGACCAGCTTCCCGATGGAACCGTTGTTGATCTGCCAAAACCATCGGTCGACACCGGAGCCGGTCTGGAACGGTTAGCCTGCATTTTACAAAACACCGATACAAATTATGGCATTGATATTTTCAAAAGTCTGATTGAAACAATTGCTGAAATTACCAGCTCCAAATATGAAGATCATGCTACTACCCATCATATCATTGCCGATCATGTCCGGGCATTGTCATTTGCAATTGCCGATGGTGCCGGGATTTCTAACGAAGGTCAGGGCTATGTTCTCCGTCGTATTTTAAGAAGAGCCGCTCGTCATGGTCGATCACTTGGGATGCACGAACCGTTTATATATAAATTGCTCCCAAAACTTGTTGAATTGATGGGTGAAGCTTATCCGGAACTAAAAGAAAAACAGAATCATATCGAATCAATTATAAAAACCGAAGAGGAAGCCTTTGGACGCACTCTTGACACCGGTTTGGAGCTGTTTGAAAAGATTTCTGAAAAAGTAAAAGGCTCAAATAATAATATCGTTCCGGGAGAAGATGTTTTCAAACTATACGACACCTATGGCTTCCCCTATGATCTGACCGAGATAATCGCTGAAGAACATGGTTTAAAACTCGACCAGAATGGTTTTAACAAAGCGATGGATCTACAAAAAGAAAAATCTCGCGCCGGAGCATCTTTCAATTTAGCAACGGGTGCTTCTCGAGCTGTTATTGATGAAGTTATAAATAAACTTGGAACAGATGGTGAAACGAATATTATTCGTGGTAAGTTAAAAATTGATTCATCAATTAATTTTGCTAATTCCGGTGATGGAAATACCGGAGCCATTGTTTTAAGTGAATCCCCTTTCTATTGTGAGTCCGGCGGTCAGATAAGTGATATAGGGATTATTTTCTCAGATACTTTTACATTTGATGTTACCGGGTTGGAACAACATCAAAATTACTTAATCCATTTAGGCGATTTTGTTAAAGGTTCTTCCAGTGATGCCAACAGTTGCAAGGCAGTTACTGCCGAAGTTAATTATGAACGGCGCTGGGATATAATGCGCAATCATACTGCCACCCATCTGGCTCATGCGGCTTTGCGAAAATTACTCGGGAAACATATATCTCAAAAAGGTTCTTATGTCGGACCGGACCGATTAAGATTCGATTTTTCTCATACTCAACCGATGACCGATGATGAAATTTCAAAAATTGAAAATATGGTCAATGAACATATTTTAACAGGAAATGAAGTCATAACTGACCAGATGAAAATCGAGGATGCCAAAAAATCCGGCGCCATGGCTTTGTTTGGTGAAAAATATGATGACGAGGTTCGGGTTGTCTCGGTTGGTGATTTTTCCAAAGAGCTTTGCGGAGGAACTCATGTTAAGTATGCCAGCCAAATAGGGTCCTTTGTGATTACTCTTGAAACCGGAATCGCCTCGGGGGTCAGACGGATGGAAGCTATAACCGGGAAAGAAGCAATAAAATATCTGTTAAAGGCTAAGAATTTCAGACATAATGTTGCCAGTTCGTTGAATCGGCAGGAAAATGATGACCTTCTCGATGCTGTAACCCAGCTCCGAGATCAAAATATCTCATTGCAAAAAGAGATCAAAAAAGTAAAAGCTGAGATGTTTGCCAATGCTTCAATAGGAAGTATTGGTATTACCACTCAAATAGGCGATATTACTGTTGTACAACACGATTTCCTTGAAACAGACCGGGATACAATGTCAGGATGGATTGACAGCCAGAAAGAATCAGAAAAACCAATTGTTGCATTTGCCCTGGGAATTGTTAATACTAAGAAAACATATATCGCTTCGGCTAGTAAAGCAGCCATCAATATTTCAGGAATTCATATAGGTAATCTTTCTAAGGAATTGCTGAGCAGTTTTGGCGGTCGTGGCGGAGGTAAACCGAACTTTGCTCAAGGGTCGGTTGCTGATGCAACTAACCCTGATGAGTTTTTTAAAAAGGCATTGAGTTTTATCCCTGAAGGGGACCAATAATATGAACGGTGAAATTTATAGCAAACTTCTCAAATCAAAAGAAGAAAACGGCGCCGGATTTTTGATGTTAATCGATCCGGATAAAATTCCTGAAGATAACTATCTGGCTCTGGCTGATGCTGCTGATAATTGCGGTGTAGATGCAATATTGGTGGGCACTTCTTTTATGTTAAGTGTTAATTTCCCTATCGCTGTTAAAAAGATCAAAGAAAGAACCGAAAAACCGGTTATTATTTTTCCGGGATCATTCGCCCAGATAAATCAATTCGCCGATGCGATTCTGTTTTCTTCATTGCTGTCCGGAAGAAACCCTACCTATTTAATTGAAGAACAGATCAAAGGGGCGCCGCTTATCAAACGCTGTGGCATCGAGCCGATTCCTACCGGATATTTACTGATTGAATCGGGTGGGGTTACATCAGTTCTTTATATTTCCGGCACCCAACCTATCCCGCGTGAAAAAGGTGATATTGCCTGTGCTCATGCACTTGCCGCCCAATATATGGGCATGAAGCTTGTTTATCTCGAAGCAGGTTCTGGAGCAACAGACCCGGTTCCTACAAAAATGGTTCAACAGGTTTCTTCTTATATCGATATTCCGGTCATCGTAGGCGGCGGATTAACTTCCCCTGATGATTGTGCTGAAAGAGTTGCCGCCGGTGCTTCATTTATAGTTGTCGGTAACCGTCTGGAGCATGGTCATGATTTGGATTATATTCGTGATC
This sequence comes from uncultured bacterium, assembly GCA_965372795.1. Classification (GTDB taxonomy): domain Bacteria; phylum Zixibacteria; class MSB-5A5; order GN15; family FEB-12; genus QNAD01. Next base: position 60,175 of record CBDVDR010000013.1, read on the forward strand.
TGGCTGCGGCTGTTCATCATAAAGGACCAATCACAGTATGACTAAAAAAGAAACCCTGGCGCGAATAAAAGAACTTGCCGCTGAAGCTGCCGTCCTTCGCAAAACTGTTGTAGAACAGCTAAGTGAAAAGCTTCTTGAAGTTTCAGCAGTTTTCTCGGGCGTGATCGGTTCCGGAGGAAAAATTTTAATTGCCGGCAATGGCGGTTCGGCAGCCGATGCCCAGCATTTTGCCGGGGAAATGATTGTCAGACTGACTTCAGAACGAAACCGTCAGTCGCTTCCGGCAATATCTTTAACATCCGACACTGCGGTCATTACTGCCTGTGCCAACGATTATGGGTTTGATAAAATATTTTCTCGACAGGTAGAAGGTCTTGGCAATAAAGGTGATTTATTGTTTGTTATATCAACTTCTGGCAATTCCAAAAACCTTATTGAAGCTGTCAAAACAGCTAAAGATAAAGGCATCTTAACTGTCGGTCTGCTTGGTAATAATGGCGGGAAACTTGGAAAGATGGTTGACCGTTCGCTAACTATCCCCCACCCATCAACCCAGCGAATCCAGGAAGAACATATCTTTTTTATTCACTTATTAGTAGAATTGGTTGAACGAGACCTGTTCTGATGCATATCAATTCTCTGACCACAGATAAAATATTCCTTTATTTCTTCTTTGCCATTTCTCTTTTCTGTTCCACTTTTTCAATTGCCATATCACAATTATCGCTGGGAATTGCCTTAGTTCTCTTTGTCAAATTCTCAATTAATAACAAAATTTTCAATCAGAATTCTATACTTAAAAAAATATATTTAATAATAATTATATATATATTGTGGAATATCCTCGCTGAAATAATGACTAAAGGATTAATTAGTTCATTAAACATTTTCTCCGAAGAATGGCTGTTTTTGATGCTTCCTATTGGAGTATTTGTATTGGCTGAGGCTGAAATCAGGGATAAGATATTTTCTGTGCTTGCTGTTGGAGTTATTCTAATTTCACTTTATGGTATTTTACAATATTTTACCGGAGTTACTTTTTTTAAAGATGCAACTCTGACTCAAATACCTGAGTTTGGCTATCGTGCCGCCGGGAATTTTCACACCTTGACCTTTGCAAATTATTTCGGGATTGCTGCGATCTTTTTTATAGTATTATCATTTTATCAAAACGAATCGGTCAGTTCCAAACAGAAAATTTTATTTCGAACAGCCGGCATGACTGCTCTGACAGCTGTTATTCTAAGTCTAAGCCGGGGGGCGTTATTTGGCTTATTTATTGTTTCGATTTTTTCTAATTTCTATCTAAAAGGAAAAATGAAGCTAACTGCTTTAATTATATTCGGGGTACTGATTGCCGGATTTGCTGCTCTTCCGGGAATGTCAGATCGGTTTATTGAGTCTATTCCAATCCATCTGGCTGGAGAATATGAAGGCGGGCGGGGGTTTATCTGGAAACATACCCTTGAAATTATCGCTGATAACCCAATTTGGGGGATTGGTCATGGTAATTTTATGGAAATTTTCCTTCAATATGTTCGACCTGATCTACCCAAATGGTGGCACCCGGGGCATGCTCATAATGATTATTTGCAAATTTCAGCAGTTTCAGGAATTCCTGCTTTAATAATATTTCTGACAATGTATTTCCATGTCGCTTTTTCTTTGTTTAAAAGCAGTATTAGCAAGGACTTCCCCAAAAACGGCATCTTAACGGCATCATTTTTATCAATGTTATTTATTATTATAATTTCATTATCAAACGACCCTTTTCAGGATGATGAGGTTAGATATCTGATCATGTTTATTTGGGCAGCCGGTTTATCAGTTATTGCAAAACATTCCGGAACCTCAGAATCACTTGATTGTAAAAAGACTTGACATAATTTAACAATTTCGTTTTTTAAAGACTAATATGAATGACAAAGTAAAAAAGAAAAGTTCAGACAGCTCCGATGAATTTAAATGGCCCTTTGGGACAAGAAATTATATCGTCTTTGCTGTTGCCCTGTTAGTGATTATTGTCGGCTACATCTCACTTGGTCAGGGTTCCATCACTTTAGCTCCAATCCTTCTGGTGCTTGGCTATTGTGTACTTATTCCAACCGCATTAATTATTCGTGGAGACAGCAAAGTCCCTGCTACTGAATCTGTCCCTGAAAATTAGTTGGATTATAAAATTATCATTTAAAAAGGGAGCAATGATCTGCTCCCTTTTTTTTAAATTGTTAGCTTTGATACTCGTTTAATTTATTTGAGTAGATCGTGATAAGGTTTTCTGTTTCCTCTTCACTTTCAGATTCCGCCAGAATATTAAACGAAGCCGTAACTAAATCCGGAGCCAGCAGAACCCAGCCGTTTCCTTCAAATATTCTGATACCATCAACCAGCTCGCGTTTTTGCTGCTCGGTATCATTAATCAGTTGCCTCATGATAGTTCCCTTTTTTGCCCAGGGACATGAGATTGAGATTTCTCTTCTATGATATTTTTCAAATTCATTTCTAAGATTTTTAATTCTGCTTTTTGTAGATGCAAGCATCTCTAAAATTTTTACAGCTGACAACATCGCATCAGCACCAAGCTGGAAGCCTGGGAAAATAAAACCACCGCGGGTACCGCCGACAAAATCAACATCCCCTCTTCGATGGATATCCATCATTGATAAATGGTTATTGGGAATCCTGACTACTTCGACCTTATATTTTTTTGCTATTTCATCAATTCCCATCGATGAAGATACAGGAACGGCAATTCTTTTGGGACTATGGGTTCGGCAAAAAAGTTCGGTTACCATCAATTGCAAAACATAGCTATCCACCGGATTGCCATCTTCATCTACCAATGAAAGTTTCTCTGCAGCAGGGTTTAGAAGAAAGCCGACATCGGCTTTTAAAGAAGATACGATTGAGCAGACCTGAACCAGAGCCTGGCTATATTCTTCAGGTGAGGTAGAAAATTTGCGCGGGTTAAGGCTGGCATTTAATTCAATCGCTGATATCCCGAGGTTAAAAAACAGGGTGGGAAATATTTGACTGGAGGATCCGTTGGAATGATCTATTACAACTTTGAATCCGGCGTTTTGAATTATTTCATGATCAAAACTTTCAATAAATTTCACCCGGTATTCTTCAAGAACTCGTGCCGGTGCTTCAAGATGCCCGATATTATCAAGAGTGGCTCTTTCAAAGTCTTCCCCGGCATACATCCGTTCGACTTTTTTAAGTTTCACCGTCGGCATATCGATACCATTACCATCAAAAAATATCATATCGATCAAGCGATAGTCTTCCGGATTATGTCTGATATAAATTCCGGCACCATATTTTCCTTCAGACAGAGCATATCTCACAACCGGAACAGGCAAAGTTTCAATATCGAAAACATTGACTCCGGCGGCTAACAACCCGGAGATCATGCCTCTTTTTAACAGGCGTGAGTTATCAGAAGCATCTCGACTGATAACAACCGAATTTCCCTGCCCTAAAAAAGCTCCAAAAGCAGCCCCGACTTTTACAGCCATTTCCGGTGTAATTTCGGTTAAAGCTAATCCGGTGATTTTTGAATTTGTAAACAGCTCCCGATTCCATTTCTCGCCCCAGACCATCGAAGTTGAAACGATGGCACCGCTATCAACCGTTTTTCCGGGCCAGATTTTACAGTTGGCTTTAATAGTAGCTGATTCACCGATTGTCGATTCATCGGCAATTATAACATTATCTAAGAGTTGGACATTATGACTGATACTTGTATTGCGGCAAACAATCGACCGGCTCATTCTGGATTCCGAACCGATAAGATTATCTTCCCAGATAATAGAATTCTTTATCACACAATTAGCGCCTACTCGTGTCCGGCTTCCAATAGAACTATTATGAAGTCTGGTTCCTGATTCGATATAGACATCATTCCCAAGTAGAACTTTACCGGTGATGGTCACATCTTTCCCGATATAGGTGTTGGTTCCTTTTCCAAGCAAGCCTTCTCCCAAAACTTCAATCGGATTGGTTGGCTCAAGAGTTAGTTTACTGTCAAAGAAGTCGACATGTACCCGATGATACTCATCAATATTCCCGACATCTTTCCAGTAACCATCCATAATTTTCCCGAACAATCCCATATTTTTTTCAAGCATAATCGGAAACAAATCTTGGGAAAAGTCAAAGTTGGTTTCTTTAGGAATCAAATTTATTGATGATGGTTCTAAAATATAAATGCCGGTATTTATAGTATCAGAGAAGGCTTCACCCCAGGATGGTTTTTCGAGGAAGCGAACAATTTTACCCTTTTTATCAGTGATAACAATTCCATAGGCCAGAGGATTATCCATCCGAGTCAGTAATATAGTTGTCTCGGATTTATTTTTTTGATGCCAATCCATGGCTTCGGTTAAATCAAAATCAGTTACCAAATCACCGGAAATAACCAACACCGGTTCATTTGGATCGGAGAGGGCATATCTTACGGCTCCGGCAGTTCCATAATCTTCATCGGGAAGAGCATATTTCATTTCAACGCCTAAGCTGCTGCCATCTTTGAAATAATCCTTAATCTTGTCAGGTTGAAAATATAATAACGAGGTTATTTCCGTGATGCCATGTCTGACCAGCAGTTTAACAACATGTTCCATCATTGGAACGTTGCAAATCGGCGCCATCGGTTTAGGGATATTAATTGTGAGCGGTCTCAAACGGGTGCCAAAACCACCAGCCATTATTATTGCTTTCATTGTGTTCTTCCGTAAATCAGCAAGTTATAAAATTTTGAGTTTTGTTAACTCGTTACTAACATCATAAAAACTATCATAGGGCGTATAGTCAACATTGTTTTTTATACAAAATTGCTCAAGATCCTTTTTTGCGAAAAGAATATCAGCTTCTTTGGTCGCACAAGCATCCGAATAACCATCTCCAACAAAAATTATCTTAATCTCTTCGTCAAATTTTGATCGATAATCCCTTATCCGTTCGGCTTTACAATTCCCACAGTACTCGCAATCACCATTATCAAACGGGAAGTCAATATACATATTACTGCCTTCAATGCGACCCAAATTTGAAAGAATTGGAATGCTGTTTATTTTAGCTCGATTCAAAAGATATTTAATATAAATATCAAGCCCATCTGAAACGATTGACATCTCAAAGTTGGATTTTTTACATTGCTGGCTAAACGGTTGAAAACCTTCATCAATCTCAAATTTCTCTATAAACTGATAAAATTCAGCTTCCGTCACGGTCACCATCTCAGCCTCCAACCGTAAACATTCCTTGCTTGAGAGTCTTCCGGCTTTCCAGTCAGGAATTAACTCATCATTTTTTCCATTAGAGAAATGATGAAACATCTGATAGCCAACATCGGCACGGGCAATGGTACCGTCAAAATCACAAAATACTGCAGTTTTCATAATATCCAAAATTTTAAAACAATTATTAAAAGCAATATGACAATAAGAAAATAGCTTAACCAGCTGAATCTAAAAAGCTCAGCTTTTTGAAATTGAATGCCTAAAATTATTAACTTTACCAAAGTTGCGGCAAAGACACCAACAATCCCCCAATAAGCCAAACTGTCGGCTAAACTAAATTTCAAAAAATATAAAATTGTTAATGCCACAAAATATATAAAAATAATTTTCCATAACCATCGCTGAAAATTAATTAATGGCGTAGAATTAAATACTTTCCCACTCATAATAGCTCCATCAGCGGTTCATAACCCAGCTTGGCTGCCAGATATAACATAAGCAATACGAAAATAACTTTGACAACAACAGGTTTTGCTATAGTTCCTAAAAATGCCCCAAGCTTCCCACCGAGAATTATTCCGGCAATTACGGGCACTGCAATTGAAAAATCTATTTGATCATTCAGGAAATAAACAATTGATGCCGCCGCCGCAGAAAATCCTATCATCAAGGATGAAGTACCTCGGGCAGTTGTAAGGGGAAGTCCGATTACAAGATAGATAGCCGGCACTAAAATAACTCCACCTCCAATACCAAGCAAACCTGATAAAATACCTGTGAAAAATGCCAGAACAAAACAGATAAAGAACATCTTGGTGCGATTATCAGAAAAAGTTAGTTTTTGTTCATTCTTTTTATTTTTAAGCAGAGATAAGGCAGTATAAATCAAAATTACTGTAAACATAATTCTGACAACCTCAGTAGGAATTACCTGACTAAGGTTGCTGCCGGTTATTGTTCCCATCACCATAAAAATTGAAAGAATTATTACCAGCTCGAAATCGACCATATTCTTCTTTAGATATTCATTGGAGGCTGCGACAGAATTGACAACAATTGCTGTCACTGAAACCGGAACCGCAGTTTTAAAATCAAGTCCGGCTGCAATAGTTAGAAATGGAACCATAACAATCCCGCCGCCCAATCCGAGATAACCGGCTAAAATTCCGGCACAAAGCCCGCACAGCAGATATAGTAGTAATTCTTCCATTAATTTTCTTCAAGTAAAATTTTCGAGGCAAATTTAATAACCGGAAGTTCGTTAACGATTACTTTTTCATAAGATTTGTTCAATCCGAATTTTCTTTCAAAAGCAATCTGTTTCAAACGGTTTTTTATATACTCAGTGTTCAAAAAAACTTCATTATTGTCAATTTGGGATGACCGGCTAATAAATTTATTTATCGACTGTTCTAATTTTTTAGTATAATCTTTATCTTTAAGAAATTCTTCCATCGTTTCTGCAATTTCTGTTCTTTCTGAAAGATATTCAAAATCATTTTCTTTGAGATACCCGGTTAATTTTTCCAGCCAGATATCATCGAAATTATCCTGTAGAGCAGCCTCAATTATTCCATCTTGATTTTTATTGGCAAAGTTGAATAGATGCAGCGAATTTTCAAGTTTCCTCAAAAATAATTGATTCATATAATTCTGAAAATAATAATCAGGCTCAATACCATCGCCAATCTCATTCAAAGTAGAATCAAATTCATTAAGATAAATATTCTCTCCAAAAAAATAGCGCGATATGGTCAGTCGTAAACCATCACCTTCCGGATAACGCACGAATCCCTGAACCAGCCCTTTGCCAAAGGTTGTATCACCGACTAATATTGCTCGTTCGTGATATTTTAAAGCTCCGGCGACAATCTCTGATGAAGAGGCTGAGCCTTTATCAACAATAATTGCCAAAGGCAAACCGTTGGTAAAATCGTCCGAGTTAGCATAGTATCGGGAAGTTTTCCACCGTGAGCGACCGGTAGTACCAACTATCGGAAGACCCTTTTCCAAAAACAAATCAACTACTTTGTACGCTTCTGAGAATAATCCGCCGGGGTTTCCTCTTAGATCCAAAATAACGCCTTTGGGATTGATCTCTTTTTTGTTAAATAACAAAGAGTCCAAAGCTTCATTTACATCAGTAGAGGACCCTGAGCCAAAATCGAGTAATCTAATATAGATAAGTGAATCATTGGTTAAACCTGCATATGGAATATGCATTAACGGAATTTTTTCTCGGATAATTTTAACTGTAAAGGTATCTTCGTTAACAGTTCGGTATACTTGCAAAGAAAGTTCTGATTTTTCCGGACCGCGTAAAAGTGCCGAAGCTTCACTGCTGGTTAAATCCTTCAATTCAATAGAGTCGGCTTTTACAATAATATCCCCGCTTAGAAGACCGACTTTGTACGCCGGAGAGTTTTCTCTAACCGACATAATCAACAAACCTTTTTCTTTTTTTATAATACTTACCCCGATACCCTGATATGCACCGGATAACTCTTCATCCATCTGTTCAAAATAAGTCTGACTGGTATAGGCAGAATAACGGTCAAGGTCGCTCATAATCGCATCACGGGCAGATTTAATAATCTGGTTTTGATCAACACCCTCAGGATAAAGATCGCTAACAATAAGAGCTACTCTGGTTAAAAGAAAAGAATCCTTTATACCCGGATCTGAGAGAACATAAATTCCCATCCCCCCCGAAATTATAATTGTAAACATTATTAAGATAAGTGACAGAAGGAGGGATTTTCGATTAAATAACATGGTCGGGCTATTCATTAATTCCAAGTTTTTTGTTAATTATCTTTTTAACATTAGCAAAGGCATCCTCAATTGACGCAGAAGAATCAATCACTTTGACTCGTCTTCGTTCTTTGCGGGCTATTTCCAAAAATCCTCGTCGGACCCGATTAAAAAACTGTTTCGATTGCAATTCCAATCGATCCTTGTTCTTTTTCCCCCGCAAAGATGCTACACTTAGATCAACGTCAAAGAGTAGGGTAAGGTTTGGTGAAATATTATTTGTCGCTATTTTATGTAAAGATCGTACCATTTTTATATCAAGTTTCCTGCCATATCCCTGATAGGCGGTAGTACTGTCATAAAATCTGTCACAGAGGACAATATAACCCTTTGCTAAAAGAGGTGCAATTTCCGATCCGGTAATTTCCGCCCGGGCAGCCTCATAAAGCAATAGTTCGGTAGTATCATTAATAGAATTTTTCTTATCCAGAAGCACATCTCTGATTTTCTCAGCAACTTTGGTAGACCCCGGTTCTCTTAACAATTTGACTTTATAACCGCAACTTGAAAGGTACTCATAGGTTAAAATTGCCTGGGTTGTTTTGCCGCAACCGTCAATACCTTCAAATGTTATAAAATAAGGATGATGTTTAATTTTGCTCTTTTTCATAGTAAAAACAAAGTCTCAAGAAGGCGCCAATTAATCAAATAAAAACAAATTTTCAGACAAAAAAAACCGGCAGTCGGTAAACTGCCGGTCTATATGAATAACTAATTAAGTTATCTTTTCTTTTTGACAACCCGTTTTTTGGTCACGGCTTTAGCTTTTTTCTTAGCAGGTTTAGCTGCGGCTTTTTTCTTTGCCGGAGCTTTTTTGGAGGCTGTTTTTTTAGCCTTTGATGTTTTCCAGCCATATTTAGTGATGAATTCTTCGGTCATCCGACGTGCTTCTTCATCAGTAAACTGAATCGGCGGAGATTTTTTGAAATAAGCCGATGGCTCAATCATGGCACCGGAAAGACCATTATCGAGGGCTAACTTACAGCAGCGAACTGCATCAATAACAACCCCGGCAGAGTTCGGGCTGTCCCAAACTTCCATTTTCATTTCAATATTTAAAGGAACATCACCAAAAGTACGACCTTCCATACGGATATATGCCCATTTACGGTCGGTAAGCCATTCAACATAATCGGATGGTCCGATATGAACATTACCAGCCCCTATATCATAATCGAGCTGGGATGTGACCGCGTTAGTTTTAGAAATTTTCTTCGACTCAAGACGCGAACGTTCAAGCATGTTCAAGAAATCAGTATTACCACCAACATTAAGCTGACTGGTGCGTTCCAGTTTGACGCCGCGGTCAATGAACAGACGGGTAAATACCCGGTGAGCGATAGTTGCGCCAACCTGGGATTTAATATCATCACCGATAACCGGCAAACCGCGCTCTTCAAATCTTTTCTGCCAATATGGTTCGCGGGCAATAAAGACCGGAATACAGTTCACAAAGGCACAGCCGGCTTCAAGAATCTGCTCAACATACCATTTGGTTGCTTCTTCAGAACCAACCGGAAGATAACTTACAACAACATCGGTTTTTGTATCTTTAAGTAATTTCACGATGTCAACCGTATCGCCGGGAGCTTTTTCAATAATCTCTGAAAGGTACTTACCTAAACCGTCGTGGGTCATACCACGTTGAACTTTGATACCTGTTTTTGGAACTTTGGAAAATTTAATTGTGTTGTTCGGTTTAGTAAATACAGCTTCAGACAAATCTTTTCCAACTTTGTTTTTATCAATATCAATCGCGGCCGAAAATTCTATGTCGCGGATATGATAACCGCCAAGATTAACATGCATCAATCCAGGAACAAAATCGTCATCCTTGGCTTTCTTGTAGTATTCGACACCCTGTACAAATGATGATGCACAGTTGCCGACTCCAATAATAGCTACTCTAACTTTTCCCATTTAAAAATCCTTAAATGTAAATGATTGTTTTCGTATTCATAATTTATATTAGAAATAAACAGCTTTGAAAATACCTGTCAATAATTTATTGACATTTTCAAGTATTTTATATAGCTTTCGTATACATACTATGACCATTTAGTCATTTTGAGAAATTATGATTGATGAAAATATTATTGTAGAATTAGTCCGCCGGGGGGTTGTGACCGACACTTTCAGGCGTTTAAAGGCTGATAAAAAAGAACGGCTTTATAACACTGCCTTAAGGCAGTTTGGGAAATTCGGTTATGATGGTTTAGCTCTGGATTTATACTGCAAAGATGCCAGTATATCCAAGGGTTCGTTTTTCCAGTACTTCCCTTCCAAAACCCATCTTCTTGAATTTGCCATTTTGCTTTACGACAACGATCTTGGCAGGGTAATTGATAACTTCAAAAAAAATGAACGGTCGGCTCTGGTGAAAAACCGCCTGTTATATCTTTTCCGTTTCTTATCAGAACACTTTGAACGCAATCCCATTGAACATCGGTTTTATCTTTTTGTGACCAATGCGATGGATCATGCCGGGGTTGTACTTGAGGGGATCGATCTGAGAAGACATTTGCAATCATATATAGATTCTATTATTGAACGCGGAGTTGAAACCAATGAATTGCGGGGAGATTTTAGATTCGAACTAACATCATTTATGATACTTCAGTTTTACTCAAACATAATTCAAAATATAAAAACTACTGATGTTACTATTGAAGAAATCGAAAGTTACTTAGTGACCTTTTTATTCGATGGAATAAAGGCGTGACACACTTCGTGTGTTTGATTTGTTCGTTGCTCAACTCTCTCAATTATTTCGAGATCAAAGATAAGAAAAGTCACACGAAGTGTGTGGGCTAATATACTCGTGTTCCAAGTTTCGCATCTTTGTCAGGTCGCACGATTGTAATCGTGCCATCTTCTTTGGTAACGCCAAGCACTAACACTTCAGACATATACCCGGCAATATTTTTTGGCTCAAAATTCACCACCGCCACACACTGACTGTTGAGCAGCTCTTCAATTGAGTAAGATTCTTTGTAGCGGGCAGAGGTCTGCTTGATACCGATCTCTTCCCCGAAGTCGATTTTCATTTTGTAGGTCGGGATCTTCGCCCGCTCGAAATCGGTGACTTCGATTATTTTCCCTACTCTGATATCAACTTTTTCAAAATCATCAAATGTTATCATATCCATACTCTAATATATGAAATAATCACAAGTTTTTAAAAAGAATAATATTTGCATAAGCACCTAATGCACCAGAAGAAATGTCACCTTTATCACGAATAGGCAAATAAATCGCGTTAATAGAAATACGTCTATAGAAAATCGAAAAAACGGGTGTCATAATAGGAATTTTTCCATTTACACTTTTACTGCTATATACTGCTAACTGAGCACCAATTTTAACTATTGGTAGAATTTTATATTTTATTCCTGCTGATAAATATCTTGATTGATGTTTAAAAGAATCTTTAAATGTACCAAACTCAACAAACAGTTCTTTTTTTGAGTCTGTATAATAATTTACAATCATACCGCCGCCATAATTATTTTCATTATACGGATTTCCAAGATAATTATTTCTTTCAAAATGATAAGACAATCCATAGACAGAAACACCGAATTCTGCGGAAAAACAATTCCCAACTAACATTATAGATAAAATGATTAGCATGATACTCATTAACATTTTATTTACAAGTTTGCTATTTATTCGCTTAATATTATTCATAAAATCTAACCAACTTTTTTGTTTTCATAAAAAATCAAACTAATCTTTAGTTTTAATAAATGTAATGACTGATTGAAAATGAAGCATAAATAAATTCATCTTGCCAAAAACTATCTACTGTAAATTTCTGACTAATTATTTTTATCCCTCCCTTAATATTTAATGTAGTTGGAATTGAAATCCGATAAATAATCTTTCCCTCTGTTGTAAATTCTAAATCCTCACCAATTAAAGTTGTATTTATAATTTGACCATAATTCTCAGTTTCAGAATACAAGTCATAATTTCTTTCATATCGAGTAAAAGCAATATCGCTAATCAATGAAATAGATGTTTTTGAATCATAAAAATATTCAACTGATAGCTTAGATTTTAAATCATATTCCAAAGTATATTTTGAGTATTGTTTTCTAATAGGAAGTATATTTATTTCAGGTAAATAAACACGTTCATAACGTTTTTCTTTTTTATATTGATCAAGAAGTATTGTAGCTTCAAACGCATACGACAACTGCCAGTTAAAGTTCAGTGGTTTTGAATACTCAAAAACTCCTGACAAATAATTCTCATAGGTTACTTTTTTTAAATAAATATTATTATGAGATAAACGATCAATTTCTAAATACATAGAATCTGGATTTTGGGGATCTGTATAATTAGATTCTCTATTATATTTACGAGTTTCATCTTCACTTCTATCATAATATAGAACCCCTGTTAATAACTTTATATTAAACCCGAATTCTCTTTTTTCCTGGGGGAAATAATCCCATATATCCTGTAGCAGAACTGTTCCAACTACATTCAAATCATCGCATACGCCTAAATTCATTAAGTAGCTTGTCACTTCTTGCATTGCTTTTATCCGCCGTATCCTATGATCTATAAAATGCTTTTGTTTTAAATTATATATTTTAAAAGTAAGTTCATAAAGTTCATTATAAGTAAGTTTTCTTTTAATTAGATCAAATCGTTGTAGTTCTCTTATGAATGATTCTGCAATATAAGCAAATCTACCATCGTAGATTCTTCCAATGCCTACTCCAAATTCAGATGTGATTGAATGATTGGTAATGTTTTTTAATATATCATCTTGCTGATATTGTTTATGCAATATCAAACCTCTATAATTTATACCGCTTCCATAGTCCGAATAGATGGATGTAATTCTTGTATTTTTTTCATTATAATAAGAGTATTTCAAATCTGCATGAGCAAATATGTCTTTATAAAAATAGTAGCCTGTTTGAATTTGAGATCCTAACGAAAATTCATATTCATTTTTTTTGATGTCAAATGTTGAAATATCAGTATGATTTTCATCAATTTTTTTTAGTATTAACAGTATTATCACTTATTTTTTTGATTGATTGAAACACACCAAATTTAATTATATAATATCTTGATAAATTTTCATTTATATATTCTAAATTGTTGGAGACTTCAAATTTTCTATATTTGCGATTATCATCTTTTTCTCTAACAATACCATCATCTTCTGAATATCCCGGATCGTAATGACGGTCATAACCACCACCACCGTCAATCTGCCACCTGAAATCTATAAACCTCTCAGGGATAAACGAAGTCAGATCAAATTTCTTCTCCTCAGCACCAACAGAAGCACAAATAAATATTGTTAATAATAGAAAAATATTCTTTATAAGATGAAACTTCCTAAAGTTGTGAAATCTATCCATACCCCGCCCTTAGCTAAAAACTGTGATGTGTTAAGGGCTAATATAAACTATAATAGATAGTTGTCAATAGATTCCACGATAAGGCTACAACTCAAATTTCCCGTGTGAAATTATTTCTGAAATCTCTTTACGCGTCCGCACCGCCTCATCCTTAGCCCGCGTGCGATCATCAAGCATATCCAGCGTTCCTTCATACCCGACTGCGGTCACACACATAACATGATACTCATCCGGAATACCAAGCGCCTCTTTAACTTTGTTGGCATCATACCCCGCCATCGAATGAGTCATCATCCCCTCGTTCATCGCCCCCAGCATCAAACTAAAATTTGCCATCCCTGAATCAAACTGATAATATTTTACCGGATCATCCTCGCGAATATAATCATCCCCTTCTTTGGCGACCAACGCCACCAACAGCGGAGCCTTGTACGCCCATTCGTTACCGCGTGCTAAAGCTTCATTAAATTTTCCACGGGTTGGTTCATTCTGCACAAACACAAACCGCCAGGGTTGCTTATTAGCGCATGATGGTGTCCATTGAATTATTTCTTTGATACGGTCAAGAACATCGGCTGGAATAGGTTTGTCGAGATACGACCGCAGACTGTGACGTTTGAAAAATATATTATCCTGCATGGGATTCTCTCCAATCTAAGGTAAACTTAAATAGTATAAAATACAGGCCTAGCCTGTGTTGACGGCTACTTTTACCTTATAATCGGTTTTTGCAAGTAAATGTTCCTGACGATTTCGAATCATCGCTTCGGTCATCTCAAAATCAGGACCAACATTTTCAATCATGATCGATGAGGTACACGAGGCAAAACAGCCCGCTCTTCTCAGGTCACCGGTTTTTAGATATTCAAAAGTAAAACCAGCCATATAGGTATCGCCGCATCCGGTCGCATCAACTGCTTTTTCAGTCTCAAACGGCGGAATATCAATAAAATCATTACCATCATAAATAACCGAACCAAGTTCAGCCAGTGTCACGATTACGATTTTCATACCCCACTTATGAATAATCCGCGCCGCCTCGTATGGATCTACCCGGCAATCTATCCCCGTCATGACTTTACCTTCGAGTTCATTCGGCTTGACCACATCAAAGACGCTAAGCGTATCTTTTAAAGAATCAACCATATCGTGCGAGATGCGGTTATTTTCATCAGCATTACGAATCAAACCCTGAGGATCACAAAAATAAAATCCATCATAATTTTTACGTATTGTTTTAATCTGCTCAAAAGAAACTTCCCCCAATATCGGTCCAATCAGTACCGCTTTGGAATCGTTATAAATTGACGGATCAAGGTCAGTGATATCATTGGCACGCCCCAATAGATCGAGCGTCCTATTGCCGTAATCATCATAATAGACCAATGAAAAACCACCGGTCTCTTTTGAATCGGTGATGTGATGCCCGATATTAAATTTTTCCAAATCGACAATGAATTTACTTTTGAAATCATCACCAACTGCCCCGACCAGTTTGACATCTTCTTTTAATTTGGCAAGTACCAAAGCGGCGTTGGTGGAGCATCCCGAAAGAATCCTTCCTTCGGTTTCTACTTTTTGTGTTTTTATATAATCATAAACCGGATTGCCGATTGCAGTAATCAATTTTAGCCTCGATGTTTTATTGTTCTGTTCGTTTGTATTGGATACTGTTATATACGCCCGCAGGTACGGTTACGGAAACATTAGTAGCTTCCACATAAGTTTCAAAACTGTTATAATTAGTATAACTATCACCTTCGTTAACCGGATATTTTGCCGACAAATATGCTTCACCCACCGAATCAATCACCGACCCGGTAGCAAATACATTTCTCGCCCAGTAACCATCATCAGCATTAACGGCAAGCTGCAACGGTCCGTCTTCATCCATCAGGATAAACCAGAGTTGGTCATTAATAGTTGTATCGCGGTCTACCCACGAAGAGTCAACGTCCGTATATATTGCTGTTCCGCCTGAATCAAAAACTTTGATATCATAAGTCCAGCGATTGCCGATTGCCAAAGGAATAATCTCATCATTAGCAACAATATTTATCGCCAGAGATGCTTCGGTTAATTCATAAAGAAGATTCCGGTAGTAGGTGTCATCTTCTGCAAAAGTATAAAACTCAAGCTTCACTGTTCCGGTTCCTACCGAACGATAATATATTGTCGCTTCAACATTCTCCGGCGCCACCGGATTGTCAGAACAACCAAATAAAATCCCAATAGACATCAATAATAAAATAATTTTTTTCAAACTAATACTCTCTTTCAATAAAATCAAATAGGCGATGCCTATTAAACAAGCTACGCCTATCAAACAGGCTACGCCTATCACACAGGCTGTGCCTATCAAACAGGCTGTGCCTATCAAACAGGCTGTGCCTGTTAGACTTCTTTTTTGTTACCCAGAACTTTGCGGGTATAAACAAGACGTTGAATAGCGGTAATTGTTGAGGTCAGCCCGACAATTATTAAGGCAAATTCGAGCCAGCCGGCTTTAGGCCAGCTTCCGATTGGTGAAAAATGTTCCATTATTGAGCCGAAGATTATCAAAAGAAACTTTTCTGTCCGCCCCATAATTCCGACAGCACAATTTTCGAGTTTACCGATAGACTCAGCAACGGCTCTGGTATAACTGGCAATCAACATTCCAAACAGAGCAAACAGACCCCATCCGGGATGAACGGCACCTGATAAAGTTATTCCAGCAAGAATGAAAAATTCGCCGTACCGATCCATGACATGATCTAAAATTCCGCCAAAAACAGTTCCAAGATTTCCTGCCCGCGCCGTTGAACCATCAAGCATATCACCAAATGAGGCTAAAATCATAAAAGTAACGCCCCAAAGCATTTCATTGCGCCAGAAGAAAAGCCCTGAAACTATTGCAAATACAACAGAAAGTCCCGTAAGAAAATTTGGCGTTAAACCAAGTTTTAGACAGGCTCTGCCTAAAAATAATGATGACTCTTCATAAATTTGACGTTTACGCTGATTTATTCCAGGCAAATTATAGTATTCCTTCCTTATATTGACAAAAATATATGCTGTTTTTGGATGAGGGTCAACGTTGACTTTTAAAAATAACGTTATTTATAATCCCCTATTTTATTAGAGTGCAATATGTTAATTGACAATTAAGCGATTTGGGAGAATATTACCGACATGAAATTTATAGATTATGTAGAGATTGAAGTTAATGCCGGCAATGGCGGGCATGGTTGTGTAGCTTTTCATACTGAAAAATTTGTTCCCAAAGGCGGTCCTGATGGCGGCGATGGCGGCCGGGGCGGTAATATAATTGCCGTTGCTGATAGCCAACTGACCACCCTGCTGGATTTTAGATACAAACGAAAGTACAAAGCAATAAATGGACAACCCGGTAGCGGATCACTTAAAACCGGACGGTCCGGAAATCATACCTATTTAAAATTACCGGTTGGAACCCTGATTAAAGATTTCGAAACCGGGCAGCTTGTTGCTGATCTTGATATTGCCGGTACGGAAGTTATTATCGCCAAAGGCGGCAAAGGCGGACATGGCAATGCCTACTATAAATCGCCCACCAATCAAACTCCCCGCAAAGCTCAGGATGGCGCTTCCGGTGTTAGCCTGAAAATATCACTTGAATTGAAAATTCTGGCTGATGTTGGCTTGGTCGGTTTACCCAATGCCGGCAAATCCACAATTTTGGCAGCATTTTCTGCTGCCCGTCCAAAAATCGCCGATTATCCATTCACTACCCTGAAACCGCACCTTGGGATTGTTAAACTGCATGGGTTTAATTCCTGCGTGATGGCTGATATCCCCGGATTGATCGAAGGCGCCTCGCTTGGTAAAGGGTTGGGACATCAGTTCTTAAAGCATATCCAAAGGACTAAACTGCTGATCTATGTGATCGATATCAATGATCTTGATGTCGAAGAAACATATCAGACCCTGAAAGAAGAGTTAGAGAATTTTGATAACAATCTGCTAAACAGACCCACCTTTGTTGCGATAACAAAAGTTGATACTCTTACAGAAAGTGATCTTAAAGATATTTCCAAAACACTTCCAAATGATTATATTTATATATCAGCAGTAAGCGGGCAGGGTAAAGAAATTTTCATTCAGGAAATTGAGCGCAAACTTGGACATAGAAAAGACAAAAAAATATATTAGCTCAATCATCGCACTCCTCAAAATTCCGGGTGTGGGACGAGGTCGATATAGTAAATTAGTCAGGCATTTCAAAATACCGATGAATGTAATCAATGCCTCGATTGATGAACTTGAGACTGTACCTAATATTTCCCGCAATATCGCTTCGGCTATAAAATCTAAAATAAATTTAGACGAGGCGGAAAATATTACTGATAAAATTATTTCAATGGGCTGGACAATTCTTTATCCGGGTCATCCCGAATATCCGCCGCAGCTGGATAATATTGCTTCAAAACCACCATTGTTGTTTAGAATCGGAAAACCGATTCTCCCTGATGAAAAGGTTGTTGCTATTGTCGGTACAAGAAGTTGCTCCGACAAAGGGAAAAATTTCGCTTTTCAATTAGCAATTTCATTAGCAAAAGAGGATATCACTGTGGTTTCAGGGCTTGCAGAAGGAATAGACACCAAAGCTCATCAAGGTGCCCTTGAGGGAAACGGGCGAACAATTGCAGTTTTGGGCAATGCCCTTGATATTCTCTACCCCCCATCAAACCGCTCCCTTACTGATAAAATCAAAGAGCACGGAACTCTATATTCTGAATATCTACCCGGTGACGGTCCCGAAAGAGCATATTTCCCCGAGCGAAACCGAATTATTTCAGGGCTTTCCTGCGGAGTTGTTGTTGTCGAAGCTGGTGAAAAATCAGGTGCGTTAATAACTGCCTCCCATGCCCTGGACCAGAATCGAGAACTTTTTGCTGTCCCGGGAGCGCCAAATAACCGAACCTCGACCGGAACCAACCGCCTAATAAAAAGCGGGGCAAGATTGTTGACTTCGGTTGAAGATATTTTCGAAGACCTCCCCCGACTAAAAGGCGGTTTTAAACCTAAAAAATACACTCAAAAGACAAATATCACCGACACCGAAAGAAAAATAATTGAACTTTTTAAGTCCGAACCGCTACAAATTGATTATATTTCTCGCCTTGTTAAACTGCCGGTTCGAGATCTACATGAATACTTGCTGGCATTGGAATTAAAAGGAGTGATTCGGGAAGTCTCTGGAAAGAGATTTGTTTTATCAGAAGAATATCTATGATTAAGAAAACAACACAAATTGTAAATAGTCTTGGGCTTCATGCCCGCCCCTCTGCTTTGCTGGTAACCACAGCCTCTAAATTTCAAGCGGAAGTCTATTTCACTAAGGACGGTTTGAGAGTTAATGGTAAGTCAATTATGGGTGTAATGATGCTCGCGGCTGAAAATGGCTCTGATATTCTGATTGAAGTTGACGGTACTGATGAAAATGATGCTCTTGAGGCTTTAATCGAAGTAATTCAATCTGGTTTTGGCGAAAACAAATGAATTAAACTTGCCTTAGATAGTATACTTTCTTTTCTTACACTCCAGTAAAATATAAAAAATTTAGGTATTACAAGCTGATGTTAAGTAAGAGAAAATTACTAAAAGGGACGGCGATATCCCCGGGAATTATAATCGGGCATACCCGTATAATTGCTCCCGGTGTTATGGAAATACCGGAACTTGTCATACCATCTTCTCACATAAATAACGAAATCAATTCCCTTGATAAAGCGATTGCCAGTACCGTTGAAGAATTAACCGTATTACGGGATTCCGCCGGTAAAAAAATGGGCGGAGCAGTTGCCAAAATATTTGATGCTCAATTGATGATTGCCGGTGATATTGAGTTTTTAAAACAGGTTAAAGGTGAAATTGTAAATAAGAAACGTAACGCCGGATATATTTTTCAAACTCTCGTCCAAAACACGACTCTGCCATTAAAAAATTCAACTGATACCTATATGCAGCAAATGGCAAAAGATATTGAGGCTGTTTCATCAAAAGTATTAACTCATTTAAGCGGTACTGAGCGTTCCGGTCACCGATTTGCCCCCAACACAATTTTAGTCAGTAAATTTTTCTCACCGGGAGAGATTTTAAATTATCGCCAGAGAAAAGCTATCGGTTTCATCGTCTCAGAAGGCGGGAAAAATTCACACATGGCTCTTATTGCCCGGGCGATGATGCTTCCGACGGTCATGGTTGAAAATATCTGGACAAAAATAAATAACGATTGTGATATTATTGTCGATGGTTCCGAAGGTCTAATTATTGTTAATCCTTCTGATGAAGACCTGATTGAATATCAAAAAAGAAAAAAGAAACAGGGACCGACGACAATCAAGCGTATAAAAAAACTTACCCCCTTCCCCCCTGTTACCAAAGATAAACAACCGGTGAGTATTGCCTCAAATCTTTCGTTCCCCGGTCCGGCTGATGATATCCTTGCCGATCAGAATATTCCGGTAGGATTATACCGAACAGAATTTTTATATCTGGCGAATGAATATTTCCCTGATGAAGAAACTCAGTTTGAACATTACAATAATATTGCTCAAAAATTTTCCGATACGAGTGTCATCTTTAGAACTTTTGACCTTGGCTATGATAAACTAATTTCACAAAGTTATTGGCCCGAAGAAGACAATCCGGCTCTGGGCTGGCGTGGAATCCGTCCAATGCTTGAAATGACCAATATTTTTAAAACTCAAATTAGAGCCATCTTAAGAGCTTCTACTTTAAGAAATGTCAAAATCATGCTGCCGATGATATGTGATTTGACCGAGTTTCTTAAAGCTAAAAAAATGATCTCTCAGGTAAAGTTTGCCCTGCGGAAAGAAAAAATAGATTTTGATCATGATATCGAAATCGGCATTATGGTTGAGATTCCATCAGCAGCTATTTCTGCTGATCTTATTGCCCAAAAAGTAGATTTTATCTCTATTGGTACCAATGACCTGACCCAATATACGCTGGCAGCTGACAGGTTGAATAGTAAAGTTGCCAATTTATACAATCCTTTACATCCAACGGTCCTCAAACTTATTAAAATGACGGTTGAGGCTTGTAAAAAGCATGGAAAACCGGTAGCAGTATGCGGCGAAATCGCCGGCGACCCCATTGCTTTACCGCTGTTTATCGGTATGGGAATAGATCAATTATCAATGAGCCCGAATAAAATATTTGATATTTGCAGATTAGTTAAAAAAATTGATTCGCAACTGGCAAAACATTTCGTAAACTCTGTGATGGCAAGCTCAACTATAAAAGAAGTCATGGAGAAATTAAATACTTATAATCTCACTTTTGATAAACAAAAAACCTTAACTGTAGGAAATTAATAAATTGACATTGCTTAATGATGTAGAAAAAATCAGAGAACTCGATCCAGGTAATATGTATAACAGCATTTTTGATTTACCGGAGCATATGGAAAATGCACTAAAAATATGTAAGAAATGGAAAATCAATCCGGATGATTTTTCTGATATTAAAAATGTGGTTGTTGTAGGAATGGGTGGGTCAGCTATAGGTGGCGATCTGGTGCGATCATATCTTAATGCTAAGATCATGGTTCCGTTTCATGTTTGCCGACACTATAATCTGCCAGAATTTGTCGATGATGAAACCCTCGTTATCGTCTCATCGTACAGTGGCAACACCGAAGAAACACTTTCTGCAGTTGACGATGCCCTGACACGCAAGGCGATGATTGCTGCTGTCTCAACCGGTGGGATGTTAAACGAAGTTGCTGAACTTAACCAAATCCCAATTGCTATATTGCCTGAAGGAATGCAGCCTCGTGCAGCCCTGGGATATTCTTTCACACCGCTGTTATATTTGCTGGAAAAAGTCGGGCTGGTAAAAGATGTTGTAAGTGAACTAAAAACTACAACGGCAAAATTGAAACTATTCCGCGAAAACTATATCGAAGATATTTCAGTTGATAAAAACATGCCCAAAAAACTTGCTGAAAGAATTCAAGGCAAAATCCCGATTATCTATTCCGGACCGACAATAACTGACGTTGTTGGATTTCGATGGAAATGCCAAATATGCGAAAACAGCAAGATCCTTGCATTTAATAACCAGTTTGCCGAGTTTAACCATAACGAATTGGTGGGATGGTCAGAAAAGATTGAAGAAAAAGGCGAACATCTGGTCGTGTTGATGCTTCGGGACTTTGATGATATGGATCAGATCAAAGCACGAATGGATATTGTAAAAGAAATTATTGAAGCTCTTAATGTGGAAGTAATTGAAATTTATTCCCGCGGTGACTCGGTCCTGGAAAGAATGTTTAGCTTAATCCAGATCGGTGATTTTGCTTCGTATTATCTCGCTATCCTAACTAATACAGATCCTTCTCCCGTTAATATTATTGATTATTTAAAAGACTCGATTAGTGATTTAAAAAAGAAATAATTTTTTTGTAAATTAAAGCCTGTTATAAATTAACAGGCTTTTTTTATCACATTTCTCTTCTTAAAAACCAATTGACAGCATACGATAAGTATGTTATTTTAAAATAGATTAGGAAAGGTCGTACAAGATCTCAAACCTACTATTTCTGTATCCGCCAAAAATTGAAAAGTAAATACACATAATAGACACATTTTAAAAAATGGGAGTGTTGTATGAAGTATTTTGTATCACTGTTGATACTGGTATTATTCCTTACTGTCCCTTGGAATACTGCTGTATCCAAAATGCATCCAGACACCTATAAAGATTTACTTCGCCCGGATGGCGACGATCATCCTTGGGGTGGTGAAGAAGTAACAAACCCGGATGATTTCCTTAAATCAATTGATGAACCGGCTATTCCGATCTATACCGGTTATCTTATCCTCGACTTTGCTTTTAATAAACTTTTCAGACCTGTAATTTTACAGATCAGAAACGATGTGATAAATACTCCCAGCCAGGAGAAACAAATCACAGTTAACACCTATTCACCAAATAGAGATTATCAACCTGTAAGCACAAGTGGAACATATGAGGGTAAAGGTAATTAAACATGAAATTAGCTAAAAGCACTGAATCAGAATTCTGTGAAGCTATGGCTCATTATATTGAGTCGTTGATAGCCAAACGGGATTTTTCAGGTGTTATTAGATATTATCAGGATAATTGTAATGATATCGATAACGCCGGAAATATCACGGCAGGATCGATTCTTCGCAACATTGCTATTGCTCACGCTTCCTTACATGATTACCAGATTGCACTAAAAAATATCAGACTTGCTCAAAATCTCATTGTCCGTGATGGTGACAGCATTGTTCTTGCTGAAACTTTCATGACTCTTGGAGGAATTCTAAGAGACAGCAATGAGCTTAAGGAAGCGGAAAAAGCATTTCGCGATGCGGAATCGATTTTCCGTCGCAATGACAGCTTAGACGGCCAAAGTAGAGCATTGAACCTTCTTGCCGGTTTATTTTACCGACAAAATGATTTCAGAAATGCTCTGTCTGTACTTATGGACGCGGTTGAAATTGCAGAAAAAACAAACGACCATAAAAAGCTTGCCTTCATGATGGGCAACCTTGGAAGAATTTATTCTTTCACTGGAAATTTCAAAGATGCAAAAAAGAATTTGCTCATCAATATCGATCTTTCCAAAGAACTGGGCGATCAATTAGAAACTGCTCGCGCCAGAATGTCCTATGGATATATTTGTATCCAGGAAGGCTCTTACAAAGAAGCCGATGAAATTCTAAACAAAGCCTTGAAAGCGACCATCTCTTTAAAATCCGGAAGAGATGAAGTTATGTGTCTGACATACATGGGTGAATCATATTACCAGCAAAAGTTATATGAACAATCCCATATAACTTTAAACAAGGCTCTTTATCTGTCAGAAGCCATTTCACCTGACTCGACCATGACTGCCAGAATACGCAGACATCTGGCCGAATTAAATATCAGACAAAAGAATTTCCGAATAGCTCAGAGATTAACCAACAAGGCTATGCCAGTCATGAAAAAACACCATGTCTTAGTGGAGATTGGTGCGCTATGGAAAATTCTTGCCCAGATCGCTGATGAAAATGGCGATCATGATAAAACGAACAGTTATTTCAGCAAAGCTTTTGAAATGCTGGACAAATCATCCGTCCGCTTTGAAAAGGTGGATGCATTAAAAGCTGCCGGATGTTGCCAAACATTTAACACTAAAAAACGGCTGACTTATCTTTTCCGGGCTGAAGAATTTTATTCGGGCAACAACCTCGTATCTAAACAGAATGAAGTTGCAAAACTTATTCAGGATACTGATCAGGAAGTTTCTATTTATCGGAGTAAGTCTCCGAACAAAAATATTCTTCCCAAAAAGATTGATTATATCTCAAATAATAAAGAGATCAAAAGGTTCAAATCTCAATTGCCCTTGATTGGCAAAAGTGACATTCCAATCCTGATAACGGGAGAAACCGGAGTCGGAAAAGACCATATGGCAAAATATTTCCATTCTCTGGTTCGCAGTGATCGCCCCTTTAAGGCTATCAACTGTACTTCTATCCCGGAATCACTAATGGAATCCGAACTTTTCGGCTTTAAGAAAGGCGCTTTTACCGGCGCAGTAGCTGACAAGGAAGGACATTTTGTCTCTGCCGACGGTGGAATTTTATTTCTGGATGAAATTGGTGATATGCCGCTTTTATTACAGGCAAAACTTCTCCGTGTCCTTGAAGACAGAAAGGTACTTCCCTTAGGATCTACAAAGGAAATAGAGATTGATGTCGTACTCGTTACGGCTACTAACCAAAATCTTCTTCAAATGGTTGAGGAAGGTAAATTTAGAAGAGATTTATATTTCCGTATAAGTGCGATCACTTTTGAGATTCCTCCCCTAAGAAAACGCACGGAGGATATTCCTCTTTTATTAAATTATTTCATGAAGCATAGCAAGCTCTTCAAAGAAGGGGAACCTCTCCCCTCAGAACTTGTGCACCAGTTCATTCAATATGAATGGCCCGGTAATATTCGTGAAATGGCAAACAAGATCAAACGTCTTGAAATTATGTCTGAACTCGTTGCCGAAGGTGACCTGGTCGAACTTTCAAGAACGATCTTTGTATCTGAAGAAATTGAACAACCAATCGGTTTGTTTGAACGGGTCGAAACGTTCGAACGAAAATTGATTGTTGAAGCTCTATTGGCGGCTCGTGGAAATAAATCGGAAGCTGCCCGTATTTTAGGTATTCATGAGGCAACTGTTCGTACGAAACTTAAACGGTACGGCATAAACCTTGATCGAATTCATTAAAATACAATTAAGATGTCGGGACCGGGTATAGCCAGTCCGGTCTCGATGTGTATACTTATACACTCCTTGGTTAGCGGTATGTGTCTCACCAGTGCATACCGCTTTTTTATTTATAATAAAGTTATCAAATAAAATTTATATATCGTATCTATGGTATGACAAAGCAAAATATTGTGCATCATGCATATATTGAATAGTCACAATAGGTTACATAGTTATTAACAGTACCAGCTCGTATTGACATACGAATTACAAATCTAAAATAGTTCAACCGATCAGACATCCAAACATTAACTTGTTTAACATTAACCACTTATTCGCATGATGCAATCGTATTTATGCCTGTGGCATAAAGTTTGCTGTATATCACAGTGTCATTTTACTCTCTAAGCGCTGTTGTCGTGCTTGGTTATATCTTCTCTTTGGTGAAACCACCCACATTCGAGGGGAGTGTGGGTGGTCTTTTTATATTTATTCAATAATTTATATTTTTACCCGCACGGCAAGAATACCGTACGGGCGTATGCATCCCCCAATATCTCACATCTTTGTGGCTCTCAGCTGAATCCTTTCAGCACATCAGCGGTTATTTATATAATCAGGTGAGGATATTTTTTCTTAATCGGAAAACATTTGGTATGGCAGTATATGGGATTTTTTTAATAGATTAAAATGAACTATTATCGTATCTATATAATAAATAACCTATAATCATGGATACGTCAAGCAATAAAACTATTATTATAGACAAACGTATATTATGCGTTATTGGCATTAATAAGTCCCAAAACTTTTGTTGCTTATAATCAGGTAAAATTATATCTCTAAGCATCAAAATATTTACATTCAATTAATGGAGTAGTTGTGGAGAGTAACACAATAGTCGCTGTTTCGTTTATTGCATATAGTTTAATAGTTATTCTTATTGGACTTTATACTACCCGTTTTAGAAAAAAAACCGGTGAAGATTTTGTTTTAGCCAACCGTGAACTTGGTCCCTGGGCAGCATCATTGTCTGCCTCGGCGAGTGCTGAATCCGGCTGGGTGATGCTTGGTCTGGTCGGGATGGCTTTCACATCCGGCTTGTCAGCCCTTTGGATCGCCCCCGGCATCGGACTCGGCTATCTTTTTAACTGGTTCGTTTTAGCCGAAAGATTACGCAAGGAATCATTGTCTTTAAATGCTGTAACGCTGCCTCAATTCATTTCTAAAAAATTTGATGTCAACTCGAAAGCCCTCCGTATTATTCCGGTTATAATTATTTCTCTGGCGATGCTTGGATATGTTGCCGCCCAAATGAATGCCGCCGGCAAAGCCTTTGAAGCAACATTTTCCATCCCATATATCTGGGGAGTTTTTGCCGGAGCAGCAATAATTTTAGCCTATACCGTCACCGGAGGCTTTAGAGCGATTTGCTGGACCGATATTGTTCAGGCATCATTTATGTTGATTGCTTTAATAGGCATGCCTTTAATCGTAATGTTTGATCAGGGCGGTTACTCGGCAATTGTTACCAAACTAAGCTCAACGAATCCGGAGTTACTAACTTTGAGCGGAACCAACACCGGGTTTGGATTTGTCGGATTTATAGTAGGGATGATGGGGATCGGTTTAGGGTACCCGGGTCAGCCGCATGTACTCGCGCGATTTATGGCATCAAAAGATAAAGACACCATTAGCAAGGGCGGCGTAATTGCTTTTGTATGGTTTTTCTTTGTTTACATCGGTGCCACCTTTTTCGGTCTGTTTGCCCGGGCATATTTTGGAACCCTTGCCGATCCGGAACAGGCTCTCCCGCTGGCTTGCAATGAATTTCTCCCGCCGGTTCTGGCTGGATTTGTAATCGCTGCAATTGTTTCAGCAATCTGTTCAACTGCTGATTCGCAATTGATCGTTGTATCGTCAACAGTTTCCCGCGATATAATTCCACTTTTTAAAAAAGATAAAATTCTTGAAAACAACTTTGCTAAAGTTCAACTGACTGATAGATGGGTACTGATTGTGCTTGCTTTACTTTCGGTTATTTTCGCGCTATCGGAAAACCGCGTCATTTTTGAATTTGTCCTTTATGCCTGGTCGGCGCTTGGTGCCTCGTTTGGACCTTTGATGATTTTAGCGTTACTGTGGAAGAAGACTACTAAAGAGGGTGCGATTGCCGGGATGTTAACCGGATCAATTGTGACTGTAGTCTGGAAAAATATAACTTTTTTGAAAGATATTGTATATGAACTTGTTCCGGCATTTATTCTGGCATTTATTGCGGTTTGGATTGTGAGTTTGTTAACATACAAAAAGGAAAATTAACCGAAAATATTTTTGATGAAATCAAAATTTAAAATTTTTATCACTTCATTATTGATTGTAACTGTTTTTCTGGTAATCGGTCTGCTGATTACATTTTATTCAATCTTGAATATGTCACTTCCGGAAACATCCGGAGAAATTACCTTTGACAATTTAAAAGAAAATGTTGAGATAACTTACGATGCGATGGGTATCCCCCAAATCTGGGCAAAAACCGAGGCTGATGGTTTTTTCTCACTTGGTTACCTCCATGCCTCGGATCGCTTATTCCAGATGGAACTTATCCGCCGCGCTTCCAATGGACGGCTCTCGGAACTACTTGGAGAGAGAACCTTGCCCTACGATCAGCGCCAGCGCTTGATGGGACATTCACGTATGGCAAATCTCGCTATAGAAAAACTCCTTGATAACGACCGTAAACGACTTCAGGCGTATGTTGACGGTATCAACAGCTTTGCCTCCGAGTGCGACGCCTTCCCGATAGAATTTTATCTTTTACAAATCAGTTTCGAAGATTGGACGATTCATGATTGTCTTACGATCCAGAGTTTCCAAACCTGGTTTTCAGATGCTTTGATGAATCGTGATCTCTTTTATATTAAAGCGATTGAAAAAGTTGGTCTTGAAAAAGCGAAAAAATTAGATCATAAATACCCCGACTGGGCACCGGCAACTATTGATAATAAAAAATACAGCTCAACTAATATTCCGTCAGATCATCAGACAATTTCAGAATCATCTTTACCAACTCAATTATCAGAATCCGTATCTTCAAATTTCAAAGAGGCTATTGCCGATCAACTTTTTTCAAACAGTTCATCCCCCTTCTCGATGTCCACTTCCTCAAACGCCTGGGCGGTTGCACCTGACAAAAGTATTAGCGGCAAAGCCATGCTGGCATCCGATCCTCATCTTGACATCAGCCGACTACCGCAATTTTGGTACTATGCCGGACTTCACATTGAGGCAAGTCAAACTGATGTTGTCGGTATCACAACCGCCGGACTTCCATTTTTTGTAATGGGTCATAACGGAAAAATCGCCTATGCGTTTACCGCTGGCGGAGTTGACATAACTGATTATTATTTGGAAACAATTAATCCTGAAGACTCAAACCAGTATGCCACTGAAAACGGCTGGCAAAATTTCACCAAACTTACCGATAGCATCTTTATTGCCGGTGAAGCTAAACCGTTTTATTTTGACATGAATTTCACCCGTCACGGTCCGATAATTTCTGAACTAGATACTCTTGAAGAAACATATTCTGTTCGCTGGGCAGGTTTTGATGTTGATCTGGAACGATCAGTTTCAGCAGGATTTGATTTGCATAATGCTTACGGGTTCGAATCCTTTCGTGAGTTGGTTACCAATTTTGGAGCTTTGAATGCAAACTGGATTTATGCTGACTCCGCAGATAATATCGGCTACCAGTTAGGCACTCCAATTCCCATTCGTCAAAATGTTTCCGGTAAATTCCCTTTGAACGGATCAAAAGGAAAACAGGAATGGCTCGGTTTTTATCCGCTTGATATGACCCCCCATAAAATGAACCCTAAAAAAAACTGGCTAGGAAACTGTAACAATCTCTCACAAAGAGATGGCATCCCCTACTATGTTTATGGTGATTATTTCTCCGACAGAATTTTAAGACTGAACGAACTGATGAATAATGATGATAAACTGTCGGTCGAAAATTTTCAATCGTTCCAGATGGATCTCACCGACAATTATCTCTTGCGATGGCGTGATGAAGTTGTAGAGCTGTTTAACAAAATCGGTGACAAAGCTCATGCCCAACGACTAAGTGACTGGGATGGCAATACAAGCAAACAATCACGCGAAACATTATTCATGATTACATTTTTAGGACAACTGAACAAACTTATTTTTGAAGATGACCTTGGTGATCTTTCTTCTAAAGTCAGAAAAATATGGATGGATCAATGGTATCATAGCGATGACACTACTTTTGTTGATATAAATTCTACAATGGATATTCTTGAGTCAAAAAAAACAATCGCCTTAATGGCACTTCAGAAATCATTAGAAATCCTTGATCCCCATAAAACCATGACAACCAATCCAAAAGATTACAGCCATCTTAATTGGGGCGCATGGCATTCCTTGACAATTCAACACCCGCTTGCTTCGGTTCCGATTATCAACAGTCTGCTTGATTTAAAATTCGGACCATGGCCATGGCAGGGTACCTCGGGATCTCTCAACGCATCCTTTTTTATTGAAGCCGACAGCAATAAATATACTTCGTTTGTCGGACCAAGCTACCGTTTTGTAATTGATTTTGCTGATGTCAATCAGGCGACAATAGTTCTGCCGGCAGGAAATTCAGGCAACCCCTATAGTGAACATTTTTTTGATTTTAATGAGATGTGGCAAAACGGTGAACGCTGGAATGTTCCGATTAAATATAATTTGGTAAAAGAAAAATCGGTCAGCAGTCTGTTTTTATTGGCGCGATAGATTGCTAGAGATAAATTGATTTTATTTTTTCAATATCAAGGTTTGCTTTGCGGTAATCTTCAAGCCGACCGACATCAAGCCAGTATCCTTTATAGGGAAAAGAATGAACCGTAACTTTTTCTTTAAGCAAAGCATACATCAAATCATCAAACCCGAATTTTATATTATCCGGAACGTAGCTGAGAACTTTCTTTGAAAAAACATAAACTCCCATTGAAACCGAATAACTCTGCACCGGCTTTTCTTTGAACCCTATAATCCGATTATCATCGTTAAACTCTACCACGCCGTAATCAACCGCATTTTCACGGATACATGTTGCCACGGTTAAAAGAGCTTTGCTGTTTATATGAGCATCATATAATTTTTTAAAATCCAGATCAGTTATCAGATCGCCATTTACTACCAGGAAATGATCAGGAAGATTTTCAATCAATATTAATGGAGCCACGGTTGATAATTCTTTTTCCTCCGAAGAATATTGAATCGTTACGTCAAAACAACTGCCATCGCCAAGAAATGATTTTATCTGATCAGCCAGATGATTAACGGCTAAATGTAAATTTGTAATGTTATGCTTTTTCAATGTTCGGATTAATATTTCCAATATCGAAATTTCACCAATCGGCACCAACGGTTTGGGAATATCTTTGGTAAATGGCTGCAGTCGACTCCCTTTGCCGCCGGCCAGTATTACACATTCAATCTTAGACATTGATCATATTTCCATTACACATTACAATATAAAGACGAATCAGCGTTTTCAATCGCACCTGATTCTATTGCTTTTATAAGTTCATCAATTCCCTGTGGAACTGTTTTCGATATTTCAAACCCCAACCTTGAATTTATCTTTTCGAAAGAGACCCGATAATTTCTGGGATCATTATTACGCTTAACAAATTCCACCAGATGTTTTCTATCAGGAAGCTGTTTCAAAATCTCTTCAACAATCATCTGCTTTTGATAGTTTTCATTACTGTCACCCACATTAAAAGCCTGATGACAGACAGCATCCTTTTCAGCCGTCACAGCAAGCAGACAAGCCTTAGCCAGATCAACAGTATGACAATATGGGCGCCAGAATTGTTCGCCATAAATCTCAAGTTTACGATTCATTAACAGTTCTCGAGTAAACTCGTTAACGGTTAAATCAAATCTTGGTCGAAATGACAAACCATAGGCTGTTGAAAAACGAAGTACGACAGGCTCAAAATTTTCTTCCCGAATATTAAACAGGTGATTTTCAAATCCAACTTTTGTCTCAGCATAAATCGAGATTGGATTTAACTCTGCGGTTTCATCAACCAGCTTCGCAGTATCGGTCATCACTCCATAATTACTACAGGTGGAAACAAAAACAAATCTGTTTACACCATTTTGCAAGGCATACTCACAAAGAAGTTCGGACCCAATTTTATTAACTTCAACAGTTAATTTAGGATCTTTATTACAAGATGGCTCCCCGACAATTGCAGCCAGATGAACAACAGCCTCAACATCCTTGAAGGCTTTGTCCAAATCATTGCGGTTGCGAATGTCACCTGATACAAAATGAAATCTATCGTTATTTTTAAATGATCGCAGCCCATTGTCGCCATGTAATAAACTATCAATTACCGTAACAGTTAAGTTTTGTTTAAGCAACAAATCGACCAGAACTGTCCCGATATATCCTGCCCCGCCGGTGATTAGTATATGTTTTGGTTGTGACATCAATCCAATAATGCTTTCTGAGAAGTTTATAAAATAATTACATGCAAAATTAAACCCTCACCATCCTGTGCTGAGGGTTTAATATTTAGATTTTGTTTATTATCTCATTTGCGATTTTCAATTTCTCGCCTCGGAGACCATTTTTTATTGCTCTTTGAAGTTGTTCTTTCGCCTCAGGAAATCCTTTTTTATAGAGGCTCATCCCGATCCAATAAAATGGCTGAGGCATATCTCTGTATTTTCTACTTTGCTTTAATCCTTCACCCCGACAGAGATCAAAACGCTCAAATACAAAATATACTTCACAAAGATTAGTCCACACATCAAAATCATTGTTGGATAAAGCAACTGCAGTTCGAGCATGATTTGCAGCTCTATTCAAGTCAATCTGTTCTTCTGTCATAATCTTTGAGATATAAAAATTAGCATAAACATTTTGCATGTCCCGTTTGAGTAAATCAGTTAGAAGCGTAAGTGCTTCTTCGGTTTTACCCTGAGTCTTCAAGGCATAAGCATATCTTGGAATAACATTTTTATTTTGCGGCTCGGCTTTGTAAGCTGCGCTTGAGACTTCAAAACATTTATCAAATATTTTTTCTGAAGCATAAAAATCTGCTGCCATTATCATTGCGCTTATATTTTCAGGATTAAGTGAAACCATTAGACTGTATAGCTCATTCAATTCATCCAGTCTGTTTTGCTTGTTTAACGACGAAAGAACAGCATCAAACAAAGTCAGATTACTTTTTAAAGGTAGAATGTTATCTTTGAAATTTTTAACACCCTCACTGACACTACCGGCTTCAACCTGGCAAATTGCTTTTAACAAGGCTAAATCTTTGTATCTCTTTTCAAAATATGGAAATTTATTGAATTGCTCAAAGATGTCATCATACCATTTAGCTTGATGATACATCTCTATCAAATTTGTAAATGCAGGTTTATTCCATTCATCAAGTTCAAGAACTTCATAATAGATTTTTTTAGCTTTATCATATTGGCGAACAACCTGATGACCGTAAATATCAGCCAAACCGGTTAACCAGTCTGTTTGATGTGAGTATTGGCCATGTACTTTTTCAAGTAAGTTTGTGCCTTCTTCAATTTGATTCGAATTAAAATATAAAAAGATTTCTCTTAGTTTTGTTCTTTTTATTGATTTATAAAAAGGAGGTAAATAATCAAATTCCAATAAAGATCTGACCGGATCCTCAAGCTCTGAATAGATCATCACAAAAACATAATTTATAAAAGCCTTGAATTCCTCTGGATAATTGTCTCGAGATAATAGAGAAAGAGTATACTTTAATGCATCCCTTACTGAAGTTTCATCATTAAGTTTTGCCCTTGAATAAGCATCATAATATGTTTTTGAGAAATCGCCTGCCCCTGATAATCTAACTTTGTCAGAAGCAATTCTCGCATATTGTAATAATCCATTGCTAACATAGTAATGAACTTCAAAAATGCTTGTGACTAAATCACCGGCTCCGCCATCTTTTAAAGAACGGATCGTTAATCTTGCTTCTTCATGATAATTCACCCGAAGTGAACGGAAAAAATGATCCTTAATGTAATCGAATTTATTCCCTGATTCATTTATTGATAAACTGCTATAAAACATTGATGAATCAATTAAACCAATTAATTCAAAATAATCGGCTAAACTGCTGAAGTATTCAGGAGTGTTGTCGGCTTTTGTCAAGCCCTGATCAATTTCAATCTGGGCAGAATCAAATTTATTAAGTTGATGAAAAGCTATCGCCGTTAGAATATGTTTTTCTCCGGGATAATCATTTAAACTTTTATTATTAACTATTTTTGATAATGCTTCTTTACCCCGGTTAGCATCCAATAGAATTTTTGACTGAATTCTTATACGATCAATTGATTCTGGTACAGCCTGAACAAAATTAAAGGCAGCTTGAGAGGCCATCAGATCCAAATCAAAAAATTTCATCATCCGGTATATTCCAAGATGAGCTAATGCAAAAGTAGTATCCTTCTCAGCCAATAATTTATATAGATACAATGCCTCAATATATTGCATCTTCTTTTCATTAGTCAAAGCTTCGCCATAAAGGCTCAAAGGAGATCCGGGATTAGCATCTTCAATTTTTAAAAAGGTATTAATGGCAGCATCATATTTATATTCGTCAAGCTGGGCGATACCTTTTTCGAAAAGATCTTCAGATTGCTTTTGGGGTGAGCTGGTGCATCCCACAAAAATTGAAATAATTAAGCCTAATGCTAATAATCCCGAATAGCGTAAGTTTTTCATATATTCCTTTGATTAATTTTATATTTATAGTCGGTTTCCTCTCATAAGTTCTTAGAATTTATCTAAATTTAACTATTATCAAAGTTAAATCTCATTTTCTACAGCAAATAATAAACCAGATTAAATTATTTTTGTAAAAAGTATTAAAAAAGATTATATTATAACTATGTTAGAACTATCAGCAAAATCTCTAAAGAAATTTTACGGCAAAAGACCGGTTGTAAATGGTGTCTCACTTAATGTTAACCAGGGTGAGGTAGTCGGACTTCTCGGACCCAATGGAGCCGGCAAAACTACGACTTTTTATATGATAATTGGTTTTATAAGACCCGATGGAGGTACTATTTCGTTGGGAGACACCAACATAGGCAACAAACCGATGTATAAGCGGGCAAACCTCGGAATTGGATATCTGGCTCAGGAAGCTTCAGTTTTCAGGAAACTAACTGTCGAAGAAAATATTATGTCGATTCTTGAATTTCAGAAACTTAGCCGAAAAGAACGGAACCTGAGGCTTGAAGAACTACTTAACGAATTGGATATCAGCAGTTTACGGAAGAATAAAGCTTATACCCTCTCTGGCGGTGAAAGAAGAAGAGTTGAGATTACAAGAGCTTTGGTAAATAATCCTAAATTTATTCTTCTGGATGAACCATTTGCAGGAATAGACCCTATTGCGGTTGAAGATATTCAAAATATCATCCAACGGTTAGTTTCTAAGGGATTAGGGGTCTTAATTACGGATCATAATGTCCGAGAAACTTTATCTATATGTAATCGTGCGTATATAATGTGTGATGGAAAAATCTTAAATTCAGGAACCGCTGAATTTCTTGCAAATGACCCGGAAGCTCGAAAAGTATATTTAGGTGAGAAATTCAAGCTAAATTAAAGAATTTGAAAATTAATTAAACGAGGATTGTTGAATAGTTGAACGATATTGACCGGACTTATAAATTGGCGGCCGAACTATTCCGATAGAGTCATCATAACGAATTAACTGCAACAGGATTTGCATAAAACGGGATAAGTTGAAATGAAGTTAGGTTTAGGATTAAATTTAGGGTTAAGACAGTCTTTAGCACCCCAGCTAATTCAGTCTCTGAAAATGCTTCAAATGCCAATTTTGAAGCTTGAGCAGACGATTAGACATGAACTTGCTATTAATCCAATGCTCGAAGAAGTGGAAGAACTTGAACCGGATGCAGAATCAACAGATGATACTGAAACTGAAGATTCTACTGAAGATGCGATTGATTGGGAAGAGTACCTCTTTGATGATGAAGAAGGATATAAAGTTTATGAAGCTCGTGAATCGGCTGAAGAAATTTTCGAGGGTACTGCCTCAGCTCCAATAAATCTGTATTCTCATTTAACCGAACAGCTATCACTTCTAAAACTTTCTGAAATTGAACATCAAATCGGCGAATACATTATTGGGAACATTGCCCCGGATGGCTACCTGACAATTAGTGTCAATGAAATGGCATCCGAACTCGATATTGATGCGGAAATTATCGAATTAGTGTTAAAACATATTCTCACCTTCGACCCCATTGGCGTAGGTGCCCGGGATCTGAGAGAATCACTGATGCTGCAACTTGAAGATAAAGGGATGAAAAACTCTCTTGCTTATCGTATTGTCGATGAACATATTCATGAATTGGACAGAAAATCAATTTTACAAATTGCAAAATTAATGAGTGTCCCGGCTGAAAAAGCTCAAGCAGCCATGAATATTGTTAAAAACCTCTCGCCTACTCCTGCTCAGGGAAGATTCGACGCCGCCGCTATGCCGGTTGTGCCGGATTTAATGATCGAACGAGTCGGAGATGAATTCATTGTCTTCCATAATGACAACCATGCCCCTCGCCTTAGAATTAACAGCAACTACCGGGCTTTGGTAAAAAGAGGCAATACCTCATCAAACGATACCAAAAAATATATTAAGCAAAAACTCGAACAGGCTCGCTGGCTTCTTAACTCAATCAACCAAAGACGCACAACTATGATTCGTGTCATGGAATCGATAATTATCAGACAAGACGAATTTTTTGAGAATGGTCCGGAATTTATTAAACCGCTGATTATGGAAGAAATTGCACGGGATGTTGATATGAATGTAGCCACAATCAGTCGGGTATCAAATAGTAAATATGTACAAACTCCTTTTGGGGTTTATGAAATTAAATTTTTCTTCAATTCCGGCATTTCCATGGAAGATGGCGAGGACATGTCAAAACGTTCGGTTAAACAGCGAATTCAGGAAATTATCAACGCTGAACCGCTTGAAAAACCGCATTCTGACCAGGAAATTTTCAGGAGATTAAACGAAGAAGGCATTAAGCTGGCGCGACGGACTGTGACAAAATACAGAGAAGAAATGAAAATTCGTCCGGCTCGCTTAAGAAAAAGAGTAACGGGATAGTTAAAACTGTTTTTTTGAAATTGAACCTCATATATTTTAATATGTTACGGAATTTAAGTTTAATGGAAATTGATATTTATTCAAGGGCTGAATAAATTTGAAAATATTTTTAACAAAAAATACATTTTTTTTCGAATATTCCCAACACTTTTATCGTATAAAATATATAGGACACGTTAATATTTGTACTGTTAAGCAAAACATGAAAAGAGATTACTTATTAGCTGCATAAAATATCTGGTTGCTGTCACACGCCCGAAAGGGGCAGATAAATCTGCTCGATGGTATGACCGCCAAAATGGGTTTGCGACAGCAATCGTTTTATTTTAATGAAGCTTTGAAAGTGAACAACATATGTTAAGCATGGAAAGGAGATAAACCCATGCAAAAAAATATTACAGCTCGTCATTTTGATTTAACACCAGAGATGAAAGAAAGATGCGATGCTGAAATTGAAGGACTCACTAGATATTTTGAAAACATCATCTCTGCCGACCTTGTTCTCGATACTGAAAGACATTTGAGGATTGCTGACCTCAAAGTGAAAGTATACAATACAACTCTCTCCGGCAAAGGTGACACCGACGATATGTATAACTCTATATCTCAG
Source organism: uncultured bacterium (assembly GCA_965372795.1). Classification (GTDB taxonomy): domain Bacteria; phylum Zixibacteria; class MSB-5A5; order GN15; family FEB-12; genus QNAD01. The sequence goes on from CBDVDR010000013.1 coordinate 96,741, forward strand.
GCTGTTGACAAAGTTAAAACCCAACTTCTAAAACACAAAGGGAAACTTAAAAACAAAAACCCCGAAGCTATCGCCGAAACTATCAGCACCCTAACGCACCCTTCCACCGATGTTGATGAAGTTGATATCTAAAACATAGATAAAATTGATAAAAATAAAAAACCCGCTTCAAAAGCGGGTTTTTTTTATTTTAATACTCCCCTTAATGTAATCACCGCTTGTCCCCCAAGAATCACCCGATCGCCTTTCATCTCAAGTCTCACCTCGCCGCCCCGACTTGAAGCTTGATAGGCAAACAGATTTTCTTTACCAAGCTTCTTACTCCAATAAGGAGCCAGCACACAATGGGCAGAGCCTGTTACCGGATCCTCATTGATCCCAAAAGCAGGAGCGAAAAATCGCGAAATAAAATCAAATTTACTTTTGGCTTTAGCAGTCACAATCACGCCCCGCGCCTCGCATTTTGCCAGTGCGGTAAAATCCGGCTCAAGTTTCTTGATCTCATCTTCTGAATCAACTTCCACCAAAAGATCAAATTTTGATTTATATATATTTGTTGAGTCCACTCCTAAAGCCTCAAGCAGCCCTTCCGGAGCAATACACCTTTCAGGAGGAAGCGCCGGAAAATCCAAATATATTAATTCTTCATCCCTGCTGACTTTCAACTCACCGCTTCGGGTGTGGAACGATATTGTAGTATCTTTTGAAACATGTTTATCCAAAAACAGAACATGCGCCGTAGCCAAAGTTGCGTGACCGCACAGGTCAACTTCCGCCACCGGAGTAAACCAGCGCAGATCATATCCATTCTCAACCGGATACAAAAACGCGGTCTCGGACAAATTCATCTCAAGGGCAACATCCTGCATCCACTTTTCATCGGCGGCTTTTTCAAGAATACAAACTGCGGCAGGGTTGCCTTTAAATTTTTCTTTGGTAAATGCATCGACTTGAATAATTGATTGTTCCATATCGCACCTCTATTTTAAATTACGAAATGAATAGCATCGCCACTCCGACCACTGCGATTACAGCTCCGATAAATGCGCGCGGAGAAACTTTCTCTTTATAGTACCATAAAATTATAGGAATAATCATTACCGGTGTCATCGAATTCAAGGTTGCCGCAATGCCGGTCTCGATATATTTTACTGCCACAAGTGACATCCATACTCCCAAAAACGGTCCGCAAACTGCACCCGCCGCCGAGAAATTGACCGCTTTCAAATCTTTCATTGACTTAAACACCGCCGGCAGTTGTCCCCGTATTCCTGAAATTAGCCAAATCACAACCAGCGATACAATCATCCGCACAAAAGATGCTTCCAACGGCTCAATGGTTCCGCCCGCATCGAACATCCCTTTCTTTGCCAGCACCAATCCGGCTGCCTGACCAAACGCAGCAATGAGGGCATAGATTACACCCTTGCGAAGTGACCCTTTATCGGGATGGTCATCATTGAGCATGTTTTTATTGGCGCGGTTTTTCCGTTCAAAGACTACCCAGCTGATTCCTGAAAGGGTTACGACAATTCCGAGAATACTAAAAAATCCGAGCTTTTCTGATAACATAAACCAGGCGATTAAAACGGTCATTATCGGTGCGCTTGAGTAGACCAATGTGGCAAGGCGCGGACCGATCATCACCAGCGCTTTAAATCCGGCACTATCGCCGATTACCAAACCGATTATTCCGGAGATTCCGAGCCAGAGGAATTGTTCAAAATTGATATTGGTTGGAAAAATTTGTCCGGTGGAGGCGTACATGACGATCATATAGATAATACAGGCGATTAACAGCCTGATTTTATTGACGAAGAACGACCCGATTCTTTTTCCGGCTTCGGAGAAAAAGACTGAGGTTAATGCCCATAAAACGGCTGTGGCTAATCCGGCAAATTCACCTATATACAACATTTGGGGAATATAGGCTTTTAAAATCTAAGCGCAAGCGTAGCATGGTGTGTTCGATATACATGGAAATTTCAAGTTCTGTTGGGTCCTGATTTGCAGAAGGCAAATTGTGACCCGACAGATGAATTGGTGGGCGGCAGAGCTCAACCACACCTAGTGTGCTCGTCTGCCCCTTTTCTCGCAATGTCATTCCTGCGAAAGCAGGAATCCAGATATTCTCTTGAGTAGGTCAGTCCGCCAAGGCGGATGCGCTCCTGACATTTTTTTATTTGGTTCTAACCGAAGGGAAAAACCAGCCATCTTCTATTTTTTAAGATTGAACATATATCAATTTGTAGTTGATATTATCTACGATTCATTTTATAATAACAATTAATAGAACAATTAACTCAGGGGATATTATGATTCATCGTTTAATGATCCTATGCTTACTATTTCTTTTATCAGGTTGTAGTACACCAAACCTTTGGGTTGCTTCTCATATAAATAAAGATTATAAATTTCGAAAAAAAGAAAAAATAATAATTACATTGGATAATAACCATACAGAAAAAGAAAAAGAATATTTTCAAATTCTTGCCCGGGTAATGGAAGAAAATGGTTTTCAAATAGTCGACAGTATAAAATATGCAGATCGAATGCTTATGTTAAATGTTTTTGATAGTGTTAAATCTTCAAATACTTCTTCAATCAGTCAGCAAAGTGCTGTTCGTATGAAAAACGGGAAACCTGAGTTTGTCCCTTATGGAGGAACATCTATAAAGTCTGCTGAGGAATATCATACTATGCTAAAACTCAAAATGGTCGACCTGACACAATACCGTGTGGATAAACAAATGCCGTTAATGTGGGAAGCTGTTCTTAGCTCTCCACATGAGAAAATATCCAACAATCCAGAAATCGCATTTTCAGTTTTGCTTAAACAGTACGGTAAAAATAAAGTTTACAATGGAAAGTTCCCAAAGAGATAAGTAGTTTCTTTTGAGTAGGTCAGTCCGCCAAGGCGAATGTGCTCCTGAAAATTTTGGCAGCATCACAGGGATGCTGCCCTACTTAAACTAGCTGAGTGATTCGTAGGTCGGGTTCTGACCGAAAGGGAAAAACCCGACATGTTTTATTCTGTCTAATATCTCTTAAATTTTCTCTTAAATGCAATAACAATAAATGTAATAAACAAAATTGATAGAATTCGCTCTGCTATAAATAATAGATTCCAAGATGAATCATATTCTCCTTTATCACAAAAATTCTTACCATTGTCAAAACTAATAAGATTCATCAAATTGTGGGTAAAATCGTTTCTCCAAACTTCCCATCCATTTGGAAAATAATAAGAATTTGTGGTAAAATCTAAACTATTCTCACCCATATAATACATCATTAACAATGGTACACTTATAATCATAACTCCAAACCAGATTATTGGTTTCCAAAAACTTTCTCCATAGTTTGACAATAATCTATAACAATTGTAAATATTTATGTTTCTTAGAAACCATTTTTTAATATGTTCCGTTTTATTGTTACTATTAGTTACAAATTTAGTTCTCTCTAGCTCCATCGCACGACAATGCAACTCGCCTGAAATAAAATATTTTTTTTGATTGTCAAAAAGCTTTGTTAATGACTTATATGTTTCACTTACAAGTTTAAATTCATTTAATATTGCCAAACTATCAAAACTTCTCTTCATATCTCTAAGATGAATTGATTCATCACATAAAATATATTCTCTTTTATTAAAATTTCTTACTTGGAGTGTATCAATACTTAATATATTTGCCCCTCTTAATGAGATCATATTAAAAGAAATAATCTTTATGGTAACCTGAGAAGGAGATTCAAAAACAACACCATGAAAATCCAAATGATAATCCTGATTTGGCAATTGGATTGAAATTGAATTTCTATCGAATATTAATGCTTTAGAAAACTGACAATAACTAAAATCTACATGAAGAAGTTCATTTGCTACTATATCAACTGAATCAAGGAATTTAGAGTTAGAAAAATTGATAGCTTCTTCAAATTTACATTTCTTAATTGTGAGACTTGAATTAAAGGTCGAATGAGTAAGATCTACATTGTCGTAGAAAATACATTTTGTTAAAATTGTTTCCTCACTAAAAATAATGTTATTTGGGAAAACAAATTCATATGGGAAAATGGCATTAGTGAAATCATTGTAAATATTACTTTCAATTGTATGAATAATTTCTTTTCTAAATAAATCTACATTCTTATTTTTATTATCTAAATGAAGAATACACTTTCCATCACTAATTATATTTCGGTTGCATAGTTTATTGTTATTCATCTTAACTTGACAAGTTTTTGCTTCTGTGGCTCCTGTTTTTTTGAGATGTTCTTCTATAAATCCCCGATCTTTACTCTTCTCTTCTTCAATTTTTTGATATTTCAATTTATGTTCATTTATTATTTTATCAATATTAGCAAAATTTCCTTTATTTGCTTTAACAGCTAACGAAC
>CBDVDR010000014.1:0-87390 GCA_965372795.1 uncultured bacterium
TATCACCACCAGGTGAGCTGCCACTACCATCACCTAAATCCATCCTGGCAAAATCTGGATCACCAAAAAGACCAACCATGTTGGTAGTATCCAAACCACCATTAGAAATCTTCAGGATTGTGACATGAGCTTCATTGTCGAGTTGGCTGGCTGAGTTTGATACCGCTACACCACTGCCACCGGACATTGCCCCGACCGACATCCTGGCTCCCGATTCGTCAGCAGAAACAATCCCATCGCAGTCATCATCAACCCCGTTCCCCCAATTAGCTGCAAAGCTCGCACTGCCGTTGAGTGTTAGTGCAAGTATTTCGGTTTGAAATGTACCAGTAGTATTTCTTAGTTGCATGGCACTGGAATCAGAGGTAGAAAAGATTCCGGCTTCAGTCGGTATATCACCAGTTTCAAAATAGGTTTTTAACTGTGATCGGCTGCCGTCAGCAGAAATAGATGCTTTACTGGGTGGGAAAAGGTTGCTTATCTCGCCTTTTTGGGCAGACCAGACAGATGTTGTTTCACCCAGAGAATTTAGTGAACTAATTCCGTCAGGATTCAAATGCATACTATTCCCAAAACCTATCAACTGAACACTGTTACCCTTCTTCAAACTAATTATAACCGTTGTATCTCCCAATGAATCGACCATGACCAAACCATTATTATCAGTACTTATATTACCCTTAAGCGACGACGCCACAGCCGCCATCGGAACAGATGTTAATCTCGTTCGAGGAGATATGGGTGGATCACTTCCAACTTGAATTTCAAGATAAAGTGAATCGGGACGAACTGGAATTAAAGAAAAATCCAAGGTAGTCGAAGTACCCAGAATTACTGAAAATAATCCTTTGGTTACTTGTACTCCCTGAACTTCCTCCCATAGAACATCGGCGCTTGCCGGGTCTGAATAAAGTCGGAATGTAATGTCAAAAAAACTGTCGACCGCTGAACCAGAGGCATCAAGTAATCGACCTTGGTGTGTTAGTGTCATTGGCACAGAAACTACCACCGATGCCAACAAAAGAACGGTTAACAAAGTTGTTACTAATAGTGATTTGTGCATGGATTACCTTTCACGTAATAGTTTTTTTATAAAATGATGTATTTACTGTATTAACTGGGTTTGTGGATTTTTTGAATCCATTTTATCTAATATAACAGATTGATATTTTTAGTCAAACTGTATTTTAATCCATTTTTTGATAGAAATTTTAAGGTGAATATTAATTCTCTAAATTCTGGTCCCAATTTTTCACCATGACTACTTTTGATTTGTCTGAACTTTGTAAAACAGTATTAACAATAAATCGTTGTCCGTTGTTAGTAACATCATAAACTGAACCGGGTTTTGAAGTGCTTACCGGAAACATTTTCTTAACTTCACCGATTTGAAAAGTTGATTGACTACCGTCTACCTCTGCTGTCATTATTTCATCTTTGTTATTCAAATAGAATAATTCCTTACCATCACTACGCCATAAGGGACGATCACCTTCGTTGATTGAAACTTGCCACTTGGTCCCCGGACCCGGGAAAGGAGTAACATAAACTTGTTCAACACCTGTTTCATTAGAAGCATAAGCCATCCATCTTCCATCGGGTGAGAATGAAGGATCAAATTCTTCAAAAGGAGTAGTCAAAAATGGATATGGTTCTTTTTCACCAGACACAGTCACAACCCACGTGTCAAACATACTATTTTCATCATTAAACATAAAAAGTATATATTTACCATCAGGCGACCAGGTGGAGGGCCAACATTCATTTTTACTTTCGAAAACTTTTTCAATTTCACCAAGCCCTGAAACATTCTTAATATATATTCCTGGTTTTCCAGAACGATCAGAACGGAAGGCAATACGTTTACCATCGGGCGACCAGATAGGTGATGCATCCAAGGTTGAATCGAAAGTGAACCTTGTTTGAATTTTTCTTTTCACATCATATAACCACAAATCGACATTAGAATTGGCCACATCTTCAATACTAATAACGATTTTTTCTTCATCGGGTGAATATCTTTGATCATATTGAACTGAAAGTTCTCCAACTGTATCTAAAACTATACCCTCTCTATCAGTCAATAAAACGATTGACCCAATATTTAAATCTCCTGATCGGTAGATCAATATCCCCGTATTGGAAACAGTAAAAACTGAACGGCTCCAGTTCGATAAGTAAGTTACTTTCTCAGCTATTGGAAAAGCATCATCAGTTAATTCCATTGACCCAAGATCAAAAGGATGAGCCATTAGTGATGCTTCTCTTTGGTAGAGAATATATCCATTAGCATAATCGACTGTTGATTTAGCTGGGATAATTCGCTTGAAACTATCAGAGTCCAACGAACCAAGACAGATAGCATCTTTCTCTCCTTCAGATCCGCTTCCGGTTCGTGCATAAAAAAGAAAATGGTTGCCATCAGGTAAGAATCTAACCCAGCGATGAGTTTTATCACCAATAGTTGTATCCAAAGTCGTTATAGGAACAGACTCCCCGCCTGCTGCTGATACTTTATGGATAACACCATTAAAGGTGGGAGTGAATAAAATTATATCATCCTGATTCCAGGAACCGTTACGACCGGAAGATGCATTGCTAATGGTTAAGGTTGGTCCGCCGGTTGCAAGTATTTTTTTCAGCTTCCCTTTTGCAAAAAAAGCGATATAACGACTGTCTGCTGACCAGAAAGGCAAATTTGCATTTTCAGTCCCCGGCAGTGGAAGGGAGGTTAACGAGTTAAGCGATCTTACCCATAATTGTTTAACAGTGGTCGCTGTATCCTCGGCGACAAAAGCAAGCTTCAGACCATCTGGTGAGATTGCAATACTACCACCGGAAGTTTCATCAAACTCATTATCATCCGGTGCCAACAGATGTGATTTGACCACTTGTACTGGTTCAGAATATTCCTGCCATAGAAAATAACTTAAGGCAGAACTGATTAATATAAATACAATCATACCTGTCATCGTGATCATTTCACGTACCGATCGGTTTTGTGGAATTAATCCTGAAGTTTTAACGACTCCTTTGCCATCAGCAATCCACTGAAGTGATCTTTTTAAATCTCCCGTTGTTTGCCAGCGTTGATCAGGATCTTTTGACAAACATTGACTGATAGTCTGCTCAAGCAATGGCGGCAGCATCGGCTGAACTTCTGAAACCGAACGAGGTTCTTCTTTTATTATTGAAGCGATCAAAGAGGCTTGTGAATTTCCTGCAAAGGCTCTCGACCCGGTTGCCATCTCATACATAACAGCACCAAAAGCAAAAATATCAGACCTTGCATCAGCTTCCTGACCTTCCAACTGCTCCGGAGCCATATACTGCATTGTTCCCAAAAGTGTCCCGGTTCCGGTTAAGGGAGTTGTCTGGGTAATGCTGGCGACACCCGGTGCTGAATTATCGAGCTGAAGTTTTGCCAGTCCAAAATCCAACAATTTTGCTCCGGTACTGGTCAGCATAATGTTGCCGGGCTTAAGATCACGATGGATCAATCCCTGTCGATGAGCTTTATCAAGGGCATCAGCTATTTGAATCGAAATATCAAGCAATTCTTTCATCGGAAGAGGACCGTTCTTGATCTTATCTGATAAGGTCTCACCTTCAATAAATTCCATCACCAAATAATCAATCCCATCCTGTTCACCAACATCATAAAGAATGCATATATTGGGATGATTTAACGATGAAATAGCTTTGGCTTCCCGTTCAAAGCGGGTTTTGATATCCGGGTTTACTGCAAATGTGGCGGGCAGAACTTTTACAGCTACGATGCGATCAAGGCGGGTGTCTTTTGCTTTGTAAACTTCCCCCATGCCTCCGGCACCGGCTTGTTCAATTATCTCATAAGGACCTAATTTTTTTCCTGATTCTAAAGCCATATCGACTCCAATAAAAGCATGTGATAAGATAAAAACCTGTCAGCCTATTATAGGTCTACACAATCTACAATGCAAGTAAAATGATTCAACCATCACCGCCGTAATGCTATCATTGCCACTATGTTATAAAATTCACGAAGTGCTCTGCTTAGTCAGTGTAAAAGCAATTTGCTAATACAATAGAGGTTAATTACTTATAATCTGCCGATCCCTAAGGTTGATAAATTGAGGGAAATGACGGCTTTCAGAGCCATAAGAGATTGATGAATATCAAATAAAATATTAAATCAACAATCAATCGAGAAAATCATAAATTTCTAAAACTCAATAAGTTTACAGTACAAGAGATGCGTATAAAAACACAGGCATTAACAAATCATGTTAATGCCCGTTTTTCCTTTAGAGTTATTATAAAAATAATTTTTACTTTCCTATTTTATCTTTAAGGATACTGACATCACGCATCATATGTTTTAGCATCAAAATCTGTCCGAAGTGGGAGCAAAAATGTTCCAGTACATGATAGGCAGTGGCAGTACGGGAGGCTTGAAATTTATCTCCAAGCTTATATAATTTATCAAGATCTTTATCCTGCCACTTTTTCATTTCATTCTTAATTGAACGACGTCCTTTGGCTAAAATTTGTAAATATTTTTCAGCTGAATATCCTTTTAGATAAGTTGGGTGCAACCCTTTTTTAGGTAATGGAATGCCATCATCTTCAAAACCGCAAATTTTATTAACAATTTTTTTACCATCAGTGTCCCACTTGAGTTCTTTCGGGGCTACCTTAAACCAGTAAATTTCAGCCAAAGCTAAATGAGCCAGTAGCATACCAATAGTATTCATTCCCGGTTTATGTTGCCATTGAAGTTGCTTAACGGTCAGGTCTTTAACCCCTCTTTTTAAACGAACTAATTGATCGTCAAGTTGAGCGGCAAATAATCCGATTTTCTTCTGGGTTTTTGCATCAAACCCTTTTGCAGTTTTCAACTCCCATTTCTTCATTTTCACCTCATTGATTAATTACAAATTTATAAAAACTCTTTAATTGGAAACATTTGATACATGTACGGTACTAATATCAGGTTTTTCAATTAAATAAATATTGTAATAATTTTATATAAAGAACAGACAGACTTAAACAAATAATATGAGTTGGTAAAAATATGCTCGTGGTGCGCCTTTCAAATTCACCACTAATTCTTTGATGAATAAGATTACACAACCAATTATTATAAGAGTAACGGTGCCTTAAGTTCAAAATTGTGAACGGAAAGAACAAACAAATTCTTGTAGAGAAGTTTGATGGAAATCACAAAAAGTGCTATTGATGTATTAAAAACATAAAAGTAACAAAACGAACCCATTTATAAAATCAGATAAAATCAATTTTAATTGTAAACCGAACGAAATGTACAAAACGAACCCATTTTGCCGTATAATGTTATAACACTGCGGCTTACGCTGAATTTCAACATAAATATGCATGGTCATAATTAGCCAGAGGAAATCTCACGAAGTTATAAACCTCACTTTGTGTGTTTTGCCTTGACAAAATACAATAATACCGTTTATTGCCACAACTAATTATTACCCCCTGTGTTAACTTAATACCTTAAAGAGGATTACTTGAACTTAAACGAACCACGAACTGATACTGATTTGAAAAAAAACTACAGTAAAAGAGACGACAAAACGACCAATCAATCGGAAAACGGATTTGATAATCTGGGTATCACCCCGAACCTGATAAAAGAGATCAAACGGCTGAAATTTAAAAACCCGACTCCTATTCAAAAAGAAGCTATCCCGACCGGAATTGAAGGCAAAGATATTATTGCCCTCGCCCAAACCGGTTCCGGCAAAACGCTGGCTTTTGGAATCCCGATGTTACAGCGGTTATCAAAAATAAAAAATGCAACCGGACTTATCCTGGTTCCGACCCGTGAACTCGCCCTACAAGTTGACGAATCAATAAAATCAATCAGTCGCTATATAAATATCCGTACAGCAGTTATAATCGGCGGAGCCCCAATGACCCGCCAGCGGGTGGAACTTAAAAAGAACCCTCGTATAATTATTGCCACTCCCGGCAGATTGATGGATCATATCGACCGAAGAACGATCAAGTTGAACGAGCTTGAGATTTTTGTGTTAGATGAAGCCGACCGTATGCTTGATATGGGATTTATTCCTGATATTAAAAAAATAATGAAAGCTATTCCGCCAAAACATCAAACGATGCTTTTCTCAGCCACGATGCCGAAACAAATTGAAGCTATCGCTGAAAAACTTATGGAAGATCCGATCAGGTTTGAGATTGATCGTTCGGGTGCTACTCCGGCAGAAGTTAGTCAGGAATTGTTTTTAATCAAACATCAGCTTAAACTCAGACTTTTGGGACTCAAGCTAAAAGACTGCTCTGGTCCGGTTCTTGTTTTTACCCGAACCAAACGGACAGCAGGCAGACTTACGGGTAAAGTTAAAAACATGGGTTATGCTGCGGCTGAGATTCATTCCGACCGATCTTTAGCTCAAAGACGACGGGCTTTGGAAGGATTCAAAAAAGGTAGTTATCAGATTCTTATTGCAACCGATATTGCCGCTCGTGGGATAGATGTTAAAGGGATCGAAATGGTAGTGAATTTTGATATGCCTGCTAACGCCGAAGATTATGTTCATCGTATCGGCCGCACCGCTCGTGCGGGAAACAGCGGACTTGCCGTTTCTTTTGTTACCAACGATCAAATCGGAGATATCAGAGCTCTTGAAAGATTCATGAAAATTAATTTACGGCTCTCAGATCTTCCGGCTCTGCCTTCTGAAAAAGTTCTTTTTCAGGAAGGTTTTGATCAGCAATTGAAAAACGAAATTTCAATGAACGATGTTCCTTCTGAAAGAAAATCTTCATCCCGTCCTTCAAGACGCAGAGGCGGCAAACCTAAAAATTCACAACGGACTGATGCAAAACCGAATGACTCTGATAATGAACGGTCTTCCTGGTCAAATTTCAAAAAGAAAGATTGGCCATCTAAAAAGAAATCTGTCGGTCAGGGTTCTAAACGGAGACGGCGCCCAAAAAACAAGTAAGCTCCGAGTTATACCCAAAATTATAATTGCAAATCAGTAATTTCAAACCTATTCTAACACAGTAAAACAACCATAAGTTGGGGGTTTCCGGTGTTAGATAATAAAGGGTTTGACAAATGGGCTGGGAGCTATGATGAAAGCATAAATCCCAATTTAACTTCGTTCCCATTTGATGGTTATTATGATGTGCTGGCTTCAGTTTTATCAATGGTCAAGACTCAAAAAAATCATCTCATTATGGATGTTGGCATCGGAACGGGACTCCTTTCAGAAGAATTATATAAGATTGGATGCACAATTTTTGGGGTTGATTTTTCAGATAAGATGCTTGAACAGGCAAAACTTAAAATCCCGGATGGACTTTTTGAAACGGTTGACGTCTCAAAAGATCATTTTGGAAAATTTAATGATTATCAATTTGATCGGGTTATCTCATCATATTTTTTTCATCATCTTAATCAAGAGCAAAAAATCACATTCATCAAAAAAACCTTAAAAAATAATCTTTCACCTGATGGCAAAATAATTATAGCTGACATAGGTTTTAAAAATGAAGAGGACTTTGAATCGAGCCGTATTAAGTATCAGGATCAATGGGACAATGATGAATTTTATTTAATCGGCGAATCTATTATTTCTCAACTTTTAAATGAAAAAATAGTCGCTGATTATAAACAGGTGAGTAGCTGCGCAGGCATCCTAGTTTGTATTGGGTAATATTAGACAGCAGTCTATAGCCGAGATTTCACTGAATAAAAGTAATTTTAAATTCCCCAACATTTAATGGAATAGTAACGTAATTTTACCATAAACATAACGTGTACTCGTAGCTGAATGAAGAGTAACGCTATTATTTCCAATAAGCTTAAAAGTAACTTATTCTTTATACTCGACAAGGAAACCTTGGTTATTGCAATAAAATATACTAGTTTTCATTAACTGACAATTCAATATGATTGGAAGCTCTTACTGGAATGTATTCATGACTCTGTTCTTTTAAAATTTAATTAAATTAAGGGAATATTAAAAGACAAATGATTAACAGGAAGAATTCAAATAAACTAATTCATAAAAAAGAATGGCAGGTTCCGGCTTTATTTGCAAGTGCAGCTATGGTTGTTTTAATAGTGCTTGCATTTATTTCATTACGAAACGATGAAGCTGATTCGTCAAGCAGCCTTGATAACGCAGTAACTCAAATAAGTGATAATATCCATCACCACCTCCAGAACAAAGTTGACTATCTTAAGTTACTTGCTGATGATATGTCATCAAATATATTAGACGAACCACTATTTCATCATAGAATTACCCAGCTTGTAGAAGACCATCCTTATCTTATCAATGTAACCTGGTCCGATGAAGATTATGTAATCCGTTGGACGGCACCTTTTGAACCCAACAAACAAATAATCGGCTTAACTTTATCTTTACCAGAATCCAAAAAAGCTTCGCGTGAAGCCACCGCATCTAAAAGACCGGTATGGACCAATCCATTTCAAATAATTCAGGGGCATACAGCAATTGAAGTTTATGTACCGGTATTCAGAGATAATAAATTTGTTGGGACCTTTGGAGGAATTCATTCAATAAAGAGTTTATTGCAACACAGCATTCCTCATAATTTTAAAGACGATTACTATATTGCTATCAGCGATTCTGAAGGCAGACAGTATAGTGTTAATCCAAATACAAGAGTTATTAATGAAGATTTGATTCGAAGCAGTCAAATAAATCTGCATGGAAGTCAAATATTTTTAGAAGTATCAGCTTATGAAGACGGTATTCACTGGTCACTTCTTATCCTGGTATTTATTTGTATAATTTTAATCATAGGTATGACCCTCAGCCTTTGGTCATTAAGAAAACAATTAGTAGAGCGAAAACTTGCTGAGGAAAAGATCAATGAAGCCAACTATTTTAAAGAATCGCTGCTTAATGCCTCCCCCGATATAATTTACATCTATGATTTGGAATTAAATAAAAATGTTTACAGCAATGAAGGAATAATTAAAATTCTTGGATATTCAGTTAAAGAAATTCAAGATTTGGGAAATAAGGTAGTACAACAACTGATGCACCCAGATGATTTTCAAATTTATTTGCTCGAAATATTTCCATTATATAAAAAGCTGAAACCCGGAGAAATATTACAACACAAATACCGGATGAAATCAAAAAAAGGCCAATGGCATACCTTGCTTTCAAAAGAACGTATTTTTAAACAAAATCCTGATCAATCTGCAAAACAAATCTTTGGCGTCATAACAGACATCACCGACCAAAAGAAAGCCGAAGAAGCTTTACAGGCTAGCGAAGAACGATTCAGGACCCAAATGATTCAATCTCCGCTTGTAATGGAAATCTATGATCTTGATGGACTTCAGATAGAAGTCAACAAAGCCTATGAAAATCTTTGGGGATTTCCAGCAAGCACATCTGTAAATAAATTTAATGTTTTGAAAAGTAAAGAAGTTGAAGAAACCGGTTTAATTGTATATGTCAAACAGGCATATGCAGGAGAGGCTGTAACAGTACCAGAATACGTATTCGACCCGACCGGTGAAACAGAGTCAGGGGGATTTGGCAGAGTGCGCTGGCTAAGCACCAGGATTTATCCATTGAAAGATTCTAATGGTAAAGTATTAAGTATTGTAATCACTCATGAGGACATCACTGATCGAAAAGTTGCCGAAGAGGAGTTGGCAAAAGAGGTCAAGTTGTCTGATGCTATTATCAATAGCCTTCCGGGGATGTTCTATTTGTATGATGATAAGGGAGCTTTTATCCGCTGGAACAAGAATCATGAAACAACGACCGGTTACACTGCTGTGGAATTAAGTAAAATGTCAATGCTTGATTGGTTCAAAGAAGATGATAAAAAAACTTTTTCAGATGCAGTAAACAAAATATATGAAAGTGGTGAAGCGCGTATTCAAATTTCACCATTGTTCAAAAATGGCTTGGCAGGCCTGCATGAATTTACAGCCCATCATTTGGAAATAGGTAACCAGACGTATCTAATAGGTATAGCTATGGATATCAGCGAAGTAGTGCGTCTACAAGAATTAGAATCACGCGCCAAGCGTCTTGAATCAGCCGGTCAAATTGCCGGACAGGTAGCCCATGATTTCAATAACATGTTAGCCCCTTTGATGGCTTATCCGGATTTCATACGTGATGAATTACCCAAAAATCATCCCGCCTTAACCTATTTGGATGACATTGAAAACTCTGCGAAAAAGATCGCCGAGATCAATCAGCAGCTTCTAACTCTGGGTCGAAGAGGGCATTATAACCAGCATCCTTTGAATTTGAATACTATAATTCTTCAAGCTGTTAGAGAGTTGAATCCACTTCCTGATTCATTGAGTATTGAGACAGTACTTGATCAGAATCTCCTTCATTTCAATGGCGGTGCATCACAGATTCATCGAATCTTGTTAAACCTCTTGAGTAATGCAATTGAGGCAGTGCAGGATAATGGACGGATAATCATAAAAACAGAAAATCAGTATGTTGACGAAGTTTCGATTGCCTATGGACGAGTGCCAAAAGGTGAATTTATAAAACTAACCGTAACCGATACTGGTTGTGGTATTCCTGATGAAAATTTACAGTATATATTCGATCCATTCTTTACTTCAAAGACAACTGATAAAAAACGAGGGTCGGGACTTGGACTGAGTGTAGTTGATGCAGTCATAAAAGATCATCATGGCTACCTCGATCTCACAACAGAAGTTGGAAAAGGAACTTCGTTTTATCTCTACTTCCCTATCACCCGAAATTTTGAAGAAACCACAAACCCTGAAAAAGCATCTACGGGTACCGAAACGATTCTGATTGTAGATGATGACGACATTCAACGTGATGTCTCGACTCAACTCCTAGAGAAATTAGGTTATAAAGTTAACTCGGTTGAAAGCGGTAAAAAAGCAATCGAATTTCTCCGTGAAAATCCCCATGATATCATAGTTCTTGATATGGTTATGCCGGGAGGAATTGACGGGGCAGAAACCTATCGTCAGATTCTTGATATTAACCCAACCCAGAAGGCGATAATATTGTCAGGATTTTCAGAAACGGATCGGGTTCTCGAAGCTCAAAAATTAGGAGCCGGGGTTTTTGTTAGAAAGCCGGTTACTAAAGAAGTTATTGCTAAAGCTGTAAGAACCGAGCTTGATCGAAAGGGTAAAAACATTAATTGCTAAATATCATTATCAACTTTGACAATTCAAACTAATCAATATCAAATTCTTCCAGCCAATTCTGAACGATAATAATATTATCTTTGGATTTCACATTAAGCGGAATATTCATAAGGATTCGCTGGCCGTCGTTTGAGACACAGTATCTGGCACCAATGATACTTCCGGCATAATTCATGGTTTTGTTAAAGAGTTTATTAGGTTGTCCAATTTCAAATTTATCAGTTGAAATATTTACCTCAACTGACATAAAATCGTTTCGGCTAATATAAAAGATCTCTTTATTATCAGCCCTCCATGAAGGTCGAAACCCACTCTCATTTGATATTTGCCATCGCCCGCCATCGCCGCCAAGTTCACTGACATATATTTCATTTATTCCTGATTCATTTGACATGTATAAAATATATTTTCCGTTATTTGAGACGGTACCAACAACTTCTCTATATTGTGAATTTATAACCGGTGTTATAGATTTATCAGCAAGATCATATCTCATAATATCAAGATTATTTTCCATTATTAATAAATACAGGATACTGTCACTAAACCAATGTGAAGGTCCATTGATAAGCGAGTCAAGATTGTCAAGTGAATGAATCACTCCCTGACCATCTGCCCGTTTATATTTTGTTCTAAAGGTACCATCCCCTGTTTCAGAATAAGCGATATATTTTCCATCCGGCGACCAGAGTGGTACAACATTATCAGGCTTGTCAAAAGTAAGCCGGGAGACTAAGTTTCTATTAAAATCTCTTATCCAGAGATCCTCATTTGATCCTTGTTGATCATATAATCCAAAAACAAGTTTAGAATTATCGGGAGAAAGGACAATGTCACGATAGGCATCTTGTTTCCCGACTTTTTCAATTTCCAACCCATTTCGGTCATACCAAATAAGTTCTGACTGATTTGAGGTTGAGGTGTATTGATATAGAAGAACTCCGTTGTCAGAAGTGCCGAAGGTAGAAGCATTGCCGGATTGATCGATTCCCTGAGCAATCGGGATTGGTTCGCCAATAAGTTGAAATTTAATTTCATCAAATTTTTGAGCCAGCAGAAGTTTATCTTTAATAAAAAGCAGATATCCCTGTTTACAGAATTCAACTCTCGAATCCAGCAAACGCATCTCTTTTTCTTCAAAGATCAATGTCGATTCATCGGATTCAATTGATCCGACTCTTAATTCTGAGCCGCTTTTGGTATAGAGCGTGTATAGGAAATGAATACCATCTGATAAAAACCAGGGCCAGGCAGTTGATCGTTCACCATTGGCGGTATCTATCGGAGTTGCATATTGGGGAGTACCACCCGAAGCAGAAACATACTTTAGGGTATCAGTTGATTGGCCATCAAACAGAATATAACCTTTGGTTCCCCAGTTTCCATCAGCGCCGTTAGTTTCACAGAGAAGTTGCGCCGGACCTCCGGCAACAGGAATTTTGTAAAGTTGATTGGATTTAAAAAAAGCAATGAATTTTGAATCAGGCGACCAGAATTGTCGGGCAATATTTTCTGTCCCTCTCAATGGGTATGGTTCAAGTGAATTTAAAGGACGGATCCAAAGCATCGTAACCCCAAGGGTGTCAGTAGCGCGAAAGGCAATCAACCGGCCATCAGGAGAAATACGGGACCAGTTTACAGAGCGAATTTCAGGAGTCTCCATTGACGGAGATAAGGAAAATCTGTTAGTATAAATTTTCTCTTTGGGTTGCATGAAAAGCATATAACTTAAAATCAAGGAAATCATAATAGCAACGGCACCGACAATTCGTGCAATTGTAAATTTGAATTTTCTTTTTTTGGCAAGATGCATTGGCAGTCCGACCTGGGAACCAGCCTGTGATATCCAGCGCAATTCATCGCATAAATCAGAAATTGACTGCCATCTTTTATCCGGGTCCTTTGATAGACATTTTTTTACCAGCCGTTCAAAGAGCGGCGGAGTGATGGGTACCATTGATGAGATTGAAACCGGCTCTCTTTCAATAATAGCCGCAATCAAAGTTGCCTGTGAACTTCCTTCAAAAGCCCGTTTACCAGTAATCATTTCATACAGCAGGGCTCCAAAGGAAAAGATATCACTTCGAACATCAGCTTCTTTACCTTCCAATTGCTCGGGTGCCATATACTGCATGGTTCCAAGAATTGTTCCAACACCGGTCAAGGGAGTGGTCATTGTTAGATTAGAAACATTTTTATTCTGAGCGGAATCAATGGTTAGTTTTGCTAAACCGAAATCCAATAGTTTTGCTCCGTCTTTGGTCAACATAACATTTCCCGGTTTGAGATCACGATGGACCAAGCCCTGGCGGTGAGCAGACTCTAACGCAGTTGAAATTTGAATGGCAATCTGAAGAACCTCATCATAAGCTATCGGACCTTTTTCCAAACGCTCTGACAATGTATCTCCTTCGAGATATTCCATGACCAGATAATCAAGCCCATCTTCGTTACCAACATCATGAAGAATACAAATATTGGGATGGTTGAGACTTGAGATAGTTTTAGCTTCCCGTTCGAATCGAAGTTTTAGATCCGGATTTGCCGCAACAGCAGGAGGAAGAACTTTTATTGCAACAATACGGTCAAGGCGGGTATCTTTAGCCTTGAAAACTTCACCCATCCCTCCGGCTCCGGCTTTTTCAATAATTTCATATGGTCCCAATATTTTTCCGGGAGCTAACGGCATTTTATACTCCGAATTTAATAGGATTATACTTGAGTTTGTTTACCAACCCATATTATAGGTCTACACAATCTATAATGCAAGAGGTATTATTTCATTATAATTCGTAAACATTTTGGGGATATAATGTTACAAGTTTCACAAACAAGGCAATTTCTCAAAAGGAGAAGAATCATCTTGACAAAATTGGGATTTCAATTATAATTTACTGTTCACGCATTATAGACAATATTGGTACATAATAGTATTTACTTGGGTTTTCAATAACTTCAAAAGATCAAAATTGGTTGAACAATTTTATGTTTTTATTGTTATGGAATTCAAACCACCAAAAATGCAATTCGATAATTATAGATTAAAATTAATTGGAGTCTTAAATGAAGCTCAAAAAAACTAATAATAATCCAACAACGATATTGTCAGGTTTCTTAGCGGTCTTTATACTCATAGGTTTTTTCACAGCCCAATCAGCTTTTGCAGGATTTGATTACATGTTTTTTTCAATCAACGGTGACTCAACAGTTACTTCAATGACCCAGGGCGATGAATTGTTTTGGGGTTCTAACTGTGATATAGGAGCTACCATAAATTGGGAGATTTGGTATGATATTAATTCAAGCTCAACTATCGACCCATCGCTTGATTTTTTGTTAGCATCTGAGAATATAACTGATGGGAATCCAATCACTGAAGCAGATCCAATTTTGGATGGCTGGGCGATAATGGGAGCTTTTAATCTTGTAGCAGAACCGGGGAATTATATTTTTCGGGCTAAAGATATAGCTACCAATAGTACCTTGCAGAAAGTACTAACTATGCTTCCTATGCCTTCCCCCCCCAATCAAATAACCGGTCAAATATCAATTCCCGGTTTTCCGGCACCTAACAGTTTTCTTGCGAATCGATTTATAAATGCCGAGTCTGAGTCCGGTGATGAAGGCGCATTTTTGGCAACAACAGATATTAATGGATTCTATTCAATCAATATTGGCAATAATAGTTTTGGGGTTGAATTTTTTATAGAACCACAAGTAGTTCCCGGGTTTGTATCATCCGAATATATTTCTGCTATCGTTTCCGGAGTTGTTGGTGGTAATGATTTTGTGTACACAGCTGCAACCGATTCGGTGTGGGGCTTTGTAAAAGATAATTTTGGGACTCTGATAAATTTTGAAGGAGCAGTTTTTTCAATTGAACAAGAATTTGATATTGAAAAATTTGCAACGACACATAATGGTAGATACGTCATTTATTTCTCAGACTTAGACAAAGGTGACTGGGTATTAGAAGCCGATGATTTCATTTATAATCCAACCTATTTAGCCACCGAACAATTTAGCTTTAACCACGACACTTTAGGCAGTTTCCAACATGACATTATACTAACTAAAACCGATGCTGAGATTTACGTAAGAGTTACTGAAAATGACGGGTTACCGATTAATAATTATAATATAAATGCATATTCATTTGCACTGTCTGGATGGACAAATGCAATATCAGGAGTCGGTATGGATAATATTGCAACCTTGCATGTATCTTCATTGGATAATTCCGGCTGGTCTATATCAATTGATAAATATAATGAAGATTTCCAAATGCCTCTCGGGTTAATAGTTTTAAATAATTACATTCCTAATGTTTCACCGGGTGAAACGGTAACCCTTGAGATAATTGAAGGTCAACTGATCGCAGGAACTATTGCACAAGACCCTGAGGACAGCCCTATTTTCTGGGAAGATGTTATTGTTAATGCTTCAAATTTTGGATTTTTGGGAAATTATAACTTCGATGCAAGAGTTGGCGACGCTGGTAACTATTCTTTGTACACAGATACTGGCTTATATTCTCTTAGTGTTTATGCTGAAGGTTATGTTACAGATCCAGCCTGGAGATCCATTGACGTAATCGGTGACACAACCGGCAGCGGGCTTGGATTCACCATCAATGAAACTCATTTTACTCTCAGTGGAACTCTTGTAGATGTACCCCTGCCGCTGGATGACCCTTTTTATCAAGTAATTGCCAGAACAGGGACTAACGGCACCGATGGGTATTATGTTGCTGCTAATGTTGACGAATTTACCGGAACTTATTCAATGTCCTTATCTGATGGTATTTGGACAATTACTCCACCCTGTTGTTTTAATGGTGAGCAAGCTCCAGATACAATAATTACAATTGGAGAAATCCCCGACATTGCAAGAGTTGTCGATTTTGTTTATACCACGAATGAAGGTTGCTGTTTAACCCCCGGAGATGCCAATCATGATGGAACTGTTGATATTGTTGATTTAACTGATTTTGTAGCTTATATGTTTAATGGCGGTCAACCGCCCGTTTGCTTTGAAGAATTTGACAATGATGGCACTTGTGAAGATGGAATTGTGAATTTGACTTATTTTATCGACTGGATGTTTGGTGGCGGACCTGCTCCGGTAGATTGTCACATATGTCCGTAAAATAATTATTCAGATCAAAATAAAAAAAGCCCCGATAGATATCAGGGCTTTTTTTTAACTAATAATTAAACTTTAGGAGAAATATTTTGATTCATTCGGAATAAATTGTTTGGATCATATTTCTTTTTAACTTTTACAAGTCGGTCATAACTTGTTCCAAAGGCAGCTCCGACACGATCGGATTCATCGGCAGTCATAAAGTTGATATAAACACCACCGGTTGCGAACGGTTCAGAGGCTTTAAAAAAGTCACGTGCCCAGCCTATACACTTATCATCATCGGAAGCATCATCCCACCTGCCATGTACATTCAAAACAAAATTAGCATCGCGATGATTGTAGGCCGTACTATCTGAATCTATCCGGCTTACTTCCCCACCAAGTGAAGCAAAGAATATTTCACACTGTGGTGAAGGAAGATCACCAGCATATTTAACTATTTCGTCTAATAACCCATCCTGCAGTTCCATAAAGTTGTGAGATTTCCAATAATTTCTTGCACCCGGAGTAAGCAGCGGATCGAATGCTTGCTGCCAATTTTTAAAAGGCTGGACCCCAAGATGTTCGCCGATCACGTTTCCAAAACTTCGAACCGGTTTAAGAATTTCTTCACCTTCTTGAGGATCACCGATATGACAGATTGCCAGGACCAGAACATTTGTACCATGGACATTTTCCGGAAGAAAAGGAAGCGGAGGAGCCTCGCGTAAAACTGCCCATACACTGGTTTCATCGCCAAGGTTTGCAACAAATTCACGATATTTCATTAGAACGGACTTAGCCTCATCTTGTGAGAAAACTATCAAACCGCTAAGAACTTCCGGACCGATTGGATAAATCTCAAATTCAAAACGGGTGACGATTCCAAAGTTTCCTCCTCCTCCACGAATCGCCCAGAACAGATCGGGATTATCATTTTCGCTGGCATGGACAAGATTTCCATCAGCCGTGACTACATCAGCAGAGCGAAGGGCATCAATAGTCATACCATGTTTTCGTGATATCCATCCAAAGCCGCCGCCAAGTGTTAGTCCGGAAATACCGGTAGTAGAATTAATACCCGTTGGTACCGCAAACCCAAAAGCCTGGGTTTCATGGTCAATATCTCCCAGAGTTGCACCGGGTCCGACATGAGCCCGCTTTGTATCCAAGTCAACCCGTACATCAGACATTTGTGATAAATCAATCATCAAGCCGCCATCACATACAGCATTCCCGGCAATGTTGTGTCCTCCTCCATGAATCGACACCAGAAAATTTTGTTCAGCGGCAAATTTAACAGCAATAATTACATCGGCAACGCCTTTACACCTAATTATAATTGCCGGCTTCCGATCGATCATAGCATTCCAGATTGTACGCGCCTCATCGTAGTCTTTATCAACGGGAAGCAAAAGCTCACCTCTTAGGGATTCTTTAAGATTTTCTATTATAGCGCTGTCAATCGTTTTGACACCGCTATCAGACAGGTTGACATTGATATTTGTCATATTTTATTCCTCATGTATAAAGACTTATAGATAATTATGGAGTCATTTCGTCCATATATTAAAACTAATTATAGCAAGGTACAGAAAACATGTCAAGTTATATTTATGGATCATGATTACCCATCATACAACTACGACAGGTACTGTTAATTCGTTGTATTGCTATGCTTAACAAGCCTTTAATAAATCAAGGAATTTTAATACTCTATCTCATTTTATCTAAAAACAAATTTATAATATTTTATTTAAAGTGAATTTTTTATTGATAATAAAAATTTAAACTAATATTTTTTTATAAATCAATTCCAAAAAAATTAATAGAAGGAGAAAGCTGTGTATTTTTCCAAAATTAAACCTTATACGATAATTTTAATCGTACTACTTTTCATGGGTGGATGTTCTGAAAATAGCAACCTTGCAAAAATGGAAAATGATAATATCGCAACCATTCGTTATATCCATTCTGAAATGGCTAAAGGAAACATGGAAGTTTTTGATGAAGTCCTGACTTCAAATTATGTAAGACACTGTCAGGCAATGCCTCCAGAATTTCAGGAAATGCATGGGAGTGAACAATTAAAAGCATTTGTTGGAGACTTCATCTCAGCTGTTTCAGATTTCAGTGAGACCATTGATGTTATAGTAGCAGATAGTGATAAAGTCGCCTATGTAACAACTATGACAGCAACACAAACCGGTCCAATGGGCGGACTTCCCGCTTCCGGCAAAGAATTTACCTGTGTTAACATTATTATTCAACGCTTTGAAGAGGGTAAAATCGCTGAAACATGGGTAACCTGGGACAATGTGGCAATGTTATCACAGCTCGGCTTCTTCCCCCCTCCCTCAGCTAAAAGCCAACCATAAAAGTAAGAAAGTGGATCTCATTTGATAGATGCAGGATCGAATAAATTGGGCATAATCTCGTACGTTCTGCTATCAGATTTAGATTGACTAATTAGGGCATTAAAAGTTATATATTAATATTATAACAAGTTAAATTAAGACATTTGAATTTTTGATATGGAATATTAAAATTGCATTTGATTAATAAAACTATTGATGTAGATACCGGCGAATATTATGTATCAACTGAGCCAGTTATTTTACGATCAATTGCCCTTGGATCATGTGTTGCTTTCCTAGTTTACGATAGAACCAGGAAAATAGGCGGATTAGCGCATATAATGCTTCCGGGTAAGGCACCCACTACTAATAAAACTACAAAATATGCCGAAAATTCTATAGACATATTACTTGAAACTGTTCAACATTTAGGGGCATCTATTAATGATTTGGAAATCTTTGTTGTTGGCGGAGCCAATATACTTCAAGATGGAGATATTCCTGATAAAATAATAGATTCCGTTTTGGGATATATAGTGAAATTAAATTTGGAAATTAAATATATGCGAGTTGGTGGAATTCAACGGCGATCTGTTTTATTGGATGTAACATCAGGTCAAGTGTTCTTCACCGAAGGAAATAATACTACCAAAATATTACTTCAGAAAAATGAAAGAATTTAGTTGTTCGGAAACAATATATGAAAAACAAATCAGACGATAAAAATTTACTTGTCAAAAAAGACAATGATGATATAATTCCAATTTCCTTTACTCGAAAAGCCTGGAAGGTTTATCTGCAGGTTAGCTTTATTGGTCTGATTATTGCAGCCACCATGTGGTATGTTTTGAATACTGGCTCTCAAATTGCAAAACAATATACTCCTCTTATTGATGCTATAATTGAGATCAAATATGAATCAACAATAGCTCATTTATGGTTTGAGGAAATCATTAGCGGCGATAAAAACGAAGATATTGAAACAGTGTGGCATCATATAAATAAAGCGGAATGGTATTCACTTGCAATGCTTGAGGGAGGACAAAAAGAGGATGTTCATTTTATTGCTCTTAAAGATCCCGATCTTCGAATTGGTATTACAAAAATATTAGAGAATATAAGAGCGTTCCGTGTTATTGCCAAAGAAAGATATGCTCAATTAAATTTATCAACGGTCGGATCGGACATTGATCAGCGTTTTGATTTTGTGTTCAGAAGTGTCCTTGATCAAGCTGAAAACGTTGAGACTTCCCTTCATCAGGTTATTAAAAAAGTCAATAAGCGTTTCGAGACGGTTCAATATGCATTGATTGTGTTATGTTTTCTGCTTGCAGGTTTTATCGGCATGATTTTAAATCGTTATAAACGACATCAAGAGATCAACATGATGAAGCTTAAAGCATCAAATCAAGAATTAATAGCCAGCGAACAACAACTTAAAGCTACCAACCAGCAGTTATTGGCGAGCGAACAACAACTTAGAGCTACCAACCAGCAGTTAATGGCGAGCGAACAACAACTTAGAGATACAAATCTACATCTACTTCAATCACAGCAAAAACTATCTTTACATGTTCAACAAACACCGTTAGGAGTAATTCAATGGGATTTAAATTTTAAAGTTACTGAATGGAATAAATCCGCAGAGAATATTTTTGGGTTCACCTATGAGGAAGCAATCGGCCAGCATGCTTCTGGATTAATTGTTCCAGATTCAGCGAAGGATGCGGTTGATAAAGTTTGGAATAATCTTTTAGCTCAAAGAAAAGAAACTAAAAGTTCTAATGAGAATGTAACAAAAAACAATAAGACAATTATTTGTGAATGGTATAATACACCCTTAATTGATGATGAGGGCAAAACAATCGGCGTAGCTTCTTTAGTATTAGACGTCACCAAACGGACACGGTTAGAGAATACAATAAGAAAACTTGTTGAAGGCACATCTTCACAATCAGGAAGAGGCTTCTTTGAATCCATGGCCATACACCTTGCTAAAAACCTGGATGCCGACTATACCTTTATAGGGGAATTTAATAAAGGTCAAGAGGACTTAATAAAAACTATTGCAGTTACTGCTGAAGGAAAACTAGAAGAAAATATTGAATATGGCTTAGTCGATACTCCATGTGAAAACGTAATGGGGAAACATGCCTGTTCGTATACTTCGGGAGTAGCAGATCAATTTCCAAAGGATTTATTATTAAAACAAATGGGTGTTGAAGGCTATGTTGGAGTTCCTCTTTTTGATTCCAAAAATAAGCCACTGGGTATATTGGCAGCTCTTTATCGAAACCCTATAGATGAAACGGATTTCAAAGAAGGTATACTTAAAATATTTTCTTCACGCATTGAAAGTGAGATGGAACGTGCCATTGCTGACAAAGCATTACGCGAAAGTGAAAGCAAACTTCTTAAAGCACAAAAATTAGCGGGCTTAGGGCATTATGTGTTTGAGGTAAATTCAGGTAATTGGACAAATTCGATTGAACTGGACATTCTTTTCGGCATTGATGAAAATTTTGTTAGAAACTTAGATGGGTGGCTGGAAATAATTCATCCTGATTTTAAAGAAATAATGTTGAATTACGTACAGGATGATGTTTTAAAACAGCATAATCATTTTGATAAAGAATATAAAATTATTGACTTAGCAACCGGCCAGGAAAAGTGGGTTCATGGGTTAGGTAACTTAAAGTTCGATAATGCAGGAAATCCGACTGAAATGTTTGGGACTATCCAGAACATCACCGAACGCAAGCAGGCTGAGGAAGCCCTTCTGGACAGCCAGGAACGATTCAAGA
This sequence comes from uncultured bacterium, assembly GCA_965372795.1. Taxonomy (GTDB): domain Bacteria; phylum Zixibacteria; class MSB-5A5; order GN15; family FEB-12; genus QNAD01. The sequence goes on from CBDVDR010000014.1 coordinate 21,483, forward strand.
AACTTTCAAACCTCACTTTCGAAGGAATAATAATTCACAATAACGGTATTACTGTTGATGTAAACGAATCGCTTACAAAACTATTAGGCTATTCAAGAAATGAAATTATTGGCAAGAATATAATTGAGCTATGTGTCCCACCGGAATATCATGCAGCGATTCAAGAGAATATTATAAAAAAAGAAACCAAGCCTTATGAGTTAATAGCCATAAAAAAAGATGGAACACTAATTCCTGTTGAGGTTGAAGCGAGAGATATAAAAGGTGACGATGATGAATTACGGGTCACCGCAATAAGAGATATTTCTAAACGCAAACAGGCAGAGGAAGAGTTGAGAGATAGCGAAGAGAAGTATCGCTCTTTATATGAAGAGACTCCTGCGATGCTTCACTCCATCGACAAACACGGTAAAATAGTGAGTGTAACCGAAAAGTGGCTGGAAAAACTTGGCTATACAGAAGATGAAGTTCTTGGGCGTAAATCTACAGATTTCCTCACGGATAAATCAAAACAATTTGCCATTGATGAGGTTCTCCCCAATTTTTTCAAGACCGGACACAGCGAGGATATTCCCTATCAATATGTAAAAAAGAATGGCGATATAATTGATGTTCTTCTTTCGGCAACCTCAGAGCAAACTAAAGATGGCAAAATTGTTAGATCTATGGCATCATTGATAGACATTACCGAGCGCAAACACGCTGAGGAAGCACTACTGGAAAGCGAACAGAATTTCCGTCTACTGGTTGAAAATCAAAACGATATGGTCGTCAAGGTGGACACAGAAGGAAGATTCCAGTTTGTCAGCCCTTCCTATTGCAAGGTGTTTGGAAACACAGAGGATCAATTACTGGGACAAAAATTTATGCTCAAGGTCCATGAAGATGACCATGAAAGCACCGCCAAAGAGATGGAAAAATTGTATCGCCCGCCACACACTGCATACGTTGAACAACGGGCTATGACAAAAGACGGCTGGAGATGGCTCGGCTGGATGGATACCGCTGTTCTTGACGTTGAGGGGAACGTGACTTCAATCATAGGTGTGGGTCGTGATATCACTGATCGCAAACGGGCTGAACAAAACACAAGAGATTTAGCTAACATCCTGGAGAGATCACTTAATGAAATTTATATTTTTGATACTGAGAGTTTAAAGTTTATTAATGTCAATTTCGGTGCACGAGAAAATATTGGGTATTCACTGGAAGAACTTTCAAAAATGACTCCGTTGGATATTAAGCCAGAATTTACCAGAGAATCATTTATGCAGCTAATCGAACCACTAAAAAACAATACTAAAGAGCTAATTTCCATTGAAGCTGTTCATAAGAGAAAGAACGGGTCGACATACGATGTTGATGTTCATCTTCAATTATCAGAATTTAACGGAAAATCTGTATTAGTCGAAATAATTCTTGATATCACAGAGACTAAACGATTGCAGAAACTGGAATCAAGAGCACAACGATTAGAAATGGCAGGAACAATTGCAGGACAGGTTGCCCATGACTTTAATAATCTTTTGGGTCCAATTATGGCATACCCTGAATTTATTCGAAGCGGCCTGCCAAATGATCATCCAACTTTAAAATATTTAGACCAAATTGAAAAGGCATCGATTAAGATAGCAGAAATTAACCAGGACTTATTAGCTATGGGTCGAAGAGGACATTACAATCAAAAAATCTTAAACTTAAATACAATCGTTCAACAAACCTTAACGGATTTGAAGCCTTATCCCAATACACTCACTTTTGATTTAAATTTAAATGACGATTTAAATAATTTTCGTGGCGGCGGGGCGCAAATTCATCGAATGATCAGCAATCTTCTTCATAATGCAAAAGATGCTATGCAGGATATTGGGATAATAGATATTAAAACTGAGAACTACTATGTTGATGATGTTTCAATAGTTTACGGCCGGGTTCCAAAGGGGGAATATGTAAAATTAACTATATCTGATAATGGTTGTGGTATTCCTGATGACATTGTCCAGAAAATTTTTGATCCTTTCTTTACATCCAAGAGAACTAATATGAATCATGGTTCGGGGCTTGGGATGAGTGTTGTAGATGCGGTTATTAAAGACCACAAAGGATTTATTGACTTGAGTACCAAAGTCGGTGAAGGTACTTCTTTTTATATCTATTTACCTATCACGCTTGAGACGGTTGATATAAAGGATGCCAATAAAATTATGGGCGGAGAAGAATCGATATTAGTTGTTGATGATGATGATATTCAGCGTGAAGTTTCAACTGTAATACTCACAAAGCTTGGATACAATGTAAATTCTGTAGAAAGCGGCGAGAAAGCTATTTTATTCCTGCGTGAGAATCCGGTGGAGCTTGTCATACTTGACATGGTAATGCCGGGCGGGATTGATGGGACTGAAACCTATCGACAAATTCTAAAAGTAAATTCTGTTCAAAAGGCAATTATTTTATCAGGTTTTTCAGAATCAAGCAGTGTTTTAGAAGTTCAGAAATTGGGTGCCGGTGCCTTTGTGAAGAAACCTGTTACTTCAAAAACAATTGCCGCCGCTGTGAGAACTGAACTTGATCGACCCAAGAAAATATCTAATTTGTAAGGATTAAGTTTTTTTTGTTATTTTATAGATTTCGTCGTTTTTTCTGATACCCGGTATTTTGATACCAATCTCGTCACCCTTTTGGGCTTTTGAAACAATCCTGTTTTCAATTTCAATTGATTTTACTTCGGTCTTTTTTATACCAGTTTTATTCCCAATCACAATAATTTCATCACCAACTTTTAAATCCAATAATAATTTTACTGCCGCGACTTGATTCTTTGTATAGTAATTGGTGACTTTCCCCAATGCCCGTTTGATCTCTTTTGCATCATTATTTTGGGTTGTGGAAAAATCATGATTAGTTGGTTTGCCAAGGAAGAAACCGGATGAGAACTGCCGATTAAAAACTTTTTCCAAATCGTTGATTCCGGTTTTTATTTCTTCATCGGTCAATTTATTATCCAGGGCTTTTCTATAAACCGAGGTAACCTGATCAACGTACCTTGCATCTCTCCCCCTGCCTTCGATTTTAAAACTAATGACACCTGCTTTTTTCATTGGTTCTACAAAGGCGAGACCGCATAAATCCTTGGCAGACATAATTTGAGAATTTTCAACTCGTAATTCATGTCCGTTATCATCAGTAACAACGTAACTTCTCCGACAATTTTGGTAACACTCTCCCCGGTTAGCTGATTTGTTATAGGTAAACTGAGACATAAAACATCGTCCAGAGACAGCAACACACATAGCACCATGCACAAAACATTCGACCTCAATTGTTTTGGAAATATTTTTGATCTGTTTTAAATTTAACTCCCGGGCTAAAACGATTCTTTTGGCACCCATTTTTTTATAGAATTCGGCAGCTTCGGTATTTGCCACAGATGCCTGGGTTGAGATGAAAAACGGGATTTTATATTTTTTACTAAGTCTCATTACGGCATGGTCCCAGCAAATAATCGCATCAACTTTGCCTTTTATTTTACTTATGACTTTCTCTAATTTTTTCAGTTCATCATCATAAATAATAGTATTCAGAGTGAGATACATTTTCACCTTGCGAGGGGAAGCTTCACAAACTTCTCTCATTTGGTCAAGGTCAGTCAGTTTGAAATTTTTGGAAGTTGCCCGCATGGAGAATTCGTTTAATCCAAAATAAACAGCGTCCGCCCCGGCATTAACAGCCGCAACTAACATTGAGAAATTTCCCGCCGGAGCCATTAGTTCATATTTCTTTTTCATCGGTAACTCTAAAATATCCTATTTTGATCAATTTTCATATTTGAAATGTAATTCAAAAACCAGATAAATCAATCAGAACTAATAATTAATATTTTGCTATTCTTGCCCGGTTAAACCTATTCGTTTACAAACATCATTCGGTTTAGTATTGTTACAAGAAGAAAACAATAAATCGACAGGAGAATTAAATTGGGTACTACTATAAAAGAAGTTCTTTGGCTGCAATACGGGGCTGCCATAGATATGCTCGAAAACGGAATAGTTGAGTGCCCTGAAAAATTATGGGGCGACCGTTCACAAAAACCTGAATTCTGGTATATAGCCTATCATACAATATTCTTTCTTGATTTCTACCTCTCTGATTCGGCTGAAGGGTTTACTCCCCCACAACCATTCGGGCTGACCGAGCTTGATCCGGCAGGCGTATTTCCTGAACGTGTATATTCACAAGATGAACTTCTAACTTATCTAAAATTTGCACGCAACAAATGCAAAGAAAAAGTTTCTACCTTATCTGATGAGAACGCCGAACTGCCCTGTGCAATGCGAAAAGGACTCACCGTTGCGGAGTTATATATGTATACTATGCGTCATGTCCAGCATCATGCGGCTCAGTTATATTTGATATTACGCCAACAGATTGATTCAGCCCCACCCTGGGTTAGTAAAGCAAAAGATTGATCAGGTTGTATTTTAAAATAAGAGCTTTTGCCTAATGTCAATCGGTGTAAAGTATATAATCATTTCAACGATTTTCTTCGCCTTGATGAATATCGGGGTCAAATATCTTGATAACATCCCTGCTTATGAGATAGTATTTTTTAGAGCACTGGTGTCGCTGGTAGTATGCTATTTTTTAATTAAAAAACAAAAATTAAATCCCTGGGGGAACAATAAGAAGTATCTGATTTTGCGAGGCATCGCCGGTACCGGAGGGTTAATGATGTATTTTTATACTTTGCAGCAAATGCCTTTAGCATCGGCTGTTACAATACAGTATCTCTCCCCTATTTTTACAATTATCTTTGCTGGCTTTCTGCTTAAAGAACATCCTCGATCAATTCAGTGGTTATTTTTTCTGATCTCTTTTATGGGTGTCTTTTTTATTAAGGGATTTGATCCAAGAGTTTCGGTAACTGATTTAATAATCGGAATTAGTGCGGCTGTCTGCTCGGGATTTGCTTATAATTTTATTCGTAAATTAAAAGAATTTGATCATCCTCTGGTTGTTGTACTTTATTTCCCGCTGGTGACAGTTCCGATAATAGGAACCTATACACTTTTTCATTGGGTAACTCCTAATCTCACCGAATTGATAATATTAATTGGAATCGGTCTTACAACTACTGTTGCTCAAATTTATATGACCAAAGCCTACCAACTTGAACGCGCGGCTAATATCAGCAATTTCAATTATCTTGGGGCAGTCTATGCCATCATCATCGGATATTTTCTATTTGGAGAAGTAATCAGTTTATTAGCCTATCTTGGAATAGGATTAATAATTTCAGGAGTTTTATTTTCCGCTCGTTTTCGAACTAAAGCTTAAAATCTTTTATGTCAAGCGGCAAAGGAATCAAATACTTTTGTTATCACAAGCATTTAGAAAAGATGAAAGACAAGATCAGAAATGCCTATTTGATGTTGCGGGGCACTATTCTCGACCGGATGTTTTAGTATAATATCAATAAATAGACAATACTAACCACTTGACAACAGCCTTTAGTTATCGCACCTTATAAATAACTCAAATATCTTTAACCAAAAACAGTAGGTAGTAATTATGTTTAATATTAGGCAAAATCACAGTTTTCAGGCTTCCCTTTCAGCTAAACAGACTGGCTTTAGAATTCTATTCATTTTGATAATGACTTCTTTATTACTTCTTCTTGGGTGCAGCGATGACAAGAAAAATCCTGTAATTGATGATTTTGTACCTGATATATATGTTAGCGGTTTTCTATCTTTTGATTATTTGAAGATAGCTCTCCCCCCTGAAGCAGGAACTTTTGCAATTGAAGGTCTTACAATGCCTGTGAATGGACAATTTCCTTTAAATATTACTGAAGTATGTGGAGGATCGCATATTCCTGCTCAAACTGAATCCTATGCTTTTTGCTATGGAGGCAGGAAAAATTTAGATAATACGGTTGATATAATGATTATCGTATTATCTAAAACGGGTAATGCTGTTACAACCGGTAATTATCCGGTTAGTCTCACTCAAGTGAATTTGTATGCTTACTTAGAAGGTGTTGAGGATTTTGAACTTCCTGATGAATTTGACCCGGAACAGGCTTCATCCTGGATTGAAACCTTAACCGCCAATAGAATATTTGTAAGTACGACCGGATCAATCACAGTTGACGAAATCACTAATTCCACTTTTAACGGATCATTTACCGGAACAATGGCATCAGCGACCGGTATTTTTACAGTCAGTAATGGTGTTTTTAGTATGGTAGGCTTATAAACAACAAAAACTACTGCCTTATCTGGTTTCATCAATTAGGATAGAATAAAAATAATCGGCTGCTTTTTTTTCGATCCAGGGATAATGCCCGCAGTCCGGTATGATTATAAATTTTGGGTCTGCCAAGCAACTTTCAAGAAAAGGACGGATACCTTCTATTGGATGCGGGTCATAGTCTCCATGGATCACAATCACCGGGACTTTAATTCGAGAAAATAGATTTTTCAGATACCCCGGTTTATTGCGTAAGGTAACAAAATCGCCCCAGACTTTTTTGTGCAGTTCAGCCTGGACTTCGATCACTTCAAGATCGGTGGTAATCGGATCGTACAAATCTGTTTCCATAAAGAGTTTTCCCCACTCTTTAAAAATTGAATTCTGTTGTTCTTTGGGAGCAGATTGAAAGTTTTTTTTTATAGATTTATATCGAGCCTGATTTTCCGGGCTTAGCCTTTGAAATCGTATGTTTTCAATCATCGCCGAATGTTTCGAATCAAAAACCGCTGAACCGATTAGAATTAGTTTTTTTACCATAGAAGACTCGCGGGCAGCTAAAAACAGAGCCAAAACCGCCCCCCATGATGATCCAACTAATGTAACAGGGAGGGTTGAATTCTGTTGGAGTTGTTCTTTTAATTCATCAATTTGCCCAACAAGGGAATCTTCAGATTGGATAGGTTCCAATATGCCTATTTTATCACTCAATTTACGGGCAATCGGAGCCATATATCCGGGCGCACCGGGACCTCCGTGAAGCAGGGCAACCTTGAAGGGAGGATTGCCGTATTTTCTAACTTGCATATCAATTCCCATAGATTAACATTATTTAAATATTAAAACATTCTATTATATATTTTTTATTTTCAAACTTGCATATAAAACCGGGGTGATTTAATTTTTAATCAATTGAATCAAACCAATATTTGACCGATATTATATATAATGAAAATTTTCTTATACATAATTGTTATTATAATTTTAGTTCCATTTATGGGATTTGCTGAAATTTTATTTCCCACAGGATATAATTTTCTAAACCAGTATAATATCAATACTCAAAGCATTAGCTCGGATGATACTTTGATTATCACCCGTACAATAGTTAATAATGAATCATTTTCATTAACCGGTCTGTTTTTCTCAGAACATATACCCGAAGAATTTAACCTGATAGACCATTCTGTTACTAAAAATGGAAATAGCATATCTTATATTTTTGATAATACAATCTTCCCATCTTATCCTGATAATAATTGCTTCTATTGGATTGTTGATGATCCTAACGGAGAAATTTTGAATAGTATAAATCCAGGCGATAATTTGACATTAATTACCAAATATACTTGTTCAGTAAACGGAAATTATACATTTCCGCTTCATTCCAGCTCATTTTATGGCAATTCAACCGGATTTTATTCTACCGCTAATTCACTGCAAATTAGCGTTTCTTCAGAAATTGATGTTACTCCGCCAGCCCGAGTAATTGACTTGGAAGCATTTTAAATATTTAAGATAATATATCTCTATATAATACAGTTTTTAATCGCTATCTAATTATACATCAAAAAGATAATTTATTTTTTTACACATATTAAATAATTAACTTAGTAACATTTTTGAGATAGTATCCGATAAATAATTAAAGGTAATATTTTATCATAAAAAATATGTTTTTTTCGACTGAGTCAATTTTTACTGTGTCAAAGCCAGGGCTTAAGAAAGACATTTATGAAAGACCACCGAGAAACTAAAAAGCAACTAATCAAAACAATAAAGACGCTGCGTCAACAGCTCAGTAATTTTCAATCTGGTGATAATTCAGACCAATTTAATAATCATAAAAGTTCGGATATAAAATTGACTCCGCCAACGAATTCCCCCAATAATGAATTTGAATATTTATTTAACGAATCACAACTCGTTGCCAAACTTGGCACATATTTACTGGATATAAAAACCGGAGTATGGACAAGTTCTGATATGTTAAACATCATTTTTGGGATTGATGATAATTACATAAAAGATAATAATGGGTGGTTTCAAATACTTCATCTTGATTATAAGGAAGAATTACAACATTATTTTCTAAATGATGTATTAAAGAATAAAGAAAATTTTGATAAAGAATATAAAATTATAAGTTTTGATGATAAAAGAGAAAAATGGGTTCATGGATTAGGGGAGCTCAAATTTGATTCGGATGGAAATCCAGTTAGTATGCTTGGAACGATTCAGGATATAACCGAGCGAAAACTATCGGAAGAAATAATACGAAAATCTGAAGAACGACTTAGAACTCATTTAGAACAATCGCCTCTGGGTTATATCGAATTTGACTCAGAATTTAATATAAAGGAATGGAATAAATCAGCAGAGGTTATATTTGGATATACCAAAGAAGAAATCCTCGATAACCATGGCTCGTTGTTAATACCAGAGCATCTAAAAAAAGAATTTTTTATTACTTTTAATGAGTTATTGAATTTCCGAGGAAAGAAACTATATACCTATCCCAATATAACTAAAACAGGTGAAACAATTATATGTGAGTGGTATAATACACCGTTGATTAATTCAAATGGCAGTACCCTTGGAGTTGCCTCTTTAGTTATTGATGTTACTAAACAGAAACAAGCAGAAAAATCATTACTAAAAAGTGAAGAGTTTAGCAGGGCATTAATAGAAAATTCTCCGTTAGGAATATCGGTTAGAAATACTTATGGAAAATTATTGAGTGTTAACAAAGCCTGGCAAAATATCTGGGGAATATCGAATGCTCAGGTAAAAGAATTTATGTCAATAGATCCAAAAGAATTACTTTTTAACGATCAAGATCGTTATATCAACAGATGGATTCCTCAATTAGAAAAGGTATACAAAGAGGGCGGACAATTTTATATCCCTGAGTTACCTCTAACTACTCAAAGCTCAACCGGAACGAAATGGGTATCGCAAACTTTTTATTCTATCAATAATGAGAATAATTCAGTAGATCATGTGGTTATTATAACTCATGATATTACCGAACGAAAAGAAGCTGAGATGGCAGTAATTGAGAGTGAAGAAAAATTTAAGAATATTGCCAATCATATGTTTGATGTCATAACAACTATAGATTTATCAGGTAAATTATTATATGTCTCACCTTCAATTAGAAGAGTCTTCGGTTATACTCCTGAAAATCTAATAGGCAAGAATATCATGGAATTTGTCCCCGGTGATGAAATCCCCCATGCTCTGGAATCTTTTGATATGAGTGCTCAAGGAAAATTGGTTGAACATTTCCCCTCTGAGTTTATCAAGAAGGATAATTCGATTGCAAAAATTCAAGTAAATGCATTACCTGTTTATAAAGATGGCGAGATTATTGGGGCACAAGCAATTCTTCATGATGTAACTGAGGAAACAAGGCTTCAGGAACTTGAATCCCGCGCTCAGCGTCTTGAGGCTGCCGGGAGTATCGCCGGTCAAATAGCTCATGATTTTAATAATTTGCTGGCACCTATGACAGCCTATCCCGATTTTATAAGAGAAGAACTTCCGGAAGGCCATCCAGCCTTAGAGTATCTTGATGATATTGAACGCTCTGCTTATCAGATTGCTGATATCAATCAGCAACTATTGACATTAGGCAGGCGGGGCCATTATAATCAGGAACCTTTAAATTTGAACGATATCATCCCCTTTGCCATAAAGGAAAATGTTAAGATAACAGACAGCTTAATTTGCAAGTTGGATCTTGCCGGCGACTTAAAGAATATGATGGGTGGTAATGCACAAATTTATAGAGTAATATCCAATTTATTGATAAATGCCAGTGATGCGGTTCATGGTTCCGGGAAAATAATAATTAAGACAGAAAATATAAATCTTATAAAAGTATCTTCAAAAATCAATCAAGTTCCTAAAGGCAGCTATGTAAAGCTGACAGTTAAAGATAATGGCTATGGCATACCGGAAGATAAGATTACAAAAATATTTGATCCTTTCTTTACCCTTAAAACAACCGATAAAAAACGCGGTTCGGGTCTTGGCTTAAGTGTCGTGGATACGGTTGTCAAAGATCATGATGGCTATATTGACCTGATTACAAAAGAGGGAGTCGGCACATCATTCTATATTTATTTCCCTATCACAAATGATTCAGTAAAACCGGAAGAGGTGGAATCATTCTTAGGGGGGAATGAATCTTTGCTGGTTGTTGATGACGATAATGTCCAAAGAGAAGTAACTTGTAAGCTTCTTAACAAGTTAGGTTATAATATCACCACGGTGAATAGTGGTGAAAAGGCGATTGAAATTTTAAAACTAAACCAGTTTGATCTTCTAATTCTCGACATGGTTATGCCTTTGGGAATAGATGGAGCTACAACTTACCAGAAAGCTCTGGAAATAAATCCAGATCAAAAAGCTATAATCGTCTCTGGATATTCAGAAACTGATCGCGTTACAAAAGCTCAATCATTCGGTGCCGGTGAGTTTATTAAAAAACCATTGACTCAAAAAATTATCGCTAAGGCTGTTAGAAAAGAACTTAACAGAAAAATGAGTGAATGTTTAATCGCTGAATATTAATAACTATATTTATTTATTTAATTCAATTTTGTAAAAGATTAGTTGCATCCAAAATTAAAATCCAATAACTTTCTTAAGAATATCTATTAAACAACAAGTAGAATTTGATACAGAACTTTTTATACTTAATAGTTTTGAACAGGAGATCAAAATATGAAAAGAACAGCAATTTTTGCCATGGTAGGTTTGATTCTGATAGGATCTTTCGGGTGTGGTGCCTGGAAAAAAAGAGACAAAGGCGCATTAATCGGTGCCGGTGCGGGAGCTGTAATTGGTGGTATCATTGGCGATAAAGCCGGTAATACTGCGGTTGGGGCAATCATCGGAGCCGCAGTTGGCGGAGCTGCCGGAGCCTATATAGGTAATTATATGGATAATCAAGCAGCGGAAATTCAAAGAGATTTAGAAGGTGCCAGAGTCGAAAGGATCGGTGAAGGGATTAAAATTACCTTTGATTCCGGTATTCTGTTTGATATCAATTCTTCATCATTGAGACCGATTGCTAAAGATAACTTGGGTAATCTTGCCGGTATTTTAAATAAATATTCAGATACAGAGATTCTTGTAGAAGGTCATACTGATGCCACCGGCTCAAACGATCATAATCTGAACCTGTCTATGCGTCGGGCTCAATCAGTTTCCAACTATATGACTACTCTGGAAGTTTTCTCTAACCGATTTAGAATTATGGGATATGGCGAAGATCAACCAATCGCCAGTAATGATACAGAATCAGGACGTCAGGACAACCGCCGGGTTGAAATAGCTATCTTTGCTAATGATAAACTTAAAGATGCTGCAAAGGCTAAAACTGAAGGATAAACTTCAAATTCTATTTTACTTTAAGGCTGGAATTTATTCCAGCCTTTTTTTTGTTGAATCTTCTCTATTAAAGAGGTTAAACTTGTGGAGTTTAATGAATTTAATAACTTTGCATTTTTGAATTAGAGATAGACTTTTGCATAATAGAAACTTCAATATCTTTCGATACCCCATCAGTATAGGTTTAATTTTAGCAATATTATTGATTATTAGCAATGGAACTGCTAATTCGATTGAGTTGCGGGGGAAATTTAACTCTGATTTATATATCTGGACAGACAGTTCCGAATCCCATTTCAGACCGTATGAACAATTAAGAACCGATATTATTTTTTCAAGACCATCCCGAGGCAAACAGATATCTTTTCACTCAAATATCAGATGGAGAAACGATTTTCAGGATCAGCTCCCGGATGACCCTCAATTATTTATTTATGATGGTTTCTTAAGAATTGAAAACATGATCGGGTCAAGCCTGATACAATTAGGCCGTCAATATTATTACAATGGTGCCGGAAGCGCCCATTTTGACGGACTTAGAACTCAATACAAATTCGGTAAAAAGTTTAAAGTTAATTTTTTTGGAGGAAGCCGGGTAAACCGTCTTGACCCTGAGACAATTAAATCATTTTCAGAATCCGGAATTATGGGGAGTAAACTTCAAATATCCGGAATCAGAAGAACAAATTTGAACTTTAGCTGGCTGGCAAAGCTCGAAGAAGATAATATTGTTTATAATAAAGCCACAATAGATATTAAAAAAAGAAGCCGGTTTTGGGTTTTTTATGGTAAAGCAGGATTTAATATTCTCAATAAGCGATTATCGGATATTTTATCCCGCGCAATTTTCACAAATAATGAATGGCGGATTTCTGCTGAATACAGCAAACGAGAACCTTCTCTGTTTGGAAATACAATTTTCTCTATCATTGACTATAAAAAAAATAAAACTCTAAGATTAAATCTGAATCGTCATATTAATAGCAGGTTATCAATATTTAGCCGTTATCAAGTAAGTTTTTTCTCAGCTGAAAACTCGCGCTTGTACAATTTTGGTTTCAGTTTTAAAAATATTACTCTCTCCTATTATAAACAGACCGGGTATGGTGGAAAAAATAGCGGATTTTCAGGATCGGCATATCACTCATTAAACAGTAACTGGCAAACTTATGCTCGATTCAATTTAAGTAAATATAAAATTCAATCACTTCAGTCTGATAATTACAAAGCCTATACAGCGGCTTTTGGAATGGACAGGAAATTTACCGGAGGCTGGGTAGTCAGAGGTGAATATCAATATTTGAAGAATGCGATTAGCAATAATGATGTTCGGTTGTACTTCAGGGTAAGTAAGAATTTTGTTTTAGGGAAGATATAAAGATAATGAGAAAAATAATCGGGCTTGGTCTTATATTATTATTAATGGTAAGTTTAAGCTGGGCGAGCTATAACCGGCTTGAAGCACGATTGGTTATCCCGGAAACAAGTTTGATATTTTCCCATTCTTTTCATGTTGATGAACAGGAGATTGAATGTACCTCCTGTCACCCGGAGATTGAAAACAGCAAGCTGTCCTCCGATAGAAATCTGCCAACTATGGAAGAGTGTGAAGCCTGTCATGATGTTGATGATGATGAAACCTGTGGGATGTGTCATAAAGTTGCCGATGAACCGGAAGAATTAATTAACCCGGACAGACCAATAGATTTCAATCATGAGCTGCATCTATCTTCAGGGATGGAGTGTTCTGGCTGTCATGGTGAGGTTGGCAAAGTAGAAATCCTTACCGATGATAATCTCCCGGATAAGAAAACATGCATGAACTGTCATAATAATGTTAAGGCGGATGGCTCCTGTGAAAAATGTCACAGCGACAAAATAACGCTTACAGACATACACCCCAAAGAGTGGCGGCATACCCATGCGGAGAATATAAATTTTGACAACGAATGGTGCAGTAACTGCCATAAAATAGAACGTGATTGTCTTGAGTGCCACAAAGGTGACAACACTACCGGAAAGATTCACGACCTGAACTATCGTTTGACTCATGGACTTGATGCTAACAGCAAAGCTCTTGATTGTCAAAAATGTCACGACCGTGAAAATTTCTGTAACACCTGTCATATTCGTGAACTTCGACTGCCGTTGAATCATTCGTCACTTGGATGGATAGGACAACATTCTCAAGCAGCAAAAAATGATATTGAAAATTGCGCTTCCTGCCATATGTCTGATGATTTAACCTGCGCCCGAGCCGGATGTCATTCTGATTTTGACGGGATCAGGGGAACTGACCCTAAAATTCATATTAGCGGAGCCGAACAGTTTGAATCCGAGGGAGATTGGCATAATGACAATAATTTTTATTGTTAAAAATGTCATACTCGTTCAAACCAAACAGAAATAGGATTTTGTTCTTATTGTCATTAATGATGATAGGATACCGGGAGTTAATTGATGCTGATTAAAAATATGATTAAAATTTTCATATTAGGGATAATATTCTGTTTTTTTATTATAGCAGGGTGCAGTGATAAAAATGATTTTCAGAATGAATCCCATCCGGATTCCTGGATGGATGTTAATTCATCTGATTTCCATGGTCATGTTACCCTTGTAAACGGAGATGATCATTGCAAACGCTGCCATGGAGATGATCTCAATGGCGGTGATGTGGAAATATCCTGCGTTGATTGTCATCAGCACGAAAATGCCTGTTCAAGCTGTCACGGTGGAAAAGATAATCTGACCGGCGCCCCGCCATTTGGATTACATGGTGAAATAGATGATACAACTTTAGCCGTTGGCGCCCATACGGCTCATGTCGAATCCGGTGAAATTGCAGCAGCTTTAAATTGCGAAGTTTGTCACATCATGCCGACAACAATGATGGATTCGGCTCATTTCAATTTTGTACTTATTGACAGCATCTTAATATTAGATTCGATAGCAGAAATTAATTGGAGCGGTATCGCCGGAGAAGATGCTGATTGGGGCAGATCTGATAGAAAATGCAACAACACTTATTGTCATGGTAATTTTTCAGGCGGTGACAGTTTAAACTCCCCGGTCTGGACGGATGCAAATCAAGCTGAGTGCGGTTCATGTCATGATGCTGGTACTGATCCGGCAAGTCTGTTATGGCATCATGAATTTCATATTTCAACTGCTGGCTTAAATTGTTCAGATTGTCATGCCGGTGTTGTCGATTCCTTGTTGAACATTACTGATATCAGTCTTCATGTGAACGGTCTTGTTGATACATTGGTAAACGATATTTCCCTATGCAGCAGCTGTCATGGAAGCGGATCGGCATCCTGCACCGGATGTCACGGCGGGACCGATAATTTATCCGGGGCTCCCCCGTTTGGGTTGCATAGTGAAACAGCTACAACCGAAAGAGCTGTCGGAGCCCATACCGCTCATCTATCAGATAGTGATATTACGGATGCTTTTGAATGTTCCAGTTGTCATTTGGTTCCGAATTTCCTATCAGATGAAGGTCATCTGGGTGATGATTCAATAGCCGAAGTTTCATGGAGTTTCCTTGCCGGAGAACAAACTATCTGGGATCGTGACATTCAAACTTGTTCAAATTCTTATTGTCATGGTAATTTTACCGGCGGTTATGATTCCAATTCTCCAAGATGGAATCAGGAAAATCAGGCTGAATGCGGATCATGTCATAATGTTGGAAGTCGTCCAAGTGACCTGGGTTGGAAGCATGAGTTCCATATCACCTCAGCCGGCTTGGATTGCAGTAACTGTCATTCAACAGTTATAGATTCAAATTTAGTAATAACCGATATAACTTTGCACGTCAACGGTAATGTTGACACCTTGACATCTGATACAACCTTATGTGTCAGCTGTCATAGTGATGGAGCCCTCTCATGTACCGGCTGTCATGGCGGTGATTTAAATGATACCGGTGCCCCTCCCAAAGGATTAAGCGGTGAAACGGCTACTACTGATCTTGCTGTTGGTGCCCACACTGCTCATGTCAGTGGTGGATCAATCGCCAATGCGATGACCTGTGCTGCCTGCCATTTGGAGCCGGACAACATAGCCTCCCCCGGACATTTAGACCCTGATTCAATCGCGGAATTAACCTGGGGCGATATATCAGGCGATCAATCTATCTGGAACCGCAGTAATGCCAAATGCAGTAATGTTTATTGTCATGGTAATTTCACCGGAGGTAATAATGCCAATGCACCAATCTGGACAGGAACCGATCAAGCATCCTGCGGATCATGCCATAATGTTGATAACAATTATGCCAACTTAAAATGGGAGCATCAACTTCATATAGAAATCGGCGGACTTGCGTGCGATGATTGTCATTCCTCGGTTGTTAATACCAGTTTACAAATAATAAACACTTCTTTGCATGTTAACGGCTCGGTTGATCTGCTGACTAAAGATCAGGCAAAGTGTGATGTATGTCATAAGCCGGGAGCGGTGTTGTGCACGATGTGTCATGGCGGTATCGATAATCAAAGCGGGGCGCCTCCCACATCATTAACCGGAGAAACTCTGCCAAGTCACATTTCAGTTGGAGCACATAGTTCACACATAGACGGCAATGTTTTATCTGATGGGGTTGAGTGCAACGACTGTCATGAGGTTCCGGTCGCTGTTTTAGAAGCCGGACATATTGATGCTGATTCAATTGCAGAATTAAGTTTCAATGGAATCTCGGGTTTCCAATCCGATTGGGATCGAGTTTCGGAAAGTTGTTCTGATACTTATTGTCATGGGAATTTTAACGGCGGGAATTCTTCGAACAGTCCAAGCTGGACCGGATTAAATCAGGCAGAATGCGGATCGTGCCATAATGATGGTTCTCAGCCTGATGAGCTTAAATGGAAACATAAATATCATATCACTGATTTAAATTTTGAATGTGTCGATTGTCATGCAAATGTGGTGGATCTTGATAATAATATTATCGGCTTTGACCTGCATATAAACGGTGTTGCCGATACACTGGCGAATAATCCGGCGGCGTGTAATGCCTGTCATGGTCCTGTAGGAGTTACTTGTACTTTCTGTCATGGTGGTACTGATAATATCACAGGCGCACCTCCCCAAGGTCTCGATGATGAAGTAGCTACATCCGAACTGGCGGTTGGTGCCCATACTATCCACTTGGACGGTGGGTCAAAGTCTCATTCGTTTGAATGCAGCACTTGTCATCTCGTTCCAGTTGTAGCTTTAGATTTAAGTGAAGCCCATTATATGGAAGTTGAACCTGATGACATTGCAGAAATTATCTGGGGTGGATTATCCGGTGAAAATGCAAACTGGGACCGTAACGATTCGACCTGTAGCGGGACCTATTGTCATGGAGATTTCCGAGGTGGTAACCAAGCTAACTCACCGAACTGGACTGGAGGTTCGGTAGAAGGTCAATGCGGTTCTTGTCACGCCTTTACAATTGAAAATTCTAACTTGCTGCTTGATAAACATGAAAAGCATGTTAAGGATGAAGATATTGAATGTTACCAATGTCATAATTTAACAGTTGATCAGAATTTAATTATAATCGGTCATAGGTATCATGTTGACGGTATTAACACTGTTAGCTTTTCATCCGAAGAAGGCAGTTTTGATGGTGCCGGATGCTCCGGTGTTATAAGCTGTCACGGTGATAATGAATCTAAGGACTGGTAAAAGTCTTCATATTTAACAGATAATATTATTATTCAAATGACGGTATTTGAAGTTCTTTCACTGCCGGTTCTACTTCTTCCGATGTCATAGCTTTTTGATTAACTATACTGGCAGATCTAATTCGCAGACTGTTCAAAACTAAAAATGAAGCCGGTAAGATCAGTAGCAGAATAAAAGTACCAAACAACAATCCATAAGCGACCGAAACCGCCATCGGAATCAGAAATTGTGCCTGACGGCTTGTTTCCAAAATCAAAGGCGCTAAACCTAAAGCTGTTGTAAGAGTTGTCAAAAGAATTGGGCGCAATCGAGAGATTGCGGCATTATAAACGGCATCGTAAACTTTTTGACCGGCACGAAGATTCTTATTTATTCTATCAACCAGAACTATACTATCATTAATAATGATTCCAGACAGTGCAATAATTCCAAACAGTGACAACATATTAATTTGTAATCCCTGAATGCCATGCCCCCATATTGCTCCAAGCATTCCAATCGGAATAAGTGAGAAAATAATAAGAGACTGAGCATAGGATCTGAACACCAAAATAACTAAAATAAACATCCCCATCAAAGCCATAGGAAATGCTGTTTTCATAGATTTTTGAATTTTAGCCTGATCCCGAGATTGACCTTCAAATTGAGCCGTAATTCCCTGAACTTGTCCAAGAACTCTGGGTAATACCTCTATTTCAATTTCTGCTAATATAGGCGGTAAATCATCTTCATGATTAGCCTGATTAGCTTCAACTTTTATTTCTCTTTTACGATTGAGATGGCTGATTGAGGTCAATCCCCGCTCAATCTTATAGGTCGCTAATTCAGAAAATGGGAATTCATTGCCGTTTAAGGTTCTAATTCTCATTTGATCAAGCTGCCCCAGTGTGCTTCGATCTTCATCAGAGTATCTAACCCAAACCCGAATTTCATCCCGACCTCTTTGAATTCTTTGGATCTCCTGACCATAGAAACCCTGTCGTACTTGCTGAGCAATATCATCCAAGGTCAGTCCAAGCGAATATGCTTTTGGTTTAAGTTCTATATTAATTTCACGTCTGCCCTTTTGATCAGTATCAGCAACATCTTTTAAAGTATTAAAATTCTTTAATTCTGCCAGAAGTAAATCTTTTGCTTTATTTAATTGCTCATAATCGTTGCCCAACAAACTAATTGAAACAGCTTTTCCAAAATGTCCTAAAACACCAAATGAGATTTTTTCAACTCCCATGATGTCACCAATTCGTGCACGGATTCGATTTCCGATAACATCACTATCCATATCACGAATTTCACCTTCAATTAGCTGTATCAATAAATTTCCAGCATTGGACCCTTTATCCCCAAAAGCGTTACTTCCAATTTGCCGACTTATACCGGTTATAACATCTAACCCGTCTTCTCTTTCATTTTTTAATTCGTCATTGATTTCCCAACAAATGTTTTCAATTTTCTCAAGAATTTGATCGGTGTCTGCTTCTTGTCTTCCGGAAACCAAAGAAACATTGATCGGAATTATATCGCCGTCAATAAAAGGGAAAAATGTTAAGCCAATAACACCTCCTCCAATTAAACCGATGGTCATAAATACCAGTGCGATTGGTGTGACGAGAGTGATGAGTTTATGTTTAAGCGTCTTTTTTAATGCGGGCGCATAAATTTTGTAAGTTAAGTAATCAATAGATTTTTCAATTTTCTTTCTGATATTTGAATCTTCTTTATGAGGTTTTAAGCCTTTAGAATGAGCCAAATGAGCCGGTAAAATAAAGAATGCTTCAAATAGAGAAAAGAGCAGCGAAGCAATTACAACGACAGCAATTTGCCAGATAAATTTTCCAAGCATCCCATCCAAAAAGAAAAACGGTGTAAAAGCTATGACCGTTGTTAAAACAGAAGTTGCAACCGGCGTTATTACTTCCATTGTCCCATCAACGGCCGCCCTATACGCCGATTTACCCTTTTCAAAGTGGGCATATATATTTTCACCAACAACAATGGCATCATCCACTAAAATACCGACAACAATGATCATCCCAAAAAGAGATATAACATTTATCGTTAAGCCAACAAATGAAGCAATGATAAACATACCGGCAAACGAAAATGGGATAGAAACTGCCACCCAGAATGAAAGGCGCAGATTCAGGAAAAATCCAAGAGTAATCATGATTAAAATTAAACCTATTATTCCATTAAAAATTAATAAGTCAATTCTTTGACGAAGAGGAACTGTCCGATCATCAACAACCAAAGCAGTAACATTTTCATGAGTTTCATTAAAGGAAGCAACCGATTCATTAGTATAATCGGCAATACCAATAATATCCTCTCCTTCGGCTTGATCAATTCCTAAAATGAGAGCGGTATGGCTGTTGTAATATTGTTTATCCGGTATATCCCGCCACTTCTCTTTTATTTCAGCAATATCACTTAGAGTTATAAAAGTTCCGTCAGAATTCGCCCTGACAGGGATATCTCTTAATTCACGGGCGTGATAATCCCGTCCCCAGACCCTGATCAGAATTTCTTCAGTTTCCGTTTCAATTTTACCGCCGGAGATATTAACATTTGCTTTGCGTACTGCACTGGCTATTTCATTAAAAGTAAGTTGATACCGACGCATATCCGCTTCTGAGACTTCAATGGAAAACTCCAGATCAGGCAACCCGGAAATTGCGACCTGAGAAATTAAGTCATTTGATAACAAATTATCGCGGAATTCCTCAGTTATATATTTTAAATTATACAGATCAGTCTTGCCGTAAATAACAACCGATAATGATTTAGTTCGGAAAGTTTGTCCAAAGATAATCGGTTTTTCAGCATCCACCGGAAATGAATTAATTCGATCAATTGCATTTTTAACATCTGCAACAACCTCATCAATATCGGATCCTTTTATAGTTTCGACTGTTACTGTCCCGATATGTTCCTGTGACAGCGAGGTGACTCGTTCAACGCCGGATAAACCCTCAAGGTTTTCCTCAATCTTTAAGACCACTCCCTCAGCAACCTCACTGGGTGATGCACCGGGATATGGAATTTGAATAATAATTATATCTGGTAAAATTTCCGGGAAAAAGGAATACCGCATCTGAGACATTGAAATAATTCCAAAAATAATAATGCTCAACATTATTACATTGGTCCAGATCGGGTATTTAATTAGATATTCAATAACTTTACGCATTCTAAATGCCTCGTTCCAAAGAAGTTTCCATTACCGGTTTGGCAGGCATTCCCGGGGCAACACCCTGTAAGATTTCGACTACCAGAGTATCACCATCGGATAAACCGTTGGTTACTATCACAGATTTATCTTCTTCTCTTAGAATATTAACTTTTTTGTATTCAAGTTTTCCATCAACTATTATATATACGAACGATTTATCATAAATGGCACGACGTGGAACCGAATAGGCATTTTCGATATGTACACCGGGAATTTTCCCTTCCAAAAATAATCCGTTTATTAAACTACTTTGTAAATCGTTTTCGATTCCGACATAAACAGGAATTGTCTGAGTTCTTTCATCTATACTGCTGCCGATTCTTCTGATGGTTCCTTCCCATTTGCCAGCAGATTCATTGCTGGTAAAATTAACCGGTCTATTGTAATCAATCCATTGGACATCTTCTGCCGG
Source organism: uncultured bacterium (assembly GCA_965372795.1). Lineage (GTDB taxonomy): Bacteria > Zixibacteria > MSB-5A5 > GN15 > FEB-12 > QNAD01. The sequence continues at coordinate 42,464 of CBDVDR010000014.1, forward strand.
AATTGAAATTTCGACTTCAAAATCTTCAAGATTGATAATTTTTCCTAATAAAGAATTAACACCGGTATTTGTGGCTACGCGCTTACTGGTCGCAACAATTGTTCCATTAAAAGGAGCATAGAGATAATATTTTTCGAGTTTAATTTCTAATTCTTTAATACTGAAATACAATTTATAAATATTGAATCGAGCTAAATATAACTTTACTTTGTTCGATGAAACTTCAGGAAGCGACTTTAATTGCTGATCAAAATTGCAATTTTTGAAGTACTTATTCCACAATTTAGACTCATCAGGAAATTCACTTTTAATTTCCGGCAGAAACTGGCCAAGGGCTGTAAGAAGTTCACTAATTTTACTATTGATAGTCAATTTGGTTTGCCGATCATCAATCATGATTAACAGATCACCTTTATTAAATGACTGTCCCGGCAAAAAATTAACATTGCCCTTTCTTAAAGTCCCGCTAACTTCGCTAATGAGATCTACGGGTTGAGTCGATCTGATTTTACCAAACCCACTAATTTTAGTTTCAATTGATTCAAATTTAACTATTTCAGAAGAAACAATTTTGGGGCGAATTTGTTGAGTGCGATGTCCGGAATCCTCTCGAAAATTAAGTAACATTTTCATGGCGATAAAGCCAATTATTAAAATACCAATCGGTAATAAAAATTTAGTCGCTCGTTTCATCAATATCCCTTTCAATCAATTTTCAACCACAGTTCAGAAAATCAAAATAACAAATATTCCATAGAAAGACACTACAAAAGCTTTTTAGATTAATTATTTCAATATTAAACTTTAATCTTCTTCGATTGTTCCACTAAAGTTATGATAATCTTATCGTTAGTAGTTGATAAAGTCATTTCTACCGGTAGAGCCGCTATTTGGAGTTGTGGTGAAGATAACTATGGCTCAATTATCATAGCTCAAAAACTCGGTTTTGAAGAACATAAAAAATTACACTATCTCATACCGACTAATCACAAATCATGAATTAAATATTAATTGTATAAAAAAACCGGAGGGAAAATCCTCCGGCTTTAAAAATTAGTACGAGCTTCCTTTATCGCGTCTTTTATGCAATTTATAATAAAGCTGCTGTTGTTCGTATTCAGAAGTCATTTCATCTACAATATCTAAATAAACTTCTTCAAGTTTTTCTTTGTCACGACAATATGACGCAATCTCTTTCAATAATTGACTTTTTTCATAATCAGATGAAATAGCCTCGATAGCATTCATAATGCTTAAAGCCAGTTCATCATCAAGTTCATTGTAGTTAATAATTTCATTCAAAGCGCGAGATTTTTCATAATCTGAATGAAGCTCGTTAATAATTCTTAAATAGGCATCCCGTACCTGCTTATTTTCTCGGGTACAATCAGAATGTTCTAATAGAGTTTGTACAATTTCATAATCGGATGACATATTTTCGAGCATGCTCATCATTTCGACAATCAGAGCAGCATCTTCATTACAATCATATCTTTGAGAAGTAAGCACTCTTTTCATCTCATAATCACTGTCTAAAGTAGCACAAGCCTCAAGGACTGCTTTTTTTAGGGCTGGATCATTGCGAGAGGCATCATAGAGTTCTATAAGTAATTCCGCTTTTTCGTAATCTGAAGACATCCCCATAGTCAGATAAATCATTTCATCAATAGTTTCCGGAGAAATGTTCCTATGGCTTAGAAGTTCGAATATGACTCTTTTCTTTTCATAGTCCGAATCTATTCCCTCAATTGCCTGTACTAACAGTTTCTGAGATTCAGCATCTTTCAAATCCGTTGATGCCATATCAATCAGTAATTCGCTTCTATCATAATCAGAATCCAAATCCTCAGCCATTTCTAAAATAGCTTTTAAAACCTGGTTGTTAACATTTCTAAATTCAATCGCCGATAAGGCTTGTCGCATCGAATAATCAGATTCTATTGTTCCAACCATATCAACATAGTCAACCAGGTATTCCTCTTTAAGATCGGTATAATCCGCAAAGCTAATCAAAAATTCGCTTTTGGAATAATCAGAATCAATTTCTCGACTGGCTGCTCTGATTATGTCTCCAAATTCTTCATCAGACAAAGCTCTCAAAGACATTAACTCTTGATAATACAAGCTTTTTACATGGTTATTATCAATTTTAGTAATTTCTTTAAGTACTCCATCAACCCCGTCTTCACTATAATATTTTTGAACCCTCTTATCGACATTAACGCCGGTGTTTCTTACAAGCCTTCCAATAATCTCAGCCAGCCATTCTTGCCCTGCTTGATCAAAGTCCTGAATTTTATTTTTGATTGAATATTCATATTGAAGCTCACCATTTTTATCCGGTTCAATTTCAAGAACTGTCAATAGTTTTCCTCTACGCTGTCTGATAGAAATATACCCTCTTTTTGATATACTTTCTATTCCAGTCTCATCTTCATTAAACTCAATATCTCCATCCATTATGATGCTGGTTTTATCATCATCATCAACCCATGAGACGGTTGTTTCTCCCTTATGCCCGGTTATAATACTAAGTCCGCTTTTTAGATAATCAAAAAATCCATTTTTGCCCGAGGAAGATGAATAAGAATATCTCAAGTGATCATCGTCATCATAAAAATAGGTCTCATTCGGTGAAGGAGCATCTGAATCTATAACGCCATCATACACAATCATCGGCATTGATGAATGTGGGGTTCTACTATTGCGTTTTGCTTTCTTTAAAGCCTTTTGGCTCTCTTCTCCCAGTTCCTGGAATATTGCCCGCATCCACTCTTTAGCATCGTCATCAAAGGTTTGCAGGCTTCCATCAACATAGTAATCATAATCAAGATTGCCACGTCGGTTTAGTTCTATGTCGAGTTCCTTATTTGGTTCACTGCGCTTATCCCTTATTGTAACATATCCATTTTGAGATAATCTTTTAATGTCTGAAAAATCATCGGTAAACTTTACTTTGCCACCGAGGGTAAGGCGAACTTTTTTATCATCACTTTTAACCACAACTGATGAATTGCTTGAGCTTGTCGCTAAAGTTGACCAATAAGTTCCTTGAGCAGAGCCATAGGCATAATTACTTCTTGGAGCTGACTTAGATCCTGATTCATTTGTAAACACATATCGCTGATTTAAGGCTCCTTCAGATATATTGTTAAATGATACGTATTGACCTATCGCTGGTAATTCCGGCAAATCCGGAATCGGTGGGACATCAGGAATCGAAGGCAGTGTGCCAATTGATCTCATTGCAGGAATTGAAGGTACGGTTGGTACGGTTGGCAATTTCCTATATTCTGTTAATCTTAAATTTGATATTCTATTTCTTTCTAAATTTTTGGATCCCTCTACCTCGGTCTCACCGAAGCTTGCCTGAACATCCCGATATGACATATCTGGAAACGGTAATGATGTTGCCGGTACAAACTCTATTGTTACCATCAGAAAAACTGTGGCAATCAAAAATGCCCCGGCTATCCATCGCAAGGAAACTTTTTGAGTACGATTTCTTTTTTTCATGAGAATCCTCTCAAACCTCTTAAATATTTGTTTTCTTCCTGTGAGTGCTCCCGGAAGTAACAAGGTTCCGGTACCCGTTGATAACTGTGACAGGCGGGTTAAACACTGAGCATATCCGGATGGATCTCCGGTTTTAGAAATGACAATATCATCACATGCGATTTCACGTTCGAAATCAAGCTGCTTACCGATCCAATGCACGATAGGATTAAAAAATAAAACAGCTTCCAATAATTTCTGCCCAAGCTTTGCCCAATCGTCCCATCTTTGAATATGAGCCAGCTCATGACTAATAATTATTTTAAGATCATCATCAGTCATTTTATTAATTAAATCAGTTGGGATTAATACTATCGGATTACCCAAACCGGCAGCCATTGGATAATCAATATCATCAGACAGCATTATTTTTATACTTCTGTTAGGGAGTTGTTCATTTAGGAGCAAGCGAAACCCTTGAATTTCATCAAGATCAAATAAAGTCGAGTTAGCTTTAATTTCTGTCATCTTACGATAAGCCAAAATAATGCGAATCAATAAAGCCGTAAAGACAATAAACCAAACAAGAAAAATTCCGAATGGGAGCATACCTAAAAGTATAGATTTTGCCGGTTTATTATATTGAATGTCATTAAGCAATAATGAAGGATTTGTCGACCCAACAAATTGTGCATTATCACTTAAGAGAGTACGGTCTGGTGCCTCACGATTAAAGTTCAAATTCTGGATTTTACTCTGATCAGCAGTATTGACTACAATAGGTTCACTTTGTTGAGCTACAAATTGGGAACTGTTATTAGTTCCCATTTTTTTAATTTGATTAAAACTTATATCCGGAAGAGTCGGGAAATAATTTGATGATAACGGTAATATAATCGCTGCTGTTAAAACCACCCACCACACAACATATTTTGTAGCGGCATTCACTTTCTGGCTTCGCTGCCAAAACAAAAATAGAACCAGACTCAATGTCATTGCTATAACAATGCTGTAAATTCCGAAGTATAATGATGAATGTGAGATGCTATTGAAAAGATTAAATAGTGTTTCCATTTTATTTATCCTGCTCAAAATCAGTTACCATCTGTTTCAGCCGTTCCAGTTCCTCTTTGCTCATTGAATCATTTTTTAAAACACTCAATAATAAAAGCTCCGGAGAGTTATTAAAAAAATTCGAAACCATATGTTGTAATGCTTTCCCCTGCGCCTGGATTTGGCTGACCACCGGAATATAAACATGAGCGCGACCTTTTTTGACTCTGCGGAGTTGACCTTTATCTTCAAGAATTCGCATAGTTGTTAAGACCGTGTTATATGCGGGTCGATCATTTTCCGGTAGAGCTTCAATAACGGCATTAACGGTTGCTTCTGTAAGTTTCCAAATTACCTTCATTAGCTTCAGTTCGGCTTCGGTTAAAGTTGGAGATTTTTTTCGTGGCATATATTTCCTCCTCGGCTAACTCTTAATTTATTAGGACTTAAATATATATACGGGCAACTTTAAAAAAGGTTCAACTAATTAATTAGTTTTTTCGTTACTTGAAGATTAATTTATGTTATATTACTATATAGCAATAGCATAAGGCAGATATAAATTTTGTTAGGAAAATTTAGACAGATTGGTTTTGTCGTTTTTTCTCATCCAACAAACGACAACCCTCAATCAGAATTAAGTCATTTGGTAATTCATTGTTAGGAATCGGCAGTTTCTCACTATCAATCGGATCAATACTCCAGACGCCTTTTTCCCATTCTATGGCATCATAGACAGCATCGGCGCCGACTTTATCTTCACATTCAGCATAGGTTATTTGCCCCTGATCAAGATAAATCAGAAGTTGCTTCCCGGCTCCGGTCACACTTAATGAGACTGTTTTTTTACTGCAGCCCATCATTTGAAGGAGATCAATAAGGTTCATATTTTCTAATGAACCATGAGTTCCTAACTCCTGAATAACATTGAGCCTTTGGCTTACTTCACTTCTTTTTCTACTTCTAATTCGATTAATTTTTATCATCAATTGATCAATATCATTATCAACATTAAAGATATCTTCAACCCCGATTTTTAATAGTCCGTTTAATTCGCTAATATTTTTTGAGTCGGTTAATAAAAGCATCGGTAGGCTATCAAAGGAAATACCGCTGACAACTAAACTACTGAAGAAGTCGATTATATTCTTTTCTTCATTATTATTTACAATCAATGCAATATCAGGCTGGCGATCTTCTAATTTTCTTATAAAAGTTTCCTTCGAATCTGTAAAGGTAACACTGAATCCAAAATTATGTAAACAATTCTCAAGCATATATATATCACTGCCTGATTCATCATAAACCAAAACTAAAAATGAACCATCCTTTTCAGGTATAGCTACTAATTCCCTCCTGAGTAATCCAATAAATGTTTCGACTATTATTGGTAAAAATAGTTTCCCAGAGAGGCTTTTTAAATTCTTTTTGACATTATCAAATTGTTCAATACTTATTTTCAAACTTTCCGAGTAATTTTTATAGAAAAAATCAACAATCGTCAAAATATTACTTCCCAGAACTTTAAGCGGGAGATGCTGAAAGTGATGTTCATTAATCTCTCGATACATATTTCTAAGAATTGACAATACTGGCGCAGGAAAATCGGTAACATCAAATTTACCACTCGACATATATGAAAGTTTATTTTCCCAACTGGAATTTTCAGTTCGACCGGTATACATCAAAGAAAGTTCATATAAATAAGCAGCATTCATAATATGAATCTGGTCGCAACCGCTAATCTTTAGTGATTTACATATAGATTTAACAAACTTAACAATATTATTATTTATCTGTTCGTTTTTTTGATCAGCAAAAAGAATTGTTGTTAAAAATTTATAATTTTGTTCAAGTAACTCACTCATCTGACTTGATAACTTTTTGTGAAATAAAATATCTTTTAAAGTACCATAAGTTTGAATATTAATAGACGGTGAGACAACTCTAATTTTATCTGAAAGATCTTTAATCAAGTGTTTTTCATTACGATCATGAATTAAAACCAAAATCACTTTTTCTTTGTTAACAAGTTGTTTCGCCTCTTCTATATCTGCGATCAAAAAGACATTATACCCTTCAGTAATTAAAGATTCACTTAATTCCTTTTCAAAAGTAACATCCCCGGTAACTATGAGTATAGATTCAGTACTATCGGATAAGTTAGCTTCCATTTTAAAATATTGATCTATTGAAAGAAAGTTTTTTTCAACTTGAAGGCTCTTTCCTTCATTTGAATTTGATGCCGCCAGTTGGACTCGATATTTATCTAAAATTGCACAATTAAGAAATGACGGAATCGCCATAAAGAATTCAACGATATAATCTTTTAGACTTAACTGTAAAACATCTTTCATTTTTGAATCAAAGGGATTGATACAGGCCACACTGACTGTTTTAGAAGAAATATCGTAATTAAAAGGAAGCACCTTATTATTCCAGGCGGTAGCTGCCGGAATAAAATCAAGAACATTTTGAGGGATATCAATATTTTTGATATTTACAGTTTTACATCCAAAGGCCTGCTCAATAATGCCTAAAATCTGTTCGGGTTCAATAAATTTTGAACGAATCAGAAAATCATAAATATCTTGACCACCATTATTAATATAATCATATGAACCATCAAATTGGCTCTGATTGATTAACCCTTCTGTTTTTAATCTTTCAAGTAAATTCAAACTATTCCCTTTCAGGAAATTTCTTTAATTCTGTTGATCAAAAAATATGAACCAGGACCTGTCATATATTTAAATATATTCGGTCAAATTTTCCGGTAGAATAGGAAGTTACAAGAAATTAGTCATTAATTGAACAGTTGCAGATTATTTTGATTTATAAACCCTCAAAGAAACTTTAATCTTAAAAGAATGAACACTATATTAAAATAAGGCATGGGTGGAAATTAAATTTGAAGCCAATCCGTGTTTTCTTTTAATGAATTCAAAAGACCTTGGATAATCAAAAACAGGCTAAAAAAATGAATATTTTTGGTACCTTTTGAAACATACACCCTGAGCAGACTCATATAAACGAACCATTGTTTTTCTTTGTTTAGTCTTTTTAAGTAAATAATATTTTATTAATATTATTTTATCTTTTATTCATTTTTTTGTAAACCTTTCAATATTTCTATCGTAATAAAATCAGACCCCGGGGAAATTTCGGGAGAGTCGAATTCTAGAATGATTCTCTCTGAAAAAAATGTTAGTTTTTGAAACTGTACATGTTTCAAAAATGTGATTTAAAGGGGTTTGTAATGATTATAGATTTTAAGATTAGTACACAAAGAAGGGTTACGCCTTATTTAAGTGTACTAATAGTGCTAATGTTGGCAGTTAACTCTTTTGCATCTCTTCAACCCGTTTATAAACCGCATATGAATGTTATTAAAACTGAATTTCCAATTAAAATTGACGGGAAAATCAATGATCTTGAATGGGAAGGTGCAACTTCAATTACATCATTTTTTGAAAGAGATCCGGGAGAAAACATTGCTCCACAAGTAAATACTGAAACATTTATTACATATGATGATAATAATCTATATGTAAGTTTTAAATGTTATGATGATCCTTCGACTATTCGAGCATCATTGACTCAGCGGGATCAATACTCCGGGAATGATGAAGTTGGCGTTTTTATTGACACGTATGGTGATGCTTCGGTAGCATACATGCTGTTTGTAAATCCTTTAGGAATTCAAAAAGATTTATTATGGAATTCAATAACAGGTAGTGATACCGGCTATGATTTAATATGGGAATCCTCAGCTGAAATAACAGATTTTGGTTATCAGGTTGAAATGGCAATTCCTTTTTCAAGTTTCAGATTTCCAAACAAAGATGTACAGTCATGGAAAATTGATTTTAGAAGAAACCATCCGCGAGAAAGTTATCATGAGTACGCCTGGGCAGCTCACGACAGGAATGAACAATGTGGTCCTTGCCAGTGGGGAACTATTGATGGAATAACTTCTGTTAAGCCCGGTAAAGGTATCGAATTTTTGCCAGCATATGTCGGCAATCAGAATCATGAATTTAATGGTAATAGCTTAGAGAATTTAGGCTTTGAAAGTGAAGTTTCCCTGACTGGAAAATATGCAATCAACTCAGATGTAACTCTTGAAGGATCCATCAATCCTGATTTTTCACAAATTGAAGCAGATGCTGCTCAGATAGATGTTAACAGCACATTCAGTTTGTTCTTCCCCGAAAGACGTCCTTTTTTCCAGGAAGGTGCGGATATTTTTAGAACTATGTTTAATTCGTTTTATACCAGAACAATTTTTGATCCTCAATACGTTGCCAAATTAACCGGTCGACCGGGTAAATTCCGGTTTGGATTTATTTCTGCTTATGATGACTCTTCTGCTTATATAATACCTCTTGAAGAAAGTGATATTACTTTCAAAGCCAGTAAAAGTTATGTAAATGTATTGCGCGGTTTAAAATCTATTGGTCAAAATTCACGAGTTGGCTTTATGCTTAACGACCGTCGATATGAAGGTGAGGAAGGATCTAATACTATTTTTGCACTTGATGGTGATTTTAGCATAACAAGATCCCTCAGATATGATATGCAGGTTATTTATTCTTATACTAAAGAAGGGTCTGGTGATATAATACCTTATGACACTTTAATAAATGTAGATACCCTTTGGAACAATGGTTCCGTTTCGGAAATTGATAGTACCTACGAAGTAACCAAATTTGATTATGATGGTGATTATACTTTAAATTTTGACGATGAGTCGTATGGCGGGATTGCTATGATTTCAAGATTAAGGTATGCAACCAGAAATTTATTTATTCAAGCTGGCTATAACCAACTTGATCCAACCTATAGAACTCTTACGGGATATGATCCGGTAAACAATCACCGTTCGGCAGACTTTTATACACAATATACTATTTTCCTAAATGAAGGATTGTTTGAAAGAATAACTCCTCAAGCATCAGGGTTTAACCGTTGGAATAAGCAATCCGGTGAGAAAAAAAATGAGAATTTTAATCTTGGTATAAATACAAATCTTAGACTGGCTCAAACATCGGTCAATATAAATATTGATAATAATTCAGAAATTTATGCAAATAAATCATACGATGACATGAAAAATATAAACTTGAGTGTGAATACTCAGGTTAGCAGCAATTTAGGGCTATATGCATCAGCCAGTTTTGGTGAAGGAATTGCTCGCGGAACAAATTTGTTGAGTGACAGAAATTCATTAAGTACCGGTTTTGAATTAAAACCGATTGATAATTTAAATATCGAACCAAGCATCAGATTCGTTCGTGGCCTTGATAATGAAAATTCTGATGTTGAACTTTTTAAACAAATTGTGGCAAGAACAAGAGTGAGTTGGCAAGTAAACCGTAAACTTTCACTTCGTTTGATTGGCCAATTTGTTGACTCAAAAAATTCTTTTGATATTGGTGAGTCCGAATATGGAATAACAAAAGGCAAATCTTTTGATATTGACCCATTGGTTACTTACCGGCTTAATCCGTTTACTGTCTTTTATCTGGGCATGGTAAATAATTATGTTAAAGGGACCTATACTGAAAACTTAAATCAATATAATCTTTACTCTTATGATACCAGAGAAAACCAGCGGAAGTTTTTCTTTAAACTGCAATATCTTTTCCAAACTTAACGTACTCCCTCTCATTTTTTTATATAAAACCCGGATTGATTATCAGTTCGGGTTTTTTTATTGCAAGTATGCCGTAGTTCATATAATTTTCTTTAACTTTTAATCGGAGATACTAATTGAATATTCTTGCAATGGAACCGTTTTATGGCGGTAGCCATAAAGCCTTTCTTGATGGTTGGATCAAACACAGTAACCATCGATGGAACCTGCTTACCCTTCCGGACATAAAATGGAAATGGCGGATGCGACATTCAGCAATAACTTTTGCCGAACAAGCCAACCATTTATGGGAAAAAGGTCAGCGATGGGATTTAATATTTTGTTCTGACATGTTGAATCTTGCTGAATTTTATGGATTAACTAATAATCATATACAGAAAATTCCTTCTGTAATATATTTCCATGAAAATCAATTAACTTACCCGGTAAGAAAAAATGAAGAACGAGACTATCACTTTGCAATGATTAACTTTACTTCATGTTTAAAAGCAGATCAAATTTGGTTTAATTCAAATTTTCATCGCAATTCATTTTTGACTGCCTTAAAAATATTTTTGGAAAGAATGCCCGATAATAAACATCTTGATAGAATTAAAGAGATTGAAGATAAATCTATAATATGTTCTCCCGGAATAGAAAAAATAAAACTGAAAAAGAAAAAGCAGACAAAGCCGGTTCACATTATTTGGGCAGCCAGATGGGAACATGACAAAAATCCGGAAGATTTTTTTACAGCTCTCAAAACAATTAAAGGTAAAGGAATTCAGTTCAAATTATCAGTAATAGGTCAACAATATAGTAATTCACCCTCTATTTTTTCAGAAGCAAAAACATATTTTAAAAACGAAATTGTTAATTGGGGATATCAAAACAGCTATTCTGAGTATATAACTGCCCTTTCAGAGGCTGATATCTTAGTTTCTACAGCAAATCATGAATTTTTCGGCATTTCGGTCATAGAAGCCGTCGCACAGGAGGTTTTTCCTATTCTACCAAATAGATTATCCTACCCTGAACTTTTTCCTTATGATAAATTTGAAGAGTGTTACTATAATAATAGTATTAAAGACCTAATCAACAAACTACTCCAAGTTATTGACCTACACAGCGTTGGCAGAATATCCTTAGATCCGGGAAAATTCAGCGAACAGATTTCACCTTTTTTCTGGATTCAACAAACTCCAATTTTTGATAAATTATTATCTTCTCAGCAATAAAAGTAAATCAATGAACTTTTTTTCACAATATGGCTAATTTTTATATGACAGTTGTTGACTCAACACTTTGAAACAAATATACTTTACACGTTCGCGCAGTTATTACAACAAGTGGATACAGTGATATTAAAATTGAAAAAATAACTTTTTATTAAGTATGCGAATAATAGATATAATAATCTAATTTATTGTTTAAATAAAGAAATGGAGGTTCTATAGTAAATTTCGTTATTTTTTTTATAAGACAGCAAAGAGCACATCAACATGAATGTTGATTTTATCAACATAAAAAAATTACTCATCGAGTTTACAAATGGAGGATGGAATGAAATTTAAACTCGCAATTATGTTAACTCTGTTAGCATTACTCTTTATTGCTGGATGTGATAAAGAAGAAAATTTCTATGACGGCTTATGGACTGACGGCCGCGTTATTGGCTCTGTTCATGGAATCGTTACAGATAATCAAACTAATGCCCGTATGGGAGATGTTACAGTAACTTGGGCATCACAAGGTAAAATATTTTCGACCATAACCAACAGTCTTGGATATTATGCCATTACAGATCTTTCATCAGGTCATTACGAAATCTCCTTCTCTGGATCTTCTGGTTACGCAATTGGTATTCTCCATATGGATATTCCAGAACTTGACGCAATTGGCATTGATGAATATCCAACTAATGAAGATTTTCATTGGAGTGAATCTGAAAATATGTCTATGTATATGCTCAACGCCGGATTAACCGGTATGGTATATGCCGTACTTGACGATGAAACAGTAGTTCCAGCTGTTGGGGTTACGGTTGTAGCTGATTTTTCAGGATTCGGTGTATCAGTTGAAGACTATACTGTCGTAACTGATGCTAATGGAGCTTACACTTTTACAGCTCTCCCGGCAACCTTGAATGTTGATCTGAGAACCCTTCCATTTTACGATGGAGTGTATAGTTTTGCAGTAGCAACACAAAATGATGTGACTCTGCATAATGGTGGTACTGTGACAGCGGCTGATTTCATGCTGCAGGTTGCAGCAATGATACCGTTTATAGTCCAAAATAATATTGCCAATAATGATTTTGGTCTCACAGATGACATCATGATCACTTTCTCAAAAGCTATGGTAACAGAATCTTTTGAGATAACACTTGCCCCAACTGTCAAAGCTGTTGGTGCTGAAATTGGATTTGTAGCTACCTGGGCTGATGATGTTGCCCTTACTATTAATCCTGGAACAGCTCTTAATGCGAGCACAAGCTACACTCTATCAATGAGTGGAGTATCTCAGGATGGAAACGCATATACTGAATCAATTGCGTTTACTACAATTGATGGCTTGGAATTCCTTTATACTAATGCTGAACGAGCAATTGGTCTTTTTGATGAGTTCCCGGTTAATGGAAATATTGAAATAACATTCAATATGGAAATTGATCTGACAAACATCAATGGTCATGTAACTATGACTGAAGATGGTGATCAGGTTGCATTGGATGCTACTGCTTCTGCCGATCTTATGACTCTCATAATTGACCCGGACTATGACCTGGAACCAGGCATGGATTACATAGTCGATTATGAAGTATATTCAAATATCCCTGGTGACTTTGATACTAAAACATTCACTATAACAACTTCCGATGATGTTGTTGTTCCAGGTCAGGTCATGAATTTTGCTCTTGATATGGGAGCAGGATATGAAGCTGACTATAATGACGCCGGTTGGGGATTTCAATGGGATGCGGTTGCAAATGCAACTACTTATAGAATCTATGCCAGAGATACCTATAATAACTCTGACTTTGTAGAAGTCTTTGATTTTACAGGTAATGATGTTGATCTGACATTTAACAGTGGTTTTGGTTTACCAGCCGAGTTTGACTATTTTGAGGATGATGGCATTCAAACTCCTTTAGCCTATGGAACCAAAGTTATCTTTAAAATTGTCGCAGAAAATGCCGCCGGCATGGGAATCTTCTCTGATTCTATTATGATCGGCGATGAAACAGCTCCTAATTATAATCAAAATAGTAGTCAGGAAAATTCTGCCAATAACTCTCTTGGTACCGAAGATATTGTCTTTACTATTGAATTTGATGCAAATGAACCAATGGCACAAGAAGACCCAACCTTTATTTTTGGTGATAATGGTTCAGGTTATGTAACTTCCGCCTCAGACATTACTACATCTTGGGAAACCTTGTCTGAAGGTGAATTTACCTTTACAATTCCTGCCGGTCAGGATGCCTCGGGTGATACCGTATTCATTACTGCCAACGATGGTAGCGGTAATTCTTCTGCTGACACTATCACATTGGTTCTTGAAGGTACAAACTTCTCAACAGCCGCTGATATAGATTATAACACAACATCAATTGCATTTACCTGGACAGACTATAACAATTATGCAGACGATTATATGATCTATGTTAAAGATGATGGACTGAATCCAGAGGATACAGTAGTTGTAGGACCATTTGCAACTGGCAGTGGCGCTGTGAATTTGGCGACATTGAACTATCCTCCACAATTTGATGGGGATACTCTGTTAAGCCCGGACGATGGTATGCAGACACCATTCCTCGCAACTAATCTTACCTTTACTCTTGTTCCAAGAGTTGGTGGCGAAGAATTTGATCCGTATGAAGCTATAACATTGTCTGATGTTGTGTCTCCAACTGGTGGAGCCCTCACCTATTTTTCAGGTACAGCAGCCAGTGCTGGAGCTGATCATAACTATGTTATAGATTTTGCTGGAGTATCTGAATATATCGATACTTCTGGAACAGGAATGACATTCACATTCGAAGATAACGGAGATGCTGGTGTTCCAGCAGATGTTTCAATCCTTTGGACTGATTTGGTTTCCGGAGTAATAACAATTGTTATTCCAGCAAATATAGATCATTCAAATGATGTCTTAACAGTAAGTTACTTTGATATGAGTGGAAATGTTGTTGAAACTACTATAACAATCGGATTAGTCAACTAAGACATATTTTCATTGTTTTTTACAAGGGGAGCTTCGGCTCCCCTTTTTTTTATTGCATAAACTAAAATTGGCAAGATTTCTGCTCTTTAGTATATTAACATTATCAATTGTTCAACAATTGAACAATTATTTTGTAACAATTAAAAGGGTATTGCGTCTTAATAAATATACCGAACCGCATTACAGTTCTATACCCTCACATTTTTGATAATTATTATATTTCACCAATATGGAGGAATGACAATGAAGAGATTCGCATTTACAGCCACTCTATCTATTTTCCTAATAGTGGCAATTCTCCTCACAATTAATGTTTGGGCTTCATCTTCACCAAACAACTCAAAAGCTTTAATCCTGGATAATTCAAAAGTATCTGCTTTAAATAAGCAATCATCCGAATTATCGACAACCAGTATTAAAGAAGAATTTAACGAAGATAAAGCAATATTTACTCCGCCGGAAACAACACCGTTTCAGGGTGGCGATGATATTGGTTCGGCAGCCCCTATTACCAGCATGCCGGCTTCAATAAGCGGTACAACAGATAGTTATACTGACGATTATCAGGAAAATTGTGATGGTACCGGTTCGAGTAATCAGCCTGATGTTGTATACTCGTATGCACCGGCTGTGGATGAATATGTTGATATTTCTCTTTGTAATTCATCCTATGTTACAAATTTGTGGGTTTATGAGAATGATGCTACTACTCTGACAGCATGTAATCGATTTGAACCTGCCTGTGGAAATCCTCGCTCTCAATTAACCAATGTTGAGATGATTGCAGGTAATACCTATTATATAGTTATTGATGGTGATTGGCAGCTTTCACCCGGATTTGGCACTTACCAGATGGAACTGTCTTCCATCCCTGTTCCAGTGTTGCATGATTCATCTTATGTCCATCCAGCACTTGCTGATGCCGGAAATGGTAACCTGATTCTCGCTTATGAAGATAATAATTTGGATACTAATGGAATATGGACCGGATCAAACTTGGATGGTGTATTTTTAATGGGTGGAGTTTTTTGGTCAGGTCATAATATATATCCATCGGTAGCATATTGGGGACAAGATTCTGTGTTCTATGGCACTTACGTTGAAGAAGGTACTGGAAATATACATGTATTAGATTTACATCATCCTACTGATAATGGTTTATGGAGCAATTCTTTCTGGGATTACTCTACTTATGGATGGCAAAATCTGAGTATTATTGATATTGCAACCGATGATTCGCAACCTTTTGCTGAACAGCCGGGTTACAGATTCGGTCTAGTCTCAATGGTGCACAATACAACTTATACTACCCCCTCAATAGTTGATGGACCGTTTCTTCTTTATGAAATTGACGGACCTGATATTGGCCGAGCAAATATAAGCTGGTACAACGACATGAACGGCTGTCTCAGTACATCAATTAATATTGATAATACGACTTTGATGTCATATGCGGTATATGATCCATATAGTATTGCTGATGCTCAACGGCAATTATTTATTCGTTATGATAATTTTGATGATATGGATGATGACGTTAACGCCGGTGGTTATACTTATAGTCTTGAACCTGGTGAAAATATTCAATATCCCGAAGTTTCCGCTCATGATGGAAATATTCTGGTTGTATGTGAATATTTCACTGATACTGCTCCTGATGACAGAGATATCATCTGTTATTATGCTCCGGGAGGTGATGTCGCGAATTTGAGTACTTCAATAGTAATGGCAACCGTTGAAGATGAACGATTCCCAAGAATCGAAAATGTATTCGGAAATACCTTTGTCTGTACATATATCTCAAATAATGTTCTGTATATGGTACTTTCAGATGATGGCGGTGCAACCTGGGGAATTCCTGAGGCAATGAGCGATGCTGATGAAGTCGTCTCAGAATATCATGCCTCTGACATTACAGAAAAAGGCTCTAAACTGATCTGGGAATACCGGATAGCCGGAGACCCGGATACAAGTATTTTCCTACATTTTGGACCTTCCAATCTTGTAACAGACTCCGATAATGACGGCGTTTCTGATGAATTCGACAACTGTTTGACAACTGCAAACCCAGGTCAGGAAGATGCTGACGGTGATGGTATTGGAGATGTTTGTGATGATTGTACCGATACCGACAATGACGGTTACGGTGACCCCGGATTTCCTGCTAACACCTGCGGACTTGACAATTGCCCTACCACTTATAATCCCGGACAAGAAGATTCCGGTAGTGAAAATATAGGTGATGCCTGTTGTTGTATAGATTATAGAGGTGATGTCGATTATGATGGTGATATACTGATTTCTGATATAACCTTTTTAGTCGATTACCTTTTTGGAGGCGGCGCTCCCCCACCCTGCCCATTTGAGGGCGATGCTGACGGCGGCGGCGGCGATACTCCGGTAAATATCTCCGATCTCACTTTTTTGGTTGAGTACATGTTTTCTGGAGGTATAATCCCCCCAAACTGCCCGTAAGGGAAAGAACTACATATAAAAAAGAGGAGCGGCTATGGCTGCTCCTTTTTTGTAAATACTAAATCTGGATATTATATGTTGTCATTTCGTAATAACCTAAAACCCTATATCCTCTTAAAAAATCTTAAATAATACTACAAAATAAGCATTCTAAACCTTATACAGTTGATTTTCATAATTTTCTGATGTATATATTTTACGGAAATTAATTTAATCATGACTTGATAAGGTTTCAATATGAAAAAAATAATCGTTACCGGTGCAGTTGGCCAAATCGGATCCGAACTCACAACCTCACTTCGCCAAAAATATGGAGAGTCCAATGTTATCGCCACTGATATTCGTATGCCAACTGATACAAAACTTCGTGATGGCGGTCCGTTTGAATTTCTTGACTGTCTCGATCCTCATCACATTACCCGCGTTATGCAGATTCATCAGGTTGATACGATTTTCCATCTTGCCGCTGTACTCTCTGCTATCGGTGAATCCAAACCTAATCATGCCTGGCAAATAAACGTGAACGGCTTATACAATATCATTGAAGCTGCTCGCCAGTATAATTGTGCTCTTTTCTTCCCTAGTTCAATCGGAGCCTTTGGACCCTCGACTCCCCCTGATAAAACTCCACAGGTCACTATTCAAAGACCGGAAACGATGTATGGCGTTACAAAAGTCGCTGGTGAGCTGGTTTGTGATTACTATCATAAACGATTTGGCTTGGATACTCGCGGGTTGAGATTCCCGGGGTTGATTTCCTATGAAACGGAACCGGGTGGCGGAACAACTGACTATGCCGTCGAAATTTATATCGAAGCCCTTCGTCATAAAAAATATTCTTGCTATCTGACTGAAAATACATCTTTAGACATGATGTATATGCCGGATGCTATCAGAGCTATAATTGAACTAATGGAAGCGGATCCGGATAAACTGAAAGATCGTAATGCGTTCAATGTTACAGCAATGAATTTTACACCTTCACAGATTGCTAAAGAGATTCAAAAACATATTCCTGACTTTGAAATAGATTATAAAGTTGATCCGGTTCGTCAGGAGATCGCTGATTCCTGGCCTAACTCACTTGATGATTCTGCGGCAAAAGAACAATGGGGATGGAAACCAACCTTTGATCTTAAATCAATGACAGAAGATATGCTGGATAAATTAGCCGACCGGGTGCAACTTCCTCAGGAACAGAAGACACGCTAAGTAAAGGAATACAAAATGTCATTGAATAAATTTTCTATAGAACTTCAGAACAATCTGGATGAACTGTACAAAAGCGGAACTGCCAAAGGCGCTGAACAGGTTGTAGTAAAAGTCAATAAATCCACCGGTGAAAAAGGTCCGCGCTTTTTCCTTGAAGGTCACGGCGATAAAGAATTTATTAGAATGAATGCCAATTCATATCTTGGCATGTCCTTACGTGATGATGTGGTTAAAGCTGAAGAGGAAGCCGCTCTTAGTTTTGGCGTTGGTCCCGGAGCTGTAAGATTTATAAGCGGTACCTATAAAGTACACACTGATCTTGAAAAAAAACTGGCTGAATTCCATAAGCGTGAAGATTGTATGCTGACATCGGCGGCGTACACATCTGTTCTTGGCGTTATCTCGACACTGACTACACCGGAAACAATTATTATCAGTGATGAATTAAATCATAATTGTATTATCAATTCGATGAAACTTGCCCGCCCAAAAGCTAAAAAAATATACACTCATCTTGATATGAATATGCTTGAAGAGCAGATTAAAGATTCAATCGGGCAGTGTGAAACTATTATTGTGATAACCGATGGCGTCTTCAGTATGCGGGGTGATTATGCTCCCCTTGATAAAATTGCGAATATTTGTAAAAAATATAATGATAAATTTCCAAAAGATATAGTGTTTGTCGTTGATGACTCTCATGGAGTCGGTGCCTTAGGTGCCACCGGAGGTGGTACTGAAGAACTTTGCAATGCTGATGGAATTGATATTCTCATCGCTACCTTAGGCAAGGCTTT
This sequence comes from uncultured bacterium, assembly GCA_965372795.1. Classification (GTDB taxonomy): domain Bacteria; phylum Zixibacteria; class MSB-5A5; order GN15; family FEB-12; genus QNAD01. Next base: position 61,364 of record CBDVDR010000014.1, read on the forward strand.
TGGTGTTAATGGGGGTTACATAGTTTCCAACAAAACTGTTATTACTTATTTACGTGAAAAAAATTCTTTCTATATTTACACTAACCCGATTACCCCATCCGAAGCCGCCGCAGCCTATAAATCTATAGAAATTTTACAAAGCTCCGAAGGTGCGCAGCTTTTGAAACATCTTAGCAAAATGACTAAAAAATTCGAAAACGGTTTAGTTGATCTGGGCTACGAAACAATCCCAAGTGAACACCCGGTTGTACCGTTGATGGTACGAGATACTGAGAAAACGATAGCACTTGTAAAATATCTGCGAGATAACGGAATCCTCGCCACCGGTCTTAATTTCCCGGTTGTTCCTCAGGGTGATCAACTGATCCGATTCCAGGTTTCGGCTGACCATACAGAATTTGATATTGATTATGTGCTGAATGTTTTAAAAGAATTCAAATCAAAGTAACTTCGTTACTTTAATCTTTAGATTTGTAAGCCCTTCTTTATTTATAATAAATTAGAGCATTTAATTAATATTACAAACATGACAATCAACCGGTGGCGGTGATCCCGGCACAAACATGAAATCAACAAAATAAGTGAGATCAGAAATACCTAAATCACAATCATTATTATTATCAAATTCTTCAGTACAAATCGGTGGCGGGGAACCGGGTACAAACATGAAATCAATAAAATAAGTAAGATCAGAAATACCAACCTCAGTATCCCCATTTGCATCTCCCGGCAAATCACAACATTCAATAATTGGGATTTCCATAAATATTGTATCTTTCATAGTTGTCGGATGAATCCCACATAAATACGGAAATGGTCCCGGACCGTCTTCTAACAAAAATGCCACTTCAAAAAAAGACCCAACAGTGCTCATATTTCCCGAATTCCATTGCTTAGGTGAATCAATTGTGGAAGTAGTTGTATGAAAACCACTTGCCAAGGTCCATCGAACGGTATCTCCGGGTTGAACTACTGTTTTTTCTGGTGAAAAGAAAAAATCACCAAAACTGATTTGGTGAATAGTAGCAAAGACATTGGAATTCATTAAAGTCAAAAATCCTACTACTATCAGGAAATTTTTTACTTCTTTCACAATAGAATCCTCTTTTATTCAATTTTTATATAAAACGATATGATTGACAAAAATAAAACAAACAGGGGCTATGACACCCCTGAATGCTATCCTGTTAAGACAGATATAGAGAGGAAACTCTTAAATCCAAAACAGGGATAATTCACTTACCTATTTACCATTGAAAATTATAACATAATTTAATACTTAATTGTTCCTCTATCTTGGATTATTTTGATCTTTTTTAAGGTGTATTAGTTATCGGTCAAAATACTATCTATATTTAATTTTATTTTTGGGGTTGTTTGGAGAACAATACCAAGAAAAAGTATCAAAATTGCTTTTGTTGACTCCGATTTTATAAAAAGATAAATTTATACGTTCAAAGTTATAATCATAATTGAAAGGAAATTCTGTGAAAAAATTAATTCTATTAGTTCTGATTGCTGCAATCCTCACCGGCTGTGGCTCATCAACAAAAGTCTACCGGATCGATGAAAAAACGGTAACCGATTTAAGTGGAAAATGGAATGACACTGATGCTCGTTTAGTTGCCGAGGAAATGATCTCTGATTGTTTGTCACGCCCATGGTTGACTGATTTTGTTATGAAAAACAGTCAAAAACCGGTTGTGACGGTTGGCACTATTCGCAACAGGAGTGATGAACACATCGACACCGAAATTTTCTCTAAAGATTTCGAAAGAGAACTGATCAATTCATCTCAGGTTAGATTTGTTGCCAGCAGTGGTCAACGTGATGAACTTCGCGGTGAAAGAATGGATCAAAGCGAGTTTGCCTCAAAAGAAACCATGAAAAAACTTCGTGAAGAAACCGGCGCCGATTATCTTTTAATGGGCTCAATCAAAACTATCACCGATCAAGCTGAAGGTGTTCGGGTTGTATTCTATCAAACCGATCTGGAATTGATTGATATTGAAAGCATGGAAAAAGTTTGGATTAATACTAAGAAAATTAAAAAAGAAATTTCCAAGTCTAAAACAAAGTGGTAAATCAGCGACACATATTTTCTTTGAAGTATATCTGTTTACCGCTTTTTGTCGGGTTGTTGCTATTTAGCGGATGTAGTTCTTTAGCGACGAAAAACAAATTCTATTCTCCGATCACTCAAGAGCTGCGCCAGAATAATTTTGACAAAGTTGTCGAAAAAATAGAACAAGCCCGACGTGAAAATAAATGGGCAGGCAAAGATAGATTCCTATATTATTTAGATGCCGGTTTAGCCCACCATTTTGCCGGCAATTACGATTCGAGCAATTTGAGGCTCGCCGAGGCAGAGAGATCCGCCGATGAACTTTTCACTAAAAGCATCTCAAAAGCTGCAGCTTCAATCCTCTTAAATGATAATGTTCTGGAATATGCCGGAGAGGATTATGAAATACTATACACCAATCTGATAATGGCAATGAACTATCTTGCCATGGGAAAATTTGATGATGCTTTTGTAGAGGTCAGAAGAGTTAATGAAAAACTCGAACTTTTGGATCGGAAGTATGCCGATGCTGCTCAACGGTATCAATCGCATTCTAAAGATGATACTACCGGTGTAGAAATACAATATGAGGCAAAGAAAGTACGTTTCAATAACGATGCCTTTGCCAGGTATCTGAGTATGCATATCTACGCTGCTGATGGTCAGTATGATGACGCCCGGATAGATTATAACTGGCTCTTAAGAGCTTTTACCGAACAACCACATATTTATGACTTTACTGTTCCGGAAGTCACTTATTATTCAAAAGATAAAGCAATTTTGAGTATTGTTGCCATGACCGGAGCAGCACCTTTGAAAGTAGCCTTTAACCTTAGAATACGAACCGATAAAGACCTTAATCTGGTTCAGGTACTATCAACCGATATCAATGGGGTTGAATCAAATTATGGGCAGATTCCAATCCCCGTTTCTGCTGACTATTATTTCAAATTTTCAATTCCAAAATTGAAAACAAAGCCATCTGAGGTTAACGAAATTCGAGTCTATGCCAACAACAGACCAATAGGATCTCTTCAGTTAATAGAAAAAATATCTAATGTCGCCGCTGAAACTTTTGAAGCTAAAAAGTCATTGATATATCTGCGATCTATCGGTCGAGCTGTTTTTAAAGGTCTCACCGCTCATAATATGAAAAAGAAAGCTGATACCGGGGGACTTGGGGGATGGCTAAAAAAAGCCGCTATTGATGTCGGGATGGATCTTATTGAAAATGCTGACCTCAGATCATCACACCTTCTTCCCGGTCAAATTTATGTCGGAGATTTTGAGATTGAACCCGGTACTTATAACCTGGTAATAGATTTTTTAGACGTCGAGGGAAGATTACTTTATCAAAAAAAGATCAGAGAATGCTCAGTTAAAAAGAATTATTTTAACCTATCAGAAGCTATTTTTCTGAACTAACAATATGAAAGATCATGATTATCCGATAGATGGTACTCTGGATCTACATCATTTTGCTCCCAAAGACACCAAGGAAGTTGTCGAAGAATATATCAGAGTATGCCTTGAAAAAGGGATTACAAAAATTCGAATTGTTCATGGTAAAGGAATCGGAGTCAAGCGAACAATCGTTCACAAAATCCTTGAAAATCATCCCCGTGTAAAATCTTTTACCCATGAGGGCGGCAGCGGTGGCGGATGGGGTGCAACGATAGTTGATTTAAAATAAAATTATACTTTAAAAATCGCAAGCTCTGCCCGAAGACAGAGCTTGACGCTAGGTGAGCCCATAAATTGGTGGGCTACAAGCTGGATTCGCGAAGAATCCAGTATCTCAATTAGTGTGACACAGATTCTCCAGCCAGCTGACGTTAGAAGCGATCTTCTATTGACCACGGCCTAAACCGTAAATTTTTATACTTAGAAAAGAGTAGTCGACAATCTGTCACCGGTTGAATAACAATAAGACCACCGGAGACTGCACAGAGATTTTTAATAACAGTCGTTTAAAATATGTGCTCTTTAATTCGACTGTCGATACCGGGGAATGCATTTGCTCGATTTACAGACCTGTACGCGCCAGGCACAAAATGACATCAACATTACAAACAAAAAAATAATCATTGTAAAATTGATAAAAAATGAGCAATCGAGCATCGTTACTCCACTGATATATGTTACCTAATGTCCAGTCGCCAGGGGTCGTCCTACCCTAACTTTCAATTTTAATCTAATATGAAAAGGCTTGACTGTCAAGGGAAATCAAGCTTTAAAAAAAGTAAAAGTGATAAAATATTATTATTCAAACAGAATCATGGACTATAACTGGTTATTTTCCACCTTGTAAAATAATTTAATCAGTCCTTTAGCTTACTTAACTTATCAATAAACTCTCTCGCTTCTCGTTTTGACAAGCCTTCACTGACTAATTCTTCAAGATTCCAATCAACATTACTAATTTTTTTATTAAGAACATTCATTTCAGTACCTGAAAATCCGAATGCATTTACCATAAAATCCAAAAATGCTTCATAAGCAACCGGACAAACCGCTTTTACCATCTCTGCCATCACATTCGCATAAACCTGAATCTCTTTTTGTGCGTGAGTATCCATCCGTAATTTCAAAAAATGAAATAAATTGTGAAGATCAATTTTCCAATACCACTCGGTATAGAGTGATAGCGGCAAACTAATTCTTGCGATCTCCCTCGCTAATCCTTCATCAACAAATTTCATATAATTTTTATAGGCATCTTTTTGTGAACTATTTAAATAGTCCAAAACTTCTTGTTTCAATTGATCCGGAACATCTTTTTCGGATCTCCCCTGTTTATTTACAGTTGATTGAAACCTGATATCATCAGTATTCGGCATAAAAAATTCATCTTTCATAACCGAATATCTACCCGAATATTCATTCACATTTGCAGATCTATGGCGAATCCATTGACGAGCGACAAAAATTGGCAGTTTTACATGAAATTTAAATTCAACCATTTCAAACGGGGTTGTATGGCGATGACGCATTAAGTACCGAATAAGTCCTCTGTCTTCGGAGACTTTTTTTGTACCTTCACCGTAACTGACTCTGGCTGCTTGAACAATAGCATTATCGGAGCCCATATAATCAATCAGTCGAATAAAACCATGATCTAATACCTTAAATTCTTTATCGAGCAGGGCATCAGCTTTTTCATTTAATTCGTGTGCCATATTTCTCCTTATTAAGATTAAGTTTCCAATATAAAAACCTTAATTGTCCCGGACAATTCTTTTTTTTTGAAATGTGACAAAACCCTCACTCTTGCTTTTACGTAGACATTATTATATCTTAACTCCCCATTAAGGAGAGTTGACAATTAATAATTTAATAGTAAAGGAGTCTTCTCCATGTCTCCCAATGAAAACTACAAGGAACTGGTAGAACGATCTAAGAAAATAAGCTTGCTATATTCCTGTGCTTCAGTACTCGGATGGGACGAGCGAACTTACATGCCTCGCGGCGGATCACACCACCGAGCTGATCAATTAAGCCTGATTTCCGGGCTTGGTCATGAACAATTTACTGACCCTCGAATTGGAGAATTACTCAGTGAACTGGAACAGTCTGATCTGATGAAAGATGAATATTCTCCCGAAGCAGTCAATATCAGAGAAACCAGACACCAATACGACAAACAGACCAAACTTCCAACTGATTTAGTAGAAGAAATTACAAGAGTCACTACCCTTGCCCAGGGTGAATGGGTAACAGCCAGAAAAAACTCTGATTTTAAACAATTTCTCCCCTGGCTCGAAAAAGTTGTCGATTTGCAAAGGAAAAAAGCTGAGGCTTATGGTTATGAAGGCGAACCATATGATGCTTTGCTTGATGATTATGAACCGGGTGCTAAAACATCGGAAATAGTTGAAGTTTTTGCAAATTTACGTAATGAGTTAGTAACTTTGTTAGGCAAGATCAAAGATGCTCCCAAAAAACCTGACGCTTCGATAGTGGAACGTGATTATGATGTCAAGTTACAGCAGATTTTCGGCGAATCTGTCGCTGCCGCAATGGGATATAATTTTAATGAAGGTCGGCTCGACATTACTACTCACCCGTTCTGTACCGGCATCGGACCCGGAGATACCCGTATAACCACACGGTATAATCCAAAAAGACTCAACGATGCTCTCTTTGGGATTATGCATGAAGCCGGACATGGTTTGTACGAAATGGGATTGAACAAAAAAGAATATTATGGAACTCCTATGGGAGAATCAGCATCTTTGGGTATTCATGAGTCCCAATCGAGAATGTGGGAAAATCAGGTTGGGCGTTCGAAATCGTTCTGGAAATATTTTTTCCCGCAAGCACAGAGAATTTTCAAAGAATCACTTTCTGGAGTTTCATTGGATGATTTCTATGCCGCAATCAATGATGTCAAACCTTCCTATATCAGGGTTGAAGCTGATGAAGCAACCTACAATCTTCACATTCTGCTTCGCTTTGAATTGGAAAGAGGCTTATTAACCGGAGATATTAAACCGGCTGATATATCTGGAGAATGGAACAGCCGCTTTAAAAAATATTTCGGCTATGAAGTTGATAAAGATTCTAACGGATGTCTTCAGGATGTCCATTGGTCTGCCGGATTGATCGGATACTTCCCGACTTATACTTTAGGCAACCTTTATTCAGCCCAGTTCTATAATCAGGCAAAGGAAGAAATTATTGATATGGAACAAGGTTTTGAACGCGGTGATTTCTTAACTCTGCGCCATTGGCTGAAAGATAATATCCATGACCATGGCAGTAAATATCGCGCTAACAAACTTGTTGAAGTTGTAACGGACAACCCGTTAGCCCACCAACCGTTGATAGATTATATGAATAAAAAATACGGTGAAATTTACGGTTTTTAGTAATTGATTTACAAGAAAAGCCGGCAGTTACTCTGCCGGCTTTTTTAATTTGTACAAGCTCCGCTATAAATCAGATATGGTACAATTATATATAAGATTGTATCCCTTATCAGATAAAACAGTATGAAAGCGAGGATAAATTTCCAACCAAGCCCTTTAACTTCCTTCCAACTATGAGGAAATTTGAAATTTTTAGCAAATTTAAATCTATTTTTTTTGCGTTTATTAGATTCTGAATAAGCCTGATTCATATATTTTTAAAAATCCTCTCTAAATTGCTCTAAAATAATAAAATAAAAATATTTGCCAATTGACAGAATAAAACAGTAATTAACCATTGATGTTCCAAAATATAGTTAAAAAATGGTGACCAAAGAATGAAAATAATAATAGTCGGCGGCGGAGTAGTTGGTTTCTCTCTTGCAGAGCAACTTTTGCATGATAAACATCAATTAACACTTATCGAATCAGACCCTGAATTATGCCAACAATTATCTGAAAAGTTGGATATTCAAATCTTTAACGGATCAGGCACATCCCCTTATCTCTTAAAAGAAGCCGGATTACCTGATACTGATATGATAATTGCTGTTACTCCAAATAATGAAATAAATATGCTGGTTTGTACCATTGCTTCTCAATTCAATGTCAAGCAACGTATTGCCCGTTTACGCGGTGAGGAATTTGGAGCTCAACAGAAATTTATCGATCTGGAGAAAATCGGCATAACTTCTGTCATTCAACCGGAAAAAGCGATGGTTGATCATGTCCTTCAGTATGTTGAGACTCCCCATGCCAAAGATTCTGCAAACTTCGAATCAGGCCGGATATTGATGCGAGGTTATCGTGTTACCGAAAAAATGGGAATTGCCAATAAAACTCCTCGTGAAATCAGAGAAGAAATCTCACCCTTCGTTATACTTTTTGCTGCAATAATCCGAGGCGGGGTTGGCATGATCCCGGATGGTAATATGAAAATTGAACCGGGTGATTTGGTTTATGCACTTTTCCCAAGGGAATCCCTGGAAACATTTCTTAAACTTGTAAATATCGAAACAAAAAACCGGAAAATAATCATGACCGGTAACAGCTATGCCACTTTAGAATTAGCAAAAGCTTTTGATAAAACAGAATTCAATGTGACCTACGTAAATCCCGACCGTGCCAACGCCGAATTGGCTGCTGCTGAATTGAACAAGGTTGAAGTGCTTCATGGCGAATGCACACAAATTGAATTATTAAGAGAATTAAATGTTCATGCAGCTTCATTTTTCATTTCGGTTTCAGATGAAGCAGATTATAACATGCTTTCATCTCTTCTGGCTAAAGCCGAAGGCGCACACGAAGTCATAGCATCAACAACTGAATTACATCATAACCGTCTTTTTCAGTCAATTGGCATTGATCATATTATCAATCCTCGCTTAACAACCGCCCGGGAGATCCTTGAGACGATTTCCAAAGGTCATATCAGCGGAAAATTCCGCTTATCAAATGCTGATATTGAAGCTGTCCGATTTAGGGTTGAACCGAACAGTACAATTGCCGGCATGAAAGTGAAAAAAATTGCAACCAAACTTAAAAAAGGAACGATAATCGGAATTATTATTCGTCAGGATAAAATTATTCTTCCTGAAGGTGAAACGGTTATAGAAATTGATGATCATGTTATTCTGATTACTCACAACCGAAATCTTCCTTATATCTCAAAACTATTTAAACCGCATAAATTATTTAAACGGAACTAATATGCATAAAACTGCTGTAGCTTATGCTATTGGAAAAATGATGCAGGTGATGAGTTTAGTAATGCTCATTCCACTTGGTATGGCAATTTTAGATCTGGATAAAATATCATTTCAAGCAATGATGTCAGTACCGGAAATTATCGGTTATCTGGTCGCAACCGCATTTTCTATTCTATTTGGAACTGCTCTGGTGGTTGCTTTTCCGGGAGGTAGAAATCTTCAGGGAATCAAAGAAGGATATGCGATTGTAACCTTTGGATGGTTATTGATGGCTTTTATTTCGGCCATTCCCTTTACTCTTTATTTTTACGCAACTCAAGACAGCAGTGCCAATGGAATATTTTTAGCTTTCACTGATGCCTACTTTGAAGTCATGTCCGGATTCACAACAACCGGATCCTCGATTCTTTCTGATGTTGAAGCTGTTCCCCATTCCCTTTTATTTCTCAGAGCTTTAACTCACTGGCTCGGAGGAATGGGTATTATCACTCTGGCGATGGTAATTTTCCCTGCTATGGGGGTTGTCGGATACCAGATGTTTCGAGGGGAAGTACCCGGACCTACCACTGAAAAACTTTTCCCCCGTTTAGCTCACACAGCTACAACTTTGTGGGGTGTATATTTGTTGTTAACAGTTGCTGAAACAGTTTTTTTAATGTTCGGCGGGATGAGTTTATTTGATGCTGTTTGTCATTCATTTGCAACGATGGCAACCGGAGGTTTCTCAACCAAAAACGCTTCCATTGCTGGCTTCAACTCTGATTATATCGAATGGGTCATTACTATCTTTATGTTTTTTGCCGGGATTAATTTTCTTTTGCACTTTAAGGCTCTCAAGGGTGATTTCACCTCGATGTTCAAAAATAAAGAATTCCGTTTCTATAGCTTGATAATTATTGTTACAATTTTAACAATCACATCGGTTCTTTATTTCAACGGTCTTGCCTCACAGGAAAACGCTGCACAATCATTTCGATCCAGTCAGCCAACTACCGAGGAGTTTTCTGAACATTATGAAAATCAAAGTGAAGACATTTCAACGCTGTATGACAGCTTTCGGGTTGCCTCATTTCAAACTCTGGCGATAGTTACAACGACCGGATTTGTGACCCATGATTTTGATATGTGGCCTGATTTTCTAAGATTTTTACTGGTATTTTTGATGTTCTTCGGGGGTTGTGCCGGCTCAACGGGCGGCGGGATGAAAATTGTCCGAATCATGATTGTGGCAAAAGTTGCCTTGAAAGAGTTAAAAAAACTCACTCAGCCAAGGCTTGTTTCACCGGTAAAAATTGGAAAAGAACTCATCGATGATGCCCGCGTGATCAATGTCATTTCATTTGTATTATTATTTATCGGCTTATTTGTATTTACCGCGGCACTCATGTCAATGTTTGTACCCGACTTAACAACTGCTGTTAGTTGTTCAATTGCGGCTATCGGAAATATTGGTCCGGGGCTTGGCGGTATAGGGGCAGTTCAAAACTATGGCTGGATACCAATTCCGGGTAAATGGATTTTGATCTTAACAATGCTTCTTGGCAGACTTGAAATTTTTACGGTCTTAATAATTTTCCGCATCTCGGTCTGGAGAAAATAATAGATATAGGAAATCGCAGAATTCAGATAGAATTTTTTTTACCATTCTCCATTCTTAGTCGTATAATATCATAAGTTAATCATTAAGGAGAGTTATTTAGCTGTGAGAAGTTTTTTTCCGGTTATTGTTTCAGTTATTGCAATCATCTTACTTGGTCTTTTCGAAGTAATTTTTCTGCGCTTTTTAACGCCTGATTGGTGGAAACACAAATATATTAAAATCGCTGCCTATGGACTTCCGATATTCGGGATGATAATGGTAATTGTATGGGCCATCGGTCAATTTTATCAAATCAAATGGCTCTTGTACCCCGGAGCAATTTTAGCAGTTGCTACATTTATCCTTGAGATTTGCTTGATGTTATCAATCCCGATAGCAGGAATTCTTCATTTTATCAATTGGATTGGGGACAAATTTTCCAGTAAATTTTCATCTGAAAAACAGACTAAATTTGATTCCAATAGGAGAATTTTCCTGAAAGGTTCGGCGGCGGCTCTTCCTCTGATAACCATTACCACCGGAGTCTCCGGATTTGCAAGAGCATTTTCCGGAGTTAATGTCTTTGAAAAGAAATTAAAAATTGTAAATCTCCCTGATGATCTTGATGGATTGAAAATTTTCCATCTTTCTGATCTTCACCTGAGTCACTATGTCAATCTTGATGATCTTGCCGAAGTTCTTCAACAGGGTAAAATTTTCTCTCCGGATTTGATTCTTGTAACGGGAGATATTGCTGATAAACTTGATCTTCTTCCTGATACTCTTCGCATGTTCGGCGATTTCAAGGCTCCGCTGGGAACTTTCGCCAGTCTGGGAAATCATGAACATTTCAGGGGGTTATCCGAGGTGAAAAGAATATTTGATCGTTCACAAATTCCGTTACTGGTTAATGACTCAGTAAGCACAAAAGTGGGGAAAACCTCTCTTTTCATAGGGGGAATTGACGATCCGGTACGAATGGGAGCCAAAGAAAACGCTTTTTTTGAGCGAACGATTGATAAAACTCTGCAAAAATCATCAAACGATGAATTTAAAATTCTTATGAGTCACAGGCCGGATGCACTCGATTTTTCTTCAAAGGTTGGTATAAATTTAGTTCTCTCAGGACACACTCATGGCGGACAAATGGGTATAAACGGACGATCAATGTTTGAGAATGTATGGCCGGATCGTTATCTCTGGGGCGAGTATTTCATAGGGAAAACCACTCTTTATACATCATCCGGGGTCGGACACTGGTTTCCGTTTCGGCTTGGTTGTCCTCCTGAAGCTCCGATTATCACTCTGTCGAAAAGCTAATTTCATAGGCAGATTTTAATATTCCCTCCTAAAACTAGCATAATAATATAATTTTTTTTTATTTTATTTAATTTTTATGTTGCAATAAAATTTAAATAAAATGTATTTTCCCCTATGAAGGTGAGAACATCACTGCCATTATTATTAATGATAAAAAGGAATTTAAAAAAAACCATAAAACCAAACGTTTAAAGGAGCAACACTCATGGCAGTTAAAAAGAAAGCGGCTAAAAAGAAAGTAGCCAAAAAGAAAGTGGCGAAGAAAAAAGTCGCCAAGAAAAAAGTTGTTAAAAAGAAAATTGTAAAGAAAAAAGTCGTAAAAAAAGTAGCCAAAAAGAAAGTTGCTAAGAAAAAAGTAGCCAAGAAAAAAGTAGTTAAGAAAAAAGTGAAACGTAAACCGAATGCTGCTTTTATGCGCCCTATGACTTTATCACCTGAATTAGGTGCTATCGTTGGTAACAAGGCTATTCCACGTACTGAAGTCACTAAGAAAATCTGGGTTTATATTAAGAAAAACAAACTTCAGGACGACAAAAACAGACGGATGATTAATGCCGATGACAAAATGGCTAAAATCTTCGGTCGTAAAAAACAAGTCAGTATGTTTGAAATGACCAAATTACTCTCCAAACATATGAAGTAAACTCGACTTTATTTCGATTTTTATAAAGACCGGTCTTTACCGGTCTTTTTTTATGGACAAGAAGATTTACTTTCTTGATTTACATGATTATATTCAGGTAATATTACTTTTAAAAAAGGGAGCTCCCATGAAATCGGGCAATTCATTCCAAAATATAATTTCTATATTACTTTTAACTTTCTTTTTATCGTGTGGAATTAACCAAACAATACAAATTCCTCCCCCACCTGTTACAACTGTAAACACTGTAATCGACACCCTTCATAATGTGGAAATTCCTGATGACTACCGCTGGCTGGAAGATCAAGAAAGTAAAGAGACCCGAGACTGGATTGATACTCAAAATAATTATACTCGCTCGATACTTGACCAGCTTCCTCAAAATGATGAATTAACAAATCGTTTAAACGAACTCATAAATATAGATTATATCAGCACTCCATCGGTTAGAAACGGGAAATATTTCTATTATAAGCGAAATGCAGGTCAGGACCTCAAAATAATTTATTACCGGGAAACGGCTGACTCTCCGGAACAAATTTTAATTGATCCGCATACCCTTAGTGAAGATCACTCTATCAATACCAATATTATAGATATATCCACAGACGGATCAATTCTTGTTTATGGCGTCAGGCAGGGTGGAGAAGATCAACAGGAGATTCATCTGTTTGATGTTAAGTCAAAAACCGATCTAAAAGATATTCTCCCCCGCGCATCATATTTCGGCAGCATTGTAATCACCGTTGATAACAAAGGTCTTTACTACATGGTTCATACTTCAGAAGCCGGACCGCGTGTTTATTATCATAAAATTGGCGATGATCAAACCAATGATAAAATTATTTTTGGCAAAAAATTCACCTCCGAGATGTTTATCTCACCGGATATTTCTGAAGATGGCAAATATCTTCTGTTGACTGTTTCTTTAGGAGCCGATGGTAAGCAAACTGAAGTATATTATAAAAATCTTAAGAAAAATTCACCAATCAAATCTCTGACCAAAGGCATCAAAGCCCGTTTCACTCCAACCGCGGTTGGCAGCACAGTCTTTTTAAAGACAGATTGGAAGGCACCGAACGGGAAAATTCTAAAAGCTGATCTGATGAAGCCAGCCTCAAAAAACTGGATAGAAATTATTCCAGCTTCTGATTTGGTTCTAAAATCGTTCTCTTTATCCGATGGAAACATTTGCGTTAATTATCTCGACTCAGTTAAATCAAAGGTGTCAATATTTACACCTGAGGGACAGTTTATCACCGATATTGCATTCCCTAATATCGGTTCAGTAAGTTCAATAAAAGGTAGATGGGATAATCCCGAAGCTTTTTATAGTTTTGATTCTTTTAATATGCCTAAAACAATTTACAAATATAATCATAAATCAAAAGAAGCTGTTGTCTGGCATAAATCGGAACTGAATATCAACAGTGATGATTTTGAAGTAAAACAGGTTTGGTTCAAATCCAAAGATGGCACCAAAGTCCCTATGTTTATAACTCATAAAAAAGGGATAGAGCTAAACAATCAAAATCCTACTCTGATGTATGGCTACGGCGGATTCCGTTCAACTATGACACCGTTCTTTAGTTCTACTTATCTAACCTGGATGGAACAGGGCGGAATATTTGTTGTCGTAAATTTACGCGGTGGAAGTGAATTTGGTGAAGCCTGGCATGAGGCTGCGACCTTTGAAAGAAAACAGAACACCTTCGATGATTTTATTTCTGCCGGTGAATGGTTAATTGCAAATAAATATACCAGTTCGGAAAATCTGGCAATTCGCGGGGGAAGTAACGGCGGACTGCTGGTGGGAGCCTGTTTGGTCCAGCGACCTGATTTGTTTAAGGCTGTTATCTGTACCTGGCCCCTGTTGGATATGATCAGATATCATCAATTTTTGGTAGGTCGATTCTGGATTTCAGAATACGGCTCAGCCGATGAACCGGACCAGTTTGAATATATAAAAAAGTATTCTCCATATCATAATGTTGTCAAAGGCACTGAATATCCGGCAGTATTTCTGATTACCGGAGATCGAGACACCCGCGTTGACCCTTGTCATGCCCGTAAAATGGCAGCTTTGCTTCAGGCAAATAACGGCTCGGAAAATCCGATTATGCTTCGCTATGAAACTAAAGCCGGTCATTCCGGAGGCATACCGATGACTAAGAAAATTCAAAATATCGGCGATGAATTACGTTTCTTATTATGGCAATTAAAAGGATAAATACCTTCAACTTGGACCAAAAAAGAATTTGCTTTATTTTTATAATATGATATCATTATGCAGTTGTGAAATAATTCACAACTCTTGAGTTATAAAGGACAGTTGCATATATGCCAATTGTAAAACCATTTAGAGGATTGCGTCCGGTTGAAAATCGGGCAAAAGATGTAGCTTCTCCTCCGTACGATGTTTTGAATAGTGATGAAGCAAGAGCTTTGGTTAAAAACAATCCTGACTCGTTTCTGAGGGTTAATAAACCTGAAGTCGATTTTCCTGCTGATACGAATTTATATTCTGATGATGTTTATAAAAAAGGATTGGAAAACCTAAATCGGCTGATCGATGAAAAAATAATGATTCGCGATGATAAGCCCTGTTTTTACTTATATAAATTAACCTGGCAAAATCAAAGTCAGATCGGGATCGTGGCAGTTACCTCGGTGGACGATTACAATAACGGTTTGATAAAAAAACATGAACATACTCGCCCGGTAAAAGTTGATGATCGGGCTAATCATATTATCGCCCTTAATGCCCAGGTCGGTCCGGTCTTCTCAATTTTTAAAAATAATGTGGAGCTAAGAAAGATATTTAATGAAATATCTGCAACTGCTCCCAATGTTGATTTTACTGCTGAAGATTCTGTGACCCATACCATGTGGATTATTAGCAATCCTGAACAAACCACTATGATTACAAATATTTTTTCTGAGATGTCAGAAATTTATATCGCCGATGGTCACCATCGCTCGGAGGCTGCCGCGGAAGTCAAAAAAAGATTCAAGGCAAAAGATTCTGACATTTCAGGTGAAAAACCAAGTGATTACTTCCTGAATGTTTTATTCCCGGATGATGAGGTTCGGATTCTACCCTATAACCGGGTTATAAAAGATTTGAATGGTAAATCCGAAGAAATTTTTCTTGGTGAAATCTCAGAATTTTTTGATGTGAAAAAAATTGACTTGAATGATCTTCCTACTGATAGTCATATTATCGGAATGTATCTGAATAAAAATTGGTATCAGTTAACACCGAAAGCCAATATTTTTGATCCGAATCATCCGGTCGATCAGATTGATGCGGAAATTCTGTATAAAAATCTATTGAAACCAATTCTTGGAATTGAAGATATTCGCACCGATAAAAGGATTGATTTTATTGGCGGAATCAGAGGCAATGAAGAACTTATAAAACTGGTCGACTCTGCTAAATGGGAAGTGGCGTTTGCTCTTCCTCCGGTAACAGTAGGTCAGTTGTTGCAAGTGGCTGATGCGAATACTGTCATGCCGCCAAAATCGACCTGGTTCGAACCTAAGTTACGCAGTGGAATGGTAATAAATTTATTAGATAAATAGATAAGGGACAAAAATGTTAATACTAATTTCTGACGCCTTTAATAAAACTCTGCCGGAACAGCTCAAAAGATTCGGAGAGGTCACCGATGACAAAGCCCGCGTATCTGATGCGGAAGTCATTTTAATACGAAGTAAAACCAAAGCCACCAAAGAATATATCGACTCAGCTCCGAAACTGAAGATTATTATTCGCGGAGGCGTTGGACTTGATAATGTTGATATTGATTATGCCAAAACTAAAGGGATTCAAGTATTCAATACTGCTGAAGCCTCAACTATTGCAGTTGCAGAGCTTGCTTTTGCACTCATGATATCCCTCGCTAACAAAATTAATTTGTCTGATAGCTCAATGCGTGAAGGTAAATGGATTAAAAAAGAGATCAAACGAGTGGAACTTAACGGGAAAACTCTTGGCATTCTCGGCATGGGTCGCATTGGCACAGCTTTGGCAGTGCGGGCACGCGCTTTCAGAATGAAAATTCTTGCCTGGCATCCTGATGTTCATTTTTCTGATTTTGCTGAAATTCGCCCAACCCTGGATGAAGTTTTAAAAGAATCTGATTTTCTATCGGTACACATTCCTTTGATGGATCAAACCAAAGAGATGATCAACTCTGAAAAAATTGCTCTTTGTAAAAACACAGCCATGATGGTCAACACCGGCCGTGCCATGGTAGTCAATGAACAGGATATGGCTGATGCTTTGAATAATGGAACTTTTGGCGGCTATGCAACTGATGTATGGAAAACTGACCCACCGGATGACTCTCCTTTATTTAAAGCTCCTAATTCAATTTTAGCTCCTCATATTGGAGCCTCAACCGAAGAAAACATGATTCGCATCGGTATTGTTATAGAACAATTACTTGATGCCTATACTAAAAAATAAGTAATTCAGTTAGTTGCAAAGGATATAACGATGGAAAGAAAAACAGTAAATTTTAATGCCGGTCCGGCGATTCTTCCCCTTGATGTTTTAAAAATTATTCAAGATGAATTTCTGGATTATAAAGGTACTGGCATGTCAGTCATAGAAATGTCACACCGATCCAAAGAATTTGATGAAATCAATAACGATGCCGCCTCGCTGATGAAAGAAGTCTTAGGATTATCAGATAATTATCATGTTCTATTTCTTGGTGGAGGAGCCTCGACTCAATTTGCAACAATTCCGATGAATCTTCTTCACTCAGGAAAATCCGCCGCTTATGTCGACACCGGAGCCTGGGCAGGTAAAGCGATCAAGGAAGCTAAACTTATCGGCAACGCCTCTGTGGTCGCATCCTCAAAAGAAGATAACTATAATTATATTCCTGACTTAAGCAATTTGCAGCTGCCTGATAACTGTGCTTACCTGCACGTTACCTCAAACAATACTATTTTTGGTACCCAAATACATAGCTATCCTGACACCGGCAATATTCCTTTAATCTGTGACATGTCCTCAGATATAGCTTCCCGTAAACTTGACTATAATAAATTTTCAATGATATACGGCGGCGCTCAGAAAAATATGGGACCGGCGGGAGCAGCCTTTATAATAATTCGCGATGATTTACTCAAGCAGACAACCGATGCAATTCCTATCATTTTGAGATACAAAACCCACGCCGATAAAAAATCTTTATACAACACTCCTCCGGCATTTACTATCTACACTATTAAACTTGTCCTTGAGTGGATCAAAAATATGGGCGGGCTTGAAGCTGTCGAAAAATTAAATCTGGCGAAAAAAGAACGTATCTACCAGATGATTGATCTGAACCCGGATTTCTACAAAGGAACCGTTAAAGAAGACAGCCGTAGTTGGATGAATATCACCATGCGACTCCCCTCAGAAGATCTGGAAAAGAAATTTATCGAAGAAGCTAAAAACGCCGGAATGGTCGGTCTTAAAGGGCATCGTTCGGTTGGCGGAATCAGAGTTTCAACCTATAATGCCCAGACATTGGAAGGGATTGACAAACTGGTTCAGTTTATGGAAGATTTTAAAAAGAATAATTGAATTACAAAGTAATTAAATTACAATGTAATGAAATTGCAATGTAATGAAATTACTTATCATTCGAAATTCTAAAGGAACAGGCTTGCCTGTTCCTTTTTTTTCTGTTAAATTATAAATATCATAATAAAATAGAGGTTAGTTGGTATGAAGAACAAAGATTCCGGTTGGTGGGATGAATTTTTCCCGGCTTTTAGACCGTTTTTTGAGACAAGGACTCAACAAGAAACAAACGCCCAGATAAAATATTATCTTAAAAAGTTAAATCTAAAATCAGGCAGTAAATTTTTAGATTGCCCCTGCGGTATCGGTCGTATCTCTATCCCAATGGCAAAAAAAGGAATCAAAGTAACCGGCGTTGATATTACTCAATCGTATTTAGATGAAATTAATCGTAAAAATAAGAGGTTAAAAGTTCCGATAGAAACTATTCATTCTGATATGCGTCGAATAAGTTTTGAAAATAAATTTGATGCTGCCGGTAATCTTTGGACATCATTTGGATATTTTGAAAAAAAATCAGATGATTTGCTTGTCCTGAAAAAAATGTATAAAGCTATCAAGCCGGGTGGTAAATTTCTTCTTGAAGTAATCAATCGTGATTGGATCATACTTAATTTTTCACCAAGTGACTGGCATAAATTTGATGACATGAAAATACTCGAAAGTAGAAAATTTGATTATTCTACTTCAATAAGTAATGGAATTTGGACTTTCATAAAAAACGGACAGGAAAAATCTTACGATGCATCGATCAGAATGTATTCCTGCCATGAATTATTTGAAATGTTTAATAAAGTTGGGTTTGTTGATATTGAAGGATTTGGATCAATTAAAGAGGATCCAATTGATAGAAATACAAGAATGATGTATATTATCGGAACGAAACCTTGATAATAGGTTAAAAATAAAAAAAGGATTAAATTGCGTAGATTAGAATTTGAATGTAAAGATACCAAAGAAATAATAAAACTGTTGCAAAGCGAAGAGGTCGGCTATCTTGGCATCAATACTACCGAAGGGTATCCTCGTGTGATTCCGATAAATTTCTGTTCAATTGATACTACGATATATTTTCATGGCGCTTTGGCAGGTGAAAAATTTGATCTATTTAAAAACAACCCCAAAGTCACATTCTG
This sequence comes from uncultured bacterium, assembly GCA_965372795.1. Classification (GTDB taxonomy): domain Bacteria; phylum Zixibacteria; class MSB-5A5; order GN15; family FEB-12; genus QNAD01. The sequence continues at coordinate 80,316 of CBDVDR010000014.1, forward strand.
TGTTGCCCGACAATATAGTTATATACCGTCTAATTGGATTTCCCCAAACTTTGGATGCACTGCAACAACCTTTTACAAATCAATATTGATAAAGGGTAAAGGTATTATTGTTGAGGATAAAATTGAAAAGGCTCGATCTCTTCAGGTATTAATGGAAAAACATCAGTCTGTTGACAGTTTTGATCCCATAAATATGGATACAAAATTGTATCAGAAGTCTATTATGGAAACGGCTATCTTCCGAATCACACCCGAAATCATAGATTTAAAGGTTAAATTTGGTGAAAATATGCCCATAGCGACTCGAAAGAAGGTTGTAGAGCAACTTTTAGAACGAAACGAAGGTGTCGATAGCCAAACGGCTGAAGAAATCCTTAAAACGATTGATTGATTTTTATTAATAGTTTCCATATCATTTAATAGGTGAGTGATTGCCTATTTTCTTGACTTTTATCGATAAATTTGGTTTTGTAAACAAGTTTGTATTTGCATCTAATCACATAACAAGGAGTCGTTTTGCAGCCTGATAGCAAAACTGAAGTTACATATACCGATCTTTTCGAAAAATGCTATAATTTTACCGAAGCCAGAAGAATTCAGAAATTAGGTATTTATCCTTATTTTCATCCGATTCAATCAGCCCTTGGTAACGAAGTCATCGTTGACGGTAAAAAATGCATCATGATTGGCTCCAACAATTATCTGGGCTTGGTTAATCATCCCAAAGTTAAAGAAGCAGCCGCTAATGCTGCCTTGAAATACGGCTCCGGATGTACCGGATCACGTTTCCTTAATGGTACTTTGGATTTACATATTGAACTTGAACATCGCCTTGCCAAATTCATGAAAAAAGAAACTGCTTTGGTATTCTCTACCGGATTTCAAACTAATCTTGGCGCCATTTCTTCTTTAGTCGGAAAAAGCGACATCATCATTATTGACCGTCAGGTTCACGCCTGTATCGTAGATGGCACCCGTTTATCCTATGGCAAGGTCTATAAATTTGCTCATAACGATATGGATGATCTCGAACGGGTTATTAAAAACGTCCGCAATAATAACGGCAAAGGCGGATTGATGATTGTCGTTGATGGTGTCTTCTCGATGGAAGGTGACATTATTAACCTACCCAAATTAGTCAAAATTGGAAAAGCATATGGAGCGCGAATATTAGTCGATGATGCTCATTCGGTTGGGGTTTTAGGTGAAACCGGTGCCGGAACCGCTCAACATTTTGGATTGATAGATGATGTTGACTTGACTATGGGAACATTCTCAAAATCATTCGCTTCACTTGGCGGTTTTATTGCCGGCGATGATGATATCATTCACTATATAAAACATAACGCCCGTTCTCTGATTTTTTCAGCTTCGATTCCTCCTTCAAATGCCGCCGCAGTTTTAGCTGCCCTGGATATTATTGAAGCAGAACCGGAACGTAGAGAAAAACTCTGGAAAAATGCTCGCCGGATGCAGAAAGAATTTAGAGATTTAGGATTTAATATCGGACATACTGCCACTCCAATCGTTCCGATTGTAATTGGCGAGGATATAGATGCTTTTGTTTTCTGGAAAGAACTGTTTGACAACGGAATATTCACAAACCCTGTTATATCACCGGCAGTCCCTCCGGGACAAGCACTTATTAGAACCTCTTATACGGCAACCCATACCGATGAACACCTCGATCAAGTAGTTGAAGTAATAGCAAAAATCGGACGCAAAAAAGGTATAATCTCTTAATATTATGGCTGATGTCACCGTCGTTGAAGTAAAATCATCCGCTCAATTGGGCAAATTTATTACTTACCCTAATAAACTTTATAAAGATGATCCGAATTATGTCTATCCCCTCCTTAGTGAGCGGAAAGAATTTTTTGATAAAAAAAACAATCCTTTCTTTCGCACAGCAAAAGTAAAACTCTTTTTAGCAATGCGTGACGGCCAGGTCGTCGGTAGGATTGCAACCTGCATAAATTTTAATCATAACGAATATCACAGCGAACAAGTCGGTTTTTTCGGATTTTTCGACTGTCCCGATGATTATGAAATCGCATCCAACCTGCTCAAAGTTTCCTTGATTACTTTGAAAAAAGAAGGTATGGAAAAAATGCGAGGACCGGCTAATTTTTCAACCAACCACGAATGCGGTTTTTTGGTTGAGGGCTTTGACTCTCCTCCGGTTGTAATGATGACTTACAATAAACCATATCTTCCTAAATTGGCAGAAAAATTCGGACTCAAAAAAGCAATGGACCTTCTGGCTTATGAAGTTCGAGGTGACAAAGATTACCCCGAGCGCATTAAGCGGGTTGTTGAACGATTGCAAAAAAAATCTAAAGTCACGATGCGACCGTTAAATATGTCTGATTTTGATAATGAGATTGAAAAAATCCATGAGGTTTACAACAAAGCCTGGCAGTATAACTGGGGTTTTGTACCGATGGAAAAGGACGAATTTTTTCATAGCGCCAAAAACCTTAAGCAGATTGTCGAACCAAATCTGGTGACAATCGCCGAATTTGAAGGCGAACCGATAGGATTTTCATTAGCTCTGCCGGATATCAACCTTGCCCTGAAATATCTCAAAGGAAAACTGTTACCCTTTGGGATTATTAAACTTCTCTGGCATACCAAAATTAAAAGTAAAATTAATCGAGTCAGAATTATCACATTTGGGGTCATACCGGAGTTTCAAAAACGCGGTATTGATATGCTTTTGTTTCATCGTACTTTTGTCGAAGGTGTCGGCCATGGCTATTACATTGGCGAATTGTCCTGGATATTGGAATCTAATGAACTGATGTGTCGTGGGGCTGAACAAATGGGCGGGAAATTATATAAACGCTATCGCATGGTTGAAATGCCTTTGTAGTATTCACAACTGTTTCAATTCTAATTCCGAAATTGACATTCTGGTGTCTAATACGTATATATCTTATATGAAAAAAAGTATCATTAACACCTCAATCTTATTGATTGTTACTCTAATAATTGCAAGCTGCGCCAGTAGGTATAAACTTGAATTACATCTTACTACTGAAGATTTCCAAAGCAACGTCAAAGTCAAATCGACTGATTTTGTCTTAGACGCCATACTTAATAACCCAATGAATGATAACAAAATCCGTTCGGGTAACGGCAATGTTGCAATTTTAACCGTTGAAACGCGGGGATTAAAATACAATCGTAAAATGGAAAATGTTTTGACCTTTGATGAATATTTCCGCAGTCGTTTATATCTTCAACTTCCGGAACCACTAACAACTGATACGATTAAATTAAGAGGTAATTCTTTTGTTCATTTACTTGGGCGGTACGACTGGAAACCAAGTGATAAAATATTTATGCCTATCAATGGTATGCTTGTAATTGATTCCATTAATAATAAAAACTTTTTCGGTTCGATAAACGGACGCTTTGAAAATTCTTCTAAATATCCATTTGAATTTTCAGGTAAATTCAAAGTGAAAATTATCGATTAAGAATTTCCCTCTGGTATACTTCTTCAAAAATCTGAAACCCGAATTTATCAAAAAGACAAAACCAAACTTCTTCAAGTATTTTTGATTTATCCTGATATCCAAAAGCAGTCTTTATCATCAAATTCGCACAGGCTTTCATAGGAAAACCACCGACCCCGGTTCCAAAAGCTGGAAATGCGATTGTTTTGATATTTAATTCTTCTGCTAAATTTAATGAACTAACGGTTCCCTGACGGATTAACTTATCTGAGGTCTTTAAATTCTGCCCCATCACGGCAGCATGAAAAACAAGTTTATGAGGAAGACTTCCGGCAATAGTATAAATTGACTCGCCCGGCATAACCGGACCTTTCTTTACGGCTTCCTGCTCTATAATCTCTCCGCCGGCGGCTTTGATAGCGCCCGCAACGCCACTTCCCATCCAAAATTTATTATTAGCAGCATTAACGATTACTTCTACCCTGGCTTTGGTAATATCACCCTGAATAAATTTTATTTTAAAAGACATAATTAAAACCTGATTCTATATAAACAGATTGACCTTATCTTTACTTATTAAAGTTTCAAACTTTACCGATAGAAAAGCAACAAGTAATCCAAGAATCATTCCAAGTATTGATCCAACAATTATATCACCCGGATAATGAACACCGACAAACACCCGGCTGAGAGAGACGATAAAAGCAAATCCGAACAAATACCATCGCAATCGTTTGAAATGCCATCCAAAAAACATTGCCTGTCCGAACACATTTGTCGCATGCGCCGATGGCATTGATTTCCCACCACCGCAATTGACTAACAGATTTATATTTTCAAGAACATGACAAGGACGCAATCTTTCAAAATATGGCTTTAACATCCCGGCTGAAATTTGATCGGTAAACAGCAAAACAATTGCAGAGAATAAAACCAGCCATCGAAGCTTGCTGTTTCCTTTCCACAACAACAAAATCATCGCTGTCCCGTAAAGAATTCTCAGAAAGGTATCACTGGTAATAAACGGCATTATAAAATCAGTGACCGGACTGGACAGCGTAACATTTATAAATTCAAATATAACTCTATCTATTTGATTCAACGAAGCCAGCATTTAATTTTTCCCCATTGGATAACATTTTGGAATCTTATTCAAAAAACTGCCCAGCTGCCTTTTGGTAGGTAAGCCTGCTCTTGCCCCCGCTTTCATACATTTAATTGCAGCCACAACAGATCCAAGCATCATCCGTTCCTGAATTGATTTGTTCTGTAATAATCCGTAAAGATACCCGCTATGATACGCATCTCCGGCTCCGGTGGCATCGACAGATTTAACTCTGTAAGCAGGCTGTGTGAAGAATTGATTATTTTCATACCCCAGTGAACCATTTATTCCTTCAGTAACAATTATCGTTCCCCGGCAATAAGCCGTTAATTTTTTAATAGCCTGTTTAACCGAACGGGTTTTTGTAAACGACAAAGCATAGCTATCGGCAACTACTAAATGATCGACATATTTAAAAACTGAAGAAACATCATTTCGAATCGATCCGATATCAAATGAAATAATTGCGCCAACCTTTTTACCCCATCGGGCAAGTTTTAAAGTCGCCTCCAAATCTCTTCCATCAAGATGGATAATTTTGGGGATCGGATATTTTGAAAGTTTCAAATCCTCCGGTTTAACAAAGATCTCTCTTGATAAAACCATTGTTCGTTGACCGCTCTCTTTTTCGATCCACCCGGTTGCAATCGCTGATAGTTGTTTTTTAATTACTATAAACGAACAGTCAACATTTTCTTTCTCAAGCTGCTCAATACCTATTTTTCCAAAGGGATCATCACCTACTACTGAAATCAGTACCGTTTTAAACCCTAATCTTGCAAGACCGACAGTCACATTCGGAACCGGACCTCCTCCATGCATCGTTAACGATTCAGCATCAATTTTCATATTAGCTCGGGGATACTTCTTCACTGAATAAAGCAAATCAAACGGGACAATCCCCATCCCGAGGCAATCGATGGTGTTCTTATTCAATCTTAACTTTCCCCCCGCTCAAATCAATCAGAGCGTCTTTTAACAGATCGGTTTTTGATTTGCGGACTTCAAGAATTAGTTTTACCCGATCAGAAAAATCAGATTCTATCACAGTCACTTTAAATTTTTCTATAAGTTTTAATACCTGATTATATAAACTGAATTCTATCTCGATTTTAAATCTGTCTTTCAGATATATTTTTTCTATTCCCGCTTTTTCCAGGGCTGATTTTGCCGACCCTCCGTATGCTTTAACCAGACCGCCTGTGCCAAGTTTTGTACCGCCAAAATATCTGGTTACTATAACTAAAACATTGGTCAAATCAGCACCGTTTATCACATCATAAATTGGTTTGCCGGCTGTACCCGATGGTTCGCCATCATCTGAATATTTGAATGTTCTTTCCGATTGCCCTGTAATCCAGACATAGCAATTATGAGATGCCGTATATTCTTTTTTTCGAATCTCTGTCAATATTTTATTTATCTCGTCCATTGATTGAACGCAAAAAGTTCGTCCGATAAATCGAGATCCTTTAATTTTAATCTCTTCAGTTACTTGATTTGCAAAAGTGAAATAGAAATCATCCATACCGGATCAAACCAGTGATTTAATTATATCATCAAACTTATCAAACCCAACCAGAGGAATAGCGCCATACCTTACTGCCTGTTCCAAACTCTCAGTATCTGTCTGGGCTCCGAATTCCGGGTTTATAATAATAAAGGAAAGTTTCCCAACCTCACTGCAGCATCTTAATAAATCCATAATTCTGTGGGAATCTTTGTAAATTTCCGAAATTACAACGGCCTGTGACATTCCAACTAAAATCCGATTTGAACTTTCATAATATTGTTGATTATATTTGATATCAGGCGGATACTCTGAAATTAATCCCCCTTTTTTAACAATATCAATCGCCAGTGAAACATTTTCTCGGGGATAGACTTCATCAAACCCGCTTTCCAAAACTCCAAAGGCATGACCAGCGGCAGTGCTGCATCCAAGTAAAGCAGCAGCATCGACTCCTTTATTTAACGATGAAACAACTTGTACATCGTTGCGAGCACAAGTATCAGCAAACCTCACTGCAAGTTCGATTCCTTCATTCCCTGCATTATCACTACCGGCTATTACTACTGTTTTCTTGGTAGTATCAGGAAGCATACCCCGGTAATATAGAAGGGTTGGCGGATCGTTAATTTCAAAGAACAAGGGCGGGTAAGTAACACCGAATCTTGATTCCAGCCGAATCTCACGTAGTTTTAATTCCTCGATATAAATTTCCGCTATTTCAAGAAAATCACTGGCACATAATATTTTATCAGCCAATTCAGGAGTCATTCCGTCAATTGACATCAACGAACCAGTGTCTGATTCAAATATATTTTCAATGGTTCCAAAATATTCAATCAGGCTCTGAAATATTCTTGGTGAAATTTCTGAGTATTTGGTTAAGGCAATTACCTTCCCCAGGGTTGTATAGTCTTTATTAATAGTCATAATTTTAATTTTATAATATTTTACACTTTTGTCAACAGCAGAGAAAAGGTTAATAACAAAGCAATC
>CBDVDR010000015.1:0-85897 GCA_965372795.1 uncultured bacterium
CTGAACGCGACAAAGACAAAGCCTTCCTTCTTCCGGTTGAAGATGTATTTTCAATAACCGGTCGTGGAACTGTTGCCACCGGTCGTGTTGACCGTGGTGTTGTAAATCAGGGTGATACCGTCGAGATCATTGGTATTCGTGATACCCGCAAGACTGTTGTCACTGGTGTTGAGATGTTCCGTAAGTTATTAGACTATGCCGAAGCGGGAGATAATGTTGGATTATTGCTTCGTGGTGTAGATAAAGATGAGATTGAGCGTGGAATGGTTATTGCTGCTCCAGGATCAATAACTCCTCATACGAAGTTTAAAGGTGAAGTATATATCTTGAACAAAGAAGAGGGTGGTCGTCACACACCATTCTTTACAGGTTATCGTCCTCAGTTTTACTTCCGTACAACGGATGTGACTGGTGTGGCTCATTTACCTGAAGGTGTCGAGATGATCATGCCGGGTGATAATGTCACTATGACAGTGGAGTTAATAACTCCGATCGCTTTGGAAAAAGAATTACGTTTTGCGATACGTGAAGGCGGCCGTACAGTCGGTGCCGGAGTTGTATCGGAAGTTATAGAATAATAGATAATATAGAGAGCAACCTTAAACAGTTGAATTGCAATGTCAAGAGATAGAGTTATCCTAGCCTGTGGTGAGTGTAAGAGACGGAATTACTATACCCAAAAAAACAAACGGCTTCATCCGGAGCGCGTTGAGTATAGTAAGTTTTGTCCATATTGCAACAAACGCACCGCACATAAAGAAACAAGGTAAAATACCTTACAGGCCAGTAGCTCTAATTGGTAGAGCGCCGGTCTCCAAAACCGGATGCTGGGGGTTCGAGTCCCTCCTGGCCTGCAATGAATTAAATAAGTAAGAGTGTTGACTTGGAAAAATTTATAAAATTTTTGAAGGAAGTAGTTGCCGAACTTAGAAAAGCAACTTGGCCAACAAAAGACGAACTGATTGGTTCAACGATTGTAACGATTGTTGTTTCAGTTATTATAGCAATCTTTATTGGAATAGTTGACCGGATATTGACTCTGATTATGCAGGTTATATTCGGTGGCGGCGTTGGAGGTTAATAAACCATGGCACTTCGTTGGTATGTTGTTCATACATATTCCGGTCATGAGCAGAAGGTAAAAAGATACCTTGAGTCGGCTATTATTAATGGCGGGCTTGAAGAGTTTTTTGGCCAGGTATTGGTTCCGACAGAAGAAGTTACTGAGATGAAGGGCGGTAAAAGATCTACTTCGACGAAGAAGTTTTTACCGAGCTATATTTTAGTCGAGGTCGAACTGAATAAGCGCTCTCAGGATACAGTTGTTTCTGTTCCTGGTGTGACCAATTTTGTGGGTAGTGGTGGTAAGCCGAGCCCATTAAAAAAGGCTGAAGTCGAGCGAATTGTTGGGCAAATTGACAAGAGCCGCACTGAAGAAGTTACTGATGTCCCGTTTCATGCTGGTGATTCAGTTAAAGTTAATGATGGTCCTTTCCAGGACTTTTCGGGAACCGTCAGTGAGGTCAATATGGAGCGTCGTAAGGTTAAAGTAATGGTCTCCATTTTTGGGCGTCCTACTCCGGTTGAGTTGGACTTTCTTCAAGTTGAATATCTAAAGAGTAAGTAAGGAGAGTAGTTTAAGGTGGCTAAAAAAATAACAGGATATATTAAACTCCAAATCCCCGCAGGCAAGGCTAACCCGGCTCCTCCGGTAGGTCCGGCCCTCGGTCAGCGCGGAGTCAATATTATGGAATTTTGCAAAGCATTTAATGCTTCTACGCAAAGTGGAAACGGTATCCTGACACCAGTTGTAATAACCGTATTTTCGGATAAATCTTTCAGTTATATTACTAAAACTCCACCCGCATCAACCCTATTGAGAATTGCTGCTAAAGTTCCAAAAGGCTCAGGAGTTCCTAACAAAGATAAAGTTGGTAATGTAACTAAAGATCAGGTTCGTGAAATTGCTGAAAAGAAAATGGCTGATTTAAATGCTACGTCAATTGAATCAGCAATGTTAATGATAGAAGGTACTGCTCGCTCGATGGGAATCGTGGTTCAGTAGCTCAAAACTTTTATTCGTTATACCTGGTTGTTATATGCATCCAGGGAGAGTAGGAAATGAAACATTCAAAGAAATTTAATGATTACCTCACAAAGGTAGACCGCACAACTCGCCTTTCTCTCGGTGTAGCTATTACTGCAATCAAAGAGAATCATTACGTAAAGTTTGATGAATCAATTGAAGTCGTTGTTCGTTTAGGCGTTAATCCTAAACATGCCGACCAGATGGTTCGTGGGACTGTCTCGTTACCTAATGGTACCGGTAAGACAGTTAGAGTTGCTGTTTTTGCAGTTGGTGAAAAAGCTGAAGAGGCTACTGCTGCAGGCGCCGATTTTGTCGGCGGTGAAGATTTGGCTGCTAAAGTAAAAGGTGGCTGGACAGAATTTGATGTAGCTGTTGCTACACCAGATATGATGAGAGTCTTAGGACCTCTCGGTAAAATTTTAGGACCCAGAGGATTGATGCCGAATCCGAAAACCGGCACAGTTACTATGGATGTTACCCGTGCTATAAATGAAGTTAAAGGCGGAAGAATTGAGTTTCGCGTCGATAAGCAGGCTAATATTGCTGCTGCTGTTGGAAAAATATCCTTCGATGCGGACAAAATTGAAGAAAACGTTCTGGCTTTTTTAGATGCTTTGATGAAAGCTAAACCTGCTGCAGCGAAGGGTGCATATTTACTTAGTGCTTCGATTTGCTCAACTATGAGCCCAGGTTTTAAATTGGACCATCACGAAATTATAGCAACCCTTAAGAAGTAATTGAGAAGGAATTAGAATAATGCCGAACCCGGAAAAAATACAAGCTGTAGCTGAGATGAAACAGCTGTTCGAAGATTCGAACACCTTTTTTATCACTGAATATCAAGGGCTTAATGTCTCAGATATGAATAGTCTGAGAAAAGACCTCACGGCTAATAATGTAAGATATTTAATTGCTAAAAATACTTTGATGAGAATTGCTGCTAAAGAAGCCGGATTAGATCAATTAACTGAATTTATGACCGGACCGACTGCAATCGCATTTACAAGCGATGAGCCGGCAGTTGCTGCAAAAATTCTTAATGATTCTTTTAAAGATAAAGAATTACCAATAATGCGGGCGTTTTATCTTGATGATACCTTATTTCAAGGTGCCGAGATATCACGTTTAGCGGATCTTCCTCCAAAAGATATCTTATTATCTCAGGTGGTCGCTGCTGTTGAAGCTCCATTTAGTGAACTCGTTGGATCATTGGATGGATTTTTCAGGGAATTAATTGGTTCAGTTGATGCTTTGAAAGAAAAAAGAGAAACTGAAGGATAAATTAAGGAACCTTACCGAGTAACTTTTACCATTGCTTCTACCCGACATGGTTCCGTTGGTGTGGTAAAGGAAAGCTCATATAAATGAGAATAAGTTATTAATAACCAATAAGATGCGAGGAATTTAAAGTGTCTAACCCGGTGATTGAAGAAATTGTAGAGAAAATCTCTGCACTAAGTGCTATGGATCTTGCTGATCTGTCAAAAGCTATTCAGGATAAATTTGGCGTAACTGCTGCTGCCCCTGTTGCTATGGCTATGCCAGGTGCTGGTGGAGCTGCTGAAGTCGAAGAACAGACTGAATTTAATGTAGTTTTAAATGGTGCTGGTGATAAAAAGATCCAGGTCATTAAAGTTGTACGCGAACTTACCACTTTAGGCTTAAAAGAAGCCAAAGATTTAGTCGAAAGTGCCCCGACAAACGTGCTTGAAGGCGTCTCAAAAGACGATGCTGAAAAAGCCAAAGGGAAAATCGAAGATGTCGGCGGACTTGTAGAAGTTAAATAATTGGGATTAAATTCCTATTTGGTCGGGAACTTTATTAGTTCTCGACCAGTTTAATTTTTGTATTAATAAATAATCCCCAGTTCTTGTTTATTGGGTTGATTGACTGTAGTTGACGCTCCCAAGAATTGGGAGAATGATGGAATAAATGACAGTATCGCCTGAATTGAAAAAATATACTCTAATACTGAAGCCCAGTTTGCGGTTGGTGCCGAAATCTGTGGTTTTTGTTTATTTGAGGAGGGTGTTGGCTTGGCCAAAACAGGTTTAGTCTCGAGAGAGACTTATGGGTCTGTGACTGATATTGAGAAAATGCCTAATTTTCTTGATGTTCAAAAAACGTCACATGACGAATTTTTACAACCTTATGTAGTTCCCAGCAAAAGGGAAATGAAAGGGTTGCACAAAATATTTTCGGATATTTTTCCTGTAACTGATATTCACGAAAAATATACTCTGGAATATGTAGGGTACCATCTTGGTCCCCGGAGATATTCTTTAAAAGAGTGTCGTGAGAGAAATATGACCTACGCTGCTCCGTTGCGGGTAACAATGCGTCTTATTCTCAGGGAAGGTGACGGGGAAGAAAAAGAAGTTAAGGATATAATTGAACAGGATGTTTATCTTGGTGAATTACCAGTTATAACCGAATGGGGAACATTTATTATAAACGGTGCCGAACGAGTTATCGTCAGTCAGTTGCATCGTAGTCCGGGTGTATTCTTTTCATCCGACGTTCATCCTAACGGTAAAAATTTATATTCTGCCCGAATTATCCCATATCGCGGAAGTTGGATTGAATTCAGCACAGATATCAATGATATTATGTATATCTTTATTGATACCAAACGGAAAATTCCTGCAACAACTTTATTGCGAGCAATAGGTTATTCTTCTGACTTAGATTTAGTAGGCTTATTTCACAAAATTGAAAATCTGCACCTTAAAGGTAAAAGAGCTGCTTCTATTGTTGGATGTTACTTAGCTGAATCGATCATTGATAATGAAACCGGTGAGGTTGTTTTCTCAACCGGTGAAATGCTTACTGATGAATTAGTAGAAAAATTGCTTGAAGCAGGTCACAAGGCTGTAAAGGTCGTGCGTAAAGAAGAAAAACGAGAAGTACTTGTAATATTAAATACAATTAAAAAAGACCCTACCACAACGCGCGAAGAAGCATTATTTAAATTGTATTCTTTACTTCGTCCGGGTGAACCGCCAACAATCGAAATGGCGGAAACCTTACTCGACAAATATTTCTTCCATACCAAACGATATGATCTTGGTCATGTTGGCCGTCATATGATTAATCAACGTCTGGGGATGGATGAACCGCTTGATAAATCAGTTTTAGATAAAGATGATTTTATTTGTATAGTAAAATATTTACTTACACTTTGTAACGAAAAAGGGTTTACCGATGACATCGATCATCTTGGAAACCGTCGTGTTCGTACTGTCGGTGAATTACTTGCAAATCTTTTCTCGGTAGCTTTAACTCGAGTAGCCAGAACAATCCGCGAACGTCTTTCCTTGAAAGATCAGGAAAATGTCACTCCACAACTTTTGGTTAACGCTCGTACAGTTTCATCAGTTGTGGAAACTTTCTTTGGTTCCTCACAGCTGTCTCAGTTTATGGATCAAACCAATCCTCTCTCAGAATTAACCCACAAAAGAAGACTGTCAGCTCTTGGACCGGGTGGTTTGACCAGAGAACGTGCCGGCTTTGAAGTCCGTGACGTTCATCATACTCATTATGGCCGTATGTGTCCGATTGAGACTCCTGAGGGTCCGAACATCGGATTGATAACTTCCTTAGCAACTTTTGCACGAGTAAACCGTTTCGGATTTATTGAGACTCCTTATCGAAAAGTTACCAAAGGTAAAGTTACCAACGAAACCGTATATTTGTCGGCTGATGAAGAAGACCGATATTTTATTGCACCTTGCAGTGAATTGATTGATGAAAAAGGACATTTCATCAATAAAGAAGTTACTGTGCGACGACGTTCAGATTATCCGGTAGTGAAACCTGAAGAGGTTCAATACATTGATATTTCCCCACGCCAGATTGTTTCAGTGGCTGCTTCGTTGATTCCTTTTCTTGAACATGATGATGCTAACCGTGCCTTGATGGGATCAAACATGCAACGTCAGGCGCTTCCTTTACTTAAAGCCCAGTCTCCATATGTGGGGACCGGAATGGAAGCTAAGGCTGCCTCCGATGCCGGAGCTGTTGTAAAAGTTTCTGAGTCCGGTGAGGTTGTTAAAGTCGATTGTGAAAAGGTTGTTATTCGACCCGATCTAAAACATGGATTAGGAAAACTTGGCTATAGTGAAGATGTCGAGTATGAATTGATTAAGTTTACAAGATCCAATCAGGACACCTGTGTTAATTTCAACCCAGTTGTCAAAGTTGGTGATATTGTAAAAATAGGTGATATTATTGCCGACGGTCCGGCCGTTGAGCGGGGCGAACTTGCTCTTGGTTATAATGTGCTGGTAGCTTTCATGCCCTGGCGCGGATACAACTTTGAAGATGCTATAATTCTTTCGGAAGACTTAGTTCGTAAAGATATTTATACATCAATTCATATTGAAGAGTATGAACTTCAGGTTCGAGATACCAAGCGCGGTTCTGAAGAAATTACCCGTGAAATTCCCAATGTTTCTGAAGAAGCTCTTTTAAATCTTGATGAAAATGGAATCGTCAGAGTTGGAGCCGAAGTCGAAGCTGGAGATATTTTAGTTGGTAAAGTCACACCAAAAGGTGAAACCGAACTTTCTCCTGAAGAGCGTCTGTTAAGGGCTATCTTTGGTGAAAAAGCCGGTGATGTTCGTGATGCCAGTTTAAAGGCGCCTCCGGGAATGAAGGGCGTTGTTATTAATACTTCTGTCTTTACAAGAAAAGAAAGAACAGAAGAAGCAAAGAAACTGGAAAAGACTCTTTCAGCCGAAATAAAGAAGACTTATACTAAGAATATAAATGATATCAAAGTTCTCCGTAATAAAAAAATCGGTGAACTGCTTGATGATAAAACTTCAAACACTCTTCGTTCAATTGTTGATAATTCTGTTGCTGTCCGTTCCGGACATAAATACAAAGCTGAGTTTTTTGAGAACTTCGATTTTGACAACACGGTTGCTCCTGACGGTTACACTAATGATGAAACCACAAATAAGCATGTTGCCTCTCTAATCGCTGAAGCTTTCGAATTAATCAATGCTAAAAAACAGAAGATGGAAATTGAAGTTGATAAAATTATACGTGGAGCAGAACTCTCACCGGGAGTAAAGCAGCTGGTCAAGGTCACAATTGCAATCCGTCGTAAGATTTCAGTTGGTGATAAAATGGCTGGTCGCCATGGAAACAAAGGTGTTGTTTCAAAACTGGTTCCTATTGAAGATCTTCCGTTTATGGAAGATGGCACGCCGGTAGATATTATTCTAAATCCACTGGGCGTACCTTCACGTATGAACGTCGGTCAGATTTTGGAAACCCATCTCGGATGGGCAGTCAAAAAGCTGGGCATACATATTGCAACACCTGTTTTTGAAGGTGCTACTATCCAGGAAATCAAGGATAAGCTTAAAGAGGCTGGATTACCTGAAGATGGGAAAATGCAGCTTTATGATGGTATGACCGGTGCTGCCTTTGATAATCGGATTACAACCGGTTACATCTATATGCTTAAATTATCTCATCTGGTGGATGACAAAATTCACGCACGGTCGATTGGACCATACTCGCTGGTTACTCAACAGCCTTTGGGCGGTAAAGCTCAATTTGGCGGTCAGCGTTTTGGTGAGATGGAAGTTTGGGCGCTTGAAGCATATGGTGCGGCTTATACTCTCCAGGAAATGTTAACTGTTAAATCAGATGATGTTACTGGTCGAAGCCGTGTTTATGAGGCGATTGTTAAAGGTGAAAACCCGCCGGAACCAGGTTATCCGGAAGCTTTTAACGTATTAATTAAAGAACTCCAGGCATTGGGTCTGGATGTTAGGTTGCTTGAGAAATAATCAAGCGGTTAGTATTAGTAAACAATTCGTTTTTGGACGGACGATTGTAATAAAGGAGTGATTGATGGTCGACATGTTTGCAAATCAGGGACCTCAAAAAACTGCTGAGTTTGGAGCGATCCAAATTCAAATAGCATCTCCGGAAGTTATCCTCTCCTGGTCGTATGGAGAAGTTACAAAACCGGAGACTATTAACTACCGTTCTTTTAAGCCGGAACGTGATGGATTATTCTGTGAAAGAATTTTTGGACCGGTTAAAGATTGGGAATGTAATTGCGGGAAATATAAACGCATTCGTTTCCGTGGTATTGTTTGTGACAGGTGTGGTGTTGAAGTCACCCAGTCCAAAGTTCGCCGTGAGCGGATGGGACATATTGAACTTGCAGTTCCTGTAACGCATATTTGGTATTTTAAATCTCTGCCTTCAAGGATTGGTCATTTATTAGGCTTGTCGATTCGGGCCTTGGAAAAAATTCTTTATTATGAGAATTATATAATGATCGACCCGGGTAATACCTCTTTTGAAGAGGGAGATGTTCTGACTGAAGAAGAATTTAATGATCTTGAAGATGCTGGAAAAACATTTGAAGCCAATATGGGCGCCGAAGCTGTTATTAGCTTACTCAAAAAAATTGACATTGATGAAGTTGCGGTGACTTTACGGGCTCAGGCAAAGGTTGAAACATCTGTTCAGCGAAAAAAAGATGTTTTAAAGCGTTTGAAAATTATTGAATCATTCCGCCAGTCCAATAACCGTCCTGAATGGATGGTATTAAAAGTTATTCCGGTAATTCCCCCGGATCTTCGTCCACTGGTACCGCTGGAAGGCGGCAGATTTGCAACGTCCGATTTGAATGATCTTTATCGTCGGGTTATTAACCGTAATAACCGGCTTAAAAAATTATTAGATATTCAAGCTCCTGAAGTAATTCTTCGCAATGAAAAAAGAATGCTCCAGGAAGCTGTTGATGCATTGATGGATAATGGCCGTCGAACTCACTCTGTTCGCGGAGATTCCAAGCGCCCGTTAAAATCCTTGTCAGACCTTCTAAAAGGTAAACAGGGACGTTTCCGGCAGAATCTGCTTGGTAAACGTGTTGATTATTCCGGACGTTCAGTTATTGTTGTTGGTCCTGAACTTCAACTCCATCAGTGTGGATTACCCAAAAATATGGCTTTAGAGCTGTTCAAGCCTTTCATTATTATGAAATTGGAAGAAAAAGGTTATGTGCAGACCGTTAAATCAGCTAAGAAGCTGGTAGAAAAAGAACGTCCTGAAGTTTGGGATATTCTTGAGGAGATCATCGAAGATCATCCGGTTATGTTAAACCGCGCTCCAACTCTTCATCGATTGGGTATCCAGGCCTTTTTCCCGGTATTAGTTGAAGGTAAAGCTATCCGTCTTCATCCTCTGGTTTGTGCTGCTTTTAATGCTGACTTTGATGGTGATCAGATGGCGGTTCATGTCCCATTATCTTTTGAAGCACAGCTTGAGGCTCGGGTATTAATGCTCGCCTCAAATAATATTATTCTTCCGTCTTCAGGTCGACCGATTGCAATTCCTTCTCAGGATATCGTTCTCGGATGTTATTACCTGACGAAAGTGCGCGAAAATAAAAAAGCTAAATTATTGTGTTTCCATTCTGTCGATGAAGCACTGGCTGCTTATCATCGCCAATTAATAGATTTACACACGATATGCAAAGTTCGCATAGATAAACAGTTGGTCGAGACAACAACTGGCAGAATGATTTTTAATAATATTCTACCATCCCAAATATCCTTTTTCAATGATGTCGCCAACCGGGGTAAACTTGAAGGTCTCATTAGTGAATCATTCTTATCGCTTGGTCAGGATGAAACCGTTAGTTTCCTTGATCGATTGAAAAGATTGGGCTTTGAATACGCTACTATTGCTGGAGCGACAGTCTCTATTGATGATCTGGTAATTCCTGAAAAGAAAACCGAAATCATTGAAGAGGCTCAAAGTGATATAAATAAAATTCAGAAATTATACGAGAAGGGTGTTATTACAAACTCTGAACGTTATAATAAAGTAATTGATACTTGGACTCATGTTACAAGTAAAGTCTCGGATGTTATGTTCAGCAATCTCGCCAAAGAAAAACAGGGTTTTAACCCGGTCTTTATGATGGCAGATTCCGGTGCCCGTGGTTCTAAAGAGCAAATTCGTCAGCTTGCCGGTATGCGTGGATTGATGGCAAAACCTCAGAAAAAAATTACCGGTGGTGTTGGTGAAATTATTGAAAATCCAATTACCGCTAACTTCCGCGAAGGTCTTTCGGTGCAGGAGTACTTTATCTCTACTCATGGTGCTCGTAAAGGATTGGCGGATACAGCTTTAAAAACTGCTGATGCCGGTTATCTTACTCGCCGTCTGGTTGATGTGGCTCAGGATGTTATTGTCCGCGAAAATGATTGCGGTACCATTTTGGGTATTGATGTTGCAGCCATTAAAGAGGGTGAGGAAGTAATTGAGTCACTTAGAGATCGTATTTTGGGCCGGGTATCATTAGAAGATATTTATGATCCAATCTCTGATGATCTGGTTATTGAAGCCGGTTCTAATATTCATGAAGATGAAGCAGACCGGATTGATGATGCCGGAGTAGATTCAGTCAGAATTCGCTCAGTGCTTACCTGTGAGTCTCGTTATGGGATTTGTGCTGCTTGTTATGGCCGTGATTTGGCTACTATGAAACTTGTCCATATTGGTGAAGCTGTTGGCGTAATCGCCGCTCAATCAATTGGTGAACCGGGAACTCAGCTTACTCTTCGTACTTTCCATATCGGTGGTACGGCAGCCCGTATTGCTGAGGAATCTCAGTTTAAAGCCAAGCAGTCAGGTAAGGTACAACTCGTTGAAGTTCGGTTAGTTAAACGTCAGGACGGAACCTCAATGGTAGTCAGTCGCGAAGGTGTTGGTGAAGCTAATATTATTGACGACAAAGAACGTGTTCGGGGTCGTTTAGACCTGCCTTACGGCGCTCATTTAATGGTAGAAGATGGACAGGAAATTAACAAAGGTGACGTGATTTACGAATGGGATCCTTACACCAGAACTATCTTGAGTGAGAAAAAGGGTAAAGTTAAATTTAGAGATATCATCAAAGATGTTTCAATTCGTGAAGCCATTGATGAACAAACCGGTCTATTACAAACAATTGTAATTGATACCAAGGATAAAACACTTTTCCCGACTATTTTGATTGAAAAAGAGGATAAAACCGTTGCCAGTTACCGGATTCCGACTGATGCTCAAATTCAGGTAGAAGATGGACAGGATCTTAATCCTGGTGATGTAATGGTTAAAATTCCTCGTGTTATTTCTAAATCCCGTGATATTACCGGTGGTCTGCCACGTGTTGCCGAGCTATTTGAAGCTCGACGTCCGCATGATCCGGCTGAAATTGCCAAAGTAGACGGTGAAGTTGAATTTGGCAAGATCGTCCGTTCTCAGCAGCAGCTTATTATTCATGGTGACCAGGAAGAAGTTCACGAATGTCTGATTCCACATGGTAAACATATGATGGTTCATGAAGGTGACCGGGTAAGAGCCGGTGACAGGCTTTGTGAAGGAGCCATCGACCCTCAGGATATTCTGCTCGTTATGGGTGACCAGGATGTGCAGCAGTATCTTGTGAATGAAATTCAGGAAGTTTACCGTCTTCAGGGCGTGAAAATCAATGATAAGCATATTGAAGTCATCGTTAAACAAATGATGCAAAAAGTCCAGGTTAATGGAGTCGGAGACACTAATTTCCTTGAAAGCGAGAGAGTCGACAAACTTAAATTTGCCGATGAAAATGCTCGTGTAATCGCTGAAGGTGGCGAACCGGCTACAGCCGAATCTCTCCTGCTGGGTATTACAAAATCGTCATTATCTACTGACAGTTTTATCTCTGCAGCTTCATTCCAGGAAACCACCAAGGTCTTGACCGAGGCGGCTATTTCCGGAAAAATCGATAACCTGCTTGGACTTAAAGAAAACGTTATTATTGGTCATCTGATCCCGGCTGGTACCGGAATTGAGAAATATAAAGGTATAGAAGTTATTCATCCTGAAGAGGACGCCGAGCCAGAGCTTGTCGAGGAATCAGGTGAACTAAGTGAGTCAACAGTAGTTAATATTTTTGATAAAAACTCTTGACTTAAATTGTGAAACTAGATAAATTGCGAATCTGTATAAAAAATATGAGCATGAATCACAGGAGTTAAATTGCCGACTATTAGTCAACTGATACGAAAAGGCCGAACCCGGATTATTGAAAAAACCAATACCCCGGCGATGGGAGCCTGTCCACAAAAAAGAGGCGTGTGTACCAGAGTGTATACATCAACCCCAAAAAAGCCGAACTCGGCTCTGAGAAAAGTAGCCCGTGTTAGACTGACTAATAAAATTGAAGTTACGGCATATATTCCTGGTGAAGGTCATAATTTGCAGGAGCATTCCATTGTTATGATCCGTGGTGGTCGTATTAAGGATTTACCGGGTGTTAGATACCACATTATTCGTGGTGTCATGGACACAGCCGGTGTTGCTGATAGAAAGAACAGTCGCTCAAAATATGGAACAAAAAAACCTAAAGGGTAATTAACGGTTTCTTATGTCAAGACGTAAAAGAGCACCAAAAAGAGATGTGGTATTAGACCACAAATACAGCGATAAATTGATTTCTCAATTTGTTTCTTGTTTAATGGAGCACGGAAAGCGTTCTACTGCTGAGAATATTTTATATGATGCTATAGATGCTATCACTAAAAGTTCTGATGAGAACGGTCTGGAATTATTCCACAAGGCTGTTAGTAATGTAAAGCCGGTCCTCGAAGTAAGATCTCGTCGAGTCGGTGGCGCAACTTATCAGGTGCCGATTGAAGTGCGCCCTGATAGGAGAACCGCACTGGCGATTCGCTGGCTGATCCTTTATGCAAAAGGTCGCGGTGGTAATACAATGGCTGATAAATTGTCGGCTGAATTTTCATCCGCTATCAATGCTGAAGGCGGAGCTATTAAAAAGCGTGAAGATACCCATAAAATGGCTGAAGCTAACAAAGCTTTTGCACACTTTAAGTGGTAATTAAGAATAGATTATTAAGTTAACTGGAACACAAAAAGATAGAAGGACACTAATTGATAAATTCTGACTGACGTTGAGAAGTTGAATATCTTTTTTATTTATACCCTGCTGATTAAATAAACTAGAACCTCGACTTGTCAACCTTGATAAGAAAAAGAATAGTTAATAAATTTCATATCAGTCAGGGTCTTTTTGTGTTTATAAAGGATTATGTTAAGTAAAATAAGAAATATTGGCATTATGGCGCATATAGACGCCGGTAAAACCACTACTACCGAACGTATTCTCTATTATACAGGGAAAACACATCGAATTGGTGAAGTTCATGACGGTGCCGCTACGATGGATTGGATGGAGCAGGAAAAAGAAAGAGGTATAACTATTACCTCTGCTGCTACTACTTGTTTCTGGCGCGATCATGTTGTCAATATTATTGATACTCCGGGTCATGTAGATTTCACAGTCGAAGTTGAGCGTTCATTGCGAGTGCTTGATGGTGCTGTTGCCCTTTTCTGTGCTGTTGGTGGTGTTGAGCCACAATCTGAAACTGTTTGGCGTCAGGCTGATAAGTATCGGGTACCGCGTATTGCCTATATCAATAAGATGGATCGTACCGGAGCGGATTTTGCAAATACCTTAAAAATTATGAATGACCGTTTTGGGTCAAATTGTGTTGCGATTACGATTCCTGCCGGTGAAGGTGAATTATTCAGCGGGATTATCGATCTGTTGACTATGAAATTCCGTGTTTTCCATGAAGATTCTCATGGGACAACCTTTGATGACCTGCCTGTTCCGGATGATATGCTTGAAATTACTAATGAATATCGTGAAAAGCTTCTCGAAGCTGTCGCTGATTATGACGATCATCTTTTGGAACAATTCCTGCATGATGAAGTACTTGACCCTGCTAAAGTTTTAGAGGCTGTCAGAAAAGCCACCATTAACATGAAAATGGTACCGGTCATGTGCGGTTCTTCTTTTAAGAATAAAGGTATTCAAAAGCTGATGGATGCAGTCGTAGATTTTCTGCCATCACCAATGGATTTACCCCCAATCGAAGGCCATGATATTGCCAAGCCTGATAAAATGCTGGTTCGTAAGCCAAGTGTTGATGAGCCTGTGGCTGCTCTGGCTTTTAAAATTGCAACCGATCCGTATGTTGGAAAATTGACTTATATAAGAATTTACTCTGGCACGGTTAAAGCCGGGTCGTATCTGTATAACTCCAGTTCAGGAATTAAAGAACGTATTGCCCGCATTCTGAGAATGCACTCCAATAAAAGAGAAGATATCAAAGAGGCTTACGCCGGTGATATTGTGGCTATTATTGGGCTAAGAAAAACAACAACTGGTGATACTCTTTGTGCTGTTAAAAATCCGATTAAACTGGAAAGCATGACTTTCCCTGAACCGGTTGTCTCAGTGGCGATTGAGCCAAAGACTAAAGCTGATCAAGATAAATTATCCGATGCTCTCATTAAATTAGCTGAAGAAGATCCTACCTTTATTGTCAATAATGATGAAGAGACCGGACAAACGATTATCAATGGTATGGGTGAGCTTCACCTCGAAATTCTTGTTGATCGCTTGATGAGAGAATTTTCAGTAGTAGCCTCTGTTGGACGTCCCTCAGTCTCATATAAGGAAACTATCACTAAAGAAGTTGAATCAGTCGGACGTTTTGTTCGTCAAAGTGGTGGTAAGGGTCAGTTTGGGCATGTTGTTCTGAAGGTCAAACCTACCACTGATGGAACTGATTTCAAATTTGAAAATAAAATTGTTGGCGGAAAGGTCCCGAGAGAGTATGTTCCGTCTGTGGAAAAAGGAATTAAAGAAGCGATGAGCAATGGACCGATTGCCGGTTTCCCGTTAGTTGGTATACATTGTCAATTGATAGACGGCAGTTATCACGAAGTTGACTCAAATGAGATGGCTTTTAAGATCGCCGGATCTATTGCCTTGCAGGATGCTTGTAAAAAATCATCACCTATAGTTCTTGAGCCGATTATGGATGTGGAAGTTGTGGTTCCTGAAGCTTATATGGGATCTGTCGTAGGTGATTTGAACGCCCGTCGCGGTAAAGTGAGTGGCATGATGCCTCGTGATGAAGTAAATGTTATTGCGGTTAGCGTACCGCTTTCGGAAATGTTTGGGTATGCGAATACCTTAAGGAATATATCCCAGGGTAGAGCCGTATTTTCAATGCAGTTTGCAAAATATAGCCGAGTCCCTGCTGAGATTTCAAAAAAAATATTTGATAGAGTTATATAAGGAGGATTGCGAGAGCAATGGCTAAGGAGAAATTTGAACGGACAAAGCCCCACGTAAATGTGGGCACAATTGGTCATGTCGACCATGGTAAGACAACTTTGACGGCTGCGATGACAATGTATTTGGCTCTTAAGAACAAAACAACAGTGCGTTCTTTTGATTCAATTGACAACGCACCTGAAGAACGGGAACGCGGCATTACGATTGCAACGGCTCATGTTGAATATGAGACCGATGCTCGTCATTACGCTCACGTCGATTGTCCCGGTCACGCCGATTATGTAAAGAACATGATTACCGGTGCCGCTCAGATGGACGGTGCAGTTTTGGTTGTATCGGCTTCAGATGGTCCTATGCCTCAGACTCGTGAGCATATTCTTTTAGCTCGCCAGGTTGGTGTCCCTTTTATCGTAGTTTATATGAATAAGGTTGACATGGTAGATGACCCTGAGTTATTGGATCTGGTCGAACTTGAGGTACGCGATCTTCTTAGTTCTTATGATTTTCCTGGAGATGATATTCCTGTCATTCGTGGTTCTGCTTTACAGGCCATGTCTGTAGGATCAGGCGATGATGTAAATATGGATGATCCTGCTTTTGTGTCGATTCAGGAGTTGATGGATGCTTTAGACAACTATATTCCTCAACCTGAACGCGACAAAGACAAAGCCTTCCTTCTTCCGGTTGAAGATGTATTTTCAATTACCGGTCGTGGAACTGTTGCCACCGGTCGTGTTGACCGTGGTGTTGTCAATCAGGGTGATACAGTCGAGATCATTGGTATTCGTGATACCCGCAAGACTGTTGTCACCGGTGTTGAGATGTTTCGTAAGTTATTAGACTATGCCGAAGCAGGTGATAACGTTGGATTATTGCTTCGCGGTGTAGATAAGGATGAGATTGAGCGTGGAATGGTTATTGCTGCTCCAGGTTCAATAACTCCTCATACGAAGTTTAAAGGTGAAGTATATATCTTGAACAAAGAAGAGGGTGGTCGTCACACACCATTCTTTACAGGTTATCGTCCTCAGTTTTACTTCCGTACAACGGATGTGACTGGTGTGGCTCATTTACCTGAAGGTGTCGAGATGATCATGCCGGGTGATAATGTCACTATGACAGTGGAGTTAATAACTCCGATCGCTTTGGAAAAAGAATTACGTTTTGCGATACGTGAAGGCGGCCGTACAGTCGGTGCCGGAGTTGTATCGGAAGTTATAGAATAAGCGAGCGATTATTATGGACGTTCAAAAAATAAGAATTCGTTTGAAAGCGTATGATCATTACGCTCTGGATAAATCAACGAAGGAAATCGCCAGTACCGTTATTCGTACCGGTGCAAGGATTGTCGGACCGGTTCCGCTTCCGACAAAACGTACTGTATATACAGTATTGCGCTCTCCTCATGTTGATAAAAAATCACGTGAGCAATTTGAAACTCGCATTCACAAACGGTTAATTGAAATTTATGATTCTACTCCGCAAACAGTCGATGCTTTGATGAAGCTTGATCTGCCAGCGGGTGTTGATGTAGAGATTAAAACTTGATTAGGATTATGGTATGAAGGAAATACTCGGAAAAAAATTAGGCATGACTCGTATTTTCCAGCCTGACGGTGAAGCGGTTCCTGTTACTGTAATTGAAGCCGGACCTTGTCCGGTAGTAGCTAAAAAAACTGCTGATAGTAAAGGTTACGAAATCTATCAGGTCGGGTTCGGAAAACGGAAAAAAGTACGTACTAATAAGCCTTCTGAAGGGCATTTTGCCAAAGCCGGTGTTGAGCCAACAAGATATCTTCGTGAAGTTAAATATAGCGGAGAAGCGTTGGACCTTGGTGCTGAATTAAAAGTAGGCATATTTAATGAAGGCGAAAGAGTTGATGTTACTGGTATTTCGCGAGGCCTTGGCTTTGCCGGTACAATGAAACGTCATCACTTTTCAGGTGGAAACAAAACTCACGGTCAATCCGACCGTGCCCGTGCACCGGGTTCTATTGGTCAATCTTCTTATCCGTCACGCGTTTTCAAAGGTATGAAAATGTCAGGACGGATGGGTAAAGATAAAGTAACAACACTGAATCTTGAAATTATTAAGATTATTGAGGAAGAAAACCTGATGCTTGTTAAAGGTGCCGTACCGGGATTCAAAGGATCTCTGGTAAAAGTACGTTTGACTAATCGCGGATAGGAATGGAAATAAAGAATGAGCATTAAGTTATACGATCAAACTGGTAAAGAAGTCGGTACTGTTGATTTAAAACCGGAAATTTTTGGTGTCGAACCAAATGAAGCGGTTGTGCATCAGTATATCGTAAATTACCTGGCTCGTCAGAGACAGGGTAATGCGGCGACTAAAACCAGAAGTGATGTTCGCGGCGGTGGTCGTAAACCGTGGCGTCAAAAAGGAACCGGTCGAGCCCGTGCCGGTACGATCCGTTCACCTCTGTGGCGTGGAGGCGGTATTGTCTTTGGTCCACACCCCAGAAGTTATGG
The DNA here is from genome assembly GCA_965372795.1 of uncultured bacterium. GTDB lineage: Bacteria > Zixibacteria > MSB-5A5 > GN15 > FEB-12 > QNAD01. The sequence goes on from CBDVDR010000015.1 coordinate 17,763, forward strand.
CTCTAAATTTCCTCGCAAGATGAAAAAATTGGCTCTCAAGTCAGTCTTTTCTGATAAAGCGTTGCAAGATAAAATCAAAGTTATTGATGAGTTTAAACTGGATGAAATTAAAACTAAACAGATGACCGGAATTCTGACAAACCTCGATTTGAATGGAAAAAAATGTTTGATCCTCGATGAAGGTGAAAATGAAAATCTGATTCTTTCATGCAGAAACTTATCAAAAATAATGTGTTCTCGTGCGGCTCTTGCTAATGGCTATGATATTCTCAATGCGGATTATTTGCTGTTAACCAAAGCCGGCCTTGAAAAAGTAGAAGAGGTATTTGCTTAAAATGGAAGTACATAAAACAATATTGTCCCATATTACGACCGAACGTACAACTAAGTTACGTGATGCTAATAACGAGTATACTTTCAAGGTCGACAGAAGAGCCAATAAGTATAAAATCAGAGATGCCGTTGAAGATGCTTTTAAAGTTAAAGTTGATACGGTACGGACAATGGTAGTACCCGGTAAATTGAAACGGATGGGACGTTTTGCCGGTAAAACTCCAGCTTGGAAAAAGGCGATTGTGCGTCTCAAAGCTGGCGAAGTTATAACAATTTTTGAAAATGTTTAATTTAGGTTGGTGATCTAATATGGCAGTTAAAAAGTTTAGACCTATTACACCGTCACTGAGATTCCGTACGGTTCCAACTTTTGAAGAAATAACTTCAACTGTTCCTGAGAAATCTTTGCTGCGTCCGTTAAAGAAATCCGGTGGACGTAATAATAAAGGTCGTATCACCGCTTATCAGCGTGGAGGCGGTCACAAACGTTTCTATCGTATTATTGACTTCAAACGCAATAAACACGATATACCTGCACGCGTGGCTTCAATTGAGTACGATCCAAATCGTTCAGCACGTATTGCTCTTTTGCATTATGTTGACGGGGAAAAAAGATATATAATCGCTCCTGATGGTTTAAATGTTAGTGATATGATTTTATCAGGAGATAATGTTGAAAATAAAATTGGAAATGCGTTACCTTTAAAAAATATGATTCTCGGTACCACGGTGCATAATATTGAAATGAAACCTAAAAAAGGTGCTCAGATTGTGCGCTCGGCTGGAACATTTGCCCAGTTGGTAGCTAAAGATGGCGGTAAAGCCATTTTAAAATTACCTTCAGGCGAAACCAGAACCGTACCAATTGATTGTTATGCAGTCGTTGGTCAGGTATCAAATATTGATCATAAAAATGTTATTTGGGGTAAAGCTGGAGCATCTCGATGGAGAGGGCGCCGCCCGAATGTTCGTGGCGTTGCGATGAACCCGGTTGATCATCCTATGGGTGGTGGTGAAGGACGTACCTCTGGTGGTCGTCACCCCTGTACACCTTGGGGAAAACCGACTAAAGGTTATAAGACACGTAAGAAAAATAAATCAATGGATCATTTGGTTGAAGACCGTAGAGCCAAAAAATAAGTTAAGTATGGAGTAAAATAGATGCCTCGTTCTCTGAAAAAAGGACCGTTTATTGATGAAAAGCTGATGAGTAAAATCAACGCTTTAAATGATACTGGTGAAAAAAAGGTTATTAAAACCTGGTCGAGACGATCGACGATTTCTCCTGACTTTGTAGGTCATACTCTTGCCGTCCATACCGGTAATAAATTTGTGCCGATCTATATCACTGAAAATATGGTAGGCCATAAACTTGGAGAGTTTGCTCCGACAAGGACTTTCCGCGGTCATAGTGGAAGACTGTCTGAAAGAGCAACGAAACTGAAAGGTTAATGGTAGGAAAAATGCTTGTCACGTCAAAAGCTAGATTAAAATATATCAGTGTTCCACCTCGCAAAATGCGTCAAGTGGGTGATATGGTCAAGGGTATGCCGGTTGAGAAAGCTTTGAATATTCTTAACTTTACACCCAAAATTGCTGCTCATCATATCGCTAAAACTCTCAAATCAGCGGCGGCAAATGCGCTGTCTACTGAGGGTACCGACAATTTGAAGCCGGAAGATCTGATGGTAAAAAATATCACTGTGGATGCTGCTCCGACTGCAAAACGGATTCGTTTCCAGTCTATGGGGCGAGTATTCCGCTACAAAAAACGTTTTTGTCATCTAACTATTGAGTTAGTCGGCGAAGTGGAAGTTGTAGAACAACCAAAAGCCAAGACAAAAACTAAAAAAGCTGCCAAAGTTGAAGCTGAAGCTGAAAAGCCGAAAGTCGTCAAGAAAAAAGCAGCTGTCAAAAAGAAAGCAACTGTAAAAAAGAAAGCCGTCAAAAAAACTCCGGCTAAAAAAACTGTTGCAAAAAAGAAAACTACAGCTAAAAAAGCTGTCAAAGATAAAGAATAAGTGTAGTAGGTAAGGAGATTATAGTTGGGTCAGAAAACACATCCCATAGGCTTTAGACTGGGAGTCATAAAAACTTGGAATAGTCGCTGGTTCGCCCCAGATAGAAACTTTTCCGATCTTATTTACGAAGATATGATGATCAAGCGTTATATTGACAGACGTTTGGATAATGCCGGTATTGCCCGGGTTAACATATCTCGTGCACCTAAAAAAGTTACTGTCGATATTCACACATCCCGACCGGGAATTGTAATTGGTCGGAAAGGTGCTGAAGTAGATAAGTTGCGTGAAGAACTCCATCTTCTGACCAAAAAAGATATCCTTCTGAATATTGTCGAAGTCAGAAAACCTGAGCTTGATGCACGTTTGGTTGCTGATACAATCGCCCGACAATTGGTCGGACGTATTGCCTTCCGTAGAGCAATGAAAAAAGCTCTGGCTGCAACTATGAGAATGGGTGCTGTTGGAATTAAAATTCAATGTTCCGGACGGTTAGGTGGTGCTGAGATTGCCCGTGCTGAAAAATATAAAGACGGCCGCGTCCCACTTCACACAATCCGCGCCGACATTGACTATGCGACTGCTACTGCTCATACAACTTACGGTTGCATTGGAGTGAAAATCTGGATCTGTCGTGGTGAAATTCTTGATGCCGGGAATTTCTATGCCGATGATAAAGATGATTCAAAAGCTCAAGATAATGCTCCAGCTCATGGCAAAAAACATCGTTCGGCGAACAAGGATCGTAAATTCAAACGTCCACGGGGACGGGTTCGCAGACCTGAGGGTGACAATAGACCTCCAAGAGGTCGTCGTCCTGATGCTTCCGGACGTCCGGATAATGCTGGTAAGAAAAATGATTTCCAAAAAAGTGGCGGTTCCAGGCCTGATCAAAATAGAGGACCGCAACCGCAACCGAAACCGAAACCGAAACCGAAAGCACCGGCACCTAAGGCTCAAGAGCCGAAGGATAAAAAAGAATAACTTTGAAAATGTTATATTAACTGGAGATAGATTAGAATGTTACAACCGAAAAAGGTCAAATTTCGCAAGCAGCAGCGTGGGCGTCTGAGAGGAAAAGCTCATGGCGGCTCGGCTGTGAATTTTGGGGAATTTGGGCTGAAAGCTCTGGAACCCTGTTGGATGACCAATCGCCAGATTGAAGCTGCTCGTATTGCCATGACTCGTCATATCAAACGTGGTGGTAAGGTTTGGATTAGAGTCTTTCCGGATAAACCGGTTACTAAAAAACCTGCTGAAACCCGGATGGGTAAAGGTAAGGGAGCCCCTGAATATTGGGTAGCAGTAGTCAAGCCGGGTAGGATTTTATTTGAAATAGAAGGAATCTCGGAATCTCTGGCACGTGAAGCATTACGTTTGGCAGCTAGAAAACTGCCGATGAAAACTAAATTTGTAACACGTGAAGATACCCAAGGAGTTTAATGATGGCGAATATTATTAGTTCATTTCGTGAAATGACAAAGGTAGAACTCCTACAGAAGAAAATTGAACTTGAGGATGAAGTGTTCAACCTCAATATGAGACGGTCGCTGAAGCAACTCGATAATCCTCTGCGTTTACGCCAGATTAGAAGAGAAATTGCAAAAGTTGAAACCGTTATAACTGAAGATAAGCTTAGCATTAGAAAGCTTGCCGAAGAAAAAGTATCTGTTTTGTCTTCCTCCGGTAAAGCTGGTGGTGACAAAAAAGTAAAGGGTTAGATTAGATGGCTGAAACTATACAAAGAACTCGGCGGAAAGTCCGTGTTGGTACTGTAATCTCTGATAAAATGGACAAGAGTATTATAGTGCGTGTAGATCGTACAATGAGACATCCGTTGTATAAAAAAACGTACAGAACTTTCTCTAAGCTTTACGCTCATGATGAAAAGAATGATGCTCGCTTAGGTGATGTCGTTAGTGTTATGGAAACAAGACCATTGTCACTTAAAAAGTGCTGGCGTCTGGTGGAAATAGTTGAGAAGGCTAAGTAGCCAGACTAATTGCTAAAAGCATATAAAGGTGAATAGGAAATGATTCAGGAATTTACTAAATTAACGGTTGCCGATAACTCCGGTGCAAAAAAAGCGATGTGTTTTCGTATTCTGGGAAGTAGTAAGAAAGTTGCCAGCATCGGCGATGTTATTGTTGTTACAATCAAAGAAGCAATGCCCGGCGGTACAGTTAAAAAATCAGAAGTTTGTAGAGCTGTTGTTGTTCGTACAAAATCAGAAGTCCGTCGTAAAGATGGTTCTTTAATCAGATTTTCTGATAATGCTGCGGTGATTATCAATGAACAAAATGAGCCTCGCGGAACCCGTATCTTTGGTCCGGTTGCCCGTGAATTGAGAGATAAGAAATTCATGAAAATTATATCCCTCGCCCCAGAGGTCCTTTAAGAGGGAACAGAAAGTTATGAATATAAAAAAAGGTGATACCGTTTACATCAGAAGCGGACAGAGTAAGGGCAAAACAGGCCGAGTCTTGTTTGTAAATACAAAAAACGATACTCTGGTGGTTGAAGGCATTAACATGCGTAAAAAACATCAGCGCCCTACTCAGAAAAGTCCCAAGGGTGGTATTATTAGCATCGAAGGTCCGATTCATTACAGCAATGTCGGCCTCTATAACCCAACCTTATCAGGTCCGACCAAAGTGTCTATGCGGACTATTGATGAGGGTGGAAAAAAATCACGAGTAAGAATCTGCCGTAAAACCGGCGAGCAAATCTAAAGGATTGTTTTGATGGTACGAATGAAAGATAAATATATGAATGAGATTCTCCCGAAAATTATGAAGGAGAATAAATACGAATCAATCATGCAGGTTCCAAAGCTCCAAAAAATTACGCTTAATATTGGCGTTGGCGAAGCTACTGAAAATACTAAATTGCTTGATGCTGCGATTGAAGACCTGACTAAGATTACCGGACGTAAACCGATTGTAAATAAAGCAAGAAAAAGCATCTCTAACTTTAAACTGCGTGAAGGTACGCCTATTGGCTGTTCAGTTACATTGCGCGGTGAAGTTATGTATGAATTTCTTGATCGATTGATTTCTGTTTCCATCCCCCGTATCCGTGACTTCAGAGGCATCAGCCCCAAGTCATTTGACGGACGTGGCAACTTTAATCTTGGACTAAAAGAACAATTAATTTTCCCGGAAATAGAGTACGATAAAATTGATAAAATCCGCGGAATGAATATCTCATTTACAACGACTGCCACAACCGATGAAGAAGGTCGGCAGTTGCTAACTGAATTCGGATTTCCATTCCGTAAATAGGAGTTTATTGTAGATACATGGCTAAAAAATGTCTTATAGAAAAACAAAGCAGAGAACCTAAATTTAAGGTTCGCAAATACAACCGCTGTCGTCGTTGCGGACGTCCACGCGCCTTTATGCGTCGTTTCGGACTATGCCGTATTTGTTTCAGACAGATGGCCTTAGCCGGTGATATCCCCGGTGTTGTTAAGGCGAGTTGGTAAATTGAACGATTTGGCTTTTGGGAGTAAATGTTTATGAGTATGACCGACCCGGTCGCTGATTTGTTGACGAGAATTCGAAACGGATCGAAAGCACAAAAAAATGCTATTGATGTTCCCGCTTCTAACTTGAAACGTGAGATAGTACGAATTCTTATGGAAAATAAGTTTATCCGCGATGTAGTGGAACTACCTGATAACAAGCAAGGTATTATGAGAGTTTATCTGCTGTACTCAAAAGGCGATGTGCCTGTTTTAAGGGGTATTAGTAGAATCTCCAAACCTGGCTTGCGTCGTTATATGAACGCTCAGGAAGTTAGACAAACGACACACAATCTACGCGGTATGATGATAGTATCAACATCTCAAGGTGTTATGACCAACGAAGATGCCTCTAGAAAAGGTGTTGGTGGTGAAGCCTTGTTGAGATGCTGGTAAGGAAAGGATTGTATAATGTCACGTGTTGGTAAAGTACCAATTCCAATTCCGGATAAAATTTCCGTTGAAATCAACGGAAAAGATATCAAGGTTACCGGTCCGAAAGGAAATCTTTCGAGAACCATCCATGCTGATATGGCAGCAGTTGTTGAAGATAATAATATTGTAGTTACTCGTCCTTCTGATTTGAAAAAACATAGGTCTCTCCATGGATTGACTCGTGCTCTTTTGAATAATATGGTTATTGGAGTTTCCGAAGGATATAAAGTAGGTCTGCAAATTATCGGCGTCGGTTATAGAGCTGAAATGAAAAGCGACAAAGTTATTCGTTTGAATCTTGGCTATTCGCATCCAATTATTTTCGCTCTTCCGGAAGGAATTACTATTGAAAATCTTCCGAAAGAAAATAAATTATTTGTGGAAGGAATTGATAAAGAAGTTGTGGGCGCGGTTGCGGCCAAAATTCGTTCTTTCCGTAAACCGGAACCATTTAAAGGTAAAGGCATTCGCTACATTGGTGAATATGTACGCAGTAAAGCTGGTAAAGCTGCTGTTGGTAGTGGTGCATAAAACTGGTAGAGATTTGGTGATAAGATATGGCTGATAAAAATATAGTTAAAAGTAAAAAAGCTACTCGTCGTCGTCGTCGTGTGCGCGGTAAAATTAATGGTACCGCTATGCGTCCACGTCTAACTATTGCAAAGTCTTTAAACAATACCTTTGCACAGATTATTGATGATGAAAATCAGGTTACTCTGGTTTCGATGGCTACTAATTCTAAAGACCTTAAAGCTGAGTTGGCTTCAGTGAATAAAACGGCCGCTGCTTTAATCGTCGGTAAAAAAATTGCTGAGTTAGCTAAAGAAAAAGGGATCGAAACTGTTGTCTTCGATCGGAATAAAAATAAATATCATGGTCGGGTTAAAGCGGTCGCCGATGGCGCTCGTAAATCCGGACTGAAATTATAGTAAATATGAAAGTTGTAAAAATAAACGAGGTGTTGCTTGGCGAAGTTTGAACGGGATATTCAGGAATTTGAAGAGAAAGTTATTGCCGTAAACCGGGTCGCGAAAGTGGTCAAAGGTGGTCGGCGTTTCAGCTTCACAGCCTTGGTTACCGTAGGTGATCGTAACGGTAAAGTAGGCGTTGGATATGGCAAGGCTCCTGAAGTTACTGATGCTATCCGTAAAGGCAGCGAAGCCGCCAAAAAGAGCATGACTAAAATGAATCTTCTCGAAGGTACAATTCCTCATCGTATCAACGGCAAATTTGGTGCGACAACTGTGATGATGCGTCCGGCTTCTCCCGGTACCGGTGTTATCGCGGGTGGAGTTGTCAGGTCCATTCTAGAGTCTCTTGGCGTACAGGATATCCTGACAAAAGTTTTGGGCAGCCGTAATCCAAACAATGTGGTTAAAGCTACTCTTGATGGATTGAATAACCTGCGAACACGTGAGCAGGAACTCAAGTTTCGTGAGGAAGCTTAACCGGCTTATAGAGGAATAACAAATGCCCAGATTAAAAATTACACAAATGAAAAGTACGATTGATCGGATTGAACCTCAAAAGAGAACAATCAAAGCATTAGGCTTAGGCCGAATCAGAAAATCAGTGGTACATAATGATACTCCGCAAATTCGTGGAATGATAAATGCGGTATTACACTTAATAACAGTTGAAGAAGTTGACTAAGGAATAAATCGAGGCAACGATGGAACTACATACTTTAAAACCTGCTGAAGGCTCAAAAAAAACCCGTAAAAGAGTAGGACGGGGAACCGGTAGTGGACTGGGAAAAACCTCAGGACGCGGCCATAAAGGACAGGGCCAAAGAAGCGGACGTGGAAAAAGACCCGGATTTGAAGGCGGTCAGATGCCTTTAGCCCGGCGTTTACCAAAACGCGGTTTTACAAATATCTATAAAAAAGAATTTCAGATTGTCAATGTGACAGATCTGAATCGTTGTGAAACTGGTGAGATTAATATTGAAATACTTAAGAAAGTCGGTCTGATTAAAAAATTGGCCGTTCCTGTTAAGATCTTAGGTAATGGAAGCTTGGAAAAAGTTTTCACCGTGAAAGTTGCCGCTTTTTCAAAATCGGCTATTACAAAAATTGAAGCTGCTGGTGGAAAGACCGAGGTTGTTTAGTGTTAGATACTTTTAAATCCATTTTTAAAGTCGAAGAGCTGAGAAAAAGGATTTTATTTACCTTAGCTCTATTGGTTGTCTATCGCATCGGTGGTCATATCCCGACCCCTGGTGTTGATGGTTCGTTATTAGCATCGGCTATCTCCTCAAATTCAATCTTCGGATTATTTGATCTGTTCGCCGGTGGGGCATTTGCCAAAGCAACTATCTTTGCTCTGGGTATTATGCCATATATCTCTGCATCAATTATGTTTCAGCTGCTTGGTGCCGTTGTACCTTATATTCAAAGGTTGCAGCGTGAGGGTGAAGAAGGACGTCGTAAAATTACCCAGTACACTCGTTACTTGACCGTTCTTATTGCGGTCCTGCAAGCATGGGGTACCGCTGGATTTATTACGACTATTAATTTGAATGGCATACAGGCTGTTCATATGAACACGACCGGTTTTATGCTCTTAACCATTCTGACCTTTACATGCGGTACTATCTTCATCATGTATCTCGGTGAGCAAATTACTGAACGTGGTATCGGTAATGGTATTTCTCTTATCATTTTCATCGGTATTATCGCCCGGTTCCCGGATGCTGTTATAGATGAAACCCAGCGGGTTTTACTTGGCAGTCGTTCATTCTTCCTGGCGGTGGTTATGTTGGCAATGATGATTTTAACAATTGTAGCGGTTATTATGATTACCAGAGCTCAACGAAAAGTTCCGGTACAATACCCTCGCAAAGTTGTTGGTCGTAAAGTTTTTGGCGGAGCCGCAACCCATCTTCCTCTTTCTGTAAACTCTGCCGGTGTTATTCCGATCATTTTTGCTCAGTCAATAATGTTTCTTCCATCAACCGTTGCCCAGCTGTTTCCAAGCACTGACTGGATCCAGAATCTTGTCTCAGTTTGGTTAGCACCTGGTGAACTGTGGTATTCGATAATTTATGGTTTGATAATTGTCTTCTTTGGTTATTTCTATACGGCGATTGTATTCAATCCGGTAGAAATTGCCAATAATATGCGTAAAAACGGTGGTTATATCCCTGGTATTCGCCCTGGAAAAAACACTGCTGAATATCTTGAAAAGATTCTTACCCGCATCACGTTGCCCGGAGCTATATTCTTTGCGGCAATAGCTGTGCTGCCATGGGTACTTATTTCAAAAGCTAATGTGAACTTCTTCTTCGGCGGTACCGGCCTTCTAATTGTAGTCGGTGTTGCTCTTGATACTCTTCAACAGGTTGAGTCTCATCTGATGATGCGTCACTATGATGGCTTTATGAAAAAAGGTAAGATCCGCGGGAGATCAATGTAGGTATGAATCTGTTGTTTTTGGGTCCTCCAGGATCGGGTAAAGGAACCCAGGCGGTTCGTGTTGCTAAGAAATTAGGGGTTGTGCACTTCTCAACCGGCGAAATTCTACGCGATGCTATTAAACATGACACCGATCTTGGAAAAAAAGCCAAAGTCTATATGGAAAAAGGAGACTTGGTTCCTGATGAAGTTTTGGTAAGCATGATTCAAGCAAAAATTGCTTCCGGTGAACTTAGTCAGGGATTTATTCTCGATGGTTTTCCAAGGACTCTTCATCAGGCTGAATGCTTGAAGGAGATGCTCGCCAAAAACAATATCGTACTTGATAAAGCTGTACTGCTTGATGTCTCTGATGAAGAGATCGTCAAACGCCTCTCAGGCCGCTGGCATTGTCCGGTGTGCGGTGCTGGATACAATTATCCGGCTCAGGTACCTAAAGTTGAAGGTCATTGTGATAATGAAAATGCCGAATTGGTGCGTCGCCATGATGATGAAGTGGACGTCGTTCAAAACAGGCTTGAAGTTTATAAAAAACAGACTGAACCGATTGTTGCCTTTTATAAGAATGAATCTATTCTGGCACCGATTGACGGGCATACTAACCCGGATGAAGTTTTTCAGTCTTTAGTGGAAGTAGTAAAGTAAGTTTATTGTGATTATTTTGAAGTCAAAAGAAGAAATTGAAATCATGCGACGGGCGGGTCGGGTTGTTGCCGAGGTCCTTGATCTCGTAGGTCACAACATCAAAGCCGGTATGCTGACTTCTGAGTTGGATGCCCTGATTGAAGAGAATATCTGTTCTCGGGGTGCAATTCCGGGCTTCAAAAATTATCATGGATATCCTGCCTCAGCTTGTATCTCTATCAACGAAGAAGTTGTTCATGGAATTCCAACTAATCGGAAGATCGTGGATGGGGATATTGTCTCTGTCGATATCGGATCAATTGTTGATGAATTTTACGGCGATTCCGCCCGAACCTTCCCAATTGGCAATATTTCGAAAGAAAAAGCCGATTTGATGGAAAATACTAAACAATCATTGATAGCAGGTATTGACAAAGCAAGAAAAGGCAATAAATTAGGGGAGATTTCAGCTGCTGTTCAATCAACCGCTGAAGGACAAGGATATGGTGTGGTTCGGCAATTAGTTGGTCATGGGATTGGACGTAATATGCATGAAGAACCGCAGGTGCCAAATTTTGGATCTCCAAATGATGGTCCAATATTAGAACCGGGAATGGTTATTGCAATTGAACCCATGATTAATATGGGTACTTATGAAGTGAAAACTTTACCCGATGGATGGACTGTTGTTACCGCTGATGGAAGACCATCGGCACATTTTGAACACACGGTAGCTATCACTGATGGCGAACCGGATATATTAAGTATTGCATAAGGATAAAAATGGCAAAAGAAGTAAACATCAAGGTTGAAGGAAAAGTAATTGAACCACTGCCAAATGCTATGTTTAAAGTGGAACTTGACAACGGCCATGTTGTTTTAGCTCATGTGTCCGGAAAAATGAGAATGCATTTTATTAAGATATTGCCCGGCGATAAAGTAACTTTAGAACTCTCGCCCTATGATTTGACACGCGGTAGAATAACTTATCGCTATAAGTAAAGGTTGATGACATGAAAGTAAAATCAGCTGTTAAAAAACGCTGTGAACATTGTAAGATTATTAAAAGACGTGGAATTATCAGAGTAATATGCTCGAAAAGTCCAAGTCATAAACAGCGTCAAGGTTAGAAAAAAAATAGTAATTTATAATATAAGGAGATACCAGTGGCACGTATTGCTGGTGTAGACTTACCAAGAGAAAAAAGAGTTGAAATCGGTCTTAGATATATTTTTGGAATTGGTCCTTTTATATCATCTCAGATTCTAAAAAAGACCGGCATTAGTCCTGACACACGGGTCAACAAACTGACCGATGAAGAAGTCGCAAAACTTCGTAATGTTATCGAAGAAGACTACAACGTCGAAGGTGCCCTTAGAGGTCAGGTTAATATGAATATTAAACGGCTGGTCGATATCGGCTCCTATCGTGGATTACGCCATAGAAGAGGATTGCCTTGCCGCGGTCAGCGGACCAAAACCAATGCCAGGACCCGTAAAGGTCGTAAGGCTTCAATTGGCGGTCTGAAGAGAAAGAAATAGTTTTAAACTAATAGAGGTGTTTTGTGGCGGATCCAAAGAAAAAAGGTCGCTCTAAAAAGAAAAGTCGTAAAGTAGAAGCTAACGGCGTGGTCCATATTAAGGCTACGTTTAATAATACCATTGTCACTATTACCGATAATAACGGTGGCGTGATTTCATGGGGTACGGCCGGTAAAGTTGGCTTTAAAGGTTCTAAAAAATCTACTCCTTTTGCCGCCCAGCAGGCTGCTACCATTGCCGCTAAAGAAGCAATGGATATGGGCTTAAGAAAAGTAGAAATTCAAGTAAAAGGTCCCGGTTCCGGACGTGAAGCTGCGATAAGATCATTATCTGCCGCCGGACTCGAGATTGCGGTTATTAAGGATGTTACACCGATTCCACATAATGGGTGCCGTCCTCCGAAACGAAGAAGAGTATAACGGTAAGATAGGAGTTTTATTTTAATGGCTAGATATCGCGAAGCAAACTGTAAGCTGTGTCGTCGGGAAGGTGAGAAGCTCTTCTTAAAGGGAACTCGCTGTACCTCCGATAAGTGTTCTTTTGATCGTCGTGGATTTGCTCCAGGACAGCATGGTCAAAGAACCCGTCGGAAAGTATCCTCGTATGGTATTCAGTTGCGCGAAAAACAGAAAGTCCGTCGTATTTACGGCGTTCTGGAAAAACAGTTCAAGAACTACTTCAAAACTGCTGACAAAAAAGCCGGTATTACCGGTGAAATTTTGCTACAGCTGCTTGAGAGTAGACTTGATAATCTCGTTTATCGTTTAGGATTTGCTCCATCACGCAAAGCTGCGCGTCAGCTGGTTAGACACCGCCACGTCACAGTTAACGGTCAGTTAGTTGACATTCCTTCGTATCAGGTACGTCCAAACGAAATTATTAAAGTACGTGAAAAATCTAAAAATCTCGAACTGATTCATGCCGCTCTCAAAGATGTTGGTCGCGGTGACGAATTAGTTTGGTTGAGACTAAATAAGGCGGCTCTGGAAGGTGAACTTTTGGAAATTCCAAAAAGACTAGATATTCCAATGACCGTAAATGAACAGCTAATCGTAGAGCTTTATTCTAAATAAGGAAATCCCGGAATTTGGGAGGATTCGGATATATGAAATGGAAGCCATTGACAATGCCGAAAGAAGTCGTAATTGACCAATCATCGGCTACTGATAATTATTCTCGCTTTATAGTTGAACCACTCGAAAGAGGTTATGGTGCAACTTTGGGGAACGCCCTTAGAAGAGTTCTACTCGGCTCAATTCAAGGAGCTGCGGTAGTATCTATTCGAATTAGGGGGTGCCTCCACGAATTTTCGACTGTCTCAGGCGTTTTCGAGGATGTTACAAACATTATTCTTAATGTTAAGAATATCCGTATGAAAATGTATGCTGATGATATGCGCACTTTGAGTTTGAAAGCTAACTCAAAAGGCATTATTACTGCTGGTATGTTTACTGGTGATACCGAAATTGAAGTAATAAATCCTGATCTGCACATTTGTGAACTGACGGAAGATGTTGAATTCGAAATGGAAATCGATGTCGACTCTGGGCAAAGCTATTGTCTTGCTGACCAAAATCAGCGCCCGGATGTCCCGGCAGGTACAATTTTTATTGATTCACTTTATTCACCGGTTGTCAAAGTCTCTTACCTTGTCGAAAACACTCGGGTTGGACAAAGAACTGATTTTGATCGTTTGATTATGGAACTTACTACCGATGGTACTATTACACCTGAAGACGCCCTTAGTTATGCAGCAAAACTGCAGAAAGACCATCTCCAATTGTTTATCCATATGGATGAAACAATTATGGTCGAAGAGGAGCCAGAAGAAGACGAAGAAACCGTCCGCGTAAGAAATCTGTTAAAAACAAGAGTCGATGAACTCGAACTTTCGGTCAGATCCTCAAACTGCCTCCGGGCAGCAAATATTCAGAATCTGGCTGAATTAGTCACTAAATCTGAAAGTGAAATGCTCAAATATCGTAATTTTGGGCGTAAATCACTGAACGAAATTGGTGCCATTTTGGAAGAATTAGAATTGTCATTTGGGATGGATATCTCAAGTTTCATTGAACCGCAAAACAATTAGTAAATTGAAAGTATAAGATGGGACATCGCGATAAAGTAAAAAAGCTGGGACGAACTAAACCACATCGTGAAGCAATGTTGGCAAATATGGCCATGTCGCTTTTTTTGCATCGTATCATCAAAACTACCGATGCTAAAGCTAAAGCTCTTAAACCGGTAGTGGATCGTCTGATTACTCAGGCGAAACAAGACACCTTGCATTCAAAACGTCTGGTTGCTAAAATTGTGAAACAGAAAGATGTGTTTAAAAAGCTCTTTGCTGAGATAGTCCCACAGCTTTCTGACCGCAACTCCGGTTACACCCGAGTTATAAAACTTGGTGTGCGCCGTGGTGACGGTGCCTCTATGTCTGTTGTCGAACTAATGATTGAAAGAAAAGTCGAAGAGACTGATAAGAAAGACAAAAAGGCAAAGAAGGATAAAAAAGCTGCCAAAGCTGAGTAATTTGCAGCTAACATTTTGAAATTGTTAAAAGCCCGCTATAAAGCGGGCTTTTTTTTGTTCTATAATAAAAACTTCACATAAATTACTTGTGTCATCATTTTTGAACGACTATAATTATTCTAAAGCTGCACGTTAACTCGTGCCTTGAATCGATTGAATCAGCTTGTTTTAACTATTTATCGCATAAACCATAAAATAAGTCGAGGGGTTATGACTGATCAATTACAAAAAAAAAGGATGTCCAAAGGTTGTTTGGTATCATTAATCGTTGTCGGCGTTATTGCCTTAATGATTATTGCTGCCTCAGTTACCTGTTGGATGAAAAAAGATGATTTAGCCCGTTTTGCTGTTCAAGCAGTGTTGGATAACACCAAACAGATGATGATTGATGAACCGATTGAAGGAATTGACAATGAAAAATTCACGGTACTGTCTGATGCCTTTGTACTGAAATTTACAGAGACTGAATTAGACTACCAGATGTATGGCGATTTCTTCCAAAAGATTCAGACTATGCCAAGTGATAAAAAAGTAGATTATAAAGAAGCGATTAATTTGTCGAAAGCGATGGTGGAATATTTTCCGGAACTCGAAGAATATTTACCGATCACCTATAATACTGATGGGCTTGAAAGTCCTGCAGAAGAAGATACAACAACAGAGGAAACAACTGCCGAATAGGAGTTGGATTAAATTAAATGGTGGTTATTCCGATTTTTCTGGCTTATCTGATTGGTGCAATACCATTCGGTTTGATTGTGGCACGCATCTTTGGCATTGAAGACATTAGAAAACATGGCTCCGGTAATATCGGGGCAACCAATGTCTGGAGGATTGCCGGAGGTAAAGCTGCCGCTTGGGTCTTTGCCAGTGATATGTTGAAAGGCTCCCTGGCTGTTTTAATTGCTCAATTCGCCCATCAACAATTCAATCTGACCGCTGTGAATATTGATTTATTAATGGTGAGCGCCGGAGTTGCAGCAGTGCTTGGACATGTTTTTCCGGTATATCTAAAATTCAAAGGCGGGAAGGGTGTCAATACTGCCTTTGGCGTCATGGCTACGCTGTTGCCCGTTGCAAGTGTGATTGGGATTGGAATTTTTGGAGTAGTCGCGTTGATAACGCGTTATATATCGCTTGGCTCAATGTTAGGTGCCTTGAGCTTTTGTCTAATTGTAATTTGGGAAAAGTTTGGAATGAATAAAGAGATTGCTGATATTTATATTTATATATCAATTTTGATGACTCTGCTGATTTTAATTACTCATCATCAGAATATCCGCAGGTTACTCACCGGAACCGAAAGTCGTTTTTCATTCTCATCAAAAAAGAAAGATAAAGCAGAATGAAGAAAAATATTACTATTCTCGGTGCCGGTTCATGGGGGATGGCAATCGCACACCTGCTTTCCCTAAATGGTCATAAGGTTACTTTGTGGGAATTTGATAAGAACGAATATGAAAAACTTTTAAAATTTAGGACAATTCCTAAAAAATTAGAAAATTTCAAACTCCCTGATGATGTTATAATTTCCAATGAGTTAGCCGGTGCCATCAACGATTCCTCGATTATAGTTTCAGCCCTACCATCACAAATACTAAGATCGGTCCTCAAACAGATTAAAACTGTTTCCGAAGATGTTGGCATCGTCAACCTTGCCAAAGGGGTCGAGACTGATACTTTGAAAAGAATGTCAGAAATTATTAACGAAGAAATTTCGATGCCACAGGCAAAAGTTGTTACCCTGTCAGGTCCATCTCATGCCGAAGAAGTAGTGCGGGGGCTTCCGACAACAGTCGTTGCGGCGGGTAATTCAAAAGAGTTTGTGTTATTGATTCAGGAAATTTTCAGTAATAAAGTTTTCAGGGTTTATGGAAGTGATGATTTAATCGGTGTCGAACTCGGGGGAGCCTTAAAAAATATTATCGCAATCGGCTCCGGTATCGCTGATGGCTTAAAAATGGGAGACAATGCCCGCGGAGCCTTGATAACCCGGGGCTTGGCTGAAATTTCCCGTTTAGGGGTTGCCATGGGTGGCAAAACCTCAACCTTTGCCGGATTATCAGGAATCGGCGACTTAATTACAACCTGCAGTTCACAACACAGTCGTAATAGATTTGTGGGTGAAAAACTTGGCCGGGGAATCAAACTAGGTGAAATTTTGGAATCAATGTCGATGGTTGCAGAAGGGGTCGAAACAACCCGCTCCGGCTATGCCTTATCAAAAAAATATGATGTCGAGATGCCAATTACCAATGAAGTTTATAAAGTTCTGTTTGAAGATAAATCACCGTTGCCGGCTGTTCAAGAGCTTATGAGTCGTAAATTGAAATCAGAAGTTTGGTAGAAATAGATTAAGGAAAATTTATGGGGAAACTGAACATGGCCAAAAAACTTTACTACTCAATTAGTGAAGTTGCCAAAATTACAAGTTTGGAACAGTTTGTTCTCAGATATTGGGAAAAAGAATTTCCCACCTTGAAACCGAAAAAAAATCGGGGCGGAAATAGAATCTACACCGACAAAGACATCGAGACTATCAACCAGATTAAATTTCTGAGAACTAAAGAAAAACTCACCATCGAAGGTGCCCGAAAAAAACTGAGTATGAGAAAACCAAGCGAAGTTAAAACTACCTCGCTAAACTCCGCAAAAGCCAAAACTATCACCGGTCAAATAAGAAAAGACGTTGAAGATCTGCTCAAAATTTTCTCTTGAGTTTTCATGGTTTTTCTATAGATTGGGCGTACTAAATATGTCGGAGCGTAGCGCAGCCTGGTTAGCGCACTCGCCTGGGGTGCGAGAGGTCGGCCGTTCAAATCGGCTCGCTCCGACCATTATTTTTATTATATTCCACAACAATAAATTGCGTATAATTAGTTAAACAATTGGTTAACTATGAATATGAACAAACATACAGCTCTGGTTCTCATCCCGGCTTACAATGCCGGCAAATATCTCGATGATCTTATTATCCGGGTAAAAAAATATGTCTGCGATGAAAATATGCTTTTTATTGACGATGGCTCGACTGATAACACTCTTGAAAAACTCCGCGAACATGAAGTAAAATATATCTCTTTCAAACAAAATCGCGGTAAAGGCGCCGGACTGTTAGCCGGATTTGAATATGCGATTGAACGAAACTACCGCTCGGTGTTGACTCTTGATGCCGATTTGCAGCATCTTCCCGAAGAAATTCCGCGCTTTTTCGCGTTGGATAACGGCAAACGTTTCATTCTCGGTGTACGGGATATTGATCTGAAAGTAATGCCGTTTGAACGATGGCTGACTAATAATTTGTCTTCAATAATTATCTCGATCTTTTCAACCAAACGGATGCGCGATACCCAGACCGGCTACCGGTTGATTCCAACTTCTTTACTTGAAGCGATTGATCTGAAAACGACTAATTATGATCTTGAATCGGAGATGCTTTTCAAAGCGGGACAGACCGATCTTGAGATGGCGGAGGTCCCAATTTCAACGGTGTATGAGGGCTCGCATTCTTATATTAATCCTTTTGTGGATACCGGACGATTTATCAAGCAGACCTGGAAACGCATCTGGATGTAGCGGTGGAACTTCTTACCTCATTTATGAGCATTATCAAAGATCATATCATTAATTATGTCCCATGCATCAACAATGTATACAGCTAAGTATGTTAAACTATATAATCCAACTGTTGTATTTATTAGACTTCTTTTTCTGGAAGTTACCAAACACACTTTATCAGAATCAATTTCAACATAGTTTCCTGTCATTGTATGACCTGTAATAAGTCTTTTTTGAGGATCAAATCTACCGCCATCTTTATTAAAGATTAATGTACTTTGAGGTCTGAATGAATATTCAGAATTTGTTTTCCAAATTTTTCTGTCAGCTTCTTTTTTGATAGACTGCGGTTTAACAAATATAGTAATCGGATCACCTTCTGAATTTTGTGATAATATAACTAAATCAATCTCTGAAAGAACAAACTCCTTTATGGTTGTATCATCTGTTTTACCTCTAATAACATCATTGCGCTTATCATAGTACGCAGGTGCCATAAAAGGAATCTCATCATTATTAATGAGTTTTACACCCTTAATCGTTGTTGTAAAGACAACTCCTGAAAGTTTTTGGGATTTTGTCTCTCCGATCGGAATTGTTATCCCTTTAGTACAGCTCGTTGCAATACTACATACAAAAATTATGCTGATCAAAATAGAATGTGAAATAAATCTCCGCCCTGTCATTTGCTGCTCCTTTGTTGAATTGACAGTATAGTAAAAATGGAGGAAGATGCAAATGATTTTTGAACGTTAAACAACCTAATTTAAATCTCATGAATTATACCCACTTGCCATCAACCCAAAAATTGACTACCATGCTCCATGCAAAAGAAAAAGAAGAAAAAAATACTAATTACCAATGACGACGGTTATAATTCCGATGGAATCATCGCCCTCTACAAAGAACTCTCAAAAACTGCTGATGTTTTCATGATGGCGCCCGACCGCGAACAGTCCGCCAGTTCCCATTCGCTGACCTTAAATCATCCCCTAAGAATCCAAAAGATAAACAGCACCCAATACACCACTGATGGCACTCCGACCGACTGTGTGATGCTCGCCGTACATCTGCTTTTCAAACATAAAAAACCGGATATGATTATCTCGGGTATCAATCATGGTGCCAACATGGGGGAGGATGTTACCTACTCCGGTACCGTTGCTGCCGCAATTGAAGGCTCAATCCTTCAGGTTCCATCAATCGCCGTTTCAATGGCGAATTATAGGCCGGGAACACCGATGAACCGAGCCGCCAAATTTGTCGTTAAAATCATCAAAAAATATGATGATTTTAATCTGCCGCCGGATACATTTTTGAATGTCAATCTGCCTAAAGATAACGGCAAAGCTTATAAAAGTTTCGAATACACCAAGCTTGGCTTTCGAATGTACAAAGATGTCGTGATTCATAAAACCGATCCGAGAGGGAAATCATATTATTGGATTGGCGGTCGCCCCAAATGGAAATCTACCAAAGGTACCGATTTTGAGGCTGTTGAAAGAAGAGTTGTTTCAATTTCTCCTCTGAAAATGAATTTTACCAACACCGACATGGTTGATGAATTAAAAGCCTGTAAGATCAAATTATAAATAACCAGAAATTAATGTATCAACTTCCAAATTCGTCATCTCGAGCGGAGCCGAGAGGTGACTTTTATTCGGCAATGTTTGCCACCCTTCAACCCCGCTCAGTCTGACATTATTCGCCATATTTGTCTATTTTAGAATACCGCCTAAGCCTGTGGTTAGATATGAGTTGACAACTTATGAAAATCTGGTATTTTACTTATCCGGATTTCTATAATCGGGGCGTGGCGCAGCTTGGTAGCGCGCTTGGTTCGGGACTAAGAGGTCGCTGGTTCGAATCCAGTCGCCCCGATTTTTTACTTTTATCTCCCAAAATCATGTTGTATCAAGGTTAAATAAGAAATTATTTTATGGTATAATTATGTCCGCTAATCAAAAACCGGTGATTGCTATTATTGGCGCTGGTCAATGTTCAGATAAAGTCAAAAAACTCGCTTATACAGCCGGAAAATTTGTCGCCCAACTTGGAGGAACGGTCGTTTGTGGAGGGTTAGGCGGTGTCATGGAGGCTGCTGCCCAAGGCGCAAAAGAGGGCGGAGGAACCACCATAGGAATTATTCCAACAGCTAATAAAAAAGATGCCAATAAATTTATAGATTATGTTATAGTTACCGGGATGGGAGAAGCAAGAAATGCGCTGGTTATTAAAACAGCTGATGCCATTATTGCTTTTGAAGGAAAGTTTGGTACTTTATCAGAGATTGCATTTGCCCTGCAATCAGGCAAACCAACTATTTCGGTTGGGTCGTGGGATATAGATTCTCAGATAATTAAAGAGGATAATCCCGAAGAGGCTGTAAAAATCGCATTTAAATTGATCGGGGGAATGAATGAGTGATGTTAGTGCTCAAATAAAGTGTACCGGAGTTGTTCAGGGAGTTGGTTATCGGTATTTTTGCTACCAGAAAGCACTGGGACTGGGTTTAACAGGATGGGTATCAAATCGCACTGATGGCTCGGTAGAAGTTGTTGCAGAAGGAGGCCGGAGTGCGATTGAAATTTATTTGAAGGAATTAAAAGTCGGTCCTGATTCTGCTACTGTATCAGAAGTTAAAGTGAAATGGTTAAAATTTGCTGGTAAAAATAATAAATTTGAAATTATAACAAGGTAAAATCAATGCAGGAATTAGCTAAATATATCAGGTCGGTTCCGGATTTCCCCAAACCGGGAATTAATTTTTATGATATCACAACCCTGATACAACATGATGTTGGCTTTAAAAAAGCTGTCGATTTTATGACAGCATATGCTGAATCAAAGAATGTTGATAAAATAGTTGCCGTCGAATCAAGAGGATTCCTTTTTGGAGGAGCGATTGCGGATCGACTTGGGATTGGCATGGTCACCGTGAGAAAACCGGGCAAACTTCCATACAATACTATTTCAGAAGAGTATTCCCTTGAATATGGGACGGATAAGCTTGAAATTCACACCGATGCGATTGAACCAGATCAAAAAGTCATTGTCGTAGATGATTTAATTGCCACCGGTGGAACTGCAAAAGCAGCATGCAGCCTTGTGAATCAACTTGGCGGAAAAGTTGCCGGTATCTCTGCTGTGATCGAATTGTCTTTTTTGCCATGGCGTGAGCTTCTTAACGAATACGATGTGAACTATTTAATCTCATTCGACTCCGAATAAGCATCTTGCCAGCAGGCTGAAATTACCCTAAATTATACTTCGATTTGCCCCCGTAGCTCAGTAGGATAGAGCATCGGTTTCCTAAACCGCAGGTCGCAGGTTCGATTCCTGCCGGGGGTATAAATAATCACCTTTTGTAACCTGTTTATTTGCAAAAATATCCATATTTCTGATAAAACTTTCCTTGAAATCATTTGACTTCGTCTCTCAAGCGGTATATATTTTTTGATTATTTTGAAGACAGTACGTCTTTGATTAAGATGTGCAAATAAATTAATGCTGAGGAGTTTGGGAATGAAAATGTCCATTTTGCGTGTATCATTGATTTTGCTGTTTGTTGCTGTGCAAGCTTTTGGCCAGGGTGGAATTAACCAACAATCCGGATTGCTGAACCTGAATTTGGATTTTGTCGGAGCAGGTGCTCGTGCCAAAGGAATGGGCAATGCCTATTTGGGAGTTTCGGATGATGTAACTGCCGGAGGATGGAATCCTGCCGGACTTTACCAACACGACTCTCCAAAAATTGGATTTACTTATAAAATAATAAACCCAAGAGGTTCCACCGATCTATATCCTTATCCTCAGGCAGGTATCTTATCTGTTACTAATAATAGAGTCAGCCATAACACTTCTTTGAGTAATTTATCTTCATTGAATTTTATTGCCCCTATAAGAATTAAAGGTCACAAGTTTGTTGGTACTTTTAATTATACAAATAATTACAATGAATATACAACTGAACAAACAATATTTAATATTGATGCCGATTTATTCCTGGCTAACAATAACGAACTTTATTCCTCTGTTGAAGGAGGAATTATCAGTCAGGATTATTCTCAGGAACTTAGCGGTGGTTTAAACTCAGTAAACTTTGGTTTTGGTACCCGGGTTTATGATAAAATTTCATTTGGATTAGTTCTGAATATATATACCGGTACCCTTGTCAACGATGTACTTGCAAAAGACTCCGCTGACAATATTATATCGGGAGCAACCTTTGGACAGCCGGCACTTCATGTCAGTCATGTACGACTCCTTGATTCATTAGAATTTAGCGGTCTAAATGTCAATTTTGGTTTTAAATACAGTGGTGAGAAATTATCCGCCGGTCTTTTGATCCGTTCGCCATTGTCTCTCAAAGTTTCTGCCAACTCGACTATTGAAACTATCTTATTTGTAGAAAATATTGAGGTTGAAAACGCATCAACTGTCATTCTTACTCCAAAAATCAACCCGCCACTAACTAAATACAATCTTCCGGTTATGTATGGTGTCGGCTTTGCCTATCAGGCAAATAAAAAATTATTACTTGCAATGGATGCTGAGTATCGCGGATATGGTAATACAACTATTAAAATCAGAGATTCCTTAATTATTGGTGCTTCCGGAAATAATACCGAATTTTATACCGAACACAGCCCGGATACTATTCCGAATTTCCAGTGGAAAAACTCAATTGCATTAAGATTTGGTTTAGAATATATGATGAATACTAAGTTTGGTGAAGTTCCTTTAAGAGCCGGTTTAGGTTACACGCCTGTTCCGGGCGCATTGACAGCCGGATATAATACTTCAAAACCTCAAACTATTCAAAGTGCTTCTTTGGGAACCGGAATTCATTGGTCGCAAATACTTCTCGATCTCTCATATACTTTCTCAAAACGTGACAATGAGATTAATTTGCCGGGTATGACTTCTTTCCAGAGTAATTATTATTATAGAAATCATCAGATTAACCTTTCGTTTACTGGTTATTTCTAGGGATTATTTAGAAATTTGAGACGATAAAAAAGCCCGAAAGAGTTTTAAATAAACCTTTTGGGCTTTTATGCCGATAATATAAATTTAACGGGTAAAAAGAGGATTTTGAATGTATAACAAAGTCAAATTGTCTAAAAGACAACTTAAAGAAGATAAATTCACTGGCGTCATGCTTAACACCAAACAGTTTACTCAGGAAAACTGGCAGTTTATGGTTATTGGGCTGGCTGTTATTGTATTAGTTATTGTCAGTCTTGTTTATTACTCAAGTAATATGAAATCCCAGTCAATTGAAGCATCTACGAAGTTCTCAAGAGCTATGCTTGACTATCGTAATGGGAATAACCAGGTTGCTATTCTTAGTTTTTCTCAAATTAGAGAAGATCATCCAGGCGATGCGGTTGCAGAAGAATCTACTCTGCTGTTAGGGAAAATCAACTTTGAATCCAAAAATTATGCTGAAACTATTCGCTATTATGAAATGTATCTTGCCAAATATCAGGGTAATTTAATCAATCGCTCGGCTGCCCATGCCGGGATTGCTGCTGCTCAGGAAAATCAGGGTCAATCGGCTCTTGCGGCGGCTGAATTCCAATTAGCTTATGATGAGGCTCCGGATGGTCCTTTAAGCGGTGATAATCTTATCGGTTCGATGCGGAACAATCTCAAAGTTGGTGAAGTTGATAAAGCGAAAACTTCATTAGAATTGATTGAAGAAAAATTCCCGACTACTGATTTGCTTAATAGAGCTACTCGTTTATTTGCCGAGAAAGGCTTAAAATAAGCTTCTCAGAATAAGGGAGCTAAAATCTTGTCTGAGAAAAAGCCAATCAAGCTTGCCATCCTATGGCATATGCACCAACCTAACTATCAGGAACCAAATTCAAAGTATATGGTTATGCCTTGGGTGCGGCTTCATGCCGTCAAAGATTATCTTGATATGCCCTTGATTGCAAGTAAGTACGAAAATATAAAAACTACCTTTAATTTAGTCCCTTCATTACTTGATCAACTTGATCTTTACCTGAATCAAGGCTCAGACCCCCATTTAGATCTGTCACGCATTAACGCTGAACATTTAAATGACTCGCAAAAGAAAGAGATTTTAAAAACCTTTTTCTCTGCAAATTTCCCGACGATGATTGAGCCTTATACCCGTTATAACCAGCTTTATAAAAAAGCAAAAAACAGAGATCAAATTGATTTGTTGCCGGCGCTATTTTCATCCGAAGAAATACGTGACCTGCAGGTATGGTCAAACCTTTGCTGGATTGATCCTGTCTTTCATCAGGAAGAACCGATTAAATCCCTTTTAGATAAAGGCCGTCATTACTCCGAGGCTGATAAACATGCTCTTTTGGAGTGGCAGGTTGAACTAATCGGGAAAATCTCGCAGACTTTTAAAAGATTATATAACGAACAGATAATTGATATTTCGTTTACGCCATATTTTCACCCGATATTGCCTCTTTTGTGCGACAGTAATATTGCTAAAGAAGCAATGCCTCATATTAAACTTCCCCAAAAACAATTTATTCATCCTGAAGATGCCAAATATCAAATCGTTGCTTCTATGGATAAATTTCAATCAATGTTTGGACATCAGTTAAATGGGATGTGGCCCTCGGAGGGATCAGTATCAGAGGAAGTTGCCCAGCTAATTACTGAAGCTGGCATCAAATGGATCGCCACCGATGAAGAAATTTTATATAACTCTATAAGAAAAAGCGGACAATCTACATCGCATCCCGAACTGCCTTTTGTCTATGAATATGGCAAGGGATTGAAAATATTTTTTAGAAATCATGCTCTTTCTGATAAGATCGGTTTTGTCTATTCCGGTTGGGATGCTGACAAAGCTGTTTCTGACTTTATCTCAAATTTAAAAAAAATTCGAAATACTCATTTAAAAAATATTGATGATTGCGTCGTCTCTGTCATTTTAGATGGTGAAAACTGTTGGGAATATTTCCCCAAAGATGGTCATGACTTCTTAGATGAATTATATCGCTCATTATCAAGGGACAACGAAATCGAACTGGTTACCATGACTGAAGCGGCTGAAAAAAATAAACCCAAAAAATTGAAATCACTTTTTGCCGGCTCATGGATAAATCATAATTTCAGGATCTGGATTGGACATACCGAAGATAATCAAGCCTGGGATCTTCTAATGATGACCAGAGACAGGCTGGTTCAATTTGAAAAAGAAAATCCGGAGTTTGATAAACATCTGCGCGAGAAAGCCTGGCGGCAGATTTATATCGCAGAAGGATCGGACTGGTGCTGGTGGTATGGTGATGAACATCGAGGTGACCATAATGAGCAATTTGATCTGATTTTTAGAAAACATCTGATTGCAGTTTATGAAATCCTGCAGATTGAAACCCCGTCAGTGATGCTTATCCCTATTTTCAAATCAGAAACCGACTATAAAATGCAAATTCCTGATGCTCTGATTTCGCCCTCAATTGACGGACGGGTTACCCATTTCTATGAATGGTCGGGTGCTGGTATCTATGATTGTGAAATTGCCGGGGATTCCATGCATCGGGTAGATAGATATGCCTCCAAATTACTCTATGGATATGATCGAGACCATTTTTATATTCGACTTGACTTTATAAATAAAAAAATGGTAGAATCTATTAGAGAAGCTTTACTGGAAATCCGTATTTCCAAGCCTTTTGAAAAGGTCTTTAAATTAGACTTGAAAAAAAGAAATTTAAAGACTTCAGAAGATGGTTATTGTTATGTTTATAATGAGATATTTGAAATTGCTTTTGAACGGTCATTCCTTTTTGAAAATGGCTTTGGTGAATTCGAATTTAATTTAAAGTTAATGGATGGAGATAACATTTTAGAACTTTTACCTCTAAATAACTCTATCTCATTAAATTTGCCTGAAAGAAATAAAGAACTATTCTGGCCACTCTAATACGGTCAGCATCATGGAGGATGTACACATGACTGATTCATTTTTCAAAGATAGCGAAAAAGATAATCCCACCGGTGATATACCCGGATTAAATGATGATACCGGGAAAAATAAAACCGAAAATCAGGCAAAGGAAAGCTTTGCTACCGAAGAGGGACGGATGGCGGCGATTATGGCATACATCCCAATCCTATGCTTTATACCGCTTCTCAATATGAAAGATAATAAAGAAGCTCAATTCCATGCCCGCCAAGGGGTGCTTCTGTTTTTAGTTGAAATAATTGCTATGGTATTTTTAATTGATAAAATATCAAATATGGTTTTTACTGGTATTCTGATGCTCGCTTTAGCCCTTTCCTGCGTTGGGATTTATTTTGCGCTTCAAGGCAAAAATTACCGGTTGCCGATTATTGGTGATCTGGCGGATAAGACCAAGGAGTTTATTGAAAATTAAATTACGACCCTTATGAAGAAGTTAAACGCTTATAAATTCATTCTAACTATTTCCATCCTTTCGTCAGTTTTTATCTCTTGTGCGACAACCGGACCTGGTGGAAAAAAATCTATAATCATTATTTCAACCGCTCAGGAAGTTGCTATCGGGGCCGGGATGGATGAAGAACTTCGGCAAACTGAAAAAATATTTCCTGACTATCTCTGGCAGAACTATATAAATGAAATTGGGCAAAAAATTGTTGCCGGTTGTGACCGTAAAGATATCGAATATAAATTTACTGTCATTGAATCCGATCAAATTAATGCCTTTGCCGCTCCGGGTGGGTTCATTTATTTCTATACCGGTTTAATTAAAGAAATGAATAACGAAGCTGAACTTGCGTCTGTGATGGCCCATGAAATATCACACGTTGTCGGACGACATGGAATTAAAAGACTCCAGGCTGCGATGGGTGTTTCAATGGCTTATCAATTTGTCTTCGGTGGCGAGGGTGCGGGGGAAATTTTGAATACTGTCATTGGTCTGGGGATGGGTTTAATGTTCGCTGATTATAGTCGCGACAATGAACGTGAAGCTGACATTTATGGCATACACTATATGATTAAATCAGGATACCATCCCAATGGGATGATAACCATGTTTGATATTCTGGCTGAAAAAGGCGGAACCGGCGATCTGAATATTTTTGAAAAACTCTCAAGTTCTCACCCCAATACTATCGAAAGAATCAAAAATGCAAAAGCTGAAATTTCTGCTATTCAACCAATGAAAACAGGGCTTACTCTTGGAGAAAACAGATTTAAAAATATGCTGAAACGACTAAATTAGAAGGATATTTTATTACGTCCAAAGGACATACGGTAATTTAAAACAAAACTTTATTACAAACCTTCATTTTCATTATTTGCAAACGGTCTTTATTTATTGTCATCTGAGTGCCTATAATTTAAACAATTGGTATAGAAAATCAGAAACCGGCTGTAAATCAGCCTTAACTATCCGACAATAGATATAAGAATAAATTTGTATTATTTCGGAAATGAGATATTGATATGACAAAGAAAAGATTCAAACCAATATATATTATTGCAATTTTACTCCTGTTTGTATTCAATGCAAATAGTTTTGCCGCATCCAAGGGTGGAAGAACCGCTGCTGATTTTCTGCTTTTAAATTTTGGTGCAAAACCTTCCTCCATGGGTGGAGCTTTCAGTGCCGTAGCCAGTGGTGCCTACGCCCTGCACTGGAATCCGGCAGGATTAACCGAGACTGAAAATACTGAAGTTACCATTGGGCATTTCTCACTCTATCAAGATCTTAATCTGGAATATGGTGCCTTTTCAAGAAACATTAATGATAAAGTTTATCTGGGGGGATCTATTCTGTACCTCGGATATGGAACTATAAATGGATATAATACTGCCGGTGAACCTACCGGTGATATTGACGCTTATGATTTCGCCGGCGGATTATCTTTAGGTTACAGATTGTCAGAAGAAATTGTCTCCGGTATTTCGGTTAAAATTATCAATCAAAAGTTAGATGATATCTCGGCCTCAACCGTGGCATTTGATTTTGGAGCAAAATACATCTTCTCAAAAGGTATCCTTGCCCTAACAGTTAAAAATATAGGTCCGAAATTAAAATTTGAAACTGTAGAAGAAAGACTTCCAATGACGGTCGTTGGAGGTATCGCCTATCCTTTATATAATAATAAAGTGCTGGCTGCCATTGATATTGAAAGAAGAGTCTACGGGACTATGCAGATTAAATCCGGTTTTGAGTATAATCATCAAGATAAATACTTCCTCAGATCAGGTTTCTCATATAATCTCGATCAGGAAGATCGTACTCTGTCCTCAGGTATTAATTTTGGTGCCGGTGTCAAATTAAATCAATTTGTGATCGATTACGCCATTACTTTCAAAGAAAAATATAACTCGGAATTCTTACATCAATTTTCGCTTTCCTTTTTATCGTTGAAGTAATACCAAAAACATCCCCATTATGTTTTAAGCATAATATCCTTACTTGCATGCAATAAGTTGCAGAGTTTATGCCTTTTAGTTTACAATAGTGTATAATTTATGAACACCCCTTAAAGTAGACTAATGCGCTCCCTTAATGAAGTTCTACCAGGCAGTGTAAGCCCTAGATAAACAACGAGTTAAAAAAGATGAGGTTTTGACAGTTATTATTGTCAATTTGTTATTTTTTGGCAAATTATTTGCTCTAAGCGGTGTAAAGATAACATGTAAATTTATTTACATGCGCAGTGTTTCAATTTGGTAAGCAGAAAAAATAATGAATAGACAAATAGAAAATAAAATTAGTAACCAATCACAGATATCGAATAAAGTTGCAGTAACATTTACTGGAGATTCTTTTACAAGTGGAATTGCTACCGGTTTTAATGCTCCTGCAAGAGTATATCAACCTGTTTCAGCAACATATAATATTAAAGAAGCACTAAACTTTTTTTATTGCGAATATTTCAAAGGTCTGCTATTTTTAGGCATTACGATGGCATTTATATTTGTTATTCCAACTGTATTTACCAGACAGGGCGGTATCTCAGTAATGTTTAGTCGGATTATTAAAAGATCAATGGATATTGTCGGAGCTATTGTAGGATTGATTCTTACAACTCCGGTGTGGATATTATTACCAATTATCATAAAGCTCGATTCAAAGGGTCCGGTTTTTTACTCTCAGGTTCGAGTTGGTATAAATCGTCGTAAAGAAAACCGGCGGATGTACCAAAAAACCGAGGTTAATGATAATCGGAACAGGGATAGAAGACGGGACGATTATAATGGTTCCACTTTTAAAGTTTTAAAATTCAGAACCATGGTTTCTGATGCTGAAAAAAGTTCAGGACCGGTTTGGGCTTCTAAAAATGACCCTCGAATTACGGTAATTGGCAATTTCTTAAGAAAAACCAGACTGGATGAGATTCCCCAATTTATAAATATCCTGTTTGGGGATATGTCACTTGTTGGTCCTCGTCCGGAAAGACCGACTTTTGTTAAAGATTTATCCGGTAAAGTTGATTCATATACTGATCGATTGAAAGTTAAACCGGGACTGACCGGATTAGCTCAGATTACAAACGGATATGACTCTTCAATTGCTGCTGTTGCTGAAAAGGTAAAACATGATCTTGAGTATATTGATAATTGGTCTGTTATGACTGATATAAAGATTATTCTTAAGACTTTCATTGTTGTTTTTACCGGTAAAGGTGCCCGTTAGATTAATTCATATATATGAGTGATATAAGAAAAGCTGTCTTTTTAGACAGCTTTTTTTTTACTCTTGTTTTATATAGTTGAATCGTATATTTTTCCGATAAATCTCATATGTTATTACAAGGACGAAATATAAATATGTTACTAAAAGGGATTTTAGCAATATTCACTTTATTATTGATTTTGACCTTAACTCCTTTGGTTCAAGCGCAAAATCAGGGCATAGTTTCAGTTGATTCAAATCCGCAGGGAGCTGAAATAACTCTTTCCGGCAATGTCAAAGTTTCCGGTTTAACCCCGGCTACTTTTTCACAACTAATGATCGGACAGTATAAACTCGAGATCAATAGAAGAGGGTATGAAAAATATTCTCAAACTGTAATGATTGATCCGGGTCGGCATTTTTCTATCTCTGCCAATTTATCCAAAAAGACAAGTATCAAAGCTGCTCTGCGTTCGATGGTTATACCCGGATGGGGACAGCGGTATTTTGATAAACGGGCAAAAGGAAATTTCCTGACTTTGTTGGCGGCAAGTTCGGTCGTTGCATACCTTATTGCTGATAGTGATTTTGATGACAAGTATGATGATTATCTTCTAAAACTTAATAAATTTGATCATCTAGCCATAATCGGTAATATTGTTGAACTCAAACAGGCAGAAGAAGAATTGAATACCGCCTTAAACGAAGCTTATGATGCTGAGAATATCAGAAGAACATTTATCGGATCAACAATTGCAATTTGGGGTATCTCTATTTTAGATGCTTTGTTTTTCTCGCCTGTGGAAAAAGGTGTTGTTGCTGTTAAAGGAATTACGATTGAGCCACAGGCTGATTTAAAATCTGTAAGTATAACTTTATCTAAGGCATTTTAAGATAAACTATGAAAAAAATATTCATCTTAACAATTTTAATTGTAGCATTGCTTGGTATAAATAGCTGCGATAGATATTTAGAATCCAACGATCCGGTCAGATCTATTCCGGATATTACAGTTAAACCTATCAATCTAAGCACTTCTGTTAGTGCCGATGCTGTGACTCTTGCCTGGGAAGTGGAAGATTCAACTGATATAAGTTTGTTTAAGGTTTACGTCTACGACTCAACTTTTATAGATCAAGTTGATCAAATAAAACCCTTGAAGATTTATAATATTGCTGCTTATCAATATGAGGTTAAAAACCTGACAGTAAATCAAAAATATTATTTTCAGGTCTCAGCTGTGGTTATTGGCGGATATGAAAGCGAACCATCAGTTGTTGCCACCGCCCGTCCTTCGATTGTATCTATAAACATTAATGATAAAGCAGAATTCACCAATAACAGAAATGTTCAAATCCAGTTATCGGCCCCGTCAACGGCAACCAATGTTATTCTTTCTGAACAAACAGATTTTTCAGATGCTTCCTTTGTATCAATGTCAGCAGTTAAATCTTTTACAATATCCGAAGGGGACGGAGTCAAAACCGTCAATGCAAAATTTAAATTTTCCGATGGTTCCGAATCATCCGGTTTAATTTCCGATATTATTACCCTTGATACTGAAGTCAATATTGATTCAATAACCTTCAGCAGTAATGATACTATTGTTACCGGTGATACTATTATTTTTAAAATGTTTGCCAATGAGCCGGATGGATTGAGTACTATTTCATTTACCGGTTCTGGAATTCTTGAATTATATGATGATGGAACCCATAATGATGATTTAGCTGATGATGGAATATATACGACCTATTATAAAGTTCCTGTTAATCAAAATCTGAATCAACAACCTGTTACCGGTAACTTCACCGATGTCGCCGGCAATCGAACCTCGCTGATCTCAGCTGATTTATTACAAATTTATAATCTTCCCGGCGGAGTCAATTTATCGGCCCTGGTTCTTTCAACTTATGAAATTTCCCTGAGCTGGACTCAATCCACCAATAGTGAATTTTTAGCCTACAGAATTTATCGTTCCACTGTTTCTCCGGTTGATGATAACTCGGAGTTGATTGTTTCATTGCCGGGCAGAGGAACAACCTCATATAATGACAATTCATTGGAAGATGGCACAACCTACTTTTATATTGTCTACGAGGTTTCAACCGCCGGTTTCAGTACCGCCTCTAATGAAATCAGTGCGGCAACAGAGTTTAATATTGCTCCGGAACCGGTAATCTTGTCAGTCGATTTCCAGGTCGATTCAACCATTGATTTAAGCTGGACTACCTCAACTGCTGATGATTTTCAATATTACACTATCTTTAGAGCAGCTGATACAACCGCCGGGGGAGACCTTGATAGCCCCGTATCCTTAAGTATCATCAATACAAAGGCAACCACTAATACTGTTTCTATCCCGCCCATTGGTATCAGTTACTATCAAGTCTTTGTCTATGATCGCCACAACGCCTCTGCAGGCTCAAATATCGTCAAGGTTGAAAGATAAACGGGTATAAAATGAACAGTATTGGATTTATCAATAGATTTATCGGGCTTTTTATTGAGACTATCAAACAGATTGGTGCCGGAAAAGTCTGGCTGGTTCTTTTTGGTTATTTTTTCATAAACTGGATTATTCTTTTTGCCCACCATAATTTCTATCTGCCGATATTTTATGGAATTATATCTGTTTGGACTTCTCTATTTGGGGAGACTTATGCAACCGGATTTATTCATTATCCCGGCCATCTCCAATTTCTCGGATATTTCTTCGGCTGGGGAAAATTCTTTTTTGCCCTATTTTTCGAAGGTATAATTTTAGCCTATGTTGCCCGTTTATTCTATCTCCGTTATTCTCCTCAAAAAAAATTCACAACTTCCTTGAAAAAAATCTGGCTCCATTTGGTTATGGCGTGGATCTTAATGAATGGTATATTGCTTCTGATAAGCACACAACTGCCACCCTTGGTTAATGGATTGATTGTAAATTCACCCCGCCGGGAGCTGATATTCAATTATGGCATTATTCCATTTCTTTATTTTCTGGTTTTTTCATTATTCTTTTTTGTTATACCAATAATTGCCATTTATGAAGAATCCTTTCTAAAAGCGGTAAAACGCTCATTAACTATATTTATTCAAAATCCCTTAACCTGCTTTTTTATCTCTTTTCTGGTGTTGCTTGGCCCCATAGTTATATCTTTTGTAACCAACAACCCCACTATAATAATAGAAAAATTTGACCCGGAACTTGTTTACTGGGTCCTGATATTCAGCCTTGTCATTGATATCTTTGCAAATTTCTTCTGGATTGGAACTGTTGTCAGGTTCCTTTATGATGAAGAATAATCTTTAAACTACAATTTTAATTTTTAAACTAATTTTTTGACAGATCCTGCCTGTTTGTCTATTTATGTTTCATCTGTTTCATTATGAAAAGGTTCAGCGTAATTATCTGTTTCATAGGGGAAAGATGAAAAATTATGCAGTCATTCATGCATCTTTTTTTTAGAAAAACCGTGTCAGATCAAGATTTTTCCTTTATAAAAAATAATTCCTTCCGATAAAATTTATATACTTGGAAGGTAGATAAAAAAAATGAAGAAGATTCTGTTAGTAGATGACGACAAAGATTTATCCTTATCTCTCGCTAATCTTTTCGATCCGGGAAAGTTTAGTTTTCAGTTCTTAGCTGATGGCAACACGGTTGAAGAGTATGTTAATGATAACGATGATCTCGATCTGGTGATGCTTGATGTTAATTTGCCGACCTTATCCGGATTAGAAGTTCTCCGTAAAATTAAAGAGAAAAAATCGAATCTCCCCGTAATAGTTATCTCCGGTTTTATCTCAACTGAAAATGCAATGGAAGCTATGCGCGAAGGTGCCTATGAGTACCTGACCAAGCCTTTTGATATCGAACGATTAGTTGATACTGTGAACAAAGCCTGTTCTTTTTCTGGAGCAGCTAAAAGCCCGTTCATACCCTCTAAAGAAGAATCAACTGACGGATTAAATGAAATTATTGGCAAATCGCCTGAAATCGTTGAAATAGCCAAACTGATTGGACAGGTTGCCAAAACTGATGCCGCCGTTTTAATCTTTGGCGAATCCGGAACCGGTAAAGAATTGGTCGCCCGGGCAATTCACCGCAATTCCAAAAGAAATTCAAATGCATTCCTTTCGGTGAACTGTGCCGCCTTGCATGAAACCTTGTTAGAGTCAGAACTTTTCGGTCATGAAAAAGGTGCCTTCACCGGTGCCTATTTTAAACGTATTGGTAAATTTGAACAGGCTGATTCGGGAAGTCTATTCCTTGATGAAATCGGCGATATGTCGATGCTGACCCAATCCAAACTATTGCGCGTTCTCCAGGAGAAAAAGTTTGAACGGGTTGGCGGGAACGAATCGATAAATGCTGATGTCAGACTGATTGCAGCCACCAATAAATCGCTGGTTCAACTTATGAAAGAAGGTTCTTTCAGAGTTGATCTGTTCTATCGGTTAAAAGTTTTCTCAATCTATATACCTCCATTGAGAGAACGACGCGGTGATATTCCCCAGTTGGTTGAACATTTTTGTGACAAGTTTTCCCAGCAATTGGGTGAACCGGTCAAAAGAGTTTCCAAAAAAGCTATTCAGGCGATGATCAAATATCAGTGGCCCGGAAATGTTAGGGAACTTGAAAACAATGTCCATACCGCTTTGGTCATGTCAAAAGGTGAAAAACTCGAAGTTGAAGATTTCCCGGCTTTTAGTGAAGAAAAAGACAAACCGGAAATTACCGTTAGTGAACTCAAAGATGATTACACTGAAAATTTCCTCAAATTTGTCGAACCGATTATGCCAAAACTAATTGCTTCATACCCCGGACAAATCTATCAATTGCTCGAATCATCCTTTGAAAGAGCTGTGATTTCGACCTGTCTGAAACAGTTCAATGGCAATCAGGTGAAAACATCAGAGACCCTCGGTATCTCAAGAAATACTCTCAGAGACCGAATCTCTCGCTACGAAATCTACTAACCAACGCAGTTGGTTATATCCGTCCGGAATTTATTTCTAATCTATCAAATTTGATAGAAACATGCTCCCCCCAGATCAGTCCAAGTAGGGCAGGATCCCTGTGATCCTGCCAATTTTTTATGTTCTGTTGGGTCCTGATTTGCCGAAGGTTCGCCATGGCGAATGACCCGACAGGCTCCCCCAGTTCAGAAATGAAAGGTCTGTGTATTAGAATTATTACATATCTCTCATAAAATCCAATTTTCCAAATTTAAATAAACAGGCTACGCCTGTCACATATTTCAAAAAAAACTTTAAGCCTGTTTCTTTTTGAAACAGTTTGCATATATTTACCACATGAGATTCTGCCACTTTTCAGACAGCCATCTTGGTGCCGGAGCCAACCACCCCAAACGGGGCAAAACCGGTCTGACTCTGCGTCAGGAAGATATCATCAATGCCTTTATCGAATCGATTGATAAAATAATCGCCCTGAAACCGGATTTCTGTATTTACTCCGGCGACCTGTTTGATAATGTCCGTCCTATTAACCGGATTATTGCCATCGCAGGCGAGCATTTTCACCGTCTGGCGGAGGTAAATAAAATCCCCACTATATTGATTGCCGGCAACCACGATGCCCCCAAACAGCCACATATAGGCGCTGCTGTGGAAATCTACAAGCAGATCGACAACCTTTATGTTGCGTGTGATTCAACCCTTGAAATCATCACTATCGGCGATGCGAAAATCTTTGCCTTACCGCATTGTCTGACGACTGATATTCAGAAAACCGAACTTAAAAAACTGATCCCTGATACCAACTCAAAATACAATTTGCTGACGATGCATGGTGTCGCATCGGGGATGCCCGAATTTGCGATGGCGGAACTGGGCGAACAGGAAATTCCGGTCGAGCTGATGGACAAATTTGACTATACCGCTCTGGGACATTTTCATAACTATTGTCAGGTCGGTAAACGAACCTGGTATAGCGGATCGACCGAACGAACTTCGCAGTCGGAACGGGATTCTGCTAAAGGATTTCTTGAGATTGAGATGGAACCTTTCAAACTGAAATTTCATGAAGTTAAAACCCGTGAGATGGTTGATGTCCAGATGATCAACGCCGCCGGTAAGCGCGGGGATGAGTTGGCGATTATTATCAAGGAGAAAATCAAACAGATTGATAGTTCGGATAAAATTGTCCGGTTGAAAATTAAAGAAGTTTCTGAGGAAACCCTTAAGACTTTACCGGTTGGGGTGATTAACGAGTTGAAACAAAAATCATTTGCCTTGGATATTGGTTTTGAGAAAGTCAAAAACGACGACACGCCTCAATCTTTCGGACGGTCATCGATTGGTAGGATTGATGAAGGTTTTTTAGAGTTTCTTGAAACGGTTGATTTGAAAGGTTTTGATCGTGCCCGCCTCAAAAAAGAAGCCATCAAATACCTCAGCGTAGAGGGGTAGTGGGAATAAACCGTGGGGGCTTTAAAATGAATATTTATATTATAGCAGAGTATTGTATTTAAATATAAGTTTGGTTTCAAATATCTTCCAAAATATTAATAATGGGGGAATGATAAACAATGATTTTAGGAATTTTCAATAATAGAGAAATTGCTATAATTATATGGGCAATTATCGTTCTGATATATCTGTTTCAAAAAAAGGAATTAAAAAGAAGTTTGAATGATTTCTTGCGAACTTTTTTTGTTATCAAAATACAAATTCCACTAATAATTATGTGTGTTTATGCAATAACGATTGTCTTTTTCTTGCATGATCTTAAATTTTGGGATCAGACCATGTTAAAAGATACAATAGTATGGTTTATTTTTTCAGGATCTTATTTCATGTTTAAATTTGTTACTTCAAAAAAAAGTATCAACTCCTTCAAGCAAGCAATAACAGACAATTTAAAATTAGTGATTATTTTGGAATTAGTAATAAATGCATATACATTTAGTCTTTTTGGTGAATTGATTTTATTGCCTATTATCACTCTTTTTTCATTTATCATAACAATTAGTAAAATTAGAAAAATAGGTAGGATTGTTATTTTAACCCTAGAATTTTTGCTATCAATTTTCGGTGTTATACTATTGTATTTGAGTGTTTCTGAAATAATAAGTGATGTGTATGGCTTTGTGAATCTTGAAACACTAAAAAGCTTGATATTGCCAATTATTTTAACAATAACATTTATACCATTTATTTATTTTCTAACAATATACTCCATGTATGAAAATATTTATGTACGTGTATTTGTTGGTGCTAAGTATGATAAAAGGAAAAGTAGAATAATTATATTTGAAATTTTTAAATTTTGTCTTTTAAGTTTTACAAAAATTGAATTTGTACAACAAATGAATTATTATGAATTAAGTCACATTAAAACGAAAAATGATATTGTTACTATACTTGAAGAATATGAAGATAAAAAAGTCGCATTGAACGAGTAGTCCGAAACCCTTGCGGTTTCGGCAATTAGGATTGTATCATTGACATGGACAATCTGGTAGGCTATATTCAACAAAATCGCAGAAAAGAATATTGTTTTTTTATATAAATTCAATTCTTACACTGAAGCAAATCGAAAGGGATTCTTATGGCATTGGTGAATTGTCCAATATGTAAAACTGAAGTATCAAAGAAAGCTAACTCTTGTCCAAAATGCGGACATCCTTTCAAAAAAACACCTCAAGGGATGAGTGGTTGTGGTCTCTTCTTTGTTATAGTCAGCGCAATTGTAGTTGCTGCAATCCTAATTAGTCTGGGGTTATAAATTAAATGGATAGAAATTTCAAATATCTTTTAGATCCACTATTTCTTTTTTCTATAACACTATATTCAATAAATAAATCTTCGTTTTTTGTTCATGAATTTTGGAGTTACGAATTCAGCAATTTCTATCTCAATGATATTCTCCTAGTTCCAGTTCTTATCCCAATAATATTATTTTTTTCAAAGTTTTTAAAAATTAGAAATAATTATTCTCCACCAATGTTTTCAGAAATAATTATACCATTAGCTATTTGGTCTATAGCTTTTGAATTAGTCGGGCCTTTTTATTTTGGCAAAGGAACATCCGATCTCTTAGATATTATTGCTTATTGTTTCGGTGGTTTAATAGGTTGGATAATATGGAATCGAGGTTATTTATTTATTCAATTTAGAGGATATGTTGGTAAACCAATATAATGTGAATATCATAAGACAATCCTCTCTTTCATTTTTCCCACCAATTCATTGATGATTACGAAATCGCACCCCTCTATAAAAGGAAGAACGGTAAGTTATGTCCAAAATTCTAACTACAAAATTAACAAATCAAACAAACTGGAAAATCACAAAAAGTGAGTTCAAAGTACCGTAACATTCGAGATATGCGCAAGTATACAAAAGTAACAAAACGAACCCAAATCGTTGTACTATTAAACAACAATAAGAGTTACACCGAAAAACATGAAGATAATAAAACACACAACGTGTGCGCCAGAGTAAAACACACGAAGTGTGCAAAACGAACCCATTTTGGTTGTACAATGAAACAACAAAAGGAGTTATGAAGAAATTTGATACTTTTTCGCATAAATCTATGTGAGCAAACTACGCCAGAGTAAAACACACGAAGTGAGGAAACGAACCCATTTTCATTGTACAATGAAACGACAAAAGGAGTTATGAAGAAAAACATGAATAATGTTAGGAAAATAATCAGACGATGAATTATAACCATACCAAGTATGTAAATATAAAAAAGAGTAGTTGTTAATATTGAGGGGATGCCAAAGTAAGCTAAACAACTACTCTTTTATACAAATGATGAATGTTCAAGGTGTATGATTTTTATGAAGTAAACCTTACCGTCCTTGATTAGGGAATACTCGAATTCAATATATGTTAAAACTCAATTAAAACAAGACAAAAATGGTGAAATAGGGAAATTAAGCGATAATGTTCACAAATTGGACAATATTGGTGTTTATGGATTGATTGTGGCGGGCGACTGTCAATAATTGTCGGGGTATGCTCGCTGTTATGTATCTAAACCACAAGTGGTTCAGTCTGTCCTCTTTATTTTAAAGAGTGTTTGTATGGTAGCCTGCCTATGAGGGTGTCAAGAAATGTCAGGAGCACTTACAACCGAGGGTAAGTTGCTCCTGACTAACTCAAGAATTTAATAAAGCAACGAAGTTGCTACGTAACAGTGTTGTCAAGAAACTATGTTGCTACGCAACCGTGTTGCCACGCAACGAAGTTGTTAATAATCCATCAATGGAAGCAATTCCAAACCATGCAGCAGAACTATGAAAACTGCAATAGGAGTTACATATTTTAAAACCAAAATCAGTCCGTCATATAATCCGCCCTTGGAACCAAACTGATCGGTCCGAAGTTTATCTTTTACAACCCAGGCTATAAACAGGCAGGTCAGAAGTCCACCAAGTGGAAGCATATAGTTGGTGCTGATGTAATCGAAGATGTCAAAGAAGTTCTGATTTTTTCCGCGGAAAGGAACCGTAAACTCGGCAAACGAACAAAGCAGACCGACACAATAAATCAGCCCACCCATTAAGAGTGTAGCTTTGGGACGGCTCCATTTTTTTTCATCAACAAAATATGCCACGACAACTTCTAAAAGAGAAATCGCCGAGGTCAAAGCCGCAAACGAGAGCAGAACAAAGAATGGCACCGAAATCCATTTCCCGGTTTCAGCAAAAAGCACCGGCAGAGTTTTAAAAATCAATCCGACTGATTGTCCCGGTTCCATGCCGTAATGGAATACCAGTGAGAAAATCGCAATCCCCGCCATCAAGGCGATCAAGGTATCTAAAAATGAAATAATAATGGCACTTTTCATAAGGCTCTGATCAGAACGCATGTAACTTCCATAAGTAATCATGGCGCCCATCCCAATCGAGAGAGTGAAAAACGCATGTCCCATCGCCGAGAGAATCGCCTCGGCAGTTAGTTTTGAGAAATCAGGATTGAACAGGAAATCAACAGCCTGTGCTCCGCCATTAGTTGCAAACAGCCCGTATAACATTAATCCTAAAAGGATCGTAAAAAGCATCGGCATCAGAATTTTAGACCAGCGTTCGATTCCGCCTTTGACCCCGCCGATTACAATTCCGATAGTCAGGATCATAAAGATAGTATGCCATTTGATAGTTTCTGCCGGACTAAGGACAAGTTCTAAAAAACCGCCTTGAATCTGTTCGGGGGTTCCGGTGAATCCGGCAATTGATTTGAAAATGTACGCCAGTGACCATCCGGCAACAACCGAGTAGTAGGAGAGAATTACAAAACCGGAGGCAACCCCCATCCATCCGGCAATCTGCCAGGATGATTTTTCACGGTGTAGTTTTTTGAAAGCTCCAACAACATTTTTGTTGGAACCGCGCCCGATAATCAGCTCGGTGATCATCAGCGGTAATCCAATCAAAACCACGCACATTAGATAAACTAAAACAAAAGCACCACCGCCATAATCACCGGTGATATATGGGAATTTCCAGATATTACCCAGACCGATTGCAGAACCGGTTGCGGCTAAAATAAATCCTAACTTGGTACCCCATCTTTCACGATTGTTGGCCATGCAGTTTGCTCCTGTATCATGTTTACTTATTAATAGACTTAAAGAACTAATCGACTTTGTCGGTGTCAATTATTTTTTAAAGAAGTATTTTGGCGGAATAATAAAATTTATTTCTAATTAAATGTTAAATGCAACAATGTCAGCTAATAGAAGTATAATCAATTAATCCGGCAATACCGGTGAAATTAGCAATGATTTTAATTGACGGATGAGGGGGGTGTCGCTTTATTCCCCCTGAAACTAAGGAATAGTATATTATTGAAAGGGAAGTTATGCGGAAAGTTTCTTTGATTGTTTTCACAATATTGATTTTAGCAGCTTCAAGTACTTATTCTGTCTCTGCTGTCGGTTCGGTTTTTGGAAATATGACCACAGCCAAAACTCAGGGACAGGGCATCGGTTCGTTTGGATTGGTTGCCGGAATTGCCGACTATACCTCGGTTGCCGGAACCTTCAAATACGGACTGTCAAAATTTACTGATGGAACTTTGAAAATTGCTTTTGTCGACCCGGGAAAAGCTGACGATGATTTACATCTGGCTATTGGTGCGAGTTTCAATCATCAGTTTATGGTGATGGATGAGGTTACCAAAAGTACCTTTGAGATGGGATATGGCGGATTTTTTGAGTATCTCGATGTCGGACCATCATCTGTATTTCAAGTAGGCGGAAGACTGATCGGGTCATACCCGGTTGTAATGACAAATGGTAAGACTTTGACCCCTTATGGATCTTTTAATGCCCGGCTGGAGTCGATTAGTTTTGATAATACTCCGATAGGTGTTGATAATTCTGATTCGAATATTGAATTCGGGTTTAATTTTGGAGTAGAATGGGAATTGTCTAATAATATAAAAATTATGGGTGAATTCCAATTAGATGGCAATGACGGACTATTTATCGGAGCGGACTTTGGCGTTTTATAGTAATTACTTTTGTATGTGGGAAAATTAGTGACCCTACTTGATGCTGCAATTTTAGGAATTCTTCAGGGTTTAACAGAGTTTCTTCCGGTCTCTTCGTCCGGCCATCTGGTTTTAGCTCAGGCTTTATTAAATATAAAACAGCCAGGAATGACCTTTGAGGTATTAGCCCATGTCGGGTCACTTCTGGCTGTAATAATCTATTTCAGAGAAACAATCTCAATCCTCTTTAAATCGCTCTATAAAAAAGAATATTTTCATTACCGACCGATTCTGAGGTTTTTGTTTTTTGGTACTATCCCAATTGTAATTCTTGGACTATGGCTTAGAGAATTTCTGGTGGAAGCCTTTTCAAGTCCGGTTATTGCCGCCTCAATGCTGATAGTTACCGGTATGGTTCTGTTTTCGACCCGTTTTATTCCAAAACAAGATGGAAAACTAACAATGAAACGGGCTGTTGCCATGGGAATAGGGCAAGCACAGGCATTAATGCCCGGACTTTCAAGGTCGGGAACGACGATTTCTATCGGAATGATGTGGGGGCTTGAACCATCAGAAGCCGCTGAATTTTCATTCTTGCTAGCTATTCCGGCAATGATTGGAGCTGTTATTCTTAATTATAATGAGCTTTTAAATTTAAATTCTGCTTTTAGCGGACAATTTATTGTCGGCACCCTTTGTTCCTTTTTGTTCTCTTTGATAGCGGTTTATTCGGTTTTACAAGTCGTTCGAAAAGGGAAATTTGAATATTTTGCATATTACTGCTTTGCAGCAGGGTCGGTTGGGTTGTATCTTTTCCTTTAATGAAGACCTTTTTAATAATTCGATTCAGTTCTTTAGGCGATATTATTCTGACATCAGCTTTTGTCACGAATCTAAGAGCAAATTACCCATCAAGTAAAATTGTATTCTTAACCAAAGAAAAATTTATTCCATTGGTGAAAATGATTGAAGGGGTCGATGAGATCAGAACGATTCCTGATAAAATCGGCAGTTTTACATATTATAAATTTCTACTTGAGTTGGACAAAGAAAATTTTGAAGCTGTTTATGATCTTCATGGGAATTTCAGAAGCTGGCTCGCCAGAAAAATGGTCACCGCCTCACAAACATATGTCTATCCCAAAAGAAGGATGGAACGAATAAATATTGTTAAGCAGAAAAAAATTCCCGAAACATTCCCTCATACGATTGATCTTTATAATGACTGTATCAAACATCAGGGTGGAAAAGTTTATTGCCAAAGACCGGTATTAAAAACAGAGGTCGGTAAAAGATCTATTGATCTTCTAAAAGAAAAGAAGCATCCGTTGGTTGTGCTTGTTCCCGGGGCAGCCCATAAAACAAAACAATACCCTATTGAAAATTTCGGTCTTATTGCAAAAGCTATTTATGATAAGTATAATTGTACAATCATATGGGCAGCCACCTCAGATGAGGGGAATAGCTTTCATATTGAAGATTCAATCCCAGCGAAGGCTTTAATTAAACTTGTCGATTATCCCATAAAAGAATTAGCCTATTTAATTTCACAATCAGACCTGACCATCAGCAACGATTCCGGCGTGATGCATCTTTCATCATCGGTTGGCACTCCTACCGTGGCAATTTTCGGTCCGACTCATCCGGCATTGGGTTTTTCACCGAGAGGTCTGCAGGATCAGGTTGTACAGGTTGATGAAAAATGCCGTCCCTGTTCGTTGCACGGCAAAAAAGAATGTTACCGCGAGCAAAGATACTGTTTTAACCGGATTAGCCCTGAGATGGTCATTGAAAGAACAGAACCGATTTTAAACAAAAACATCTCAGTCAGCAAAGCTGTTTTCATTGACCGCGATGGTACCATTATCAAAGATAAACATTTTCTGTCTGATCCTGATCAGCTTGAATTAATTGATG
Organism: uncultured bacterium; assembly: GCA_965372795.1. Lineage (GTDB taxonomy): Bacteria > Zixibacteria > MSB-5A5 > GN15 > FEB-12 > QNAD01. The sequence continues at coordinate 60,753 of CBDVDR010000015.1, forward strand.
GCGCTATCGAAGGACTGAAAATCCTGAAGGAATTAGATTACAAAATTGTCATTGTTTCAAATCAGTCCGGGGTAGCAAGAGGATATTTTGATTTGGATACGGTAGAGAAAGTCAATAACCGATTGATTGAGCTCCTCGAAACTGCAGGGATTGATATTGACGGTTTATATTATTGCCCTCATTATCCGGGTGGGAAAGTTGATGGATTTAATGAAATCTGTAATTGCCGCAAACCATCACCGGGAATGCCTGAGGAGGCGGCTGTTCAATTGAACCTTGATCTGCGACAATCAATCGTGATCGGTGATAAAATTGATGATTGGAGTTTGGGCAAAGTGATCGGGGCAGAATCTTTTCTGGTCCGAACCGGCTATGGGGCAGAGTCTGAAAAAAAACTTTCTGAAAAGTATCGAGGCAATATATATAATAATCTCTTGGATGTGTGCCGGCAAATCGAACGTCAGAAATTTAAATAATCTTTAAATCAAACGTATCACCTACGGAAGTAATGATATGATTAAAGAAGCATCATTTTATAGAAAAACAAATAATTCAGTTATCTGTGAATTATGTCCGGCCGACTGTGTCCTCTCCGAGGGAAAAACAGGAATATGCGGATGCCGGAAAAATGAGAACGGAATTTTAGTCACTGACAATTATGGTGAACTGGTAACTCTTGCAATTGATCCGATTGAAAAAAAACCACTGTATCATTTTCATCCCGGAACCAGGATTCTTTCAACCGGAGCTAACGGCTGTAATCTGAGTTGCCTTAATTGTCAAAACTGGAAGATCTCTCAGGAGAAAACTAATACTGAATTTATGACCCCGGAGGGTCTCTTGGATACCGCTATTTCACGCAACTCGGTTGGCGTAGCTTTTACATACACCGAACCGATGATCTGGTATGAATATATCGTTGATTGCGCCAAACTTCTCAGAGCCTCGAATTTGAAAGTTGTTCTTGTCTCAAACGGTTATATCAACCAGAAACCGTTAGAGCAGTTGATCGGTTACATTGATGCCATCAATGTTGACTTAAAATCAATCAGACCTGAATTTTACACAAAGGTTTGCAAAGGCAACCTTCAAACAGTTCTGAACAGTATTAAAATATTATCAGAATCTGATGTTCATCTTGAAGTAACGAATTTAATTGTCCCGGGCAAAAATGACACTGATGAAGAATTTAATGATCTTACTGATTTTATTGCATCACTATCGGATAATATCCCGTTACATCTCTCAGCCTTCCACCCAGACTATAAAATGGACGCACCGGCGACTTCGGTTGAAATTATGTCGAAGGCATACCAAATTGCCAGAGAAAAATTGAAATATGTTTTTGTAGGGAATATAAATATTCCTGATAGTAAAAATTCAATCTGCCCGAACTGTGATACGGTTTTGATCGAAAGAGAGTTCTATCAAACCAGGATAGTCAATTTGGAAAAGGGGAAATGTTTAAATTGTAATTTTGAGACTGGCATTGTACAATAGTTGTGAAAAGAAGTATTATTCCGATAATATCAGTATAATAGCAATAGTTGTGGATAAAAGGGAACTATAACCGTCTTAAAGTATGTTAAATATTTAGCCGCCGTTTAATGCAAATTTTTTATGTATTGAAGTTGTTGTAATAATTATGTACAAAAAAATAACTCTAATAGCTGCTTTTATTCTGCTGACAATCCCATTGGCAGCCAACGGGCAATTCTATTTTGGAAAAAATAAAGTACAATATACCAATTTTGACTGGAAAGTGATGGAGACTGATCATTTCCGGATTTATTTTTATGAAGAAGAAACCGAAATTGCAAAAATAGCAGCGGAACTTGCAGAGGAATCATATCGTTATTTATCTGTAAAATTTAATTTCGAAATCCTAAAGAAAACCCCTCTGATAATTTATTCATCGCCGAGTTATTTTACTCAAACTAATGTTATCCCCGGTCTGCTGCCGGAATCTGTGGCTGGGTTCACAGAATTTATGAAGGGGCGCGTAGTCGTACCATTTCACGGATCATATTATGATTTTGCTCATGTTATTCGCCATGAGATAGTTCATGTTTTTACTATTGCCAAGTTGGATGAAGTTTTTTCATACCACAGCCGGATGAAATTTTTCTATCCGCCCCTTTGGTTTACCGAGGGACTGGCGGAGTATTGGTCAAAAGACTGGGACTCAGAAGCAGATATGGTCGTCGGTGACATGGTTGTAAACAATCGCTTGTTTTCAATTCCAAAGATGTATCAAATTCGGGGCACTTACTATATGTATAAGCTGGGTGAATCTATCTGTCATTTTATTGATTCAACTTATGGGGCTGATAAAATATCTAAAATTTTTGAAAACTGGCCTAAAGGGAAAAATTTTGATCAGATTATCTATATAACGCTGGGCGATAGTCTGCATGTACTCTCAAAAAAATGGGAATATGCTCTTAAAAAAAGATATTATCCCGAACTCGAAAAACTCGGTTTGCCGGATATGGAATCTAAACGTTTGAGCGGTGATGGATACGCGGTCAAAGGAGTTCCAATTCGGTGGGATGATGGTAATGGTGCGCGCGATTGGGTTGTATTTAAAGCCAACCTGATGGGATATTCCGGTATTTATATTCGTCCGGTTATCGGTACCAAGAAAGATATTAAAACTCTGATAAAGGCGGGCAGGTCCTCTAACTATGAAACCCTTTATCTCCTTCGGTCCGGTATTGATGCTACTGATTCGGGTTTAGTGGTCTTCTCTTCAAAATCAAAAGAGATGGATGTCATATATATTTATGATTTAAATAAGGGTGAAGTTACTCATCGTTATGAATTTGAAGAGCTGGTAGCATCCCGTTCACCTCGTTTTTCTCCGGATAGCAAAAAGATTTTATTCTCAGGAATCCGCAAAAGCGGGTACGCCGATTTATATTTGTTGGATTTGACTGACGGAACCTACGAGACGATTACCAATGATATTTATTATGAAACTGATCCCGGGTTTACTGATAATCCCGATGAAATTATTTTTGCTTCCGACCGCATCAGTGACGGGTATCTCGGTGCGACCAATCTTTTTAAATTAAATATCACCACGAGCCAGTTAACCCAGTTGACGTTTGGAAGTTTCAAAGATCAATCTCCTGAATTTACAAAATACGGCATTTATTTCTCTTCTAATCGAAATAACAATTTTAATTTGTTCCTCCTTGATAATGATGGAAAATTAAGTCAACAGTCATCATATGTTACCGGAGCTTTCACACCCAAATTATCTTCAGATGGAAAAAAACTGACCTTTACCGGCTATCAAAATATGGGTTTCAAAGTTTATCAGATGGATATTATTGATGAGCCATTGGAAGTAGTTCAAACCCTTCCTCCCAAAACCCCGGTATGGCTGCCAAAAAAAATTGAAGAGAAAATCAGCAACAGTTCAATATCCTATGATACTGAATATTCTTTTGATATTGCCCAGTCGTCGATAGGTTATGATCCGGTCTACGGATCAATCGGAGGGATCCAGGCGGCTGTGTCAGATATCCTCGGCAATAAATCTTTGTACTTCCTGTTAACTAACACCGCCAGAACCAAAGACGAATTTCTTGAGTCTTTTAATTTTGGGATGACATATATTAATCGGGGGAAAAGAGTCAATTGGGGTTTGGGGGTATACCATCTTTATAACGAATATTTTAATGACTTTGATTTTTATTTTACCGAACGCCAGATAGGAGTTATTGGTCTTATAAACTATCCGATTTCTAAGTTCCACCGTCTCGATTTTACAACGCTGGCAAGGTATTCTGATAAACGGCGGTTTTTTGGAATTGTAAGAAGAGAAGCCTTTTTAATCAGTAATTTTGTGAGCTGGGTATATGATAACAGTCTCTGGGATATAGCCGGTCCCATTGAAGGACGCAGGTATAATTTCACCCTGGGCACAACAACAGCGATTGATCATAAATATAACTATAAAATTTTCAACCGGATGGCAATGGCGGATATTCGACATTATTTCAGATTAGGCATGTTCTCAGCTTTTGCCAATAGATTATTTGCCTATTCATCATCCGGGAAAGAACCCGACCGGATTTATTTCGGGGGGAGTTGGTCATTTCGTGGATTTGACCGCCGACATTTTTACAATCGTAACGTTCTGTTCGTGTCAAACGAATTGAGATTTCCTCTTATGGATAATTTGTTACTCGGTTTCCGTTTTGGCGGTTTAGGATTTAGAGCAATCAGGGGTGTTTTGTTCTTTGATGCCGGGTCTGCCTGGGATGATAATTATGATAAATTCCTTGGTTCTTTTGGAGCAGGCTTTCGGGTACCGCTGGCTCGATTTATAATATTACGATTTGACTTTACAAAAACGACTGACTTTGAAAAAATAAATCCTAAAACCAATTTTGAATTTTTCTTCGGATGGAATTTTTAATGAAATATTTTGATTTAAAAATCTCGACTTTGATGGCTATCCTGGTTTTGCTACTCTTAGCAGGATGCGGAAAAAAATTCAAGCTAGGTTATGAAGCAAAAAATCGAAGCTCCGAATGGCCGTTTTCTCAAGCAGATCTAAGAAACAGCAATTCAATAAAATCAGGGCTGTTTAGCGGGAAACTAAAAATTCTTTGGAAAAAAAATGCTCATGACAAACTGACCGGACCAATGACTTTAACTTATGGTTATATCATCTATCCCGGAGCGAGAAGAAAAATAAGATTTTATGATAAAAATACCGGTACATATATGGGCCGATGGAAAGCTAAGGGATTTTCACCGACCGGCATGGTTTTAACAGAATCCAAAGGCTTTTTTGCCTTATCTCCACCCAGAAACCGCCTCGAAGCAATTGATCTCAGCAAGGGCACACAGCTTTGGAAAATTCCCTTAAGGGATGCCACAACTGGGTCGATAATAGTAAATGACCGTCTTATAGTAAGTTCAACCGTCGGAAGAGTTAGTGCTCATTCGCTTGAGGATGGTGAGTTGATATGGAAGTTTAACTGCGGCAGCAGTTTAACTTCGCAACCATCAGTCATGGGCAAAAGACTTTTCCAGACAACTGATAATGGACAAATTATTTGTCTTTTACTTGAAGACGGAAATGAAATTTATCGAACGGAAATTGGCAGCCCGATTCTCAGTTCGGCTGCTGTGGAGAAGCTTTTGCATTGTTGTGATATGACCGGAAATGTCTTTGGTATTAATCCTGATAATGGTGAAATTATCTGGAAGAAAAACCTTGGGAAGCCAATTTGGAGCTCGCCCGCGGTCACTGATGAAGATTTGTTTGTAAGCAATAGTGCCGGAGTATTAACGGCTTTGAATGCTTCAACGGGTCAAATTAAGTGGGAATTTGACACCGGTGAAGTTATCAAAGTGTCCCCGATTGTTGTTGATGATTATGTGATAATTGCCACGATGCGTGGAAACATTTTTTCATTAACTACCCGGGATGGCAACCTTGTCGATAAGCAAGAGCTAAACGAGCCGGTTGCTTTTTCTCCTATATCCGATGGTAAATCTGTTTTTGTAGCAACACAAAAAGGATCAATTGTCAGTTTGGGAGAGATGAATGTATCAATCAGCGAAAACAGTAACTGAATCTACTTTAAACCAAAATCTCAATGAACTTTCGCAATCACTGGTTCGTGAATTGGCGATGGCTGCCAAAAAAGTTGCCATTTATGGAACCGGTCATCCCGTCTCGGTTAGATCAATGGGCAAGCCTTTGCTGTATTTTAGCCGCTTATTTAATATCAAACGATACGTCAATATAAATATGTACAAAGGCGACTTGTATGTTTTAAATATCTCGCAGCCGGATAATATTTTTACAAAAGAGATAATTAAATTTATGCAAATACAGGATGTTAAATCTATCCTGTTTGAAGAAGATATGTCCACCCGTGAGTTTACCGTATTTATCGATCACTTTGTAAAAAGAACTAATATTTCAAATCATAATAATCAGCTGGGACCATATTTAAGATCTAACGGGATTAAATCAATCGAGGCAAATTCTGAAAAGGGATTCAACTTTTTTGAATCGAATCGTCAATATCGAGGGGATGTTGACGGCGATTTCTCAGTTCGTAATTTTGCTCTGGATCAATTAAGTCAGGATATTCAGGTATTATCTGAAATAAATTCAAAAGGAATAACATTACTTGAAAAATATCAGATAGATTTTCATGCGGATATTATTGAGTATATCCTGCCAGAAAAAATTGCTTCAATTGATTCAGAGAAAATCATAGGCAAATTTAATAAATTAAATCGAGGCAGTGAAAATCGTGAAAACAGTGGAAACCTAAAAGAAGACGAACTTAGTCAAGTTGATGTCCAGTCATTGATAAGTCTTTTAGAATTCCATCCTGATAAAGAAAATATTGTAGAGTCTCTTGATTCTGATATTGATCAGCTGGTACCTCAGCAAGGACTTTTGAATAAATTTGATCCCTTGCCCTCTGAAATAAAAGCCACTGCCCAAGCAAATTCAGAAAGTATTCTGGATAAAATCTTTAATGAAAGTATCATCGGCAACGAGTCAAATGAATTTCATTCTGCTTTTTTGAGACTGCTTAAAACCGGACAACAGGATAAAGCTGCTGAACGCATCGGGCAATTGATAGAATTTATGGGAGATGTCAGATCTGATATCAGACAAAAAAGCATGAGCCTGTTAATTGACATCTTTGATTTATTGGGTACCGATGCTGATCAACCAGTTTTAGAGAGCGGCATTAGAACCCTCAACGTAAAACTGATTCAAAGACAGGAAACATTTGAGTACTCAGAAGTTCTCTGGCATGCATTTTTAAAAACCCTCAATACCAAGAGATATGATCTTTGTGCAGATATGACCGCCGCCGCAGCCAAAAGAAAATATATTGAAAATGATGTAACTATTTTTGATTCTATGGCTGTCAAACAATTGTTTGCAAATATTAATCGGAAAGAAATTCTCGACCGGATAATTGATAAATTACTTAATTCGGAATTTGAGGACGCTGTTCTGTTACGAAAAATTCTGATAAATATCGGCTCTGAAGAAGTTGCCATGGCTTTAACGAATATTATTTCGCATCCTGAAAGATCTGTAAGACAACAATCTTTGAAAATATTGTCCGAGCTTGGCAAGTCGGCTCTAAAAGTTTGTTCACAGGTATTGATGGATGATTCACATTTTGAACGAGATGACGGAAGACACGAACTTCCCGATTATAGCTGGTATATCATCAGGAATGCGATTTTTGTGATTGGTCAGCTCAAAGATGAAAATGGCGTCCTGCCCTTAAGGTTTAGAATTACCGATCAGGATGTCCGAATAAGGCGCGAAATTATAACTTCTTTAGAAAAAATCGGCGGCGAAGATGCTTGTGATATTCTGATTCTCATGATCGACGACCCGATTCGTGAAATTGTTGAACGTGCAATAATTACAATCAGTTTAATCGGAACTCCTGATGTTGTCCCGTTAATGATTGATGTTGCCCGTAATGATTCTTCTATTTTAAAATTAATTATCACTGCCTTGGGTAAAATAGGCGGAAAAGAAGCTGTCCATTTTCTCGGTGGTCTTCTTGAAGATGAAGATGAGCTAAACGCACTTGCCGGGGCTTCGCTTTCAAAAGAGGAAGTCAAACTTGTAATTGTAAAAGCAATTGGAAACCTTGGTGACCTTGATGCTTTAAAAAAGGTTAAAGAACTTCAAAGCAATATGTCGACAACTCAAAAAATATTCTTTAAAAATTCCCCGGTTAACAAAGCAATCTCAGACATTCTCTCAAAACGAAAATAAACGACTGCCAATTTGGCTGAGCAGTGCCTTAACGGCACAGCGAAGCTGCCGTTATGGCTTGTGTTGTGTGTCGTAATGGCAGGCTGACGAGTCTCGGATTATCGCAATATTACTATCCGTCTGATATATCATGAGTTAGGAAGTTTGGCACAGGATTTGTTTATATATTTATCAGAATGGATAACAAAACAACAATAAAAGGAGATTCAAAATGAGAAACTTAGTTTTAAACCCAATTAGCTTTAGCCATGATATTGACGATTTTTTTAATTCATTTTTTAGCCCGAATTGCAAAGTTGACCATCAGGTTGGATTTGCTCCCAAGGTTAATATTCTGGAAAATAAAGACAATGTCACTTTGACGTTTGAACTTCCCGGAATGGAAAAAGGGGATATTAAAGTTCTGGTCGAAGACAACCAGTTAACTGTTTCGGGTGAGCGGAAATTAAAAGATGAATCCGAAGAGGATAATCTGGTTCGCACTGAAATCAGAAACGGATCCTTTACACGGTCATTTACTCTTCCGGATTATGTTGATCCGACAAACATTCAGGCAGATTATAAAAATGGCTTATTGGAAATCGGGCTTCCGAAAAAAGAAGAGTCAAAACCGAAACAGATTGAAGTCTCGGTGAAATAAATTTCTTCCATCGGTATATAACAGTCCCCCAGTTACAACGGATGTAACAATAAAAAGAAGAGCCGGTTTATACGGCTCTTTTTTTTGATCTTACTTGAATTTAGACGTTGGGTTAGTTAATCTATATCAACTTTAAGGATTGGTATAATTATGGATGATCAAAAATTCGAGCGCCGAGGAAACGATATATATAGTTCGGTTACAATTTCATTTAAGAACGCAATTTTGGGAACTCAGGTTGTTGTAAGCACCCTTACTAAAAAAGTTACTTTACGCATTCCACCGGGCATCCAGCCGGGGACAGTCATGCGTCTTAAAGGGCAGGGATTAGCAGTTGGGAGTTTGCAGGGAGATCTGTTTGTTAAAGTTGAAGTGACAATCCCCAATGAAATCACAGAGAAACAACACCGGTTGTTAGATGAGTGGGATGAGTAATTCGAAGATAATAATTAGAACTCTAACTGAATCTGATTCACTCGATCAGTTGACAAAATTACTCAATAGGGCTTACAAAGTTCTGGCAGATATGGGGCTTAAATTTGTGGCAACTTATCAGGATGTGGAAATCACTCAAAGTAGAATTAAAAATGGAGTTTGTTTTATTGCGGTGAGTGATAATAATATTGTTGGAACAATTACTTATTATGAATCTCAATATTCCATAGGTACGCCGTTTTTGGAAAGCGAAGGCATTTCTCATTTTGGACAGTTGGCTGTGGATCCTGAATTTCAAAATCAAGGTATCGCGACCGAACTAATTAAATATACCGAAATATTTGCTCAACAGGATGGGGCTATTGAACTGGCGCTTGATACGGCTGAACCGGCGCAACATCTTATAGATTGGTATAAAAAACTTGGTTATCGGTTTATTGAATATTGTGATTGGGAGATGACCAACTATCGCTCGGTTATAATGTCTAAGCGACTTTGAGAATTTTATTAATATATATAAAATTTAAAAATCTATTTGTTGAATTTTACTAATCAATAGTTGTATAATCCGGTATGGAAAATCAGCCAAAGGCATATACAGTTACAGCTGTCACCAGAATGATCAAAGGACTTCTCGAGGAAACTCTTCAGGGAGTGTGGATTGAGGGAGAGGTTTCAAATTATATCCATCATTCATCCGGTCATCGCTATCTCAGTCTAAAAGATAGTGGTGCGGTCCTGAAACTGACAATCTGGCGTTCTGCCGGAGCCAAGTTGAAATTTGAACCTGAAAACGGTCAAAAAGTTTTAGCATTCGGTGATATTACGGTTTATGAAAAAGGCGGGAATTACCAGTTAAACTGTCGTAAGATCATTCCGGTTGGAATCGGTGAGCTTGAGATGGCATTCAGGCAGTTGAATGAAAAATTATCAAAAGAGGGATTGTTTGATCCCGATCTTAAAAAACCTATTCCTGAATATGCTAAAAAAATTGGATTAGTGACTTCTCCAACCGGGGCTGCGGTCCGGGATATTATTCAGATCGCTCAGCGGAGAAATCCAGCCGTTGAACTGATCTTATATCCGGCTAAAGTTCAGGGGGATGGTTCTGAAATAACAATAAAGGCTGGAATTGAATATTTTAATTCCCGGGATGATGTAGATCTGATAATAATTGGTCGCGGTGGCGGGTCACTTGAGGATTTATGGTGTTTTAATACTGAAATGGTGGTTCGAGCTGTATTTAATTCAGAAATTCCAATAATTTCAGCAGTTGGACATGAGGTCGACACAACTTTGTCAGATCTGGCCTCAGATAAACGGGCACCAACCCCTTCAGCCGGCTCAGAATTGGCTGTTTGGTCAAAAAAAGAGTTCTTAGAGCAGGTAAATGGCAATCTTTATAGTCAGGCCGCTTTGTTGAAAGGATTAGTTCAGGAAGCGAAAGAGACCCTGGCTCGATTTGTGCTTCATCCAGTTTTTGCTCGCCCGATGGATTTAATTCACCAGAAACAGCAGCAACTTGATAATATTTACCGTTTGTTGATTTCGTCGGGAAAAAACAGTTTTGAAAAGTATCAAAATCGCTTATCTTTGGCATTGTCCCGATTGGATGCTTTGTCGCCTTTAAAAATTCTCGAAAGAGGATATTCAGTAAGTCGACGAATGCCAAAAAATATTCTTTTGAAGTCAGTTGGCGAAATACAACCGGGGGACAGAATGCAGACAATTTTGCCCGATGGTGAAATTATATCATTTGTTGAAAAGATTTTGAAGAAGAAAAAATAAGTTATGCCGTCAAAAAAAAATTACAAAGACTTTGAATCTGCTATAAACCGTTTGGAAGAAATTACGGCACTATTAGAAAATGGGGAAGCGACACTGGAAGAGTCCATCGAGCTTTACACCGAAGGGTTGGAAATTGCTAAATATTGCAGTACCAACTTAAATGGTGCAGAAAAGAAAATTAAGATGATCATGGAAAAAAATGGTTCGATTTTGGAAGTAGATTTTGATGAGGGAAGAGTCTAAAAAAAAATGCTAACTATGACAAACGACAGCAAACAATATATTGATAATATTCGCCAGCAGATTGACGTTCTGCTTGATAAGTTTTTACCTCCGGCACATGAAGAGCCGGAATCTCTCCATAGCGCGATGCGTTATTCTATAATGGCAGGTGGAAAAAGAATTCGTCCTGTTTTGGCAATGGCTGCGTATGAATATTGTAATGGAAATATGGAAGATGTTTCTTCTATTCATTTGGCTATGGCTTCTCTGGAAATGGTTCACACCTATTCATTGATTCATGATGATTTGCCTTGTATGGACGATGATGATCTCCGGCGGGGAATGCCGACCTGTCATATAAAATTTGGTGAAGCTATTGCGGTTTTGGCTGGCGATGCTTTGCATGATATCGCCTTTGAATTGGTGGCCAGATCCGGTTCCAATGAAGTGGTGATTGAGTTGGCAAAAGCAAGCGGTACCCGCGGTATGATCGGCGGGCAGGTGGGAGATGTAGAAGCTGAGGGCAGAGATATTAGCATTGACGAGATTACTCATATTCACAAACGAAAAACAGGTGCATTAATTAGATCCTCAGTTAGAATTGGAGCGATTCTTGCAAAAGCCGATCAAGAGACCTTTAATAAATTAACCCAATTTGGTGATAAAATTGGATTAGCTTTTCAAATAATTGATGATATACTTGATATTGAAGGAGATCAGGAATTATTGGGAAAAACAGTTGGTGCTGATACTAAAAAGCTAAAAGCCACTTATCCGAGCGTATGCGGATTGGATAAATCTCGCATTGATGCTCAAGAACTAATTGAAAGTGCCGTAGAACTCCTGGAAGACAGAAATAATAACATGCTTAAATCCATTGCCTTATATATTGGACAAAGAGAAAACTAAAAATTGATATGACCCTACTTTCCAAAATAAATAGCCCGGAAGATATAAAAAAGCTCAAGGAAGAAGAACTTCCTCAACTTGTTGAAGAACTCCGTACTGAAATAATTTCCATTGTTTCACAAACCGGCGGGCATCTTGCGACAAATCTCGGCTCGGCTGATTTAACTGTTGCCATGCATTATGTGTTTAATATTGGTGTTGATAAAATTGTTTGGGATGTCAGTAATCAGACCTATGGACACAAAATTTTAACCGGTCGCAGAGATCAGATGCATACCATCCGGCAGTACAAAGGTTTGGCAGGTTTTTCAAAAATTTCTGAATCAAAATATGATGATTTTGGCGCCGGACATGCCTCAACCTCGATCTCTGCCGCTTTGGGCATGGCAGTCGCGCGGGACAATTTAAAGCAGGATCACAATGTGATTGCTATCATCGGTGATGGAGCAATGACCGGCGGATTGGCATTTGAAGGTTTGAATAATGCAGGTGGTTTAAAAAATAATCTTTTGGTTATCCTTAATGATAATTCATGGTCGATTTCTAAAAACGTCGGTGCCTTATCTAAATATCTTACTAATATTCTGACCGATGAGAAATTTAACAAACTTCGGGATGAAATCTGGGAAATGACCGGAAAATTTAAGCGACGTGACAAAATTCGTAATACGATTCAGAGTATTGAACATTCGATCAAAGGACTGATTGTTCCCGGAATGGTTTTTCAAAAACTTGGTTTCAGATATTTTGGACCTATAGATGGTCATGATATGCCATTGTTGATTCGCACTTTTCAGAATTTGAAAAATTTGAATGGTCCGCTTCTTTTACACGTCGCAACCAAAAAGGGCAAAGGATACAAACCGGCTGAAGGTGACCCGACCAAATACCACGGTGTGGGAAAATTTGATAAAGTCACCGGTCAGATTGAAAAGAAAGCGCCAAGTCGTCCAAGTTATACTCAGGTGTTCGGGAAAACCATGGTTGAACTTGGTGAAAAGGATGAGAAAGTAATCGCAATCACTGCTGCGATGGCTCCCGGAACAGGACTTGTTGAGTTTGCAGAAAAATTCCCCGACAGGTTCCAGGATGTTGGCATCGCCGAAGGTCATGCCGGAACATTTGCCGCTGGCATTGCAGCTGGCGGATCAAAACCGTATTTAACCATCTATTCGACATTTATGCAGCGAGCCTTTGATCATATCATGCATGACATGGCTCTCCAGAAACTTCCGGTGGTTTTATGTATGGATCGCGGCGGTCTGGTTGGTAATGACGGTCCGACCCATCACGGTGTGTTTGATTTGACATTTATTTCAACTTTGCCGAATATTGTTATGGCGGTTCCAAAAGATGGTAATGAACTTCGTTCCATGCTTCATTATACGGTTGATAACGAAATGACAATTCCAATTGCATTACGTTACCCTCGTGATTCGGTCCCGACAGATATGACAGAAAATGTTCTCCCTATTGAGTGGGGGAAATGGGAACAACTTTCACCTCTTCAGGATATCGTCATTCTTGCGGTTGGTACGATGGTTGCATCCGCTTTGGAAGTTGCTGAGAAGTTTAAAGAACAAGGGATCGACATTACTGTTATTAATTCAAGATTTGTCAAACCGTTTGATTATGAAATGCTTGATCAAATCAAAGATAAAGCTAAGGCGATTATTACAATTGAGGAAAATTCCCTTCGGGGCGGATTCGGACAGGCAGTCGCTGGATATCTGTTGTCAAATAATTTCCGGGGTACTTTTGACTCAATGGGGTTACCTGACAAATTTATTACACATGGTACTCGCGCCGAACTTTTAAAAGAGATTGAGCTTGATGTTGATAGTATCTTTAATAGGATTATTACGGTAACAAAAAAGATAAAAGATGATAATGGTTTTTTCCGTAAGTTAAGCTTTATGACAAAAAATTCTAAAGTAACGACTGCTTCGGTTTCAGAAGTTGTCTCACAAGAAGAAAAAAAACAAGGTTGAGTTAACACTATGCGGTTTGGACTTATTGCAAACCTGAAGAGAAAAGGCGCCCTCCAGGCAATTCAAGATTTTATTAATTGGGCTGACACAACCGGCACAGAATTAATTTTATGTGAAGAACTTTCTGAAATTTCCAATAAAAAATTAGTCTTTTCACCCCGTAATGATATTCCCGGAAAAGTTGATATTATTGTTTCAATGGGCGGCGATGGAACGCTCTTGGCAACGGCACGGCTGGTTGCCTCAAGCGGGATTCCGGTCCTTGGAATTAATCTTGGTTCACTTGGATTCCTAACCCAATTAACGCCAAAACAACTAATTCCCGCTCTTGATAAAATCGTTGATGGTAATTATCAGCTTGAAAGCCGGATGCTTCTCAAAACTGAAGTTGTCGGAAACCCATCTTTGGAAAGCCCGTATGCGCTCAACGATGTGGTGGTGGACAATGGTCCGGTCAGCAGGATTATTAAGATAAATCTAGCTGTAAATGGCGAGGATGTGGTCACTTATCTTGCCGATGGCTTGGTCATTTCAACCCCAACCGGATCAACGGCATATTCTCTGGCAGTCGGCGGACCAATTATGCATCCCAAAATGGAGGCAATGATTGCGGCTCCGATTTCATCGTTTTCTCTGTCTACTCGTCCCATGATTTTTTCAAGCAATGATACGCTTGAAATAACAATTCATTCCGAACATGGTGAAGCAGGCTTGACTCTTGATGGACAGGTAATGGTGCCTTTGAAAACTACTGATAAAGTCAAAATTGTAAAAGCCGATTTTGGCGTAAATCTGATTGTATTTCCAGAAAACAGTTATTATCAACTGTTGAAAAATAAACTTCACTGGGGCATTTCTCCTTTGTCCGGCAGTGAAAATCAATAACGAATTGTTATGCATGAAAATTGTTTTATCTGCCTGGGTACATCATCCGGTTTGCAGCATCCTAACCGAGCAACTTCCGGTTACATTCTAAAAACAGGGCAATCGCTTACCTTTATTGATTGCGGCGGGGCAGTCGTACAGTCTTTTCAAAAGACCAACCTTGATCCCCTAAATATAGATAGAATTTTTATCAGCCATACTCATGCCGATCATGTTTGTGAATTGCCATTGCTGATACAGTTGTTGCATCTCAAAAGAAAAAACGGCAAGGTTGAAATATTTTTGCCGGATGAGTTTGTTGAGATATTCAAGAAAATGTTAAATGCTATGTATCTCTTTGAAGAAAAACTGCCTTTTGAACCTGTCTTTACCGGGTATGTTGATGGTTTTAAATATTCCAACGATTTTGAAATTGAAGCCATAGGCAACAGGCATTTTATTAATAATAAAGAAATTATTGAACGCAATCAATTACCGAACAAGATGCAAAGCCATTCTTTTAAGATAAATTGTAACGGTAAGAAATTATTTTATACCGGTGATCTATTAGACCTTGATGATCTAAAAGGTAAAGTAGAAGGATGCGATTTTGTGATCACGGAAGTCAATCATATTGATAATCAGGATTTTTTTGAGTTTGCCAAAATAGCTCAAGTCGGAAAATTTATTATCACTCATCTTGGAGATGACAGCGATATTGAAAAGTTAATTATTGAAGCTCGAAAACATGATGTGCAAAACTATGAGATTGCTGAAGATCGTATGATTATCCCGCTCTGATAATTTTCTATAAGTCACAAAAAAAGCCGTCCTAATGGACGGCTTTTTTTTAAGAAAATATTCTATTTATTAGAAAAGGAACTCTTCAGATATTCTCTGTTCATCACTGATATAAATCCGGTTGAAATCTCTTTTGGGCAAACAGCCTCACATTCAAGATGATT
Source organism: uncultured bacterium (assembly GCA_965372795.1). Classification (GTDB taxonomy): domain Bacteria; phylum Zixibacteria; class MSB-5A5; order GN15; family FEB-12; genus QNAD01. The sequence goes on from CBDVDR010000015.1 coordinate 76,368, forward strand.
AGTACAATTCCCAAATCCTTCACTGTCCATCTGGGCAACCATCGCCTGTACTCTCTGTTTTGCTTCTACTTTACCCTGAGGCAAAGATGCAAACTGGGAGACTTTGGCGGCAACAAACAGCATCGCCGAGGCATTTGGACAAACAGCAACACAGGCTCCGCATCCAATACAGGAAGCGGCATCCATCGCCTTATCGGCTTGAGGTTTTGGAATTGGTAAAGCATTAGCATCCGGTGAACCGCCGGTATTAACCGAAACAAACCCTCCGGCTTGCAAAATTCGGTCAAAGGCTGAACGGTCGACAACCAGATCTTTGACAACCGGGAAAGCTTTTGCACGCCAGGGTTCAATATAAATTTTGTCACCATCTTTGAAAAATCGCATATGAAGCTGACAAACGGTGGTGGCTCGTTCAGGACCATGAGCCTGACCATTAATTACCAAAGAACACATCCCGCAAATACCTTCACGGCAATCATGATCAAAAGCAATCGGTTCGATATCCTGTTGAGCAAGATCTTCGTTGACTACATCGAGCATTTCTAGAAATGACATATGATGGCTGATATCTTTTGCATCATATTTTACCATTTTACCTTTATCGTTAGCATCTTTTTGACGCCATACATACAATGTTAAATTCATTATTTGTAACTCCTTGTTGCCAGTTCGACATTTTCAAAGACAAGGGGTTCTTTATGAAGGTTCGGTTTATTTCCGACCCCGGTAAATTCCCAGGCTGAGACATATGTGTAATCTTTATCATTACGCATCGCCTCGCCTTCTTCGGTTTGATATTCTTCACGGAAATGAGCGCCGCAAGATTCTTCACGGTTTAAAGCATCAAGACACATGACTTCAGCGAACTCGATAAAGTCTGCGATTCTTCCAGCTGATTCAAGCGACTGATTTAAGCTGTCGGAAGTGCCGAGAACTTTAAGATTTTTCCAGAATTCTTCCCGTACCGCCGGTATCATCTTAATCGCTTTTTCAAGTCCGGCACGGTTACGACCCATGCCGCAATTTTCCCACATGATCTTTCCAAGTTCACGATGGAATGAATCAGGAGTCCGTTTTCCATTTATATTAAGAAGTTTATTGGTTTTTTCAGCAACTTCCTGTTCAGTCTTTTTGAATTCGGGGTGATTTGAATCTATGCCCGAATTACCATTACGACCAAAGTAATTTCCGATTGTATATGGAATTACAAAGTATCCATCGGCAAGCCCCTGCATCAATGCCGAAGCACCAAGCCGGTTAGCGCCATGGTCTGAGAAATTGGCTTCACCAAGAACGAAAAGTCCGTCAATAGTACTCATCAGATTATAATCTACCCAGGTACCGCCCATAGTATAATGAGAGGCAGGGAAAATACGCATCGGAACCGAATATGGATCTTCGCCGGTGATACGTTCGTACATATCGAATAAATTACCATACCGTTCAGTTATGACATCCTTACCCAGCCGTTTAATAGCATCTTCAAAATCAAGATAGACACCGACACCGGATTCACCGATTCCGCGTCCTTCATCACAAGCTTCTTTGGCACTGCGTGATGAAATATCACGCGGAGCAAGATTACCGAAACTTGGGTATTTTCTTTCCAGATAATAATCACGTTCACCTTCGGGAATATCTCCGGCTGCCCGTTTATCATCTTTGGCTTTTGGTACCCAGATTCGACCGTCATTACGAAGCGATTCAGACATCAGGGTAAGTTTTGATTGATAGTCACCACTGACTGGAATACAGGTTGGATGAATTTGAGTATAACAAGGATTTGCAAACAAGGCGCCTTTTTTGTAAGCACGGTAAGCAGCGGTAACATTACATCCGATAGCATTAGTCGAAAGATAAAACACATTGCCATAACCGCCGGTGGCAAGCACTACCGCATCAGCAGCATAAGAAGAGATTTTGCCGGAGACCATATCTCTGACCACAATCCCGCGCGCTCTGCCATCAACGATGGTCAGGTCAAGCATTTCAGATCGGTTATACATTTTGACATTGCCAAGTCCAATTTGACGATTTAAGGCCGAATAGGCTCCCAACAGCAATTGCTGACCGGTTTGTCCTCGAGCATAAAAAGTACGTGAGACCTGAGCGCCGCCAAATGAACGGTTGTCTAAGAGTCCGCCGTATTCTCTGGCAAAGGGAACGCCCTGTGCGACACATTGATCGATAATACTGTTGGCGACCTCAGCAAGACGATAGACGTTGGCTTCACGGGAACGGAAATCTCCGCCCTTAATTGTATCATAGAATAATCTATAAACCGAATCGCCATCGTTTTGATAATTTTTGGCAGCATTGATTCCGCCCTGTGCGGCAATACTGTGTGCCCGACGGGGGCTGTCCTGATAGCAGAAACAAGAAACATTATAACCAAGCTCTGCCAGTGAGGCTGCTGCTGAGGCTCCGGCTAAACCGGATCCGACCACAAGAACACTGAATTTTCTTTTGTTGGCAGGGTTGATAAGCTTTGATTCAAACTTATGTTTACTCCATTTTTCTGCAAGGGGTCCTGAAGGTATTTTAGCATCTAATTTCATTATTGGATTCCTCCTGTTGGCAGGGAGATAATATTAAGAAGTACACCTGCCGGTATAGAAGCGTACCCGATAAAAATAAATATTCCGAAAAGATAGCCCATGATTCTTAATCGTGGCTGCCATGTTGGATCATTCAAGCCTAATGTCTGAAACATGCTGAAAAGACCATGGCTGACATGGAAACCTAAAAACAGAACCGCTATCAAATAAATAATTGTTATGGTAATGTTCTGGAAACCAATAATCATCATCGAATAAACATCAAACCGACCAAGACTGTCAGTCAGGGTTGCATATTCAGGATTGGTCGTCAATAATGTAAAATGCATCAAGTGGTAAATAACAAAAAATAGAATTAGAGCAGACGAATAAATCATCGTTCGGGATGAAAAAGTGGACTCAAGATTTACCTTTTTGACATAGTTTACAGGTCTTGATTTTTGGTTTTCATACCAGACTTTTATTCCAAAATAAATATGAAAGGCAAAGAAAAAGAGCAAAAAGCCTCTGATAAACCATAAAAAACCGCCCAATTTATGGAGCGCGACGGCATAAGTGTTGATTTGGTCCTGTCCCATGAAAATCTGAAGGTTTCCTATCAGATGTCCGGTAACAAAACCGATAAACATAAACCCGGTAATAGCCATTATGATCTTTTTACCTATCGAGGTTTTGTAGGCAGTAACCGGTTTAAGGGTGGACATTGGTTGTACTTGAACATTATTCATAAGCATATCCTTTTGTTTGTGAAAGAAAATACAAGCTCCTTGACGTTGGGTCAATTGAAAAATGAAAAATAAAGGTATTAAAATTTATGAAAGCTATAGAGATAGGGGTAAATAAGACAAATTTTCACTTCTAAACGACTTATTAAAACTATATAAAGTACACCCGTTTTCTTAATTATATCGAATCTGAACCGACAATTATAAGATTGGGTTTGACAACCGTTGAATGTTCCTTTATTTTCGGCTGTCAGTTAAAAACAGAGTATAATAGAGAAGTTACTTTTAATCAGAAATATCCTGGAGAGATTGCATGAAAAACTCAAAAATTTTCCTGTCCTGTATTTGCTTATTGATTCTTGTAGCCGGTTCAGCCTTCGCTGATGGAATTAAAATGAAAGTTTCCGGTCCCGGTGTTGTAAATGATAGTACGCTCAAGGCAGGGGAAATTGTCTCTTTTGATATTTATTGTCAAACTGATGTGAAACGCACTGGTTTTACAATCGGATTTTCAATTAAGTCTCCTGATATTAAAACCGTCATCCATGTTTCAGATACGGGTTTAGCACTTAATGAAAATGGTGATGTCAAAGGTTATGGCGGCTGGGAAGATAAATCAGTCTGGGATTTTGCCGGAGTTTTTGCAGTTGAACGTGACTGGGATGGCAACCTTCCCGATCTGCTCGGATTCGGCGGATTATCAATCAAAAAAGGTTATGAAGATGCTGAGTTCGGTAAAAAATTATCTCTCGAAATGATTATTCCTGAAACCGGTACACTGGTTATTGATTCTGCTTACTATCCTCCGGGTGGCAAGTGGTTGTTTTCTTCACCTCCGAGAATCGCCCAACAGGGTGCTCCTGACTGGGGTGGACCTTATAAATATAAAGTTATAAAATAATTATTAAGCCCGCTTAACGGCGGGCTTTTTTTATCATGAATATATTATATATAGCTATGTTTCTACTGATAATCCCTATGACATCTCTTTGGGGCAAAGTGGAAACTACTGATTCAACCAATCAATTTATCTATTTGACCATAGAATCCGGTACAACAGAAACTGTGATGTTCACTGATACCCTTGAAGTATTATTAAAATCCGACTTTCCAATCGGTGGTTTTGATTTCAAAATTGGTTCTTTTTCAGAAGGTTTTATTATTACAGAAATACTGCCCGGAAAGTTAATAGATTCCTGTGAGTGGGAGTATTTTTACCCTCGAAAAATATCAATAAATGATTTTCCGAAACTGAATAGTGCCTTCCAAATTGTTGCCCTTCCGGAAATGATTGCAGATTCGGTTCATCCTGTCTGTTACAATTTTGACCGGGAAGTTTCGGTATTCAAAATTGTAATATCCAATAGTAACAGTATTTCACATACATCTACACGGGATAAAAGCTTGATTTCGTTTATTTGGGAAGATTGCGGCGATAACTCTATTTCGTCGGTTTCAGGAGACACTCTGTCCTTATTCTCAAATTTTGAAAACGAAGATTCAACCGCTGTTCAATCCTTCCCGACCCCATCAGAGGAATGTTTAAATAAAGCTACCGGAGACAGGCTCCGGCGGCTAATTAAGTTTAAAAATGGCTATTTTGAATTCAAACTCGAATTTGAATAGAGGTTTCGCTTCGTAAATATCTTTTAAAATTTTAACTTAATTATATTCATGAATTAACAAAAAAAAAGATTCCAAAATCAAAAATAATCAGGATAATCCTGTTGACAAAAATGGTTAAAAGGTTAAATTGGCGAAGGTTTGTGAAATTAGGCACTAATATGTCTATTATAAGGATACACTATGCGCTTATATGAGTTTGAAGGTAAAGAACTTTTTCAGAAATCCGGCTTGCCGGTCTCTGAAAAACGTATTTGTAAAACTCCGGAAGAAGTCTTCAAAGCGGTTGAAGAACTCAATTGTCCGGTTGTTTTAAAAGCCCAGGTTTTGTGTGGCGGACGTGGTAAAGCCGGCGGGATAAAACTTGCCGAAGGAGCCAATGAAGCTAAAACCATTTCTGAAGAACTTTTCAAATTAGTCATCAAAGACTATCCCGTTGATTTTGTTTTGGTTGAACCAAAACTTGAAATTGAAAAAGAATTTTATATCGGAGTAACAATCGACCGGGCTAATTATAAATTGGTCGTGATTGCCTCGGGTGAAGGCGGCGTTGATATTGAAGAGACCGCCGCAAATTCTCCTGATAAGATTGTCAAAAAACCGATGGATATTGGTGATGATTTATATACTTTTGATGCTCTTTTGATAGCCAAAAAAATCGGCATCCCGCAGGAGCTGATTAAACAGGGTGCATCTATTATTATTAAATTGTATAACATGTTCAGAAAATATGATGCCAAATTAGTCGAGATCAACCCGTTGGTTCTTACTAAAGATGGTAATCTTATTTGCGCTGATAGTCGGGTCTCACTTGATGATGATGCTGTTTTTCGTCATCCTGAACTTAAAGATATGGGAATTGAATTCCGTCATGAAGAAGGAGAGATGACCCCGCGTGAGAAAAAAGCTCAGGATTGGGGAATTCCTTATCTTGATCTTGATGGTGATATCGGGATGTTTCCCGGTGGTGCCGGATTCGGGATTATGGGTAATGACTTTATCAACTACTTTGGCGGCAAACCGGCAAACTTTATGGATTCCGGCGGGGGACCTTCTCCTGAACGAATCGCCAAAATGCTGGTGCTTCTTGATGAAAATCCGAAAGTCAAAGTTATTTTCGGTGCCCGCTTTGGCGGTATCAGTCGATGCGATGATTTTGCAACCGGTGTAATTATGTTTTTGAAAGATCATGGTTTGTCAAAGCCGATGGTTATGCGGATGACTGGAAACATGTGGCAGGAAGGCGTGCGGATGTTTGAGGAAGCCAAAAAGGCTGATCCGGAAATGTTTAAACATATTGAATCTCATGGTATTGAAACTCCGATTGAGGAAATTTCCAAACGGGCGGTGGAACTGGCTAACATGGAAGGTGGTAAATAATGGCTATCCTGTGTGATAAAAATAGTAAAGTTATGGTACAGGGGATAACCGGCGGTGCCGGAAAATTCCACACCGAACGGATGCTTACCTTCGGAACAAATATTGTCGGTGGCACCTCTCCCGGTAAAGGCGGTCAGATAATCTCTGAAAAACCGGTCTTTGATACTGTGGCTGAATGTGTTGATGCTACCGGAGCTGATGTTTCGGCGATTTTCCTTCCGGCTCGCTTTGTAAAAGAAGCTGCTATTGAAGCTATTCGCGCCGGGGTTAAATTTCTGGTTGTAGTCCCTGAACATATTCCGATTCATGATATGCTTCATGTCCGCCGTGAAGCGGTGGCTCATGGTGCGACGGTTATCGGTGGAAATACTGCCGGAGTGATGACACCGGGGGAAGCTAATTTGGGAATTATGCCAGATATCGCTTTTACACCCGGAAGAGTCGGCACGGTTTCCCGTTCCGGTTCGATCACTTATTATGTGGCAGATACGCTGACCCGAACGGGATACGGCGAGACGACTTGTGTTGGACTTGGCGGTGATCCGGTTTTGGGCTCAACCTTTGATGAAATTCTCTGGAAATTCGAAGAGGATGAAAAAACCAAAGCGGTGGTGATGTGTGGTGAGATCGGCGGCGTTTATGAAGAACGGGCTACCAAAGTTATCAGTAAAATGAAAACTCCGGTGTTGGTTATGATCGGTGGAGTGTATGCTCCTCCTGGAAAACGGATGGGTCATGCCGGTGCAATTGTTGAAGGTAAAATGGGAACAGCAAAAGATAAACTTGAAATGCTTGCCAATGCCGGAGCGCATCCCTGTAAAACATTTTTGGACATTCCTGAGACTTTGAAAAAGTTAGGTGTTTAGCACCCTTCGGGTGTTTGATACACATTGAATGATTGCACACTTAGTGTGATTATTATTGAAATTGAAAAAGGCAGGTCATTTACGACCTGCCTTTTTTTGTGATAACAAATTCGAATCACTATTTCTTATTGAAAAGGTAATCGACCAGTTCGATCACATCAGAAATATCATACAAATCAATTTGATTGCTTTCATCAGACTGCGAACCGGTTACTAAATTAATCATGTAAGCTAAATCAGAAATATTGGGGCCTTTTCCATCATTGTTTATATCAGCTATTGCCTTAGATTCATAGGTTGTATTAGAACCTGTAACGTCTGACAACAGGTTATACTTGCGAGTATTTTTTAAGGTGTACCATAAAGCTAAATTCTGAGACAGCTTATCTGTCATGATTGAACGCTCACTCAAAATCTTTGAACCAAAATTCATCATAATATAGTCGGACTTAATAAGCTTTGAACAACTCTTTGCACCAGAAGTGTTTTGTTCCACGACAAAAATGTTGTAGGATGCATCTGTCGCTTGTCCGGGTTTTTTACTCTTTAAGTAAGTAGAGAATTCACTTTCTGATTGAATTGAATTGTCGATTCGGTTTATTTCAAATTCAAAAATTACTCCCCGCAATAAATAATATTTGTTGAGATCACTGATAATGTTCTTGATATTCTCTGAATGACCCTGAGAATTATTATTTGCATCAGGAATATGAAATTGCAAATTGATATATAAATTATCATCTTTATTCCCAGCAGTAAGATTTCCTGCTGAAATCAGAATCATTATTGTGATCAACAACCAAATTAGGGGAGATTGTTTTATATTTAAAGTTTTACGAAAAGTCATTAATTATTACTCCTAAATATCGGAATTTAACAATCAATTTTTCTATTTGGTCGCCGACAGGTATGCTTCACCATAGAAATCATATGCTTTCTTATAATTACCGGCAGCAAACTCATTATTCCCTTTTACCAGTTGGGCTTCAGCAAAAAATACTTTCTGTTCGGCTGCAATCATGTTGGTAATCGTTTCTGCCACAATTTCACGAACCAATTCAAGCTGACCACCAAATGCTTGGGGCAGTATTAAAGTACCCAGTGGATGTACTTGTTGTCCGTGTCTGGCAAGGTTGTTTTCAATTTTCATGCGAAGGAAAAGTTTATTCTTTTCTATTACTTTCTCGATATGAAGCGATAATTTAGCGTGTATCGAATTTGCGATATCGGTATTGCCAACAATATTGAGTAATAGTTCATCGTGCGCTGTATTTATGGTTTCGATATTGGCAATAATATTAAGTAATATTTCATCGAGAGACAAATTTACGGTTTCGGAATTGGTAGTGAAGTCATCATGTAAATGTCCCAGTCTTAGATATGCTGCTGTGACTTCTTCACTCGTAAAATCTACATCTTTCCTTTCCAAAGTAGTCCAAACGAACCTGGCGACAATATAAACAGCATCCGAGACCAGACAAACTAGAGAACCATTAGCACCGAATCCGGCAACTACTGCTACCTGGGTACAGCCGCGATCGGCAATCATCTGAACTCCAAGGGCAATGTTCTCTATCTCCATTGAGGTCATCAATGCGTCTTCACTGGATCGGGTTCCCCAGTGATAGATCGCATTAGGAAATGGATCAGATAGTAACATTGATTTATCACCGGATAAATCTTTTAATGACACTACAGTAGGAGGGATGTTTAATAATGCTTCTTCAGTCGTCTGTTGCCATTGATAGAGTTTCGGGAGAGCTTCGGACATCAAGGAAAGTTCTTCATCGGTGGCTGATGATAGAGCTTCACGAGCATTTGCAAAAAGTTCATCGGCACCCGTTATCCCATGTTGTGTAGCAATCGCTTCGGTGGCATCCAAAATATTTTGATAGGCAACCCGTACTTCGGCACCTTGACCAGTAGTTGCGGATGCGTGTCCACCGAAAAGAATACAAAATGTCAGTAAGAGATGCAATCCAATGATATGAACCTTTTTTTGTTTATAAAAAGATTTCATACAGTTACTCCTTTTCTGTTTCATGGTTTACTTTTGTTGTGAATATTTCTATCGATGTGAATTTCTCTACTAAAAAGATATCTAATATATCCATGATGTCAAGAGAAAAATGTATATGTAAGGCTATGTTTGAAATGACAAATTTGACACCCTTGTAAAAACACAAGCAAAGTGTGATTGTTTTTGCATATTATTATTTTGCTTTGCTCAAACCAATAAAAAAAGAAGGGTGGTTGTTTGATAACTAAAGTTCTAAAAAAAATATGATGGTATGAAACAAAAAATAAGAGAACAAAAACATTTTATTATATAGGAGGCAACATCACAGATGTTTCGATAAGCAATAATATAAAAATAT
>CBDVDR010000016.1:0-83118 GCA_965372795.1 uncultured bacterium
ACTCTATACTCTATACTCTATACTCTATACTCTATACTCTATACTCTATACTCTAGCATTTAACATGCTCTACCCTAGCATTTAACAAAACAATCACTTAAGCGACTTATCTAGAATAACTTATAGTTTTATGAAATCAACTACTATTTAACATTACAAATAATCATATTTAACAAAATTAAGTAAAACTGTCATAATTATCATAATTGTTCTAATTGTTCTAATTGTTCTAATTGTTCTAATTGTTCTAATTGTTCTAATTGTTCTAAAAAGTTATCATAACTGTAATTATAATATTATTGTTATTCTATGTAACTCAATGATCTGTTTAAAACTATAAAAGGTATAATATGACTCAAAAATATAAATTTGTGCCGTTGACGACTTATCAAGAATTTCCCTCAAATAAAATGGTTGAAAGATCACAAGATTTTTACGATAACATGACTCGAAGGAAAACTATTCGGCAGTTTTCTGATAAAGAGGTTCCAAGAGAAATTATTGAAAATTGTATCAAAGCCGCCGGGACAGCTCCGAGCGGTGCCAATATGCAGCCGTGGCATTTTGTGGTTGTATCCGATCCTGAAATTAAAAAGCAAATTCGGATTGAAGCTGAAAAAGTTGAAAAGGAATTTTATGAACAGCGCGCCCCACAGTATTGGCTTGATGCGCTGGCTCCGCTTGGCACCGATAAAGAGAAACCGTATTTGGAAAAAGCACCCTATCTGATTGTTATTTTTAATAAGCGTCACACTATTGAAGCAGACGGGACAATCAAAAAAAATTATTACCTGTCGGAATCGGTTGGGATTGCTACCGGGATGCTTATAACTGCGGTTCATAATGCCGGACTTTGCTGTTTGACTCATACTCCGAGCCCGATGGCGTTTTTGCGGGATATTTTAGGTCGTCCAAAATCTGAATCGCCCTTTTTACTGCTGGTGGTCGGGTATCCTGATGAGAAAGTAGAAATCCCGGATATTCATAAGAAAGAGTTGGAAGAAATAAGCAGCTGGATCTGATTTTATTCAATAATTCGGCACTTTATCGGCCGTAATTCCAAGCTTTACCTGCTTAAAAACAAAGCGGTTGACTTATCTGAAAATCCCCTATTTATTTCAGCCTGATTGAAATAAACCGTATATTTGATAAGGATTTAATAAAGATAAAATGGAAGCATTAAAAACCCCATTCTACGATTATCATGTCGCTGCCGGCGCCAAAATGGTTGAGTTTGCCGGCTATTTGATGCCGATTCAATATAACGGTATCACCGCCGAACATCTTGCGGTTCGCAAAAATATTGGTCTGTTCGATTTGACCCATATGGGCGAATTTGAAGTAACCGGCAATGATGCGCTTGAGTTTCTCCAGAAAACCACAACCAATAATGTTGATGCTCTGGCAGTAGGTGAAATTCAGTATTCCTGTATGACACAGGAGGATGGCGGGATTGTTGATGATCTTTTGGTTTACCGCGTTGAGGATGGCTATTTTCTGGTTGTAAATGCTTCAAATATGAAAAAAGATTTCGAATGGCTCGATTCACATAAATTCGGTGATGTGAGATTGACCGATAAGTCAGCCAATATCGCTTTGCTGGCGATTCAGGGTCCTAAGGCTCAGAAACTGATGGCAGAGCTGACCGATCATGATCTTGACAGTATGAAATATTATACCTGCACAAACGGAGTTGTAGGCGGGGTGGATCTGTTTTTCTCGCGCACCGGATACACCGGCGAGGATGGGTTTGAAATTTACTGCGATTATGAAAGCGCCAGGAAACTCTGGGATGCTATAATTTCAGCCGGAGAGAAATATGGGCTGGAGCTAATCGGGCTGGGTGCCAGAGATTCATTAAGGCTTGAGATGAAGATGTCGCTATATGGTAACGAGATTGATGCAACCACGAATCCGATTGAAGCCGGATTGAGCTGGATTGTTGATTTGAATAAAGATTTTATTGGTAAAGAAGCAGTTGCCAAAATGAAAGCAGACAAACCGAGCCGCCGACTGGTTTGTCTGGAACTTGAAGGACGAGCTTTCCCCCGTACCGGATATGATATTTATGTCGATGGTAACAAAGCTGGGAAAGTAACTTCAGGAACTGTTTCACCATCTTTGGAAAAGCCGATTGCAATTGGGTATGTCCCCCGTTCGCACGCCAAGTCGGGTTCGATGGTTGAAGTTGAAATCCGTAATAAGAGGTTTCCAGCCAAAGTTGTTAAACCGCCTTTTTATAAAGAGGCATCACATAAGTAAATTATTATGAAAATAGATTTATATTTAACCCCGATTCCGTTTGGTAAAGCAGATATAGAAAATAAGACGGTGGTGATTATTGATGTCCTGCGTTCCTCGACTTCAATCTGCGCCGCCTTGAAATCCAAAGCTAAAGGTGTTATCCCGGTTGATGATCCGGGTGATGCGGCAGAGATGTGGACAAAAATCGGCACCGAAAATGCATTGCTTGCCGGAGAACGAGGCGGAATTAAGATTGAGAATTTTCAGCTTGGAAATTCTCCTTTGGAATTTACACCTAAATCGGTGGGTAATAAATTTGTGATTATGACAACAACCAACGGGACGGCTCCGTTTGAAAAAACATCCTCAGCCTCAATAGTTCTTTCGGGTGCCCTTGTCAATGTTTCACTGGTAGCGGAAAAAATTTCAACAGCTAATAACAATGTGGTTATTGCCTGTTCGGGAAGGGACGGTCATTTTTCAATTGAGGATACAATTTGCGGCGGGTTGTTGATTGATCTGCTGACTCATAAATATCATAAAACACTTGAATTAAACGATGCCGGTGAACTGGCGTTACTTTTATATAATAATAATAAAAATGAATTAAAAGAGACAATCGCCAAAGGTGAACATGGAAGGCATTTAGCTTCAATCGGGTTTGCAACTGATGTTGAAACTGCCTGTTCGGTTGATTCGATTCCGGTACTTCCGATTTTGAAAGATGGGCGTTTGATTCTTGATAATGAGTAGCATCATTATTTTTTTGATAGGACAAAAACTATCTTGCTATAATAGACTTCTTCCGGATTGAAAGGTATAATAAATAATGATAAAAATTCTTAGTCTGTTGTTAATTGGATTGTTAACCGTTTCCACAGCCCGGGCTGATAACGGAGTTGAAGTAGAGCTTGAGATATTTCAAAAAGACAGCAATCAAAACGATGTTCTTCTTTTTTCTGATACGGTAGATTTTGTAGAAAATCTGGTTACAACCGGTTTTTTAGTAAATTTTTCTTTGGACTTAGAATTTACCAGAATTGATACGGGCTCAGTATCTTTTACAGTTCATATTGTAACGGTCAGACCAAATGTTAACAATTACTCAAAGTTATTTAAGGTTCAGTATGGCCTTCCGGCAAAAATAGAACCGATTGAAAGTAAAAACGGGAGTGTCTATTCATTTGTAATTACTCCTCTAAAGCAAAAAGAAATCGACCGATCTTACTGTTCGTACGATCATCGTGAACAAGGGCTATTCAGAATTACCCCTTCGGCGAATATGAATTTTTATCATATCAAAGGATCATTTGGAGAATATAACTGGCAACTCGCCAAAGGAGTTTTAGAAGAAAACTATGAACAACTTTTGAAGTTGTTCAAATTTAATCTTCCGGGAAAATATAATATCTACCTGTCACCATGCGCTGTAAATTCGATTATATGGGATAAGCGATTTGGTGTTTCTGTTGATCCGACCAAAAGTACCGGCTATACAATTTTTAACGGTCGATATAGCACCTTTGATCCCTTTGTATCGGCTCATGCTGCGATACTTCGTAATTTCGGATATGCCCCGCCGTTTTTATCAGAGGGAATGGCGAATTTTCTTTCGTTTGCGGTTTTTGATATGAAAGATATAATTACCGAGAAGAAAAATATTCCACTTAGAGAACTTTTAAATACTTACAATTATTTTAATGCTGATCCGACAATTGCAGATCGGACCTCAGCCTCGTTTGTAAGATTTTTAATTCGTCAAAACAATTATGATCAACTTATGAAAGTTTATGAAATGTCAGACGATTTGAATCTGGCTGGTAAAATTGAAGAGGTTTATGGGAAATCTATCGAAGAGATCGAAACGGAATGGATCACTTATGTTGATACGCTGACATTTTTGAAACCCCGTTTAGTAAAATATGTCGAACTTTCAGAGGCAATGTTCAAATATCCGCAGATGGCAAAATATTCAAAAAAACTGGTTGAGCTGGCTGATACCGAAGGTGATTCTTTGATGAGTCTGAGCATGTTGCGTACCGCTTATTTTAATATGGGTGATTATTATAATGCGATTCAAACCCAGGAGCAATTGCTTAAGATGGAAAACAATTCCAGAAGCTGGATGAGTTTTGGCATTAACAATATGATGAACGGTTTTTATGATGAAGCTCTTTCAAATTTACTTACGGCTAAATCGCTTGATACTCTTAATTCGTTGATTCAATTCAACCTCGGTCTTTGCTATGAAAATATTGGAGACAATGAAGAAGCAGCAAAATATTACAACCTGCTTATCGCTTCTGAAGCTCCTCAAGGGGCTATGGGTGAAAGCCGGGTAATGCTTGGCAGACTCCTTTTAAATTCAAAAAATGAAAAAGATAAAGCCAGAGCGATAACATTATTTTCTGAGGCAGAAGGTATCTTATCAAAAATGATTTCGAGCCAATCACCAACCCCGGTTTTTCTTGCCTGGCTTGGAATGGCATACCTCGGACAGGGTGACACCGACAATGCTTATAATTATCTGTCCACCGCCCTGATGCTGGAGACCCGTCCCTTCTACCTTGGGTTGATAAACCTTGAACTGGGAAAAGTTGTTGATCTACTTAATGACCATGCAACTGCCAAAGAGTATTACTCTCAGGTGATAGCCTCTCCCTCGGCTGCGTATCACCAAGCCGAAGCAAAAAAGCTAATCGATAATCCTTATAAACAATAGAAGCATATGTTTAATTTTCTTAACTCTACCATACTATTTGCAGCCGCAGCAGCATTAATACCGCTGTTGATCCATCTGTTTTCAAAGCGTCGGGTTAAAGTTGTAGAATTTTCATCGTTAAAACATCTCAAACAGATGCAGCGTCGTCAGGTCAGACGGATAAAAATTCGGCAAATACTTCTGTTACTATTAAGGATGCTCATAATTTTCATGGTTGTACTGGCTTTTGCCCGACCAACTACTGATAGCGGGTCTATCGGTTCGCATGCATCTGTTTCGGCCGTCGTTCTATTTGATAACTCTTCCTCGGTTAATCGGTATATAACCGATGGCAATTTATTTGAAATGGCACGTAATAGAACTGAAAATCTATTAGAGTCGTTTGGTGAATCTGACCAGATAAGTTTAATCCCATTGGTACCGATAGAAACTGATGAGAAAACCCCGGCGTTTACATCTTCGGCTACTGCTATGGAGAAGCTCAAAAAATTACGCATCGGTTATCAAACAGGGAATTTGCAATCAGCTTATCAGAACGCAATTAATCTTCTTGAAAAGGCACAGAATTTAAATAAGGAGATATATATTGTATCCGACCGGCAGAGGAATTTGCTTCCGAAGGAAACAATTGTAACTCCTGATGATGTTCGTTTATTTGTATTGGATCTCCCGCTTGAAAAAACAAACAACCTTGGGATAACAGCGATAGATTTTGGCGGACAACTGATTTTGCCCGGGCAGGATTTTGATATTAACAGTTCAATAAAGAATTTTGGGAGTGAAGATCGCACTGATGTTATTGCCTCGCTATTTATAAATGATAATCGAATTGCCCAGACCAGTTTTGATGTCAAAGCCGGTCAGGAAACATCGGTTAAGTTTGAACGTTCGGTTTCCCGAACCGGATTTCATTCGGGCTATATAGAAATTTCTGATGATCTTTTACTTGATGACAACCGGCACTATTTTTCATTTAGCATCCCGAACAAATTCAATGTCTTAATAATTAATGGTGATGTTACCGGGGCATTTATGTCATTGGCAATGGCTCCGGCGGTAACGGTTAATCAGTATTGGTCGCTTAAGGATGTCAATGCTGATAAACTATCCGGGATCAATTTTCTGGATTATGATTTGATAATTCTTGCCGGAGTGCCTAAGCTTCACAAGACTTATGTTAATCGTTTAAAAGCTTTTGTAAATTCCGGTCGTTCTATTTTTCTAACTTATGGTAATCAGACCGATCCGACAGAGTTTAATCTGAACTGGTCTAATGTTACCGGCGTTGTTTTTGACAGTCAGATGAAAGAAGATTTTACCCGAGCCGGGTTCTACACTTTTTTGTCACTTGATTATAACCACCCGGTATTTTCTGTATTCAACTTTGAAAGCAATAAACCACCACAGATAAAATTTTATACTTTGCCAAAGATGCATACGATTAATGATGCTAAGAGTCTGTTGTATTTCACCGGGAATCATCCGGCATTGGTCGAGTCAACTTATGGAAAGGGCAAGGTTTTAACCTTTACCGGACCTATGAGTCCCGAATATTCTGACATGACCACTCATGCCTTTTTTGTGCCGTTTATTTCAAGAGTTGCCGAGTACCTTGCCAGCGATTTATCCAGTTATGATTTGAAGTTATATGCTTCTGATAATATCCGCCGTTCGGTTTCACTCAAAGGATCGATCAACACCTCGCTTGAACTAACGCGACCGGACAGTGCGATTGTTAAGCTCCCCCCCGAAGAAGAGCAGGGTGCCCTTACGGTTCATGCCCAGCCAACTGAATTGCCGGGAGTATATTCCCTTGCCTATCTTGGACGCGAGATTGACCGGTTTGCTGTCAACCTCACTCCCGAAGAATCGGATCTGTCGCGTATCGACTCGGATCAAATTGCAAAGTCATTGGGTGCGTCAAGTTATAATGAATTATCTTTTGACGGCGATATTGCAGAGAGCCTAAACGAACTTCGGTATGGCAAAGAGCTCTGGCAAATATTTTTATGGTTAGCGGCGCTGTTCATTTTGATTGAAATATTTTTATCCCGTTCCCGGGAGACATCGGAGAATTAGTGACCCTTCTTGCCTCACAACATATTTCCAAAAAATTTGATGACCAGATTATACTGGAAGATGTTTCGTTTACAATTCAGTCGCATGAAAAAATCGGTCTGACCGGAAAAAACGGCAGCGGCAAAACTACCCTGTTTGAAATTCTTACCGGTCGTATGGAAGTTGACGAAGGATCGATTACCCGTTCTAAAGTCTGTAAAATAGATTACATCCCTCAAGAGAAAACCGAGCATCTTGAATCAACACTTTTTGATTTTGTTTCATCAGCACGATCTGATTTGTTGCAGATGAGACAGAGAATCATGGAGCATGAAGAATACCTTGCCCGAAATCCTGAGGATTCAAAAATTGTGGAAGAGATGGGTATCCTTCAGGCAAAGTTTGAAGCCAACGACGGTTTTGATTTTGAAAACAAAATATCAAATATTTTGGAAGGACTTGGTTTTTTAAAAAATCGTCATGCCGATCCGATTAAGAATTTTTCCGGCGGAGAGAAAAACCGAGCCGGACTGGCGTATGCCCTTGCCGGAAATGGGAGTATGATTCTGCTTGATGAACCGACGAACCATTTGGACATTGAATCAACGCATTGGCTTGAAGAATATCTGGCTTCATTAAATAAAAGTTATATTGTAATTTCTCATGACCGCGCATTTTTGAATGTAACGGTTAACAAGGTTTGGGAAATAAGCCATGGGAAAATTGATAACTACGTTGGTAATTTTGAAAAGTATCTTGAGAATCGCGAACAGAGACGCGCTCTTCAGGAGCATCGGTATAAACACCAACAAGCGGAGATCAAACGAATTGAGGATTTTGTTCAACGTAATATGGCTGGGCAAAAAACCAAGCAAGCCCAATCAAAATTAAAATATTTGAATCGTATTAAACGGCTGCAACTTCCAAAATCTGACGGTAAACAACATGCTATTAAAATGGAATCTTCGGGAAGGTCTTACGCTCATGTTTTGTCGGTGCATGATGTTGCGCTTGGTTATGGTAATGAAATAGTTGTACAAAATCTTAATTTTGATGTTTATCGGGGTGATAAAATCGGTCTTATTGGAAAAAACGGGTCCGGTAAAAGTACCATTTTAAAAGCGTTGGTAGGCGAGTTAGCTCCTATTGAAGGTGAGATCAAACTTGGTGCCAATGTTGAGGTTGCCTATTTCGATCAGGAACTGGATGATTTGAATCAGCAGATGAATGTTATCGATTCGCTATGGGAAATGGATCCGATGGTTGACAGCGGTCGGATGCGATCTTTTTTGGCACGTTTTGGATTTTCCGGTGATGATGCCTTCAAACCGATTCTTGCTTTATCAGGCGGAGAAAAAACCAAGTTGTCGCTGGCGCGGTTATTGTATCATCCGGCAAATTTTACGATCTTTGACGAGCCAACCAACCATCTCGATATAGATTCCCGTAATACCCTTGAAAAAGCGCTGCTTGAGTATGAAGGCAGCTGTTTGGTAGTCAGCCATGATCGTTATTTCCTTGATAAGATTGCCACCAAGATTTTCTATCTCGACGGTTCGCACTTAAGAATTTTTGATGGCAACTATTCATACTTTAAAGAAAAAACAGACAACAGATCGACTACAACTGTAAAATATAAAGATGAGAACCGCAAAGATGCGTATATTGAATTTAAAGAGAAATCAAAACAGCGCACAAAATTAAAAAGAGATATCAAAACCACTCGCGAAGAAATTGAAAAGTTTGAAATAGAACTTGAGCAGGTCATTGAAAATTTAAAATCAAATATACCTGCAAGTGATTGGGAAAAGTTGCAGCAGGCAACCGAACGAAAAAATGAACTTGAGGATACAATCCTACAGTTGATCCATAAATTGGAAGAACTCGAAGAGATAAACCTTGATTAAGATTTTAGCCATATCCGCTTCGCCCGTTGAAGGGTCATCGACAGAACTTGTCGTTGAAAAACTTGGTCAAACAATAAAAAATTTACTTGAGGGTCAATCTAAAGAATCGTCATTGGAATTGATTAATGTAAACAAACTTACGTTTATCCCCTGTCAGGCTTGCGGAAAAGCACCAACGCCTGAATTTTGTTTTTATGAAGATGACCTGACTGAAATTTATAAAAAACTTGCTGAATGTGATTGTTTTCTTTTTGGATCGCCTATTTATTTTGATTCGGTTTCGGCTCAGGGTAAAGCCTTTATAGATCGCTGTAACTGTATCCGCCCTCCTGATTTTGAAAATAAAAATAAAGATTCCAACTTTATCAAAATATTAAAAAGAAAAAGACCGGGAGCAATGGTTTTAGTCGGAGGCGAAGAAGGCTGGTTTGAGGGTGCCCGGAGGACAATCGCCGGATTTTTTAAATGGGTTGAGATCATAAATTCAGGGATGATTTCATATCGCTCGAATGATTTTAATGCAAAAGGGACGGCAATTAATGATCCGGTGGTTTTAAAGGAGATTTCAGAACTTGCCAATAAACTTGTGCAGGAATTAAAAAATAATGAATTATAAAAAAAAACTGGTCGAGTACTATTGCCAGCGAGCTAAAGAATACGAACAGATTTATTTTCGTGACGTCCCTGATCGTCGCAAAGAGATTGACGATGAAGCTATTAATATAAAAGCGCTGGCAAAAGATAAGACCGTCTTAGATATCCCCTGTGGCACCGGTTATTGGACCAAAATTATTTCAGAATCTGCTAAAAAGATTGTTGCTGCCGATATTTCACTAGAAATGATCGAGATGGCACGATCAAAAGAATATCAAATTCCGGTTGAATTTGTCCAATGTGATTTGAACTTTCCCCCGTTTGAGCCCCATTCATTTGATCTGGTCGTATTAGGTTTTTGGTTTTCGCATCACCCAAAACAGGATTATGAAGCATTATTTAAGATTTTAAAGTCATTATTAAAAGAAAACGGCTTAATTTGGATGATTGATAATAATCCTCCGGCTGAGGGAGCAGTTTCAAATTCGGTCGGAAAAGATGAATTTGGGAATAACCAAAAAAAGCGATGGCTTGATAATGGCGAAGAATTTATAATAATAAAAAATTATTTCGAAAAAGAGGATTTGAGCCGTATTTTTGTACAATCCTTTGATATTCAACAGCTTACCCATAACAAATACTACTGGTCAGCCCTTCTTCAAAGTTAACGTGTTGTGTTTCATGGGTTTGATGCTAATATATATTATTATATTATGAAAATATACGATTTTGGCTTGTGAAACGGCTTGCGGAGCTAAGAAAATATATTATATTGGTTGGCTCTGGTTCTTCCATTTATAGGGAACCGGAAGTTGTTATATTAATGAAGAAAATAGATTTTAAAATTATATGAGGTTATTGAAGTGAAACCAGGAATTCATCCAAAGTACAATACTATAACAGTAAAGTGTGCATGCGGAACAACTTTTGAGAGTCGCTCGACTAACAAAGAGATCAGTGTTGAAATCTGTTCAAACTGTCATCCTTTCTTTACCGGCAAACAGAAATTGATTGACACCGCCGGTCGCGTAGAACGATTCCGCCAGAAATATAAAAAAATTCTGGATAAGAAAGAATAGTTCAAAAGAATCCTCACAAATTCAACAGGTGTTTCGTATGGATTACGAGTGCCTGTTATTTTATGGGCTATTTTTTTAAATGATTAATAGATAGGACAACTAGATTTAGTATGCCGAATTTGAACGTAGGTGGACAAGCTGTAATAGAGGGCGTAATGATGCGATCTAAAGATAAGATTGCAACTGCCGTCCGAATTCCCAATGGACAAATCGCTGTAAAAACGGATGATTATATTTCACTATCCGGTCGTTATAAAATTCTTAATATACCTATCCTTCGCGGTGCTGTTACTTTTGTCGAAATGTTAATCATCGGTATCAAGACTTTAAATTTTTCCGCCGATATCGCAATCAAAGAGCAGGAAAAAATTGAAGCCGCCGAAAATGGTAAAACCTACGAAGAATCAGAAAAAAAATCGAATTCTTTGATGCTGGGGATGACAGTCTTATTTGCGATGTCACTTGGCATATTTATATTCTTCTTCCTGCCCCTTGCAATTTCTAATTTTTTTGAAATTGATAAAAATGCTATCGGTTTTAATCTGGTTGCGGGTGCAATCAGGCTAACGATGTTTGTCTTGTATGTTTGGGCAATCTCGTTTTTTGGAGAATTTCAAAGGATTTTCCAATATCACGGAGCCGAACATAAATCTATATATACTTTTGAGATGGGTGATGAATTAACCCCCGAGCGTGCCGCAACCTATACCAGATTTCATCCCCGCTGCGGAACTTCATTTATTCTGATTGTTGCACTTTTTGCAATTTTAACCTATGCCGTATCAGATACAATATTTGCATATTATACCGGAGCCGCTCCGACGCTGTTTGTCCGGTTCGGTCTCCATTTTTCACTTCTTCCGATTGTAGCGGGAACCTCTTATGAGATATTGAAGTTTTCCGGTAAAACCCGCGAAAATCCAATTACGAAGACTCTGATTCAACCCGGTTTGTGGCTTCAGAAGATCACAACCAAAGAGCCTACAAGAGAACAGCTTGAAGTTGCTATTGTTGCTTTGGAAGCGGCAATGGGCATCGAGCACTCCAAAATCACTTCTGAAAAAATGGCTGTCAGTTAGTCTATTTTACTCTTGCCCAATTAGAATTTTCCCTTTACCATTATAGGATTATTACGGTGTAATTATGCTTGAATTAGTAGAAAAATTAGAACAAAAAATATTAGATATCGACGCAAAGATGGTCGCTCCGGCAACTCTGTCAAATAATAAAATAATGATTGAGTTGAACCGGGAACGACGTCATGTAGAGGATATCCTTTCAGTCGGGCGCAAATATCGTCAGATCAAAATCGGTATTGATGAAGCTAATTCTATTATCAAAAGCGGTGAAGATGATGAACTGATTGCCATGGCGAAAGAAGAGCTTGAAGAATATGAAGCTCAGATATCAGAGATTGAATTAGAATTCAAATTAAAGCTTCTCCCCCGCGACCCTAACGACTCCAAAAACGTGATTATTGAAGTTCGCGCCGGAACCGGCGGTGATGAAGCCGGGTTGTTTACCGGTGATATATTTCGGATGTACCAAAAATTTGCTGAATCCAAAGGTTGGAAGCTGGAGATAATGAACTCAAACCCAACCGGCGTTGGAGGTTTCAAAGAAGTTTCTTTTTCGCTATCGGGCGATAATGTCTTTGGTGAAATGAAATATGAGTCAGGGGTCCATCGAGTTCAACGGGTTCCTGAAACTGAATCTCAGGGGCGGGTGCATACTTCGGCAATTACAGTGGCTGTTTTACCTGAAGCCGAAGATGTTGATATTAATTTAAAAGATAATGAAGTTAAAGTTGATGTCTACCGTTCATCGGGACCGGGCGGACAATCGGTTAATACGACTGACTCGGCGGTTCGTCTTACATATTTGCCTACCGGGATGGTTGTAACCTGTCAGGATGAAAAGTCCCAGATTAAAAATAAAGCGAAAGCCTTTAAAGTTCTTCGGGCGCGCCTCTATGAAGCCAAGATGGCAGAATATAATGAAAAGATTGCTTCGGAAAGACGCTCGATGATTTCAACCGGTGATCGTTCCGCAAAAATACGCACCTACAATTTCCCGCAATCACGGGTAACCGATCATCGCATCAGTTTGACCCTTTACAGACTTGACGAGATTCTAAACGGAGCGGTTGATCTTATCATTGTACCATTGCAACATAGTGACCAGGAAAAAAGATTAAAACTTGAATCAACTAAAGAGTCGTAACCTATGAAATTCTTAAAAATCTTAATCGCTTTTATTTTAATGCTGGTGATGCTTTATATCGCCCGTACTAATTCCAAAGGACAGCCAACATCATATTCTCATACTGAGAACGGCATTACCTTTGAAATGGAATCTGTTCCAAAGGGTATTGAAGGAACCACAGTTGAAATCCCGATAAAAGTTTCCGGTGATATGACAGCCGGCACCCAGCTGGTTATGCGTAAAACTGATGAGAATCAAAACGCATTAACACCACAGAATGAATTTGTCTCAATGTCAATGGTATCAAAGAGTGCTAATAGTTATTACACTATTGAAGTATTGTCCGGTGAACGTGGAAAAAGATTTTATTATTATTTTGAAGTTATAGACAGCACTAACGCTTCTTTAGCTACTTTTACAATGCCTGAAGGCGAAGCCTATGTTTTTAAATATATCGGTGATGTTCCCAAACTGGTTTTGATCGGGCATCTCTTTTTTATCTTTGCAACGGTTTTCTTTGTCATGCTCGGTACGGTTGAAGCGGTTAATGTGATTAGAAACGGCACCGGATTAGCCGCTATGGCGAAGCATTTTTTCATTGCTACAATCATGCTTTTTATCGGCGGTTACCCCATCGGGTTTGCGATGAACTGGTATGCTTTTAACGGATTATGGGAAGGGGTTCCGTTTGGAACCGATGCTACTGATAATAAAACGCAGTTGGTTTTTGTCTATCTGATTATGGTAAATCTTATCACGCTGGCATCTATCACTAAAGGGAAATGCGGCTCGGATATTTATTCGGTGAAAACCCGGGGATGGCTCGGTTTGGGTGCGTTTTTTATTATGCTTGGGAATTATCTGATTCCACATTCGATTCAGTTTGACCCGTTCCAGACATACTTGGTTTGTTATGCGTTTATCGCGATGGTGGCTTTAATTTATCTTTATGGTAAATTCAGTGGGCGAGCCCACCCTTATTCTCCTTCAAGTATTTCTAATTAGGCAGGTTTTAAAGTGATTAAATCCCTTCCAAAATTTATTACAGAAAAAGGGAAAGTCTTAGAAGCGGTCGGTATTGATCAGGGTAAAGCCGAGATCGAAATCATTCTTTGTTCAATTTTAAAAGTTGAGCGGCTTGAACTATTTCTTGAGGCAGAAAAATTACTCACCCCGGAAGTTTTGAATAAGTTTGAAGAGATTTTAAAAAAACGCCGCAGTCGCTATCCTTTACAATATATTCTTGAAGAATCATGGTTTTACGGACGCAAATTTTTTGTCTCTCCGGCAGTCATGGTTCCCACGCCTGAGACTGAGATGCTTTGTGAGTCGGCGGTTCGGTTTGTTCAACAGAATGAGATCAAAAATCCACGGATCCTTGATATAGGGGTCGGGTCGGGAGTTATCTCGGTCACCCTTGCCAATGAAATAAAAGACGGCACGATATTGTCGATGGATATTTCAGAAGAGGCAATTGAGGTTGCTAAAAAAAATGCCAATGATTTAGGGGTGTCAGATAAAATTGAATTTCGTCAGTCGGATCTGTTTGATAAGCTTGAAGATGATGAAAAATTTGATCTGATTGTTTCGAACCCGCCCTATATTTCTGATGATGAATATAAAGAGCTTCCCCCCGAGGTTTTAGCTGATCCGAAAGTTTCGCTGACCTCTGGCGGTGAAGGACTAGATGCGATCAAAGAGATTATATGCAGTGCTCCGAACTATCTTAAATCGGGCGGACGGATTATGTTTGAAATCGGGCATAATCAAGCCGAGAGAGTGTATGAAATCTCCGGAGAAGATAATCGGTACAAGTCGATTGTGGTGATGAAAGATTTAAACGATATCGACCGGGTTGTAATTTTTTCATGTTTTGATTGATATGCCCAGAGAATCAAAAGAAAATAAAATTATTCGGGCAACCAAGGTTGTCAAATTACTCAAAAGAAATTATCCCGACACAAAATGTTCGTTAAATTTTAAGTCCATACACCAATTGATGGTTGCGACGATTCTGTCGGCACAATGCACCGATGAACGGGTCAATGCGGTGACTCCGGCTTTATTTAAAAAGTATAAATCAATCAAAGAATTTGCAGAGAGTGATCTTGCCGTATTGGGTCAGGATGTTTTTTCAACCGGATTTCATAATTCCAAAGCGAAGTCGATCAAAAATTCGGCTGTGATGTTGCTTGAAGATTTCAAAGGACGCATCCCGAAAACACTTGATGAGTTAGTTAAACTCCCCGGTGTCGGACGGAAGACCGGATCGGTTATTTTGGGGGTTGGGTATAAACTTGCCGAGGGGATTGTGGTCGATACTCATGTGGGACGGATCAATCGTCTGCTGGGGTTCAGTAAAGAGAAAGACCCGGTGAAGGTTGAACAGGATTTGATGAAGATCATTTCTGAAAAGGACTGGATTATTTATTCTCATCTGATGATAGACCATGGCCGGGCGATTTGCAAGGCGAGAAAACCTGATTGCGGGAGTTGTTTTTTGAGTGAGTTGTGCCCGGGTAAGAGTGAGTGAATCAGCCTATGGGAGTCGAAACTGCAGGAGTTTAGCCCTACTCCTGCTTAATAGCTTTATTTATTTTTTCAATTACTTTAGGATCTAATAGTTTAAACTCGTCATTCCTCTTAATTATAATATCTTTGCCACTTCCTTTCCATTGAAGTCCTACATCAAAGGAATAGTCATCGGTATGCTCTTGAAAAATAACTTCCATTGTACTGATATTAAAGATCCATCGGGAAGGTCCGGTAAGTATTCCTCTCTCATATCTTTTTGTAGGCATCAAATCAAGAGCTAAAACAGAGCCTGAGTTTCCTAACCATTTTGGATAAATTGATAAACCAAAATTATTAAGAGTATCACCTATTATTTCATACATATTTCCTGCTACATTTTCGCCTGTATTAGAATCATAAATTTTGAATATCCTGCCAAACATAGATGATGAGTAGTAGTATTTGCCATCCGGAGAAAAAGAATCTGGATATTCTACATTTAAACCAGTTCTTGTAACAGTTAATGATAATGGGTCAACTCTAAACAATCCATTCACGCTATTACCTTGGTGTCTCAATTCCTGATTAGGTTTAAAAGTTATATCATCTATTCCGTATGCAACACGAAGGAAATCATTATTGTCATTTGTCCACCCTTTAACAAAAATTGAACCACCTTTAGGCCAGGAGCAATATTGAATTATCGGATTTCTTGTTTTTTCTGGTCCACCAGTGACCCACTTTATAGATTTTTCAGAAATATTCAAAATACCAAACCCGACAGGTATCTTGCTAAAATCAGCATTTTCATAGGGATTCTCAATTCCCGCTACAAAAGCAATAAATTTTGAAGTTGGATCAAAACAAAAATCCAGAACAAGATAATCAGTGAGTTCGTCTAAAGAGTAGAGATATTCTGCTTCTGAAGATATAATATCTAAAGTTTTGTGAGATATTTTAGCTTCATTATCTTTTCGATATGAATTTCTAACAGCTATTAAATTTCCATCCTGAGAAACTTTTGGGTCGAGTACCATAGCTCCATCAAATTTATAAAATTCGACAATTTTATTTGATTGTATATTTTTACTGAACAAAACCTGTCTGCTATTCTTAGATTTATTATCTTCCACTCCCAAGTAACTTGAGTAGAGTGTTTGAGATAAAACTGTTCCATTTACAAATAGAACCACAAATAAAACTAAAGTCGAAATAAGTAATAAAGTCTTTTTCATTATGAAACCTTTGAAATCAATTTATCCTCTGCATTTTTTTACATGGATAAATATATATGTTTTAATTCATTAAATCAAGACTGGATCCCCGCGTTCGCGAGGATGACACAGGTTTCACCTGTGTTATGCCTTATCCACAAGAATTGTCAGGAGCACAGGGCTCCTGACCTACTCGAAGACTTCAAGTATCAAGTAATTAAACTTCCTTCTCAAATCCCCAAAAACTTCTCAATTGACCTCTACTATTAACAGCCGTATATTCCCTGTCTAATAATAAGGAGAAAATATGTCGACTACCTATAAGCAGCCCGAAGTCACCCCGGAAATGGTTGAAAAACACGGACTTAGCCCTGACGAATACGAAAAAATCAAGAAATTCCTCGGCCGCGATCCAAATTATACCGAACTTGGTGTCTACTCGGTTATGTGGTCGGAGCATTGTTCCTACAAAAACTCAATCACTCTTCTGAAAACTCTGCCTCGTGAAGGAAAAGCTATCCTGTCAAAAGCCGGTGAAGAAAACGCCGGAGCGGTTGATATCGGCGATGGTCTGGCTTGTGTTTTTAAAATCGAATCCCATAATCACCCCTCGGCAATTGAACCATATCAAGGCGCAGCCACCGGAGTCGGCGGAATTTTAAGAGATATTTTTACTATGGGTGCCCGCCCAATTGCAGCCTTGAATTCGCTACGGTTTGGTTCTCCTGATAATCCGCGGGTTCGGTATCTGGTTGACGGCGTAGTCAAAGGGATTGGCGACTATGGCAACTGTTTTGGAGTGCCCACTGTTGGCGGTGAAGTTTATTTTGATGAATCATACACCGGCAATCCATTGATCAACGCCATGGCAGTCGGACTTGTAAAATCGGATATGATGGCAACGGCTACCGCCGAAGGTGACGGCAACCCGATAATGATAGTCGGTTCCAAAACCGGACGGGATGGTATCCACGGAGCAACCTTTGCCTCGGAAGAAATCAGCGAAAAATCTCAGGAAAAAAGACCCTCGGTGCAGATCGGCGATCCGTTTACGGAAAAATTACTGCTTGAAGCGACCCTTGAGATTATCAAAAAAGATTTGATCGTCGGTATCCAGGATATGGGTGCGGCGGGAATTACCTGTTCATGTTCAGAGATGTCGGCCAAAGGTGAGTCGGGAATCGAAATTGATATTGATAAAGTTCCGGTGCGCGAAACCGGGATGATTCCTTATGAGACTTTACTGTCAGAATCACAGGAACGGATGCTGGTTTGTGTTAAAAAAGGGAATGAAGATAAAGTTAAAGAAGTGTTTGACAAATGGGGATTGGATTCGACTCTGATTGGAAAAGTTACCAGCGACGGCATGTTTCGGGTTAAATTAAACGGTGAAGTGGTTTCAGAAATTCCATCACAAAGCTTAGTGCTTGGCGGAGAAGCTCCGGTTTATCAACGTGAGACCAAACGTCCGGCCTATATGGATGAAATTGTTAAAATTAATCTGAATGATTACTCACTCGATAAAGACTGGAATGAAACTCTGCTAACTATGTTAGCCTCGCCTAATATTTGTAATAAGAACTGGGTCTTTGATCAGTATGATTCGATGGTTCGCACCAATACTGCCGTAGGTCCGGGTTCGGATGCTGCAGTGATGCGGATTCGTAAATCTGATAAATCGCTGGCTATGTCAACCGATTGTAATAGCCGCTATTGTTATATCAATCCTCGTCTTGGGGCTCAGTCAGCAGTAGCTGAATCGGCACGCAATGTGGTTTGTTCGGGTGGACAACCGGTGGCGATTACCAACTGTTTGAATTTTGGCAATCCTTATAAACCGGAAGTCTATTACGGATTCACTGAAGCTGTTGGCGGCATGGGTGAAGCCTGTCGGGTGTTTGAAACTCCGGTGACCGGCGGGAATGTTTCATTTTACAACGAAGACCCGGAACGGGCGGTGTTCCCGACTCCGACAATCGGGATGCTGGGCGTGGTGGAACATACTAAAGATATTACAACCCAATGGTTCAAAGATGACGGCGATGTGGTTTTGCTCTTAGGGGAAAACAAGGAGGAACTTGGCGCCTCGGAATATTTACATACAATTTATAAACAGACCAAAGGTGAAGTTCCAGAGTTGGATTTACAGTTTGAGAAAAAATTGCAGGTTGTATTGTTAAAAGCTATTCAAGGCGGACTTGTAAAATCGGCTCATGACTGCAGCGAAGGCGGTATCTCGGTAGCACTAGCTGAGTGTTGTATTTCTAACCGCGACAATCAAATGGGTGCCGATATAAAACTTGATAACAGTATCCGCAACGATGCGTTACTTTTTGGAGAGACGCAATCACGAATTATAATAAGTTGTAATTCAGAAAACGCCATCAAAATCAGCGAGCTATTTAAAAAAGCTGATGTAAGCTGTACGTTGATCGGTAAAGTTGGCGGAACCAATTTAAAAATTAATGATACTGTCGATCTTTCAATTACCGATATGTCGGAAGCATTTTTTGAAGCGATGCGTAAATCAATTGAACGGATCGGCTGATAACAGTTTTCCTTTGCTGAGTTGGCACGGATAATTAATATCTATATAGAAAGTTTATAAACGTCGTGGCGTTGTATATTTTTTCAGATGCTCATCTTGGTTCTTTTGATGTTTCTGCAGAAGAAATAAAAAAAGAAAAGATCGATAAACTATTAGCCATAGTTAAATCCGATGGCGACCGTCTGGTTATACTCGGTGATCTGTTTGAGTTCTGGTTTGAATACAAAAATGCGATGCCTAAAGAACATTTTGATATTCTCAGCAAACTTTACCAGCTAAAACAACAGGGTGTCATAATTGATTATGTCAGCGGGAATCATGATTTCTGGATGGATGATTTTTTTGAAAAGCAGATGGGGATAAATGTTTATCTCGACAGTTTTGAGCTTCAATATGAAAATCAGAAAATATATTTTACTCATGGCGACGGTCTTGCCAAAGGTGATCGCGGTTATCGGTTGTTGAAACGAATTCTTAGGAATCGTCTGAATATCTGGCTGTACCGAAAGCTCCCCCCCGACTGGGCTATTCCTCTGGCAAAATCGGTAGCGGGTGGATCAAGAAACCATACTTCGGGCCGCTGTGATACTTTTTCAAAAGATTATGAGGATTACGCCAAAGCTAAATTAGCTGATGGCTATGATATTGTGGCAATTGGTCATCTGCATAAACCTCTTCGCATCGAAAGTGAAAATGGAATTTATGTCAACAGCGGAGATTTTATAAATCATTTCAGTTATATAAAAATAACGAACGAAGATGTAACTCTGAATTATATCGAGTAAATAATGCGACTGATTTTTTTAATAGCATTTTTATTATTTTTCAACATATCAAGCCAATGTCAAAGCGAACCGTTTGACTCAACCTCATTGTATTTCCAGCCAACAATCAACAGTAACCGGAATATGTTTCATGAGTACTGGGATGTATCAACCGGATATGAACTTACAGTCCGAACCAAATTTTATCTGGGGCAATTAGAACTTGGAACGCTGATAAATAATAACTCTTCCAATTTTGAAACCCAGCCTGATTATTATTCGATGTTTTCATATTTGGGTTGGGGATATAAATTCCAAATAAATAACAGATTTTCCAACTACAGCGGGATGCGACTTGGTAATTATTATATGAGTTTTGATGATCCTGATATTCATGCCGAATTAAAATCTGAGAATGAAATGGGTGTGGGACTGGTTACATCTTTTCAATTTAATTTCAATAATAAATGGTCGGCGATATTATCAGGCGAATATCTAAAAGTTTACACTTTTAATAGAATACACCTGTCGTTTATTTCATTTGGAATCGGCTATTCTTTTGAATCACCTGATTGGTTTCGGAGGTTTTTCAAGTGAGGGCTTTGAAGCACTGGATAATATTGTCCATACTGATATTTGTAATTTCATCCAATGTTTATAGTGGCAATTTAAATATCAGAACTATTGGTCATGAGACTATTGAAGCATCCGGTATAAGTCGGTTATCAGAAATTTTCACTCTTATACCTGAATGGCCGGTTAGCTCTATTGATCGCGTTACCTGGCAGGTTAACCCAAACGGAATGGGGACCTATCAGCACTCACGGTGGAAAATATTTCTTGATGGAGTGATGTTAGAGTTGGACTTTGTGGGAAGCAAACCGTTGGATATGATTCCGATAACAATGAATCAATTAGACTATGTGGAAGTTATTAATTCATCGGGGATATATTATGGGGAGTTTATAGATGATGGTGCGATACATATTCATACTAAAAAACCTTATGAAGATAAATCTTTATCTATAGAAGCTAATCTTGCCAATGAAACCGGTGACCCGGGACCTTATCGCTACACCGAACATTTCAGCCCGAATATTGATCGCCTTGGAGAATCAATCGCAGCCGATTTTTCCAAGCGATTTAACAATTCTGCTTTTAAAATTAATTTCAAAAACGATATACACTTCCCTACCGATGTAGCTGTTAGGGAAAGAAATATTGCTTTATCTGGAAAGCACCCCAAACAGACATTATATGCAAGTTCATTTAGTTATAACACCGACTTTAATTATACTGACATTAATTGGATTAAATCTATTTCCGGTGGCTATTCATATTTTGAAAATTTCAATTTCAATGAATTCACAAAACAGGAAAAGTATGAAATTGAGCGGTTCTCTTATATATCAATAAGAGGTAATTTAACAAAGAAACACAATTTAAAATACGAAACATCATTTCAATCTAACAAAACAAATGACTATCAAATCAACAATTTAACTGCCAAAGGGTCATATAATTTATCCCGAGTAAATTACGAAAATACTTTCGGTTTGAAATTTAATTTGATTTCGAATGCAAGCATAAATCAAAATAACTCGTTATTTAATTTTACTATAAGTAATAAGTTCTTCCGACGTTATTCGAACAGATTTAAACAAAACTATGAAATTTCAATGTCAGCAGTTGATGGTAGATTAGGATTTGATATTAATATTGGGTCGAAATTGATTCATTTAAGAAATAATTATCTAAAACTAAATATTTCATTTGTAAACAGGCAGTTCAATCAAGACTATCAATATTGGCTCTATCGAGATATAAACTCAAATTCAGGACAATTAGAATATTTTAAAAACATAAAAATATTATCTGCTCAAGTAAGCTGGTTTTCATTGATTAATAAAACTCTTACGTTAACTGTGAACAACCGCTTTAATTTTATTTATGATTATTATTATAATTACCAAAACAATTTGAACATATCTGATGGATTCAGTTATAGTGGCGGAATAAATATTAATTTGATTCCTTCTGAGAAATTTAATATCAATTTTGACTATAATCTCATTCTAGCAAATTCTGTTTCGGATGAATTAAAGGAATTATGGAATAGCCTACAGAAACATACTTTGCAAACAAGCATCCGATATAATCCGGTAAAGAATCTTTCTTTATGGGGAAGAATTAAATATACCAGTGCGACCTATTGGTCGGACTATGAACAGATTACGAATCAATCAGATGGTAAATATTCTTCAAATATTAATGAGATATTTCTAATTGATATAACCGCCCGGAAGTTACTTCAGGATGGAAAATATACATTTGCAGTCGGAGTGCGAAATCTATTAAACAAAATTCAGCGCTACCATCCTTTAGGGGCACAGTTTGATCTGAACTATTATATCAATTTAAAAGCCCGGATTTTGTAAGAGAACGCCAAATAAATAATGTCACTTACTCTTTGACTAAAAGAACGTTGATAGCTTTCACAATCACTCGGACTTTGTCGCCCTTTTTAAGTTCCATCTCATCAAGAGATTCGATTGTCATGACCGAACTCATTTTACATTCTGCCGGGATATCCAACTTTACTTTGCACATCATCGTGCCTTTATCAATAGCTGTGACCTCGCCGATAATTTGATTCCTTGCTCCAAACTTCACCTTAACTCCTTTGTATATTATCCCAATAATTTTGAAAAATCATCATACGGGATAACCGGCCAGGTTTCCGTATTTATAATGCCTTGAGCATTTATTTCTGAGGCTACCTTGAAGGCGTCTCTTTGATCAAGGGCTTCAAAAGCGACCAGGAAATCATATCTGCCAAGGGTAGCAAATATGTATTCTACTTTTAATTCCATACGTGAAAAGACTTCCATTGATTCGTTCACACAATGTGAAAGATTCGGGTGCTTTTTTTTAGCATCCGGATTGATACTCATGGCCATAATAAAATTCGTCATAAAACACCTCCTGCTTATTACTATCTAAATTTACGTTTCCAGAAGGAAAGATACAAACTTTATGAATTATTTTTTGAGCGGAAACTTATCTATTTATGCTGAAACTATTTCCGGATTTTTATCGAAATCTTCAGACAATTCCGATTCAAACGGATTTTCCATTTGCCAGCCGGTTTTTCCGGTTGATCTAAAATGTTCAAGCCGTCTGATTGAGAGTTCGGCAAAGATCGGATCGATATCTATCGTAAAACATCGCCGGTTTAATTTTTCACAGGCGATCAGGGTTGTTCCTGAATGTGAGAAGAAGTCGGTTACTATCTCTTTTTCTTTGGAAGAGGCAAAAATTATTCGCTCGATAGCTTTGAGCGGTTTTTGAGCATAACAGCCGTTAACATTTTCTACCATGCGGTAAAAAACCTGCTGTATGTCAACCCATACATTGCCGGAACGAATATTGGGCGATTTGCTTCGTTCGATATTTTCTGTTACAGTGCCGTTGATTTCTTTATAATAACCACGGAGTATTTTGGGGATATCAGTATATTGGACCTTAAAACTCGGATTCCCTTTAGTATAGTAGAGCAGCTCCTGACGGATTGCCATCCAGTTTTTCTGAGTCCCATACCCGCGTTGGTTACGCATGGTAATTAATGATCGGGATTTAAAATCTGTGTCAGCCATCATAATCATGAATTGGGGCAATGGCTGAAAATTATCATTTTGATCAGCACCCAGCCAAATATATAAGGATGCATCGTCATTTAAAATTTTATAAGAACCATCAATCCAAATTTGGCACCATTCGATAAATTCATCGACCGATTTTTTCTCAAACATGACCAAATTATATGGCGGATCATGAAGAGCTATTGCGGCTTTATCGCCAGAAAATAGTTTTGAGATAAAATCATAATCAGAGGCATCTCCACAGCCAATCCGATGTTTCCCCAGAGGGTCTTCCCAGATCTCCCCCGGCTGCAATCTGCACTGCGGTAATAAGCGGTTGCGGATACTCCCTGTATCCAAATCCAACCGCGGAAAAGAATTCCGTTTCATAAACCCAAGAAAGTCAAACGGCTTTTGAAGCTCAACTAAAATTTTTAATTTATATGTCTAATTGTTTAGACAGCAATAAGTTAATCAGAAAGTAAAACATATAAGAAAAGACAATCGTCACGAAACCACGTAACCGCACATAATCTGTTGCACTACATGTACTTATCGAAGCACTTGTATATTTATGGGTAATATCATTTGATTAATAGAAAAATTTTAGTAATATAGAGTACTATGTCAGACAAAATGTTATGGGCGCCGTGGCGTTACGGCTTCATTAAAAGTGAGAAAGAAAAGGGCTGCATTTTCTGTAACCGGATTAAAATGAAAGATTCTATTAAGAATCTCATTGTTTACCGGACGGATAAATCCTGTCTGATTTTGAATAAGTTTCCTTATAATTCCGGTCATGCTATGATTGTACCTAAGCGACATATTGGTCAGATAGAGAAACTTAATGAGCAGGAATCAGCAGATTTTTTTAAATTGATTCAATTGTCTGTAAAAATAATCAAAAAAGTGTTAACACCGGATTCGATGAACCTTGGAATGAATCTTGGTCGCAGTTCCGGGGCGGGTATCCCGGGGCATCTTCATATGCACATCGTTCCCCGATGGCTTGGTGATACTAATTTTATGCCGGTTATTGGAAAAACTAAAATTGTGTCAGTTCCAATTAAGCCGATATATGATGCTCTTAAGAAAGAATTCTCGAAAATATGAGTCCTCGTAAAAAAATCCCCACAAAAATTGAGCTTGAGCAGTTACAAAAGCTGTATAAAACCGATGAAAAAATCGGTGAACGATTAGGCGGGGTCCCGGCATATCTGGTGGCATACTGGCGCAGGAAAAAGAATGTCCCAAAATTTTCAATGCCAAAATTCTCAGAACGGGAAATTAGAAATCTTTGGGAACGATTCGGAGATGATGACAAATGCGGACTAGAACTGAGTATTTCCAAAGCCGCCTATTATAACTGGCGTCGTCGTTATGGGATCAAAGAAAAACCGGCGTTTTTAAAACTGGAACAACTTGAATTAAATTTCCCGGGACTCAAAACTAAAACCGGCAAACCATCGCTGTATGGCGAACGGTCAATAACTCAAAAGATATTGGCTCAACTTAGTAATAAAGAAACGGTAAATGTTGGCGAGACGGTTGAGATTGAACCGGATCTGGTGGTTAGTCGGGTTCACAATCATGAAATTATTAATCAATTTTTAAAGCTTAGTTCTGATTATGTGTGGAATCCAAATAAGATTGCAATCTCGACTCAGCCAATAGATATAAATTCAACTGATAAACTCGCTGAAGAAAATAAGCTGGTCAGAGAATTCAGCCGGCGACAAAACATTAAAAATTTCTTCGATATGAATTCGGGTAATTGCCATCAATTGGTGGTTGAATCGGGATTGATCAAACCCGGACAGCTTGGTTTAGGAACCGATAAAAATGTAGTCTCTTATGGTTGTCTGTCTTCCTTTGCTTCGTTAATAACACCCTCTGAGATGGCAACTATCTGGTCCAAAGGGAAATATGAATTGGATGTCCCGCCATCAATTAGAATTGACATTAATGGACGAAGATTACGTTCGGTTTCTTCAAGAGATATTGCTCTCTCGATCATAAAACAGCTTTCCAAAGAGGATGTGGTTGGCAAAGTGCTTGAGTATTATGGGTCGGTTGTCTCACGGATGAGTATCAGTGACCGCTTCACTCTTACCAATCAGGCGGCAGCGGCGGGTGCCAAAGGAGCTTTGTGCCATTTTGATTCTGCAACCCGACGGTATCTGAGCGGACGAACTAATGAAAATTATATGCCGATTATTGCTGATAAAGATGCGGTATACAATGGCATGTACCAAATCAATATCGATCAGCTAACCCCTCAGATTGCCGGACCGAATGGAAGTAGCGATGTTAAGGCTGTGGCTGAATTGGATGGTCTTCCTGTCCAGCAGATTATAATCGGTTCCTGTGCCAGTGGCAGATTTGAAGATTTACGAATCGGGGCTGAGATATTAAAAGGGAATAAAGTAAGCGCTGACTGCCGTTTAATTATTATACCGGGATCATTAGCGGTGTACCTTGATGCTCTAAAAAAAGGTTTGATTCGAGTTTACATTGAAGCCGGAGCTATGATTTTAAATCCCGGGTATCCGGTTGAAATGAATAGAATAATCAAATCGCTCGCCTCGGGTGAACGTTGTCTGGCAACTATTAATAATATTTTTAAGCAGGCGCACGAAACTGAGAATAAAAAAGAAGTTTATATATGTTCACCGGCAACAGCAGCGGCATCGGCGATCAACGCCGCAGTAACCGATCCGACAAGGTACATGGGGTGAGTGACATTAATACATTAATAGTCTTTTTAAAAATATAAACCGGCATTCTTGTCTATAAGCTTTGTCATTAAAATCCGAAGGTTAAACCTTTGCGGTGTGAAAACCTAAACAAGCACTGCATTCCGGGCAAATATAAACAGATCGTTTGCCCAAATCGCCCTTCATTTCCTGATAACAAATTTTCCTAATCTGTTTTTTACAATGCGGGCAGATAGGAACGATACTGTCATTTTTTTCAAAAAACATCATAACGACCTCCACAAGTTTATCTTAAATACTATAATTTTCTTACAATATTCAAATAAACAAGCGAAGCTTGTGAACTTTCAATGTTAAGATTCTGTTAAAATATGCACTACTAATTAGATTAATAAATGAAAGGATTTAAAATGGAACGTTCAAATGTAATTACAATGCAAGGCAACCCGCTAACACTTGTTGGTCAGGAACTAAAAGTAGGTGATAAAGCACCTGATTTTACTCTGCTTGATAATGGTTTGGGTGAAGTCAAACAATCAGATTTTTCGGGCAAACCTCGTTTAATTTCGATTGTCCCCTCGCTTGATACCGGAACCTGTTCTTTGCAGACAAAAACATTTAATGATAGAATTGCCGAACTTTCTGATAAAGCTCAGGCGATTACTGTTTCGGCTGATCTCCCCTTTGCTCAAGCGCGTTTCGCCGATGCCGAGAAAATTGAAAAAATTAAGATTTTATCTGATCATCGCACTACCAAGTTTGGTGAAGATTACGGGCTTTTGATTAAAGAGCTTCGTCTTTTAACCCGAGCTGTCATTGTTGTTGATAAAAATGATACTATCACTCATTTGGAAATCGTACCCGAAGTTTCCACCGAGCCAAATTATACGACTGCCTTGGATGCTCTAAACAAGGCGATCAACGAACCAGTTTAACTGGTTTTATTACTAAATAAAAGAAGGCAGTTAATAAAATATCTGCCTTTTTATTTTTCAATTTTTTTCAGGGGGATCCGGGTTGTCTTCCTCATCCGGTTCCGGCTCTTTTTTGGTTTCCAATTTTCGAGATAATGGCGTAAACATAAACAAGATCAGTAATAGTGCCGGTAAAAATATTGGTAAATATGATGCCAATATCGGCACATTTTCACTGGGGACATCAGGTTGCGAGGCTGCCGGATCGCCATGTGAGCGCCATCCTCCGTTACCATCGGGAACCCAGCAATCTTCTCCCGACCACATATCATAAGACGGTCCGTAAGTTACTTTTAAAACTATCGACGGAGCCAGGTACAGCAGGAAGATTCCTATCAACAAATATAGATTATTTCTCATATTTAAAATTAACAGAAGTTATGACAGTTAGTCAAGTTTTGCTTTTACCGGATTTCTGGAAATTCTAGTATTTTGCTTGTAACATTATGTTGCAAATTGATAAGCATAAAATTATTATGGAATGTAATTAGAAATTAAATAAATATAATCAGGTGAAAAACGATAATTTTCAGATAAAAAGAGTAATAATATGAGCGATAAAAAATTATTTCCAACCCAGCCATCAATGGTTGGGAAAAAAGTGTATCTTCGTCCGGCTACTTCTGATGATGTGAAAAATTTTCATTATTGGAGACTTCAAGCTGAACCCCAATCCATTTCGTGCCGACCGCTCCCTTTTAGAACAGCAGCTGAAGATTCAGAAAATTATAAAAAAATGCAAACCTCCCTTGATAGACAATCTTTTGCGATTGTAAATAAAGATGACAAAACGCTCCTGGGTAAGATCAGTTTTTTCGATTATAACAATCTGAATCGTTCGGCAGAGGTCGGATTAATGATTGATCCTGATGAACAGAAAAATGGTTACGGTTCTGATGCTATGAAAATTTTATGTAAATTTTTATTCAGATATCGCGGGTTGAATAAAGTTTATGCTCAGACCAGTGAATTTAATGAAGGCTCTGTTAGTCTGCTTGAAAATCTGGGTTTCAAAAAAGACGGAACGCTAAGGGACCATCGTTTTTATAATGGCGAGTTTCATAATGATCTGATTTATTCGCTGCTTCTCTTTGAACTCGAATGGTAGGTGGGGTTGAAGTAATGTTGTAATTGTTTTAAAATTATTAGGGACAGAGTTCACACTCTGTCCCTTTTTTTTTCGTCTCAGATCAAGGAAAATTCATTTTAGATATCAGAAGCCCTGTTCTTCCTATTTTCTGATTGAGCAGTAAATAATCAATAAAGTGTTGCGTAATAGAGCTACATAGCTATATTAATTATAGACTACAAATAAATATCAATTAAATTGCACTGGAGGATGATATGGCTAAGTTTATGCTTCCTCGATTACTGCTAAGTTTAATTTTTGCTTCATTAACTATTTCAATCAATGCTCAAATACCACAAGTTATTAATTATCAGGGTCAATTGACTGACATTGGAGGAACACCGGTAGCTGACGGACTATACCTTATCAAGTTCCGTCTTTATGATGATCCGACTGCCGGTACAACTTTGTGGGATTCTGACTTTCGAACAATTCAGGTTACCGATGGACTCTTTTCGTATATGTTGGGTGATACTGTTACTATCCCGGCTACGGTCTTTACCAATAATTCCAATGTCTATCTTGGTATAAAAGTCAGTGCCGATCCTGAGTTATCACCGCGAAACAAGATCACATCGGTAGGATTTTCTTATCACTCTTTACTTGCCGATTCGGCTAAGGTCGCCGGAAATTCCAAGTTGTTGGATAATTTACCTTCATTGTATTATCTCGACTGGGGCAATCTAACCGGCATGCCAGCAGGTTTTGCTGACGGCATTGATAATGAAGGCAGTGGCGGTGGTGGTGATATTACAAGTGTGACCGCCGGATCCGGTTTGACAGGCGGAGGTATATCCGGCGATGTTTCATTGTCAATAGGAGCCGGTGCGATTGCCAATGGTCATTTGGCGACTAATTCTGTTACAAGCGATAAAATTCTAAACCAAACCATAAACGGTAATGATATTGTAAACAATTCACTCGCAGGAACTCACTTAATAAACAATACAATAACTTTTAATAAAATGGGTTCAAATGGTGCCGCAGAAGGTGAAGTTATGAAAATGATAGGTGGTAACTGGACAGCGGAGCCTGATGAAACCGGTAGTGGAGGTGACATTACTGCTGTCAACTCCGGTAGCGGTCTGATCGGTGGCGGGACATCGGGTGATGTAACCTTATCAGTTGGCACTGGTGCGATAACATCTGATCACATTGCCAACAATTCCGTTGGTACCGATAACATCCAAATCAACTCTGTAACAACGAACAAAATTGCCAACTATGCAATAACCCATGTGAAAATAGATGATGGTGCCGTGAACGGTTCAAAAATCGCAGCCAGCTCTATAGATCATAATCATATCGTTAACGGTGAGGTTAACTCTGATGAAATTGCTGCAGATGCCGTGACCAGTAGCAAGATACTCGATGGAGCCGTGACCAGCTCTAAAATTTATGATGGTACCATTACATCAGTTGATATAGCCAGCGGTGGTGTTGCTATGTCTAACATCAATCAATCTGGCGCAACCGAGTCTCAGGCTATCACATGGAGTGAGAGTGAAGATGTCTGGCAGCCCTCTACTGTCGGTGATATAACATCAGTATACGGCACTGAATTAGGTGGATTGGTAGGTGGCGGCACTGAAGGTGATGTTGGTTTAAGTATTGAATATCAAGGAGTAAATTCCTATTACATTCAAGATAATACCATTGTTGATGAAGATATAAGTGCATCGGCTGATATTGAGCCAAGTAAAATAAGAGGTGGCGCTGTTAATCACACCGATGCTCAATTAATTGAGGGGGACAAAACATTCCTCAGTTTGAGTATTGGCACAACAACAAGAAAACTGGCAGTTCCAAGTGCTGCTTTTGTTCCCAGTAGGAATACTTATTCATTTTCAAGAAACAGCTCATATTTGAGGAATACTGTTTCTTCTAATCAAGTATTTGTAGCACCTGTATTTTTGCCAGATGGTGCAATTGTTACGAAGGTTAAAGTTACTTATTATGATAATGAAGCGTCTTACGATGGACATATCGATTTGGTCAAAGTTTATATGTATGGTGGTGGTGAGATCTTAATGGCAAGTGAAGGAACATCCGGCACGCCGGGTTTTTCAACAGTTACAGATAATACGATTATCAGCGAAACAGTAAGTAATGATGGTTATAATTATTATTTGTCTGCAAGCATGACATACAGCAGTAACTCACTCAACATGAGACTCTATGGCGCCGAGATTGAATACACTATTACGAAACCGCTGCCATAAGATTTTATTGCATTTGCAAGCCGTAGATTATGTGAGCAAAAGAAAATGCTTCTCTTGAAGTAGTTAGTAATTGTTTTTAAATAATTAAGGGCAGATATCACATCTGTCCTTTTTTTTGGGACTTGACATGGACAATTCGGTAGGTTATAATTGTTATGAAATCGTGGGATAATAACGTTTGTTAATATTGAAAGGTGAAAAAGTGGCAATTAATGATGCCGAGAGGCTTAATAGCAATAATTCTGCCTTATATTGCTATGGCACTGCATATATCTTTGAACAAAGAGTTACGCCTCTTCGAATTGCTATCAAAATACTTCTATTCAGTAGCCTAGCTGGGCCTCTTGTTATAGGTGCTTTAGTCATAGCAGTTGGTACAAAAGGAACAATAATAAAATGGGCATTAATTGTTGCAGCAATTTTAAGCTTTATCCAGATTATAGTTTCTTTATGGTCACTAGTAGCACAGTGGCAAAACAAGCTTCCTTCTTACGAGAATAGCATTATTGAAAATCACCTACTTTCTAATGAATTCAAGGATTTAGCTAACAATAACATATTATCTGATTCAGAATGGAGAACACGTTCTGATGTTTTAGAAGTGAAAGGGGAGTTTCAAAAGAGAAAGGATTTAACACAAAGTATTTCTGAAGAAGAAAAAAGAATGGGAATGCGATATGCCCTTCGGTTTTTTGGACGACAATGTGTAGGGTGTAGTGAAGTACCCATAACAATTGAAACATCGGATTGTCCAGTTTGTGGTCAATTCAAAACAAGGAAATTTAAATGGCTGATGTAAATCCAAAGATGTTAAAAGTAATGCAAGGTTTCGCTTCACTTGATTATGAAGAACGACCTGAACTGCTTAAATGGATAGTACAATATCAAGATAACATTGATGATCGAAGAGATATAATGGAATCTATAGCAAAAGCTGCTGGTGTTTCTTTAGGACCAATAGGGCAAGGTTCGTGTCCATGTTGTGGTAAGTAATTTTTCTACTAATTATTTATCAAAAGTAATAATAAATAAATTATTGAGGTATCTTAGGAGCTTACTTTTCAAAATGACAAAAATCAAGAGTGGTTTTCTTTATACAATCGTAAATTCGGGAATAAACTCACTAAAGTATATAAATTTAGTTGAACTATTCAAATTTGTTGTGATTCATCTCTTCTCAGATAAGAAAAATAATGATAAAAAAATAATGTGTTCTCAAATTGCTGTCGATTTATTCATAATATTTAAGTGGTTATTCATCCTCGTCCTATGGATTTATAATATATCCAATAATTGGTTGCTAATTATTGTTTGGTATTTATTGGTAACTAATCTCTATACCTATTTCTATTATCATACTTGGTCTAGTGAGGTTTTAGAAGATGCTTATATGGATACTGCAAGAGTTAAACGACGATTCTTTAATTCATTACTTGCACTTTTTTATTCAATTTACGGTTTTGCATATTTGTATAATATCCCATACTCAAATGAATTTTCTTGGGGGTTAAATGGACATTCTGCTCAAAGTTCTTTATGGTATAGCATATCAAATTCCTTTACTGCAAGTTATGATGTTGTTAAATCTACAACAGACTTAGGCCACACCATTTCGATTATACAACTTGTGATGATGTTTATTTTTGTAACTATAATTATTGGAGGTTCTATACCTCAAATAAATCAAAAAAAAACGGAGAGTAATGATGGCTTATAAAAATAAAACTTATGTATGTTTTGATGCTGATACCGACATTCATTATTATTGGCTTATGACTGCTTGGAAAGAAAACGAAAAATTCGCATTTAATTTTGATAATGCTCATGAGATAAATAATTTGAGTGACAGCAGTTCTGAAGAAACTATAAAGACAAAACTAAGAGAACGACTCAAAAATACAAAAGTACTTATAGTATTAATCGGAAAAAACACAAAAAAACTCTATAAATATGTTCGTTGGGAAATTGAATATGCAATTGATAAAGATATTCCTATAGTTGCTGTAAACTTAAATAAAAAGAAAAAATTTGATCAACAACTTTGCCCACCAATATTATCGAAGAAACTAGCTGTTCATATATCATATGAACAAAAAATTATAGACTTTGCCTTAAATAACTGGCCAAGTAGTCACCAAA
This sequence comes from uncultured bacterium, assembly GCA_965372795.1. GTDB lineage: Bacteria > Zixibacteria > MSB-5A5 > GN15 > FEB-12 > QNAD01. The sequence goes on from CBDVDR010000016.1 coordinate 32,672, forward strand.
CTTACAAGAAGAAAGGGAAAGTAGGATCATTTTATTATGAAACAAGTGTTTATGATAACCTATAAATAGCACTATCAAAAATAGTTAATCTTGGTTACTTCCAATATCCGGAAAAACTTTTAAACTTTCTACTCCCCCACTCTCCCCCTAAAATAAAAGCCAATTCTCGCCCTTGACTCGAGTCGAATATCTTCTTTTATTAGATGAAATTCAAAAAGTCAAAGTAACTGCAAAGGTTAGTTTATGTCACAAACTTCCGCATCACCCCAATCGGGGGCATCATCCCAAATGGGAACTGAAAGTTTATTCAAACAAATGGCATCGCTTAGTTGGCCGTTCTGGATGGTCAATATTATGGAGATGTTCGAACGACTGGCGTATTATGGGGTTAGGGTTGTAATCCCGATCTACATCGCTCAGGCTGATGAAATCAATGGTCTTCATTTTACCCAAGTCGATAAAGGGATCATCTTTTTCTGGTGGGCGATTTTTCAGTCGATCACCCCGATGTTTTCCGGCGGGTTTGCTGACCGCTATGGTTTCAAAAAAACTATCGGAATCTCGATAGCTATTAAAGTGTTCGGGTATGTTTTAATGGCAACTCAAACCGAGTTTTGGCCATTTTTGATCGGTTGCTGTATTTTAGCGCTGGGAACGGCAATATTCAAACCGGGGGTTCAGGGTACAATGGTGCAGACCATTACCAAAAAGAACTCATCGGTCGGATGGGGCACGTTTTATATGCTGGTAAATATCGGTGGGTTCCTTGGACCACCCCTGGCTCATTATCTTTATGGTATATCCTGGCCGGCAGTATTTTACGGTTGTGCCGCTATCGTATCGATCAATTTCCTGATGCTGTTTACTTATAAAGAAGTTCCGCCGGGCGGCGTTCAAAAAGGCGGCGCAATGGAAGTTCTTCGGCTAACAGCCAAAAATTTGATGAACCCAAGATTAGCCATATTTATTCTGATCATGTCCGGGTTTTGGCTGATGTTTATGCAGTTGTTTGATATGCTTCCCAACTTCATTGTCGACTGGGTTGACAGTTCACAACTGGTGGCTGATTTGAATCTGCCGGATTGGATGCTTCAAGCTAACTCAACCAGAGGTCCGCAACTTTCACAGGAATGGATGATTAATATTAACCCCGGGCTTATTATTTTTACGGTGGTGATGATTTCATGGATGGTCGCCAAGATGCGACGGGTGATGTCGATATTTTTTGGAATCGTAATCGCATCATTGGGGTTAATTTTTGCCGGCTTTACAACTTCCGGTTATCTCTGTCTGATGGGTGTTTTGGTATTCTCTGTCGGTGAGATGATGTCTTCACCCAAAATGAACGACTATCTCGGAGTGATTGCTCCCGAAGGTCAAAAAGGTTTGTACATGGGGTATGCCAATATTCCGCAAGGAATAGGCTGGGCGATTGGTTCGTTGTTTGCCGGTCATGTTTATGATACTATGGGCGATAAAGCTAATCTGGCTTTGAAATATCTGGCTGAAAACTATAGTATCACCGGAATCGAACGATCGGAGGCGATGACAAAGCTTATGGAAGTATCCGGGATGGATGCAATTGAGGCAACAAAATTGCTTTGGAACGCGTATGACCCTTATAAGCTTTGGTATCAGTTTGCCGCAATCGGAATTGCCTCGGCGATTGGGATGCTGTTCTATGCTAAGTGGGTGAAAAAATATGAAGCACCCGATGTTTAAAGTGACAATGTAATTATTTAAATTTTTGGAGAATAAAAAATGACAACTGCAACAGAAACTAAAACTCCTGCTGCACCCAAATGGGATCTTGAATCTGTTTTCCCCGGTGGAAGCGGCTCAACCGAATTTAAAGAATATCGCGAGAAAGTTAAAGCTGAGGTAATTCACACAGCAGAACTTTTGAAAAATCTTCCTGAATCAATCGATAATTCCTCAATTGATAAATGGACAGAATCGGTTGTCGCTCTTCAATCCAATATTGAAAATATCGAACTGATTTTAGCCTTTGCCGGATGTCTGACTTCACAGAATGTTGATGATGCTGACGCTTTGGTAATTGAAGCCGAAGCTGATGAGCTTCATTCTGAATGGCAAAAACTTTTAACCGATCTTGAGGCTCGTTCATTAAAACAGACCGATGAACAATGGGCATCACTATTGGCAAGAGACGAACTCAAGGGCTTAACTTTTTATCTCAATAAAGTTCGTGAGATTGCAAAAAGTAAAATGCCTTTGGAACTTGAGACCCTGGCATTGGACCTTGCTGTTAACGGATACCACGCCTGGAATCGTCTTTATGATAAAATGGCTGGAGATTTAAAAGTTGAGTTCGATGAAAACGGCGAATCCAAAACTTTATCACTGGGGCAGCTTTCCACAAAAATGTCTGATCCGAACCGTGATATCCGCAAACAGGCTTTTGAAAAAATGACTACTGCCTGGGAGAGCCGTGAAGAACTGGCTGCCATGACATTGAATTCTCTTGGTGGATTTCGTCTCAGTCTTTACAAAAACCGTAAATGGGAATCCCCTCTTTATGAACCGCTGGTTATGTCACGCATGAAACAAGGGACTCTTGACACAATGTGGAATGTGATCGAACGAGAGACACCTCGTTTACAATCATACGTTGATGCCAAGAAAAAACTTTTGAACATTGATAAATACAGATGGTATGATGAGTTTGCTCCGGTCGGTAAAGCTGACAAGCTGTATTCATTTGAAGAAGCCGGTAAATTTATCATTGATAACATTCGTCCTTTCTCAGAAGACATGGCTGACTTTGTAAAAATGGCTTTGGATAAAAGATGGGTCGAGGCTGAGGATCGTGCCGGTAAACGGGGCGGTGCTTTCTGTACCGGATTCGGACCTTTACGTCAGACCAGAGTATTCATGACTTACTCAGGGACTTATGAAAATCTATTGACGCTTGCCCATGAATTAGGACATGCATATCATGGCTGGGTCTTAAAAGATTCTCCATACTTTGCGACTGAGTATCCGATGAACCTTGCCGAAACAGCTTCAATTTTTGCAGAAACTCTGGTAACAGATGCTGCCTTGAAACAGACAACTGATCCAAGAGAAAAGCTGATGTTGCTTGAACAAAAGATACAAGGCGCATATGTCATGTTCACCGATATTTACAGCCGTTATCTTTTTGATCGTTCGTTCTATGCCAAACGCAAAGATGGTGTGGTTTCAGCCCAACAGTTACGGGAATTGATGGTTGCCGCCCAAAAACAGGCTTATGGAAATCTGCTTGATGAGTCAGGCTTCCACCCTCTGTTCTGGTGTTCGAAATTACATTTCTATATTTCCGACGCACCATTCTATAATTTCCCATACACTTTTGGATTCTTATTCTCAGGCGGGGTGTATGACCGTTCTCAAAAAGAAGGGGCATCATTCGCCGACAAATACCGAGCCTTGCTTGCTGACACCGGCAGAATGACCACTGAAGATGTAGCATCAAAACATCTCGGCGTAGATTTAACCAAAGACGAATTTTGGAAGGACGCTGTTAGTCGGTCTCTGGCTGATATTGATGAATTTGTTAAACTGGCCAATGAGCTTTCCTAAGCTGATTATATGCCAAAAGAAACAAACAGACCTGAATCCGGTTTATGGAAAGATTTCATAAACCGGAAATCTATTGATAGTCTTGCAGAACATCTCGGTCGGGTTTACAAAAAATTTGATCGAAATGAATTTGTCACAACTATCTTATCAGATGGATTTTTTCAATTAGAACTAAAAGATCGCATCACAACTATCGCCACAAAATTAAATGATTTTATGCCGAAAGATTATTCCAGAACTACAAAACTGTTAATCAAAATCGCTCCGGAACTTGATGCCCTTCATAATTGGATAATGACCGATTATGTTCGAATTCATGGGGTTAATTATTTTGAAGAATCAATTAATGCTTTGAAAGAATTAACCAAATACGGCACCAGTGAATTTGCTATTAAAGTATTCATAAATCGCTATACCGATAAAATGATTCCCATTTTGAACGAGTGGGCGATTGATGACAATGAACATGTTCGCAGACTTGCCGCCGAAGGTTCCCGCCCCCGGGGAGTCTGGGTCGAGCATATTGATGAATTTAAAAAAGACCCTAAGCCGGTTTTGGATCTGCTTGAGAAATTAAAAGCTGATCCCTCGTTGTATGTTCGCAAAGCAGTGGCTAACAATCTAAATGATATTTCCAAGGAACATCCGAAAACGGTAATTAGGATTTCTAAGAGGTGGAAAAAGGACAAAAACAAACTGACCGACTGGATTATCAAACATGGTTGTCGTTCGCTGATAAAACAGGGATATCCGGAAGTCTTCCCTCTTTTTGATTTCGCCTCTGACCCTAAAATTGAAATCTCTGATTTTGCGCTAAAGAAAACTAAAATAAAGTTGAATGATAAAATTGAAATTCCATTTAGTATAAGTTCATCATCAAACAGAACTCAAAAACTGGCGATTGATTATGCCATTCAATATATGAAAAAAAACGGCAAGCTCTCGCGAAAAGTTTTTAAATTGAGTGAAAAGAAACTCGAATCATCAAAACAGATCGACCTTAGATTACGTCATAGCTTTATAAATAATTCCACCCGTAAACATAATAACGGGAAACATCAGATAGAACTTATGGTTTGCGGGAAATCTTTTGGGATCATTGATATTAGTTTAAGCGTATAACTTCTGGAACTCGAATATATTTATTACTGTTGCATATATTAAAACAAGGATCAACTATGAAAAAATTTGTATTCTTAATATTTGTACTTTCAATCTTATTGATAACTCAATCTCTGTTTGCTCAACGCACCGAGCCAGAGAAAACCGAAGTGCGCGGGCATACAATGTTCACGGTTTTGCAACCGGGAGAAATTCCGGCAATTTTTGAGCCGGAGTTTCTTACTATTGCTGAAGCCGAACAAATGTTTTACCCCGATGAAAATCTTCTGGTAGTACGGGATGGTGACGTTGTCAAAGGGTACTCAACCTGGCATCTTGACAATCATGAAATAGTAAACGATTATATAAACGGTAAAGCTATTACCGTAACATGGTGACCGCTTTGCTATACCGGCATAGTTTATGCCGCAACCCTTGATAATAAACGATATACTTTTCAACCTTCCGGTTCACTCTGGCAGGATGCTTTGGTAATGCAGGATATGGAGACCGGCTCGCTCTGGGCGCAAGTATTAGGTGAATCAATTATGGGCGATATGGAAAACAGTAAGCTGACTTTGTTTCCATCATCCCGGACCACGTTTGAAGAATTCAAAAGATTATATCCAAACGGTATTCTTCTAAAAAAGGATGGGCGGGGTTTACCAAATTCTCCTTATGAAAATTATTTCCGTGACCGGACCAAACTTGGAATCTTCGGGCGTGTTGATAATTTTCGCCGTCTTAAAGGCAAAGAGATGGTTGTTGGAGTTCGGTATAATGGAGTTCAGGTTGCAGTTACCAGAAAAGTATTAAGAAAAAAGGGGTTTTGTGTCATTAAAGAGCTCCATCCACCAGTTATTTTGACTTATAATGATAGCACCGAGTCAATATCAGCTTTCCGCTATAGCATTCCCGGTGCAAAACTGGAATTTGAATTAAAAGGAAATTTGATTCAATTAAAGAAGTCTGATAATAGTTGGAATCTTTTTACTGGAAAAATAGCTACGGGAAATGCCAAAGACCTTGAATTAGCACCGTTTACGACATCTTATTGGTTTGCCTGGTCGAGTTTTTTCCCAGAGACAAAATTGATAAAATAGCAAAGTTCTTAATAAAACTTCTTGCCTTTTTGATAAATTTATTTATAATTAAAAGCCCGGTCTAAAAGCCGGGCTGTTTTAAAATGTCGCATGTAAGGCGTTGTCTTACAACAGTATTAAATAGGGCGATTAGCTCAGCTGGTTAGAGCACATGCCTTACACGCATGGGGTCATAAGTTCGAATCTTATATCGCCCATTTAAAACGGCGACGAGATCGAATGGCTGATTTTTGGAGAGAAAATTCGACATTTGTCGATACATATAAGATTAACGGGGTTGTAGTTCAGTTGGTTAGAACGCCTGCCTGTCACGCAGGAGGCCGCGAGTTCGAGTCTCGTCAACCCCGCTTAATTTTCAAATTGCCCCCTTCAGCAAATATGTTGAAGGGTTTTCTGTATGTAACACAAAGACTTCCATCATCAATTGTACAGTTCGAAAGTAAGTATTTGAGCAAGTGTCTTCGATCATCGTTTGATTGATGTAAGTACAAGTCATATGCTTGTTTTGCAAGTTCGATAATCTGGCTACCCATTTCGAGGTATTCATGATTTGCATGACGATGTTTGGAAATCTGTATTTCAATTTGGCGAAGCTCAGTATTCCACTCATAGGATTTTCTTTTCCAGAAATCTTCATCAATTAAACCATTCAACCTATCTTCATATGCTTTCTCCTGATAGCCTCTGATACGATCGTAACGATTTTGTAAGGATTTTATAGATTTTCTTTGAAACTCTTCCTTGTCTGAGTGACTTTCACGAAGAGCAGCTTTCAACCCCTCAGCAGCTTTTGAAGATAGTGATATTCGCTTTACTACTTCACCAAATAATTCACTGAGCCTATTTTCTTTTACTGAGTTTTTACATTTACCTTTAAACTGAGTACATCGATAATATATATACTTACCTTTTTTGATATCAGGTGTCATAGAGCATCCACATCTATCGCATTTGACAAGTCCTCTAAAAGCAAAGTTTCGTTTTGTCATTTTTGGAGTTTTCCCACCATTCAAAACTTGTTGTACAGCATTGTAGAGTTCAACTGATATGATTGCTTCATGGATTCCGTTTTCATATAAAACATTCTTGTACTCAAAATACTTACCTGTATAGATTTGATTTTTGAGAATTCGATGAATTCCTGCTTTGTTGATTTTCTTTCCGTTCACAGACCTCAAGCCTAAATTATATGCGAACTCTTCCAAAAACTTGAGAGAATAGCGTCCGGTAGCATACTCTTCAAAAAGTCTTGCCACAAAAGGAGCTTTTTGAGAGTCTACATAAATCAAATGGTCTTGTAAATTTCTCATATATCCAATTGGAGATTTTGATGGCCACTGACCAAGAGAAGCTTTTTTATTCATACCTTTCTTCACTTCTTCGGACAAATTGTCTATATAATTCTTTGCCATGAGAACCTTGATGCCATGTACAAACTTCGAATGAGATGAACTTTCACTTGAGATAATCCCACCTTCTTTGACAAGATGAACTATAGTATCCAAATCTTCAAGATCAACAAAATCTCTGAAGTTGCGATAGAGTCGATCAGTTTTTTCAACCAAAATTGTTCGAACAAATGGATTAGCTTTTATAAAGTCGATCATCTGACCATATTGAGTTCGACCTACTGATTTTGCTGTCTCCTCATCAGTATATTCGTGCACAACCTCAAAACTATTCGTTAGTGCATAATCTCGTAACAAGTCGAGTTGTGCATCTATAGAAAATCCTTCCTCAGCCTGCCGCTCAGAGGAAACTCGTGCGTAAATAACTGCTTTCTTTTCTATTTGTTTCTGATATTTTTTCATGGATCATATTACCGATATTATCCGCTATATGTCAACGGATATTTTTTTTGGTTCCTTTCTCTTTTTTCTTCCATTCATGTAAAGTTGTAAAAAAACCAGCAACGTTTGTGTTAATTTCATCGGTGCAGTCAACAGATATGTATTCTCTTGATAAAATACTCCAATGAAATCGGCTTGATCTCAAGTTCTGCTTCAAAGTAGATATTGAACTATCACTCAACCTATCTTTTGTTTGCTTTCGAGTCATAGGAATTCTCCTTTCTTGAATTCAGCTTATTGTCTGAGATGAAATCTATATAAGACTGCAATAAGTTTTTGATATCCTGTGGAACTTGATATACACCTTTGTCAATACGAGTAACCAGCCCTTGATTGAGAAGTTTGGCAAGAAGGTACTTGGATGAGTTATTGGCTATCACTCTACCAGTCGTTGCAAGGAGAGATATCAACTTTATAAACTGTGGATGATTTTTACACGCACGACTCAGATTGTAGAGGATTTGCCCCTTATCTGACTGTCCCGCCAATGCGGATTGAGATTGCTCAAAAAATTTGAGTATATTTGTGATTGATCGCTGATACCAGCAATCGATAATATGGTCGAGAGTCACTATGGTGTTCGATCCAATCACAGAGGTGCCAACAAGTTCTCGGATACGCCTACTGTTGAGTAGAGTTTCTACTCGCAAGGAGTCGACAAATTTCGGATAAATCATTATTCTCTCATTCTTCAACGGAAAAGCGGCAAGTCCATAGGAATTACGAGTTATTTTATCTCGTGGTAATAGTACTGTATAAGGCTTTGCTTCGTTATTTTTGAACATAGATTGAAAGAGCTTACGGTTTTTTTCAGTAAATAAGATCGCATCTTCTATGAACATATCCCAATAAAGTTCAAGATGTGTAATAGATATTGAGGGTTCTGTAAAGCTCAAATTATTTGAGGTTGAAGACTGCTTCATGATTTCAACGATAGATCCAAGTAAATCTTCGAGAGTATTGTGTAGTAACGACCTTGTTTCAGCTGCCAGAATCGCTCGATCATGAGTTGTGTATAAATCCTGAGGTAAAAAGTTATCATTATCATCCAATGATTCTAAAGTCAAGAAATTGAATGATTTATGCCTTAGTATACGAGTAGGATTGATTGTGACATCCATAAACAAGGTTACAGAGTTTGTGGTTCGATTGTGATAAAGTTTCATTTCTGCCAAAATTCGGTTTTGACGTCTTGTACGGAGTTTCAAGAAGGCATATTTCTGATAGCTATGTCTTATAGTGAAGAGATCGTTACCAAGATTTACAACAGTCCTTGCGAATTCATCTGAGTTCATCCCAGCAGCCGAAAAACCAGCGACTTTCATCTGTACCTTATCTATCATGACCATCTCGGATCTGAGAATATCAATCATGACAAGAATCTTTCAATGTAAAATTTTTGACGTAAAATACATCTATAGTATAAAGGTGAGACCATTGACTTGTTGTTTAATGCGATTAGCATAATAGTTATAATTTGGCACAAAACATTATCTCCTTATCCAACAAAATGTTACGAGATTCATCTTCTTCTCTTAATCTATTGTACAACTACCTAAGTTGACTATAAGTAGAGTTAGTTAGTAAGCATGATATTTTTTTGTTATGCGATTTCAGTCAGGAGAATGGAGTTAAAAGGACGCATTATTTGCATAGCAAACCGCTCATGGACTTATTAAACAAGTGTCGGCTCGTCGCATCGGGTTGAGACAGAAACTGCCTCAGCGACCTTGCATTTGAATCTATCAATGCATCCATACAAGATTAACCTAATGATACTTATAGTCCGTAGACCTATAAGTATCATTGGATTATCCTACATATATCTTAATTGATTGGTAATAGATGATGGATGATCCAAAGATAAAATTCGGAAAAATGGTAAGACAGAAACGACTTCAGTGGAATTATTCTCAAGAAGAACTTGCTCATCGTTGTGATCTCGACAGAACTTATATTGGTGGAGTTGAACGAGGAGAACGCAATATAAGCCTAATAAATATTTGTAAAATTGCCAAAGCTTTGAATACTACACCCAAAACCTTACTCGACTTCGGTAAAATCGAGTATTGAATTTAATTATTGTGTATTTCGAAAAATTCCTTCAAAAGACCTCATAGATTTTTAATTAAATAAACCTATAGATTTATATTTTCCGCTTGTATGGAATGTTGACTATAAGTATCATATTGTAAGCGCAAACTAATATATGAGGGTATAATCGATGTTTTTAAAAGTACTTTTAATATCAATAATTTTATTGATTAATATTCCATTTTCTGGATATTCACAGACAAAATTTATTGAAAATCGTAAAAAGTTAGAAATCGCAGTAAATGAAAACATATCTACACATTACTTATTCAAAAATTGTCAACTTCAGGATGATAACAAATGGTTAAGTATTGAACTAAAATCAAAAACTTGGAAGAATCCTAATGACACAAAAGCTCTAATTGATTCTATCATAAAAATTACTAAAAACTTTGCACCGTTTAGTGCTAATAAAAATTCGGAATTTCAAATTTATATTGATGAACCTAAAAGTGGATTCCCTATAGCAACTGTACGATCTTATTCTACAAAGACCTACTATGATTATTCATTTTCTGAGTGGCAAACGAAAGCTAAAGAAAAGTTATTCGGAATAAGGCAATCTACTCAGTATGTTTCAGAAGAAATAAAGTTTGGCAGGCCAATAATGTCAATGTGGTCTGGTGTTAAGCTATATTATGGATCTGGCTCATCAAAAAAGTTTGTTGGTAAAATAGTATGTTTTAGTGGTGATCTTGTTATGATCAAATATCCGTCTGGGTCTATAGAATCGAAATACAGAAGCGTAATTATAGACTTGAAAGGAAAGTGGTATATTGACAAGAATGATCCTGCTTTAAATGCGATGGAGTACTATACTTGTGACTAATAACACCAAATTGAGTTTGCCAATTATTATTTTTGAATTTTTTATCTTTTGCCCTTATAAATCGCCTCATATTTACTTAAACAAATGTGAAACTATCCACTTTACAAATCCTTTCTTACCGCTTATTTTTATGTAATTGTACCACAGGAGCTTACGTAATGATCGAGTTGTTTCCGGTTGATAAAGTCAACCAAATGAGATGCAAATTGGAAACAGCCAGAGCTCCGGCAGGTGATACTCTTAAACAAAATGGATGGCACAAGAGTGACCTGTCACCAAATGTATTACTGGAAACGCTTGAAAGTCTTTGGCTTAAAGAAGGATATACACTTCGAGGATACTTATATAAATCAGGTGAAAACGGAAACGGCATTGTTTGGGCAATGCCAATCGACTCACCTTTTCCAGAACCTTCAGAGTGCACCAGTCTTACCGATCAGTTTCTTGAACCACCAAAACCAGAACACGCTCTTGATGATTTCATGGAAGCAATTGATGGTGATCACACAGCTTGGTCATACATGTGTTCCTCAATCCTTGGCCGAGAATTACTTGAGTTCGGTGCAAGATGGCATGGCTGTGAATGGAGTTATGAAAGGATTGTATCTTTTAAGAAGTTATATAGAATATGTAGGTTAAAACCAATAACTGATAAATCTTTCATTTATAATCCAATTGTAATTATAAATCAGATTGTAATTTGTTCTTTATTTACTATTCATGAGCAATATGGTTTTATTAAGGAGAACAGAGACATTTACCAGAAAGGGAATTATGAAAATAATAATAACGATCAAAAATAATAAAATTTGGGATAAATATTATACCTTAATCAACTTACTCGAATAGTTATTTTTTTTGATTTCATATTCCTCATAAAATTACTAATATGCCTTAAACCATCTATAAATGCATACCTACATTCTCTATAAGTTTTATGTGCATCTTTTTTCGATCTTGGAGCATGAACAGCTGGATTACCAAAATCACTTACAAAAGATTTCATCCCTCCAATAATAGCAGAAGTATCGCTAAACTGTCTGGCATCATTCATGTCATTCAAAATATCCGCTAAATCTTTTGAAAGAGTTGAAGTAGTTAGCCAATCTTTTTTGATACTTGATTTAACAGCACTTTTGACCATTTCTTCAATAAGGATTCGGAGATCACCTACACCTGAACGAGGATCATTTTGATATTTATCAAATGCATCAAGTACCCTTACTTTGACTTTACCTTTAATGTCCTTTGTTTTTTCGTTAAATTCCTTTCCTTTTATATGTTGAACTAAAGGTACAGTTGACTCTTGAAATTTCGCATCACCATTATCATCTACTATTATTATTCCATATCCATGAGATAATAATTTCTTGAATTCTGCTTTATTTTTTTTATCGTTGTATAGCCCTTCAGTACATACACAATAAATTTCAATTGGTATAGTTACTTCTATGATATCAGCCAAATATAATTTAAAAACTGTTGGGTAAGGCATTTGAGATACTTCAGCAACTAAAATTCTTTTTCGAGTAGTTTCAAAATGTAAAGCAGGTGCCCAATCGATCTCATGTGAGATCGGTTGCGATACTTTTGGTTGTGTTTGGAATCGCTCACTTAAAAATTTATGAGCAGAATTGAACAAAAAATCATCTCCAGATGATAAGCCCTTGTATGACATTTACTTGCCCCCCAAAATTCTCTGGAGGAATTCTCTAAGATTATTTAATTTTTCAACAAATTCATCATCCAATTGAGAGACAAGATTCTCCTTCAACAAAATATCAAAATAAGCGTTTAAGTGATCAATTTGACTGATTGCCTTTTTTTCATCATAACCAAATTCTACTGTCCTTTCATACACCTCACGAATGCCTACTTCATTATTGGAATTGAACAAACTTTTCAAAGCAGATTCAGCTTGAGACTTTTTGATACCGATATTATCGATTGCAGTAGCAATTTTGGATAATTGCCTAAAATCTGTAACAGCTCCAATTGTCCCTTCACGGTACTTGTCAATAAGCGTATTTCTTATTCCGTCAATATTGGATTCAAATTGAGGAAGTCTTTTGGTAATAGTCTTGAGAGACCGTTCCATTTCAAGAAAGAAATCCTCTGTAATTTTCTGACGAGATTTAGGAAGCTGCAATTCTTCCATCAACATTTGCTCAAACTGTGGAGGCATCTCCATAAGTAATTGGCATCTACGTATCTGCCCTCTTGTAAGACCAGTCTCTTTACTCAACTCTATCTCATTTGGTGGGTACCCTTTTTCTTCTGTAAATAAATCAATAATTCGTCCTAAGTTTTTTGCAATTGTAAAGTAATCCCACTGTTCTCGAAGTGCGTGAATATTCGACATCAACAATAAGTTTTCTAATTCTGAAGGACGATCCTGTATAATTGCTGGGATTTTATCAAGAGCAAGTTTTATTGAACATCGCCATCTTCTCTCTCCATCAATGAGAAAGTACTTGTCTTTATGTTCAAAAACTGAAATTGGAACTTGAATACCATGTTCAGAAATAGACACCATAAGGATCTCCATTTCTTCTTGACGAAAAACCATTCTTGGATTTTCAGGGTTTGGCTGAATATCTTTAGGTGATATTTGCTTTAACCTTTTTATTTTTGTTTTATCCATATGCTCTCCTACCCAATATTAACAACTCCTTTGCGGAGTATTTTCCATATCCTTTTGAAGCACCCAGAGTAGAGTGCTCTATATCAACTTCGTTAGTAATCTCAACTGAACGATACTTTTTTTTCATAAGTTTGGGAAGTTGTTCTTTCGCATTCGGTAATAATCCTACTTCAGGATAACTGATAATAAAATCTGATCCAATTCCAGCGACAGAATCTATTAAATCAGTAAAAGCGTTCATTACTTTTGGAGAACTACAAAAAGGTGACTGAAATCGATCCCCCCTATACCTACCAACTCCTGATGCTGTTGGATAGTCGTATAGTATCAAGGTTTCATACAGATGATAATATCTGGAATATTGGTCATTAGTATAAGGAGGGTCAGCGTAAACAACAGCAGGTTTAATTTTATAACGCATCATTTTATTCACGAGTTCAAGTGCATCTTCATTAAAAACTCGATTGGTACTTCTCCAATCTGCCCAACCAATAGGAACCAATTCATCAATCGCATCTAACCAGTGAAGCCATACTGATTTCTTTCTTTGATTTACAAAATGCCTACAATTATTATCCTTTATTTTGAGATATTGTGCGAAATGTCCAGTTGTTGTAGAAACCTTACAAGTAGCTTGGCAAAGTGCAAGTATCCACCATCGATGTAAATCTTGATCGATAACTCTATTCTCTCTAAGAACATCAATAGAATATCTAATTGAATCTATCTCGATAGCCTGTTTTAAGCCTATATACCCACCAGCAAATGTGATAGAGAATAAACGATATGGAAACGTAGATGATTTTCTTTTGAGTCTTTTACTTTCAGACTGAAGTTTTGAGTCATTACCAACATGAGGTAGCTGGCTGTAAAAGTCTCCAAAACTCTCAGGACTTGAGGTTACCAGTTCTTCTAATTCTTGATCAATATATTTTACAAACCTATTGTATAATTTTTCTTTATTCCTCTCAAAATTACTGTATGCTTTGTCGGCGGCTTCTATTGATGTCAAACTGATGTTCTTGGATTGAAAAAAAGCTTTTGCAACTGTAGATGCGAATACTTGAATATCATTACACCAAACTGATCTTTCAGTGCCTATTGATTCTCCAACAGCACATACTCCTGAAAATAAGTCAAGAAAAGGACCTCTCTTCAAGTTATGTGTAATTTCAGCGATTGTAGGAGCTATCCTGCGCTTAGTTCCCATGTAACTTACCGATATTGTCAATCAACCTCGCTACTCATTAAAATGGATAACTAACAACTTAATTTTATTAAAATACAAATGTAAAGGAGCTTTGTCAAGTCATCAAACCCCTCATAACGATATAGTAATAAGCAACTTAAGATTAAGTTGAAGGATTGGATGAAAAACCTACTGAGTTATATTTATTCTGACTTATAAAACCACCTATAGAATATAACAATTTACAGAATCAGATCATGAAATTTTCAACTTTAAAAATAAACACAATTAAGATTTAAAAGGCAATTGCACAATACTACTTTTTACAATAATTATTCTTACCTAATTAACATTTTATCTGAAATGTGAGATACTTTATTTTCTTTTTTTTAGGGATGCATATAGTATAATTATGCTTTTTCACACAATTCCTTTTTCCATGTTAACTTCCCGAAGTAATCCAGGCACCACAAGCAAGGGTATGGATAGAGACAATTTTGATCCGACATGCTGCTCAACCTAACGCTTGTAAATTTAGACAATAACTCATAATGGCGTGCAATACATTTTTCTAATCCTTCAACATTCACACTCCCCAACATCTCTTTTCCCATAATTGAGGGTTTATTTCCATTACATACATGAGACAGATTACAGCAAAAAACTGCATTTCCCAAATGATCAATAGAGTATGATTGTTGATAAGCATTGCAATTAAATAAGGCACTATCCTCTCCCCAAGAACCCTCAATCATTATCTCTGTCTTGATGTTTGGAATAATGTCACTTTTAATGAATAAGAAGATTTGTTTCGTTTCCTCATGAGAGGGTAAAAGATTGTTCTCCAATAATCGTGGTGTAGGAACAAGAGTAAGAAACGAGTGTTGGTTTGCGCCTAACTTTGATCCCAAAAGAGCAATCTCTATAATCTCTTGTATATTAGCATTGGTCACTACTGTTTTAAAGCTTAACGGCAATCCTTGAAGTCGGCTGAGATTAGCTGCGTCAATTACTTCAGAAAATGAGTCATTTCCTCTTAAAGTATTATGTGAAGTAGGTGATGCACCGTCCAAACTTAGACATATACTATCTAAGTATCTTTTTACCATTGGATTGGACAATACTGGTAATGTCCTTTGTTTGAACTGATATCCGTTGCTCACAAAACTGAACTTCAGTTTTCTTTCTGCTAAAGCGACTAACATATCAGGCCAAGCAGGATGAAGTGTGGGCTCACCACCTGTAAGACTAATATGAGTTATTCCAAAACTATACGCACTATCTAATATTTCTATAAAGACATCCAAAGGAAGATGTTTTCTGGGCTCCAATTTATCCCTCAGACAGTGAATACAATCACGGTTGCAAACATTCGTTAGATCTATAGATAAATCTGGCATATAATATAACTCTTCAACTAATAGGCTCTTTGACCGCTTCTTCTTGCTTGTCTTACTGCAGAGCTTACACGACCCGTTACAACAGCTCCTATTTTATGAAAATGCTCACCCTCCACTTCCATAATCGGCCTTGTATAAGTTATCTTCTTAGCATTAGGTTTCGTTGTAATACTGACGCACTCTTTCTGTATCTGTGATGATAATAGATTGTGTCGCTTAAGGTCAACTATAAACCTATCAATGTCCTCCGAGACATTTTCTATATCAATATTCTCATATCTTGCCGATACCAATGACATTACAGAAGACAATGGAATCCCATCAGTACTTTCCTTGATCAAACGCAAAATGCAGCATGCGGGGTCATTCAACCAAAAAGACTGCTTTGTTTCTAAATCAACAATTAA
This sequence comes from uncultured bacterium, assembly GCA_965372795.1. Lineage (GTDB taxonomy): Bacteria > Zixibacteria > MSB-5A5 > GN15 > FEB-12 > QNAD01. The sequence goes on from CBDVDR010000016.1 coordinate 48,874, forward strand.
TCCCTCGTCCTCAAGTGTCGATAAGATAATATCGCTTTTGAGGTTAATTACTTCTTTTATTCTCTCGTCCACTACGACTTACCTCCTAACCTGAACTTATATTATCCGTTCAATGAATAGTGTTAATTTCAAAGTCGTTTGAATACAATCACTTACATTAAACATCCTTATCTTCGATAATATTATGATCTTTTTTTCGCATACTTAACAGTACGGAACTCGTTGCATGTTAGTAATATATTGATGCGATACACGAAACACCAGTAAAAAATTCGAGTTGATTAAGTGTAATCTCTGCTTTCAAAAGCATACTGTTGCAAGATAGAGTATCCTCAATGTAAGGTGGGTACTATTGAGATTAGAGACAAAAAATCTTTAAAATCTCATTAGACCTTTCTAATTTTGTTCTTATCGCAAGAGGTCAATGATTATATAGTATCCTGAACCTCTTCGAAGTTCCGCTAATCTTCCAAAAAGTCAAACATGATGCTCAAGGATCTTGTCTATACGGCTATAAGTTGTGTTAGAACTCATTCAGTCTGCCAATTATGTCATCCGTTAGAGATTTGCAAACATTATCTATTCTGGGGAGCTTTTCTGTGTGATGTTATGATACTTGGGGACAGTCTACTGGTATTCAGCAGATCAGCTATGATCTTTGAGCTGAAACCTATCACAGTGATACTTGACATCCAGTTGTGATAATCGTCTCGTAGAGCCCGCCATTTTTTGGAGAACCCTGATGAAATCATCGGGGTTTTTTCATGTCAAAATTTATAAAAATTTGACATGCATCCCAACAACTCCTCTTATTTATATCTACTTGTTTGACAAAGTGTTACACGTTCGAATCTGCCTACAAACTTTCTTTTAATAGACTGTATTAAATATCCTTTCATACTGCGCAAGATAAGGGTATACTTTTCGTCATGAAACCTGCAATCTTAAATAGCCTTTCCCCGTGCATATAGTTGTTGTCGGAGGTGGCCCGGCGGGCATATTTGCAGCTATCAGAGCAGCCGAAACGGGAAGCAACAATCGTGTGACAGTGCTTGAAGCGACCAATGAACCACTCGGCAAAGTACGTATCTCCGGCGGTGGGCGATGCAATGTCACTCACAACTGTTTTGATCCTGCTGAATTAGTCAAACACTACCCACGTGGCCACAAAGAATTGAGAGGACCGTTTTCCAGGTTCCAGCCGCACGACACAGTCGAGTTTTTCCTACGGCACGGCGTCCAACTGAAGTCTGAATCAGATGGACGCATGTTTCCGACCTCCGACTCATCGGAGACTATAATAGACTGCCTGCTTTCAGTCGCAAAATCGCTCGGGGTAGAAATTAGACTTGGGAAGAGAGTGACGGCTATCAACATATTATCAGATGCTAACTCCCCTCAGTTTATCGCCAGTTTGCACAGCGACAAGTCAATCGAGTGCGATAGGGTCATGATCGCGAGTGGAAGCAGCCCGCAAGGGTATCGTTTGGCCGACTCGGTCGGGCATACGATTGTGCCCGGTGTTCCTTCCCTCTTTACCTTCAAAATTAGGGATGAGCGGCTGAATGATTTGGCCGGTATCAGTTTTGACCGTGTGCAACTGCAACTGGATGTGGGGAAAAAAAAGAAGCTGTCGCAGATTGGACCATTGTTGATAACACATTGGGGACTAAGCGGTCCGGCGGTGCTCAAGCTCTCCGCCTGGGGAGCGCGTGCTTTAAACGAATGCCGCTATAAAGCAAAACTCACCGTGAATTTTCTGCCAGAGCATGATACAGAATCTGTGTACGACGAATTTCTGTTGTACAAAAGAGAGAACCCTAAGAAGCGAATTGTATCACAGTCGCTTTTCGATACTCCAAAAAGGTATTGGAGTCAGGCAACTACCGCCGCCGGAATCGCTGACACGCTCCTGTGGGCCGACGTTACCAAGGTTGCCTTGAAAGCCCTCGCGCACCAGCTGACAGCCGCGACATTTCTGGTTACCGGCAAAGGGATATTCAAAGACGAGTTTGTGACTGCAGGTGGAGTAAGACTAAATGAGATTGATTTCAGAACAATGCAGAGCCGTATCTGTCCCGGCTTGTATTTTGGAGGTGAGGTTCTAGATATCGATGGTATCACAGGCGGGTTTAATTTTCAGTCGGCCTGGACGACCGGCTGGATTGCCGGTGGGAGTATGGCGGAAACGTCAGTCGAAGCCTGATGGAGTCACAGTTAAAAGTAGTGATTGCGTAGACAGCCTTCGTATTTCTTGCTCATAAATGAACAGGGCTTTTATTTGTATTTAAATAAACTACGCAGCAGTTCTAACAAAATCCACGAAAGCCCGCTTTCTTACAAAGAAAATTGAAATTTAGGCATGAATTTATGTATTTCATACATCAAATAGTTGCGAAGATCGTCTATTGAACCCCGCCATTTTTTGGAAGAACCCTGATGAAATCATCGGGGTTTTTTCATGCCATAAATTATCTCAGATACATAGACATCAAGAACCTTGACGGTTAAGTCTATCTTGTTCTTAAGACCTGAGTATTTTTCAATAATTATGGGGTTTACAATTATCGTTGAGTTTACTATCTTTAATAAATCGTGGAAATGTAATTTAATAATTTTAATAGAAGATGTCAGGAGCACACGGCTCCTGACCTACTCGTGCTATCTTATGATCAGCTAACAGTATACGTGGCAGTAATAAACTTATGATTCAGTCGATATGATCTCGGATACCGAGGCTGATGCGGCGATGAAGATCGCTGTGGAACTGGGAAAGGAGGTGACTATGTGGCTGAAGGAAAATCATCCGCAATTGTTGGAGAGGCAAGAATAGGTAATGCCTGATGAGGTACTAGTTGACAGCAAGGAGACCATATAATGTTTTTTTCGAAAAGAAAGCAAACACATGGAACAAGTAATAGAGATCGCAGAATGGGTCGTCTGGGGATTTGCGTTGCTTCTTAGCTTCGCGTTCTTGATGAACCGGCACAAAGATGGCGGCGTAATGTTGCTTTCCCGCCGTTACGCAATTCTCGTTTTGGTTGGAGCTTTGGTCACATTCGTCACTGACATTTCCAAATTGCATCTCCTCTGGTGGATGCCGATTGCGTATTTTCTCAATATGTATCTATTTACCATCATCTTTCAGAATAAAATGAAATCCTTCGAGAACAACTTGATGAACGCGGTGGGTAGCCGGCCAAACATTGAGCAAGATAGTGGATTTACTGAAGAAGATGATGACGACGAAGAGTATGCTTTCGCAAGAGAAATGCTGGTTGCGTATTTGAAGGTATCGAAAGAATACCTCATGTACAGAGTTGTTGATGAGTCGCGACTGCCTTTCAAAAAGGAGGATTTGAAAACAGTGATAAAACTAATGATGTGTTATCTTGACAGTGATTCTGAAAAAGAAGCTTTCCGAGAGAGTTATTACCTGCTTTCCAAATACCAGCCTGATTCAGAAACACTCGAAAACGTCCAAAGACTAACCATGGAGGCTTATGAAGAAGTGATTAAACATGAGGGGACGGATATCGATGAAGATGAAAGGCTTGCAGGATTACTAGACGCGGTAGAAAACAACTTAGACTTGGAAGATACAGAAGCCGTTGACCACGAAAAAGAACTGCTGGTGGCTGAATTAAAACTGTGGGAAAAGAAAATTGAGGTGGAAGAAGCCAAACAAGAGATAAGAGATTACATTTCTTCTTTAAAGGACGACTCCGAACAAGGTGATGAAGGCGACGGGATGAAGCGTGCACATTAGCTCAAACGTTATGTAATTACCTTCCAAAGTGTTCCGCTTGCAACAGAATAGCCCGTTTTCACCTGAAACCTGAATACCACAAAAGTTTGGGGAGAGTGAGGTCCACCCCACATAGACCAAAAAAGCCCACGTTAATACGTGGGCATTTTCCAATTACTCCTGATCAAGTCATCATTAGTAAACTTGAATTGTTAATCACTTTCATCTAATTCAAAGAAATCATTCACAGGCTTGTCAAATGTATATGACAACTTTAATGCCAATACAGTTGATGGAACGAATTTATTCTTCTCAATCGAACTGATCGTTTGTCTTGATACTCCAATTTTGACAGCTAACTCTTCTTGTGTAAGATCCAAGATAGTTCTTTCAATTTTAATTTTATTGTTCATTGATGCATCTTCTTTAAAAAATGGAAAAAACCAATCTGCACGCTTAACAACATCCATAAAATTGTAAAATCTCCAATATCTTGAATACCTTCGGTTTCTTTATTCAAAACGATACCAACAAAATAATTAACAAATGGAAGAACCATCGAATAGATCACAGCTATAATAAATGCAATAGAATACGATTGCATTCGTAAATCTTTCACTAATTCATCTTCAATTTTTTCTTTTGAAATTGAAATGAGCAATAAACCGACTAATAGTATATTTTTGGCTATCAACTCTAAATTGTTAAATTCCTTGGGAATTCCAATTATAATAATTGCTATAAATGCTACAAGAAACATCCCTAAGCCAATTTTCTTGAAAACGTTAGGGAGTTGGTATTTCTTGAGTTTTTCAAGAGATTTTCTTTCGCACTCTAAAAACGATTTTGTATTCATCCTGTCTCCTTTAATTAACACGTCAGATTATTGTAATCTTTACTTGTCATTATATCGGCTATACTTTACATAATGTCAAGTATATTTTACATATTATCATGAAATATTTCTAATACTATCCAGAATTTAATAATATCAGGACATTAACTTCGTTTAATTCAACAACTTGTAACAGTATTTTGGCTTGGACAAATTAACTCGAACTAAGGTATTCTAAGGTGTTAACCTTACAATACCACTTCTATTCTAACGGGTAGCTTGATTTCAGTAGTTCCTGTTCGTTAAGCACGGCAGTTTCGAATCAAAATCAGAGTTCAATGGTTTCTTGCGTTATTTCAAATTGTAAATAGTTGGGAAGATCGTCTAATGAACCCCGCAAAATCCTTCTCGACAATATCAACAATTAACAATATTTCAAATTCCTAAAATTAGTACTATTTATATTATTGACTGATATATCTAATTATATTAGATTTTGATAACAATAACAATTGGAGTTGAAATGAAATGTCCAAAATGTACACACAACGTGATGTCATTTGGTAAAACTATGGTATTGATCGACCCGCGACATATAAGTTGCTGGAAGTGTCATGCCAAACTGAAGTTGTCGAACCAATGGGTATCCACTTTCTGGGTTTCTATCACTGTTGGGTTCTTTCTTGGTGTACTTCATGCACTATTCGACAATCTGCTAATCTCGGATAACGCAGCAATCTACATTATCGCTTGGATAGCTTTCGCTTTGTGTTACGACCTAATCTTCTGGAAATTTGCCAACTATGAAGTGATGCCTAATGATTGAAGCCGGACGAGTTTTATCATTTATATCTTAAATAGTATAATTCCCCCCGCTTCATTAAAGAAATGATTGAAGTTGTTTAACGTAATTACTCGTTCCATACATCAAAAAGTTGCGAAGATCGTCTAATGAGCCCCGCCATTTTTATTTACTCTGCCAATCGGTGGGGTAATTTTTTTAGCATACAGTTGAGATCATATAATCAAGTCAATAAGAGGCTTTATAAAACCCACTTTAAAAATGGGGCACCCGGTTTAAAAGATGGACTAACTAATTTTGTTGATGTTCAATGATGAATTTCTAAAAACTGAGATAATATTTTTGATTTGAAATTTTTTTGCATAAAAGAAAATTTGAATGAAGATTTTGCTGAAAAGAGAACATTTGTAATCTTATAATATTATATCATTTAATTCCTTCCTACCTTGTGGCTCAGGATCTTCCGCAGGATAGCCAATTGGTATTACAAATGGGACAATAAAATCTTTAGGTATATTAAGAATTTCTTTTAACTTATCACGATATACCCAAGCAACAAAGACTGTGCCTAATCCTAGTTCTGTAGCCCTTAAGACTAAAAAAGAAGCAGCAATTGATAGGTCTATATAAGCATAGTTGATAGGATTTTCGTCAACATCTTCACTATCAGGATATTGGGATGGATCAGCGCAACAAACAATAATAAGAGGAGCATCATAAACATAAGGCTGTTTAAAAACCTTTTGTTTCATTAATTTCTTTATAATTTCTTTATCGTTAACAATCAAATACCTATGAGATTGAATATTTTTAGCTGACGGTGCTTTTCTGGCGGCATTAAGGAGTTCTTTTATTATTTCTTCTGGAATTTCTTTGTCTTTATACTTCCTTATGCTTTTTCTTAAGTTTATTGTTTCTTTAACGCTCATATTACAATTATATATCATATTAAAAATAAAAAACAACCTCCTTATAAGATAATTTTTTGGCTCCCCCTAGTGCCAGCCCGCCATAACCACCGATCAGGCGTGTCGGGTGGGAAGGAAGTTCGCACATCACAGCTCGTAAATATTGTCATAATAGCAGCGGTTGCCGCCCTAATGTATGCCTGTAAAGTTTAGTATTCTCTTTTAAGGGTTCTTATGATACTTCACAACTTATTGTTTTCCAACGATTTCCATTTAGTATTTTGAAACTTGTTGAAATTTCAATCTCGAATATCACAAAAGTTTTCTGAGAGTGATATTGGCACCGCTTTTAAAAATCATTTAACTTCATGCGTTTACATCACAACCCTAAGTGCTTATCACATAAACTTCGAACTTTTACAGAAATATATTTCTCCACTTATCTCTTTATCCTGTATTTCTCATTCCGGCGGCGATTCCTACAATAGTCAGTAACAAGGCGTGACGAAGGTCCGAATCTTTGGTCATTCGACTCATTCGATATCGTTTCAACGCTTCAACCTGTAGAATATTTAAAGTATCGGTATATGGATTCCGAACCGAAATTGATCGTTGTATTACCGGTGAGCCACTAAGCAGTTCATTCTGTCCAGTCAATTCCAACCAGCCTTTAGTGACCTCCAGCAAGTCTGTGCGAAGTTGTTTCCCAATGGGGTGCAGGACTTTTTCTGTTAGATTATTTTCATAATGTTCAGTTATATCCGGAAGTGTTTTAGCTAAAACCATCTCCTGCATCCCTACCATATTCCTGAAATATACCCAATCTTCGAGCATCTCCTGTAATTGCTTTTTATCAAAAGTGTCATAATTAAAAATAACCTGGGTACCAAGCCAGGCTGGGAGCATCAGACGCACTTGAGTCCAGCCGAAAACCCACGGAATCGCTCGCAGGCTGTCGATATCTTTCCCCCGTTTTCGTTTTGCGGGACGACTTCCGATTGCAATCTCCTCCAGTTCAAGAATTGGTGTTGTTTGCGTAAAATAGTCAACAAATCGTTTCTCTTCCCTGACTACCTGCCGGTATTTAGCTGTTGATTTCTCAGCAAAGCTTTCCATCATTATCCGCCATGATTCTTTTGGTTTATCAGGTGGCAACAATCTTGCCTCCAGTGCTGCCGACAAGTAGACTTCGAGTGAACGCAATGCTACACCCTGTAATCCAAATTTATATCTGATCACTTCTCCCTGCTCAGTCACACGAACTCCTCCTTGAACTGCTCCAGGCGGCTGTGAAAGCAGAGCCTGGTGTGCCGATGCTCCTCCCCGACTGATAGTTCCCCCTCTACCATGGAACAGGGTAAGCGGTATATCATGGTGAGAACAAACAGCAGTCAATGCTTCCTGTGCTTTATACTGCTCCCAGGAAGCCGCTAAAAATCCAGCATCTTTTGTAGAATCAGAATACCCAATCATTACTTCCTGTTTTGTAACGTTTTGTCGATACCAATCAATCCTTAACAGTTTATCAATTGTATCTCCAGCTGAACGCAGGTCATCAAGAGTTTCAAATAACGGCACAACCCGTATCATTTTTTTTACTCTCGAAAGTTTTTGCAAAAAGTAAACCGCCAATACATCAGAAGGCACTTTAGCCATAGAAATAACATAAGCCCCAAGCAAAGAAAAATCCTGCGATGCTATTAGACGAAAAGTTGAAAGTAATTCAATATCTTCCGAATCAGATGGAAATGATTTTGGCAACTTAATTTGTTCTGACTGAATTCCTTCTAACAAAAATTTCTGGCGTTCAATTTCTGTCATTGTATCAAACGGTTTCTTTCTACGAAGTTTAGTAAAGTTTGTTAGAAACTGAGTGTGTCGACCGGCATCCTGACGAATATCCAGTCGTAATAACGAATGACCAAAACAGGCCAACTTTCGAAGTACATCTTTTAACTTACCATTGGCAATTGGTTTCATATTGGTTGCGATCAGCGACTGATAACAGAGTAAAAGCGGTTCTTTTAATGCTTCAAGGGTAATAATTGAAGGTTTAAATTTTTTCCGCCTGCCATCTAAGACTTCTTTAATTTGTTTTTGATCTTTATTAAGATTTTCCAATACAGATTTTAAAAGCGCCCGGTACGGCTCTCTGCTATTGCCTACCAGTTTACGAAGTTGGGAGGAACATGTGGTCATCGATAGTTCAGAACGGATCAGTTTCAGATCTTTTATCAGCAATTCAGCAGCTTCCCACTGCCCCAACAAGAGAACTTCCTGGGTAACTTCAGCAGTAACATAAGGGTTACCGTCACGATCCCCACCCATCCAGGATGAAAACCTAATTGGGCTAAAATCGACAGGGAGAGATTCACCTAATGACTCTTGTAAAATTAGATCGATATTTCGTAAAAAGAGTGGTACAGCCTCCCACAATGTCTGCTCAACTACCGCAAATCCCCAACGGGCTTCCTCAACTGGAGTCGGTTTGGTTAATCGCAATTCATCAGTTTGCCATGCTGCCAATAGAATCCGGTGTAACGATTCCTCATTCCAATGACGTTCCGATTTAGTTAGGTCCTCCCTGTCAAGATTGCAAAGTTTTTCAGCAATAGCATTGTACTTCTGAATCATTGTCCTACGCTGGGTTTCAGTTGGATGCGCAGTCAGGACAAAATCTATATTAGTATCCATCAGATAACGGATAATCCGCTTCTTTTCTATCCCCGCCTCAAGTAATCGCGGAAGTAATTCTTCCAATGAGCCTTTTTGAGGATGAGGTTCAGTCAATCGTTTGTATGAAAGACGGCGGCGTACCCGGTGTTGTTGTTCAGCTATATTGGCAAGATTTAAGAACTGGTTAAATGCTTTGGCAATTAACATTAGATTTTTATTATCAAGATTCTGAATAACTCCGATTAGTTGATTCCGAGCCTCTCTATCACCGGTTCTGGCATCTTGAGAGAGTTCACGTATTTCAGTAACTTTATCAAGAATTGGTTTACCTTCCAGTGAACTGATGACAGTACCGAGAATATTTCCCAACATCCGAATGTTTTGGCGCAAGGGTTTGTGCGGATCGACAATACTCATTTGTTATTCCTTAATTAGAGAATCAATTAACCGCAACTGTATTTTCCTTCAAAGCTTCCTACAATAAGCGACAGTAAAAGAAAGAGATAAATGTGGTTTAAACAAGTTTCAAAAATAGGAGTAAGTTATAAAACTGTTTTCCTTAAAACTCAATTGATTGAAAGTGTATTTATTAATTTCTTGCTTCATACATCAAAAAGTTGCAAAAGTTGTCCAACGAATCCCGTCTTTTGTAATTGCCTGTGTAGCACTACGTTACAAGCTCTCACTATTTATTTATTCATAATTTATTTAGACTTCTTTGTGTTCCAATCATAGATGTTTTCCTTGTTATTGTTTGCTTTAAAGGTCTAAATAATCTATCTTGTAATTAGTTAATAAGTATTGAATGCTATTGAAAAGTTAATGAGGTAGTCGGCCTATGGCGGCAAACGAATTTGATGATGACCAAACAAGATCGTTTACTCTATTAGTCGCTGGTACCAAAGTCTCGCATTACACAATCATCTCCAAGATCGGTGCCGGTGGAATGGGTGAAGTCTATCTGGCAGAAGATTCTCAATTAGATCGTAAAGTTGCCTTAAAATTCCTCCCCCCTCATCTCTCTCAAAATAAAGCCAGTCGTGCTCGATTTGCACGTGAAGCAAAAGCTGCCGCCAAGCTTGATCATCCAAACATTGTCCCAGTTTACGAAGTTGGTGAATTTCAGGACAGACCGTACTTCGCTATGGCGCATATTGAGGGTCAATCTCTCAAGGAAGTTATCAGGGAAGGAAAGCTAACAGTACCCAATGCGGTTGAATACACCAAACAAATATGTGAAGGACTTTATAAGGCTCATGAATCAAATGTTGTACATCGTGATATAAAACCTGCCAATATAATTATCGACAATGATAATAAACCTCGCATCCTTGATTTTGGATTGGCTACAGTTCAGGGTGAAGAAAAGCTGACCCAAACCGGTTCAACATTGGGTACGGTTGGCTACATGTCGCCTGAGCAGATCACCGGCAAGAGTGTTGATCATCGCTCTGATCTGTTTTCAGTTGGAGTGATTTTATATGAAATGCTCACCGGACGACGTCCTTTTGAGGGCGACAACGATGTTTCTATTCTCAATGCCATAACCAGTTCGACTCCGGAACCGGTGGCTCGTTTCAAGTCTGGCGTTACAGGAGAATTACAACAAATTGTAAACAAAGCCCTCGCAAAAGATTCTTCCGTTCGCTATCAGCATGCTGATGGGATGCTTGCTGACCTGAAGGGTCTTAGCATAGAGTCCAAGAGCCGGGTGAAGAGAAAGCTTCCCCTGTGGATAGCTGTAACAATTGTAGCTTTGGTTTTAGGATTTTTCGGTCTTTCTCAGATACTTGACGAGCGCACTTTCTCCTCGGGGCCAACCAGACTCGCCGTGCTACCTTTTGGGAATCTGGGTGAGAGAGATAAAGACTATTTTGCTACAGGGATGACCGACGAAATCATTAACAAGCTTATCTCAATCAGAGATTTGAAAGTGATTACAAGACAAAGTGCGGGACGGATGAAACAGGAGGGGATGGACGTCAGCCAGATCGGTAAAGAACTAGGGGTTGACTATGTTCTGGATGCTTCGGTTCACTGGTTGAAAAGCAGCAATGGTGCCAAGCGTGTTAAACTGGTAACACGTTTAATTAAAGTATCTGACGGGTCTGTTCACTGGGGAAAATCATATGATACGACCATGACAGAGCTTTTTGACATTCAAGCGGATATGGCCACAAGGATTTCCGAGCAACTTGGGGTTGTGCTTACTCCTCAAGAGAAGATCATTGTCGCGGGAAGAACCACGAACAGCGACGAAGCCTGGGATTATTTTGTTCGAGGAGATAGTTATTATAATGAAGACCCATACTCTGAGAAATATCTTAACCTGGCTCTGGAAATGTATAATAAAGCTATCGAGACAGATTCTGGTTTTGCCAAAGCCTATACGCAAAAATCGCGAATGTACACCCGATTATATTTCTACAACATCAATGTAACCGATTCCATTAAGTCGCTTTCTTGGGAAATGGCTAATAAGGCAATTGAAGTCTGCTCTGACCGCTCTTCTGATCACGAAGGTCACATGGCCCTTGCAAATTACTATTATCGTTGTGAAAGAGATTATGAGAGAGCCTTAGAATCGTTGGATAAGGCGTATGTAGGGATCGGCGGAAAGGATAACGCAGGATATCATCATTTTGCTTCTACTTACTTACGTCGTATGGGAAGATGGAAGGAAGCCTACAAACATGGAGCAATCGCCGCCGAAATGGAACCGAAAAACTTCCACTTACACAATGAGCTTGGTGGCACACTCATCTTGATGCGGAAATACAGAGAAGCGGAAAAGTCTTTTCGAAAGGCAATCGCGCTGAAACCTGATTATTTTGTGCCGTACGAAATGTTGACTGAGGTAAGTATCAGTTGGCAGGCTGATACCGAGAGGGCGCGGGAAATCATAGAATCTTCATGGCATAAAATTGAAGATACCGCTCGCTGGGGGGATTTCATGATAACTCTTAACGGAATGGAAGGGGATTTTGAGGCCGTAAGAAACCATGCCAATTCATACTCGGATAAAGCATTGTTATATGATTGGCAGGATATTACAGATTCTGCTGTAATTTATTGGGATTCAGCTCTGATTGAAAATCAAGAAGAATTAAAGGATAAAACGCTGACTCCCATCCAATGGGGTAGCCTTGGAAAATTGTATGCTCGTATGGGAAACCGTAAAGAAGCAATAAATCATATTAATAAAGCATTGGAATTGATGCCTATGTCGAGGGATGCGCTTGACGGAACTGATCATCTGATTCAGCTTTTCTATTGTTATGTTTTCTTCGGCGAATTTGAAAATGCTAACAATCAAGCTGAGAAGATTCTTCAAGTCCCTGCCTATTTTGATATTGGACAACTCTTATTGGATCCCGACACACGTAAATTTATCAAACATCCAGGCTTTGCGCGCTTGGTTAGTGAGTATGGCAATGAATATCATAAACGGCTTTATATAGAAAAAGTCGGACAGTTGTAAAAATTCCCTAAGATCAAGGTACGTCACTGATCATACATCAAAAAGTTGCAAAAGTTGTCTAATGAATCCTGTCTTTGACCTATATGCTTGACAATTGTTGAGCATTTTTTTGTAAATATACAAAGGCATAAACCGATTTGGCGACATTTTACCCCCATAATTTGTGTTTGTTTTTATTGGCTATATTACTCATTTTATATATTGAGAATACGAAAAAACAAAATAGAAATATTTTAGCCTATGGTGACAAACAGTTTTGATGATGTTTCCAAAAATATTTTAAATTTTTATTTTGAAAGTATGATCGTGAGACATGAATAAATTTTTACAAAAACAATTTGGTTTTCAACAGATTGAAATAAAAAAACTCAACGGCTATGAGAATCAAAACTATCTGGTTAAAAGCGAACGCGGGAAATATGTTTTTAAAACATATCTCAAAAACAGAGAATTGTTAGCACTGATTGAAGCAGAGAATGAAACACTTTTATTTTTGCAAAACAGTAAGAGTGAGAAATTCCCCAAACCAATTCAATTTACAGATGGCAGTCTGGTCAAAAATCTTAAAATAGACGGAAAAGAACGAATATGTAGAATGCTCTCTTTCCTTGATGGGCATTTATTAGGAGAAGTAACCCACACAAAAAGCTTATTTCAATCTTTGGGAGCCTTTCTGGCTCAATTGGATAAACAACTTCAATCGTTCAATAGCTATACCCTCAAGGCAAGACAATGGGAATGGGGTGTTCAATACTTTCATTGGAATAAAAAATACATTAAGGATATCGCAAGTGCGAAGAACCGAAGCATGGTAAGCTATTTTTTTCAACAATTTGAAGAAAATGTTGTTCCTATACTTCCTGAGTTAAGAAAATCCATTATTCACAATGATGCCAACGAATGGAATGTTTTGGTGAATGATGGAGAAGTATCGGGTATTATTGATTTTGGTGATTTGGGGTACTCTCCACTTATTAATGAATTGGCAGTAGCTATTGCTTATTCCTGTTTCGACAAGGAAAATCCTTTGGAATGGGCATCTACCATTCTAAAATCATATCACCAAATATTGCCGATTGAAGAAAATGAAATAACAGTTTTATACTACCTGATAGCGGCCAGACTATGCACAAGTGTATGTAATTCTGCCTATTCAAAAAAACAAAATCCTGATAACAAATATGCCTTTGTAAGTGAAAAATCGGCTTGGGGAATGCTCTATCGTTGGCTAAGAATCAATCCGATAGCAGCTGAAAACAGTTTCCGCATAGCGATAGGGTTGCATACTTTTAATCCGAAGTCAACTGACAAAATGATAAAAGAAAGACATGATATAGCGAGTCCTGTACTTGCTTTGACTTATTCGAAGCCGATTTATATGACCGGGGCAGCTTTTCAATATATGTTTGATGCCTACGGGAATACGTACTTAGACGCATACAATAATATTCCTCAGGTCGGTCATTCACACCCGAAAGTAGTAGCGGCCGGTCAGAAACAAATGGCTGCACTCAATACTAACACAAGGTATCTCTACGATCTTTTACCTGAGTATGCTAATAAGTTATTATCTAAATTCCCTGACTCACTTAACAAAGTATTCTTTGTTAATTCCGGGAGTGCCGCATGTGATTTAGCAATTAGATTAGCCCAAGCGCATACCGGGCACAAAAACATTATGGTAGTCGAACATGGTTATCACGGTCAAACTCAGACCGGAATAGATATCAGCGCCTATAAGTTTAGCAACCAAGCAGGCCAAAGGCAAAAAGACTACGTCCTTAAGGCAACTATTCCCGACACTTACAGAGGGCAATATACTACCAATGATGGCAGTGCCGGAAAATTGTACGCTACTGATGCGATTGTACAGATTAATAATTCAGACTCACCAATTGCGGCCTTTATCAGCGAACCTATAGTAGGTTGCGGCGGACAGGTTCCTTTAGCCAGAGGATATTTAAAAGAAATTTACCCGGAGATAAGAAAACAAGGCGGAGTTTGTATTAGCGATGAAGTTCAAACAGGATTCGGACGTTTGGGAGATTTGTTCTGGGGATTTGAGGCGCAAGAAGTTGTACCTGATATTGTAATTTTAGGAAAACCTATGGGCAATGGTCATCCTATGGGAGCGGTAATAACCACAACAGGAATAGTCGAATCATTTAGTAAAGGGGTTGAGTTTTTTAGTTCATTTGGCGGTAATCCGGTTTCGTGTGCGATTGGCTTATCTGTTTTAGAGGTGATTGAAGAAGAAAAGTTGCAGGAAAATGCGAGGATAGTGGGTGATTTCTATAAATCACTTTTTATTGAACTTCAAAAAGAGTTTCCTTGTATTGGTGATGTAAGAGGTTCCGGTTTATTTATTGGTGTGGAATTGATAAAAAATGAAAATAACTCAGAACCAGATACTCATTTAGCCAATCATATTAAAAACGAACTTAGAAACCGAAATATACTCATCAGTACAGATGGTCCTTTTGATAGTGTTCTTAAAACTAAACCTCCGTTGTGTTTTACTAAGGAAAATGCTCAACAAGTAACAGACCAGATCTATGAAGTGTTAAAAACATATTACTGCAAAAGATAAATGTCATTAAAAACAAGCATTGATTAGTTTTATTCAGTCATAGTAGAACACCTGATATATTTTGGGAATACATCAAAAAGTTGCGAAGATCGTCTAACTACCCGCTATTTTTTCGAGAACCCTGATGAAATTATCGGGGTTTTTTCATATCGTAATTTTCAGAATTCAACTTACTTTATTGCCAGGGTCCGTTCTTTGTAACATTGAAAAAGTATTTCCCATCAAAGCGATAGAGTCCAGCCCCGGTACCAAACCAAAGCCGTCCTTCTTTATCTTCAAAAATGCTCTGCACAGCATGCTGTATAAGGCCATCCTTTTTAAAGAAATTTCTGATGGATTTTCCATCGTAGCGGTATACTCCAAAACCCTCATCGGTAAACCAAATGTTTCCGGCTTTATCTTCATAAATATGCCAACCCTCATAAGAGCTCAGCCCTTCTTGCTCCGAAATATTTGTAAAGGTTTTGCCGTCATAGCGGCTAATACCTTTGTGACGGGTAGCGAACCAAATATTACCTTTCTTATCTTCTAAGATACACTGAACAAAATTATCGCTGAGACCATCTTTCACTGAAAAATTGGTTAAGGTTTTTCCATCATAGCGATAGACGCCCCTGCCATTGGTTGCGAACCACATATTGCCTGCCCTATCTTCTATGATACTCCAAACAACCTTAGGACTGGTAACCCCCATTGAATAATCTCTCTCTAAAGCCGCAGGAATTGCAAATGGTGTAAAGGTTTCTCCATCGTAGCGACAGACTCCTTCTAAAGTACCGAACCAAATGGTTCCGGCTCTATCTACAAATATGCTCCATACGTTATTATCACTAAGCCCATCTTTTTTGGTAAAATTACTGAATGATTTTCCGTCATATTTAGATACTCCACCATTCGTTGCGAACCACAGGTTGCCGTTATTATCTTCTACTATGCCTTTTATTTGATTTCCACTAAGTCCTTCTTTTGTAGAAAAATAGGTAAGGGAATTTCCGTCGTATCGGCACACGCCATCATAATTAGTGCCGAACCAGAGGTTTCCGTTTTTGTCCTGAAATATCCGGCGTATATACTCGCTAATCTGTAAAGCAGTGTCGGGTCTCTTCCTATAATCCATTCCATTGAAGTGTTCGTAGTCTGGAATATTTCGAAGTCCTTCTGGATTTGTTTGTGATTCAATAATGATATCATTTGGAAAGTTTGTTATGTCATGTCCGTTACTTGAAGCAATTAATACTAATAGAATTAGCAGGACGTAGATTTGTTGGCGCATATAATTCCTCTTCATTTGTGGTAGTTATTTTATAATAAAATATATCATTTACTGCCGGTCTATGCCAGTTTGAACTATTGCTTAAGCATTATGTACATAATATGTCCATTTTCTTTGTTATTATACAATCTATTGTATTGGTGTTCCAAAAATTGTTGATAATTCAATTTAATCAAAGTTTATAACAATTGAATCACGATTCTGAACTCCATAAAATTTTGGGAGAGTGACATTGTAGTCGCCATTTATTATCAGTGAATATTTTTTATTGCTCAATTTACTTTTACATTATAGATATAAAGTAACTGGTAAAGTGTCGTAAACAATGATAGATATTAAGTAGGCTCTTTTTATGCATAGCGCGATCCTTCGGGGAACCGATTTTGTAATCCAATCAGATGGCCAGACTGTCAGGCATGCGAACTTTTTTTCAGGCTTTTCCTTAGGCACAAGATTGGGACTGCTTACTCCGAAGGGATTAGATGGACTCGGTGCGGCTAATCTTGTTTTGGGCTATGTAACCGCATTTTATGATCGTCACCGGGAAAACTCTGATAAATTTCATGCCTATCCGGAGTTTCGCACGTTCCAATGCGGGTCGCAAATTACCGACTATGGCATGCTTGATATTTATCCGATGGAAAAGAATATTAGAACTAAAAGCAACCCCGAATCAAATTTACAAGCGATCATCGAACAAAAGATTAATATCCTCCTGACTCCCGACAGACATTCATGGCAATCAAAAATTAACAGCGAACTAATTGAATCAGTCAAAAAAAAAGTTCATACCTGCTATTCATATTCAGTTGGTGGTGAAGTTGCCGATCCCGATCTAATAATCGAATGTCACAAACCGGAAATATTCGATTGGCTCAAGGCAGTAACTGAAACGATGCCGGATAGTCAGGCAACGATTCCATCCCTGCCCTACCTTAAACAATCCTATCGCAGGATTTCATTAGAATCCGCACTCAGAAATTTGTGATTTATTATAATTATTTCAACTTTGTCTATTAAAAAACAGACCCGTTAAATTATTATTCTAACAGGTCTGTTGTGACTTTAAATGACTTTTAAAATTATCTTTTATGACATTGAATACATAGATCCATCGATGGATTTAAAGGCAGATATTTTGGGAATTCTGACCCGTGAAGTTGGTGGCAACTTAAACAGTTTACCGGCAGTTCACTTCTTGGATCAATCACATCGTCGCCAAGGGGGTGTGAAGATTCATGTGAGTCAGAGTGGCAGCCGATACAAAGTTCCAGTTCAACCGATTTCAAATAGTTCTCGTTATTAGCCCCATGAGGCAGATGGCAATTAGAGCAATCTATACCACTATGAGTTACAAATTTTTCTTTGTTCTTACTTCCCTCTTCATTAAAATGACAGCTCATGCAAAGATTAATTTGGTTAGCACTAAGTAAATTTTCAGCTTCAGAAGCATGAGGATTATGACAGTTCATACAGGAAATTTCATCATCCAAATTATGTTGGAAGACCATTTTTTTATCTACCACATTTTTATGACATTTCAGACAGAGCTTTTCATTGCTTGCTTTTATAGCAAAAGCATTGCCGCTTGAAGTTTCATGACAGACATTACAATTTCCCCCTTTAAAAGGAGCATGTTGATTAGAACGCAGAAGGTTTTCAATTGTTGAAGAATGGGGGTCATGGCAAGCAATACAATTTGACTCAGTAATTTCATAGCCTCGATGTGCATTTTTAATTTCATCGGTTGATTGGTGACAATCATAACAGACTTTAGGAACACTGTTTTTCAGCAGGTTATTATTCATTTCACCATGGGGACCATGACAGGCAGAACAATTTCCTTCAATGATGGGTGCGTGCACAAAACTGTTCTCCATCCAGTCGCTTATGGTTGAATGGCATGAAAGACACAACTCTGGTTGGTCGTTCTGCACTAAAGCCGGGAAATCAGAAGCATGGGGGTTATGGCAAGCCGTACACTCCCCTTGAAGGGCAGGAATATGAGTTGACTGGTTTTTTAATTCTTCGGTTATGGATTCATGGCAAGAGGTGCACAACGGTAAAAGTTCATCACCCAATAAAGAGGCATGTTTCGAAGCATGAGGATTATGGCATTGAGAACATTTTCCACTATCAAAAGCGGCATGGACATGTTTTTTTTCGGTTAGATTTTCAAAATCGGCATGACACTCGAAACAAATTGACGGTTCGTCAACCGGGATTATTTGTGCTGTGATAGACACACTAATAAGGAGAGCAATTATCACGAGAATATTTCTAATGAGTTTCATTATTTGGTTTCCTTATTTTCTTCACTTTTCTTGTGGCAGACATCACAATTATTTCCATTAAAAGGATCATGACTATTTTGGAAGAACATTTGATCTGTCTCGGCGGCATGAGCATCATGACACTTGCGGCAATCTATTTGTTCTCCAGACAATCCCAAATGTTTCTTTTTGAAAGATTTGTCTTCTCCATCATGGCAGGATAAGCAAAGTGTCGGAACAGCTTCGGTTAACAGTCTTTTATGATTGCTCTCATGGGCACTGTGACATCCCAGGCAATCTCCTTCCTCTGCCGGAGCATGGGCAACCTGATTCTCTATACGATCTTTTATGTCATCGTGGCAGGTTAAACACAGCCTCTCGGGTTTGTCCACTAAGAGATGTTCAATCTTACCGTGATGAGGTTGATGGCAATCGTTGCAGAAGCCGTCAACAACCGGTTGATGCGTGCTTCCGTTTTCATCAATCACATCTGAAGTAATATCATGGCAATCCAAACATACCTGTCCGGGCTTGGAAATCATAAGATTTTCAAAGTCGGTAGCATGGATTCCATGACAATTATCACATGCCTGTTCTTCAAATGGTGCATGTATAATAGAACTTCCTTCGGTGTTCATAATATTTTTATGACATGATTCACAATTTTCATTGCTCTCTTTGAAAAGAAGATTACTCAGCGCAGATGCATGAGGCGCATGACAAGAATTGCATTGTCCTATTTTTACGGGTGGATGTATGCTTTTTTGGCTCATCCAATCAGACATTGTATCATGACAATCACCACACAGGTCCGATCTAACATCCTTTGTAAGCTTACCATGATCAGAACTATGAGGCAAATGGCAATCAAGACATTCTCCATCAACAAAAGGAGCGTGGGTGTTCGCGGCATCAAGTTCTTTTTTTTGATCAGTATGACAGTCAAGACAAAGTTGTGTGCTTTCTTTAGATAACAATTTGTTTTCCATACTACCATGGCCACTGTGACAGTTGGTACAATCGGTTTGTGCCGGTTCGTGACGACTGAATTTATTCAGATCAGATGTAATATCATCATGGCAATCAGCACAAATTTGGTTTACCGGTTGATTTAATAGCATTTTCTGAGGTGAAGAGTGGGGATTATGACAATCAATACACAAGCCGTCAACAACCGGAGAATGAGTATTTTCAGGAGCAACATCAGCTTCATCATGACAATTGAAACACATGTTATTATCGTCTATTAATAAAGCAAAAGGATTTTCGCTATCGGGAGAATTATGACAGCTTTCACAATCACCTACCGCCATCGGTCCATGGACAGAACCGGAAAATAATTTAGGTAAATCTGAAGAATGAGCAGTGTGACATTGAGAACAATTTGACTGACCTACAGGATATTCAAAATGTGCCGAGGTAAACGATTTTTCTTCAGGATTATGACAGGAAGCACAAAGTTCAGTCTTTGACTTAATCAAAACATTTTCATGGTCCGTTCCATGAACATTATGACATGAGGCACAGCCGTCTTCTAAGGGTGGATGCAGATGTTTTTTTTCAAACTCTTCCCGATTATGGCATTTAAAACAAGTTTCCTTTAATTCATCTTTCAATAAGCCTTTATGGTCGGAAGCATGGATGTCATGGCATAAAAGACAATTACCCTCTGACACAATAGGATGTACATTTGAGTTATTTAAGCCAAGAGCCTCCGGAGTATGACAGGTGAAGCAAAGTTCACTTCCCTCTTTAACCAATCTAAGGGTACCGACAAGCCCGTGCGGCTTATGACATGAGAGACATTCTTTTTTATTAAAAGGAGCATGTTTGATACTGCCCTTAAAATTCTCACTTTTATGACAATCAAGGCAATTGCTTTTTTTAGCAAAGCGTTTACCTCTTTTTATTTGAGCAGAGACATAATCAGGTGTTAGCAAAGTTGCAGATAAAAGAAAAAACAGAATAAATATCTCTTTAATAAATTTTGTTTTATATCTTTTTTTCATGAGCCACCTTAATAAATAGAATTTCTTAGTTTGGTTAAATTATTCTTTATCTTTTCCAAAATATAGATTTATATTATTTTCAATGTGAACAATTTCTGAATTGTCCTTTAATTTAGTCAAATGTTCATCAAGAAGTTCATTAAAGATTTTCTGAAACATTATTTCACGAATTTTCATGTCTACTTCTTCAATTGGTTTTATTCCACCAGCCCTGCGATCTTTAATTTTAAATATCACATATCCTTCATTTGACTGTAAAGGCGCACTTGTTTGCCCAACTTGAAGATCTATTAATTCTTTTTGAATCTTCTCCGGGAAATTTATTAGTGTCATCCATTTATCTTCATCAGTTGTTTTCTCTGATGAAGCTTTATAACTTTTATAAATAAAACTCCATTGCGCCCCATCTTTTAAAGCGTTTGCCGCTTTATGAGATTGATTATGATCTGCAAGTAACATATCATCTAATAGAAATTCATCCGGTTTACGAAATTCTTCTAAATTAAGATTGTAATATTCCTGAAAATCATCTCTATTAAATGCAATCTTTGCAACGATCATTTCTTTTAAATACATTTCGATTAAAGTACTATCCATAGTATGGTAATACCACTCAATGACCCGAGCGCTGTCGATAAAACCATTTTGCATAGCGGCATAAGTACTTAATAATTCTTCCTGCTTTTTATTTATCGAATTAAATAATATGACATCAAAGGGAGTCGTGCCGGCATTCATGAGGGAATGGGAGATTTCATTTCGTAATACATTGTCGGTTATAAAATATTCTTCATCAATTTTTAAAACAGGATTATCTGTGCCTTGTCGAAATTCCATTTTTAGTACATCAGCCTGGTCAGCTCTAATTTCTTCAATTATATTTGAATCAACAGTAACTGGGTATTTCTGAAGAAGATCCTGCATGAATTTAGTCCAGGCAACTTCTTTTCGTCCTTCGGTAAGCCGGTCAATAATTTTATCTTTGAAAGAATCAAATCTTTCACGGTTCGCTTCAAGCCTTTTCTCTAATTTTATAATTGAATAATTGTCCTGATATATTATTGGCTTTGAAAATTCTCCCACTTCCATTTTATCTGACTGGGTTAGCAATATTTTATCAACATTCATTTTGAAGGTTACCGAATGCAAACCTTTTTTGAATCTTCTATGATCTACTGACCGCGCGGTAGCCAGGCTATCAAAGCTGTGACCTTGTGAAAGGAGTTCGTAAATTTCGTTAGCCTCATCCAAGGATGCCAATGAAATTGTTCGAAATTGGTAGCGAATTAAATTTGCCTCAAAGTAATCATCAATTTCCTGATCCGGTATAATAATTTCCGGTCTAAAATTATGGGCGAGATATAGCTGTTGAATAACTTCTTTTCTTCGTTCATATAAGAGATCAACCAAATAATCGTTCTCATCCAAACCTAATGAGTAAGCTTCCTGAAGAATTAGCAGATCATTAATAGATTTAGTGAGTAATTTATCATAATCAAATGATTGCTTTTCTTCCATTGCCATGCTCTTGTGAGTTTTAATCAACAACTGGTCAATATTCTTACTTGTAATAGTGTCTCCATTTACAACAACTAAGGGATATGGCTGGTTTATGACTTCAACACTATTAGCATGGGCTGCTATAATAGTTAAAGCAGCGATTATAAATACTCCGGTTCTGACTAAAAATCTAATTTCTTTTTGCAAAATATTTCTCACTTTTTGATTCTAATTTATGTAAATATTTATCAAATGATTTTGCGATTAAATTCCCCATGGAATTAATTTTCCCAAACCCAAAAATAGTTTCCGAATCATTTCCTTTCCGACTATCATTAAACATTATAATGATTCTCCCATTATCAGCATCCAATGCCCGAGCACCAATTTCTAATTCGGGCTGTCTAATACTCCGGGCAAGTTTAAAATGTTCAACAGATCCTGTTATTAATAAATCAATATTTAATTCAGTATTAAATTGTTCAAGTGTTTTTAAATCAATTTCTCCTCTAAGAACCCGTTTATTTCTCAACATATATTCTTTTATTATTCCGGGTTCGATTACTTTAAATCCTTTTCGGATTAGGTTTGAAAGCAGAATATTAGAAGTTATCAAACCGGCATATTTTTTCTCAGATATATTATCAAAGGGAACGATAGCAACAATATGTGATACGTTATTATCAATAGATAAATTGTTATAATTCTTCAATTTCTCAACTAGATTACTGAATAAATCATCGACAACTTTTTCAAGAAGCAGTTCTACAGAACCTATTTTATTCAATCCAAACATTTTCTCAAAATCAGATCCGGTTGCCGAAATGGTGCCAGCAGTAATTATCGACAATTGATCGGTATCTATAATCCTAATCGAAATAGAAATCTCAGGATTTTTTTGGCTTTCATAAATATTTATCGAACCAAGAATAATTCTATTAATAATTGTAGATTTTTTAATGTTTAAAACATCTCTTCGATTTACTGAACCGATAGATCGAATTCTATATTTACGCAATACGGATCGAAGGTCAGCTTGTGGCACATATTTGAGATGGTGTTGTTCGAGTTGTTTATAAATTTGATGCATGACAGCAGCCGGAGCTTTAGAGCTTCCGGAGTAATTAGCAAACTGCAATACTGCGATAACCGGCTCGGCGTTAGAAGCCTGTTCATTATTTATCTCTGCGGATACATAAGTACCGGCTGAAAATATAATTATGCCGCATAGCAGACAATATTTATAAAATTTTGCAAACATCTAACTAATCAAAGTCCTAACTATTTTCTTAACGCATCTTCTTGTAATTTCACTCATCGACTTATCTCTTCCACCGAAGATTGAATTCCAAAAACCTTTTCCACTCTGAGTATGAGTTGCTGACCAAATAGTTGCTCCTGTTTCTGTCTCAACCAGCCTGACAACCATAGTTACAACAGCATTCATCGAAGTTCCGCTTCTTTGAACGGTAGATTCACTGATCGTACCGAAAAATAAAGCCTGAACTTTCAATTCTTTTCCTATCTGAATAATCTGATCCTTAGTCAAATCTGCCGTTCGGGTTGAGCCAGTCTTTTCAACTACTCTTTTAACCTCCCCCGGTTCAATCACTTCAAACGCCTCGGATGATAGTAATTCTGTTAGAAATAGTCTTGTTGCACGAAATGCCGCACCTTGGTCTTTTGATAAATTTTCAAAAGGGATTACAGCCACCCTTTCAACAAAACTAAAATTAAATTCAGGATGCAAAAAAACAGTTGTCCCAATGCCACCACATCCAAAATTTCCAACACTAAGTATCAAGACCGTTAAAAGTAAACCAATTTGTTTTATTTTCATCGAGCTACTCCACATCTATAAACCTGATCTAAAACCAACCCTGACAGATTGATTTCTCTCTCCGGCTGCTTCAGTTAAGTCATTTATAAAATAACTGACATACAGGTTAGCATTTCTGCTTATTTTATAATTTAATTGAGTATTATACCGTTTTGTTATTGTCACATCATCATTATTCTGCAATTTCATTTGACTGCTTAGTGATAATTTATTAGAAGGTTTCCAATTAATCATGTAATCTTGGGTGAAAAATGATCTTTCAGCATAATTCAAGTTAATTGAACCTCTGATAAAAATTGTTCTGGTCAGCCGGTAACGCATGCCTACTTGAACTTGATCTCGTGTTATCTCTTTAGTTAATCCATTAGGAAATTCAGTATCGACTGATTCAACATATCGATGCGAGTAATTAATTGTTAAGGTAATTGATCTATTTAATACGCCATCCATTGAAATCTGGCCATTCCATGAATTAAATTTCTTCTTTGATAAATACTGAATATTATGTGAAAATGTAAAGTCTATTGACATATTAAGATTGTTTAAAGGGGACCCTTTGCTATTGAGCAATAAACTGCGATTATTGGTGTTTTTCTCGCCATCAATATAATCCTCTTGAAGGCTTGAAGATACAGTAAATTCTAATCTTTCCAGAGGGTTTATGTGAATCAAATAAGATAAGCCATAACTTGATAGATCTAAGGCTGACCCGTTAAAAAATTGCATATCATGATTCAAACGGAAGTTGTGATTTATTAGATCTGAATGTTTATATCGGGTAGATAATGAATAACTAACATTGTCCCTGTTGCTTCTGTCGAACTGACCGGGAAGATGTTGATAAGAACCGCTAAATCCATAACTGGTTTTATCAGAATAGCGATAACTTGAATTGATATCAAAAATATGGGCTGAAGAATTTGTTTTAGAAAATTTTGATACTGATCGTTCTTCCATTGCCTGAATCTCTGTCACATAAGCGTGTTCAATATCACTCACTTCAATATTAACAACTTTTATATACCGTGTCATTACTTCTTGAAATTTAATTTCAAAACGATTATAACCTTCATTGAAAATTACATCCGGCATGATGGTGTGTAGGTCCCAATTGAGATTATCTGATGATACATAAACATACCAGGACAGCTTATCTGAATATTGATCGACATACAGATATAAAGCCCCAACTTCCTGATTAAATCCAAAATCAACTCCAAGATTCTGATTGATAGAGATCCCCCCAACATCTATTAAAGGTTGGATCGGGTCCCGAAAGTTGCCATCACTCAAACCATGTATCTCAGTTAGTGAATCAAACGTATAATTACTTGTTGTACGATAAAGACCTGATAAAATCTGAATAACAAAATAATCGGTTGTGTCAGAAGGTCTTTCATCTGTTTGGGTTTGGTATGAAAATGAGTAATTTGATGAAACGATAACTTTATTTTCATAAAGACGTTTTACGTTAGTCAAATTAAATGTATGGGTGTACTGTGTTGATCTAAGATTATTGATTTGATTTTCATTGAACCGTCTTGCAAAACCATATCGCAATATACTGCTTTTATATGAATGATTCAATTCAGTCTGGAATCTATTCTCATTCAAATTTTGAAGCGATAAATCGCTATGATTAAAGATATGATCCCGGTTAAATCTGATTGATAAGATCGGGTATTTTATTGACTTTGTTTTAAAATAAGACGACCAGCTTTTTCTGTATAATTTTAAATTTTTAAGGGTTGCATCAGTAATTCGATGGGTGTTGCTGGTGCTAAAGGTAAAGTTTGAGTTATTCCAAACCAAATCAAGCGATGGTTGCTGTTCTTCATTCCAAATTGGATTTGAACTATTTTGGGTAAGATCTGATTTTGAATACCTGTACGAAGTTCTCAATGTTAGTTGCGAAAGAAAACTTTTCTGCCAGTTGAATGAATATTTCTGATTAAGCAATTCCTGAGTATTTTTATTTATTTCAGATTCACCATAAGATATATCCAAATTTCCGCTTATTCCCAATGGTAAACCTGCTTTTACAGAACCAATGCAGAAAAGCAAAAAGAAACTGCAGGTTATTATAGTAAAAATACTACTTCGATATGTAAATGATCTATTAATCATTTGTTACCATGGCACCAGAGCCATAAACGGTTTTTTGCCAACGTTAACTTTTTTAATTATTTTTCCGCTGTTAATATTTATTAAAGCTAACTGATTTGATTTTGGGTAAGTTACAAATAAGAATCGATTATCAAAATCAAGGGTAATAAGCCCGGGAGTATTATCTAAGGCAAATCGGTTTATTTCTTGTGAGGTCTCAATATGATAGACCGAAATTTCCCGGCAATCTCTTTGTGCGATAAAGAGTTTATCACCGTAGGAATTGATTTCCATACCGGTAACGACTGAACAGAGATTATAACTGCTATTGAACGATCCGGTAATTTCATTATACGGTTGAACAAGCGGTCGATTTTCATCTGCTATAAAAAGATAATGAAGTTGGCTGCTAAATAGTAATTCTTGAGCAGAAGACACAGAAGTCAGTGACGAAATAATTCCCCTGCTAACCGGATCATAAATCAATATTTTATTCGAATAAGAATTTGAAATATATACATATCCGGTGGAATCATTAATCGCGAGTCCAATCGGATTTTCACCCACATTGATACGAAAATCTTCCTGATAAGAAATGGCATTAATAACTGATAAAGTGTTTGAACCATAATTCAAAACATATAAAAGATCATTATCAGGGGATAATAATATCCGTGAAGGTTGGTCTCCAAATTGCAGGCTGATGTTATTTACGATCTCTTGAGTTAATACATCTATGACAGAGATATTATCAGAACCGGAGTTGCACACATACAATTGGGTATCGAATTGAGAATATGCCAATCCTCGCGGTTGTTTCCCGGTTGAAATAACATTGCTGGTTCGATAAGTTTGTTGATTTATAATCGTTAAATTATCGGAACCCTCATTTGAAACAAAAAGGAAATTACCATGCACATCGGTTGGATCAGTCGAAATAACCAACTGCGGCGTATATATTTTAGCTTCGGAATCTATTTGGTGTACATCCCAACGGATATTTATAAAGGTACACATATCATCATTCACCATAAATTCGTATTCAATCAATTGTCCTAAATCAGGATTACCGGTTATTACTTTAGCTCTACCGATATATCCGGAAATTTCATTATAATAAATTATAATTGAGCTATATAATCCTGATTTAAGATAACTGTCTACTAATCTAAACTGTTCGTTTGAGTTTTTTAACGATGAAATTTCACCTTGAATTGGAATAAAGGAGATTGAGGAGTTAGATGATTTTACTGCAATTGAATCAATCCGTAAGATTACTTCGTCTTCATTTTTCTCGGGCAGTTCAAAATATAAAGCCAGCTGTCCTTGGCTAACAATTTCATTTGAATGAACAGATGAAGTCATTATTCCAAATGTTAAACAGCATCCTGTTAACAAAGCAGCCAACTGTAAAACCGGGCGAAAAGTATTTCTTTGTAAAAACATTTTCCAAAACCTCTACTAGATAAAAATCGCCCAGAAAACCTTCCCGGGCGATTCATAAAAGATACTAGGTATGAAGTACATAGTCAATAATGACTAAGTAATTTTAAGCCTTATGGAGTTACTATGTGATCAAATGCATCTTTAGCATGACATTTGTTACACAGTGAACGCTGGTTAGGGCTGCCATATGGATCCGGAATAGCATAAGAACCGGATTCAAGACCATCTTCTTCCAGTAATGTTACAGAGAAATCCCAACGACCGGCATCAGGGGCTGATGAAGCGTGAGCGCGGTGACAGGATAAACACATAACCTGAGAACTGGCAGAAGGACCAGTAGTGCTGCTGGTTGTGTTGGCAGCATCATCAAATGGAACGTCAGCTAAATAAGATGTAGCTTGAACAGCACCAAGCATATCTTCGGTACCATTATATAAATTGTATGTACTGGCAATAGAACCACCCATAGCCATACCGGATTTGTGAATTAGTTCGGTATTGTTGTTATGGAAATTACCATGACAGTTTCCACACCAGGCACTCATTCCACCCTGATAAGCAGTATGATTTGAGTTACTTTCAGAACCGAAGAAAATACTTATTCCCTGAGCTTCAGGAGCAGCATTGGCAAAAGTGTAAAGACCATCTTGTACTGAACGATTAGCGCCATAAAGCATACGGAAATCATCTGTACCATGCGGATCGTGACAGGATGAACAACCAAGCTGACTAGCTGGGAAAGTTCCGCCCGGAGCAGTTAATAATGTTGCATCAGCGGCTACGCCTCTTGAAGGAGCAACAATATTGTGACCGGCAGCATCGCCAGGAACGGCGTGTGTCCAGGAACCATCATTGGCTGTATCACCACCACCATGGCCGTCATATAAATTATCTTCTAAAAGATAAGTGAAGTTGCCAGCACCTTTAAGCGGAGCTGGAGCCAGAGGATCAGCTGAGAATACAGCGCCTAATCCTAAGGCATGGCATGAAAGACAAACGTCACTTGGTGTGGCGTCTTTTAACAACCAGGCGTTACCGTTTGGTGAATCAGGATCCACCAAAGCACCGTCTTGGCTGTTATGCATGGTGTGGCAGCCATTACAATGGGCAACACCAGCATCGTGGAATGCAAATGAGGAGCCAGCTAATAAAAAGATGGTTCCAAAAACGAGCATCATAACCTTACGCATTTTTACCTCCAAATACATAGGTTAAAAGGTTAAAAGAGATAGTTTGTAAATAAGAAGCCTGTCTTATAAGATTTGAATTCTTATTTAAACACATATTTGTAAGTTGATTAAAATACATCATCTAATTTTTCTATTTTATCAGTTATGAATTTAGGAATTTGACAAAGTTGAATTTTATTTTCAAATATTTGTCCGACATACACCTGGTTTTGAGTGTTTACTTCAAGTAAAGTCGGATGGTAGAACCAACCCGGAGACGATCCTTTACCACCAAATTCACCAAGAAATTTTCCTTCAGGAGAAAAGCAAATTACATTTATACGATGCTTATCTAAAACCAATATCAAGTTGTCTTGTGTAATTTTGACTTCGACGGGGAAATTAAGTTCGCCGACATTGTTTCCTCTTATGCCAAATGATTGGCTTATATTGCCATTTAGATCAAAGGCTTGAATCATTCCCATTGAGGAAACAGGGATATAGATTTTATCATTACTTATAGTAATGGAATTTATAATTATCGCTATTTGTGAAACCTCATCCTTACCAGAAAATATTTCAAATGAATTAACAAAAATACCCTGGCTGTCGAATATGCAAACTTGAGATCCAACCTGATCATATACGTACAGATTATTATTGTCACTTATAGCAAGACATGTGAAATCAAATCCCCCTTCTTTAAAGCCATGGGGAATTGGAAATTGCTGAATAAACTGTCCATCAAAATCAAATTTGAAAATTCTGCGGCCGGCACGGGTGCTTCCTAATACATAAATAAAACCATTAGAATCAACAACGATGTTGACAGGCGAAGAAAAATGATCAGCACCATCAAATTCAAACTGAAAAACTCCCGAAGAATCAAAAATAATTACCCGATTTTTACCCGGATCAGCAACGAAGACTTCACCGTTTTGATTATCAATAAAAATATCAGAAGGTCTTAAAAAGTTATTATTGCTGCCTGGAGGCTCTAAACGCATAACAAATTCTGCCGGGACTGAAAGATTGCTCGAGAACGTAGATTGACTAGTCAATGTGAAACATATCACAAGCAATGTTAAAATAGAGTTAAAGGCTAAATAACTACCATTTATGCTCCTGAAAGAATATATGGCTTTATGGGTATATGATCTGAATCTGTTGAAATAAGGGAACCGCCACATACAGATCAAATAAGACATTATATGGTCTATATTAGTACTATTAGTATGATTAGAAAGCCTGCTGTCTTTATTGCTAACAGCCTTAAAGTGAAAATAATCACTAACTCTCAATTGTTTACGCCAGAAAACCATTTAATTCCTTATCAATTCAAAAAGTAGTTAATTTCATTAATACACTACTATGTGAAATAATTAACATATTTATCATGAATTTGTCAAGGAAAATAGCATAAATAGGATAAAAAAAATGCTGTTTTGTAGAAATTATTTCCTACAAAATATAACTGTTATTGGGGTAGATAGTTAACGTGTTTAACGTGTATCAGCAAGGCTAGTATTAGTGCTGATATGCTCATGACATCCATTACAAAAATCAAGCGGCTCTTCGAAATTAACCAATAGATCGTCCTCTTCTGCTGACAGATTGTGACACGTCAGGCATTCAATGCGATTATCGAAGAGCTTAATCCTTGGATCAATTTCAAAACGGATACGATTCGTGCTATTTCCTTCCCCCGGAATTACATCAATTTCATAGGGATGGCTGGCATGGTTATTTATAACCGGCATGCTTGAATTATTTGAGGTCGAGGAATATGATGAACCATGACAGAGCATACATCCTTGTGATAGAGACAGGCTCAAAATATTCTGAGAATTATTATGATAGAGAATTCTGGCATCACGGTGCCCTTCTGATAGCAAGCTCAAGTTACTGGAAACACTGTGACAAGTATAACAGTGAATAGCACCTTGTTTGGATACTAAGTCATACTGGGTTTTAGTCTTCTCAATTATAAGATTATTAGAATTATGGAATGAGTGACAATCGGTGCATTGACGGGTTTTATCGTTGTGAAAGTTGTTATCGGAAATAAAGTTATCATCAAATAACTGATTGTGACAGCTTATACACCTTTTATTTTCAAATTTCTTAATTTTACTCCCAAAAGAATGACAATTAGCACAAATAATATCTTCATGGGTGTGTTTTTCATTTCTATTTTCATCTGAATTAACTGAATCCACATAGAGACCAAACCAAAAGATACAGAGTACAAATATGAATACAATCCGTAAGGATCTCTTAAAAAGTAAATTTTTTGCCATGCATGAATTATCGACAATAGAATCTTTGCATCTATATCTATAGGGCTATAAACCGCTCGACTTTATAAAATTGTACTTTTATAATGCAAAATATCAACAATCAGACTGTGCTATGACTTACCAATAAAATTAAGGAGACAGGTAACTTTAAACTGAATACTATTCTTGATTGAAAATATTCATATATCGCAATCACTCACGTGAAGTAGATCCTAATTCCCTATTCAGTTCTAACCACAACACAATTTTAATGAGAACCTGAATATTCTATCTATTAAACAAACAATGATTATTGAAAATGTCATGTTTTGAGTTTGCTCTTATAGGATGAAAAACTTATGATGTAAACAAATAGTCCAATAACTAACTAATTAGGAAGCTCTATGTACAACAGCGAAGGAATGATTGAATTTCACAATCGAGCTCATCAGAGTCTTAAGAAACTGATAGAACATTGTAAACAGTTCAGTACCGAAGAATTAAGTAAAGAATTGAATGGATTTGGCTATCCAAGCTTGATTTTGCAGTTACACCATGTTATCGGTGGAGAGAAGTACTGGACAGGTGTTTTGCAAGGACGTATTGATGTTGATGATGACATTTCTCAATATTCTACAATTGA
The DNA here is from genome assembly GCA_965372795.1 of uncultured bacterium. Taxonomy (GTDB): domain Bacteria; phylum Zixibacteria; class MSB-5A5; order GN15; family FEB-12; genus QNAD01. The sequence continues at coordinate 80,452 of CBDVDR010000016.1, forward strand.
GAAAATAATGGACTATCGCCGTGAGGTTTATTTAATAACTGATAAATATCTACTTACTGCTTCTGAAAAGGAGCTTAACACAGCTCGTCCAATGATGACATGGGGAAACAAAGAAAAAGTTCTCATACCTGCTCATGTTTTTCTGCGTACACTAACTCATATTTATCATCATCAAGGTCAGATTGCTGCAATTTGCAGACTTATGGGAAAGCCGATTGAACCAGGTTTGGATTATCCAATTACCTAAGTCTTGAACTGGATTCCCATACTCCAATAAATTAGAATATTTATACCACCAACAAGCTATGTGAGTATTGATACTGTTTAATTAGCTATGTTTTTTATATCAAAATTTATCAGAACAAGATGACATTATATCTTTTACGTAATCCATATTATGGATTTTTTTAGTCTATATTTTAGTTGTATATCAACACCTTTGACTATAACTTACGTTTCATATATAATATGGCTGACTGCATTTATTTATCCAAGGATTCAACAACCTGCATAATTTCAGAATTAATAATTTTAACGTAAAGGGAAAAGATATGATTAAAGTTAGTGTTCTCTATCCTAATAGCCCGGATGATAATTTTAATTTAACTTATTATCGAGATAACCATATTCCTATGGTTCAAGGGAAACTCGGAGCAGCTTGTAAGAAAATTACGGTAGAGCAGGGTTTGAGCGGGGCAATGCCTGGCTCTGATGCAACATATATTGTTATGGGAAATCTATATTTTGATTCTATAGAAAATTTCCAGTCAGCCTTTGGACCACATGCAGAAGCAATTATGAACGACATCCCAAATTACACGAATCAACAACCTGTTATTCAAATTAGTGAAGTGATAATTTAAATTACTCTCTTTGATGATTTGTAACAGACAAACTTGAATAAGGATCAGAACTTAATCTGATCAATCTTACAATTATAAATTGAAATACAAACGTAATTATAATGACAATGGTTGTTTTTAATTTAAATATTGAGTTTGAAACAATCGCTTTTTGATCTTATCCACTTTATATTACATTTATTACAAATACAAATTTAATAATGCAATTTCACACTGATTGCTCCTCTACTTATATTTACATAACATTGTCTGCTTTCTTTGTAATAGCAAAATTCGAATAAAACTTCAATATATTTAAAAAAAAAGGCTCCAGGAATGCTGGAGCCTTTTGATGATTTATTGTTCAATTCAATCTATTTCATACCAAAATTTGTCTTGGAATTAATGCTATTCTGATTTGCCAGCTTGGTAACCAGAGTTTTCAATTCTGTAATTTCAGTCTGCATTGATTTAATTGTAGTTTGTTGTTCTTTTGAGGCTTCGATCAACAAAGCTACCAGTCGTGAATAATCGACAGACTTGGCATCAATGCCATTTTCCTCATAGGTAACAATCTCAGGAATTACTTCGCCGACTTCCTCGGCAATCAAACCAATATCATGTTTCCCGTCGGCTTTCCAGTCATATTCGACACCGCGTAATTGTTGAACTTTATCTAAAGCGTTATTAATAGTGTTAATATTTTCCTTCCACCGGCGTGAACTATACAACGTCCAGGCATCCGCAATAGGATCAGTAAATGAACCTTGGACTACCTGTAGGATGGAGGTTGGATTGGTTAAACCAATTCCGACATTACCATCAACTGACAGATCCATCGTTCCATCGGCACCGGCATCACCTATGACGACACTGCTTGGCAACATTCCCGTACCAACGTTACTTGTCGTAACTCTTATATTTCCACCGTTGCCCCCATAACTTCCACCGCCGCCTCTTTGAATGACGACTGATGAATCACTCAGCGAATCAACTATTGAAACAACACCGGGAGTAATAGAAGTCTTGGTACTGGCTCCAACTGTTCGTCCACCTTCACGAATTGCCCTCGCAATTTCCATTCGATCCGGATTGAGGGTGAATTCATATCTCTCTGTCGAACCATCGCCGGTATCCTGATCTTCTGTCATTAACAATAAAGGAGTTCCGTTTTCAATACTCAAACCAATCAAACCACTATCGTTTAAAGTTGAATCTATTAATATTAAACTAACCGATGAACTGGTACTTAAAGCTTCCAGTGCCCGCTTGGCATCCGCCTTGCTTAAACATCGAAACAAGGCACTATCACCGCTAACCCTCATATCGAGCAACCCGTCATCATCCGTGTCTTCATCAAGCCTTCTCAAAGTAAAACTACCGCCGGTAGTGTCATTCAAAACGATATCAGCCGACAACTGAATAGTTGCTCCGGTCTGCGGATTACGACCGGTACGTGCTGCTCGACGACTAATGCTTGCCGTTCCTACACGATCCTCAATATTGGATGCTATGGCATCAATAAGTTCAGCTTTATTCATATAAAGAGCAGTACCAGTTGCGTCATTTTGAACCGAAAAAGCAGAATCACCTACCTCAATTCTGGCAAAATCAGGATCGCCAAAAAGACCAACCATGGTCGTTGTATCCAAGCCACCATTAGAGATTTTCAAAACAGTAACATGACCTTCATTGTCGACAAAATTTACAGCATTTGATACAACAATATCACCACCAGGTGAGCTGCCACTACCATCACCTAAATCCATCCTGGCAAAATCAGGATCGCCAAAAAGACCAACCATGGTCGTTGTATCCAAGCCAC
>CBDVDR010000017.1:0-78795 GCA_965372795.1 uncultured bacterium
CTGCACTTCAGCAGGCAGGATTTACGGTATTGTCAGAATTTTATTATCTTGTTTTATAGATTGATCAATTGCAACTTTATAATAAATTTCTGCATTAGCATAATTACATTTTATTAATTCAATATTTCCAATTTTGAGAAGTATCTCTATATCAAGTGGATCATTCATTTCTATTTTATTATCGTAAACTATTTTAGCACTATCATGTTCTTTAGGTATATCAATATTCGACAAATCTCCATTACTAACAGGAACTTCATTGTAGACTTTAACAATAGTGACATTATTAGAGTTGCATTGAAAAATATTGTTTTTATTAAAAATAAAAAGACTAAATAATAGAACCACCAAAGCGATTAGAGCAATCGTATTCCCTTTTTTTTGCTCTCTTAATTGTTCTTTCTGAACTTTATCTCTCTTCCCCATCAACCTCTCCTATGTATCAAAGTGACAATGTCACTTGCCCATTTCGTCTAAAACCCAGCTGACATAAGACGGCATTCCTTCGGCAACCGGCATCGTTACAACCTCGGGAATTTTATGGGGATGATGTTTTTTCACAAACGTAATCAACTGTTCTACTTTTTGCTGAGTAGTTTTAACAACGATTAGAGATTCATCGGCGGTTTCGACCTTTCCTTTCCACCAGTAATATGATTTAACATTCGGCAGAATATTAACACAGGCAGCCAGTCGAAAATCGACAATCGCTTTCGCCAGATCATTAGCTTTATCAGTCGGCGTGGAGATAAAGGCAACTCGAAGATTTTCCATTATTTTTTTACCCCTCGTCTTAATAGGTTTTCGATTGATTTAATTTTACCTTCTAAGCGATTCTCTGCGTTGCGACGATCATCAATTGTTATGCTTATATAAATACGGTCATGATTTCTTTTTAATTCCAGACGGGCTTTATTGATTACTCTCATCACTTCATCCCACTCGCCCTCAATACTTGTCGACATGGCTGACAATTTGTAGGGCAGTCCTGATTTATCAATTATGTCGATCACTTTTGCAACATGTTTCGAAACTGAAGTCCCAGCCCGGCCAGTGGGAAACATTGTCAATTGAAACAACATTGTTAAACCTCTTCCATTCTTTCTTTATACAGTGGAAATTTTTCACAGAAGATTTTGACTTCATCAGCTATTTTTAGAAGTTCTTCTTCTTTCCTTCGATTTGAAATTGCCCGATCAATAAATTCAGCGATAACCTTCATATCATCGGTACCCATGCCACGAGTTGTGATTGCCGGTGTGCCGATTCTTACTCCGGATGTTACAAACGGTTTTTCAGGATCAAATGGAACTGTGTTTTTGTTGGCTGTCATTCCGGCAAGATCCATCGCTTTTTCAATTTTCTTCCCGCTCACTTTCGGAACATCAATAAACGACATCAACATCAAATGAGTATCGGTGCCATTTGAAACAAGCTTGTGGCCTTTTTCCATTAATGCACCAGCCAGAGCCGAGGCATTTTCGACAACTCTTTTTTGATAGACTTTAAATTCATCGGTCAACGCTTCTTTGAAAGCTACGGCTTTGGCAGCGATTACATGCATCAACGGTCCGCCCTGAATTCCCGGCATTACCGTCCGGTCAAGATCAGCGGCATATTGTTCTTTGCACATCACCACTCCCCCGCGCGGTCCGCGTAGAGTTTTATGGGTTGTCGATGTTACAAAATCGGCAAACGGAACCGGTGAAGGATGCAGCCCGGCGGCAACCAGTCCGGCGATATGTGCGATATCCACCATCATGATGGCTCCGCAGGTATCGCAGGCTTCTCTGATTTTTCCAAAATCCCAAACTCGCGGGTAGGCAGAAGCTCCGGCAACAATCATTTTCGGTTTTATCTCTTTAGCAGTTTCAATCAGTTTATCATAGTCGATTACTTCGGTCTCTTTATTGACCTGATAGCCGACAAAATCATAAAGCATCCCTGAAAAATTTATCGGGTGTCCATGAGTCAAATGACCTCCGTGCGAAAGGTCGAGTCCCATAACTTTATCGCCCGGTTTCAAAACTGTAAAATAAGCCGCCATATTTGCCTGTGATCCGGAATGAGGTTGGACATTGGCATGGTCACAATTAAAAATTTGTTTAAGTCGGTCACGGGCGAGGTCTTCGGCAACATCCACAAATTCACAACCGCCATAATATCTTTTACCGGGGTACCCTTCGGCATATTTGTTGGTCATGATTCCGCCCATCGCCTCGAGGACGGCTTCGGATACAAAATTTTCCGAGGCGATCAGTTCAAGTTTCGTTGACTGACGGTTGGTTTCATTGTTGATTGCGTTATATATTTCGGGGTCGCTATTTTTTAAATATGACATAATTTAAAACTCCAAAAATCGGTTTATAATCTTGAAACTCTATATGGCGGAATGTACGGATATGTTTAGGTCAGGTCAATATAATGTATGGAAATAACAAACCCCTGCGAATCAGTTCTGTTTCTCCCCTAACCCCTGTTCGGCTTTGATGATTTTCTCGACCCGTTGGATATGGCGACCGCCCTCAAAATCGGTGCTAAGAAAAGCATCTATAATTTCTTTCAATTCACTTTCGTTGGTATACTTCGATGAAAGGGTTAAAACATTGGCATTATTATGTAACCGGGTATAATATGCCATCTCGGTATTCAACGCCAATCCGGCACGGATGCCTTTTATTTTGTTGGCGGCGATATTCATACCGTTACCCGTCATGCAAATTGTAATCCCAAAATCGACTTCTCCATCGGCAACTGCATGGGCAACTTTGAAACCAAAATCAGGATAGTCGACCGAATCATCGCTATTGGGACCAAGGTCTTTTACCTCGTGTCCCAAAGATTTTAAAATCTCAATAACTTTCTGCTTGTAATCAACACCACGATGATCGGCACCAATGGCAATTTTCATCAAACTTTCACTCCTTCATATTCAGACACATAGGTCAGCCAGCCGAATTTATCTTCTGCCTTACCTTCTACGATATCAAAATAAGCCTTTTGAAGTTTTTTTGTAATCGGACCACGCTCACCATTGCCGACTTCAATATTATCAATACTTGAAATCGGAGTAACTTCAGCTGCTGAACCGGTAAAGAAAACTTCATCGGCAAGATAAAGAGCCTCACGCGGAACATTGCTTTCGATTACATTTATCCCCATATCTTTTGCAATTGTAATAATTGAACTGCGGGTAATCCCCGGTAAAATAGATGCGGCAAAAGTTGGTGTTATCAATGAACCTTTTCTGACCAAAAAGATATTTTGAGCCGAACCCTCGGAAACATTTCCATAAACATCCAATGCTATACCTTCGGCGTATCCATGAGCCAAAGCTTCCATCTTAATCAATTGGCTGTTCATATAATTAGCACCGGCTTTAGCCATGGCCGGCATTGTATTCGGAGCAATACGATTCCAGGATGAAAAACAGACCGAGACTCCTTTTTCGACGGCATCTTTTCCAAGATACGCACCCCAGGGCCAGACAGCGATAGCAATATCAATTGGACAATCTGAAGGGTCGACACCCAGCGTTCCATAACCACGATAAGCAACCGGACGAATATAGCATGAATCTAATTTGTTAACTTCAATCAATTGCATAATAGCATTATTAATTTCATCTTGAGAAAAAGGAATTTTCATGCGATAAATTTTGGCTGAATTCAACAAACGCTGAGTGTGGTCATCCATTCGAAAAACAGCCGGACCTTTTGGAGTACTGTATACCCGCATTCCTTCAAATACCGATGAACCGTAATGTACCACATGAGAAAGGACATGTATTTGAGCATCTTCCCATTTCACCAATTTCCCATTCATCCAGATATATTCAGTCGTAGTCATATTTGTAGTCCTCCAATTTATTTCATGATATTATTTTCACATGTCACATTATAATCGAAATCATGAGCGATTTCAAATGAATAATGAGCCTGAGGTTCTATTATTATACGTATAAACAGGACAAAGGGTTAGGTTTATTTAATCGCTTCAAAAATCACTTTTTGCCGACAAATTTCCATACTGATGGTAAAATTACCGATGCTACTATGATTTTCACAACCGCCCCCGGTAAATACGGATAAAAACCCAACATCATCACACTCTCGCCACCGATAAATCGACTCAGCCAGATCAACCCAAAAACGAAAATTAAAGCTGTTCCGAATATCATGGCAAAAACAGATGTTGCCCAGTGTTTATCCCAGCCCCTATCAGCCAGATATCCGACTAAATAAGCTGAGGCTAAGAACCCTAATAGATATCCTCCGGTTGGTCCCATCAAAGCTGCCATGCCCGATTTACCGCCGGCAAAAACCGGTAATCCCATAGCTCCTTCGGCTAAGTAAGCCAATACAACGGTACTACCACGGGTTTTGCCAAGTGTCATGGCAATTAGGAGAACTCCAAAAGTCTGTCCGGTTATTGGAACCGGTGAAAACGGGATATTTAAAGTTAGATAAGAAGTAGCAATTAAAAGCAGATTAAAAGTTAACAGAACCGGAATTTCCATCAACTTTGAAGATGGTTTTATATATGTATCGTATACTGATAAAGCTCTTGCTGACATATTGATTTCCTTTCAATGTTTGACTGAGTTTAATATGATTAACCTTCAAAATCAAGATGAAATGTTAATTTTATAAATTTACCTTGCCAAATATCAAATTTCGCTTATTTTCACAAAAACTTATGCAGGGGATGGAGTCCCCCTTTGCCCGCCAGAAATGGCTGATGACTCCTGCCAATGATTGAACGATATCTTGTATTACCATTTTGGCAGGTGATTTACATCTGCAAGGAGGAACTTACTTTGACTCAGAAAATTCTACTCATAGCCTTAGCCGGTGCCTTTGGCACTCTTGCCCGATATGGATTAGTCTCGTTGTTACAAAAAAGCGGTAACAATATTCTCCCTTGGGGAACGCTATCGGTCAATTTGATCGGTTGTTTTCTGGGCGGTATTGTCTGGGCAATCACCGAACAAAAATTTCATCTTAGCAACGATACCAGAGCAATTATTCTGATCGGTTTCATGGGTGCCTTTACGACTTTCTCATCGTTCATTATGGAAACTTCGGTGTTGATGCGTGATGCCGAATGGATTCGGGCGGCAAGTAATGTTTTGATGCAAAATGTTGTGGGTGCGATGGCTTTGTTCGGCGGATTTTCTATGGGACAGAAATTGCTTGAGAAGATGCAGAGTATCGGTTAGTTTTTAATTATCTCAACTAGCTTGTTATAAAACACTTTATATTCAAAACCTTTTTCTTCGAAAGTAAAACCCATCTGTTCGTTTACTTCCTGCATTGGTTTATTCACTGCCCGCATATAAGTCACAACTTTTTCAAGACCAGCAAAATCTTCACAAAGTTTCTCAAACATCGTCGCCTTCAACCATTTGGAAAGACCTCTCCCCCGATACTTTCTGGTTACCCCAGTCATTAGTTGATTGGCTTCTGATTGAATACTCAAATTTATCTGGGCTGTAGAAAAACCTATCAATTGATCGTCTGCGTTAATCAGAAACATATTATAGTTCATCACATCATTTTTCATGCGCCATTCATCAATCTGCTTTTGTTCCTCAACGGTTGTATGAAAATCAAAGGCAGATCCTTTATCACTGGGCATATCCTCAAAAGATGTAATCAGCATGTCAACATGTTGTTGATAATATTCATCCGGAATTTCTGCATAAAATTTGATTTTCAAATCCGGATTTTGTTCCGGGATTTTGGTCGTCCAATTTATAATATTATTTCTGTTAGCATTTTCTTTTAACAAAATAAATTTATTCATATACCCCTGAAGATCCCCATCCCATTTTTTTATAACAGTTTCTATTCTCTGGTCGTATATAAACATTCCGAAAGACTCGACAGAGTAACCTTTAAAATATTCAACAATTTCATTTGTAATAAGTTTTTCTAAATCGACTGGAATTTTTTCATGCAAAAAATCAAAATCAACATAATAACTTTGATTCTTTTTTCCGTAATTATCAATATCTAAAAGAATAAGGCCGATGATTGTTTCATCTTCATATATAAAACGGAAATCATACCCTTCGATCATCTCAAGGCGCGAGAGAAGTTTCTTTTTAACTTCCTGCCAACTGGTTGCATGAAATTGTGAGTTATACTTTTCTTTAAGAGTTATCCTGAGCTTGAAGTATTCCTCCCACTCTTGATCAGTCGGTTTAAATTTTCTGAGATTCTTTATTTTGAACATAATTATACTTAAGCTTTTAAAGTGGCTTATACTATTCCCCAAATTCATATCCAGACGAATTTATTTCTGATTGAAACTCTCGAAGATACATAATACCAGTAATTATATGTTCAAGAGATATTGACAATTTTACCATATGATCAGAAAACCTACGAATATTAATGTGTGTTACCCCTGTAATAGATTTATCTCCTTTTTTTGTTGTTGGATATCTAAAGTTCATAGAGTTAGGATCAATTTGTGAAAATTCATTTATTACATGTTCGGCGTGATCAAGTTCAAGCTGTTCATCTTCATCCTCGAAAACTTTAATAGAAATCGGCTTAGCTATATTCCACAATTTTATAATGTCATGATGCTTCGGAAAAACACCTTCTTCTTCTAAAAGGATGCGACCTTCTTTTATTATCTTTTTTAACCTCAACTCGATATAGTGGCGGTATTGAAAGACAATAGGATAGATTAGTACATCTTGTTCCATTTCATTTGAAAGAGCAAACTCTACGAGTCTATCACCTCCATATTTATAGCCAGTTATGTATAGTTCTGAGTCATCATGCATATAGTTTAAGCAAGCATTTGCCTTCCAATCATCATCCGCAAAAAACTGATTCAAACTTTTCTTTACTTTTCGACATATCTCCCTCAAATATTTTAGGATTGTTTCACTTCTTTAATTATTATATGGTCTTGCATTTGATTCTTATTTGCTATAAATGTGCCATCCCAAAACACTTCTACAAAATAAGTATGATTCTTCTTAATATTATCTCCAACTACTTCAATTTTGTATCTAACTGTCTCACCAGAATTAACATAACCTTGAAAATTACCCGGAAATGCATAAAGAGAAGGCTTAAAGCAATTTGTTTGTTGATTAATGTAACCGAGGTCAATGTATCTATCTGACCCTACAGTGGGTAATAATACATTAAATTTAGAAAAAGCCCATGTCATTTGCATAGGTATAATATATGTTACTAATTCGAATTTTCCAGTATTGACATTTTTTTTTGATATTTCTGATAATAAAACTCTAACATTTGTAGCTGAGTGTTTTTTTAAATTTACTAATTTCAAATGATAATAGAATGTTGGAACTCCAGTATTATGATGATAGTTTAAATCTCCAGTAAAATTGTGCTTAGAAAGAACTAAAGCTGGTTTGAAAAAATTTTTCTTTATCGAATCTCCATAGATTGCGATAACAGCAAGTATGAGAGTCCCAATCGCAGCTATAAAAGTTGCTATATCTTTTAAGCTACATGAAGTAATAATTTCGGGTTGCCCTAAATTCGCTAAAACAAATTGCTCTAACACTTTTGATTCAAACATATTCGCACCCCTGCTTTATTCAAATTTCAATTCAATAAAGGCGAACTTCTTCGCCCAAAAAATACAAAATTCAAACACACTGCGTGTGTGTCCTATATCAAGTAACCCTGCTCTTTGGTCGCTTTCAAAATATCACGGGCGATAACAAGCCGTTGGATCTCTGATGTACCCTCGCCGATCTCACAAAGTTTCACATCCCGCCAGATTCTTTCCGCCGGATAATCACCAACATTATATCCCACCGCGCCAAGAACTCCAATCGCTTTGGATGCTGTTCGCGTGCCAACCTCTGAAGCATAAACTTTACACATCGCTGATTGTCGCGAGAATGGCACTCCGGCATCTTTCATCGCCGAAGCTTCATAAATCATCAATCGTGCCGCCTGCACTTCGGTTGCCATATCTGCAAGGGTATGCTGGATAGCCTGAAAACTTGAAATCGGTTTCCCGAACTGTTTACGATCACTGGCATATTGCAAAGCACAATCAAGCGCACCCTGTGCCAGACCGAGCGCCATAGCCCCGATAGAAATACGACCGCCGTCTAAAGTGATAAGCATCTGCTTGAACCCATCGCCGATATTTCCAAGTAAAGCATCGTCCCCGGTTTTGATATCATCAAAGTGAAGGGTAGCGGTATCACTCCCCCGCAGTCCAAGTTTATTTTCTTTCTTACCAACCGAATAACCTTTCATAGCTTTTTCAAGGATGAAAGTTGTGATCGCCGTATCGCTGGGATCTTCTGTGGTCTTGGCTGTAGAAATAGTTGCCAGCGCAGGTGTTGCAGATGTGATAAAACATTTCGTCCCGTTTATCACCCAGCCACCATCAACTTTTTTTGCATAAGTCTTAGTCGCTCCAGCATCCGAACCGGCATCCGGTTCGGTCAAACCAAAAGCCAACAGTTCGCCCTCGGCTGCTTTGGGAAGAAATTTCTTTTTCTGTTCATCAGTACCGAACTTCAGAACCGGAAAAGTCCCCAAAGAATTATGAGCCGCAACCGTTATCCCGGTTGACCCGCAAACGCGCGACAATTCTTCTACCGCGATAGAATACGAAACGGTATCAACTTTTTGCCCGCCGTATTCTTCGGGAATGAGCATGCTGAGCATGCCCATTTTTGTTAGCGGTTCAATATGTTCTGAGAGAAACAATTGTTTCTCATCAAAAATCTTTGCCGTCGGTTCAATTATCTCAAGTGCAAATGCACGGATTTTTTCACGAAATTCAAGATGTTTTTTTTCAAGCACTATTTAGTCCTTCAACAATTCACGTGAGATTACCATCTTCTGTGCTTCGGTAGTTCCTTCATAAATTTCAGTAACCCGAGCATCACGGAAATATCGTTCAACCGGATATTCCTTCATATAACCATAGCCACCATGAATCTGAACCGCTTCATTGGCAACAAAGTTTGAAGTCTGGGAACAGAAAAGTTTCGCCATCGATGCTTCCTGATGAAACTCCGCCCCTTCATCCTTCAACAATGCTGCCCGATAGGCAAGCAGACGACCGGCATCAATACGAGTTGCCATGTCTGCCAGTTTAAATTGAATAGCCTGAAATTGGCTAAGTGATTTACCAAACTGTTTACGTTCTTTCGAATACTTAATCGCTTCATCCAAAGCTGCCTGAGCAATTCCTGTAGCCTGGAAAGAGATTCCCAATCTGCCTGAATTTAAAATAGTCACGGCCATTTTAAAACCGCTGTTTAATTCACCCAGTAAATTCTCTTTTGGAATTATTACATCCGCAAAATTAACTTCCCGGGTATCAGACGCTTTCAGACCGCATTTTTTCTCAGCCACGCCAATTGCAATACCGTCTAATTCGGCATCAACGATAAAACAGCTCAACCCTTTGTGACGGGTATCCGGGGTTGTCCGTGCAAACACGATAAACATTCCGGCAAAAATAGCATTGGTCACAAATGTTTTAGTTCCATTAATTAACCAATGGTCACCTTTATCATCTGCGGTAGTTGCAATCGAGCCAACATCAGTCCCGGCATTTGGTTCGGTCACACAATAAGCGCCGAGCCTTTCACCGATTGCTAACTGAGGAAGGTATTTCTTCTTTTGGTCTTCAGTGCCAAAAATTCGGAGAATCTCGCCGACTAATGATACTTCAACCGAAAGTAATACTGAGAAACCGGCGCAGGCTTTACTGAATTCTTCAATGACACCCATGAATGAAACCGAACTTAATCCCATACCGCCGTATTCTTCCGGAATACAAAATCCGAAATAACCTAACTCGGCGCATTCTTTTATAAGTTCTTTTGGCGTTTCACCTTTTTCATCAAATTCAAGAGCGTACGGGAATAATCTTTTTTCCGCAAACTCTTTTGCCATTTCTTTAAATTCTAAAGCTTCTTCGGACAAATGAAAATCCATGAAATTCTCCTCTATGAATCATAAGTATAAAAGCCACGACCGGATTTTCGTCCCAGATATCCTGCCTGTACCATTTTCTTCAAAAGCGGACATGGACGGTATTTTGGATCACCCAAACCGTCATACATAACTTCTAAAATTGAAAGGCAAACGTCAAGTCCTATAAAGTCTGCCAATGCAAATGGTCCCATTGGATGAGCCATTCCTAATTTCATAACAGAATCTATAGCCTCAACTGTTCCCACCCCTTCCATATGAGCAAAAATAGCTTCATTGATCATCGGAAGCAAAATACGATTTGCAATAAATCCCGGGAAATCATTAACTTCAACCGGAATTTTTCCCAGTTTCTTGGCAAGTTCATCAATCAACTGGAATGTTTCATCAGATGTTGCCATTCCGCGAATAAGTTCAATCAGCTTCATCATCGGAACCGGATTCATAAAATGCATACCAACAAATTTCTCAGGACGGCTGGTTGCAGAGGCTAATTGGGTAATCGGAAGTGATGAAGTATTCGAAGCAAAAATTGTGTCAGCCGAACAAATCTTTTCAAGCTTAGCAAAAATATCAAGTTTTACACTCAATGTTTCTGTCACAGCTTCAATTACTAATTGAGAATCCTTGGCAACACCCATATCAGTTGTAACATTTATTAAACTCAGAGTTGCTTTTTTATCAGCTTCGGTGATTCTCTCTTTTTTAATTAAGCGATCCATGCTTTTTGTTAAATTTGCGATCGCTTTGTCTAAAAATTCCTGTTTAATATCTATAAGATTTACGGATATTCCTTTTTGGGCAAACACCTGAGCGATGCCATTTCCCATTGTGCCACAGCCAATAATTGTGACATTTTTGATATCATCAACGTTCATAATTTATCTCTCCCTTATAATTAACTTAATTCAATTGCTAATGCGACAGCGTTGCCGCCGCCAAGACATAAAGTTGCCAGACCGGTTTTCAATCCGCGATCTTTAAGAGCATAAATCAAGGTGGTCAGAATTCTTGTACCCGAGGCTCCAATTGGATGACCAAGCGCAACAGCTCCGCCATTGACGTTTACTTTATCCCAATCCCATCCGAGTCCTTTGCCATCGGCAAGAGCCTGAACAGAAAAAGCTTCATTAGCTTCAATAAGATCGAAATGATTGATATCAACATTCATTTTCTTCATCAGTTTTTCAACTGCAAAAATCGGTGAAAAGAAAAGTTCTTTCGGTGGCGTTCCAACAACCGCATATTCAATAATTTTAGCCAGCGGTTTCAAACCTTTTTCATTCAAATATTTTTCTGAAACAACAACTGTGGCAGAACTTCCATCGTTTAATCCCGGAGCATTACCGGCGGTGACGGTACCGTCTTTAACAAATGCCGGACGAAGTTTAGCCAGTTTTTCTGCTGATAGTCCTGGTCTCGGACATTCATCTTTATTAAAAATGATCGGGTCTTTTTTTCTTTGAGGAACTTCAATGGCGAAGATCTCTTCATCAAATTTTCCAGCTTCAGCCGCAGCAACAGCTTTTTTATGTGAGTTAGCAGCAAATTCATCCTGCTCTTCGCGGGTTATACCGGATTTTTCCTGAGTATATTCAGCAGCATTTCCCATATGGAAATTGTTAAAACTACACCAAAGCCCATCAGAGACCATTATATCGTCCATTTTCTGATGTCCGAATCTTACACCAGTCTTTGCGCCACGAAGGATTAATGGAGTTTGTGACATAGATTCCATACCACCGGCAATAATAACGTCCTGATCTCCGGCACGAATAGATTGAGCCGCCAACATCACAGTTTTTAGCCCGGAACCGCAAACTTTATTAATTGTCATCGCCGCAGCAGTATCTGGAACTCCCCCATGAATCGCTGCCTGACGAGCCGGAGCCTGTCCTGCACCGCCCTGAACTACATGTCCCATAATAACTTCTTCGATATCAGCAACGTCAATCCCGGATCGGGAGATTGCTTCTTTGATTGCAAAAGCGCCTAATTGTGGTGCCGTAAACTTGCCCAATCCTCCATGCAATGTACCAATCGCACTGCGACAAGCAGATACTATATAAGCATTGTTTTCAGCCATTATGAATCCCTTTATATATGTTATATTTAAGTTCTAAATCCAATTAGTTACTTATATACCATATAGTCACATCCAAATCAAGTGAACAATTTCACAAAATGAAGATGAATACAGTGTACAATCATAATTTGATGAATATTTAATTTTCATTAAGTGGTAAAGTTTCTAAATGAAACAGTCGATTTAAAAGGTATCACTTATTTAATTTAAGAAAGGATAAATAATGAAAAGATTATTACTCACTCTTAGCCTTGTAATGGTTTTTGCCATTGCTGGTTCTGCACAGGTTCCTCAACCATTTAGTTTTTACGGTGGCGGAGCAATAACTATTCCGGCATCTCCGGATGGTTTTGATGCTTTATACAAAACCGGTTGGCATGGTATGGCTGGCGTTGGCTACAAAATGGCTCCTAAAATGCAAGTCGTTGGTAAATTTGAATATCATAACTTTGCTACCGATTTTGAAGGTCTTTCAATTGACGGTGGAAATAACAAATATGCCATGTTTGGTGCTGACGCAAGATTCAGCCCAAGTGTACCGGCATTACCGTTTAAACCTTTTGTGTTTGGCGGCATGGGATTAGCCCATATCACTTATGATGATTTTACCGGAACTGACCTGATGACCAGCGTTTTAAATGCTGCAATTCCTGATGCTCAGAATAAAGTATATTATAACTTCGGCGCCGGCTTTGATATCACTGCCGGACCAGCCTGGAGTTTGTTTGTACAAGGACGTTACGTCTCAATCGCCACGGAAGGTGCTTCGACTGCATTTATACCTTTTACACTCGGTGTTAAGTTTTTCTAAAATAACGCAGTCGACCTATAAAACCGGAGTGGTTTATCTACTCCGGTTTTTTTATTGCTTGTTTTTTCTCTCCACATTTTACTTATTAGACATAAGTATCAATTATTCGTAAATACTCCAATAGGTAAGGATTGAAAATGAAGAAATTTGTTCTCGTATTAGCAATTCTAATTCTGGGTTCTTCAATTGCAGCTCAGGTTCCAAAACCGTTCAACCTCTATGCCGGTGGAGGCTTTACAAAACCATCCAAAATTGATATCTCAACTATTGAGATTTCCCAATTTGATGTTTTTGATGACCAATGGAAGTCTGGTATTAATGGATTTGTGGGAGTCGGTTTTAAAATGATGCCTATGCTGGAAATAATAGGTAAAATTGAATACCATCGCATGAAATTTGATTGGGATAGAACCGGATTCTCAAACCTTGCCAGTGGTATAAATTATCAGGTTTTAGCCTTTGGGGTTGAAGGTAAAGTCGCCATGGGCGCACCGGCAAGTCCAATTACTCCCTATCTGTTTGGTGGCGGAGGAATCGCAGCTGTAACTTTCTCAACCCTTGATTTAGGAGGATTGAATATTTTTATCCCTCCACCGGGTAACATCACCAAACCATACTACAATATTGGGGCTGGTGTAGAGCTTAACTTAATACCAATATTTAAAGTTTTCGTACAATTTCAGACCATGAGAATTGCGACCAAAGACGAAACGACAAGTTTGATACCGTTTACAATCGGACTAAAATTTTAAGAAATTATATTAATTAATAAAAAAGGCATCGAATTTCATATTCGATGCCTTTTTTTATTTGCAAACTGATGTTATAAGTTCATCCAAATTATTAATTTCAAAGTCTGCAATAATTTTAGAATTATTTTTAATTTGTTTAGGATTAAACCAGCAGGTGTCAATACCATAGTCTTTACCACCTTTTATATCAGAGGTTAAACTATCACCGACAATCAACACTTCATCTTTAGAGGGAAACTCCATTCTTTCAAAACATATATCAAATATTTTCTTATCAGGCTTTACCGCATCAACTTCATTTGAAATCACATAGTCTTGAAAGTAATGACCTATATCAGAATTATCAAATTTTCTTCGTTGCACTAATTTATTGCCATTGGTAATAATCATTAAACTGTAATTTTGTGAAAGAATTGATATAGTTACCTTAGCATTATCAATTAATTTTGCTTCTAAAGTTAAAAGTTCAAGATAAGTTTTACTGAATTCGGAAGGATTGCATTTAAATCCAAAATGATCTATTAAAATTTCAAATCGCTTGATGCTTAATAAACTAACATTAAGTTCTTTGTTCTCAATATAACTCCAAAGCTGGTCATTGATTTCTTCAAACTTACTATGATGTTCTTCGCCAAATTCTAATCCAAATCTATCAAATAACTTTCTTAGCGAGGTCAACGAGGCATGTTCATAGTCGAAAAGAGTGCCGTCAGCATCAAACAACAACCATTTATATTTCAAATCCCACCCTATTCCTCGTCAAGCTCCAACTCAATTATCGGAGTCTCGGTATCAACCTGATCGCCGGCTGAAAAATTAACCGCTTTAACTTTTCCCTTAGCTTTGCACATCACCACGTTTTCCATCTTCATCGCTTCCACAATCACCATCTGTTGTTTCGGCTCTACCGCCTGTCCGACTTCAACCATGACCTTAACAATTTTCCCGGGCATCGGAGCGAAAATTTTATCCTTCTCACCCCCGTGATCCCCGGCTCCTCCGGCAAACCCGTCTTCTGATGGATCTTTCACTTCAAACTGAAGCGAATCAAAATCAATATAATAAGTGCCATTATTTTTTATCACAGCAACAGAGGATTTTCGACCATTAATCAAACATGAATAAAGATTGTCGGCAACCTTAATAAAGTTGAATTCTTTTTCACCCGAACGAACTTTGACACTTCCTTTTTCTACTTCAACCGAGGCTTCAATATTTTCACCTTCGAAAATAAAATCAAAGTTATTCATGGATGGATGCTCCGATCTGCCAACTCCCGAGAATATCCCATGGTGAAGCAAGCGTTTCCTGTTGTCCGTTATTTCTATTTCCATTTGAGTTAGAAGCTCCAACCGTTCCCAACGCTGCCACCGAGGCGGCAAGCTCTTTATAATCGAGCATATCAATTTGACGGTCGCTCATATTTTTTTCTATAAAATTAGTAAAGGTTTTACCTGAGATAAAATCTTTATGACTCATTACATCAATCATAAATCGCTTGGAGGTTCTCACACCCAAAATTTTATAATTATTCAAAGCATCAATCATTTTCTGAATCGCTGCTTTCCTGTCAGAAGCGTGCACAATCAGTTTTGCCATTATCGGATCATAATCAATCGTCACTTCTACCCCGCCGACAACACCCGAGTCAACTCTGATTCCCGGACCTGATGGTTCGGAGTACAAAAGGATTTCACCGATAGACGGCATAAAATTATTCTCGCCATCCTCGGCATAAATACGACATTCAATCGCATGGCCTCTTTGAGTAAGATTCATATAACTATCATCAAGTTTCTCTCCGGCAGCAATACGAATTTGTTCCACTACCAGATCAACCCCAACGACCATCTCGGTAATCGGATGTTCCACTTGAATCCGTGTATTCATTTCCAGAAAATAATAATGTCCGGTTTCATCAAGCAAAAACTCTACTGTACCGGCATTAGTATAGTTTGCAGTTTGTGCAACCTTGACCGCATCCTTACCCATCTTGTCCCGAAGCTTATCATTAAGGGCAACCGATGGCGTCTCTTCGATAATTTTCTGATGTCGGCGTTGAATTGAACATTCCCGTTCAAAAAGATGCACCGTATTTCCATGACTGTCAGCAATCACCTGAAATTCTATATGACGGGGATTTACAATATATTTTTCAAGATAAACCGTATCATCACTAAAAGCATTCATCGCTTCCCGTTGAGCTGCCTCAATTGCGCCGACTAATTCCTCAGGCTTATTAACGACCCGCATCCCTTTACCACCGCCACCGGCGGCAGCTTTGATAATTACCGGATAACCGGCTTTGGTCGCAGCTTCTTCAAACTCTTTTATATCATTGCTGGAGCTTTTCATTCCGGGAATCAAAGGAATTTTTGCATCCGCCATTTTAATCCGCGACTCGACTTTATTGCCAAGCAACTTGATAGCCTCAGGTGTTGGACCGATAAATGTGATCCCTTCATCGATACATCTTTGACCAAACTCGGGATTCTCTGCTAAAAATCCGTACCCCGGATGAATTGCATCACACCTGTTATTTTTGGCTGCTGTAATAATTTTATCAATATCCAGATACGATTCTCTTGGCGGAGGAGGTCCGATATTGACCGACTCATCCGCAAAATGTCTATGCTTGCTGTTTTCATCTGCATCGGAATACACTGCCACCGAAGGAATTCCTAAAACCCGACAGGCGTTCATCACCCGCACCGCGATTTCCGAACGGTTAGCAATCAGAATTTTATTAAAGAGTTTTTTCATAGTTGAATTATTCTATTACCCATTTTGGTTTTCGTTTATTTAAAAAGGCGTCCATCCCCTCCTGACCTTCATCGGAGATGCGCAGTTTTGCTATCATTTCTGCCGTGTATGGTTTAAACTGATCCGGTGACATAGCCGGAACTTCACTGACAAGTTTTTTCGCCATCGTTATTGCTTCAGGACCGGATGAAAGAATCATCTTCACCAACGAATCAACCTCGGCATCAAGCTCGACATCGTCAACAACCTTGTTAACCAATCCGACTTTGTATGCCCGCTTGGCATTCATTCGTTCTCCGGTTATAAAAAGCTCTCTTGCTTTACCTTCGCCCATTTTCTTAATCACATACGGTCCGATACAAGCCGGCACTACCCCGATCTTGACCTCTGAAAAAGAAAACTTCGCCGACTCGGCCGCAATTGCAATATCACAAACCGCAACAAATCCGGTTCCCCCGCCAATCGCCGCACCATTAATCCGACCTATCACAGGACGCGGGAAGGAATACACTTTGTAAAACAGTTCCGCTAATTTATTTGATTCATCCAGATTTTGCTCATAAGATTGATCGACAACCGAACGCATCCAATTCAAATCAGCTCCGGCGCAAAATGATTTCCCTTGACCGCTCAACACTATAACTCGAAGGTCATCATCTTTTAACAGTTCGTCAAAAAGATGTGACATCTCCTCAATTACTGTTGAGTTGAAAGCGTTATGAATTTCCGGACGAGCAAAATTTATCCGTCCGACATTCCCGGTTTTTCTGTATTCAATAGTCGTATATTTCATTTAGATATCCAATTTTTCTTTAACTGCATTTTTAAAGTTATAAAATAATATTTTTTTATCCTTCCTACATGCAGGATGGAAATAACTAAAGACATGTCTTTCTCCATCCAATAAATATGATATACCATTATTTATATTAATCCATTTTGGTTTGCCATCAAATAAAATCTCAGAGTAAAAATTACCTGTCCCTCCACAGACAATAATATTGGGATTATATATGTTGATTTGTTCAATTAATTTCTCTTTATGAATCTTACATGAATCTAAAATTTCAGAATCAATCGCTGTACCACTACCAGAAATCTTTTTTAAATTCATGATAGATATTTTCTTCAAATAAAAAGCTCTATCTTCTTGATTCAATAAATCTAAAACATCCCAATTCACTTGGTTATCGAGAATCGAAGCACTCCAACGTACAACATTATTCCATGTATAACCATTCTTGATAGCACCTTGATTTAAAAATTCTTTAAAACTAACTATTTTATCGTTATAATCATTAGGTTCTTTCAATACAAAAACTATCTTAATATTTGCATTTTCGTATCCGTCAAAATCAACTATTCCATCTCTTACAAATCCTCTTATACCATTCCCCCACTTCTCAAACAGCTTATCTTCTTCTTCTTTCATTGAACTCTTCATAAGTCCTACATTCTGAATACACCGTATTTCTGATCTGGTATCTCTGCATTCAATGACATCGAAATCCCCAACGCCAACGCCTGACGAGTATCGGTCATCCCGATCAAACCATCATCCCAAATTCTCGCACCGCTAAAATAAGGAGTCGATTCACTTTCATATTTATCTATAATCGGCTGTCGAATAGCATTGATTTCTTCGGAAGTAAGTTTTTTACCTTCGGCTTCAAGCTGATTAATTTTTACCGTTGCCAGAACATCAGCCGCCTGTTCGCCGCCCATAACACAAATTTTTGAATTGGGCCACATCCACATCATCCGGGGAAAATATCCGCGTCCGCACATAGCATAGTTACCGGCTCCATAAGATCCACCAACGACAACTGTAAATTTAGGTACATCAGCATTCGCAACCGCATGAACCATCTTGGCACCATCACGGGCAATACCGCCGGCTTCGTATTGTCGGCCGACCATAAAGCCTGAAATGTTCTGCAAAAATATCAATGGAATTTTTCTTTCGGTGCAAAGCTCGATAAAATGAGCACCCTTCACCGATGACTCTGCAAACAGAACCCCGTTGTTACCGATGATCCCCACCGGGTAACCCATAATTCTGGCAAAGCCGGTTACAAGAGTCGTGCCATATAACTCTTTAAATTCATGAAAACGGGACCCATCAACAATTCGGGCAATCACTTCTTTAACATCAAACGGTTTCCGAAGATCATTTGAGACGACGCCGTATAATTCTTCAGCCTCATAATATGGCTCTTCAATTTCTTTAATATCCATCGGAGTCTTATTGGTACGATTCAAATTCTCGACTACGTTACGACAAATTTGAATCGAATGTTCATCATTTTGAGCATAATGATCGGACACCCCTGAAGTTCGACAGTGCACATCCGCCCCGCCTAATTCTTCCGGTGTGACTTCTTCCCCGGTAGCAGCTTTGACAAGCGGAGGACCGCCAATAAAAATAGTACCCTGTTTACGAACAATAATTGTTTCATCCGACATTGCCGGAAGATACGCACCGCCGGCAGTACAGGATCCCATCACAACTGAAATTTGAGGAATATTTTTCGCCGACATTCTTGCCATGTTATAAAAAATACGCCCGAAATGATCTTTGTCCGGAAAAGTACCCGATTGCAGAGGTAAAAATATACCGCCTGAATCTACCAGTGAAACACAAGGCAGATGATTCGTCTCGGCAATTTCCTGGGCGCGGGCATGTTTCAAAATTGTCATCGGGTAATAAGTTCCGCCCTTGACCGTCGCATCATTGACAATCACCATGACTTCTTTTCCGTGCACTCTGCCGATTCCGGTAATCAATCCTGCCGCAGGTGCGTGATTGTCATACATATCAAAAGCGGCAAGTGGACTTAGTTCCAAAAAAGGACTATTGCGGTCAAGCAGTTTTGCCAGCCGTTCACGCGGAAGAAGTTTCCCCCGGTCGATATGACGTTTTCGGGAACGCTCGGGTCCGCCTTGTTTTACTTTGTCGAGTCGTTCTTTAAATTCAAGATGCTGGGCTTTGTTAGCCTCAAAATTGTCTTTGTACTGTACAGATTTTAAATCAACCTTAGTTTCAAGTCGGAACATATTTATTTTTTCCCCGGTGTTGTTTTTAAAAGAGATGATGGCACCTGGACTGTCATTTGAAGCAATGCTTGTGCTAATGTTTTCCCTTGAGGGTCGATCATCAATGACTTGGTTCCGCCTCCGCCAAGGGTCTCTTCAAGCAGAAAATTTAAACCATGCAATATATCTAATTCATAGCGAAGTACTTTACCAAAGGTTATCCCTTCAAAGAATTTTTTAACTTTGTCGGCTGTAAGATATTCAACCAGCCAGTTATATATCTCCGGCGAACGGGCAAGCACTCCAATATTACAGGTGTCCCCTTTGTCACCGGACCTTGCATAACAAAGCTCCTGTAGCTTTACCATTTTCGCTTTTCCAGAAGGCTTTTTATATTTTTCTCGTTCTTTAGGCTTAAACAATTCGTCCTGTCGTACCGAGCGAACTCTGATCGGAAAAGAGATTTCATGGAAATCCTCTTCACCATTCGTGTCAACCACCAATACTTTGGCATTCACCCGACTGCGATGCATCAACGCCGGCCAATAAGCAACGACCATTTGCGGTTTGGGTCGACCTCCGGTAGTAACAGCCATTCCTGCTGGACCAGACAGAATCAATGTAGACAATGCTTTCCCGAAATCTTTAACTTTATTAACATCTTTATCACGAACTCCAAAACGCAGCATGATTTCGTTAGTTTCACATTGAGAAAGTTGTTCTGGCCATATTGAACCGGAACCGATCATACTCGTTTGAGTCGCTTCATATTTATGTTTTAATTTTTCCCAGAAAATATCAGCGATGATCTCAGCTTTCCGCTCAACCTCTGGTCCGCAAACCAAAACGGCGCCGGATGCTTTCCAGCCATCTTCATACGACATTGAAACTTTAAGGAAATCTGGTTCCGGTTTTCCTTTGATTCCAAAAACTTTAACTCGGTTGTTCCCTTCATCGGTAAGTTGAATCGTATCAAACCTGGCAATGCCATCGGGTGAAATATAATTTGAGGGATCACCCATCTCATAAAAGAGTTGTTCTTTAACCGTTTTTTCAGAAACCATCCCACCGGTATTTTTATGTTTGGTCACATAGAAATTTCCGGATTTCTCTATCTCGACAATCGGATAACCGATATTATTAAAATTCTTGACCTCGTGCCAGTCGGTGATATTCCCGCCGGTAGCCTGTGCCCCGCATTCGATCATATGTCCGGCGACAATCCCCGATGCCATCTTATCCCAGTCATCCATCGCCCAGCCAAATTCATAAATCATCGGGGCTAAGGTTATCCCGGTATCAGTTACCCTTCCGGTAACAATCACCTGGCAGCCAGCTTCAAGAGCTTTCACGACCGGTTCCGCACCAAGATAAATATTTGCCGATGAAATTCTTGAACGGACTTTGTAAAAATCTTCTCCGGTTTCCATATTGGAGAATCTCTCTCCCGCGGCAGACAGTTCATAAAGCTGATCAACAATATTATCACCGTAAACAACGCCGACTTTCAAATCCAAGCCCATTTTTTTAGCCATCTCAACAATTTTCCGACCCATTCCGATAGGATTTATTCCGCCTGCGGATGCAATAACTTTGACTTTCTTTTTACAAATCAGAGGCAGACATTCGGCAAGCTGATCGAGAAAATCAACCGCATACCCAAGTTCAGGATTTTTGGCGCGCTGCCTTTGAAGGATTGACATCGTAATTTCAGCTAAAAAATCGATCGTTATATAATCAAGCGGACCACCGGTTAGTTGTCTTTTCAATGCTGTTAAATCGTCTCCCCAATATCCACCCGCGTTTCCAATTCGGATTTTCTTTTTCAATTTATAATCCTTTAAATTTTTCCCGATTTATACAGTTATATACCAAGAAGCTAATATATGCCAAAGAGTTGGATTTGTAAAGCAAGGCAGGAAATTGGTCGCAAACCGGCTAATCTTCGAGTTCGGCGGTCGTCACCCTTGTAATTTCCTGATAAATATTTTCAGTGAATTTAAAACAACCGTCATTTGTCAAATGACATATATCATTAAAATGAATTCCATCCTTGGGAATCAATTGATTTTGATCTACAAACAGAACCTGATTATGATTTTTAGAAATATTAGATAAAACTTGATTATGAACGCCTAAGCCTTTAATAATATTTTCAAATTGCCCCCATATCTCAATTGGATACTGATTGGAACTATATTCAAGAGATTTTTCTGCAAACGATTCAAGAGAATAATTATCCGGAACGAAAGATGCAAAACTCATCATAAGAATCTGTTCATCTTTCTGTTCAGCCAAATCTATTATACTTTCTAAATTATCTGAAAATGATTCTGCTGTTTTAATATCTGAACCGTACTGAAGCCATTCCTGGCGGGGTTGGTTCATTTCAATAAACTCTCGACCATTGATGAAATTATTGAACCGATTATAAAACAGTCTCGATACTGCAGGAATTGCAGAATACTCGAGCGATGAACAACCTGTCAATAAATTGAGTTCGTTATACCAATCATAGTGTGAGTAATCTGTTTGAAATATATCCGGCGGACAATTGTTCGCCCGTAATTCGTTGATACCATGATAAAGAACAACAAGATCAAAATTTATATTAATTAGTTGCGAATATTTATAGTAGCTGTCCAAAGATGTATGTGCCCG
Organism: uncultured bacterium; assembly: GCA_965372795.1. Taxonomy (GTDB): domain Bacteria; phylum Zixibacteria; class MSB-5A5; order GN15; family FEB-12; genus QNAD01. The sequence goes on from CBDVDR010000017.1 coordinate 22,078, forward strand.
TTCGGCAAGATTAAATATTTCAACATACTTACCGGTCGCTTCAGAAAGCATCTTCCCCATCGCAATTTGAATGTTCCCAAAATCATTATTCATCACCGAACCGCCCAGCAAAAGCACTTTATATGCATCTTTTGGTGATCGGTTTATCCCCCGCTTGATATGTTTTAATTCAGGATAATACTTATAGATGTAATCTATTGGAGTTATAAAAGATGTTTCATATTTCTGGACAAAGTAAACACGGGAAAGAATCTCTATCAAAAACAGAAAATAGATTGCAATTAAAAAATAAAAAATCGGCTTCCGCTGCCTCGTCTTAATCTCCACTATTCCCCTCGATTATATGTAGCAAGTTCATCCTGAAGCTTGCGGTATATTTATTTGAAAAAGTTACAATGCGATCACTTAGTTGTCAACAATGTGGTTAATAATATTTCGAAATATTCTATTGATTGGACAACTCAATAACTTCCAATAGATTATCGACAAACTTCACACACCCCGAATCTGTTAAATGGCAGGCATCGTTAAAATATAGTTTCCGCTTCGGGATTAAAAGATTTTGATCAACATAAAATGTCTGTGGATTTTCCAGATGAAGCGATGCTATTACTTGGTTATGCTCTTTCAACCCTCGCCTGACATTCCCCGGATGGCCCCAAATTTCTACCGGATACTTATTGTCGCTATACTCAAGAGCCAATTTCTTAAAATCACTCAAGTTATAACTTAACGGGAGATAAAAAGCATAAGACGCAAGAACCAATTTTTCAGTTTTCGACTCAGCCAAATCAATTATCTTTTTATAATTTATAGCAAAGGCTTCTGCTGTCTTAATTGTAAAACCAAACTTCAGCCATTCATCTTTAATATAACTCGGGTCAAAAACTTCTTTCCTGCCGGAACTATGAAGATACTGCGCGTAAATCAACTTAAACGCTATCGGCAAAGTCAGCAAATTATTAAACGTATCAGTACTCAATGTATTCAGTTCGGCATACCAGCCATAATGACTATAATCCAATTTAAATAATTCCGGCGGACAATTGTTGGCGCGAAGCTCATTAATCCCATGATACAAAATCACCAGATCAAATTTATAATCTTCCAACAGTTTATATTTATAATAACTGTCTAAACTTGTATGAGCCATCTCGGCCAGATTAAAAAGCTTTACTGTTTTACCTAATGAATTGCTCAGCCTCTGTTCTAAAACTTCCCCAATACTTCCAAACTCCGGATTCAATACCGACCCGCCCAGCATCAAAACTTTATACTCAGCCTCAGAATTTTGATTTTCTTCTTCAACCTCTAGTAATTCAGGATAAAAATGATAGATCGAATCTGTCGGTGCGATAAAACTTGCATCATATCGGATTACAAAATAAACCCGCGAAAGAATTTCAAGCAACACCAGACAATAAATTGCAAATATTAAATATTTACCATATCTCTTGATTGAGCTGTTCTTATATTCAATTGGTCGAGTTTTCATATCTATGAAGTTAATATATTATTATTTCAATCCATGTCAACTTTAACCCACACACTTCGTGTGTCTATTTTTCGTGTGTCTATTTTTCGTGTGCCTATTTTTCGTGTGTCCATTTTTTGTAAGTAATTATTAAACCATATTGAACCATACTTGACAGAATGAGTTATTTTTTATATTCTAATAATGGAGCAAAAATCTTTCATTTAAACAAGGGATTCAAATGGATAAATCTACCCAGCGCAGACTTCAATCTTTGTCATTTTTGGTAGGAAACACTCCCCTTTTAGATATTTCATTTAATTATAACGGCACAAAAAGGCATATCTATGCCAAAGCTGAGAATTTAAACATGACCGGCTCCATCAAAGACCGCATGGCGCTTCATATTCTCAAAAGAGCCTACGCCGAGGGACGACTCAAACCCGGCGATACCATTATCGAGGCTACCAGCGGAAACACCGGCATCTCGTTTGCAAGTATCGGTCGTGCGATGGGTCATCCGGTTACTATATTCATGCCGGACTGGATGAGTCGCGAACGGGTCGATCTGATTCAAAGCCTAGGCGCCACAATCAGACCGGTCACCCGTGATGAAGGCGGCTTTGTCGGAAGTATCAAAATGTCAGAAGAACTCGCTTTGCAATCTGAAAACAATTTCCTGCCTTGCCAGTTCTCCAATAACGACAATGTCGAAGCCCATTACGAAACAACTGCTCCGGAACTTTGGTGGCAGTTGCGATTCCATGATAAAACCCCTGATGCTTTTGTTGCCGGAGTCGGCACCGGCGGAACCATTATGGGGATTGGCAAATTCTTAAAAGAACAAAACCCGGGTATCCGTGTTCATGCTATGGAGCCGGCAAGTTCCCCCACTCTTCGAATCGGTAAAAAAGTTGGTTCGCATCGGATTCAGGGAATTTCCGATGAATTTATTCCTGCGATTTTAAATTTGAATGACCTTGATGATATAATAGATGTCCATGACGGCGACGCTATTATTATGGCGCAGAAACTTTCTGCCGAACTTGGTTTGGCGGTTGGTATTTCTTCCGGTGCAAATTTCCTTGCCGCCTTGTTAGTACAGGATCAGATTGCCCCGGATGCGATAGTTGTTACGATTTTCCCGGATGATAATAAAAAATACTTAAGCACCGATTTACTTCGCGTGGAACCGATCAAATCAGATTACCTCTCCCCTTCGATTGAACTGTTTGATTTCAATTCCTTTAAACGCACTTGCCATACTTGTTGTGATTACCATTATTGCACCCAAAAAATAGTCCCCATCGAATCAGACATTGAGGCGATCAAACATACCCACTAAATTCTTATTAGCACAAGTAGGGCAGTGATCCCTGTGATCCTGCCATTTATGATTTCTTTCATGTTCTGTTGGGTCCTGATTTACCAAAGGTAAATTGTGACCCGACAGCACAAGTAGGGCAGGTCTCAACCAACCCTCGGTTGATAAAAACCTGCCTTTTTTTTTGAATTCGAATACAAATTTCCGTATAAAAAACAACAATGATAATTAATAACATGAAAGGATATTATTATGGAATTTGATAACATTTTAGAAAAACTAATTGAGTGGGGTGCACTATACGGCACCAAAATTATCGGTGCCTTTGTAATTTTAGTCATTGGGAGAATTGTTACAGGAATAATTTCAAAACTTGTTCATCGACTTATGGTAAAATCAAGTTTGGATAATGCTCTGGTACAATTTGCTACAACTCTGACAAGAATCACGATGTTAACTTTTGTAGTTCTGGCTGCGTTAAGCTCACTTGGGGTTGAAACAACTTCTTTTATTGCTATATTGGGTGCTGCCGGTTTAGCGATTGGTTTTGCTCTGCAGGGATCGTTATCTAATTTTGCTTCGGGAATCATGTTGATTATTTTCCAACCCTTCAAAAGTGAAGACTTAGTTGAAGCTGGAGGGCATCTTGGGGTTGTAAGAGAAATTAATGTTTTTCATACTGTCATAATTTCATTGGATAATAAAAGAATTATAATACCTAACGGTAAAATTACAGGTGATAGCATTATAAATTATTCAGCTGAAGGATCTCTTCGTGTTGATATGGTTTTTGGTATCGCATATCATGATAATATCAGCAAAGCAAAAGGTATATTGGAAGACATCTTAAAAGCTGACGGCCGTGTTTTAGACGATCCGCCATTTACGGTTGTGGTAAAAGAACTGGGAAACAGTTCGGTTGATTTTGCAGTCAGACCGTTTGTTAAAGTTGCAGACTACTGGGCTGTGTATTATGATACAACCGAAAAGGTGAAAAAGGCTTTTGACGAAAAAGGTGTTACGATACCATTCCCTCAACGCGATGTTCATTTTTACAAAGATTCAACCGAACCAATTTTGGAATAATAGCCCGTAGGGCAGGACTCTTTAGCAGTTTTGCCAATCAGCCCGTAGGTCAGGTCTCTTTAGCAGTTCTGCCAATCAGCCCGTAGGTCAGGTCTCTCTTCTCTTGGAGACCTGATCTGCATACTGTATTTTTCATAAAATAAATCATTTTCTTCTAAAAAAATCCGTGTAACTCTTTAATTTATTTAGCAATACAGCGAAATGGGTTCGTTTCAACACTTCGTGTTTTTGACTCTGGCGAAACTTGCATACATGGAGTGATTTTCAAAATGGGTTCGTTTCCTCATTTTTATACTTGCGTATACTTCGAATGTTCTTGATACCGTAAATATTGTTTTCAAATACATTCTTATTTTTTATTTGAAATAAAACTCCCGTAGGTCAGGTCTCTCTTGGCTTCGAGACCTGATCTGCATCCTGTATTCTCAAAGTATAGTTTCTTAGTTTTTCTCATAATTTTAGACATAACTTACCGTTCCTCTTTTCATAGAGAGGTATGAATTCTTATTCACTAATGAAATGATGTTGAATTTGTAAGTGAGTGAAGGAAGATTTCTTCGTAGGGTTCAGGCATGCCTGAACCATTTTGTGGGCGGCAGACGCCAACCACACCTCGTGTGCTCGTCTGCCCCATCTTCACAATAATCGGGTGCCCCACTCCTTGGGGTGGGTTTCTATTCATCTTAACCAACTGAACACATCAGTACTATCTAGACATACTCTACTTCTACTTGATATGAATATATTAATAATTATTGACAAAAAATTTCAACATTATATCTTAATATTGAAACACGCACATCATAGTAGTCACATTTAAAGCTTGATTGACATAAACCTAACTTAAGAGTTGTCTTTTGAAAAGATTGTAATTCAACACTTTCAATAGTGGAGGAGATATGTTAAATATTTCGGAATGTCAATCAGATCTCAATGAAGAAGAAATATTACAATGTCACTCAGAACTCATAGAGGACCTAAACTTTTTCCAAAGCACAGAATTTACAACCAAATTTCGCGATAATTTTAATTTAAAAAAACTTACACGAAAAAAGGGTATTAATGATCTGCAGAATAGAATTTCGAATTTCAGTTCAGAACCTTATTGTCATCAATTGTACTCATACATTGATGAATTAAGGATGTGGGGCAAACAACAAATTTTTTTATATAAATTTAAACCTGCTGATAAAAATGACACCTTTCTAAATGAGCTCTCCAAACCGGCATATATTCAAGAAAATTTAAAGAATAAAAACGTCGAAAATGTATTTGAAAATAATATTTGTTACTTAAAATCTGAAAAGCCTATTTTGGCTCATGTATATTACGAAAACAAAAATAATAAAACTGTTAAATTGATATTCAAATGGATAATGACTCGCAAGTACTTTAAACTTGTTGGTAAAACGTATATGCCAAGAGAAATACGATCGACCAGTTTTTTTGTTGTAAATTTGCTTGATGGCTTCGCAGAAATACGTCTACAACAATTACCACCCAACCCAAATTTGAATCCGATGCAAGAACGCGATATGTATATAAAAGAAATTAACAAATATATCGACTTTCATAAATTTTCGTTGATAGAACTTAAACCGATTATGGAAATAATTCTGAAAAAAGCAATCTTTACAAATAAAGCTGTAAATATTGTAAGTAGTAATAAGCCAGGTCATTTAATTTTTAAAAATTTATTTCCACGGTTTTACAAACACCCTGTTGCTAATAGTGTTTCAGCATATTGGACTTGTAAACAGGACATTATAGGTAAATCAAAAATTAATTTTACATTATTTAGAGAAAGTAACAGCATTAAATTAACGGGTGTAGTTGATCCTAAAAAATTAAATAAAATTTTAAATAAAATTTATGAAATCCATGAAGGTAATACTGATCCAATCGATCATATTCCATTTATAAGAAATGGTATTGTAGGTACAACGCTTAAACTTGTAGAAAATAAAGAAAAAACTGAGACTGTCCTGGTAACAACAGGGAGCCTCGGCGCATTTCTAATTTGGACTTTATGGGAGTTTTTGGTTGAATATATTAACCTTAAATTAACAGAACAGATTACTTGGCTCGATACAAATTATACTAAAAGTGTTGTAGAAATTTCATATATAATATTGTACTATGGAATTGACCGGATTATTCTTAGCATAAAATTTCTATTTATTCAAAGTCCTTTTAAGCTCATAAAGTTGATTGCGGATTCAAAAAATAAGAAGATTACAGATTTGAGAACATAAGATTATTGTTTAAGAGAACAGAAAAGATGGGACATTGCCATACAAAATGATTTGTCACTATAATAGTTTTACTGATCCGTTTGATGTATCCGACAAACCATGCGTTTAAGCAACTACATACCATTGTCCCAAGGGTGCCCCACTCCTTGGGGTGGGTTTATGTTCATCTCAACCAATAAATCACATTCAATATCGACCCCACCGCAAACAACACCCACGCCAATCGAAACAAGTTGTAACCAAGCGGAGTAAACATCGCTTTATGCTTTTTCATGTTTTGCATGTCAAGCTTCACTGTCTCTCCGGGTGGATTATCCATTTTAAGTTTGTGGGTTGATACTGCCATCAGAATGAAGGCACAGAACCAGCATAATAGTGCGAGCACGAGAAGTATTTCCATCGTCAGTCCTCTTTATAAATCCTGCGTTTATTTAAGTTTGTTATAAAATAGTATCTACATCATTAATAAAAAGCCTAAGAATATCCCCTTTGTTTAATCCTTTATTTGAATGCCCTAAATCTTTCCTTATTGCAAACAATAACTCTTCTAAACTTAGTAGCAGTAATGGACTTTTGGGATCAGTTGCTGTTATTGTAGTTTGTCTAAATGCAACGAATGAATTTACAACTTGATCACCACCCCAAGGTATTAACTCTTGCATAAAACCTACTAAAAATGCTATAATTTCTTCATTTGTTTTTTTCTTTTCCTTTAACTCACCTGCAAATAAAGTATCAAATATAAAGTATATAAATTTTGTATAAATATCTCTTTTTTTCTCACTTTGCTCTTCTCTGATTATTTTTTTCTTCTCATATAAATTTGCAATTATTAATGAAAATACAGAAATCATTATTGTTCCACTAACTGCCACTACTGCGATAACTATATCATTATTCATACTCAAAATTTTATCTAAAACTAATTCGATTATTTTATAAATAAAGAATCCTGAAATTATTACAACAATAAGACTAAAAAACATACTACTATTTTTCATAAATCCATCCTTCTATTAAAATTTGAGCAGGTTAGAAGCCCTACGCTCACGACAATTGTTTGGCAGCATCACAGGGATGCCGCCCTACTTGAATTAAGACACTCTATCCTGAAAGTAATATTTAATGATTTTTACATTTTCATCAATTTCCTCAAAATTACTAAACAAAACTGAGGTATAGTTTAATTCCATAAATATTTCTGGTAATTCAGTGGCAGCTAAACCTGGTAATATCACTAATAGAATTTCTTTTTGTTCAAATTTATCAGAATGAAGATATTCAATTAATTTTCTATAAAGAGATTCATCAATATTTGAATCAATAAAAAACAAAAAGGCTAAACTATTGGAAATATAACTTTCTGCTAAATATCTATTTGGGTCAAAACTTTCTAAGAAACTATCAGAATACGTCATGTGATTATAGCCAGACTCATTAAACATTTCAATTAATTTTGACAAGAATTCTTGAGGTATTGATTTCTCATTAAATATACTAACTCTAGAAAATGATTTAAGTTTTTTAGAATAATTTTCTTTCTTTCTTTGAGTCATCAGGAATTGAGTTGTTGTGGTTCTTTTGATGTCGTTTGACAACCACTCTTCACCAAATCCGGAACTTAGCAATTTGTATAATTCTGGATCAGAGTTACATTTCTTTGCAATAATTCTAATTTTATCATCAGGTGAGTCAATTGGAATTTTATTTTTATTTATCCATTCTATAATTTCTGCACATAGATATTTGTGTTTAATAAGTAAATCAAAGATATATTCCCACCTTGATTGTAAACTTCTTGAAATTGCAAAGTATCCTATTGGAATTTTATCATCTTCATTCGAATTTATTTCATTAAATATCTCACAATCAATAAGAAGATTATTTACGAATCTAATAGTTGTTCTTGGATTGTTTCCGCACGCTGTACCAATAATTGGCAAAATTACTTTAAATGCATCACTATTCTCTATCTCTAATTGCTCAATCAAACTATTTGAGAAGTTTTCCATTCGTTGGTCATGAGGTGGAATTGGAAAAGGTAACTGCACCATTTTGTCTAAGTATTTACTCCCCTCGTCACCTTTTAGCCCAAATTCTTTCTCAAACCTATGTTGCAAATATCCTTCAATAATTGTTCTGGCAACTCCAAGTATGAATACGAAACCCTTTTGTGATAGAACTAATTTGATGCTTTCAAGTAGCTTGACAGCGTTATCTGGAAAACATCTATCCAAATCATCTATTAGTACTACGACTTTGAATTCAGAATCAATCTCAATCTTTGAAAGAGTTTCAAATGCATCAAAATATAAACTTTTATCAAGCAAAGGATCAGTTCTCTGTTTATCACTATGATCGATCATATCTTTCGCAACAAATCCTGCTTCTATTTCAGCAAAACCCGGAATCTTTATTTTTGATTTTGCCGAAAATCCATAGGCAACTGCTTTTAATCCTCTAACAAAAGATTTAAGTTGTCCTTTAAGCTTTTGGTCTTCACTTTTAAAATTTTCTAATCCTTGTACAATAGTTGCAACAAGGGGTACAATAGGATGATCTTCCTGTTCAAAACGCCAGGCATTAAACCAAATCGTAATAATATTATTATTTTCCTCTAAATGCTTTTGAGTCAGTCTCAACAGGCTGGTCTTGCCTGAACCCCATTCACCGAATACACCTATCGTAAATGGTCCGGTCGTTCCAGCCGCCGCATCGCCTAAAACTTTTGCATAAGTATGAAATCCAAGCCCATCTGTCTTAGAGTTATCATGCTCGCCGATTGCTTGATCTGATAATAATTTGAGTTTTCCCATTTTCCCTCTCGTTTATGAGGATTAGTTTTAGCCTCACATTTTATTTAAATGTACAAACAAGTCCCCCACAAATCAAGACCTTTCCCACCACAAAAAAAGGCAGTCCGCCTTGGTGGACTGCCCTACTTAAATCTAACACTGGATTCCTGCTTTCGCAGGAATGACAATTTGCTTTACATGCGAAGCAATAGACTAACCTCGTTAGTGGCTATGCCACTCGACACATGCGAAGCATCAAACCGATTATATCGGTGTCACCTAGTACCATTTGGGGACGAATTTGTGTCCATAACTGATCACGCCATGATGCGCCTCTTTCTGGACCAGTCGGAATTCCAAACGGACTTCCATTCCGATCTTGACTTCCTCAACATCACAATCCGTCATCTGTCCAAAGACACGAGTACCATCGGTCAGCTCAACAATTGCCAACGCATAAGGACCCAAATCACCCCATTCTGCAGGAGCAATCCGTATCACAGTAAAGGTTACGATCTTGCCGGTATCAGGAAGGACCACCGTTTCCGATTCGGTCTCGCCTGTTTTGGGATCGATCAAGCGTTTTGGAAAATATACGTTTCCGCTTTCTTTGAACTTGCATGCTTCACGGCGGTAACGCTGGGGATATTCACGCCAGTTACGAGAACTAAACATAGTCATTACGCCACCTCCATGATATGGACAACCGAAGAACCACCGGAACCACCCATGTTCTGAGTCATGCCGATTTTAGGTGAGCCGGGAATCTGACGCCCGTTCTCAGCCTGTCCGGTTAACTGTTTGTACGCTTCGACCATTTGTGCAACACCGGTTGCACCGACCGGATGACCTTTGGATTTCAAACCGCCGGATGAGTTCATCGGGAACTTGCCATCAAGTGCGGTTTCACCGGCAAGGATCGCCGGACCGGCTTTACCCGGTTCAAAGATTCCGATAGATTCAGCGACAATTATTTCAGCAATAGTGAAACAATCATGCACTTCGGCAAACTGCATATCTTTGATAGTTTTGCCAGCCATCTTAAATGCCCGATCAGCGGCGATAGTAGCGGCTTTGATGGTTGTCATATCTTCACGCTGGGCCAGCTGAATGGTATCAGTGCCGACACCGGTGCCGATGATTTTGATATATGGTTTACCAAGTTTCTTGGCAACTTCTTCAGATGTTAAAATAACAGCTGCGGCACCATCGGTGATTGGTGAACAGTCTAAAATATGAAGCGGATCGGCAACCATGACAGAATTGGCGACCTGTTCCATTTTAAGTTTGAACGGATACTGTGCCACCGGATTCATCGAACCGTTAAAATGGTTCTTCACTGCTACAGCCGAAAGCATATCACGAGTCGTGCCATACTTGGCAATGTGAACATTCGCCATCATAGCATAGAGTCCCGGGAAGGTTGCGCCGTGGAAAACTTCATATTCCTGATCGGCGGCGGCGGCAAGTGCCTGAGTGGCTTCTTCACCGTCACAGTCGGTCATTTTTTCAACTCCGGAAGCCATCACGATGTCTGACATCCCTGAGGCTACTTCGATAAAGGCTGCCCGGATTGCCATTCCGCCCGAGGCACAAGCTGCCTCAACGCGCATCGCCGGTAATCCCGACATACCCATGTAATCAGTTAACAATGAAGCCAGATGTTCCTGTCCGACAAACATACCACCGGACATACAACCGGTATACATTCCGTCAAGATGGTCAACTCCAGCATTTTTTATCGCTTTAAGAGCGGCATCGGTGTGGAGATCACGAAGTGACTGTCGCCATACTTCGCCCCACTTACTCATACCAACGCCAACTACACAAACATCTCTCATATCATTCACTCCTAATCGTTCTTGATGATTTTGTGTCTGAACTTGGCGTAGGTGCCATAGTCGATGTAGGTCAAATTCTCCTCGAGAAGCTTTTGGGTTTTAACCGCAAGGTCTCGTACTTCGTTGATGCGATCAGTTACTTTCCAGATGAAAGCATCCGATCCCGCACCCGAACCATAGGAGCACATAAAGATCATGTCGCCCGGCTGGGAAACATCCAATGTAGCCGTTAAGCCGATTGGTGAGGCACCCGAGTAGGTATTACCCAGTGTCGGAGCCAGCCAGCCCGGATCAATCTGTTCCTGCGTGAAGCCAAGTTCAAATGCGACGCGCTGGGGGAATTTACCGTTAGGCTGATGGAAAATAGCATATTTGAAATCAGATGGTTTCATTCCGGCTTTTTCCAATATAGCATTTGATGCTCCTTTGGTGTGAGCAAAGTAAGCTTCTTCACCGGTGAATCGTCCGCCATGCTGGGGATAGAACTGGTGTTCTCTCCGCCAGAAATCAGGCATATCGGTCATGTATGAATGAGTATGTTCAATTGATGCGATCACATTATCATTACCCATAATAAAAGCACCGGCACCGGCAGCAGCAGAAAATTCAAGGGCATCCGAAGGAGCACCCTGAGAGGTATCAGCTGCGATTGCCAGAGCATATTTCATCTCGCCTGCTTTGATATGGCTAAGAGCAACATACATTGCCTCTGAACCGGCTTTACAGGCAAATTCAAAATCAGCACAATGAATATCCGGGGTCGCGCCGAGTGCTTCGGCAACAGTTGTACCGGATGGTTTTACGGCGTACGGATGAGATTCCGAGCCGATATAAATTGCTCCGATATCTTTTGGATCAACTCCCCCGGAACGCTTGAATGCGTTACGGGCAGCCTCTACAGATAACGTAATGGTATCCATATCCGGCGGAGGGACAGATTTTTCACGAAGCATCAGTCCTTTTTTGTAACTTGGGGCATCGGCTCCCCATACCTTAGCGATCTCTTCCACCTTAATCCGATGTCTGGGAAGATGGGCGCCATAGCCAACAATTCCTGCCATAAGAGCCTCTTATATTTTATAGTTCTATTTAAGTGTCCAATTTCAAAAAACGTACGAAATTCAATAATAACCGTTTCTATGCGAAAAACAAGTTTCGGACGATAAATATTGTGAAAATATTATTTATGTGATCTTAAAAAATGTTTTATAAGAGGGCTTTACAATTTGAAAAGCAGGATAATATGGGTAATAAATTAATTCAAACCGATGTAATTAGTAAGGTTCAGGATGCCGATAATAATAATTATGCATAAGAATATATTATTTCTCTCAATAATTATCATTGCAACTATTACTTTAGGCGACAGCCTGTTTGCCGTTGATAGTTATGAGGTTACGAGCACGCCTAATAAAGACACTCAGTTTGACAAAAATACTGCTTTCTATGAAGGTGACTCGCTCAACTATATTTTCTCTCCCCCGGATGGATTTAAACTGGAGCTTGAGCCGGCGATAAACGATGGTTATTCGTTCGCTTTCATTAAAGAAAATGAAAAGTATAGTTCATCAGATGTTACCCTTACGATCAATATATTCAAACTGGAAGCTAACCAGTATAATTTTGATATTGAGGGATATATCACCCATGACACCTCATCAATCAAAGATCATTTTGGCACCCATGTCGTTATTGATCAGATAGATTCGATCTTCAATTCCAACGGCAGAGAAATCACAACTTACTACATCAACGACAAAACCAGGTTTATTCCGAACGTGATGATTTCTTATTATAATGCCGGTAATGAGTTCTTGATATTCGAACTTGTTATATCGCCGGGATATCCCCGTTTTCAGGCTGAGGATGAATATATCGCTATGATCCGCAATTTCAAGACCCTCATTAAAGGCAGTTTTGGCAAAAAGCCATAGTCTCCCCTGTTTCAGATTTGCAACCTTTCAATAACTTACCCGTATATCTATATTATAAGAGGAAAAAAATGTGAGAGGTAGTTATGAAAAGGTTATCAATCTATTTACTGATGGGGTTGCTGTTGTTTGCCTTTGTGGGTCCTGTTGAAGGTAAAACCAGCAAGTACAAAAAAAGCAATCGCGACTATGATCGTTATGACAGTAAGACTTCAATTGACATTGAAGATGGTTCGGTGATCGTTGAGTATGATGATCGTAAAACTTATGACAAAATAGAAATCACCGAGGATTACGAATTATTTATCAATGACGATCTGATTGATTGCAACGCCGACCAGACTAAACTGGTCAAAGAATTCCATACCAAGGTTTTTAAGATTAAAAAGTATGCCGTCAATATTGGCTGGGAGGGTGCGAAAATTGGTGCCGAGGGTGCCAAGCTCGGACTTAAAGCTATTGGTCGGGTTATAAAACTGATCTCGGCTGATTATGATTCGGATGATCTTGAGCGTGACATGGAACGTGATGCCAAGAAGATTGAGAAGAAAGCTGATAAGCTTGAAAAAAAGGCTGAGATAATTGAGCGTATGGTTGAAGATCTTGACGATCTCGCCTATGAGATGAAAGAAGAAATCCCGGAACTTGATGAACTCGATTGGTTTTGGTTATAGCCCACACCCTTCGGGTGTTTTATTTAAATAATTAGATCAGTTGGTTTGTTTGACAAGTGGTTTAGGTTGATATTTGTGATTAAGGTTTGAATCTTCCACGCAATTTGTCTGTAGGCAGGTATCATTGATACCTGCCTTTTTTTATTGTTAAATTCTCACTTGAATTGTAATAATTGATTACATATACTATTACCAATGCAGAAAAATAATAGTAAAAAATGTATCGGTAGAAATCTAAACTTTAAACGATGTAATCGATCAATAAATCGGGGATTCTTTTGCCATGACCATAATAGGCAACCCGTGAGATTCCTATATTCAACAGTTATGTTATTACTAAGCATTATGGCTTTTTTTTCATATTGTATTCCACCTTCACAAACAATTCAAGTTCAATCAAATCATGAGAGGGATCTTATCATTTGTGATCATTATTCTTTAGCTCTTAGTTTATTCTTAGCAAGATTTAGATTTAATTTATATATGCTTCCCCTATCAGATCCAATAGAAACTACAATTTTAGAAGCATTTCAACCTGGAAAAGATTTACTACATACAAAACCAGACTTGGATAAAATAACACCAGATGTGATAAAAATAATCTTTACCACCTATGATTTCTCAACAACTTTATATAATTATGAACCAATACAAGGTGGCAGATTACCAACGAATGTCGAAATGCTAAAAGGTGACATAAAAACATTAAATGACAACTGTATAGATATATTGAGTAAGTATGCAAGTAGCGGCGATCCAAAATTAATTCAATCAATTGAAGTTATGAGAAATAGAACTGATAATTTACTTGGTCCATTTGGCATATCAAATCTTTCAAAACCCAATAAACACGAAATAGCAGATCTAATAGAATTATTTGAATTATTGCTCTCATCATATAAAACAATTGATGAAATCAAGAGTCGTACAGAAAATACTGATTAAAATGAGATTCTGTGGTCTTGGCAAACGAGGTCGACAGATCCCACTTCCCATCATTACTAAGCTTCAAATAGATTATATTTTTTCATAATTTTAGCAAATGATTTATCAATATTTGTAAATATTTCTGTAATTTTTTCAAATGCTATAGATTGTGCTCTGTATCCAGCTTCTGATCCATTAAAGCTTGCAAAAGTCATATTTGTAAAAGGAATAATCAATTTCCTTAAATCTTCTGGTAAATAAAACAAGTTCTTTTCCCAATACTCACGCGCTTCGACAACATCCTCATAAATCTTTTTTTTAATTTCATCACTAGCTCCACCAAATGAATTTAATGCTCTATTTATCATGTGAGCAAGATGATAAGATTTAGCCATTATTTTAATCGATTCCTCTGAAATTATTTTTTCAATTTGAAAGGATCTATCTTTTTCACGATCTGCTATTTCAAGTTCCTTTAATTTTCTTGTATATCGTAATGTATAAATTGGCAACCCAAAACCTACGAAGAATGGTAACATTTTTTCAAACGCTTTTAATATTTCTGTAAAGAATTCCATATTGTTTCCTTTATTATTTTAATTTCCTGCGGTTTACTCACTACTTCAACCCCTTCAAAATCATCTCCGCTAACTTCTCAGTGATGCCCTTCTCCTGTGAGAGTTCTTCAACCGACAGCTCTTTTATCTTGGCAACCGACTTATATTTTTTCAACAGCATCTTCCGGCGTGCCGGACCAATCCCCTTAATATCATCAAGTGCCGATTTGATCGTGCGTTTACTCCGCACCTTACGATTATACTCAATCGCAAAACGATGCGCCTCATCACGAACCAGCTTTAACAAAATCAACCCCGGTGAAGCCTTACTGATAATCAACGGATCACTCCTGCCCGGCAGGAAAACTTCCTCTAATCTTTTCGCCAGTCCAATCACGGTTTGATCATGGAACCCCAGATGTTCAAGTTCGGTTTTCGCCGAGGACAACTGCCCCTTTCCCCCGTCAACCACCAGCAGATCAGGTGGCGTTGTCGATTCTTCTTTGATCCTGAAAAAATATCGTCCGATAATTTCACGCATCATTTTGTAATCATCCTGCCCCGTAACACCTTTGATTTTAAAATGACGATACTGGCTTTTTTTCGGTTTCCCATTCTCAAAATAAACACATGACCCGACCGCATCGGTTTCACCGGTGTTGGAAATATCAAAACAGACTACCGTCTTGGGTGAACTGTTCAACCCAAGATCGCTTTGAAGTGCAGTGACCATTTTACTGGTACGTTCAGATTGTTTTTGTTTTTGAATCAGAAGTTCATCAAGCAGAAGTCTTGCATTTTTAGCCGCCAGATCAACCAACTTAACTTTCTGCCCAATTTTAGGTGTAATAAGATGAGTCTTTGACTCTTTGAACCATTGTTCATACAATTTTTTATCTGTTACTTCAAGCGGCAGGTAAATCTCTTTCGGCATATTCGGTTGATGATTATAGTACTGACTCAAAAACGTATGCAAGATTTCATCATCGGTGTCATCGGTATCGGCATTGATCTGAAAATCCTGCCGTCCAATTAAGATGCCTTCCCTAATCTGCAAAATAACCGCCACCACATATTTTTCTTCCCGTGCAAAAGCGATCATATCCCGATCAACAATTTCACCGACATCAACTTTCTGTTTTATCATCACCGATTCAATAGCTTCGATCTGGTCACGGATTTTACACGCCTCTTCATATTCCATATTGTCAGAGGCAAACTTCATCTTTTCAGCCAGACGTTTGATCAACTCTTTTGATTTTCCCGAGAGAACCAAAATAACCGAATTAACCAGTTCGGCATATTCCTCCTGACTCTGAAATCCCTCGCAGGGTCCCCCGCAACGATCAATCCGATAATCGAGACAGACCTGATATTTTTTACCATCGGGATGAGGAATCATAAACCGGCAGGTTCTGATTCTAAAAAGACGGGTCAGAAATTGCACGGTACGACGCATCCCCTTAGAAGATGTGAACGGGCCAAAATATCGGGCGTTGTCCTTTTCAACTTTTCTGACGATTAAAACCTGTGGAAATGGTTCATTGGTTATTTTTATATATGGGAAATGTTTATCATCGCGTAAATCTACATTGTAGCGGGGCTTATGTTCTTTGATCAGATTCGCTTCAAGAATCAGAGCCTCGACCTCGCTGTCGGTAACCATCAGTTCAAAATCAGTTACTTTGGCAACCAGTCGCAAAGTTTTTGGATCGTGCCTGGACGGGGATTGGAAATAAGTACGAACGCGGTTTTTTAGATTTTTAGCTTTCCCGATATATATGATTTTTGCCTGTTTATCTTTGAACAGATAAACACCCGATGAGGTCGGCAGATTTTTTAATTTTAGCTGAAAATCGGTCATTGTTTCTGACTTGCTTATATTCTAATTCCCAATAACTCTTTTGGCACCGACAAAATATTTCGACCAGTATTTTTCTCTAAGGCTCGATATAATAATTCCGTTGGAAGATGAAGCATGGATAAATTTATTATTATCTAAATAGATTCCGACATGGGAAATTTTACTGCTGTTGATTTTGAAAAAAACCAGATCACCATAATATAAATTCTTATTCTTAACTTTTTTGCCTATTTGAAATTGATCATTGGCAGAACGGGGAATGTTCGTCTGATTATACTTTTTGAAAACCTCCGATGTGAACAGCGAACAATCAAGCCCCGGATCAGTTTTAGACCGTCCTTTGTACGGTCGGCCCAAATATCTTTGCAAAATCGACCCAAGCCGCATATTATCATTGGTCGTCAGTGATGATAACTGTTTGGATTTGATCGCCCTTGGCTGTTCTTTGGAGGTCGAGCTATATCGGGGTGCACTCTGGCATCCGATGAACAGTAATAAACATAAAGCTGCCCCAATAGATATATATAACATATCGCACTCCAAATTTTTGATTTCCTCAAGCAGCCTGGGGGTATTTTATCCCAAACCTCTTCAGGTAATATATACGAGTCAAAAGAAGTAAAACAACTATAAACCCGATGTAGGCGGGAAAATAGAATCCGGCTAAAAGCGTCAGAAGTAAAATCGGAAGTTTCGTTGCAAACAGGCAGAGCCTGTCTGAACTAATTATCACAGAAGCTAAAATAATCAGACTTGATATGATCGAGATATAAGTAAGCAGCGGGAAATTTGACCAGTTGGCAACAAATGCCGAGGCAGCCATGAATGCCAGAGCTAAAATTTTTGCCGTGCGAATAGACATGATCGTTGCGATAGTTTTTTTACCTGTCGCCAGGTCCCCTTCCCGGTCCGGGATTGTGGTCATGACATGAATAGATGCCACCGCCAAAAAGAAATAGAGCGGGCTATCCCAACCTAACAAACCGGCGTTGTTAATATTTAATTCGGGCATCACCGTATAAGGGATCAACCAGCCAAAAGTAAAAGCATTAACAAACAGTCCGGCAATTGGACGATCTTTGAGTCGCAGTGGCGGAGCTGAATATAAAACCCCTAACACAAATTGCTGGGCGAAAATCATGAATATCCAAAAACTATAAACCGGAGTGATGGCAAACGGGATAATTGATGCAATAAAAAAAGCTTTCCACAAATGACGGGAACGCAGAATTTTCATTTGTAAAAATCCAAGTTTCTTATTTATGCGGTCAGATTCATAATCGTAAATTTGATTCAAATAATATGCTCCGGCAACAATCAAACTCAGACAGACAATCATTAACAAATTATATATTGAAAAAGAATCGTTTGATAGTTCCAGATGATAATGCAGACTGACAAGATAAATTGACCAGACCGGCAGATGTAACAGCGGTCGGGCAGCAAAGAACAGATCAAATATTTTCATGATAAAAATAATTTAAAGTACAAAAACAAAAACGGCGCCGCAAACAGAAGCGAATCAAATCTATCCAAAATCCCCCCATGCCCGGGAATAATCCCCGATGAATCTTTGATATTTAACGAGCGTTTCCACATCGACTCGACCAGATCACCGATTTGCCCGGAAACCGAAGCACCAAACCCGACGATTAAAATATGTATCATCGGCAGATGCTGCAATCGCCAGAAATATATCACAACCGTCACAACCATCGCACCCACTATCCCCCCGATAAAACCCTCAACCGTTTTGTTCGGTGATACTGCCGGGGCAAGTTTGTGTTTACCGAGCCATTTCCCAAACCCCAAAGCCGCCGTATCCCCAGACCAGAGAATTGCAAACAGGAAAAACATAGCATCCCCGCCGTTTATGGACTGGAGATCATTCCCGACTTTGTAAACAAACGGGTACAACATCCCCAGATATATGACACCCCAGAGCAACCGACTTTGCCTTTTGAACAACTCTGATGGATCGTCTTTACCAAGAGCATATAATTTGGTGGTGATTACAAAAAACAGAAAAAGCAGTATCAACAGGGCGGTGTTATTATCAGGAATTTGCGATATAAATTGAGTGACTTGAATATATCCGGTTGAAATTAATATCGAAAGAATGACGGTCCCGGATGCAAACCAGAAAAAAATATTAGAAAGCGGGAAACCTTCTTTTGTAAAAAATTCATAACAACCCAAAGTTGCCAGCAACAGCACCAGCCCCAAAAGCCAGGTACCGCCCTGATAACAAATCCATAAAATTGCGGGGATTGCCACAACAGCGACTGCGATTCTGGCAAAGAGATTTTTACTCATTAGCTATCCCGGGCTACTTCCCAAATCTTCGTTCACGCTTTTGATAATCAGCAACTGCTTTGTAAAGTTCCAATTCATTAAAATCAGGCCAGAGGGTGTCTATAATATAAAGCTCGGTATAATTGGTTTGCCATAACAGAAAATTTGACAATCTCATTTCACCGGAGGTACGAATCAACAAATCAGGATCAGGAATTCCGGAGGTATACAAAAAACTTGAAAACAACTCTTCATCAATTTCATTCAGATTCACATAACCGGCTTTTACCGAATTTGAAATCGCTTTCACCGCATCAAGTATTTCTGTCCGACCGCTATAATTCAGAGCCAGATTCAAAACCAGCCCTTTATTGCTTTTGGTTTTTTCAACCGCTCGAGCCAGTACCTTTTGACGGCTTGATGAAAGTCCTGTTATGCGTCCGGTTGTGATGAGCTTGACATCATTCTTTATCAGTTCATTAAGTTCATTACGGGTCGTGCGGGATAAGAGCGACATCAACGCCGCCACTTCGGATTTTGGTCGTTTCCAGTTTTCCACCGAAAAAGTATAAAGGGTAAGATATTTCACTCCGATATCAGAGGCTGCCCTGACAACGTCCTTCACAGCCTTTACTCCGGCTTCATGACCAAAAGTACGCGGTTTATCCCTCATCGCAGCCCACCGACCATTGCCATCCATTATGATTGCTATATGAGTCGGAATCCGGTCTTTTTGAGCAAAAATGGTGTCTTTTAGTTTGTCAATTTTATCCATATCTAATTACCAAATTAAGAATTGATCAAAGTGATAGCAAGCTCAATAAAAAAGAGTTTTTACCGCAGAATATTAAAGTCGTAAATACTGGTCTCTATACGATAATATTCGGTCGAGAGCGTTGTCGATTTAGCCCCCACAACCCAAATCGAATCCGGCATCACTATTCCTGAATAGTCCGTAAAACGGAATGATTTGGAATATCGATCATGTAATTTATCATGGGGAAAATGCAAAAATAGCCAGTGCATAAAATAATGATTCCGGTCAATAATAGCCAGCCCCACCGGAATTTCGGCAACCGTTGTATCAATATCAAAACCGATGGCTAAAAATGTACCGCCGGTGTCATTGGGGTAAAAATTATATTCATATTCAGTATTAAATATATTAGGATAATTCCAATCAATTTCAACTTCCTTACTTGAATTGACCGAATCCCAGATCAACGAATCAAGGTTGCCATAACTGTAAAATTGGGTTGTGAATGAAGAATCGGTTTTGACAATCACCCCTTTTTTATTAACCTTTTTATAATAGGACCTGGTCTGAAAAGAAAAATTTAAACCGCTCTCAATCGGATTTCTACTATCTGAAACCGATTTTGCCCGCTCGGTATAAAATTTTAAAACCGGATCTGTATCATCGGTATCCTCAGGCACCGCAACAGAGTACAACCCCGCTATTAATAAGACAATCGTAATCCATGATGTTTTATATATTTTCACTAACATGTTGATACTATTATACGTATCTATTATACAATTGCCAAGTCAACAATTTTGGCGACATCATAGCTTTAGAATGAATTACATATATATAGAATTATAAAGAGGTCTTTATGCATGTTAATGAAGTATTGAATAAAAAAGGGATCAATGTTATTACAGCCGGACTGGATATGAAACTGCGCGAGGCTATGAAGATTTTGATTTCCAACAAGATTAGTTGTTTGCCGGTATTGAACAGTTCTGATGATCTGGTTGGAATTATTAGTGATAAAGATATTTTTAAAGCGATATATAACAATGCTGAGGCGATTGATGAGGCGGTGGTTGAAAATCATATGACAACTAATTTGATCGTTGGGTTGATTGATGATGACATTAATTTTATTGCCGGACTTATGACAAAAAATAAAATCCGCCACATTCCAATTATGGAAAATGATAAATTGTCCGGGGTGCTTTCGGTTGGAGATATTGTCAAGGTCCAGATGACTGACATGGAGGTTGAAAATAGATATTTGAAAGATTACATAGACGGCGCCTACCCGGGGTAAGGATAACAGTGTTAATAAACACACTATATGTTAGTGGGCGGCAGACGCCCTCGTCTGCCCCATCCTTTTGTCATTTCGTGGGCGGCTGACGTCAACCACACTTCGTGTGCTCGTCTGCCCCATTCTCCACGTAGTATGTTCTTGAGTAGGTTAGTCCGCCAAGGCGGACGCGCTCCTGACAATTTTATATATTATATCGAACAGATTTGAGGGGTAAAATGTTCGATACTAGGAAGGCAGGATTATTATAGTCCTGCCTTTTTTATATTCTTTGTAGGGCAGGATCCCTGTGATCCTGCCATTTTATATGTTTCTTCGTAGGGCATGTTCTTGAGTAGGTCAGTGAGCCCCGTGCTCCTGACATCTGTCATTGCGAGCGAAGCGACGCAAGCTCAGTTCGTTGTTTCGTGGGCGGCAAACGTCAACAACACCACGTGTGCTCGTCTGCCCCACTCTCCGTAGGGAACTGGCATGCCTGTTCCACCCCAAAAAACACACAACGTGTGTCATTGCGAGCCATGCGACGTAATCTCAATTTTGATATTGTATTGTAATAATTGTCATTCCCACGAAGGCGGAAATCCAGTATTTTCCTTTAGTCCCGTAGGGTATGGTCTCTCTTGACTTCGAGACCTGATCTGTCAGCAGAAAATTTCGAATATAATTCTTAAGTAGTCTTAATCTAAAATTACATATTCCAGATTCAAGTTTCTAATGCTTTCTAGAACCTCTTCATTTACATTAGGGATACTTATAAACAAGATTCTTTTTGCGCGACTCAAAGCCACATAGTAAATCCTTGCATCATCAGAATCGGCATCAAGATGCTCGGAAGCATTTAGCACATAACGTTGGAAGTCTCGCAATTCATCATAGTACACCAAGACTTTTTCAAATTCAGTACCTTTGGCACTGTGAATTGTGCGAATGGTGTCCTCAGACTTCGTGTCTACTCTGATATATCCCAGCAAGCTTGATACGCTATTGTTTTCGTAGAATGTCTTCGGACTTCCGGGCCGAAACGTTGAGCCTAATAGGAAAGAATGTTGAGCATGTATTCGATTCCTCAAATCTGTGTAATATTCGTATAGCGAACGTTGTCTTGTTCCATTCGCATTCAGGTCATCCAAAATACCAATTGCTGTTTTTCGTAGCTCCAGTAACGAAACTCCTTTTCCCGCTTTGGATTTCAATGGTATCAGAACCTGCCTAATGCTGTCTTTATAAAGACCTTTTTGGTAGAACTTGAAACCCTTTAGAATGTCATGGATAACTTTAGCTCTGGCTGAATTCGAATCAGAAGCATAAAGCCCCTTGAGTAGATCGTCGCCACGTATTTCTGCTAGATTCCTAAGTACTTCAACCTCGCTATTCCTTCTCGCCAAAAGAAATACGTCTTCATGCCCGTTTTCCCCAAGCCAACCAAGCATTTGGGGAGTTGATCCCACCAAAACCTTAACCGAATCTCCATTGATTGCGCTTGATGCTGGCTCTTGTTGAATATCAGTTCTCATGCTATTTAACAATTCTATAATTCTTCTTGAAGAACGGTGATTCTTATCTAATTTGAAATCCCGTAAATTCTCCAATTGGAAATTTTCAAAGTCACTTCGCGATGCACCTGCGAATTTATATATTGACTGATATAAATCTCCGATTACACCTACCTTTGTATCGATTTCTGCAATCTTTTTGATAATCCACGTCTGTAATTCTGTAGTGTCTTGAAACTCGTCGATAAAGATATAGGGGAACCTATTCCTGACGAACTCTAATACTCTTGGGCTTTTGGTTATGATTAGGTATGAGAAATAAAGAACGTCCTCATGATGCATTATTCCGTCAAGCCAATATTTGCTTTTATAAATCCACAATTCGCGATTGCTAACCGGTATTGGTGCGCCCCTATTAGCCCGGCATAATAAATCAATCTCACTTCCGACAAAGGTATAATCCAAACTAGACAGTTGTTTGAATATTCGTATCTTATTGTCTGCGTAATTGAAGTGGATGTAACTTCTACCGTTTTCTTTCTCAATCGTTGTTTTCCATCTTCTAATTTTATCACTGTGTGGGATATGATCTTCATGTCCATTGAGTAGGTCTGTATTAAACAACGCATTACCATCATTATCTTTCTCGATTAGATGACAAAATGGTTTGACAATATTGCGGTAGAGAAAGCTGTGAATGGTAGAGACATCAAATCTAGATTTATCGCAAATTAGTCGATCACGAATTTCTTCTGTAGCCACATTTGTGTAGGTGATACAAGCAATCTTCCTAGTAGTATTGAGCCTTTGTGATTCTGTTAAGACTCTCGCCAGATGAGCTACCAGTGCCCTTGTTTTTCCCGCACCTGGACCCGCAAAAACACGGAAGTTTGTTTCGATATTATCTAAATCAGAAAAGAGGGGAAGTGAATTGATATCTACCATAGGCTAACTCAGAATAAACGTGATTGCATCAGAAATATACTCTGGTACAACAAATGCTTCACGATCTTCGCCTTTCTCTAAGTTATCCCTTAGCTGTTGCTCTAAATAGAGTGCATGTTCACCTTTTCTCTTCTTCAACGCCTGAGAGTAAACAGCTGCAATCAAAGCTTTCTTCTTTCGATCATCTTCCCACAGGCAACCTTCAAGTGAGTCTATGATCTCAGAGTGATTAGAAAGGGCTTTAATTTCGGTGAGTGACTTTATCTGTTTGTGGGCATCTACAAGACTTATCATTACTTCTTTTCTGTTTTTGCCACGAGATGGAAACGAGTCAGTAATAAGTGATAAACAGTTGGGGTTATTGAATATCAAGTCATACTCAAGTGTCATGCCCACGCCTGCCGGTGACGAATATATGCTAATGTTTTGACTGCTTTCAACTGTAGACTGCAATATGCCTACATGCTTTGCCATCGACTTGTATTCATATGCCTCAGTGTCTTGATCTAGTTCGAAAGGATAACAACTATGCCATCTAACTTTCTTTCCGTGCTCATTAACGTCTGATCCTGGTGGGGGCTTATCTTTTCTGCATGGGTCTGTGTCAGTTATGCAGGCAACTTTCTTATTGATTGCAAAGCGTTTTGAATCCTTGTTATAAGTGAATAGTTTCAGGAAGTGGTCGAAAGTGCGACTGTCAACACTCACTATGCAAACATGTTTGTTCAACAAGTCTTCTTCCTTACTCAAGTAAGAAGCAAGGCAGGGTAGTAATACTTGTTCAGCGAGCCCTTCAACAAGAATCACTCTTTCCGCGAATAGCATATTCGACTTTGTAGCGTCTAGGAACCGTTTTACATAATTTTTGGAGTTCACATCTTCTGGCGTGTCTGTGAATACTTTGCCAGGATAACCCACCTGTTGCTTTCCCTCAATATCTTCGTACAAGCAAATCACCGCATCCAAATCCACTGCGGCAGTAATGTGTGTAGAATGTGAAGTGATGAATAATTGTCTTGCCTGCTCCTGCTTTTTGAGGTTATTGTCGAGAAACTGTAGAAATTTATATTGCATCGATGGATGCAGATGAGCTTCCGGTTCTTCTATTGCTAAAATGGGGAACACTTTTGCATTGTCGCCCATAAACCCCGAGCGTTGCATTTGCATCTTTGCAAGGATTAGGGCTATGAATAGCAGATTGTTGTATCCCAAACCGTTATGCGTAATCGGAAATGTAAAACCTGATTGCTCTACGATGAGCCTCAATGCGAAAAGTATTTCATGCTCGCTGATTGTAGCATCGAAATCTGGTTTACCGCCTTTATCTGCCCCTGTTTCTTGCGAGTATTCAAGGATTTTCTCTTTTGAGATACGGTCTATTAGGTGCTGTAACAGAGCTTCCGATTTCTCGGAAAACTCTCGTTCTCTGTCTCTAAGGATTGACTTTGTCGCATCGTCTAATTCCTCAAATTGCTTCCCGTTAGAAACATCATAATCAAGAAAATAACGGAGTACATCTCTCAGTAGAGTATTGTTGCCATAGAACATTTGTCTTTCTGCGTCGCGGATCGCGTCGAGAAATTGAAAATCAAATCGATCAAGGTTTTCTGACTCCGCTCTCTCCTCGCGCTTTGGGTCACCTCCAAATATTTGTGATACATACTTATTGATAAATCTCTTACCTATTACGCTGAAGCAATCCTTCTGGATATAATTTCCTTCTGCATCTTTGTGTTCTTCGATAACTTCCTTATATTCTTCCAAATGCTTACTGGGCAAGAAGAATGTATATGTTAATTGAGCTTCATATGGAGGTCCTTCGTTGATCAGCCAATCATATATTACATTCTTGTCATCGGGCTTTTCAGCATCAGGATGCTCAGTTATAGTAACTCTTATATCTATGCGTGGTGGACTTGAAAAGTCATCGTATGTCTTATTGAAATCATCAATTGTTGGCCTGTTTCTTTGTTCCCTAGCAAATACAAATTGTAAAGCCCTCAGCACATTCGTTTTACCGGCATTGTTGTGACCAATTATTACATTTAGCCCAGGGGTAAATATGACTGATGTATCAATAAAGTTCCTAAAATTGGAAATTTGAATATTAGAGATATACATTACATTTTCACCCAATCTACTTTTATTAAATGTTAATCTTCCTACGCTTTTATGCCTTGCGACTATTTAAAATTGTTTATCCCGTAGTCGATCCATAAATCTACAATATTATTATCCTTTTTGCTAATAATTATTCAATAAATATGCTCCTCCCCCACTTTCCCCACACTTTCAATGGTGAATGCGATAACGCACCCCTTTATAAAAGGAGGAACGGTAAGTTATGCCCAAAATCCCAACCACGAAGTATGCGTAAGTATACAAAATTCACAAAATCACACCCTGCGACAAAACACTCTTTTATGCAAAAACACTCGAAGTATGCGTAAGTATAAAAAGTGAGCAAACGAACCCATTTCTACATATCACATATAGTGTCCAAGTTTCGCCAGAGAAAAACACACGATGTGTGAAAAATGTGCCTTTAAAGTACCGTAACAGTCGAAGTATGCGTAAGTATAAAAAGTAACAAAACGAACCCATTTTGGTTGTACAAACATTGCCAACAATGACTTACAGCGAAAAAAATTATATTTTAGGGAGAAAAACACACTATGCCACAAAAAAACCGCATCGTTAAATGCGGTTTTTAGAATAATCATTTTATTGAAAGGTCAGACTTCCATGACATCTTTTTCTTTAGCATCAAGCATTTTATCAATCCGTTGAATATGACCATCAGTCAATTTCTGGATTTCATCATGTCCGTCAGCTTCCTGGTCCTCAGAGATTTCTTTATCTTTCTGAGCTTTCTTAAAGATGTCGTTATATTCTCTGCGGATACTCCGCAAAGAAACACGCCCATCTTCAGCAAGGTGTTTACAATGCTTAACCAGTTCTTTACGTCGTTCTTCATTCAGCGCCGGAATCGGGAGTCTAATCATTTGTCCGTCGACTAAAGGATTCAACCCCAGATCGGCAGCCTGGATTGCTTTTGTGATGTCAGCAACCGTTGATTTATCAAAAGCCTGAACGATTAGCAGTCTTGGTTCGGGCGAGTTGATGGTTGCCAACTGATTTAATGGCATCTTTGAACCATAAGCATCAACTTTGATGGTGTCCAACAGTTGCGGAGTTGCTTTTCCGGTTTGAACCGCCATAAATTCTTTTGAGATGGCTTCGATGGTTTTATCCATCCGTTCATTTGCATCTTTGTATGATTGATCGAGCATAATTTGATTCTCCTATCTCAGATAATTCCAATTTATCTTCTCAGGAAATAAGAGTACCGACCTCTTCACCCAGAACCACTCTTTTGAGATTACCGGGTACATTCAGATTGATAACTCTTACAGGGATTTTATTATCTTTTAAAAGCGACACTGCGGTTGAGTCCATCACTCTTAATTCTTTTGTCAAAACTTCCATATATGTTAATTCCGGAAGGAATACAGCATCTTTATCTAATTTCGGATCAGCAGAATAAACACCGTCAACGTTGGTTGCTTTGACCATCATTTCAGCATTTATTTCCATAGATCTTAAAGCCGCCGCCGTATCGGTAGTAAAATATGGGTTACCGGTTCCAGCCGCAAAAATAACGAGCCTTCCCTTTTCCATATGTCTTTTGGCTCTACGACAAATATATTGTTCGGCAAAATCCTCAATTTTAACCGCCGACATGACTCTGGTAAAGATGCCCATATTCTCAAGCGTATCCATCATAGCCAGCGAATTGATCACAGTAGCCAGCATTCCCATTTTATCGCCGGTAACGCGGTCGATACCTCGAGCGGCAAGGTTGACGCCCCGGAAAATGTTGCCACCACCGAGAACGATTGCTATCTCGGTGCCGAGATCTTTAATTTCTTTGATTTCTTTACAGATACGTTCGAGCGTATTCGGGTCAATGCCGAATTCGGTCTCTCCGAGGAGGGCTTCCCCGGAGAGTTTTAATAAAATTCTTTTAAAAGCAGGCGACGAGCCATCGCTATCCATATTATTCACCAAGTCTAAAACGGGAGAACCGTTTGATCTGAATATTTTCACCGATAGTAGCAATCATGTTTTTCACAAAAATACCAATTGTTTGATCGGTGTCTTTGACAAAAGGCTGTTCAAGCAGAACTACTTCGGCGTAGTGTTTCTCAATTTTACCATCAATAATTTTATTGATAATTTTTTCCGGTTTGCCTTCGTTAATCGCCATTTGTTTGTAAATTTCGCGTTCTTTGGCAATATAATCAGCATCGACTTCTTCACGTTCAACATATAACGGTGAAGCAGCGGCAACATGCATGGCAATGTCTCTGCCAAAAGCTTTAAAGCCATCAGTCCGGGCAACAAAATCAGTTTCGCAATTGATTTCTACCATCGTACCTAATTTATCACCATAATGAATATACATTGCAATAATGCCTTCAGCCGTAGTTCTTCCTTCTTTAGAAGAAGCTTTAGCAATACCTTTTTCTCTTAAGTAATCGGCTGCTTTTCCAAATTCACCTTCACACTCAACAAGAGCTTTTTTACAATCCATCATGCCAGCTCCGGTTTTTTCGCGAAGCTCTTTAACCATCTTAGCAGTAATTTCCATCTTATTTCACTCTCTTATTTTTATCATCGGCTTTCACAACATCTTGGGTTGTATAAGTTGTCACTTTGTGTTCACGGTCTTCATCAACATTTGCTTCAATCATTTCCTGAGTAAGGTGATGTTTCGCATCAATCCCGGCTTCGACCAGTTCTTTTAAAAGGACTCTAATAGATTTGATCGCATCATCATTACCGGCAATCGGGAAATCAATCGGATCCGGATCAGCGTTGGTATCAATAATAGCAATGATTGGTATACCGAGTTTATTAGCTTCGGCAACAGCAATTTTTTCTTTTCTGGCATCAACGATAATGACTAGACCCGGCAGATAGTTCATCTCTTTAATTCCACCGAGAACTTTACGAAGTTTTTCAGCAGAGTTCATAATCTTAGCTGCTTCTTTTTTGGTGAATTTTTCGAGGGTGCCATCGGTGCTCATTTTTTCAATATCTTTTAATTTCTTAATCGAATTTTTAATAGTATTGAAATTCGTAAGCATGCCACCAAGCCATCGTTCGGTGATATAGAACCCGTCGATTCTCGAAGCCTGTTCCATAATAACTTCTTTTGCCTGTTTTTTAGTTCCGACAAAAAGAATAGAACGACCGCGTCCGACCGTTTCACGAACCTTAGCTTTAGCGATTTCTAAAGCATTAAGAGTTTTTTGGAGGTCAATAATATAGATACCGTTTCTTGCAGTAAAGATAAACGGCTTCATTTTCGGGTTCCAACGACGAGTCTGATGCCCGAAATGTACTCCTGCTTCAAGGAGTTCCTTGATCTTTGGATTTAACATATTCTACCTTGGTTATGTAGTTATTCTTTATCCCGGCTTCAACCCTGAATCCACCCTGAAAAGGGACCGCATCCAAGTCGGCTGGAACTGTTTATTTCCCCCAAAGGGGATGATTTTCCTTTTTAACGCTTTGAGAACTGGAAGCGTTTACGCGCTTTCGGCTGGCCATATTTCTTCCGTTCAACTTCACGAGCATCACGGGTAAGAAATCCGCCTTTTCTCAATGCATTTCGCAAATCAGGATCTCTCAGCAGCAATGCGCGAGCGATTGCTAAACGAATAGCTCCAGCTTGTCCTGATAAACCGCCGCCACGAGTACGACATCTGATATCGAAACTTCCCATTAATTCTGAGTCAACCAAAGGTTTTTGAGCGTGATCAACTAAGGTCTGACGTTTCAGATAGTCCTTAATATCACTGCCATTGACAACAATTTTGCCTTTTCCTTCAGAGAGTTCGATTCGAGCCGTAGATTCTTTCCGGCGACCAGTTGCAGCAAATGAATTTTTGTTCATATCTCTTTCTATTTACTAAGCTTTAAAACTTCTGGTTTCTGTGCCTGATGGGGATGTTTAGCATCTGCATAAACATGCAGTTTCTTAAACATTTTTCTTCCGAGACGATTTTTAGGCATCATTCTTTTGACTGCCAGTCTAAAAACCTCTTCAGGCCTCTTCTTCATCAACTGAGCAAAAGTTGTAGTAGTTAAACCACCGGGGTAACCACTATAACGATAGTATCTTAATTGATCAGGTTTATTTTTCCCCAACACTCTTAATTTTTTGGCATTGATAGCTATAACATGCTCGCCAGTATCAAGGTGCGGAGTAAAAATAGGTTTGTCTTTTCCACGCAAAATATTTGCGACTTTGACAGCAGTTCTGCCCATAATCACATTATTAAGATCAATCAAGATCCATTTGCGATTGTCCGTTTCCACTTTAGGAATATAAGTTTTCATTCAATTACCTTAGCTTAAATCTACGCCAATATTACAAAAGCCTCAAAATTTACACATATTTTGTTGAATGTCAACACTTTCAATAAAAAAAAATGAGCTTTTATTAAGCTCTTTCCCATTGAAGATATCGGCACATCCCGCAATACATTTAACAACATTGATTTAGGGGGATTTATACGAATTTGTTAACTTGGTTAATAGTCCCATTTTTTTTAAAAATAGGACTATTAAATAACTATTTATATCTTACCAACCAGATCTATTCCAGGTTTTAGAGTATTTTCACCCGGTTTCCAACTTGCCGGACAAACTTCTCCGCCATGTTCATGCACAAATTTGGCTGCTTGAAGTTTCCTTAAAAGCTCAACCGATGAGCGACCGATTGAATTATCATTTATTTCAAATGACTTTATGATTCCATCCGGGTCGATAATAAATGTTCCACGAAGTGATAAGCCAGCTTCTTCAATCATCACCCCATAATCACGGCATAGATTACCGGTTGGATCCGCAAGCATGGGGAATTTAATCTTTTTAATAGTTTCTGAACTTTCGTGCCAGGCAAGATGACTAAATTCAGTATCAGTTGAAGCAGACAAAACCTCTGCCCCTTGTTTCTTAAAAGTTTCATAATAATCAGCTAATTCACCAAGTTCTGTCGGACAGACAAAAGTAAAATCAGCCGGATAGAAAAACAGAATCACCCATTTTCCTTTATAACTCTCAAGATTAACATCAATAAATTTTCCGTCTTGAAAGGCTTTCAAATTAAACTTTGGAGCCTGTTCATTGATCTTCACCATTTTGGACTTCCTTTCTCTATATTATTTAACATTCAATTCATTTCTTAACAAAGAATTATTGAAGAGGTTCCAAAAATCAAGCAAATTATACACTATAGTTACAAACCATGTTGCCGATATATATATTCAGAGGAAATATTATGGAAATATATTTAAAATTATTCGAACAAGCGATTCAAAAGCAGATAGAATTAGTAGGGGAAGATGTAGCTTTTGAACAGGCTAAAAAAGCTGGATTAGGGGTCTCCTCTGACGGTCATATCGTTAGTTGTACCGGGAATCCTCAATTAGTTCTTATGCGACTGATTAAGTTTTTCACTACCGGTGGTCATTTGAAAGCACTGGTAGAATGCACGCCATTAATCAATGAGTTGATTCGACGCGGACAAGATGAAGAGACTTTAGAAGCCGAGCAAAAAGCTCATTTATCTGTGAAATAAGATTCACTATTTCTGAATTAGTTTCAATTTGAAACGGGTATTAAATTTACCATTTGAGCATTTCCCGCAAGATGCCATCCGGAATCTTTTCTGTCTCGG
This sequence comes from uncultured bacterium, assembly GCA_965372795.1. Taxonomy (GTDB): domain Bacteria; phylum Zixibacteria; class MSB-5A5; order GN15; family FEB-12; genus QNAD01. The sequence continues at coordinate 53,349 of CBDVDR010000017.1, forward strand.
ATATAATAACCCACAATTAGGACATATATAATTATATCGTGGTGTTTTTCTTAATGACGGGTGACCACGGGCTTTGAGGGTTGTTCCTACCCGTTTCGCTTCCCTTTTAAAATCAGTGTCATGTTTGAAGTGTAATATGTGAATCATTTCATGCTTCAGGGTATCGGTTAAATCTTCGGGGAATATGTCATGATATTTCACTCCGATTTTAATCAGCTTATGGATCGGAGTATAAGAACCAGCAGAAAACATCCGCTTGGAATATGCAATCCGAACCCGGGGTAGTTTTCCATCCCAATACAAAAGGTTGAGCCGATCAAACATCTGATATAGAATCTCAATTGTAGGAAGAGTTTTTAGCGGCTCTTTTAAAACTGTTTTGCGGTTGTTATCTTTGTCATGTGAAAGAATCTTTATGTCAGGTACAGGAACAGGCGGTTTCGCTTGCACAAGATTAAAGAGATCAAGGTTTAGAGCCCGGAACGCCCGTTTTATCAGTTTTCGTTTCATACGCCTAATATTCAAGATTGATGTACTTAAATAATAGTTATGGATTTTTTTTCAACATTTCAACTAAAAGAAATTATCTTCCGCCGCGAGTCAAACCTTTATCAGTAATGTAAAATGAAACGAGTTCTTGCGGGGTAACATCAAATGCCGGTGAATAGACCTCAATATTATCAGGAGCCGTCTGCATTCCAAATCCGTAAGTAACTTCAATTGAGGATCGTTCTTCAATTACAATATCGTCACCGGTTTTGATCTTATTATCAAAAGTTGAGTATGGAGCAGCAATATAAAAGGGAACCTTATTTTCTTTGGCTAAAACAGCAACCGAATAAGTACCGATTTTATTGGCGAAATCACCATTGGCAGCCACCCGGTCAGCACCTACTATCACATGATCGATTTTCCCCTGCTTCATTAACATGCCGGCAGTATTATCACATATCAAAGTAACTTTAATATTCTCCTGTTGAAGCTCCCAGGCTGTCAAACGGGCACCCTGAAGTAAAGGTCGGGTTTCATCCGCATAGATATGGTTTTTCTTGTTTTGATTATGACAAGTATAAATAACCCCAAGCGCAGTGCCTATCCCTCCGGTTGCAAGGGCTCCGGCATTACAATGAGTTAAAATTGAGTCGCCTTTTTTAATGAGCTCTGAACCATGGATTCCTATTTGTTCACAAAGAAATTTATCTTCAGAATGAATAGCCTCAGCCTCACTCCACAAACTTTTTATAACCTGATCTATGTCAGTTGAAGAAATTTCATTGAACTTGCTTATCATCCGATCAATAGCCCAGAAAAGATTAACAGCTGTGGGTCGCGAGGCTTTGATTTCATCGGCTGTTTTATAAACAAAAGCTTGATCAATATTTTGATGCTGATTTATAGCAGCTGCCAATGCATAAGCGGCAGCGATTCCGATTGCCGGGGCTCCGCGTACTTCCAGTCGCTTGATTGCTTCGATAAGTCGTAAATAATCAGCCGACTCGATATAGACGATTTCAAGGGGAAGTTTGGTTTGGTCAATCCATTTAATTGCATTTTCAGTTCTGCAAATTGTGGTAAAATTCATAGCTCAGAGATATAAGAATATCGAATTAAAGTCAATGATATAATAAAGGGAATTAGTCGCCAATGATCTGAATGACGACCGAGCGCTCTCTGGGACGATTATCAAACTCTAAAAAGACGACCTGCTGCCAGGTGCCTAAAGTTAGTTTTCCACTCACAAAAGGGACGGTGATATCAGGACCTATCAAGGCTGCCCGAAGGTGTGAAAAGCCGTTGCCGTCATGCCAGGTAGCGTCATGTTCATAGGTGATATTTGAAGGGACTAGTTTTTCCATCAGGTTCGGAATATCTTTTAATAATCCCGGTTCATATTCAATGGTAGTAATTGCGGCGGTTGAGCCCGGCACAAAAGCAGTTACAGTACCGGAATTTATTTCTGATTTTGAGACTAATTCTATTATCTGATTGGTTAGGTCGACAATATCGCCGTCACCCGAAGTGTTGAATTTAATTTCCCGCGTATGAACCATTTAATTATACAAAAATCTTTTAACTTTTTTGGTCGATGTTTTTTCAAGCTCATTTATTTGAACTTCAAAATTTGTTATCCTTTTGTAATCAGCCATTTGAGTATTTACATTAGTAACAATTTCTTTAAAAACATTATTTAAAATTTTCATATCAGGGTTATTCAGATTTAGCTCGTGATAGGCTTTGACTTCATCCAAATCAGGAACGATAATTGCGACGACCTCTTCACCCTGTTTACTTTTCTTTTTTCTGCCGAAGACCACTGTCTCGAGAATCATATTCGATTCATGCAGTTTATCCTCGATCTCTTCGGGGTAAATATTTTTACCGGCAGCGGAAACAATTAGATTTTTTGCTCTTCCGGTTATCCAGAGATGCCCTTTTTTGATACAGCCTAAATCACCGGTATGAAGCCAGCCATTTTTTAATAACTCAGATGTTTTTTCAGGGTTGTTTCTATACCCGGGAGTTACATTCCCACCGCGAGCGATGATCTCTCCCACCCCTTTTTTATCCGGATTTTCAATGCGAATTTCTACATTAGCAACTGCCTGACCGACAGAACCAAACTTGATATCATCAGGACGCTGAGCCGATAGAACCGGTGATGATTCAGTCATGCCATACCCTTGAATAAATACCAGTCCGATGTAATTAAAAAATTCTGCTATTCTTGAGGGAACCGCCGCACCTCCTGAGACAAACATTCGGATCGATCCAAGCCCGGCTTTTTCCCGCAGCGGCTGGAATAGTTTTACTCCTATGCGATTACCAACTTTCCAACCAAGATTAGAAAGCGAATAAAGAGATTTAAACATAATCCGCTTGGTCACCGGCGCATTATTTATCGCCCGATTGATTGAATGGAACATTTTTTCAAATAAAAGCGGCACCCCGATTAATACTGTTATCTGATTGTTCACGATATCTTCAATTATCTCTTTGGATTTTAATGAACGGGCATATACAATTTTACAACCGATATACAAAGGTGTGAAAAAGCCGCAGGTTGCTTCAAATGTATGATGAAGCGGGAGAATCGATAAGAAAACATCATTTTCTTTTACTTCCAACGCCTCCTCAATGCTGGCTAAGTTGCACAACAGATTCTTATGAGTAAGTTCAACAGCTTTTGGATCTCCGGTTGTACCGGAAGTATAGATCAGGACAGCAGTTTCACTTTGTGACGGTGTTAAACCGGAAGGATCAACAAACAAAGACTTATAAGAAGTGTGTGAGTTTTCATCAAATGAGAAGAGTTTTAAATCTTTATCAAATCCGTTAAGAGTTTCAATAAAGTTTGAGGAAGTAAAGACCACCTCTAAATCAGCATGGTTTATAATATTTTCAATTTCATTAGGTTTCAGATTAGCATCAATCGGAACAACCGTCCCACCGGCAGCAAGGATTGAAAAATAAGCTATTCCCCATTCCGGGCGATTTTCACTTAATAAGCCAATTTCCTTTTTTTGAAGAAGGGAATGCTTTTGAAGACCGGCTGCTATTTTCCTAACTGATGAAAACAGCTCTGAATAAGTATAAGAGGCACCTTTACCGCCTTTTCCAAGAAAAGCTATTCGGTTTTGTCTTCCTGATGCTCTGCTTTCGAGTGTAAAAAATAGATTATCAGTCAGACCAATTTTATTTTGAGCATTTACTGACATCTAAATAAGTTAAGAAAGTATACTCCCACATGCAATAATTTAGTCAATAAAAAAACCGCCTGTCAAATACAGGCGGTTTTGATAAATCGAGGTAAAGTTCTATGGAACAGTGATATCGACTGATACTGCAGCGGTGCCAGCATCGGAACTAACGGAAATTAGTCCGGTATAATCACCGGCAACTAATCCAGAACGGTCAACAGTTACTGTTATTATATCAGTTTCAGTAGTTGTTGTGCCGGCAGCAAGATCAGTTGTAATCCATGTTTTATCATCACTAATTGTCCAGATAATTGTACCACCGGATCCAGAATTAATAAGATTAAATGTCAGATTAGTGGTAACGGCTCCAAAACCAAGAGCTGTTGGAGTAGCATTTAAAATCGGATTAGTATTAATAGTAACCTGTTTTGAAAGCGTAATTCCACCGAGCGGGTCGGTGTCATCGATAGATATTGTAACAGATTCAGCACCGGTTGCAGCGGCGGGCATTGTAATTATAAATTCTGCATAACCGCCTGCATCAGTTTCTGCTGTTGCAGGAAGGACTGTAGCGCCGTTATTAACGGTTGGAACAAGAGTATGATCTCCAAGAGGATTACCCCAACTGTCAGCATACTCAATTTCAATTCTAACTTCAGCATCATAATCGGCTGTGGTAGGCACGGCCGTAATTGTACAATTCTTACGGAATGTTTTACCTGTTAGAAGATTTATTGTATGTGTTGTAACTCCCCCACCACCATCATCAGCTCTGAAAGAAACAGTAGTAACAGCACCAATTCCATCATCATTTCCACCTGTCAATGACCTATCTGCATCAAGTAGTACAGATTGAATAGTCGAAAAATCTGAAGCAGCCCCACAACCATTTTCAAAAACTCCAGAAGATACTTTTAATAAAGGAGAAAATCCTTCAAATCTTGATCCGCTAATTACAGGATTTCTATTTAGATCATATCCACTAACTTGAACTTCTACTTTCTCTTTGCCATCAGCATTCATAGAATTTGGTATATTAATACTAAGGCCAATTGAATCTATAAAGTGAGTATTGTAAAACACTGAAGTGTCAGCTACAGTTCCACCGGCTGTTTCGGCATAGATAAGAACTCTACCATCAGCAGTAGCAACATTATTACCAGCAAACCATATAGTTTTAGCGATGCCTTCATGTTCTGTCGTACGTTCTTCATGAGATTTCATGGTACCTTCATCAGTTGAGAAATATACAACGGTTGAATCATTAACAGGATTCAAGAAAGTATCAGATACAACAGCTGTTATTCTAACTTCATTACCAACATTATCCCAATAATCAACATTACAATCAAACGCACCGACTACAATATATTTTGGTGGACCGGCTGAGACGAGGACCTGAGTAGCATTTGAAAGGACCGTATCAGCATCAGCTCTGATTCTGATGGTACCTGAAACTGTTCCTGAATGAATTGTTACGGTTGCCACACCCTGATTATTAGTCTGGGCGACATAAGGACCATAGCCAACGTTTCCAAGATGTTCTCCCCCGCCGGGTCCGTCAAGGATGCGGAAATTGACCGACAATCCTTCAGGGACGACATCACCGTTATAATCATAACAAATGGCTCTTATAGTTCCGGTTTCGATTCCGCCTGTCTGCTTAACAGAAAGACTCATCGAATCAGAGGCAAGGTAAATTGAATTTATAGCTGCATTCGGGTTCAGCTGAATACTTGATTCAACATGACCGGAAATACCATTATCGTTTACGGTTGCTTTAATATAAACTGTCTGGGCATCGTTTCCGGAGACAAAATTAACCATTGCAACTCCGGCTCCACCGGTTGTAAAAGCAGTTGATGAAATAAATCCGACAGCATCCCAAATTCCGTTTGCATTAGCATCGTAAATCACGGAGTCGATACCGTTTGACCAGTATCCATTGCCATCAATATCATCAAATTTTTCACCGGCAGCGAGGAATATCAGAGTTGAATCCGGAGCAGGTTCACCGTTAACATCACGAACAGTAATAGTCAAAGTAGCAGTATCTTCACCATTAGCTAAGAGCAATGATGGAGAAATATTCATGTTCAGATTTCCAGTACCTTCTTGTTCTTCTTCGGTGATAGTTATGCCAGTTGACCGTTCAAGGGAACTGCCTAAAACAGACACCGTTAAAGTGGCTTCACCGGTCGTGGTTGCAGTAAAGACAGTTGCAACCGCGCCGTCAACATCGGAAGTATCGGTAGCTGGTGAAAAATAACCGGCAGTTGAAGGAGCAACTGAGAACGCTACTATTTGATTGGGAATTGCTAAGGAGCCTTCCCGAAGAGTAGCTTCTATCACAGAAGTATTCCCTATAGTGACAGATGGTGGGTTAACAACAACTGTAATATCAGTTGATGTTGATAGTTCATTTGATACTGATTTTGATGAACATCCGGTGATATTCATTAAAACAAAAAGCATCAGAATTGAAGCTATAATTGAAAAAACCTGTAAATTACGCCTAAACATGTTTTCTCCTAATATTATTTAATATTTCCATTTACTATTCGCTAAATTATTTAATTCGTTCAATTTATTAAAACCCCTCAGTTTAAACCAAGGGGTGTAATCTTTGACCTAATTACCTTCCATCGCCAAACCATCTTCGATGATTGTCGGTGTAACAAAAATCACCAGATCCCGGCTTTCCATACGTTTGTTTGTATATTTGAAGAGTAATCCTAAGATTGGAATATCTTTAAGAATTGGAACGCCAACTTCTGATTCAACTTCATCCTGGGTAGTCAAACCACCGATAACAGCCGTTTGTCCATTCTCAACAATAACATTTGTTTCAGCAGTACTGATATTAATTATGACACCATTTGGATCAAACATATAGGTAGAACGTTCCGGCTTAAGATACATTAGAATCTGATTTTCAGCTGTAATATGCGGAGTGACTTCTAATATTGTACCAACTTCTTCAAAAACAATTACTACGTTTCCGGATTCATCAAACTGTTTGACAGGAATTTTCTGACCCATTTGAATTCTGGCTGTTTTGTTGTCGACTGTAGTAATTTCAGGATGAGCAATAACTTTACCTTTACCGGAACTAACAATAGTATTTACCACCGCATCAACAGTCCAACCTTTTTGTAAAGCGGTAACAGCATAAGTTCCAGCAGGATCAGCGGTTCTATCATAGACCTGACCTTTTTGCTCGAATGAACGGCCGGATTCGGTAGTGAAGGTTCCTGCTGCATCCCAGCTAATGCCTAACTCTTCAATATCAGTATTAAAAATTTCAAGCATTTGAGCAGAAATTTTGATCTGTTTAGCAGGTCGATCCAGTTCAGATATATACTCAATGATTGATCCCATATTTGACGGAATCTCTTTGATGATAATAGAATTTGAACGGCTATCAGAAATAGCTTCTCCACGCTCAGTCATCAGCGACTTAACAGATTTCACAATATCATCGGAAGTTGAGTTTGAGATTCGCACGATTTGAGTAATTAGCGGAACGATTTCCCTTTGTTCTTTATTATGTTTCTCAAGTTCAGAAACTTCATTTCGATAATCTTCAGATTTCAGAACCCTGATGAATTTTTCACCTTCATTTACAACGGCGAGGTCATAAGTTCGGCCGATAATATCCATTGCTTTGCGCCAAGCTACATCAGTTAATTTAATGGTAACCAAACCCTTTACTTCAGGAGAAATCACAACATTAACATTACCATAATCAGCAAGGAAAGTGAGTACTGAAGTAATTTCGGCACCCTGGAATTGTAAATTTTTAATCAGTTGAGTCGGGTCGCTCTTTTTTTCTACAGCAATAACCGGACTTAAGAACGCAACTACCAGGATTAGAACCGTCATAGCAGTTATCGTTTTATTCCAACTCTTTAACATCATTATAGCCGTCCTTTCGCTATTAATCATTTTCAAGTTTTAAAGCTACGGTTCTACTCCAACCATATTCAAATATCTGGAAATAAACTCGTTCGTTTTCCACTCTTAAGACATAGCCTTTTTTAACTTTATCACCAGATTTCAGAATGTAGCCATATCCTGTTTTATCTTCTAATAAAGCTCTGTTGTTGCCACCAGTAGATTCAATGACACCTACTAATTTAAGACCTTCAACATTCGGCTTCCTTCTTTCAACTATAGTGTTATTAACTTTAGTTTCATTTATAAGAGTTTCAAACGGATCACGTCTATTACGACTTTTATATTTTATAACTAATCGCTTCGGAAATTCCGCTACCATGGTTCCTTTAATTTTATTTGAAGCAACCGGAGATCTGCGGAATCTTGAAGTTTTTGATTTATTTACTTCTTTTTTCGCTAATACTTTTTTAGTTGGCTTCTTCTTAGGAGCAGCTTTAGCTACTGCTTTGGTAGTTTGTTTCTTAGGGGAAACTTTAGCCACTGCTTTGGTAGTTTGTTTCTTAGGGGAAACTTTAGCCACTGCTTTGGTAGTTTGTTTCTTAGGAGCAGCTTTTGCTATAACCGCTTTTTTCTTCTCAGGTTTAGATTTTACAGCAACAGATTTCGTTTGAAATTTCTTTTTCTCGGCAAAAACCGGTTTAGTTTTTAATTTCGGTTTTGGTGCTGGTCCAATTTTCACTTTATTTTTATCAGTATTATCAACTTTTGCTTTGGATGATTTTCCTGATTTCTTTATAACCTGAACCGGTTTTACTTCTTTAGCAACCGGCTTTACTTCACGTTGCTCTGAAAAATTTAGTGCAAAGGCAGAATTCGACCACTTCGTTTCTTTTTTAGCAACCGTTACAACTGGTTTTGATTTCGGTTTTGTTACCGCAACTTTTGATGACTGTAAACTGGATTGACGATCAGACTCTATCGACTTATTCAGTTGAGCAACCGTTTTTGAGGATTTTGATAAAACTTCTTTTTTTACGATTACTTTAGGAGTTTTCTTTAGTTGTTTCTTTTGTTTTAGCTCCTGTTTCAGGGCGACAACAACTGTTTTTGTAGTCCAGTTACTGAATGACTTATATGAATTTCCCGGAATGGTAACCCTTACCTGCTTAGAATCAGAATCAATACTATAGACAGTTTCTTTTTTCATATCAAAAACTAAGCGGACAACTTTTTCAGGTGTAACAGAGTATTGACTGGTTCTTAGTTTACTGATTGAGCAATTCGGTAATGCCATAAAATTTTTGGCGCCAATTTCATGAGTAGCCGAAAGGATATCTACAATAACTCTGAATGGCTTTCCATCTTTGGCTTCCACAGTCTGGTGTGTGTATCTGATGGTTCCATTAATATCAACAGCTGCCACCGTCTCTCCATTTTTATGACTCAGCTCAACATTAGTTACCTCGGCGGCATTGACATGCATTCCCAACAGAAACACAGTCGCGAGGAATATAAAGATCTTATTGTATTTCATGCTTTAAACTCCTAAAGGGATAACTCTGTGAGACGTTCATTGTCCTTCACAAAGTAGGTTGTGAGGGTAAATGAAGATTTCATAGTTTCTTGTTTTTTAAGATTATCCAATTGAGTGCTTTTTCTTTTGGATTTCTCTTCAGTTATAGTCAGCTCAAGAGCTTCTATTTGAACATTCATGACATTTGTTATAAATGGGAAATTAGCCACATAACTGGTAAATTTACCAAAATCATGAAATCTGCCGGTCAGTTCAATATCAAAAGAGGCAATATTATAAAACTCATTAGAGGAAATTTCGGATGGTTTTACTTTTGTAATTTTAGTCCCGGTCAAAGATGATGCCATATGGAGTTGAACCAGAAATGACGGAATCTGCTTTACTTCGGGAAGCAAGGCTTCAATCTTATCATATCTTTCAATAAGATCGACATATTCAATTTTTAAAGCTTCCAGAGATTTTGCTTTCATCTCAACATTGCGTAAGTTCGTCGTAATAGTTTCGAATTCCTGAGCTTTTTGAGTAATCTGGTTGTCATACATCGAGTAGACTCTTGAGTACCAGAAATATACTACAATAAAAAAGGCCAGAACTCCTAAGGCTATTCTTTGAACTTTTGAATCTTTAAAGTCCATGCTATAATTCCCTAATTTAAAACTTTATGGCTTGTTTTTGAGCCTTTGTTTTTATTATCAATTTTTGTCGAAGCTATGAGATTGCGCAGTTTTTCATCTGAAAGAAAATGCAAATCACAGGTTATGACAAAGTTATATGCTTTGTGGCTATCGTCACTGTCGAGTTTCTTTTCTTCAGAGGATACCAGTTCAACATTTTCAAAATAATCTGAGCGCATCATGTTGATCATAAAAGATGCCAGAGCATTCAGAGTAAATGAGTATCCTTCAATTTTAACTTCTTTTACCGGAGCATTAATACTCGCAGCAACAGAGTAGGCATCAATTTCTTTTTTCTTTTTCTTTTTGCTATTCTTGTTTTTATCAGCTTTAGCAACCGGTGCAGATTTTGGTCCAAGTTCTTCAAATTTTTGAATCCAAACAAATTCAGGAACATTTCTTGCGATATCTTCAAGAACTTTTACCCATGATGACCGATGACTATCTAATTTTTCAACGGCTTCCATTCGCTGGGTAATTTTAGTTTTTACATCAATCAATCCATCAACAAGCTGGATATCTTTTTTCAGCATGGCAGCACGCTGTTTTGCTTTGGCAATGTTATCATCCAGAATTGTAAGTTGATGAGATTGGTAGAACGTGACGGCTAAAAGCATCACTACGACTCCGGCGGCACCGATCATGCCATAAATACCGGTTTTCCCCATCGAGAAAGAGATGGATTTTTTTCTATATCCTTTGGGAAGTAGATTTATCTCTATCATAGTATATTACCTTACCTTCCGCATTGCTAAGCCAATTGGTACAGCTAAAAGCGGTGCAATTTTTTCCGGTTGGAGATATTGGAATAATTCCGGGTCGTAATCTACATTCCTGAGCGGGTTTGCAATCTCTAAAGGAACATTAAGTTTTGATTGCAGGAATTCGGGGAGATAAGGAATTAAGGCTCCACCGCCGGAAAGAACCAACCAATCAACATTCTCTACTTTAGCTTGTGATTTAAAATATGAAAAAGCCAGTTCAATGCCTGACATTAAATCATCGGTAGATGAGATTATTGTCGCTTTGAGCATATCCTGGTCTATCGAATCATTCATTTCACCTTTAATAGCTTTATTTGTCAGTTCCGGATTAAGGCGAAATTCTTTTTGAATGGCATTGTATATATCACGGGTTCCTGATGATACGTCGCGAGTTGAATGATAAATGCCATCGACCAAATATGTAACATTGGTAACATCATGACCAATATTTACCAGAGCGGTAATTCTTGTAGGATCAATTTCATAATTATTTTCGTATGCATTAAAAATCGCTAAGGCATCATCATCTACGATTACCGGACGAAGATCGCAGTCTTCCACTAAATCCAAGACCATCTTCAAATATTCTTTTCTGGCTGCAACCAGAAGAATGTCCATCTTGTTTACATCTTCATCAGTTTTAATAATATGATAATCCAATGAAACATCATCGACATCAAATGGTGCCCGTTGTTCGGTTTCAAACAGAATTGCCTGTTCGGCTTCGGTTCCTGTTTTTTTATCAATTGTAAAACGATCCGTTATCACACCGTGACCGGAAATTGAAATAACAACATCCTTAATTCTTGGATCAGTCTGATCAATGAGAGATTGGATGTTAAAAATGACCGCTTCACGGTCTCTGATTTCATCTGCAACTATCGCTTCAGGAGGAAGCTCCCTGATACCGATGGCAGAAACTGAGTAACCTGACTTGGAGTGTTCAAGTTTAACGAGTTTAATGGAGTTAGCTCCAATATCAAGTCCGACTGTGCTTTTACTTTTACCAAATGCCATATTTCGCTCACTACTGTAGAGTTAATATTTCAAAAATTATACTTACCAATTTTATCGGCATATCCACTTATCAATTTACATGCCTGTACTAACTTATATCCTTTCGAATATCCTTTTATCAGGTTTTTGAGAACCTGATTGCTCAATTATTACTCTTTATTTTATCGGAAAATAATTCAATTAATATTAGATATATTTTGACATATCCCCTAAGTCGTTATAATACAACAAAAAAGCCCGCCATGCAGCGGGCTTTTTTTAGTTAATAAACCGATCAATAGTAGTATGATTCAGTCGATATTTTGCCGGTAGATGGCAGTACGCTATGATCATGGATAGAGAATATGTGTTCTGAATAAGCCATAGTTCCAATCAAAATTTTACCGCCGTTTGGAGGTTCAACCAACTGGACTGATCCACTCGGTTGAAAAATTATTGCATTTGTTACGAGATTAGTTCCCAACGCTGTAAATCCGGATGGCAAAGAATCTACTCTTATTACAGAATCGCCGTGATCATAAGTGAATTGATCCAAGTTGACAATATCTTTAAAAGTTATAAAGACCAGACCTGAGGTTGCACCACCTTCGTAGGAAACTTCTCCGCCATAATAGTCATCATTACCAAAATATACACCATAAGGCGTCTTTTCAGTAATTGCAGCAGAACGGGCAACTCTTAAAGCAGAGACAACTTCTTTATTAGCCGTTCGGAATTTAATCCGATCAAAAGCATTCTGCATGCGAGGAACAGCCATGGCCGAGACAAGACCAATAATAACAACTGTTACCATCAGCTCTATCATTGTAATGCCTCGAATTGATTTTAGTTTTTTCATTTCAAACCTTCCTTATTCAATCAAAATTATTATACCATTTCAAATCTATAAATTTAATATCACTAAATTGTTCAATGTTCAGATATGACAATAAGCGTGAATCGAAATTCAAATTAATCGGCTCGGTTGAATAGAGTAATATTTCAGGAGCCACTAAATTGCCATTAATTGTTAAGATTCTATTAGATTTATCTTTGCCAGACATATCTCCAAAAATCATCTTTTGGGCAACTAACTGTCCATCAATTAACAGGTCGTGCTTATCTGAGTTCTGATTTATAAATTTTGAAACAAACTCTACATTAAGATGATGTTTTTCAAAATCTTTAGATTTCTGAAGTCTGTTTAAAACCTCATTGGACCCTATAAAAATGTTACTGCCTGCAACTAATGATAGGGCGTTGATATGTCCCTGGGGACCTTTTCCGAAGGTTCGTTTACCTTTAAACATCCCGTCAGCATAGGTCAGGTTTTCAAAAATATAAATATTGCCACGGACAAATAATTGTCCAGCCCCTTTTATTATACCGGAAAGGATCAAATCACCAGCTATGGCAACTTCCCCGTCAATAAGAATCGGATCCAGAGTTGTTCCCTTTAGGACCAAACTTCCTTCATGACTGTTAGCTATTCTATTAATACTAGTTGTATGAAGTGGTCTTGTGGATGCATCAATTAGAACCGAGGCTTTCTCACCGCCGGTGATATTACCGATTGCTGTTTTTATGACAGTAGAATAATTCTTTTCTAATATTTTCGGGAGTAATTTTGAAATTCTATTTTCTATTTGATGTTCTTCTTGTGCAGAGCAATTTGAATTTATATGATTTACAGGTTCAAGTGAAAAAACCTGTGGAGTAATTTTATTTTGAATATCTGTAATATTTGAATGACAATTGATACAACTCGATTTCTCAGATAGAGCGACAAAAGAAAATCCTTTTGAGTCATCTATTTCCACTTTAAAGTATTCAATTAATTTGCTTATCTGGCCATTTCCGGATTTCCCATAAGAAGTAATAATAAAATTGCAGGAGTTCTTAGTATCAGATCTTAAGATGAGAACCGAATCGACAGTTTGTTCTTCACCTACAATTACAAATTCGAATAGTTTGATTTGGTTATCATTATAAATATTTTGTTCATTCAAATATTTACGATACGACACCAGACTGCCACTGTTTTCGTTATTGTAATTATCTTTGCGGTTTGATTGTTCCAAGTATTCATTCCATAAAACTGCTTTCGTGATCTCCAGTCCGGATTCGGCAGAAAACAGAGCCTTATCAAGCTGTAATTTATGTTCATTGGAATTAGTATTGTAAACCGATGACCCCATTAGCTGAATGCCTAAAATTAACAGAATAACCATAGTTATCGAGGCAAATTTTATCAGATAGAGGCTTTCCTTTTTGTCATATCTACGTTTCATTGATTACCTCTTTTGCTATCTGAACCGGAGTTAGAAGTTTCAGAGCAGATAATCTGGCGAGACATTCAACGTTTTTATTTTCAAAAGGAAACACTTCAATTGTTAATTTATAGATACCCGAGCGTATATTATTTTTTTTAATTTGTCTAAATATTCTAAATTCACCAGAAACAATTTCTGATGATGATTCCTTATAATGGTTCGAATTGATCAATTTTTCCAATTCTATTCTCGCCAATTCGTTCGCTGAGTTAGATCTATGGGTAGAATGGTTGCTATTATTTAAAGCAAGGATAAGCGGCGAGATACCTGTCACCCCAACAACAATGATTGCTGCGACAATAAGCAACTCCCGGCATGAGAACCGGTAAAATCGGCTAATATTTCTTATATAATAATTCAACATAACATATCTCCAGAAAGTTATAAGCAGAAATGATGCCTTGAATGAATTAATAACAATTTTCCGATTTATCCCCCTATGTCGATATCTGACAACTTTTTATCCATGAGGATAAAACCTGACTCAGCAGTAAAATTAGCGAACTCCGTTTGATTGGCAAAATAGTATTGGAACCTTCCCATACTATTAAGTATTACAACAATAATATTGCTAATTTGTTAAAATGATTTAACTTAAAGTGTTCTCACAAGTTTTATTAAAAGGATAAAAAGATGGCAGCCACGTTTTTACAAAGAATTCTTACAACAATTTTATTCATTCTTATTTCCACTCAATTAACATTTGCGAGCAGTTCTATATCGCTTAGTTCTGAGCCAGTTGTTAAAGAAAAGCTTGAGATACCATTAACCTCTGCAGCCAAATCATTCCTTAAAGAGAGAGATCAGGAATCAGCAATAATTTGGGTCTTTTTTACCGACAAAGGACTTTTTGACAAAGCCGGCTTTCAAAAAGCTGCCAGCGAAATCAATTTTAGCGAAAAAGTATTATGGCGAAGAGCAAAATCCGGTATCAATGAAATTCTCTTTTCTGATCTGCCGGTTAAAGAAAATTATGTAGCCGAGATTATAAATCTTGGGGCAGAACTACGAAATCGGTCGAAATGGCTTAATGCCGCAAGTTTTGAAGTACCATTTGAAAAATTAGATCAGATCGAACTATTACCTTTCGTTTTTGAAATTAAACCGGTATCGAGATACACTAAACCTGTTATAGATGAAGCCAATTATCCCTCCGAATCAATTATAACCCAGCCATTGGGAGCTTCTTCAATAGATTATGGCTCGGCCTGGGCGCAGCTTACCCAGATTAATGTACCTCAGGTTCATAATATGGGTCTTTCCGGTAAAGGGGTTACTTTGGCAATCCTTGATACTGGGTATAGAAAAAGTCACGATGCTTTTGCCAGTCATTATGCTCAGGGGCATGTACTGGGAGAATATGATTTTATTTTTAATGATGGAAATACTTCCAATGAAGCAGTTGATGCCTCAACTCAATGGAATCATGGCACCTCGGTTTGGTCTCTAGCTGCAGGTAATAAGCAAGGTGAAATAGTTGGACCGGCATATAATGCAAATTTCTTGTTAGCTAAAACTGAAGATGTACGAAGTGAGACTGTTATTGAAGAAGATAACTGGGCTCGTGCGGCTGAATGGGCGGATTCTGCCGGTGCTGATGTTATTACCTCCTCGCTCGGTTATTCAGACTGGTATAATTATGCTGATTATGATGGTCAAACTGCAATAACCACTATTGCAGCCAACACAGCCGTTGATCTGGGGATTGTTGTTTGTATTTCAATGGGCAATTCTGGTCCGGCATCCGGAACATTGACTCCTCCGGCTGATGCCTTTGAAAATATATCTGTCGGAGCTGTAACTTCCACAGGAGGTTTAGCCAATTTTTCTTCACGAGGTCCAACTTTTGATGGACGGATAAAACCTGAAGTTTGTGCCCGTGGAGTTTCCGATGCTATTGCTACAGCAAGTGGCAATAATACTTATTCATCAGGTAATGGAACTTCTTACTCAACTCCTCTCGTTGCCGGAGTAGCCTGCTTGATTCTTGAGCAACATCCAAACTACCCGCCTCAATTAGTAAGAAGAGCTTTAATGGAGAGTGCTGATAATACCGCAACCCCGGATAATAATTTTGGCTGGGGAATTGTTGATGCGCTGGGGGCTGTCAATTGGGGAGCAAATTTCTCCGCTGATGTTACAACCGGCGAGGCTCCGATGCTGGTTCAATTTACCGATTTATCGACTATAACAGTATATTCATATCTCTGGGACTTTGGTGACGGGACAACTTCGAACGAACAAAATCCACAATATTTATATAATGATCCTGGCGTCTACCATGTTTCATTGTCGATTGAAACTGATTACGGCTTAATTTCAAATCAGCGGGAAGCATATATTATTGCAATGGGCGACACTTTGATATTTGTCAATGATTCGGCATTTGCCGGAGACCAGGCAGTGATGTCAGTCTTGATGACTAATTCGATGGTTCTTGATCGGATAACTATTCCGTTTAGATTTCTTGATACTCCAAAGATGGAACTGGATTCAGTTTCATTTGGAGAACGAACCTCATATTTTGAATTGAAAAATTTTGGTTTTGCAGATGATGTCAACCGGAGATATGTTGTCAATCTGTATGCAAACAACGGCGGTTTGGCCGAACCGCTTCCTCCCGGAAGCGGCGAAATTGCAAAACTCTTTTTTACTCTTGATCGAAAAGAGATTGGCGGGTTGTCAACACCTGTTGATACCCTATCTGTTTTAGGTTATTACTTAAAAGTATTTTCTCAATATGCCGAATTCACCCCAGAATTTTATTCGGGTACAATTTCAACTGTTTTTGTTATCCGGGGTGATGTTGACTACAGCTTAGATATCGACATTTCTGATCTTACATTTTTAGTGAGATATATGTTTATGCTGGGCGATGAGCCGGTGACATTCCAGACCGGGGATATTAATGGCGATCAGGTTCACTCGGTCCTGGATCTGACTTACATGGTTGATTACATGTTTAACAATGGCGCTCCCCCGCCTACTCCATAAAAAAAGCCCGCTCAGATAAGCGGGCTGATTTCAGTCAATTAATCTATATTGTAAACTTACCGTTTTTATAAATAACTTTTCCATCGGCAGTAATTTGAGCTTTTTTCTTCAGATCACAAACCATGTCCCAATGGAGTCCGCTCTTATTTTTACCGCCGGCTTCCGGAATCGCAGCCCCGACCGCTAAGTGACAGGTGCCTCCGATTTTTTCATCAAACAGAATATTTTTTGAAAACTGTTTGATTTCATAATTGGTACCGATTGCAAATTCTCCCAAGAATCTTGCCCCCGGATCCATATCAAGCATCGACTTTAAGAATTCTTCATTTTTGACGGCTGATTCATTTACAACCTTGCCGTTTTTAAACTCAAGTCTAACATCCTCAACTTCGCGTCCCATATAAACGGCCGGGAATGAATAGCGGATGTACCCGTTGGCACTTTTCTCAAGCGGGCTGGTAAAGACCTCCCCATCCGGGAAATTTTCCGTACCGGCACAGTTAATCCATTTGCGTCCTTTAACCCGAAGTTTTAAATCGGTGCCTTCAGCCAAAATATGTATCTGATCAACTTTATCCAATTTTTTGATTAACCGATCCTGTTCTTTATGAACTTTCAGCCAATGCTTAACCGGATCAGCGGAATCCACATGACCAGCTTTATAAACGAAATCTTCATAATCAGACAACGACATATCTGCTTCCTGTGCATCTGACAAAGTAGGAAATTGAGTTCCGACCCAAGCCGCAGACTTATTGGCAATTTTTTTGAAAAATTTATCCATCAGAGGCATTCTAACTTTACGGGACAGTGCCTGTTTTTTTGAATCCACACCGGATAAAAATCGGGTATTCTCACTTCCCCAGATATGCAGCAAGGCGTCAACCTTATCGACTTCCATTTTTTCAAATGGATAAATATACTCAAGCTGTTCTTTTGTCCCCAGCTTATACATATTTTCTGAATTATCAGGAACAATAATCCGTGTAAAAGGATGCGCCCCAACTTTTAAGGCTTCTTCATAAGCTGCTTTGATTAAAGGCAGCGTTGAAACTTCACCTTGAATCTTTATAAGTTGTCCTTTTTTTAATTTCAGCGAATAATGAATTAAAATTTTCGCTAACTTTTGAACGCGAGGATCCATGTTTATCTCTCCTATAACTTAAAACTCAATGCCTTCTATTTTGAGCAATTTCTTTTTCAGTGGTAAACCGCCTCCATAACCGCCCAACCCATTTGATGCCAGCACCCGGTGGCAGGGGATTATAATCGGTAAATTATTACAAGCATTGGCTGTCCCAACAGCCCGGGATGCTTTTGGGTTGCCTATCGCTTTGGCAATCTCACCGTAGGTTTTAGTTTTTCCAAAAGGAATTTTTTTCACGTACTGTAAAGATTTTCTATAAAACGGTGAAGCATGAAGATCAATATCAACTGTGAATTTGGTTAGTCTGCCTGATAAGTATGCTTTAATCTGTTTTTCAACTTCTGTGTTATTCTTCCCGCCGGTTTTGATTTCCTTGTTCGGAAAGATTTTACTGACTTTCATTTCAAACTCTTTTTTTCTTTCATTTGGCAATGAAATAACGGCTACTCCTTTGGAGGATGATGCCGACCTGAACTCGCCGACAGAAGTTTGAAACGAATGAATATAAACTATAGTTTTTTCTTTCATTTTAATTATTTCAGTAAAGTTAATATTTCATTAAAGGAATCTAAAAGAAAATCCGGTTTTGATTCTATCAGTTTATCTTTTCCCCCATACGGCGAAACTATTCCGGCGACTTTCAAAGGAACGGCTTTGGCAGCATAGACATCATTGATGGTATCACCAACAACCAATGATTCTTCGGGCGAAGCATTTAATCTTTTCAAGGCCAGTTGGAACGCATCCGGCGCCGGCTTGACCCTCTTAACTTCATCTCCCCCGACAATAGCTGAGAACATATCCTGCCATTGGAACATATCAACTATGCCGTCGACATGCTTCTTAATTTTGGTTGTTGCAATCGCAAGTTTATAACCACCCTGTAGCAATCGATCAAGAACTTGAGGAACCTCATCAAGTATTGTCGTCGAAGAAACAACCGTTTCGGAAGCTTTAACCTGAAAATGATGATACAATTCTTTAACCGGAGCATCTGTAAAAACAGGATACATCTGGGATAACGGATAGCCTATAAATGCCTTTATCTTTTCAGGCGGTTGAATTGGCTGCCCCATCTTTTCAAGTGAATAATTAACTGCTTCAACAACCCCGTCGGATGAGTCTATTAGAGTGCCGTCCAGATCAAATATTATATTTTTAATCATTAAAGAAACTTTTCAACTTTCCCAATAAGGTTTTGTAAGGGTACAACATGTGATTTCTCAATTGTACCATAGCTCAAAGAGATTACAATTATAGAGAATTCGTCCCCTAATGTCAATTTGGATTGCCCGGTTAGACTCCAATCCTTTTTGGTTCCCTCATAATCCGGCATACCGTTTATCACCACAATGCCATCGAGTATTTCAATTTCTTCCGAGGGCAGCCCCACTACGATACCGGTGTGGTCTCTTTTGTTTTCATCAGTATACCTGACAATATCATATCTTTCCGGCAAAGCATGGAATACCGGTTGTTCCAGGAAAAAAAGATCGGTTATGTAACTTAAACTGTTCGCTGACAATAGATCACCCTTTGTGAATATTGGAGAGACTTCATTATTCTCCTGAAAAAAATATTCGGGCATATTTCGGAGAATGAAATTACCCGGCGCGACCGGAGCTAAAACTTGAAACATAACACCTATTAATACAAAGATTAG
Source organism: uncultured bacterium (assembly GCA_965372795.1). Lineage (GTDB taxonomy): Bacteria > Zixibacteria > MSB-5A5 > GN15 > FEB-12 > QNAD01. The sequence continues at coordinate 73,052 of CBDVDR010000017.1, forward strand.
TGACGTTTTCTTGCTCCTTTTGACACTGTTTTGCTTATTTTTTTTTGTTTTTATTAAATCTATAAATGTGAACAGGTAAAAAACTATTGGCAGACCAAACAAGATAAATTTTACCATACCGGATAATGGAACAAAAAACGAAACAAAAAAGAGAATAACAGCAATCAGGGTAACCAAAAAGATGAACAGCCCAAAAAAGATCTCTTTGAAGTACAAATGACCCAAGCCGGGAAACAAAAGGTTCAATAAAATTGCATATAAATTACTATTGATGTATTTATTCTTCTGCTTCACCATTCTAATTGTTCATTTCCTATACATTTTAGAAATTTGCTATTTCGTAGTTATTAAAGTAATCCGATAATTTTAAACAACTTAAAAGAGTTTCTTTATTTAATAATACTTGGGAAGGCATAATTTTGTTACATAAAGATTACAATTATTTCTCATAACCTTTGCGCATATATAGATTTATAGATTAACCAAGTCTATATAGGTAATATTTTTGGGAACAGAAATTGCTTTCTAAGCGTATATAATATATATGGATAGTATAAAATCATTACTTATAATTTAGTACTATCGCATAAGAAGTTTTTTTTATAGATTGAGCGTATAATTTTTTAAGATAATTGGAGGATTCATGGCTCGTTACACCGTGCAACTTTTTGGTATAACCGTCTTTGCAATAGCGTTAATCTGGTTTGTAGGTTCTGGTGAAGCAGTTCAGAATACACAACTGGAAGAACCGGTACTGTGGGCAGATACGGTTCATTTTAATCTGGAGCAGAGTCCTGATAAAGAAAAATCACCAATGCTGAAGCGTGATTCATTCTTAAAAGATGTCAAAAAGCTTACTCAAACAGCTTTTAATGTCAGAAACCACTACATGGAAGAAGTCGATACCCGTGAGATAATTAAAGCCGGTATTCGGGGAATGCTTTCAGACTTAGACCGTTTCTCAGTTCTTATGGAAAAAACATCCTACGACGCCTTAATGGAATCGACCCATGGTAAATATGAAGGTCTTGGGATGCAAATCGATTCCAGAGACAATTTCATTGTAATTATTGCTCCTATTGAAGGTACTCCTGCCCAGCGAAAAGGTCTTCATGCCGGTGATATCATCACTACTATTAACGGAGAATCAACTGAAGGTATGACTTCATCCGATGCTTCCAAATTGATGCGTGGTAAAGCCGGAACTTCAATCGATCTTGGAATCAAAAGAACCGGAATCAAGGACCCGCTGGAATTCAGTATTGAACGCGCTATTATTGAACTGAAATCTGTTAATTATTCCGGTGTTGTTCCCGGAACTGATATTGGATATGTTCGCCTCTCCCGTTTTGCCGAAGAAACCAGCCACGAACTCCGACAGGCAATCAATAAACTTAACGAAAAAAATATCAAAGCCCTTATTTTTGACCTTCGCAGCAATGGCGGCGGATTATTGGATCAAGCTACAGAGACAGCTGAATTGTTTTTGGGTCAGGATAAAGAAATTGTTTATACCAAAGGCAAATTCGAAGATAGTGAACGTCACTACAAAACTTCCCGTCCCCCAATTTTCACTGACAAACCTTTGGTAATTCTGGTTGACGGCGGCACCGCCTCTGCCTCTGAAATTGTTTCAGGTGCAATTCAGGATTGGGACCGGGGCTTGATCGTAGGATCAACGACATACGGCAAAGGCTTAGTCCAACAGATCTTCCCTATATCATCCGATGGGGCGATGGCACTTAAACTAACGACAGCTAAGTATTATGTCCCTTCCGGACGCTGTATCCAGAAACCTGAGAAACAGCAAAAGAAATCTGCGAATCATTCAACCGTTGCAAAAGATGAAAAAGATGCACCTGCAGACTCAATGGAAGTCAGCGAAGAAGAAATATTTTATACTAACGGCGGCAGAATCGTTTATGGCGGCGGTGGTATTATTCCTGATATCGAACTTGAAGCCGACCTCTGGCAGCCGATAGAAATCAATCTTGTAAGAAAATCAATGTTTTTTGATTTTGCCATCAAGTATGTTTCAGAGAATCCTGATGTTAAACCGAATCTTGAGATTTCTGATGCGTTAATAGAAAATTTCAGAGGGTTCATTAAAGAAAAAGAATTCGATTACAAAACCTCACTTCAGTTTGCTCATGAAAAACTTGAGGAAACTATTAAAGATGAAAACAAAGAAGATTTATTTAAAAAAGATCTCGAAGACATGAAGCTGTTGATTGAACAGGAAAAACAAAAAGATTTCGACCGCTCAATCGCATACATCCGCCGCTCTATTAAGCGTGAAATAGTTTCTGCTATTGCCGGTGAACGCGGTGTCTATGAAGAGATTACTCTTAAAACTGACAAGTCAGTGCTGAAAGCAGTTGAAATTCTTACAACTCCGGCAGAATACGGGAAACTTCTCAATAACGGTTCCGGAAACACAAGTATAAATTAAAGTAATTTTATTATTACAAAAAAGGCGCTGATGATCAGCGCCTTTTTTTTATGGAGTAATTTCTAACGTATCAGTATCATCTTTGATCTCTCCGATCTCATACCGCTTTAACAGCCAGTCATTGTCATTGAGAATAAAAGTAAATATTACAGGACGAGTTTGAGTCTGAGTTGAATCCATGACATAACAATCAACCCGGGCTTTATCTTTTGAATAAAATATTTCACAATTACCAAACTGCGTGAATTCGAAAGCTTCTAAACTATCACCGCCAAAATATACAAATTGGAGAAGAGAATCGGAGTTTTGGTTTAACTTAAGCATCTGAATCGAAAGTAAGGAATCAATCGAAGCCCGATTTTTTAGTTTAACAGCTTCCTGCAATTGAAATATTTTGTCTTTAATAAGCGGGATATGATCTCGTGATGGAAGTTTTTCTTCACATCCCAAAACAATGATCGAACTAATTATAACAGCAAAAAGAATTCTAAGTGTTTTCATAATCCACCTATTTATTTATTTCTTTCCATCAAATCTGAATTGACCGGTACCGCTTGGACTGATAACTGCTTTGGCCGTCAGTTTTTTCATAGTCTGGGTCGACACCAGATTCCAGAACCAATAACGGTGACCGAATAATAATTTGCGATGATTATATTTATCTGCGATTTTGAATAAATCGTCATAAACTCCTCTAAGCATCTGATCCATGCCGCCATCTAAGGCATACACCACTGGCATAACCACAATCGTATCTAAAACGAAAATTTCAGGATTTGATTCTGTTTTAAATGTTTCCCCGGTTGCCCAGTTAATTTGACGACGATCGTAATGATAGAACTCACAATTTATCTCGGGGATGTTATCTCCATAAAGGATTTGGTAATTACCCTGAAAAGTATTGTATGAGTAAAACTGAGTGCCGTTAAAAACATCGCCGCCCTGAACAGCATACATATAATAAGGAATGCGGGCTTTACAGAAATCAGTATTATTAAAAATTTTCAATGGTGCCGAACGGGTGATGAATTTTCTCCCCAGATCATGCCAGAGCAGCAGCCCGCCGATAACCGGATAAGGATTATATAAAATCGTTCCCCCGTCAATAAACAGATTTTTATCAGCAGAAATTTTTCCGGCTTGAACCATTTTATCAAGTTCCGCCCAGTAGAGCGGCATATTCTTCTCGATCATATTTGCCAGCGAATCAGAAATTTTCTCAGAATATATTTTGGTCTCTTCTGCTTCGGCAGGAGTTATAGCCGGGAATTTCAGCGAATAAACACCGTCGATCTGACTGGCATAACCTTTGGCTACCATCGGCTTGAGAAGATTTAAAATAACTTCAGTGTCAACCTCTGCAATTTCAGAAATTTCTGCGATTGTTTTACCTTCACTGATCATAAAAATTAATATCCGTGAAAACTCCGAATCAAAATCAGGGCTGGTATTAACCATCGGAGGCATCGTTATTTTTTCTGAAAGATATGGAAAAATTCCTTCGGGGGTTTTAGGTTTCAGAATAAACGGTTGTTCCATAAATTTTTGATTGTCTAATAAAACATCGAGTGTATCGACAACATCATAAAGACTAAATTTTAATTCAGATCTTCCAAAATTTGGCGGAACTGAAAACGTAGGCGTAACCTTTTTCGAATCCATTGGATAAACAATAACATTGATTTCAAATAAACGGGTTGGATTTAAATATTCACCCTGATATTTAATATCAATCATGACTTTAATAAATTTTAGATACTCAGAATTATTAGTAAGTTCAAATGAGGCTTGCATGGTTCCCCATTTAGTTTTTGGCAGAGTAATATCACCAACAATTATATCCTGAGCAAACATTTGCGGGGTTATAAAGAGAATTAATAAGACGATTAAAATAATTTTCATTTTTTTCTCGAACATGTTTTTCTCCCGTTATATATTTTTTACCGCAAGTTGCCCGCAGGCTGCATCAATATCTCTTCCCCGGCTTTTCCGAACAGTTACCGCCGGCAGTCGTTTGCTGAGTTCTTTGCCGAACCAGTTAACCTTTTCATCGGATGGTCTTTTAAAATCAAACCCTTTGACCGGATTATAAGCCAGGACATTTATCTTACACTTCAATCCATGAACAAGCCGACAAAGAGCATAAATATCTTCCATTTCATCATTAAAACCGTCAAACAGGATATATTCGAAAGTTACCACAGTTCTATTCTGATCAGAAAAATATCGTATTGATTCCATCAGTTTGTCGAGTTTAAATGTCTGGGCAATCGGCATTATTTTTATTCTTTTTTCCTGAGTGGCAGCATGAAGTGATATCGCTAAGCCGACTTTTAAGTTAGCATTAGCTAATTTTATAATTTTAGGCGTGATTCCCGAGGTTGAGACAGTAATTCGTTTTGGTGAAATTTCTAAACCATCAATATGAGTTATAATTTTGATAGCTTCGGTTAAGTTTTCGAAGTTATTTAACGGCTCACCCATCCCCATAAAGACGATATTATTAAAAATATCATTCCCGAGTTCATCGCGTAAATACAGCAATTGTCCAACAATTTCTCCGGCGGTTAAATCCCGGAGTAATCCCATAGTCCCGGTAGCGCAGAATTTACAGGTTAGCGCACAGCCAACCTGAGAGGATACACAAACCGTATTTTTTCTCTTTTCATCAGGTATAAGGACCGTTTCCACCGGTTTACCATCATCTAAGCGGAAAAGATACTTTCTGGTCCCGTCTTTTGATTGTTGTTTATCTTCAACTTTCAAACCGTCTATAAATGTCTTTTTCACCAAACTTTCCCTGAATCTCAGCGAAAGGTCGGTCATCTGATCGTATTGATAGATTCGCTTGTTATAAATCCATTTAAAAAGCTGTCTGCCATTAAAGGCTTTTCCGCCCAGAGAGACCATAAGTTCTTCCATCTGCTGGCAGGAATATCCGAATAAGTTTTTCTTTTTCATATTTTAGGAATCTACAAAATAAATAAATTTATGCAAGTAATTGGTTAGGGGTTGCATTTATTGAAAATAAAGTCGAAATCTGAATTATTCGGCTTGACTAAATCTAATTTGAAGATTATACTTCTGCCCGTTCGGGGTGTGGCGCAGTCCGGTAGCGCGCTTGCTTTGGGAGCAAGATGCCGGAGGTTCGAATCCTCTCACCCCGATAATATTATCAGTACAAGATGTCGTCGGTTCCCCCCTAAAGGGGATACAAGAATCCTCTCACCCCGATTTTATTATCAGTACAAGATGTCGTCGGTTCCCCCCTAAAGGGGATACAAGAATCCTC
>CBDVDR010000018.1:0-74734 GCA_965372795.1 uncultured bacterium
GTGGTGGGGTTCCCGAGTGGTCAAAGGGAACAGACTGTAAATCTGTCGGCGAAGCCTTCGAAGGTTCAAATCCTTCCCCCACCACCATTTTTAAATCATCCCAAAATAATTATAAAAATAGTAATATTATTCTATAATCTGAGAACCTTTTTATAATCCTTCTGTTACAAACAATAACAAGCGGAATGTAGGCGTAATAGGTCTACTAATCGCAAGCTAATTATAATCGTAACTAAGGAGAATTAAAAGATGGCACATACTTTACCAGCTTTACCGTATGCATATGATGCCCTGGAGCCGTTTATTGATAAGGAAACTATGACAATTCATCATACCAAGCATCATCAAACTTATGTCGACAAGTTAAATGGGGCGCTCTCAAAATACAGTGAACTTGAAGGGAAGTCAGCCGAGGAGTTAATTTCTGATTTAAGTAAGATCCCTGAAGATATTAGAGGTGCCGTTCGCAATCATGGCGGTGGTCATGCGAATCACAGTTTTTTCTGGAATATTCTGAAGAAGGATGTCGCCTTTGAGGGAGATGTATCAGAGGCGATAAATTCAAAATTTGGTAGTTTAGACGGGTTTCAAGAAAAATTTGCAGGTACGGCAGCAACAGTTTTCGGCAGCGGTTGGGCATGGCTGGTTTTGAATGCCGGAGAGCTTGAAATAATGGGGACGCCTAATCAGGATTCACCTTTGAGTGTTGGGAAAACACCTCTGGTAGGGATTGATGTCTGGGAGCATGCTTACTATTTGAAGTATCAGAATCGTCGTCCGGAATATATCAAAGCATTCTTTAGTGTCATTAACTGGCAAAAAGTGAATGAGATTTATTTGAGCTCAAAATAATTCGTTTATAAAAATAAGAATTTTCATTAAGCCGCCTTTTTGGGCGGCTTTTTTTTGATCTAATTTGCTTTATCAATTTTATATACTATCTTATCCAAAATATGACCGAACAGAACAAAAAAATTCGTGCCGACTACACCGATGGTTCGATAATTGGCTCTATTTTGAAGATGGGTTTGCCATCAATGTTCGGCTTTTTAAGCAATAATATTTATTCTCTGGTCGATACCTATTGGGTATCGCGCCTTCCCGAAGAAGAGTCGGCGGTAGCGGCTTTGACATTTTTTGGGACAATTCTCTGGCTGTTTTTCTCCTTTAATCAATTAGTCGGACCGGGTTCGGTAGCGGTTATCTCGCGAAGGTATGGTGAAAAAGAGTATGACCTGACCGAGACAGCAATTAAAGAGACGCTGGTTTTAAAATTATTCTTTGGCTTTTTGTTTGGATTTTTGGGTTATTTTTTAGCCGAGCCAATGCTTTATTTGATGGGAGCTCGTGAATTGGCTTTGACCATGGGAGTAGAGTACGGGCAGATAATGTTTCTCGGGATGGGAATAATGTATGCAACCTATTCGTTGTATACGGCCATGCGGGGGATTGCCAATCCGCAGATGGCGATGATTTTGATGGTTAGTTCAAATGTTTTGAATTTACTTTTAGATCCGATTTTTATCTTTGGATATTTTGGTTTGCCAGCAATGGGAGTCAGGGGTGCGGCTTTTGCATCTTTAATAAGTTACTCGCTTACATTTATTGTCGGGATTTATTTGTTTTATGGCGACCATACTTCAATCAAGCTTCATCTTAAAAGCAAAATCCCAATTTCAATTGAATCAATGTGGAAACTTTTAAAAATTGGTCTGCCTGCCTGGGCTGGAAGTATTTCGTTCTCTGGAGCAAGACTGATTATTACACCGTTAATTGCAACATTTGGAACCAGTGTTGTCGCAGCTTATGGAATCGGAAATCAGATAACATCTATAGGGATTATGATTCTGGTAGGGATCGGGCTCGGGTTGTCTTCTTTGATCGGTCATAATCTTGGCTCGGGTAAAATTGAACGAGCTAAAAAGACTGCCGATCAATCTATCATTCTTGGAATTGGGATTATGACGGTTTTTGCGATAGGAACTTATGTATTTGCAGAAAACATTATCGGACTATTTTTTAAATCGCAGGAGACCATTCAAATCGGCAAGACGATGCTTGAGATATTTGCAATAGGATTTCCATTCTATGGCGCTTTTATAATGATAGAAGAAATTCATATGGGCGTCGGTTTAAACATGCCGACAATGGTCTTTAATATAATTCACGCCTGGGTTTTGGAAGTTATCCCGATTTATTTCCTAACCCAATATTATAATTTCACACAAGCTGCTATTTGGTGGACGATTTCCTTAGCCGGGATTGTGACAGCCACTGCGTATTATATTTATTACAAACGGGGAAGATGGTTGACGAATAAAGTGTAGCTTTATCGCACGATATCTAACCGCAAGTATTGCAGGGTGATATAGGTGCTGTAGCTATTACTTCTTTTGTCCTTTTTGCATCCTCGCCCAGCTATCCCGCAGGGTTACGGTTCTATTAAAAATCGGTTTGGCATCGGTTGAATTGGCATCAACGCAGAAATACCCCTGACGTTCGAACTGGAATTTATCGCCCGGTTTAGCCGTTTTCAATGAGGGTTCAAGTTTACAATTTTTTAGAACTTTCAGAGAATCAGGATTTATATAATCAAGAAAAGTTTTTCCTTCTTCAGCACCGAGCGGATTTTCTATTGTAAATAGATTGTCATACATATTTAAATCAGCATCAAAGGCGTGTTTGGCAGAGACCCAGTGGAGGGTTGCTTTCACCTTACGACCATCAGGGGCAGAGCCACCTTTGGTTTCAGGGTCATAGGTGCAATGAAGCTCTGTTATGTTACCGTCATCATCTTTGACAACCGAAGTACAGGTAATAAAATATGCATAACGGAGACGTACTTCCCGTCCGACTGTGAGGCGGAAGTATTTTTTTGGAGGGTCTTCCATGAAATCTTCCCGTTCAAGATAAATCACTTTTGAAAATGGAACTTTACGGGTTCCGGCTGATTCATCTTCAGGATTATTAATAGCATCAAGCTCTTCGACCTGATCTTCAGGATAGTTGTCAATAATGACTTTAAGGGGATTTAAAACAGCCATAGCCCGGAGTGAATTTTTATTAAGCTCCTGGCGAACATGGTATTCTAAAAGTGAAAGTTCAACCATACTGGCTCGTTTGGCTACCCCGATTCTTTCACAGAAATCCCGAATTGATTTAGATGGGAAACCGCGACGGCGTAATCCTGAAAGAGTAGGCATCCGGGGATCATCCCAATCACTGACGATGTTTTCTTCGACCAATTGGAGCAATTTACGTTTGCTTACAACAGTATAGCTTAAATTAAGACGGGCAAATTCGGTTTGTTCGGGGTGGTAAACCTCAAGCTCTTTAAGAAACCAATTGTACAGGGGGCGGTGGTCCTCAAATTCGAGGGAACAAAGCGAGTGAGTTATTTTTTCAATCGAATCAGATAGACAATGGGTGAAATCATACATCGGGTAGATACACCATTTGTCGCCGGTTCGGTGATGAGATTTATGAAGGATACGATAAAAGACAGGGTCTCTCATATTCATATTGCCGGATGCCATATCTATTTTTGCCCGTAGGGTTTTTGAACCATCGGGGAAGTCGCCATTTTTCATTTTTTCAAACAGATCGAGGTTTTCCTCAACGGAACGGTCGCGAAAGGGGCTGTTTTTACCCTTTTCGGTCAAAGTTCCACGGTAATCACGGATATCTTCAGGAGTCAGATCGCAAATGTAGGCGCTGCCATTTTTGATTAACTGAATAGCAAATTCATAAAGCTGGTCAAAATAGTCTGAGGCAAAATGAAGCCGATCTCCCCAGTCAAAACCGAGCCATTTGATGTCATCTTTAATAGAATCTACATATTTTGTATCTTCTTTAGCCGGATTGGTGTCATCAAAACGAAGATGAGTGATACCGCCCTCGATTTCTGCTGCCACTCCAAAATCAATACAGATAGCTTTGGCGTGTCCGATATGGAGGAAACCGTTCGGTTCAGGTGGGAATCTGGTGACAACGCGTCCGCCGAATTTGTCGGATTCGATATCTTTTTTAATTTTATCTCTTATGAAATCAGAGGGGGTGTTGTTTTCGGTATTATCTAAATCTTTGGAACTCATTTCAACCTCAAATTATCGGTTCTAATAATAGTCTTATGGCAGTTAATTAACATTATAAGTTTTTGAAGTTACTATATTTCTCATGATTTTACAATGTAAAAATGATGTAAGCACGTTTGGTAAAAAGGTTCTTGCGTATGTAATGATTTTCCTTTAAATTCCTGCTCAAACAAAATTAAGCATTGCCCAAACGATGCTTTGCCCTTATGTGCCGGAGTGGTGGAATTGGTAGACACCAGGGACTTAAAATCCCTTGCTTCGTAAGGGGCGTGCCGGTTCAAGTCCGGCCTCCGGCACCATTTATAATTCTTAGTAAAAAATAGTTGATTAATCAAGACTTTACAATTAATTATATAGGACTATATTATATTAAATATATTGTTTGAAGATTAGAAGTTATGAATAGTATTTATACAGTAGGATATGGATTAAAACAAATTGAAGAATTTGTTGAGGTTTTAAAGAAATATAATATCCAATACTTAATTGACGTAAGATCACGTCCATATTCAAAATACAAGCCAGAATTTTCAAAAGAACACCTAAAGAATTATATTTCAAAACATGCTATCAATTATCTTTTTTGGGGTAAAGATATTGGAGGTCAACCAGATGATAGAGAATGCTATACAGAAGATGGTATAGTTATTTACAGCAAAATCGAGAAAAAAATATCTTATATATTAGCTATCGAAAAACTAATATTAAATATTAAAAATGGCTTAAATATATGTTTACTTTGTAGTGAAGAGTATCCTGAAAAGTGTCATCGAAGTAAGCTTATAGGAGAGACACTTTCAAAATCAGGAATTAGTATATTGCATATTTTGGATAAAAATAATTTTGTGGAACATAAAGAACTTCGCATGAAGTTTCTAAATAATAATTTGGATTTTTTCGGGGATAAAATTACTTCTAACAAGAAATATAAATAATTTAATGAATTTATTTACAATTGGAGTCTATGGATATACAGAGGATGAATTCTTTAATGCCTTAAAGACATATTCGATTGATATTTTCTGTGATGTTCGATTACGGAGGGGTATGAGAGGGAAAAAATATTCATTTGTGAATAGTATATATTTACAGGAAAAATTAAAAATAATGGGAATTGAATATTTTCATTATAAAGACTTAGCACCTTCAAAAGAAATTAGAGATATTCAGAAAAGAACAGACGCTAATGTTAGAATTCAAAAACAGAAAAGAACTAGCCTTTCTGTTGATTTTAAAAAAGCATATGCAGAATCTTGCCTAATAAATTTTAAATCAGACAAATTTCTTAATAAATTTGATAATATTGGAAATAATATATTATTCTTCTGTGTCGAACAAGCTCCTGAGGCATGCCATCGTTCAATTCTTACAGACAAGCTAACTAAAGAATCAAATTCATCTTTAACTCATATTCTATTATGAAAGTTTTAATAGTTGCTAAAACTAAATATGGCAAAAACAATAATGATTGGTGTATAGGAGCCTTATCTGAAGAAGGAGAAAGCTTAAGACTTATTTATAATCAAGGGAATAGATTTCATCCGCATAATACTGAATACAAAATCGGAGGATTATGGAACATTGATTATTCGAGAAGTACTAAAATAATTAATCCTCATGTAGAAGATGTCCTTGTTAACAGCAAAAAATATTTAGGGGAGGTAACTAATATAAGGTCATATATATTAGACAGAATTAAACCTTGGAGTAATAATATTTCAACTGTGTTTGATGGTGCTCTTGAATTAAATAAAAATAGTTTATATGTACCCCATAATTCAAATTTACCTGACAGAAGCACATGGTTCTGGCTTTCAAATGTTAATCTAGTAAAAGATATTGATCATTGGAATAATTTTAGATACGAAATTTCAAATGAAGGCCAATTCTCCTCAGTAAAATATATTGGAGAGTTGGATGAAAAGGATTGCCCAGAAACATTGCCTTGTGATACTTTAATTCGACTTTCTTTGTCAGGAGTTTGGGAACCACCAAACGGTCCAAATGGATTTTGGTTACAAATCTCAGGCTGGTATTAGATAGTTTTTCGGTTTTTCAAGTCCGGCCTCCGGCACCAATTTTAACATCATGTCAACATCTAATTCCGCACTATTTAAAATTAAGCAGCTTATTTTTATTGTTTTTTTTGATTTCATGTTTTATTATAGACTTAACGAGTCCAAAAAAAGGTCACCAAATTTAATACATAAGATGATACAGCAGGGTTTGCTGACCAAGATTTAGATTTTTTTTATAAATTAGCACAGCTTCTCAGAGAAAACATTTTTGGCTATACAAGTTTAACTGAATTTTTAAACGTAGAGGGAGTCAAATTATGGGTAAACTAAACCAAGCTCAGTGTGAAAATTTAATTTTTCAATTTTTTCTTCACAAGAATTTTCTTCCCCCCGGTACTGACAATACTAACTGGGGTGATGTAACCATTAAAGGTCTTGCCCTTGATGATCCGCCCCTTGATAATGATCCCAATTTCCACAAGCGTAAAGTATCATTGGAGTTGCAAAGTTTCGCCTCAATCCTGGGCGGTCAATTGAAATCCCCAATCGATTTTTTGAAAAAACCTGAAAAGACATTAATGGAATTTGCTACTTGGTGTAGTGAAAATAACGAGGGATGATTATGAAAAAGAAAATAATTTTTATACTGATTATGCTTGTCGCTTTTTCGGTGACGGTTGAGACTATATGTTCTCAATCAAAAAGAGATTTTAAATATGATTTTGATCTCCGAAACGGGGGAGAAGAAAATATTATCGGTATCGATTATAAGTTGGACTATGAATTATCAGAAAAAGTAATTGCCGGGCATAATTTTAACTGGATTATCGGAGCCAAAGGGTATCGTGATTTTAACTCCGAGGTGGCAAGCGGAGATTATCTTAATTTTAGTGTTAAGTTTCAGGGATATTATTTCATCTCCGGGATGAATGAAGACCTCGACCTTCGGTTAAAGCGTGAATGGTTAGAGATAGGCAAAACGCCGCCCGACCTTCAGTCGAAAAAAGAATTAGCGCGAATGAGTGAAATCACTACTCAAATCCTTGGAGTCGGATCAAGATATATTTCCTATGATCTTCATTATTTATATGAAAACAATCAGGATTTTACAATTCCGCAGCATGTCTTTGGTGCCGGGGTTAGTTTCGAGATTCCATATTTGCATGAGCTGATCGATTTTGTTCCATCAATTTCAAGGGAGCCGTTTATAGAATTCAGTCCCCACCCAATTCGAGCTTACGCCGGATTCAATTATGTAACTGATTCCAAAGTTGCTGAAAATGACCCTGCGACTGATTCCAAAAATTATGGACGGTTGGATATTGAATTAGCCTGGCGCACGCTTGTTCTGGATAATCAAATTCTACGGATTAAATGGCAGGCTCATTATCTGGTTGATGAACCGAACACTTTCGATGTTAACGGTAAAGATTTTAACTCATTTGTAGAGGTAGAATTACTATCATTATTGAATAATAACTTAGGTGTTATATTGAAGTATCTTGAAGGTCGCATCGGTCCGGCTTATGAGCAAACATCAGGTGGTTTTGTTGGATTAAGTTATTTACTTAAATAAACAACTTAAATTGTATTATTCAGTATAAACCGGTTTTTGACCAAGCATTTTGATAAAATCTTCAACCAGTTTTGAATCAAGACCGCTCTCTTTTTCAAACATTTCTTTTAAAGCCGGAAAAGTTTCTATAGCCGGTCGATAGATCTTTTCAGTTGTCATAGCATCAAAGACATCAGCAATTCCGACAATTTTGCCATAGAGATGGATTTCGTCTGATTGTAAATTATTAGGATACCCTGAACCATCTTCTCTTTCATGGTGCTGAAGGATGGGAATTAAAGATTCTTCAGGAAGAATATCAGCTTTTTTCATTAAATCATAACCCCATTGCGGGTGTTTTTTGATTAAATTCATTTCATCATCTGTTAGAGAGCCTCTTTTATTAAGGATAGCTTCCGGAATTTTAGTTTTTCCGATATCATGCAATAGCGCCCCGGTACCCAGAATAATTAATTTATCGGATTCTTTAATCCCAAGATAGTTGGCAAAAGTTATTGAAAGGGTGCTTACATTAACAGAGTGAGTAAAAGTTGAATAATCAAATGACATAACATTTAAAAGATCAAAGAGGGGATTGCGTCCCTGGAAAATAAAAAATATAATTGATTCAACTAATGTTTGACTTCGTTTAATATTGCTTGGGTTAGTAGGAGAAGAGAAAACATCGCTGACAACTAATTTAACAGCATCATAAATAATTGTAGCTTTTGAATGATCAGTAATCAATTCATCCCTGAGGATCGTGTTTATATTTTTTTCTAAATATACCTGAAACTTTTTTCTATTATTTACATGAATTAATAAGGTTTTGATTTTATTCTCCAGCAGAGATAATCTATTTTCTTCTGTAAAGGGTAATTCAGAAGAACGGTACAAGACTACTTTTGTGCCACTTTCCAGATATAAATCAAAATCGAGTATTTCATTTATTATCAGTGATGTCAGTTGAATTATGAAATAGTCTTTGTGTTTAATAGTTGATTCTACTATTTGCATTTAGACTCTTTCTGTGCTCTTATTAAAATGGAGTATGTTTATACTTATTTAATCGGAGATTCAAGATAATATATTACATTATATAAAATATTATTTTAGTCTGCTGCTGAAATTCCCGCAAGGTAACCGGTCGAAAAGGCAGCCTGGAGATTGTATCCGCCAGTATTTCCATCAAGATCAAGGATCTCACCGGCAATAAACAGATTCTTTATTATTTTTGATTCCATTGTTCTGGGGTTAATCTCTTTTAGATTAACTCCTCCGGCAGTAATTATTGCCTCATTAAAGGAGCGGAAACCGGTAACTTCAAATCTGAAATCTTTAAACCAGAGACGGAGTCGTTTACGTTCTTCGGAAGTTATCTGATGTGCAATTTTATCTCCGGCGATTTTGGTCTGGTCAATACAAATCTGAATCAGTTTATTGGGAAGAAGGTTTTTTAAGATTGATTTGAATTGCTGGCGGTTGTTTTCTTTGAATTCATTTAATAATCGGTTTTCCAGTTTTTTATTATCCAAAGCCGATTTAAGGTCAAATGATAACGTGACTGTTTTATTTTCTGATAAAGCATCTACAATCTGACGGCTGATGGTTAAAATGATGGGACCGGAAAGACCAAAATGGGTAAAGAGCATCTCACCGAAAATTTCATTTTTCTTTTTGTTATCGATAAGTAATTTTAAAGATACATTTTTCAGACTTAGCCCCTGTAATCTTTGAGCGGTATCTCCGGATGTTTCAATCGGGACTAATGCCGGTCTTATCGGGACGATTTTGTGTCCGAAATTTTGGAGAATTTTATAACCATCCCCGGTTGATCCGGTAGCGGGGTAGGAGGCTCCTCCGGCGCACAGGATAACTTTGTCAGCCGGATAAGAGCGGTCTTTGGTTTTGACGCCTTTGATTATATTATCTTCTACTAATAAAGAAGTACATTGTGAATTAGGTATTATTTTGACATTTTTTTTGAGTACCCATTTGATCAATGCATCAACAACATCTTCGGCAAGTTCGCTTTTGGGGAAGATCCGCTGTCCCCGCTCAATGTTGGTTGGAACGCCTTGCTTTTCAAAAAATTTAACCAAATCCTGGTTAAAAAATTTGGAGAATGCTTGATGCAAAAATTTGCCGTTCCGTCCAAACTGATTTATGAATTCGGGGAGAGATGAGTCGTTTGATAAGTTACAGCGTCCTTTACCGGTAATCCTTAGTTTTCTACCACAACGGCTTTTTTTTTCAAGGATTGTAACGCTGGCGCCATGTATTGCTGCCTGGCCGGCAGCCATTAGACCGGATGCTCCTCCGCCAATAACGATAATATTATTTTTTGTCATATTTATCAGTCAGATTTATTTTTTTTCGAGGCAGGAGAGAATCTCGCCAATATACATCCGATGATAATCTTTTTTAGGATATTCTTTATCAATTGTAGGATCAATAAACAATTTTGGGTCAAGGTCGTGGTTGTATATTTTTCGGCAATCGAGAACCAGCCTTGCTTCACTAAAATAAACGGAACCGCTTTCGCTTGAGACAGGGGTCAGTCCGCATTCTTTGGCTTTGTCATAGTCCCGGCCAGATTTTGTGCCGCAAAATTTTAAGGCATCGCGATGTGATTCTTCAAAAAATGACATAGTGAAGGAATCATATTTTTCTGTAAAGTCATAAGTATGTCTGGTTGGTCGAACAAACACGAACGCCACTTTCCTGCTCCAAAGTTCCCCAAGAGAACCCCAGGATGCGGTCATAGTGTTGTAGTTTTCCAGATTACCGGCGGTAACCAAAAACCAATCATCTCTGATCAGTTTTATAAGGTTATCTTTAATATCACAAGGATCTATTTGGTTGTAATTGTCAGTCATAAATTTCTCCATTTAAATAGTTAATAAAGGGTACGATAAGAATAATTAGGAGTCAAAATAAATATCAAAAATATTAATTTATTGATTTTATTGACATTTTGTAATAAATTGTCAACCTTTGAAGATTATGTGATCACAATAATTCAGTATTCAAACAGTGGAATATTACGATGAGTCAAAATAATTTACGCTATGATATTGCTGACCAGAAGTTAATATATTCCGGTCAGAAAAAATCCATGAAATTTAACCCTGATCGGGTTTTGGAATTTAATCATCGACATCATGAAGCTTTAAAAAACTACAATCTTTCTCTTGAATCATGCGAAATTTATACGATTGATGATACCATTAATCAAAAATCTAATCTTGGGACCTTAAGAAACCGCAGATTAAGACAGTCGGTTATATTATCAGCGGCTTTGTCGGCTGTCGTGGTGGGGTTAAAAGGTCGGGGAAGTTTGAATGATTATCCCGAAGATGAGCAGACCAATGATCTTGCCAATGAATTAAAACGCACCAATGATAGAAATGCCGCTCAAGTTATGGCTGAGGTCTTGCAAACCACAACCGAGACTCTTCCGGTTGGAGAAGAGGTAATAATTGAATCGGCAATCACCGAAGGTGTAAGAGTTAAACCCGGCAAAGAAGCCGGTGGTAATCCTACAATTGCGGTCGGGGCGGTCTTTGGTAAAAAGGAACATCAGGCTCAGTACGGTTTGAAAATGCCCAGCAATGTTTCGCTTTTGACGATGGGAAATGATGTCATTGACGGGACGACTAAATCTGTTAAAGGCTTGCATTCATCGTTAACTGCTCTATTTGTTACCGAAGCACATATGAAACGTCATCTTCCGGATATCTATGTTCAGCGCTGGATGGGTGGTGCTTATTTTGAAGAGTTTAACCCTCGTGAAGCAACTGAAATTGAGGCGGCGGAAATTATTTCAAAATCTTACGGTTATTCTTCAGTCGAAAAACTAAGCGCCTTTTTCCTTGACCGACCAAGGCATTATCCGGCTATGGATCAGTTAAATAAAGCAGGGATTGCTACTCCTTATGATAAAGATGGCGATCTGATTCCGGCAGTTGTGTTGGGAATGAAGGATTTAAAATTTCCTGATGGAAGAGGCATATCATCAATGATCGGTGAAATTGGCGGTTCGGCTGAATGGGCGGTCGGGGTTCTACCATTAATCTGGCGCGGGGGACAGGCGATAGGTATGCTGACCAGTCAATCTTCACTGACGCGGCCGGATTTAACTCCTGAGCAAAAATGGAATGAGCGTTTCCATTTTAATGAAGAAGAATTTATGCTTATTCAGGATGCCCGGTTTGAACGAAAACCGTATTTTACTATTTCTGATATTTTAGATAATCCTTTTGCCGGAGGTATTGCAGCCTTTGGTGGAATTACAGATAATTATCATATGCCGCTTATGCATGGGGTAAAAATAGATTCAGCTACAAACACAATTAAGGTCGCCGTTCTGGTTGTTAATTCCCTCGGGATTGTCGAGGTCTGGCAAATGGTTGTTAAATGTGATAATTCAATTGAAGAATCTATGAATCTTTTGCTTTCACCTAAAAATGAAATTGAAAATCTTGACGGGGATGATCTCGAAAAGAAAGTCGCATCGTATTTGGAAGACCCACGGCTGCGGCAAAGATATCGTATCTTTTTCAACAATGAATACTATCCAGCCTTGATTCCTGTAAGGGATAAAATGGTAATGCTTCACAAAGCAGTAGAGAGTCTGATAGATCGTGGGGCATTAAATAACGTTGACAGAGCTATTATTGAGGCAACGGAACGTCATGCCAGTGAGTGGTTTGCTTACTAAAAGCGAAGTGTCAGTTTAAATGCAGGATTGATGAAATAAGTAGGTTCGTGATTTTTCTCATATTTAACAAATGAGGAAAACAGCTCTGACATAAGGTGCCCTGCCACTGCTCCAACAATAACATCAGAAATATAATGTTTATATGCCCTGACACGACTAAGTCCGACATAGGAACTCCATCCAAAAAGAATAGTTGGCGACAGCCACCGATATTTTCGATATCTTAAAGCCGACATCTCAGATCGCATAATAGCCCGGGTTCTTTTGTTTAGAAAACTTGAGGCATAAAAAGCTCCGGAAGTATGGAAACTGAAAAATGAACGGTGGTCGAAACCATAATCTATATTTGATCGTTTTGTGGCAAGTTCGGGATAAAAGCGGGGGAAGGGTCTTTCCCGGGCAATCAGCCCTTTAAAAATATCAGTCAACCCTTTAGTCGCTGCTAACCCGGTTCCAAATAGAAAGATGTCCTGAAGAGTTCTGTTCCCTTTATCATTAGATTCCCAGCCCATATCAGCTGTGACAAGTAATAATCCACATATTATCGGTGTGATGGAAGCTCCAAGAGTATCATCAAGAAAATTCTTTTGTCCAATGGTATAATCTCCGGCAATTAGTTTCTGTATTTTTTTTTCAAAGGGGAGAGGACCGGGTAAAATAGAGTGACGGGACAAATCAATTTTTCTGATTAAGGTGCCCGACAGATAAGTTGCTATTGTTCCAGCAGAGATTAGAATTATATCTTCCTGTGATAATTCATGTTCCGCTTCTGTTGTAGATGGAATAAGTGCCATCATTAAAACAAAACAAATTAGAAAATTGTAAATTCTTATTTTCAATTTCAGGTAACTTTATCTGAATATGTTTATTTTCATTAAGTGATAAATATTTATAAAAAAATCAAAAAAGGCAACCTTAACTTATACCTCACGTAAACAAACTCAAATGAGAGTTCTAAATATAATAACATTTTGCAACAATTATAGAATATGGCTGTCACTTATAACTAAGTAGGCATAAGCTATAATAATTGCTGAATTTATATATGAAGATAAAAAAACTTAGGAGATATCATGAAAAAGCGTTCCAGGAAATTTCTATTATTTGGATCGATTGCTGTAATTTTGGTTGTTGCAGTATCGTTATCAATATTTAACAACGAAGACGAAGCTACAATTGTCCAAGCCGATTTAGTCCTTAATGATGATATTTTTGAAGTAGTAACAGCTTCCGGAAGAGTTCAGCCACAATCAAAAGTCGATGTGACTTCGGAAGTTTCCGCCCAAATTATCGGGCTGGAAGTTCAAGAAGGTGATTTTGTTATAAAAGGACAACCACTGGTACAACTGGATACAGTGCAGCTTAATGCCGATGTTGCTCAGGCAAGATATCAGCTTGATGAAATTATTGCGCGGACCGAAGCCGCTCGCAGTTCATTTGTGAAAAATGAAAAAGATTTTAAAAGGCAGCAAAAGCTTTACGGTCAAAAACTGATTTCGGAAACTATTTTTACTGATGCTACATATCTTTTTGAAAGTTCAAAAGCGAATCATGAAGCAATGCAAGCCCAAATGAAAACTGGTCAAGCCCGTCTTGATAAAGTTACCGACAACCTTAGTAAAACAAAAATCACAGCTCCGATGGATGGAGTTATTACATATTTGAACTGCGAAAAAGGTGAGATCGCTCAGGCTCAAACTGCTTATACTCAGGGCAGAAAACTGATGACTGTTTCTGATTTGTCAGTTTTTGAGGTTGAAGTTGAGGTCGATGAGACCGAGATCGCTCATGTTCGTAATGGTCAAATTGCTAAAATAAAAGTTGATGCTTTCAGGGATACTTTATTTGAAGGCACCGTTATTGAGATCGGAAATTCAGCTTCAATTATAGGTGAAGGCACAGAAAATTTTTCTACCAATTTCAGAGTCAAGGTACGTTTCAATGATAGCAATGTTGAGATTCGTCCGGGCATGTCAGCCTCGGTGGATATTACTACAAATGAATCATTGAATGCCACTTTAATTCCTTATGCGGCTGTGGTAACACGAAAATTTGATAAGGACTCGCTTGAAGCCAGGGAAAAAGTAGAAGCGGAACAGAACTCCGGCGAGGTTCATGCCGCTGAGATCAAGGATGATGATACAGTCCAAAACGATATAGTTGAAGATAAACCAAACAAGTTCAAAAAATCTAAAAAGATCAAAAAGACCGGGGTGTTTGTGATTCGCGGTGGGAAGGCAGAGTTTATTGAAGTCAAGACCGGTATTGCAGACGAACGTAATATAGAGATCCTTGAGGGGTTAATTCCCGGTGATTCGGTAATTTCAGGATCATATAAGACGTTGAGAGCTTTGTCGATTGGTGATGAAGTTACGCCTGATGAAACCTATGCTGAAAATAAACTTGATAACTAATCGGATTACCGGAGTAATAGTTTGAGTAAAATACTAGGTATACTGACAGAGTCTTTTTCAGCCCTCTGGGCAAACAGACTGCGGTCTTTTTTAACGGTTTTAGGAATGGTTATGGGTGTGACTTCGGTAATTGCTATCGTTTCAACGGTCGAGGGGATGCAGATGAATATGGAAGACTCCCTTTCCAATTTAGGTCCAAAAACTTTTATCGTGACCCGGTTTGGATTTGCGATGTCTATGTCAGAATATCTAGAACGGATGAAACGGAAAAAACTTGTCCGAGGATTAATAACTGTCATTGAAGATGGCTGTCCTGATTGTGAAGAGGTTGGCGCGGAAGGATATTCATATGATCATCTTAAATATGGATCGGAAAGATTAAATTGGGTAAGTATTGAGGGGAATACGCCCAATATGCTTGATATAAAAGATCAGGATGTGATGCTTGGAAGATATTTCAGCTGGGAAGATGATCAACGCCGGAAGCAGGTTGCCTATATCGGATTTAAGGTGTATGAGAAATTTTTTGAGAATGAAAATCCGATAGGTGAAAAGCTCAAAATCGGAGCCAGAGAATTTACAGTAATCGGAGTTGCCAAAAAAATGGACGGTGCCATGGTAAGGGGTTTTGATGAGACCGTTTATTTGCCTCTTTCAACTTTCCAGAAATTATATAAGCAACCGGGCAGTCCGGTTAATCTGATAATCAAATCCGGTTCTTTGGCAACCAGAGAACGGGCGATTGATCAGGTAAGAGTGGTGCTTCGTTCGGCACGAGCGGTGCCTTATGAACAGGATGATGATTTTACAATTATGACTCCTGATGCGATTTTGAGTTTTGTAAATGACATCACCCGCGGTTTTAGAATTCTTATGATATCGCTTCCGCTTCTATCAATTGTTATTGGCGGGATCGTGATAATGAATATTATGATGATTTCTGTCACCGAACGCACCCGCGAAATCGGCATTAGAAAATCAATCGGTGCCAGCAGTAAGAATATTATGTTTCAGTTTTTATATGAGTCGATAATTTTGTCATTGATCGGTGGTTTTATCGGAATTCTGTTCGGAGTCTCACTTGGGAAAACGATTTTAAGTTCGTTGATGGATATATATCAGGCTCCGACAACATTAGGGATTATCATCGGATTTGGGATTTCAAGCGGGGTCGGTTTATTCTTTGGTATTTATCCCGCTTTAAAAGCAGCGCGACTTGATCCAATAAGGGCACTAAGTTATGAGTAATTCAATGTTTATTATGGCTGAGATTAAGGAAGGCGTGAAACTTGCCTTCAGTGCCGTAAGAGCCAATAAATTCAGAAGTATAATGACCATTATTGGTGTAACCATCGGGGTTGGGGCTGTGATATTGGTTAATACAATTATGGATGGTTTTACGACTTACGCTGAATCTTCAATTGAAAAAATCGGTAAGAATGTTATCTATGTTTCTAAGTGGGATGATAATACAGATTTTGACAATTTGACCGAAGAGCAAAGACGGCGTAAAAATATAACGATGGATGAAGTGTATGCAATTCAAAAGTTTTGTCCATTAGTTGAGGCGGTTTCTCCAGAGAAAAAAGCCAGAAATAATATTGCCAAATATAAAGATCGTTCTATTCGTAATCCTGATGATTTTCGAGGATGCTGGCCCGATCAGGCAATTGTTACCAACCGCGATATGGCGTTTGGTCGATTCATCGATGAAAATGATTTGGAGCGGAGTGCAATGGTTTGTGTGATCGGTCCTGATGTTGCCGATGCTCTGTTTGATGAACAGGCAGAAGCGATTGGTAAGGAGATCAGGATTAATGGATATAAATTCTCCGTTATCGGGGTACAGGAACATATCGAAGATTTATTCGGAATCAGTGAAAATGATTTCCTGTATATTCCCATGACAACTTTTGAAAAATTGTATCCGAATGTTGAACGAGTTTATTTGCTTGCCAGTGTGGTTTCAAAAAAACATATGGGTGAGGCTGTGGATCAGGTTGTGAATGCCTTGAGGAAAGTTAGAAAAGTACGTTTTGATGAAGAGAATAATTTTGCAATAGATACCCAGGAAATGTTCAAAAAACAGGTTCGTGAGATTACGATGAATGTTCAACTTGGGGCGACCGCGGTAGCATCTATTGGTCTTTTAGTAGGGGTAATCGGAGTAATGAATATTATGCTGGTTTCCGTTACCCAAAGAACCCGTGAAATAGGAATTCGTAAGGCGATTGGCGCCAAACGATCTAATATACTTTTTCAGTTTTTGATTGAAGCAATAACTTTGACCGGAATGGGAGGGATTGTCGGAGTTGTATTCGGCGCTCTCTTGGGGTTACTGGTGACAACTTTGCTTGAATGGCAATACCAGTTATCATTGTTCTGGATTATAATTAGTTTGGCGATGTCGGTCGGAACCGGAATTGTTGCCGGGATGTATCCGGCATGGAAAGCCGCCAAAGTTGATCCGATTGTTGCTTTGCAGTACGAGTAATATTTAAAATAAGATAATTAAAAGGCATCATTTAACGATGCCTTTTTTTTGTTTCTATACTATTTAGGACAAACGTGACATGGGACCGGAGGAGTGGCGCCAGGTGTAAACATGTAATCTACAAAATAGGTCAAATCAGAGATACCCAATGTACAGTCACCGTTATTGTCAAATTCTTCATAACAGATTGGTCCGGGTGAACCCGGGACAAACATGTAGTCTACAAAATAGGTCAAGTCAGAAATTCCTACGGTGCCATCATTATTGGCATCGCCGGGTAAATCACAGCAACCATCTGTTACTCCACCGGTAATCACGAAAGATAAATCAAGCGATTCTATAAATGAAGGTGGTTCAAAAAGCTCAGTCCATTCCGCTGGGCTGGGTTCACCCTGATCCATTCTTGAACTACCCTGAGTTGTCCCTGATAAATCTTGGAGGATACTACCCGGAGCACCGGTGAAATCGATTATGTATGTAATATCAAAAAAGCTTTCTACATAAAACGTGCCATCGCCTAAATCAGTAGCAGTGGCATCACCCGGGCAAGGCAGTCCAAAGCCTGTACCGGCGCCAATAAATAGATCTAGAAAATCTGGATCACCATTTATACCTCCAGACATTTGATAGAGATCAATGGGGAAGTTTTGTATCGGATCTCCGGGATTGCGTGGTCCACTATGCATTTCACAACTGACCGGAACAATAATATTTCGAGTAAGTCCTGTAAGTGATCCGGTACCGGTCATGGTCATGTAAATATTTGCATTAAAGAAATGTTGTTCGCCACCTAATGAACCGCCCGGATTTGAATTTAATCCAGAATAATCAGTCATAACAGCATCAATCAAAATTTCAGTTCCCGGAGGTAACCCATCAATTATAGCTAAAGGATCTGCAGAGTCGGAAGTATATTCACAATCAGCTGGAATATTTATCGTTCCGGTTCCATTATCAGGAGCTACACAAGCAGCCTCGATTGATTTAATCCCGGATGTCTCATTCTGTAGGAATCTTGAGGTTTGCGTAGTAGACCCCATCATTCCATCTAGGATTGAACCGGGAGCTCCTTCATAATGAATTTCATAGCTAATATCAAAGAAACTATCAAATTGCCAATTGCCATCAGGTAGAGATATCAAAGTGATCTGTCCGAGGCTGGGTAATCCGTAATCTGTTCCACCATTAAGACCGAGTAAACTAAAATCAGGATCGCCGAAAACAGAACCTGATATTTGCTTTAAGTCGGTAGCAAAGATTTGTATCGGGTCTCCAGGAGTTCTTGGTGCAGTGTGATAGACCATTGTTATTGGCATAAATAGAGTTCTGACGAAGCCGGTTAAGGCTCCTGTTCCGGTCATTGGCATTTGCATCGTGGCTTCAAATTCAATTATTTCACCACCCAAATCTCCCCCCGGAGTTATATTCACATTTATAAAGTCTGTGATTGAAGCATCAATATCAATTATTGTTCCTGCAGGAAAACCTTCAATGATTTCCATTGTTTCACCATCTCCAAGAATATATGGGCATGATCCGGGAAGATCGATAGTGCCTGAACCATTATCTGGTTCCGTGCATACAGGTGGATCAGATATTCCCCAAACAGCATCATCATTCCAATGATTTATTGAGGACTTCCAACCCCATTTTGAATCCTCAAATAATGGATCGAGGTTTGCAGAAATAACAAGCCAGTAAGTGTGGCCAAACTCTTGAGAGAACCATTTATCTTCAGGGAGATAGATGTCATATTGAAAATATTGATTATGGTCATTTTCTTGAAAGGAACCCAAATAAGAATCATACCATCCTTCAGTTGAACCCGGATTTATTTCAAGGAGATTATATTCTGATATGTCATTTTCCCAGAGCATTTCACCGGGATGGCTGTAGGGGAGATCAGTTCCTGCTGGAACATCATTATAAATCTTGATATTGAAACTGGTGACATAACCAGTATATCCATTTTTCCACGAACCCCAAAAATGAATATCTTTCACATATTCTGTTGTACTTGCTAGCCAGTCATCACCAAGTTTTATCGGATAGGTAGCATTGACATCCCAGCCTGTTTCATCTGGGAATTGGGGGGCATGCATAATGTGTCCATCATCGGGCTCCCAGTGATCGCCACCAATAAATTGCTCACCTTGATGTAAATGCAATTTATCAGGAGTTGTTCCCATTAAACCTGAGAGGATTGATCCCGGTGAACCAGCAAAGTCAATTTCATAAATTATGTCAAAGAAGCTTTCAACATTAAAGTTTCCATCTCCTAAATCAGATAAAGTAGTTTCTCCCGGACTGAGTAAACCGAAATTGACTCCAAATCTTATTTCTAAAACATCAAAATCAGGATCGCCGAATATTGTGCCCTGTAATTGAACTATATCAGTTTGAAATAGCTGTACAGGGTCGCCCGGAGTTCGAGGTCCAGCATGAAGTTCACAAATTACTGGCATTATAATAAAACGGTTGAACCCGGTCAAAGCACCGGTTCCAGTAATGTTTAATTCAAGATTAGCATTAAAATAAGTAATCCCACCGCCCAGATTTCCACCGGGAGCAACGTAGATGGCGGAATAATCGGTAATTGTTGGATCCAATTCGATAGTTGTACCGGGTGGTAATCCATTTATTATATTAAAGGGATCACCAGGTGCAATATAATTGCAATTAGCAGGGAGATCTACAGTACCAGATCCATTGTCGGGAGCGGTGCAGATTTCTGCTGTTAGAAGTACAGGCATAAAGAAAAATAAAATGAAAAACAAAGAGCCTGTTTTTAATAAATAATTAGAGAATTTGTTAAACATAATTACCTCTATCGTTTATGTGTATATAACTCTAAAAATATGTATTGCAAAATTTAGAATAAATTTGTTAGAAAGATCATTGATGATTTCTTGATAATGTATATTAGGATGGTAATAAAATGAACTTGAAATGTCAAGAAATTAATGGAAGTTAATAGCCACGTTTGAGGTCGATTTGATTGTCGAGTAATCCGGTGTCGATCTGTTTGTTGAGTAATGATGCCAGATGTTCGATGCGGAGTTCTTCGGTTTGATGTGAATGACCAGCCATGTGAGGGGTCATGACAACATTCTTTAATTCTTGAAAAGGAAACTCAGAGGGGGGGGAATTCTTTCTTTCCTGAACTGATTTCGGGTAGTTGTACCAGACATCCAGACCGGCATAAATTTTACCGCCTTTAAGAATGTTATACAGAGCAGATTCATTTATAATTGAACCTCTGGAAATGTTTATTACTATAGAATTTTCAGGGAGTAATGAAAGTTGATCTGCTCCGATAAGATTATCAGTTTTATCCGTAAGGGGGAGACATACAAAGAGGATATTTGTTTCCGAGAGAAGATTATCTAACTTGTCCAATTTGAAAAGATTATCACTCGGCTCAGTTATATTATTTTTTATTGCTTTAACATTCATTTCAAATGAAGAACAAATATTATCAATCCGTTTTCCAATGGTTCCATAGCCAAGGATCAGAACATTTTTACCTTCCAATAAAATTCCACCATCGGTGTTGTAACGGAAACTCCAATCAGAGTTTCTGAAATTATGATCAATCTCATTGATTCTTTTGGCTGCGGTCATCATCAACGTAATTGCATGTTCCGCCACCGGAGCGGCGTTGTGGTGGATATTGTGAACCGTAATATTCGGGTGTTTCTTCATCAAGGCTCTCGTAGCTTTGGGAAGCCCAGCCCAGGGGATTATGACAGCTTTCAAATTTGGTGAGGCGATTATCTGTTCCTGATTTGGGACGCCGGCGATTAGGATTTCATAATCAGATTGCCCTGATGGCAATTCGCCATGAGTTAGAAGAATGCTTGAATTTAATCTGGAACGAAGCTTGGAAATAAATTCAGAATCAGAATCTTGGTAATGGACTTTTATATTCATAGAGCTATTATATGTCTATTGAGGCAAATTTGCTATTAGAAACCAGATTTTCATTTCAAAGATTTTGATTGATTTTTAAAAGCTCTAATGATGCAATTTTTGATTCGGACTATTACAAAGTAAAGCAACCTTGGGTATATCAAACAGGACTGTCAAAGCGGCAAGTCATTAAAATTTCACCCACTCCCTTTAAATCGAAGGAGTTGTTCGTCATGAACGACTGCTTTTCTATTTACCCAAGGGCAACATCAAGAATCATCATGACTGTAAAGCCAATAATTGTTCCCATCGTTGCTGAATCGGAATGACCGCCCTGTTGAGATTCCGGGATAAGTTCTTCCACTACGACAAAAATCATCGCCCCGGCAGCAAAAGCCAAAGCATAAGGAAGGATCGGTTCAGCGATTAAAACCAAAGCGGCTCCAAATACACCGGCAATCGGTTCAACAATGCCAGACATTTGGCCATACCAGAAAGATTTTCTTCTTGATAAACCTTCGCGCCTTAAAGGCATTGAGACAGCTAAACCTTCGGGGAAGTTTTGAATACCAATTCCTATTGCCAGAGCAATAGCGCCGGCAATTGTAGCCGCGGGCAGACCTGCTGCTACGGCACCAAAGGCTACGCCAACAGCGAGCCCTTCCGGAATGTTATGAAGAGTTATTGCTAAGACCAGAAGCACCGATCGGTGCCAGCTGGTTTTAACTCCTTCAACAGTATCGTCCTTTTTAGTAAGTCCGGGATGGATATGGGGAAGGACATAATCAAGACCTCTTAAAAATACTGCCCCAAGTAAAAATCCAACGGCTGCCGGTACCCATGAAGGCAATGATTTACCTTCCGACATTTCAATCGCTGGAAACAGAAGTGACCAGAAACTTGCCGCGATCATAACTCCGGCAGCAAAACCGAGCATTATATCGAGAGTCTTTTTTTTTGGTTGTTTTGAAAGAAAAACACCGGCTGCCCCCAAAGCTGTTAAACCCCAGGTAAACAGAGTTGCCACAAGAGCTTGCATAATTGGATTAAGTTGCTCTAACCAGTCTATTATTGCCATGTTGTAATCTCCGATAAAATATAATAATTAAGTCAAATCAAGGATTAAGTGAGTATACGGATAGAGTTTGATTAAAAGCAATTAGAATTATAAATAGTAAATTGTGGATAGATTTTGTAGGAGATCAAGAGCACTGGAATACTTTTCCAACTTATTAGTTTTTAAAATAGCCTTGAATGTTTTAATCGTAGTTTTTATGGAGTTTTGATTACTGCGATATTTTTGGATAGTCTTAGAGATAGTAAGTTTTTCTTTTTCGGATAAATATTGTTTTATTTCTAACTTAAGATAGTTGAATACTTTTACTTGTTTAATTATGGCCTTTTGAAATCTGAAAATATTCATGAAATTATTTAAATAGTATTCCTTGGTCTTAGCTAAATTTTTAGATCTCATGGTTAACATTGCTTCAGAAAGTTCTATGGTGAGTTTATAATTGTGAGACATCATAATAAGTAAATTAAGATTATGAAATTCTAATAATTGTTTAAATGTAATTTGTGAACTGAATAGATTATTAATTCGGGTATAGGCATAAGTTTGATTTATGAACTGCTCCCGGTGCTTCACATTATTTAACTGATCATTATTTATAATTGGAAGGTTGGAGTATTTGCGGGAGATTTCTTTAGTGAAAAGTCCCTGACCTTTAACGATTTTAGCATTATTGTAAATTTTAACATCTTTTGTGCCGCATGATGGCGATCTGCTTTTCAAAACGTATCCGGAGATAAGGCTGACATCTTTCTTGTTCAGACGTTCTTTGCAATATCGGTTCATTAATTTGGTTAAATCTTTCCGGCTTTTAATTGAAATTACTGAGGGCTTATTAAAATTTCCTTCAAGTCGTATTGGAGGTCGGGGCGTGCCTAAGCCGGCTTCCACTTCGGGGCAAATAGAAATAAAGTCAAAATATTTATTTAATGATTTAGTGATTTTTTCATATTTATTACTGCCATCGAAACGGACATTTTCACCCAGCAGACAGGAACTAATTCCGATTGTGATTTTTTCATTGAATATTATTTTTTTGATTTTGTTAATTTGTTGAAATTTATTCATATCAATAAGATCAAAACGATCAAAAATAATACCCTCATCTTCAAGCATCGCTTTTTGAAGTTCATAGCCCTGTCCACGGTTCAAGCTTATGCCACCGGATTTATTGACAACTCTGTGCCAGGGGAGTTTTTCTTTTTCAGAAAGGGTATGAAGAATTCGCACTACTTGTCGGGCAGCCCGGGGTGAACCTGCCATCGCGGCAATCTGGCCGTATGAGTTTACTTTTCCGAAAGGAATAGATTTTATTAATTTGATAACTTGTTCAGTAAATTCTGATGCCATAATTGAATATTAAATTTTAAATTATCAAAATCAAGGCTAACCGTTAAGATATAAATGAAAATACGACAATAAATATCATGATGCTATTTGTGTAATATGTAGAAATTAAAAATAGATTTAAATATGACTTAACCGTATATAATACATAACCTGGCAAAAGGATTTGCCGATAACTGAATGGAACATTGTTAGGAACATAAATTTGTAAAGGAAATTCATGGCCAATATAAATAGAATCAAAGGTGTTATTGGAATTTTAACCGGCGGTGGTGATGTACCGGGTTTAAACCCTGCAATCAGGGCAGTAACTGTAAGGGCACTACGAGAGGGTTACCGTGTGATTGGCATCAATCGCGGCTGGTTGGGTTTAATGAGTATAATTCCTGATGAAAAGGTAGATAACAGCAGGAATTTCCAGATGCTGTCAGAAGATATCGTTAATAAAGCTGCCCGTACCGGTGGCACATTTCTTCATAGTTCAAGAACTCATCCAGGAAAAGTACCAAAAGTCAAAGTGCCGGATCATCTGCAGGATAAATACAAAGATGAATTGAATGACTTAACACCGGAAGTTTTGAAAAACCTTGAATTTCTTGGCATTGACCACCTGATTCCTATTGGTGGAGATGACACCCTTAGTTATGCTGTGCATTTATATAAGCAGGGAGTTAAAGTTGTTGCTATTCCAAAGACAATGGATAATGATGTCCCCGGAACTGATTACTGTATCGGGTTCAGTACCTGCGTGACCAGGACGATTCAGATGACTAACAGCCTTAGAACTTCCGCCGGTTCTCATGAACGGTTTTTGATTGTGGAAGTATTCGGACGATATGCCGGATTTACAGCAATGCTCCCAACAATGGCAGGAGCCGCCCATCGTTGTGTAATCCCGGAATATAAATTTGATGTCGAGCAGTTAACCGAATTGCTGACCTACGACCGAAATCATAATCCAAGCAACTATTCGGTGGTGTTGGTTTCTGAGGGAGCCATGTTTGAAGGCGGTGATATGGTTTTTAAGGATCACGAGCGGGATGATTACGGTCATGCGAAACTTGGAGGGGTCGGCGATCTTGTAGCAGCGAAACTTAAAGAAATTTCTCCCAAATATAATAACGGCCAACCGACCAATGTAATTATGCAAAAGCTTGGGTATCTGGTCCGAGGCGGCGATCCGGATGCGATTGATTCAATAGTTCCTATGGCTTTTGGAAATCTTGCCTTTGATCTGGTATTAAAGGGGATTCATGGTCGATTAGTGGTTCTTCAAAATGGACGATATGATAATGTTCCGATTGATGTGGTGACAAGTAAAAAGAAACTTGTTAGTGTTGAGAAACATTATTTGACAGAACGGTTACGTCCAAATTACAGCTCATTTGAAATGAAACCATTATTTATAATGACCAGCGACTAACTTCGTTAAGATAATTCTAATTAATTAAATTAGAAGCATACAGGTATTGGTCCGCCTCCAAATAGATAATCAACAAAGTAAGTGAGGTCGCTGACTGAATGTTCGCCATCGCCGTTGACATCAGCAGCTTTAAAGACGGGTGGGTGGTTCCCTCCGGCAAACATATAATCCACAAAGAAAGTTAAATCGGAGATGTTTGGATCGGAGCCGTCATTGTTAATATCGCCGCATCGAATCAATTCACCGATATAAATATTATCAACATACCAATCATCAAAGGTTCCGATTGTTCCGACTGTGCCAATATTTCTTATCAATAATTGGAACGTAGAATGGTGAGCTTCCGGTGGCAGAGGAACTTTAACATAATCAAAATTTGTCATTGCGGCACCATCACCGAGCTGTTGTGAGATTATATGCCACTGATTGCTGGCATCTTTGTACTCAAAGAAAAGGTCATCGTCTACTTCCGGGGCGTTACCAGGCCCTTTGCGCTGATAATAATATGTTAGATAAATGTTTGATGCATCATCCAAATCAATAATTTTAGAAATCAAGCTGTCGGTACCGTTCGGAATTCCGTCAAAATTCAAACTGAAAGGTTCAGAGGGAGGATTCATGCTTGCCATGATTTCAGCGGTTGTATTTGTAATCCAGTAAGTATTGCTCAAAATAGCGTATTGGAATTTTTCTACTAATGGCAATGAAATTGGGTTGCCCAATGAGATTGTCTTAACAGAAACTTGAGACAGAATATTTACATCGCCGTTTGAAACTACGGTAATTATAGAAGAATCTGAATCCAGATAGTTACTAAATGGGGTTTCGACCGCAACATAGAAAATATAAGTATTTTCCGGCTCGATTGTTGGAGTCTCAGTGATTTCGAAAGTTTTGTTACTGTCCCAAAAACTGTTGTTCCAGGCATTGTCGTCAACATACAATTGATAATAATCGTCATAAACACCAATGTTTGTAATTTCGATAGCATACCATTCGGTGTCATCAATGGCAGCAAATCCCTGCTGAGAATCAGGATTTAAGAGCAGGTCATAATCAATGATCTTAAAACTATAATTTCTGGTTGAAAAAGAATTGCCATCGATATTGTTTGCAAAAAGATAGTACTCGATAACAGTACCGGGTGATTGTGCGGGAATATAGCTGATGTATTCGTTTGGATTAAGCCCCGGAGAAAGATTTAAAACATTCCAGTTAACATCTGTTCGGTAATATAGTAATAATGAATCAGTTACCAGAGCGGATTCGGAAGTGATAATTGAAGATATAAAATAGTCATTTTCAAAATCACGGGTATCTTCCAATGCAATATGAGAAATACCTACGCCACAAATATAATCAGCTAAGAGCATCATGCTGTTATAAACATTAAGTCGACCACCGCTTAAAGTATTGCTTGAGAGGTCAGGGATAACATCAACGCCATCCAATAGATACTGTTTCATTGTAAGGGCGGTGATAGCCGGGTCGTTAAAAAGATCAAATATCATAGTCGGGCAGGCGGCACTCCAAAGCAGGGCAACTGAGCCGCATACATGAGGGGTTGCCATTGAAGTTCCGGTTTTATTGCCATAACTGCTTCCGGGAAGAGTAGAATAAATAGATGAACCGGGGGCGCCAAGATCAATTGTTGTGGCACCGTATCCGGCTCCGGTCGCTTTTGAATCATAGCGGGTAGTATTTGTAACCGATATCATAAAATCACTCCCACAGGCAGTCGGAACATCACCGCTGACATCAATATTAAGATTTATATTGGCGGTTGCCGTTGCACTTAGAATTCCGACAGCACCCAGAGAATCATAAAAGGCACACCAGAGCGGGTAATCAGCCGGGTCACCGTAATCGACTCCAAATGAGGCGTTGGTTGCTACTACAAAAGCACCTTCGGCTCCATCGGTTTCATTGTACAAAGCGCGCATTTCAAGTGCATATCCATAGGCTTCTAAAACCGTAGCTTCTTGAGTCGATGAGCCGGCGATAGGCATGATTTTTACTCCCCAGTTAACTCCGGCAATTCCGGTGGAATTATTTCCAATAGCTCCGGCTATTCCGGCAACATGGGTACCGTGATCATCAGAGGGAATAGAGCCGCTATGATTGTAGGCATTCCAGCCGTCATAATCATCAACATAACCATTGCCGTCATCATCGAGACCGTTATTAGGGATTTCATTTTCATTTTTGAAATAAGAAATATCCGGATGGGTTAACTGAAATCCGCCGTCAACAATTGCGACAACAATTTGATCGCCAAAGGCAGTAGTGTCACCAGTGGCAATATCCCAGGCTTCGGGGGCATCGATATCAGCATCGACAGTACCGCCTGATTGACCGACATTGTGAAGTCCCCATTGA
Organism: uncultured bacterium; assembly: GCA_965372795.1. Taxonomy (GTDB): domain Bacteria; phylum Zixibacteria; class MSB-5A5; order GN15; family FEB-12; genus QNAD01. Next base: position 27,432 of record CBDVDR010000018.1, read on the forward strand.
GAATTGAAATAGGTGTCATCGGGTGTGGTTGATCTTTGAGTAATATTGTGGTTGAGCTGGGCGATGGCAACTTCGTTTCGGGCACTGATTGCTTCTAAAAAATTTATTTTTTGAAGCGATTTTAACCCTGATGAATTGTACTCAAAAAGCCAGATATTCATCCGCTTTGATAAACATCTGATAGGTTTGAGGGATTGGCTTTTAAACTGCTCGGTTAGAATATCTATATCAGATTGTTCAAAGAGCTGGATGATAATTTCGCCATCTTTGGAATTGGCGGCCGACTGTTCACTTTCGGCAATTACTGCTGAAAAAGGGAATATTAATAAGGATAAAATAATTAAAAAAGAAGTCGGGATTTTAAAAGTTGCTGACCATTGAGAGAATTTCATAGATATTCTTAATTACTCCATCGAAAAGCGCTTTGTAAGTATTACCATATAATACAAAATTATCTGAATTTTCAAATGAATTTCTTAAATCCGTTTTTGAGTATTTAAGTTGCCCGAACAGTAACTGTTTGTTATCCTTTTGATTCAAGCTGTAATATAAAAGGAGTTATTTAGATGGCTGAGAAATATATATTCAATATGTACGGGGTTAATAAATTTTACGGACAGAAACAGATTTTAAAAGATATAAATCTAAGTTTTTTCCCGGGTGCAAAAATAGGAATTGTAGGAGAAAACGGATCCGGTAAAACTACGGTACTTCGGATAATGGCAGGGATCGATAAAGAATTTCAGGGTACAGCCGAGCTGACTACCGGATTCAGAGTCGGACTGGTCGAACAGGAACCGAAACTTGACTCTGATTTAAATGTTAGACAAACTATCGAATTAGCCTTTTCCGAAACTAAAGCCCTTTTGGATGAATACAACAGTCTCGCCGATAGTTTAGCCCAGCCGATGGATGATGATAAGATGCAGAAGGCGATGGATCGAATGGGAGTGTTGCAGGATCAGATTGACACCCTTGACGCTTGGAATCTCGACAAACAAATTAATATCGCCAGTGATGCATTATGTTTACCGGAGGATGACAGGATTGTGGGAACCTTGTCCGGCGGTGAACGAAGACGGGTGGCGCTTTGTAAAATTTTACTCGAGCAACCAGATTTGTTGTTACTTGATGAACCGACCAACCATCTTGATGCTGAAACTGTCAGCTGGCTTGAAGAGCAACTACGGGTATATCCCGGAACGGTAATTGTGGTGACCCATGATCGGTATTTCCTTGATAATATTACCAAGTGGATCCTTGAGCTTGATGGCGGACAGGGGATACCGTGGGAAGGTAATTATACCTCGTGGCTCGAGCAGAGACTTAAAGCTTTTGTAGACGCGGCGAAAAAGGATTCTCCCCGCTCGCAGGCTTTGCAACGGGAATTAAACTGGATCAAAATGAGTCGGGGTGACCGCAGCGAAATGGCACGGGAGCGAATCAGAGAATATGAACAGTTGGTTGCCCGAGAATCGGCGGCAGCCAAAGCGGACAGTTCGGTGATTCAAATTGCCCCCGGTCCGGATCTTGGTAGACAGGTAGTTGAGTTTAAAGATGTGTCAATGGGGTTTGATGGCAGCAATCTGTTTGAAAATCTTTCTTTTAACATCCCTCGTTCAGGAGTGGTCGGGTTGGTGGGACCTAATGGCACCGGCAAAACAACGATTTTCAATTTGATAAATAAAAGTCTCAATCCGGTTGCTGGTGAAACGATTACCGGAAGTTCGATTAAGCTTGCCTTTGTCGATCAGGAGCGGGGAACCTTGGATGATGAACTTTCGCTGATTGAAGAAGTTGGCGAGGGGTTGAGCGATGTGATGCTTGGTAACCGAAAAATTCCGATCAGGCAGTATTTATCTCAATTTGGATTTAAAGGTGCTTCACAACAGAAAAAAGCGAATCAACTTTCCGGTGGAGAGCGTAATCGTTGTCATCTGGCAAAAGTTTTAAAAGTTGGCGGCAATGTTTTGCTTCTTGATGAACCGACTAATGATCTTGATGTGAATACCTTGCGGATGCTTGAGGAAGCGATTTTGGATTTCTCCGGTTCGGTAATGGTTATCAGTCATGATCGATTTTTCCTTGATCGGGTATGTACGAATCTTCTGGTTTTTGAAGGTGAGGGAAAAGTTCGCTGGTTCGAGGGTAATTTCTCAGATTATCAGGAATGGCGCAAAAAAGAGATGGGCGACCACATGTTTGAAAACCGCCGGAACCGTTATCGAACAATCGCCAAAGCCTGAACTTTATAAATTTTATTTGTTAATCGTGGGCGGTAGATGCCAACCACACCTCGTGTGCTCGTCTGCCCCTCAGGATGTATATGAATTTCATTTATTAATCAAACACACCTCGTGTGCAAAATCCCCACCTAATCAATGATGAATACGATTTCGCACCCCTCTATGAAAGGGGAACGACAATTTATGTCCAAAATTACCATCCAATTACAAGTAGGGCAGCATCCCTGTGATGCTGCCAATAATGTCAGGAGCACATCCGCCTTGGCGGACTGACCTACTCGGGAAAAACTTCACCAGAGTAAACCACACGATGTGTGTAAAAGATATCACTATGTCAAAAGTGAGCAAACGAACCCAAATCGCTGTAATGTCAAATTACAGTATGTGTTACAAGGAAAAACAAGGCTTAATTGATTTGAACCACACAAAGCGTGTCAGAATTAATCACACTAAGTATGCGTCAGGAAAAAACACTCGAAGTGTGTAAAAGATATCACTATGTCAAAAGTGTGCAAACGAACCCAATTCGCCGTAATGCTAAATTACAGTATAACTTACAGCGAAAAACGAGGCATATTTGATAAACACACTCGAAGTGTATCAGGATCGCAGGCAACCGAGGGTTGGTAGCCCTGACACATCTCATATTTACATTAGAAAACCATTGACAGTCAATTATCACTTACATAAATGACATTCAACAGGAGGCTGAGAACCCGGAACAAATAGATAATCGACAAAGTATGTTAAATCGGAAATGCCAAGCTCACAATCGCCGTTGTTGTCAAACTCTGCAAAACAATCCGGTCCCGGTGATCCGGGAATAAACATGTAGTCAACAAAGAAGGTCAGATCAGAAATTCCAACTTCATCATCATTGTTAGCATCACCCGGAAAATTACAACATGAACCATCAGCTGCCGGAACGATATTAACTACCATCCAATTTAAAGCATCTTGTAATATAGCACTAAGACTTAGACTAAGGGCACTCTTGCTAATATCTTTTGTACTGGTAAGGATAGTATAATAATTTAAAGTATCAGTAGCAGTAATCGTTGCAGCGTTATCGAACGTGATAAATGTAAACTTATCTTCTAAAGTTGGAGTGTTGTGCGGAATCGGGTCTTGCATTAATGTGTAAATTTCACTTGCAACTAAATCAGAATTTGGATAAAGATAAGTTTGCATACTTTCATTGAAATAATTAAAAGCTGAAACTGTAGTATCTATTTCGTTTCCATTAACGCTCATACCTAACATCGCTGTCATTCCGGCTCGTAAGGTATTATCCTGGCAACCCCAACCATATCCTGTAATATATGTATATTCGTCAGTCATGTTTATGTTTCCGTAATTATCAGCAGCACTTATGGTCGGTATATCCCAGTCAACAAACTGACCGATGGCAACATTGGTGTGAGTAAGACCGTTACCTGAAAATATCATCGTACGTTGAATGACATATTCACAAGATGTTGTTCCGCCTTTTGGTGCATAAAATATATTTTCCATTCTGATATTATGATCAGGAGTCCACATCGTAGCTGACCGATAAACTTCAAAATTACCTGAATCTATTGTGGGTACGGGCGGGTTGTCGTTAACAGCAAAATCTAAATGGTTTTGCCAAAATAAATCATAATAGGCAACAGTATCAATACCATCAATATATGAAATTAATGGACAACCATCATATAAATATACATCTTCGCAATCTCCACCTTGGGAAAAGTCCATATGTTCAAATTTGCCGTATCCGCCAGCCCCAAAGCGACCGGTACTTTTAACAGTTAATCCAGTACAGTTAGTATATACAGTATCAAGTTCGCAAACATCTCCAATTCCATTTGCGTTAGCATCCAACTGATCATCATTATAAATTGTAGGACAATTATCGTTAACATCGTCTATACCATCACCGTCGTGATCAGTCACAGGTTCAAAGGGATTGTGAACGTAAAGATATAATCGTTCCCCTATAATTGAATCGACTCTGACAATAATTCCAGTCGGGTCAAAATATCCATCTGATGAAGGATATGAAGTGGGACTGAATTCATTTTGTCCAGACACATCATCAGAAAAGGCGGCTCCTTTTCTGGTTTCATAAGGATACCACCATTGAGCTGAATCAGATAATTCACCAAATGGAGGATTCGTATACCATGGTAATGCCGGATTATAGCCGGCATCTTCAACTTTTACTTTATAATGTGTAAAATCAGGAGTTCCATTATTACCCCAACTACCAACTGAATCATAAATATGAGTAATAATTAATCCTCTATCTAAGGAGTCAGCTCCGTACGATAAATCAGGGAAGAAATATGAGGAAAAGTCAGAGTCAAATTTATCGTACTGTGCTGTTGATTGAGGGTTCCTATACTCTAAAAGAAAATATTCACCTTTTGCTTCGTTAATTGGTAATTTATATAATGAACTATCAGTAGTAGTTTCAATATTATATAGTACTAAATCATTAAAAGTACCTATTAGATCCAGAGGTGTGATCCATCCTAAATCTTGTTTGATCCAACCGCATGGGTGAGAGGGCAACTGGGCGTTATGTCCACCGAGCGATAAGATTCCATAGCCGCCATATCCCATCAGACACCAGTCAACTAATGGGTGATCATTATTATCATCAGGAGTGTCATAAGTAGATGTCTCTAATTTGTCATCATAATCATACAGATCGGGGGCACCCAAATTATGATTTAGTTCATGGCAAAAAACTCTGATTCCATTTAAGGTGTCAGGTCCAAACGCTAATGGGAAAATTGGGTTTCTGGTTGGATAAAGTTCGGGAGAGGTGTTCCAGCGGGGGATTCGAACTCCGTCAAAAGGACCGGGACCAGAACCTAATGGATAAATAAATGCATAAGACCAAATATCAGCAGGATCATGTGAGAATTCTTTTCCGGTACCAGATCTTACAAATACAACCGCATCGACGTTTCCGTCATTATCTCCATCGTATTGAGAAAAGTCAATAGTTGCATCCAAGTCCGGCAGGATACTTTCAAAATCAAATCCGGTTGTAAATGATCCAGCATCGTACCAGGGGGTAACATCTCCGGCTATATTAATATTTCCATAAGAGACTTCATAAAAATAATCTGCAATAGAGCCACCAGGATATACATTTCGAGAGAAAAACATGCTGTCAAATGTTTCGCGTGAGTATGTTCCCGGTCGATCAGACCATTCAATAAGGATGGCCAATATTTTTAGAGTATCTCCTGTGAATTGATATGCCGCGATTGATGCTGAATCTTCAGCTGTTAGTTGTGAAACAGGGATATGACCGTATTTTTCAAGAATTTCACTTTCAGGTATATCTAAATAAATTCCTTTGGAAAAATCAGTTGCAATTAGCAAAGGAGAAAACAGTAATACTGAAATAAAAGTAATAATTATTTTATTGAAATACATCAGATACTCCTTATATATAAATTTTAATTTAATTGCACATTGTTCAGGATAGAAAGCTAATCATGAATGTCGAGGTGGAATATCTTAAACGGAAAGGAACTCTCGACTATGTTAAAAATGTTTTTGATTTCTTTTAAGTAAGATATTGTAAACCAGTCTGTATGTCAAGTTCTTACGTTAAATCATGAATGTCTTTATCTTGTTTTCAGCAATAAGTAATCATTTGCACAGATGGCAGTCAACCGGGGAGACAGCGCCCGGGACAAACAGATAATCGACAAAGAAAGTCAAATCGGAAATACCGAGTTCACAATCGCCGTTGTTGTCAAACTCTGCAAAACAATCCGGTCCCGGTGATCCGGGAATAAACATGTAGTCAACAAAGAAGGTCAGATCAGAAATTCCAACTTCATCATCATTGTTTGCATCACCGGATTTATTGCAACATGATTCAGCAAGAAACGGAACTAATGTTGTTACGACCCAATTTTTAGCATCGTTTAAAGTAGCGGTCAAACTTTCATTAAGGGTGCTCTTGTCTATACCCTTGGTGCTGGTCAATATTGTGTAATAATTTAATGTGTCATTAGCTCCAACAGTTGCCGCATTATCAAAAGTGATAAATGAAAACTTGTCTTCCAATTCAGGCGAATTGTGCGGAATTGGATCCTGCATCAAGGAATATATTTCTTGAGCAATCAAATCAGAAGAAGGGTCTACATAAGTCGGCATACTTTCATTAAAATAATTAAATGGCGATATTGTTGTGTCAATACTATTTCCGTTATTGCTCATGCCTATCATAGTTGTCATGCCGGCTCGTAAAGTATTGTCCTGACATGTAAATCCGTCCCCAGTTAGAAAAACATATTCATCAGTAAGATTTAGATTGCCGTTATTGTCAAAACCACTCAATGTCGGAATGTTCCAATTGACAAATTGCCCAAGGGCGATATTGTCATGAGTCAAACCGTCACCGGAAAAGATCATTGTTCGCTGAATTACATACTCACAAGAAGTAGAAATTCCTTTGGGTGCATAAAAGATATTTACCATTCGGATTTTATTGTCCGGGGTTGAAACTGTGGCTGATCTGTAAACTTCAAAATCGACAGAATCAATTGTAGAAATAAATGGATTACCGTTTTCAGGAAAGTTTAACGTATTATTCCTGAATAAATCATAGTAAGCAACCGTATCGATTCCATCGACATATGAAATGACGGGAGAACCATCAAACAGATATAGCTCTTCGCAATCACCATCCTGCGAAAAGTCCATACTTTCCATTTTGCCATATTCCCCGACACCAAAACGACCGGTACTTTTTACAGTTAACCCAAGGCAATTGGTATAAACGTGATCAAGTTCGCAGACGTCACCAATTCCATTTGAGTTCGCATCGAGCTGGTCGGAATTATAGATAGAGGGACAATTGTCAGTTAAGTCGGGGATGCCATCATTATCATCGTCAGGTTGGACGGGATTATGAACATACAAATATAGACGTTCACCAACAATAGAGTCAACTCTGACAATAATTCCGGTAGGCTCAAAATATCCATCTGATGAAGGATAAGTTGTAGGGCTGAATTCATTTTGTCCAACAACATCATCAGAAAAAGCGGCTGCTTTTCGGGTTTCATATGGATACCACCATTGAGCAGAATCAGAAAGGTTGCCTTCAGGGTTCGAATACATATCCATAGAGGGATTATAGCCGGCATCTTCAACTTTTACTTTATAATGAGAATAAGTAGGAGCACCTTCATTATTCCAACTGCCAACCGAATCATAAATATGGGTAATGATTAATCCTCTATCTAAGGGCTCAGGACCGTATTTTAAATTCAGAAAGAAATATACAGAAAAGTCTGAGTCAACTTTATCGTATTGGGCCGTTGATTGAGGATTTCTATATTCTAACAGAAAATATTCACCTCTGGCATAACTAATCGGCAATTTGTATAGAGCGCTATCAGTTGTAGTTTCAATATTTTTTAAGACCAAATTATTGTAGGTCCCCTGAAGTTCTATGGGGGTAATCCAACCTAAATCTTCTTTTATCCAACCGCATGGGTGAGAGGGTATTTGTCCGTTATGTCCACTAAGTGATAAAATTCCATAGCCGCCATATCCCATTATACACCAATCGACCAGAGGATGATCATTCTGATCATTAGGAGTATAATAAGTGGGGGTATGTAATTTATAGTCATAATCATACAAATCTATAGCTCCCAAATTGTGCGTTAGTTCATGACAAAAAACTCTGATGCCGTTTAGGGTATCCGGTCCGAAGGCTGTTGGGTAAATTGAATCTCTGGTTGGGTATAACTCCGGGGATGTATTCCAGCGAGGGATATAGACACCGTCATAAGGACCGGGACCAGAGCCTAAGGGATAAACAGCCGCATATGACCAGATATCAGAGGGGTCTTGTGATAATTCTTCACCGGTACCGGATCTTACAAATACAACCGCATCAACATTGCCGTCATTATCCCCATCATATTGAGAGAAATCAATCGTAGCATCAAGAGATGGCAGGATACTTTCAAAATCAAAACCGGTTGTAAAAGTCCCGGCATCATACCAATCAATAACATCACCGACAATATTTATATTTCCATAAGAGACTTCATAGAAATAGTCTGCGATTGAGCCTCCCGGATAAACATTGCGTGAGAAAAACATACTATCGAATGTTTCGCGAGAATAAATACCCGGACGATCAGTCCAATTAATCAATATAGCTAAAACTTTTAAAGTATCTCCGGTAAATTGATACGACGCAATTGCTGCGGAATCTTCAGAGGTTAGTTGTGACACGGGGACTCGTCCGTATCTTTCAATCAATTCACTTTCGGGTATGTCGTAATAAATTGCCTTGGAAAAATCAATGGCAGATAACAAGGGACTGGTTAGTACTATTAACAATACGAGAACTATTGATTTACTGAGACGCATAACGACCTCCATTGTTGCTTAATGTCAATAATATGAAGTGTTTTTCAACACGTATGTTGATGTTTTCAATATCAAGTTAGATTTCTTGATAATGGAATATAGTATTTATGCTAAAACATATTGTTAAATTAATAATAACATTAAAGACCTTTTTGTCAAGTGATTGTTAGAGGCTGGTTACTTCAGGATTTAATTAGATTTTTTATTTTAGATCATTTGCACAGATGGCAGTCAACCGGTGGAGAGCCATGGTTGAACATAAACTCAATAAAGTAAGTAAGATCGGAAATGTCTGATTCACAATTACCATCATTGTCGAATTCTTCCATGCAAATAGGAGGGAGGTTGCTTTCTCCAAAGATATAATTTACAAAAAAGGTCAAATCGACAATACCAATTTCGCCATCATTGTCAGCATCCCCGGGAACCTGACAGCATCCTTGTGAAGGAATCATAAGAGTGATTTCATCAATACGGACATTACCCTCATAGTCATCAGTATGTGGTTCGCCAAGATATAAAAATTCGGTAGAGTCATCCATCGCGAAAACTTTATCTAAAGGTACCGATGAGGTTTGTTCCATAATAACTTTGTCGCCATCGTACAAACGTAGCGTAATTGAATTGTTTATCTTCTCAAGTTCAGCGTAGTACCAAGAGTCATATTCGTAAGTAGCAGCAACATGCCAGTTCCAGGTCGACTCGTCCCATGAGGAACCATCCCAGGTTCTTAAAACATTACCAACCGAAGTGTATTGATGTCCCATATAGACCATATAGATCGGGTGGAATGTTTCAACTCCGCCAGAGCCAAGATGATTGTCAATGTCGATAACCATTTTTCGGTGATAGTGCCACCACTGTTCGGCACATTCGTTGGCGATACAGGTGTCGTTGGTGACGGTCAGGAAATACATGCCGTTTTCATAAAAGCCGGAATGGGAATTAAAATCGGAATGATCGTAATCATCCTGTTCATAATTTGTCAGATCGTAATTTATATAACCAATTTTGGTGCGGAGTTTATATTCAGCCGGCAATATATGGGTGCTTCTGATTAGGGCGGCGTTCCAGAAATCGGGGGCATTAAGCTGAGCATAACCATTTTCAATGATGATGGAACCGTTATTTAACAATTGAAAAATCAACCAGTTGTCAGTTCCAAATTTTTCGCCGTCGATTGCTGTGAAGTTGGAATCAAAATTTTCATGGTAGAGTGTGTCCCAACCGGTGTCATTCATTTGACAAAATGCTGAAGTGGAAACAATGAAGAATAATATTATAAACTTCATTGATTTGCATGCAGAAACCAGGGGAAATTTCATATTTAAAACCAATATCCATTTGTTTATTCGATACTTGTAATTGTTGTACGTTAAAATTTATGAAATTAGGCAAAACTATACAATACAATTTTCTATTAAGCATAATGCTGTGGATTAAATTAACAAATGCCGAAGGTCGGAATCGAACCGACACGATGTTGCCATCGGAGGATTTTGAGTCCTCTGCGTCTACCAATTTCACCACTCCGGCATTAATTATGTTACTAAAAATGTAACGTGTGAATCTATCCCTCCAACCCAATTATGTCAAGAAATATTGATGTCCATCATAAAAAATAACCAAATTGAGTAAGTATGGGAGGTCAACCCCTAATAGTTCCATTACAATAATTATTATAGGTCAGTTAGTGAATAGAAAAAACATCAATTTAAAGATAAGGCAGGTTCGAATTGTTAAAAATGTGTCCGCTCATCCTCACTATCAGCCTGTGAATTATTTTGTCTGGGAATATAAAGACCTTTTGAAGGATGGATATGACAAGTTGTTGTCGGTTGGTTATCATCTACAAAGATTTCATTTCTAACTTCGATACAACGATCAGTGGCAATTTCACCCGATTCAAGGCAAACATCAATATGAACGATACCATCCGGTTCCTCAAAATCTATTTGAGGGAGAGAATCATGAGCAGCAATCATATACTCAGTCCAAACCGGGACACCGTTTTTGGCACCATCCTGACCTCGACCTAAAGAAATTTTTCCTTCCTGAAATCCGACCCAAACACCCGAAGTGATTTTTGGAGTATATCCAATAAACCAATTGTCACAGAAATTATCAGTAGTTCCTGTTTTGCCACCCGCCGGTCGATCAAAACCCATCCCGCGCGAACGTCTGCCAGTTCCGGCATCAACAACCGATTGCATCATGCTGACCATAATATATGCTGTCTGGGCAGATAAAACCTCTTCTTTTTCAATAAAGCTATTATCCTCCAAAACCCTGCCGTACCGATCTACAATCTTTGTAACAAATCGATAAGGGATATGGATTCCTTTATTTGGAAAAATCGAGTAAGCCGAAACCATTTCAATCAGTTTAACAACTCCTGATCCAACCGCTAAGGAAGGTACCGGGTCAAGTTGGGTTGTAATTCCCATCCGTCGAGCATAAAAAATTGGTTGTTCCGGATTGACTTTCAAAATCAACCGAACTGCGATAAGGTTGCGAGACAATCGAAGGGCATCACGAAGAGTTAACGGACCTTTGAATTTATTGTCAAAATTATGCGGTCGATATTGTTTTGACCCGGGGATATCCAGCACTATCGGGTTATCATCAAATATATCAGTCGTCCTGAAACCATTATCGATACATGAAGTATATAAAAATGGTTTAAAACATGAACCCGGTTGGAGAAGTGCCTGAGTAGCCTGATTGAATTTCAATTTCTCAAATGAACGCCCTCCGACCATGGCTATGACGCCGCCATTTTCATTGTCAATTGAAAGAAAGGCACCCTCAATATGTTTATATTCCCGAATCGGATTGCCAAGATGATCGGTCGTATCAGGAATGATCTTGGTATAAGTCTTATTATTAATATTATATCTGCGCTTTAACCGAGCTCTCAAGGAATCGACTTTTTTATAAAGAGCTTTTTCAGCTTCCGCCTGAAGATCAATATCCAGAGTGGTGTAAACTTTCAAGCCGCTGGAGTACAGGACATCTTCACCATATTTATTAAGAATATATTTACGAACGGTTTCGGTAAAATAAGGTGCAATTCCAATTTTATTCTGGGGTGGATTTATCTCAAGCGGTTCATTTTTAAGAGAGTCGTATTGTTCTCTTGATAAACCACCTACAGAAAAATAAGAATATAAAACTCGGTTTCGGGCTTTTAATGATTTTTCAGGGTTGTTCAAAGGTGAATTGATATTTGGACCTTTGAGAACTCCAATTAGAATAGCACAGTCATTTAAATTTAATTCAGAAACATTCTTGGAGAAGAAAATATGTGAGGCTGCCGCAATACCATAGGCGCCCCGGCTGAAATAGTATTGATTAAGATACATCTCAATTATTTCTTCTTTGGAATAAGTTCTTTCCAGCTTAATTGAAGTGAGAGCTTCTTTAATTTTCCTGTCTAAAGTTTTTTTCCGGGTCAAAAAAAGCATCCGTGAAAGCTGTTGTGTGATCGTGGAAGCGCCACCGGTTATTCGCCATTGTAAAAGGTTTTTGAATGCGACAATTCCGATGCGTCTTATATTGATACCCCAGTGGTTGTAAAATTCCTGATCTTCAGAAGCGAGCAAAATCTCGACCAGATGAGACGGTATGTTTTTATAAGGCGTTAAAATACGATTCTCATTAAAATATTCGGTCAGAAGCAGACCATTGCGATCATAAATTTTTGTTTTCAGGCTGGGTTCAATATTATGTAATTGCTCAAATGAAGGGAGATCATTCTGGTAGACCTGATTGGTTTTATAGGCGATTACAGATAAAAACAGGACACTAACCGCAATTAGACCTATTAACGAGTTTCGAAACCGGTTAGAAGTCCTTTTGTATTTTGAGTATGTCAAAGTCATAGCCTTATGTAAATTTTTATTAGTTAACAGTCAAGTTTAATTAGCTCAACCTTAATGTTTGATTTTTAAAACCTTTTTATTATTTTAAAAAAAAGCAATTAATCTTTATGAGGATAATAAACCTCATATTTTATATGCCGATAAGTATAGAAAGGTTCAATTGAGGGAAAGATGGAAATAAAATTAGATACTGCCCAACAGAAGGAATTTGAACGTCAATGGGAAATAATCACTCGGGGCGCTGTAGATGTACTCCCCGAAACTGAATTTCAGGAAAAATTAAAGAAATCAATCAAAGAAAATATTCCCCTTAGAATTAAACAGGGCTTTGATCCTACTTCACCGGATATCCATCTCGGACACTCGGTTGGCATTCGTAAACTTAAGCAGTTTCAGGAGTTAGGCCATCAAATCGTGTTGATTGTGGGGGATTATACGGCTATGGTCGGGGATCCATCCGGGCAGTCATCAACTCGTCCCAGGCTGACTTATTATGATATTATGAAGAATGCCGAAACTTACCAAACCCAATTTTTCAAAATCCTCGATAAATCAAAGACTGAAATTCGTTTTAATGGAGAATGGTTCAAAGATATGAGTTTTGGTGAAATAATGGAATTGGCAACAAAATTTACAGTTGCCCGTATTCTTGAAAGAGATGATTTCACTAAAAGAATGAAAGCCGGAATTCCGGTTTCTATTCACGAACTGTTTTATCCTTTAATGCAGGGTTATGATTCGGTAGCGATGAAAGCTGATGTAGAAATTGGAGCGACAGAGCAAAAGTTTAACTTATTAGCCGGAAGAACTATTCAGGATGCATACTCTGTCGAGGCTCAATCAGTACTCACAATGCCGATCCTGGTGGGGCTTGATGGTGAGAAAAAGATGTCAAAATCACTTGGAAACTATATTGGAATTGATGAACAACCTCGCGAAATTTTCGGCAAGGTGATGTCTATCCCTGATTCACTCATTTACCAATATTTTGAACTTGCAACTGATGTAACTGTAGAAGAATTGGCTGACTTAAAAAAAGAATTGGAAAATCCGGAAATTAATCCGATGCATATCAAAAAAAGGCTCGGAATAAGATTGGTTGATATGTATAACGAAATGGGGAGTGGAGAAGCAGCAAAAGAAGAATTTGAACGGATTTTTTCACAAAAAAAACTTCCCGATGAGATCCCGGAACTTACTAAGGAGCAAATGAAAGAGATTGATTTAGACCCAAATAATATTTATTTAGTGCATCTTATCGCTAAAACAAAATTATCTAAGTCTAATTCAGAAGCAAGGAAACTAATTCAGGCCGGAGCTGTTACAATAGATGGTGAGAAAATAATTGACGTTGACTTTACATTTTCAGCTGATAAAGAGATGATATTAAAAGTTGGTAAAAGAAGATATCTGAAACTAATGGCATAAGGATATGATACCAGCCACAGTTAAAGAGTAATTTAAATGAAAAACTTATTACAAATATTGATTCTAATTTCTTTGTTTTTGATCACCGGTTGTTCAAGAACCGCCGTTAATCATACTGTTCTTAAAATCAATCCTGGAAACAAACCATTAAAGACAGCGGTGATTGAGAAAAAGGAACCTTTTGAAAAAATTGATGCTCGAGCTTTTAATTATTATGTTAATGGCAATATCTATGAGGAACTTGGTGATTTTGCTTCAGCCAGTATTAGTTATAAGAATGCTTTGCAAGTTTATCCAACCTCTCATGAAATTAGATATTCTTTAGCAAATATATATTATAAAATTCAAAATTTTGCTGATGTATTAGAAACGCTGGAAGTAATAAGCCCCGAAGATGAGCTTGTTTATGAGATGAGAGCGAACTGCCATCGAGCTCTTGGACAGGATAATCAAGCCAAAACCGCATATTTAAAAGTTGTCGAGTATAACCCAAAAAATGCAATGGCATACTCATATCTCGCAAGCTATTATCGACGGGAAATGAAGCTCGATTCTATTATCTGGGCATATAATAACCTAACCCGTATCAGACCCGGTAATCACAGAATCTGGTCGGAATTAGGTAAATTACAGATACAGATAAATTCTCTTGCGGAGGCAAAGGTATCATTTAAGGAATCGATACGTTTAAGTAAAGATCGTTCCAATTTGATGGCTGTGATACAGCTTGGTGAAATTTATGAAATTGAAGGGATTATTGATTCCGCATTACATTATTATAAAACAGGACTTACAATTCAGGGTGATGATCTGTTACTAAATCGGATGATCTCCAATTTATATGTTCATCTCGATTCTGCATTTTTGGCGATTCCGCACGCAAAAGTTGTTGTCGAATCTGTTCCAACCGACAAAGGTGCAATAAGACGATTAGCTTCAATATATTATGCCGCCGATTCGCTTCATTTATCAGATTCAGTTTTTTCATCACTGGTAAGTATAGGAGACCGGCACCCGGCTAACTTTTATTATTTAGGTCGAATATCAATTCGACAGGAAGACTATCAAAGTGCAAAAACGCATTTTATTAATTTGACACAAGTCGCAGATAGTTCTGCCGACAGCTGGCTTGATCTGGGTATAACTTGCCGCAAACTTGAGCAGACAGATGAAGAGATTGATACTTATATAAATGGCATTAATCATATGAAGGATGAGAAGAGTGCTGTAAAACTTCTGTTTGCATTAGGGGCAGCATATGAGAATGCTGGGAAATATGAAAAATCAATAGAGGTCTTCAAAGAAATAATTGCAAAGGTCCCCAATCATGACCAAGCCATGAATTATTTGGGGTATATGTTTGCAGATAAGGGTGAAAATCTTAAATATGCACAAGAATTAATAGAAAACGCATTATCAATATCTCCAGAAAATGTTGCGTATTTGGATAGTTATGGCTGGTTATTCTTCCGATTAGGAGATTTTGATCAAGCTCTATATTATTTAAAGAAAGCAGTTGCACTTGACAACGATCCTGTAATTTTCGATCATTTAGGTGATGCCTACAAGGCTAAGGGCAATCATAATTCTGCCAATGAGTCTTGGGAACGGGCATTGGACTTATCACCGGATGATGAGAAAATTAAGGAGAAATTGAAACGTTGATCTCTTACAATAAAACTTTCCTTTTTAAAATTCCTATAGTTTTTAGTTTAATAATCTTCCTTGTTGGGTGTGCCAAAGTTGTCGCTCCGCCCGGAGGAAAACCCGACAAAACCGGTCCCTACATAATTGGTACAACTCCTCAAAATGGAAGCACCGAAGTTGCTAAAACTGATAAAATAAAATTTTATTTTTCAGAACATGTAGTTAAACCTGAAGGTGACCAATTAGTATTTATTTCACCTCGTCCCGAAGTAGATCCGAAAATTAAGTGGAAATCCGATTTTGTAGAAATTATCATGTCAGATAGTTTTCAAATTGATCAAACCTATATTGTTACTTTAACCTCTGATATAAAAGATCTACGAAGTAACAAAATAGACAGTTCAATATCAATCGCCTTTACAACCGGATTGGTTTTAGATTCCGGTTCGATTTCGGGGTTATTGTTTAACAATGAGAAACTTCAACCGGGTTATCTGGTCGGATTGTATGATGCTGTTGAATATTCAACAGTTTTGTCATTAGATTCGATCTATCCTGAATATGTGAGTCAAACTAATAGTAATGGATTTTTTGAATTTAATTATCTTCCAAAAAGAAGTTACAAACTGGTATCATTTGAAGATAAAAATAAGAACAGTTTATTTAATCTTTATAAAGAGAATTTTGCAGTTACAGACAGAAAAATAAATTTTGAATCTTTGAATAGATACGATTCTCTGTATTTATCTGTGACTTCTCAGGACACATTGAAACCGAAAATATTATCTTCTATTTGGAGCAAAGACAACCTTCTCAAAGTAAGGTTAACCGATCCTGTATCATTGGATTATTTAAAAGTTAATCCAGGCAATATAATCTTAAGATCATTAGTCGATAGCTTACAATTATTCTCAGCCAATTCAATGCTTGAGATCAACCTGCAGGAAAGCTCAGCATTGACTTTTAATTTTGATTCAATCCCGGATGGAGAATATTCGGTTGAACTAACTTATGATACTTTGGAAGAAAAATTATTTTATGAGTCTGTGAACTTGATTGCAGAGATAGATATTCAACCGATAGAAATTATCGAATTTCAACCGGGGGCGCTGCCGATATTGATTCATGAGCTTGATATTTCCGCTTTGTTCTCAGAGCCGATTGATACTTTGAAATTATCTGAACAAACTTTTACACTTTGGCAAGACAGTTTAACTCAATTGAGACTTGAACGAAGCATTGAAACACCTTTTAAAATCAAATTTTCAACTCCGGGTTTAACAAAAGGCAATAACCTAAAACTTAAGATGCTTGAGTTTGAAATTGCTGATAAAGCAGGTAATGTTCTTGGTGATTCAATCATAGAGTATAGTTTTTCAATTACCGATCCTGATTCATTAGGTTCGGTTAGTGGAAATGTTTATTCTGAGTTTGCTATGTCAGATTATGACATATTTCATTTGAAGCTTATGAATTTTAAAACCAAGCAGGAATTTGATTTTGCTGTTGACGGGAACAGCTTTGCTATAAATTTACCAGAAGGAAAATATAGGCTTACCGGATTTATTGATTTGAATTCAAATGATTTTCGAGATCTCGGGCAGGCTTTTCCATATCAATTTGCCGAGCCAATCGCATTTTATTCAGATACCATTAATGTTCGGGCGCGATTTGAAACAGCAGAGATAGAAATGATATTCAAATAAAATCTCATTAAAAAAGGCGGGAAAACCCGCCTTTTAATTATTGAAATATAAAAATAATCTACTTTTACAATTTACCCCAAACGGCAAGATTAACGCGACGGTTCATAGAAGCGGAATCTTTTTCATCGGGCATCGCAACCGGTTTGGTTTCACCATAAGCAATTACAAACAATCTATAAAGAGATAAGCCAAATTGATCGGTTAAAAATCTTTTAGCAGAATTAGCTCTTTGTGCGGTGAGCATAATATTATATTTGGCACTACCGGTCCGGTCAGAATGTCCGGCTATTTCGATAATTGAACCGGGGCTTGACTGCATTTTTTCACCAGCCTGCAGAAGAATCTGTTCAGCGGCGGCATTAATATCCTGGCGGTCGAAATCAAAATTGATAACACCCTGCCAGATAATCTGGTAATTTTCAAAGCCTTTGGCTTCGTTGATTGCCATATCAGTCTTTTTTGAAAGTTCATCAGAAAGAGATTTTAAACGTGATATTTCATGGGCATTACCATCAGTTTTATCTCTTAAGGTGCCGAGTTCGCTGCCTGTACGAGCTTCAGAATCGGCAATTTGCTGGGCAACATAATCTTTATTGACCCCGCAACCGGTAACTAGCAGCATCAAAGCCATCAGTGCCACTAAAATTACACTTTTCATTTTCAGTCCTTTCGTCAATTATTAAACTAATAAATCATATCTATTTACATACTCTCAAGTGGTCAATTAAAAGAACGATACACCGGAAATGCAACTAAAAAAAGAAAATTTACTGTTTTAATGCCCCGCCGGTAATTCCGGACACAATCTGCCTTTGCATGAACAAAAACAGCACTAAAACAGGAATAACAGCGATTGTGGAGCCTGCCATCAAGTGTTGCCAGTCGATTGCCTGATGTCCCTGAAATAGAGCCAGAGCAACCGGCAGCGTTCTAACAGAGTCCGATTGGGTGAGGATATAAGGGAACAGGAAAGAATTCCAATTGGTAAAGAAGACCTGAATTGCAAGAACCGCCAAAGCCGGTTTGCAGATTGGCATCACTATTTTAAATAAGATTTTAAAATCTCCGGCGCCGTCAATACGGGCAGCTTCTTCCATCGAAGGGGGAATTGATTCGATATATTGTTTGACCAGAAAGATTCCAATCGGATTTACAATCCAGGGTAATATTAAAGCCCAATAGCTGTCATAAATCCCAAGCTTCAAGCATAAAACATATAACGGGATGATGACAATGTGAGCCGGGATCATAAGAATCAAAATTACTGTTACAAAAAGAATTTTATTTATAATAAAGTTAAATCGGGCAAGGGAATAAGCAACTGTGAAACAAAAAAGTATATTCCCGACAGTTACAATTGTGCCTACAAATATTGAATTAAAAAGATAAACTCCCATATTATTGATCTGGAATAAATCTATGAAATTTGTAAATGTGAAACTTGAACTTAACAGGTTCCCAAATGAAATACTTTCTCCAGCCCCAAGAAATGATACACGAAACATCCACAGCAAAGGGAAAATCATAACAAGAGTGATGATAGACAAAATAGAATATCGCATTATATGATTTGAGGATTTTCTTACCATAAGGGTTGTCGTCTCCTCATGATTACAAATTGAAACAAGGAGAACAAGCCGATGATCACAAACAGTACGTAAGCCGCTGCCGAAGCATAACCAAAACTGAAATTAGTTGTTAAACCTTTTTCATAAATAAAATAGACAGCGGTCGAACTGTCGAATTTACCTCGGGTCATAATGAAAATTTCCAGGAAAACCTGAAATGATTTAATTGAATTAATAACTAATATGAAAAGTGCAACCGGCTGTAACAGGGGGAGCGTGATTGAAAAGAATTGTCTTGTTTTTCCGGCTCCGCTAATTTCGGCGGCTTCGTATAGTTCTTCGGGTATCGATTTGAGTCCGGCAAGGAATATTAACATATAATATCCGACCGACATCCAAACATCCATCCCCATAATAGAGTACAATGCGGTACTTTCACTTAGCAGGAATCCATATTCGGGGGGAGTGAAACCGATCATTTCAGCTAAGAGCGCGATATAACCGCCTCGTTGCAGCAGGTTGGTGAAAATCAATGCAATAACAACCATAGAAGTGATTGAGGGGAGAAAAAATGCCGAGCGAAAAATATCTCGGCCTTTGAATTTTCCATTTATCAACAATGCCAGGAATAATGAAATAATTGTTGTAAAGGGGATAGTTCCGCCTACAAAAATGAAAGTATTTTTTAGCGATGAGATAAATTCAGGATCATTAAATAAACTGATATAATTTGCAAAGCCGACCCAGTTAATTTCTTTGACAAGAAGCCGGTAGTCGGTGAACCCGATTATAAATGAATATAAAAGGGGGAAGAACCAGAACAGGCTGAAAGTGACTACCCATGGCAATCCGAAAATTATAGCTGTTTTTTTTGAAAGCTTCATTAAAAGCCTTTAAGTTTTTCAATCTCCATCTGTGCTTTCCGAAGCGGTTCTGCAATTAATCCGGATTTAAAGAGCGCATCCTCAACAGCTTTTTCAATAATGTCTTCAATCTGTACCCAGTCAGGATCAACGGGAGGATGAGCAACAGAATATATTTGCTTATTAAACAGAGTCAGATGTGCTGTTGATTTAAAATATTTATCAGCTTGAGCCAGTTTCGAGGAAGGTGTTGCTGAACGATTAGCTTTACAGAATTTCACCTGATTTTCTGGCGAAGTTAAAAAGTTGATAAATTTTACAGCGGCATCTTTATTTTTTGAGCTTTCACTTATAGCCAAATATTCACCGCCAAGAAATGATTTGCCGGGGAAATTAGGACCGGGAATTAAAGCGGTTTCGAAATTCAGAGTACGTTTTTCAAGTTCAATTCTTTTCAAAAGCCAGTCGCCCGACATGATAAACCCTACTTTGCCATCTAAAAAGGCATCTTCGATTCCTCTTTGCTTGGCAACAAAGCCGCAGGTATCATGTAGCCACTTATAAGTAGTCAGAGCCTCAATCCCTTTAGTTGAAGGTAGAACGCACATCTTGCCGTCATCTGAGAATATTTGAGCATTAGCCGACCAGAAGAAGGGCATAAATTTTTTATACAGGCGATGTTTTTCAGGGCTGTTTGACCCCCAGCCGTAAATATCATTGCCTAAGCTATGAATTTTTTGGGAAGCTTCTTTAAGATCGGACCATTTGAAAGGAACAAAGCTGTTTTCGTATTCGGCTTTTGTTAACAAATCGCGATTTAAAAAGAGAACTCTGGTCCCCAGAAACCACGGTTTGGCATAAATTTTATTTTTATAATTAGCTAAATCCCAGCCTAAAATGTCTGAACTATCCTTTTTGAAGTATTCTGATAAATCCGTAATTTGATCTGTTGATGCAAACTGGGCAATCCAGTCAGAGCCAAGCTCAACAATGTCTGGTGCGGTTCCGGATGAAAAGGCAATGACGATCTTTTCATGACCATTTGACCAGGTTAGGTCAGTTAGATTTACTTCAATATCAGGGTTTTGTTTTTCAAACTCTGATACAATTTCATTTATAACCGGTTTAATATTCGGGTCAGTCCAGAATTGCCACCATTCTAAAGTGGTTTTAGCACTTAAACTGGATACTAATATCATAGAGAATATAAATATAACAAATAAAGTTTTTCGCATTTTCGGACCTTTCAGAAATTACTTTTGAGAATTATAAAAATATCAGGAATCTAAATCAATAAAAAATAGAATTATAATTATCATATATTTTAGTTGAACAAGCGAGTTTGTTTTTCATATTAATAGGTATGAATTTTTTCCCGATCATTAATGTGGCCGCCAATAACGAATGGATTAATACTGACAAACTCCCATTGTTAATTATTTCATTAGTCTCGATCATTATAATATTATACACTACCTATCACCGAAAAAGCCGTGATAGCTATAAAATGCGGGAAATTTCAGGAATGAAAGCTGTCGAAGATGCCATCGGCCGAGCTACTGAGATGGCTCGTCCGGTTCTGTTTACTCCCGGATGGGGAGGAGACATACAAAGACCCACAACGATAGCTTCGATGAATTTTCTTTCTAATGTGGCAAAAAAAACAGCTCAATACGATTGTAAGCTGATTTATCCGACTCATGATCCGGTAATTATGACCGTGGCTCAGGAAGTTATCAAGGAAAGTTACATGGCTGCGGGATTCCCTGATAGATATCAGGAGGATAATATCAACTATGTTTCTTCTTCACAATTTGGGTATGCTGCGGCTGTCGATGGCTTATTAACCAGAGAAAAGCCGGCTTCGGTTTTCCTGCTCGGGACCTTTGAAGCGGAATCTTTGATCTTAGCTGAAACAGGAAATTCTATTAATGCGATTCAAATTGCAGGAACTGATTCAACAATTCAGCTATCGTTTTTCATAGTCGCCTGTGATTATACTTTGATAGGGGAAGAGTTGTTTGCGGCTTCGGGTTATCTCACTCAGGATAGATCAATTATGGCTTCAGTAAGAGCTCAGGACATTTTAAAAGTAATCATCGCTATATTTATAACAATTGCAATAATCTGGGATACGATAGCTCTGTTCAATAATGGTTTATCTAACAGCTGGTGGAAATTTTAATGACTCGTAAAGTTGCCTTGATCATCTGTTTTGTGTCCGGTCTGATTATGTTTTTGCAATATTTCTCTGATCACCAAACCGCTCGGGATGTAAATCAAGCGATCTTAGAATACTGGCAGATTATTTTTGCTTTTACTTTGATTGTTGGAATCGTTGGGTTTTTCAAATTGTCTTTTACAGCGATGAAAAAACCGGAAAACCGTCCCTATCGATTAGTTTCATTGTTGGGATTGACAACCATGCCGGTTCTTGCTATAGGATGGGGTATTAAAGCTGATACGCCATTTATGTGGATGTTTGAAAATGTTCAGGCTCCGATGCAGGCGACAGTTTTTTCTCTATTAGCATTTTTTGTAGCCTCGGCATCTTTTAGAGGGTTCAGAGCAAGGTCACTTCCAGCGGTAGTATTACTGGTCTCTGCGTCAATAATTTTGTTAAGTCGCTCGGCTTTAGGAGAAATGATTTGGAGTAACCTGCCTGATTTTGCTGATTGGATAAGAAGATATCCCTCGATGTCGGCCCGTCGCGCAATATTAATCGGTATCGGTTTAGGTTCATTGACAACCTCACTTCGCGTGATTCTTGGAATTGAACGCACCTGGCTCGGAGGTGATAAATGAAAATTCACTCCCGTCACTGGACCTTTATAGGTCTTTTTGTGGTCATTGCTATAGTCATGCTGATTGATAAGAAGCTTACTATGCCAATTTCAGATCAGACTCAAAAGTTATATGACTACATTGACAGCCTTCCGCCCGATTCAAAATTACTGGTGTCGTTCGATCATGAAGCTTCGTCGTTGCCGGAAATCCAACCGATAGCTCTGGCCATTTGTCGTCATGCTTTTTCAAAAGGACATAAAGTTATTGGGATGGCATTGTATGCTGAAGGAACGGTAATCGGATATCGTCTGTTGCAAAAAACTGCCGGTGAATATGACAAAGAGTATGGAACAGATTATGTCTATCTCGGATTCAAACCTCAATATATTGCTGCAATTCTATCAATGGGGGAATCGTTTGAACAGACTTTCCCAGTAGATTATTCAGGAAACAGTTATCAAGATTTAGAATTACTGAATGATGTCGCCAATTATGATGATGTTGACGGAGTGATTTCAATTGCCGATGGATCGCTTACAACTCATTGGATGGAATATGTCGGCGCCCGTTATGAGGTTCGTATCCTTGCCGGAGTAACGGCGGCGATGGTTACAACTTATGATCCTTATGTTTCTTCCGGTCAAATGTATACTATGATTGGAGGCTTGAGGGGAGCGGCTGAATATGAACAATTAATAAAAATAGAGGGTGGGGCGTCGCGAGGAATGCTGGCACAGACCTCGGCTCATCTATATGTACTCTTTTTAATTTTAGTGGGCAATATTATTTATTTACGTTCAAAGAGGAAAGCTAACTGATGGATATTGGAACGATTATTGCCGGAATATTAACTTTAGCGATTTTGACCTTCTTATATCGGGATAATCCAATTTATAAAATGGCTGAATCATTACTGATCGGTATCTCGATAGGGTACACCCTGGTAATAATCTGGTCGTCAACGCTTGTTGATCTTTTGATTCAACCTCTCTTTGGAGAATCTAAATTATTATTGATAATCCCATTGATTTTAGGCTTGATGATGTTCAGCCGGTTCGTTCCCAAATATTCATCACTTTCCAAAATTCCGATTGCGGTTATGATCGGTTCCGGTGCCGGGGTGGCGATTCCGGTGATGCTTGAAGCACGAATTCTAAAACAGGTTTCAGCCACAGTTATGCCATTAGTCACTGAATCAGGAATGCCAAACTTTTCTGCAATTGTAGTGATTTGCGGAGTAATGAGTACCCTTGCATATTTTTATTTCAGCCGCGAACATAAAGGATCCTTTGGTGTTGTCGCTCGCATTGGGACTTACTTTTTGATGATATTCTTTGGAACTACTTTCGGCTATACCGTGATGTCGCGAATGTCGACCTTTATAGGAAGAATGGAATTCATCCTGACTGACTTTCTCCATCTGACCAACTGATATTATGACCTGTAAAAAATGTAAACTCACGATGCAGGAGCAAAAAAGATCGTTTCACAAACAGCGAAAATGGATATGTCCCAAATGCGGAAAAGTGAGATTTCAACAAAATATTCCAAAAGATTCTAAACCGGGTGAATAATTTCCCGTAAGCTAAGTATAACTTTTAAACAATTTGAATTTATGCCCGATCTTAAACCGATTGAAATAAAAATAGGTACCTCCGGTTTCAGTTTTGAAGACTGGCGTAAAGAATTCTATCCTGAAAATATTGAAAAAGGTAAAATGCTCGATCATTATATAAACTTCTTTGATACGGTTGAGATCAATTCGACTTATTATCGCATCCCGCATCCGATGGTGATGTATAATCTGGTCAAAAAAGTCCCGAAACATTTTGAGTTTATTGTTAAAGTTCCACAATCATATACCCATAAACGGACTAACCTTGAAAAGGATGTAAACGATTTTAATGAAGCGATTAAACCGGTGATAGAAAATAATATGTTGTCAGGATTACTGGCTCAGTTTCCATATTCATTTAAATATTCAGAAGATGCTCTCGATTATGTCTGCATGTGCAAAGATATTGTCGCCCCTAGCAAACTGTTTGTAGAATTCAGGCATGACAGCTGGGTAAATAGAACGATGTATGACCGTTTTTGTAAGGAGAACATAAATTATGTGGCTGTTGACGGACCTCAATTAAATGGTTTGTTGAAGCCTGATTTTTTTACAACCGGAAGTACCGGCTATCTCAGACTTCACGGTAGGAATTCCGAAAAGTGGTGGAACGGGGGAGCCTTGCGATATGATTATAATTATTCACATGATGAAATAAATGAATGGGTGGACAAATTATCTAACTCGAAGTCCAAGATGAATAAACTTTTTCTGTTTTTTAATAATTGCCACGGCGCCCAGGCTGTGAAAAATGCTCTGGATTTGAAGCATATTTTAAAGGAGAAAGGTACTTTTAGCTGATTTTAGTTGACTGTGACTGTTTTGGCTCTTTATTAGCTGACTAAATATAGGAAGAAATATGTATTTACAATTAAATAACGTAAGAAAAGAATATGGCGACAAGGTTGCTGTTGAGGATTTGACCTTAGGGGTTCCAAAAGGAGTCATCTTCGGGATTATCGGTCCTAATGGTGCCGGTAAAACGACTACTATAAGAATGATAATGGACATAACCCGACCGGACTCAGGGGAGATTCTAATAGATAATAGACCTCCCGGAAAAGAATTTAAGAACTTTGTCGGGTATCTTCCTGAAGAAAGAGGCTTATACAAGAAAATGAGCCTTAATGAAGTTATTGTCTATATGGCTGAACTTAAAGGATACCCAATAAGGAAAAATTTAGCCAAAATTGATCATTGGCTTGAAAAAGTAGGGTTATTGGAATACAAAGAGAAAAAGGTTGAAGAACTTTCTAAAGGGATGCAGCAAAAACTGCAGTTTGTTACGACTATTCTACATGAGCCTGATCTGATAATTTTGGATGAACTTTTTAGCGGGTTAGATCCGATCAATATGGAAATGATGAAGGATATTATTCTTGAATTAAAACGTAACGGTAAGACGATTTTATTCTCGACCCACGTTATGGAACAGGCTGAAAAACTATGCGATTATATCTGTATGATTTCTCAAGGTCATAAAGTAATTGATGGTAAACTCACCGACGTTAAAGCTGAATTTGGAAAAAATACAATACAAATTAATATTGACGGAGATGGTAAATTCATAGGTCAGCTTGTTGGCGTGAAAAGCATCACAGAATTTAATAATTATATAGAACTCAGACTTGAAGAAAATGCTGATACCAACAGGATTTTAAAAGCTGTTGCGGACAAAGTTACTGTCAGGCGGTTTGATATTGTCGAACCCTCGCTTTATGATATTTTTATAGATATGGCAAAAGTTGACCCGACAACTTTGAATAACAACGGGGGAAGAAGCTATGAATAAATTTTGGATTATTTTTAAAAGAGAATATGCCCAGGTTGTAAAAAAGAAATCGTTTTTAGTGGGCATTTTTCTGACTCCAATATTAATGATCGGATTTGTTCTTTTACCAGCCTGGTTAACCCGTGTAAAATCATCAGAAAGCGAACCGTTTGCGATTGTTGATCAAAGCAAATATGATATAGGTAATAAACTTGTTGAGGCATTAAATAAGTACAAACTTAACGAGACCGTTGAGGAAATGATTCAAGAAGTAGCTCAGATTGATGGCAAAACAAAGGATACTATAATAGCTTCGACTGATTCAAATCAGGCAGCTAGTGAACCTTATTATTTAATCAAAGGACTCTTTGTCATAGACCCCAGTGATCAAATCAAGTTTGATCAAACGGTTGATTCTCTTCGACAGCAAATTATTGACAAAGAGTTGAAATATTTTATGGTCATTAAATCAAATTCGCTGGACGATGATGAAAATATATATTTGGTTACAAACTCGGACAATTTCACTTCACTGCGAAGGTTCGAACGAAATATTTCACGAATTTTATCAACTATAAGGCTTGAGGAATCAGAGATAAATCTTGATGTTGATTCAGTATTAAGCCTGACAAGACGAATCGACCTTGTAGTTCAGGATGCCAAAGGGGAGTCAATTCCGTTTGAAATTAAATATTTCTCAGCTATCGCATTTGTTGGAATAATGTTCGGTATGATTGTCGGGTACGGACAGTTGGTTATGAGGTCAGTTATTGAAGAGAAAAACTCAAGGGTTATGGAAGTCTTGATTTCATCGGTCAGCCCTTTTGAATTAATGCTTGGTAAAATAATGGGATTGGGGGCTGCTACTTTCACGCAGGTTGCGATTTGGTTTTCAATCGGCGGGATAATGTTTCTTCAGAAATCAGCCTTGGATATAAATCCTTCGATTGACCGAATTATTTTCAATGCCCCGATTGTTATATTCTTTATTCTGTTTTTGACTTTCGGTTATATAATGTTCTCAACAATTTTTGCCCTGGTTGGCTCAATTGTTAATACTGAAAAAGAAGCGCAAAGCTTTGTTATGCCGATAACAATGACTATGGTACTGCCGTTTATGGTGGGGATATATGTTGTTCAGGACCCTAACTCTACTATGGCTGTAACGATGTCAATGATCCCTCTTTTAGCTCCTACCATGATGATGATGAGGTTGGTTTTTGTCGCTCCATCAGTTTCTGAATATTCAATCTTTAGTGGCATCGTGGGCGAGGCGACCCTTGCCTTGATAATAGTAATTTTATTTACAATATTCCTGATATGGTTGACGAGTAAAATTTTCAGAGTCGGAATTCTGATGTACGGTAAACGGCCAACTTTGGGTGAAATCATTAAATGGGTGAAATCGTAAAAAGATGATTGAAAAAATTAGAAAATCTAAAAGACGTAAAACAGCCCGCTTCTTATTGTTGCTGGCTTTCTTTGTCTTTTTCACTGCTAACTCGCTTTATTTTATCGATCTCAGATCTAATGAAATTTATGCTTCGATAACTAAAACGTATGAATTCAATTTTGAGTCAAAGAAAAAAGGACCATACCTGAATTTAAAATCAGCCTTCTTAGTTGATTTTGAAACCGGGAATGTGCTTTATGCAAAAAATGTTAACAACCCCCGGGCAATAGCGTCGATCACTAAACTTGTTGCTGCCATGGTTGTGCTTGATTCTAAAATTGACTTGAATAAAACCGCCGTAATTTCAAAAAGCGATGCCCGCAATTCATCCAAATCAAGACTTAAAAGAGGCTATGAGCTAACATTGTATGATTTGTTGCATGCCGGCCTGATGAATTCTGATAATCGTGCGATGAGAGCCATTGCCCGCGAAACATACGGTTCTTATGATAAATTTGCAGAAGAGATGAATAAAAAGATAAAACGTCTCGGGCTCAAAAAATCTATATTTTACGAACCGACCGGTTTAAGTTCTAAAAATGTTTCAACGGCTGAAGAAGTTGCCAAAATTCTGCACTATTCTTATGAATATAAATTGCTGGCCGAGATAACTTCGAAAAAGAGATACAAAGTAAAAGTTCTGAATAAAAAGAACAAACGATTACAAATGGCGAATACAAATCTTATGGTAGCCTCGCCTTACAAAGTTTTAGCCGGAAAGACCGGTTATATACGGGCGGCGGATTATTGTCTGGCTACTTTGGTTAAAAATAAAAAAGGTAAAAAACTTACCGCTGTTGTACTTGGGGTGCCGGGTGATAAACTTCGTTTCAAAGAGGCACGCAAATTAATTGACTGGGGTTTCAGACAGCTGAAATAACTTTATGAAATCAAAAATTCTTGTTACCGGATCTTCCGGAACGATCGGGACCGGCCTTGTTAAGCAACTTCTGAAAGAAAATTACTCAGTAATTCCCCTTGATATCAAGCCATCGCTGTGGGATAAGAAAATTGACCGAAAAACTGTCTGCCATGATCTGAGGAAACCGCTTTCCAAATCTGTTATTAAATCTAAACCTGATATTATTGTTCATCTGGCGGCTAATGCCAGAGTGCATGATCTGGTTGTGAACCCCTCTATGGCCCTTGATAATTATGTTATGACTCATAATGTTCTGGAGTATGCCCGACTAAACGGTATTAAAAAAGTTATATACGCATCCTCGCGAGAGATCTATGGCGAGTCGAAAGCTAATAGAAAACGAAAAGAGATCGATTCCCACGTTCAGAATATAAAGTCGCCTTATACTGCCTCAAAATATGGGGGAGAAGCGATGGTGCATGCCTATCACGAATGTTATGACATAAAACCAGTCATAGTGCGGTTCTCTAATGTATATGGCAAATACGATGTATCTGAACGGGTTGTGCCGCTTTTTCTCTATTATGCCCTAAGAAATCGGGATATGAATATTTTCGGTAAAGAGAAGAAACTTGATTTTACCTATATTGATGATGCGGTTGATGGGGTTTGTCGAATTATTAAAAGATTTAACAAAGCCCAAGACCATACTTTTAATATTTCAAAAGGCAAAAGCGAACCTTTATATAATGTAGCTAAATTTGCGATTAAATATCTTGATTCTGAATCTAAAATTTATTTTGATTCAATCAGAGTTGGTGAAATCTCTTCATACACCGGAGATATTTCACAAGCTTCTAAAATATTGAATTATAAACCTAAAGTGTCACTTGAAGCCGGGATGAAATTAAGTATCGAATGGTATCGGGGCGTGATGAAAGAACGCCGGATTTATGATACGCAGCGCAGGAATTTAATGAAACGCGGTTGGGCTTGATTAGCCAAACAAGTTATACTTAACTATACAGTAGATAGCTTTCATGCCGTCTTTCCAGCCGATTTTTTTACCCTCTGAATAAGTACGACCATAATAAGTGATACCCATTTCATAAATTCGGACATTCTTTTTAGCAATTTTAGCGGTCATTTCAGGTTCAACCCCGAATCTATTTTCCTTAATATCAATAGACTGGATAATTTCACGCCGGAAAACTTTATAACAGGTTTCCATGTCAGTCAAATTAATATTGGTGAACATATTTGAAAGCAAAGTCAGCAATCGATTACCGATATAGTGCCAGAAATAAACTACCCGATGCGGACCACCGCCCATAAATCGCGATCCGTAAACAACGTCAGCCCGATTTGAAAGGATAGGTTCGATTAAACTTGGATATTGTATCGGGTCATACTCAAGGTCGGCATCCTGAACCAAAACAATATCACCGGTAGCTTCGGCAAAACCAGACTTGAGAGCGTAACCTTTGCCAAAATTTTTGGGTTGATAAATAACTTTGGCAACCTGGGACTCAAGTTTTTCTTTGATGAGTTCACGGGAACCATCGGTGGAGTAGTCATCAACTAATATAATTTCCTTATTAGGAACCGGCGCCGATTTAACTGCATTGATAAGTTCCTCAAGAGTGGAGACTTCATTATAAACCGGGATTATAATTGATAACTTAACATTTTCAAGAGTAAGTCTTTTTTCAGCCAAGATAACGTCCCATAAGATATATTATGTTAACCTGCGAAAATGAGCAGGTTGTCATATTGTGAAATTGTCTTAAATATCTATTTAACTACAATATTTAGGATTCTGCCTTTTACGAATATCTTCTTTATAATCTGCTTTTCATCAGTATAGCCCTTAATCTTTTGACTGTCAAAGGCGGCTTTCTCAACAGCTTCCTGATCTGAATCAGCAGGAACTTTTACTGTATCTCTTAATTTACCATTGATTTGAACTGCAACTTCAAGCATATCCTCAACGATTGCTTCCGGATCAAACTCTGGCCAGGATGATTTGAAAATTGAACCGTCAAATCCACAACGTAACCACATTTCCTCAGCCAGATGCGGCGTCATAGGCGCCATTAATTGAATAATATTTATAATAACATAGTCATTTAGAAAAGAGTTCTCAACTTTATACTGTTTGTAATCCCGTACAAGTTCCATTATGGATGAAATCGCTGTATTAAAATGAAGAGATTCGTAATTTTCAGAGCATTTTTTAATAGTCTGATTAAGTTTAATATATAAATGCTTTTCGATATTAGTGAACTCATGTTGATTAAAGTAAACCTTTAAGTGATTAGCAGAATTAGTTGAAGGAAAATTAATAATATGTGAGTCAATAAAATTACTATTTGGAAATGATTTGCGATAATTTTTATATAATGGGAAAAGTTTCTTAATTGCAAATTTTTCAACTCCGGTAAGAGTATCCTCTGACCATATAACTTCTTTTTCAGATGGTGCAGTGAAAAACATGCCTAATCTTGAAATATCAACGCCTCGATTAGCCATTAAAGCGATTGGGGAGACGACATTTCCTTTTGATTTAGACATCACGACACCATTAGAATCTGCAACCATACCGTGATTAAAAAGCCTTGTAGCGGGCTCTATGCAGTCCAAAAGTCCGATGTCATGCAGGAATTTAGTGAAAAACCTGAAATATATCAAATGTCCGGTGGCGTGAGTAATTCCGCCAATATACAAATCAATCGGCAGCCATTTATTAGCCTTTTCAGAATTGAAAGCTTCTTTGCCATTATGAGGATCGAGATAGCGCAGGAAATACCATGATGAACAGATAAAAGTGTCCATCGTATCGGCATCACGGGTAGCTTCTCCCCCGCATTTTGGACAGGAGGTGTTCATATATTCGGGGACATCTGCTAATGGTGATCTGCCTTTTGGTTCGTAATTATCAAGTTTTGGCAGTTCTATTGGAAGCTGATCATCAGGCACCGGAACTTCACCGCATTTTTCACAATGAACAATCGGAATCGGACAACCCCAATAACGCTGGCGGGATAACGACCAGTCTTTCAGTTTGAAATTCTTTTTATGACGGCCAAAATCCTGTTTCTGAGCATGATCGGTAACTTGCTTGATAGCATCTTTACCGCTTAATCCATCAAATTTATCAGAATTCACCATTGGACCATACCCGGTAAAGGCTTCGTCTATCTCGTTGACATTCATTACAGTACTATCATCTGGATGAATTACTACTTTAATAGGAATGTCGTATTTTCTGGCAAAAGCAAAGTCACGGGTATCATGCGCCGGAACCGCCATAACCGCTCCGGTACCGTAACCGGCAAGAACGTAATCGGCGACCCAGAGTTGTACTTTTTCACCATTATAAGGATTGATGGCATATTTTCCGGTAAAGACACCGTCTTTATCATCTGTCGCAGCCGACCGTTCGATATCGGAACGAGCTACGGTTTTGCGTTTGTAAGCTTCGACTTTTTCTTTGTATTCACCCTCAAGATTTAAACGGCTGAGAATTTCCGCTTCCGGAGCAATTGCCATAAAGGTCACACCGTAAATAGTATCCAGACGGGTAGTATATATAGGAAGCTTCTCTTTAGTGTCTTCAATAATGAAATCAATTTCAGCACCATAAGAGCGGCCGATCCACTCCTTTTGCATTGTTTTAACATTGTCCGGCCAATTTGGGAGCGTGTCAAGGTCATCGATTAAGCGATCAGCATAATCAGTGATCTTAAAATACCATTGAACCTGTTCTTTTTTCTCAACCTCAGTGTCACAGCGATCGCATTTTCCCTGAACCACCTGTTCATTTGCCAGGACAGTTTTATCTTCCGGACACCAGTTTACGAAACCTCGTTTACGATAGGCTAAACCCTTCTTGAACAATTGCAGGAATATCCATTGAGTCCAGTGATAGTAATCTGCAAAACAGGTCGAAATTTCCCGGGACCAGTCATAAGAGATACCAACTTTCTGCAAAGTTGTTCGAGAGACTTCAATGTTAGATTTGGTCCAGTCCTGCGGGTGAATTTTTCTTTTAATGGCGGCTCTTTCAGCCGGAAGACCAAAGGCGTCCCATCCAAAGGGATGCAAAACATCCTTCCCTTTCATCATCTGTTGACGAGTTATGGCATCACCGATAATGTAATTTCTGAAATGTCCCATGTGTATATCGCCGGAGGGATAAGCAAACATAACCAGCATATAGAATTTATTGTCATGATCGGGTATATCGACCGCTTGAAACAGCTTATCTTTATCCCAGGTATCCTGCCATTTTTTTTCTATCGCTTTAAAATCGTATTGGATAATATCTTTTTCTTCTGTTGTCATCTCAACCTCTTAAAGGATTTGTATAAAGAGAGAATATTATGAAAAATGGAGGAAATTGCAAGTTATACTTAAATATTACTATTTTGACTTTTGGGAT
Organism: uncultured bacterium; assembly: GCA_965372795.1. GTDB lineage: Bacteria > Zixibacteria > MSB-5A5 > GN15 > FEB-12 > QNAD01. Next base: position 60,114 of record CBDVDR010000018.1, read on the forward strand.
TTAAAAATCCGGTTGAAAAGAATTGTCCCGCCTGAAAGCGAATTTGTGAATCTCGCTTTGCTTTTCTCAAGATTGTATAACCAGCCTTTTGATAATTTTTGATAAATTGTGTTCATAGTGTCATAAGAATAAACCGGAAGTCTACCGATGGTTAGTGGCTTGTCTTTTGGACCGGGAAATTTCATCGTAAAGCCAAAATCAAAGCCGAGTTCCTTGGCAATTTCAGTTACTTTGACGTTTACCCGACCAAAGGGATAACTGATTGTGTTTACTTCTTTTGAGATTATATCTTCTAAGATATGTTTCGATTTCAACAGTTGTTCTTTTAACTCTTTGCTTGAAAGTGCGGTGAGATCATTATGAAAATGACTGTGCGTACCGAATTCAATGCCTAATTCAGCGAGTTGTTTAATTTCAGAAACATTAAAATGTCTGTCTTTTTGAAAGTGATAGCTGTAGTCCCAGCTGTTATCTTTGCCGATGTGATCGGTGGGAATAAATATTAATGGTTTAATATCGTATTCATTTATGATTTCAGGAAGAATTTCTAAAAGATGGGCATAACCATCATCAAAAGTTAGGACCAGTTCCGGCTTATCCCCTGCTTTAAAGTTTCTATTTAAAGTTTTTGAAAAAGGATTGAATTTGAAGTTTTTCTCAGACAAGAAATCAATTAGATGTTTAAATCTATTGGGAGAGAAATTTGTCACTCCATAGGTAAACTTTGATTGTATTTTGTGAAAAGCTAAATGTTGGACAAAGGGATAAAATTGTTTTTGAGAGTCAGACCAATGATCATCAGCCATAATTAAAATCACTTTTTTCAACCGGACCTAAAATAGTAACTACCAGTTTAGATTCATCAAAAAATTGATTTGAAAGCGAAAGTAAATCTTTGGGTGTAACTTTATCTATCAATTCCAGCGTATCCTCAAGTGGGACAATACGGCCAATCATAATTTCCTGGCGTCCCAATCGACTCATGCGGCTTGTAGTAGATTCCAGCGACAGAGTGATCTGTCCTTTAATTTGTTCTTTTACCTGATTAAGTCTTTCTGATGAAAGCTTGGTTTTCTTTAAACGATAACATTCTTTTAAAAGAATGTCGAAAGCTAAATTCAGGTTCTTCTTGTCAGTTCCAACATAAGCGCCAAATGACCCGGTATCTCGGTAGACATCATTATAAGCAAAAACAGCGTATGCCAATCCTTTCTGTTCCCTTATTTTTTGAAACAATACCGAAGACATCCCTCCACCCAGATACGCCCCCATTGCCATAGCGGCTATACGTTCAGGTGCTCCATAACTTAAACCCGGAAAACCAATACAGAGGTGAGTCTGGTTATTATCGATTGTTTTTATCACCGTTTTTTTATCAGTATTTCTTGATTCCGGTTTAAAATCCGAAATATATCCAGCTTCGAAGTTGAAATATTTCTTAACCAGTTTAACAAATTTTTGATGAGAAACAGATCCGGCAGCGACAATTACAGTAGATTCGGAGCGGTAGTTTCTTTTTAGAAAAGAGAGTATTTTTGCTCGGGGAAGTTTCGAAATAGAATCGGCCGTTCCCAAAATCGGACGTCCAAGCGAGTTTACATTCCAGAATGTTTCCGCAAAAAGATCGTGGACATGATCAGAAGGATTATCATCAGACTCTTTGATCTCTTCCATCACAACCATTTTTTCCCGTTTTAGATTGGGCGGTGTGAAAGTTGCATTACAGGTGATATCAGAAAGAACATCAACCGCTATTTCAAGATGTTCATCAAGTACGCGGGCGGTGTAGCAGGTTTGCTCTTTTGACGTGAAAGCATTTAAATTGCCTCCGATAGATTCCAGAGCAGCCGCAATCTGACGGGCATTGCGGGATTTTGTCCCCTTAAAGAGCATGTGCTCGATTAAGTGTGAAACGCCATTTTCTTCATTAGTTTCATGCCGGGAGCCGACATCAATCCAAACCCCTAAAGAAATAGAACGGACTGAAGGAATAGATTCAGTTACTATCCTCAGTCCGTTCTTTAAGGTCGTTTTTTTAATTTCTCCGTTTCCGGTTTGAAAACGAGAATTAGCCATTATTAGTCACGAGGCCTTTCATTTCTATCACCATCGCTGGTATTTTCCGGTTTTGACAATAATGCCTTACGGGAAACACGAACTTTACCATCAGCTTCAATACTTAGGACTTTGACATCAAGTCTTTCGCCCATTCTCACAACATCTTCAACGCGATTCACGCGGCGATATTCAAGTTCTGAGATATGCAGCCAGCCATCAGCCGAAGGCATGAGCTCGACTACGGCGCCAAAGTTATTGATTCGACGGATAATACCATTGTAGACTTTTCCAACTTCAGGAACTTCAACAATTTTTTCAACCCGTGCTTTAGCGGCTAAGCCGGCTTTAGCATCGACTGAAGAAATCAAAACGGTACCATCATCTTCAATGTCTATTTTGGCTCCGGTTTCTTCAACAATTGAACGAATCATTTTACCACCAGGTCCAATGACTCCACCGATTTTACCCGGATCAATTTTCAAAGTAATAATTCTTGGAGCAAACTGAGATAACTGATCGCGATGTTTTGGCAGAGCTTCATTCATTTTGCCAAGGATATGTAATCTTGCAGTTTTCGCTCTTCCAAGAGCTTCTGTCATCGTTCCAATATCCAGTCCTGCAATTTTAATATCCATTTGGATCGCAGTGATACCTTGTTCGGTACCGGTAACTTTGAAATCCATATCTCCAAAGTGATCTTCATCACCAAGGATGTCAGTCAATATGACAACATCATCGCCTTCTTTGATCAAGCCCATTGCAATACCGGCAACAGCCGATTTGATCGGTACCCCGGCATCCATAAGAGCCAGAGAACCACCGCAAACAGAAGCCATCGAAGATGATCCGTTAGATTCCAAAACATCAGAAACTATTCGCACCGTATAAGGGAAACCTTCATCACTCGGAATAACCGGGAATAAGGCTCTTTCAGCTAAAGCACCATGACCAACTTCACGACGGCTGGTACCACGCATAGGTTTCGCTTCACCGGTACAGAACGGTGGGAAGTTGTAATGGAGCATATAACTTTTGGTTGATTCACCTTCGAGCTCATCAAGGCGCTGTTCGTCGACTTTGGTTCCAAGTGTTACCGCGACTAAGGCTTGAGTTTGCCCACGAGTGAATACAGATGAACCATGGGTTCTTGGCAGGAAAGAAACATCACAAGTGATATCACGAATATCTTCGGGATTTCTTGTGTCAATGCGTTTCTTTTCTGTGACAACCATTTTTCTCATAGATTCAGAATCAAGATCATGAATAATGGTTTTAATATCACCAACTTCATCAGCATACTCTTCTTCAAGGGCAGCAATGATTTCATTTTTGAGAACTTTTTTATTCTTATTACGAGCTTCTTTTTCAGGAATATGATTGTATTCGTCAAGACGATTACCGACCATCTCTTTTACTTTTGCACTAAGTTCTTCAGAAATTAAAACCGGAGTGTATTCAAAATCTTCTTTACCACATAAGGCTTTCAGCTCATCGATTTTAGCAACAATGATTTTGATTTGTTCATGCCCAAATTGAAGAGCCTCTACGATTTCATTTTCAGGGATTTCGCGACCGCCGCCTTCAACCATAGCAATCGCATCAGCAGATCCTGCCATTGTGACGTAAATATCACAATCTTCGAGTTGTTCAAAAGTTGGATTGACAATAAACTGTCCATCCAAACGACCAACTCTTACCCCTGCCACAGTATGAGCAAAGGGAACATCAGAAATAGCCAAAGCTGCTGCGGTACCACAAAGTGCGAGAACATCAGTATCATTTTCACCATCATGAGAGATTATAAAATTTATAACCTGTGTTTCGCCTTTGAAGTCTTTTGGAAAAAGAGGTCTAATTGGACGGTCGATAAGACGAGCCGAGAGAATTTCTTTTTCCGAAGGACGTGCTTCTCTTTTGAAAAAACCGCCTGGAATTTTACCGGCGGAATAGCCTTTTTCCCGATATTCTACTGTTAGCGGAAAAAAGTCAAATCCAAGTCTTGGTTCTGTTTGAGCACAAACGGTTGAGATAACCATCGAGTCAGCATATCTTACGGTAACAGCACCATTGGCCTGTTTTGCAAGTCTGCCTGTTTCTATGATCATGGTTCTTCCGCCTAGTTCAAACTCAACTTTATGTATCATTCTTTATAGTTCTCCTTAACTATTAGCGACGTAATGCTAATTCACCAAGTAACTGGCGATAGCTTTCAATATCATTTTTCATTAAGTATCCAAGTAACCGACGTCTATGTCCAACAAGTTTTAGCAAGCCTAGACGAGTATGAAAGTCTTTTTTATGCTCTTTCATGTGGCCGGTTAAATGATTGATTCTTGCAGTCAAAAGCGCAATCTGGACTTCAGGCGTACCAGTGTCTTTGTCATGCAATTGATGTTCAGCAATGATTTGAGCTTTTTGCTCCTTGCCGATTGCCATTTTCTTTCTCCTTTTTTATTATTTCACTTACTTTAATTTTATCTAATTTAAGTTGTTCTATAAGTTCATCCGTTGAATTGAATTTCATATTTTCTCTCACAAAACAGGTCGGATAAACAATTATTTCCTTATCATAAATATCTTTATCAAATTCAAATAAATTCGCTTCAACCGAAATCTTACCAGACGGATTGAAATGGTTTTTTCCAATAAACATCATGCCATCTTCGCGTTTGTCATTCACCCAAACTTTACAGGCATAAACTCCTTCCGGAGGAAGCAGTTTGCGATGGTTATAATTGACATTGGCAGTTGGATAACCAAGTTTTCTGCCAAGTCCTATGCCCCGTTCCACTGTCCCGTATATAGCATAATCATGCCCTAACAAATCAATCGCTTCTGAGTATTTCTCATCAAGCATTGCTTGTCTAATTCGGGACGAAGATACAGGTCGACCTTCAACCAATACCGGTCCGATTACATCGACCCCAAAGCTATATCTTTTAGCGAGTTTTGTCAATTCCGTAATGTCACCTTTTCGATCTTTTCCGAAAGCATGGTCATATCCGACAACCAGCCTTTGTATTCCAATTTTATCAACCAAAATACTCTTAACAAAGGTTTCGTAAGGTAATTCCTTGAGTTTTTCATCAAAATTTAGGATAATTACGTCTCCCTCAAAAAAATCCGGGACAAATTTAACTTTTTCTTCAACCGTGGTTAACAGTAAAGGGACTTTATCCGGGCTTACCAGAACTCTTGGATGAGGATGGAAAGTGACCATTACAGCCGTTGTATTCATATCCGAGGCGATTTTAGTAACCTTACGCAAGATTTCCTGATGTCCAAAATGGATACCATCAAAGGTCCCGATAGTCGCAACAACAGGCTTATCACTTTTTGGGTAGTGATCTAATCCTTTGTAGAATTTTACACTCAATTTAATACCCGTACATAGTTGAATATTTTATCTTCAGCTGAATTTTCTTGAAATATATGCTCAGAATCTTTATTAGCCGTTCCTATAGCGAGTGGAGTTCTATCGCCATTCTTTAAAAAAATATGATCTCCGGATGTAAAACGGCCTTCAACTTCAGCAATAAATTCAGAATTTATGTCCACTCCATTAAATACTGACGGAGTGAAATCATCTTTGACAATCATAGAACTAAATGACAAAACCTGATCATATCTCAATAAATGATTGGTTAAAGATCCATCATTGTAAGATTCTTTCATACTTTCAATACTTAAAGCATCGCTTAAACTATGGTTCCCAACCTGTTCTCTAACCAAGTGTTTCATATATGCGCCACAGCCAATGGCTTTGCCGATGTCGTAGGCTAAAGTTCTGATATAGGTGCCTTTTGAGCAGCTGACACGGATGGTTAAAATTGGTTTTTCATAACTAATTTTAATTATCTCTTTAATCTCGATTTCACGTTCAGGGGTTTCAACTTCGATATTTTTGCGAGCAAGTTCGTGGAGGCGTTTTCCATTAACTCTGACCGCAGAATAAGCAGGGACTTTTTGAATGATTTTGCCTGAAAATGATTTTAAAATGACTTCAATCTCAGTATCAGACAGATCGGGAATTTCGTTGGGTTCAGAATTTAGAAATTCACCTTCCCTATCATAAGTAGTTGTTTCATATCCGAGACAAATATCAGCTTTATAAGTTTTGTCCATGCCGGTCATAAATTGTGCGATTTTGGTAGCTTTTCCAATGCAAATCAATAAAAGACCTTCCGCCGCCGGATCAAGAGTGCCGGTATGTCCTACTCTTTTCTGGGAGATAGTTTTGCGAACAATTTGGACAGCATCATGACTTGTGATGCCCGGAGGTTTATTTAACAGGAGGACTCCATCAAGAGCTTGACCAGCTTCAGCCATGAAGAACCTCTTTAAAAATTTCAATTATTTGTAATCGAGCTTTTTCAACAGACATATTTAAAGTACAACCGGCAGCATTCTTATGTCCGCCGCCGCCAAATTTAGCCGCTATTTGAGCAACATCAATTTCACTTTTAGATCTAAGGGACACTTTAGTAAGTTGGCCATTCTGTTCTTTAATAAAGGCACCGACTTTGACGGTTTTACCATATAGAGTATAATCAACCAAGCCTTCAGCGTCCGATTTATGAGCTTTGCTTTCATCGGTCATTTTATTTGTCATCACCAATATGCAGAGTTGTTCATCAAGTAAAAATTCAATATTGTTGAGTACTTTACCGGTTAGTCTTAAAGATGCAGAATTCATTTCAAAATAAATATGTTCGTTAATTATTCTCGGGTTGGCACCATTAGCGATAAGTTTTCCGCCAATTTCCATAGTACGTGAGGAGGTTGATGAAAATCTAAAGCGACCGGTATCGGTAAGAATAGCAGTATATAGATATTCTGCTATTTGAGTATTTATATCATATCCAACATATTCGAGATATTCGTAAATCATTTCTCCGACAGACGACTTTGAACTATCCACCCAGTTTAAAAGTCCGGTAACCTGGTTATCAGCATGATGATCTAAATTTATAACTTTCTTATGCTGACTGACAAATTCGACTGGTCCACCAATTCGATTATAGTTCGGACACTCGAGAATTATTACAATATCAATTTCTAGTTTTTCGTAGTCATGATTATTTTTAACATCCAAAATTCCCTTAAGGAAATGATATTTGCCGGGAATAGGATCAGCGATTACGGGAAAGACATCTTTGCCACAGTCTTTTAAATAGGTAGTAACTGCCATAAGACTTCCGATAGAATCGCCATCGGGGTCAACATGAGAAACAACCAGAAATTTTTGATGATTATCAATAAGCTGTTTTAATTCTTCAAAAATCTTAAAGTCGGTATCTGTATTTATTGTATTAGTCTGATTCTTCATTTATCTCATTTAATAATCGTTCGATTTTAATGCCTTCTTCGATTGTAACATCAAATTTCATAGTCAGTTCCGGGATATTGCGTATATTCATGATTTTTGAAAGGTATGCCCGCATAATTTTAGTTTTTTGTTCAAGAAAATTATGGACCGACTCCCTTTTATCTTCATCACCCAGAAATGAATAATAGACTGTCGCATAGCGAAGATCATTTGAAAGTTTTACATGAGTAAAAGTAACCATGCCATGAATTTTTTCAGATAATTCATTATCAAGATACAACGAGAGATCTCTCAGTATCTGTCCACTCACTCTATCTGATCTTTTAAAGCTTTTCATCAATATATCTCCGTCTGATAATCAAGCACAATGATCTCAGAATTACTGCTTATTTTATCAACAACCTTTGCAATGACTTGATCACCGAAAGCAGTCTTATTAGTTACAATTGCTGCTCCAAGGGTAGCCGATCGCAAGACATCGTTGTCAGCAACCTCTGAAATGGAAATATTAAAATTATTCCTAAGACGGGTAAGTAGTGACTTTAATATCCGTCGTTTTTCCTTTAAAGAATTTACGGACGGGATATCTAACCTTATTTTCAAAACAACTGTAACCAAAAGTTTATGCCTATAAAGATCTCGCAGTTTCAACGATCACATAAGCCTCAATACTATCTCCGACTTTTACATCATTGAAGTTTTCGAGCCCAATTCCGCACTCAAATCCTTCTTTGACTTCTTTAGTATCATCTTTAAAACGTTTTAAAGATGATAATAATCCTTTATAAATAATTTTTTGATCCCGAATCAGATGAATTTTATCTGTTCGAGCAATTTTACCCTCTTTGACATAGCACCCGGCGATTAAACCAATTTTCGGGACTTTAAATATATTTCTAACTTCCGCCATTCCAGCGAATTCTTCTTCAATTTTAGGAGCTAACATGCCGGACAAAGCATCCTTGACATCTTTTTCAGCTTCATAAATTATTTCATAAAGTCGAATATCGACCTTGTCATTTCTTGCCGCTTCACGAGCGCGAGGATCTATAGTAACATGGAATCCAATGATAATTGCATCTGAAGCAGACGCTAATATAACATCCGATTCATTAATTGACCCAACCCCTTTATGAATAATATTAGCACGAACTTCTTCAGTAGCAATTTTACCGAGGGTATCAGCTAAAACCTCAACCGATCCATCGACATCACCTTTGATAATCAAACGTAATTCTTTTATCTGACCTTCTTTGATACGATCAAATATTTTCTCAAGGCTGACTCCACCAAGATTTCGGCGAGCTTCTTTTTCACGTTTAATCTGACTGCGTTTCAGGGCAATCTCTTTAGCTTCCTGCTCATTTTTTGTAACCATAAAAGAGTCACCTGCCTGAGGTACGCCATTTAAACCGGTAACCTGAGCAGGAACCGAGGGACCAACCGTAGTCATTTTTTGATCTTTATCATTAACCAAAGTTCTGATTCTGCCACTAAATGTACCGGCAACAATCGGCATTCCGATTCCAACGGTTCCTTTTTGAATTAGAACCGTAGCTACCGGACCGCGTCCTTTTTCAAGTTGAGAATCAATAACCACGCCTCTTCCACGTATAGTGGAATCTGCAGCTAAATCCATCATTTCAGCCTGAAGGAGAATCATGTCGAGTAATTTATCTATGCCTTCCCCTGTTTTAGCTGAGACTTCAACCATAATATTTTTTCCGCCCCATTCTTCAGACAGAATATTATGATTTGCAAGCTGGGTACGGAGATTATCTATATTAGCATTAGGTTTATCAATTTTATTTAAGGCAACAATAATTGGAGCATTGGCTGCCCGAGCGTGGTCAATAGCCTCAATAGTTTGAGGACGCACGCCATCATCAGCAGCAACAACAAGTACTACAATATCAGTAATTTGTGATCCACGAGCACGCATAGCCGTAAAAGCTTCGTGACCGGGAGTATCAAGAAAAGTTATATTACCTTTGTCGAGTCTTACTTCATAAGCACCAATATGCTGTGTAATTGCACCTGATTCTCCATCGACAACATTAGTTTTGCGGACATAATCAAGAAAAGAAGTTTTACCGTGATCAACGTGTCCCATCACAGTAACTACCGGAGCACGAGGTGTTAGATTTTCTTCAATTTCTTCTTCTTTTAAAACTTCACCAATTTCAGCAATCTTTTCAACCTGATAATCATATTCATCAGCGATCATCTCAATCGTGTCCATATCAAGGCGCTGATTGATGGTTGCCATCATTCCCATTTCAAATAGTTTTGCAATAATATCAGCCGGCTTATAATCCATTGCGTTAGCAAGTTCAGCAACAGACATAAATTCGTTAACTTTCAGGATGTTAACTTCTATAAGATCATTTTCACCATCGGCTCCGCCAGCACGCTTATATTTTTTCTTAGATTTAGTAGTTGTGATAGTCGCCATTGTTGATTTGAATGATTTTGCAACAGCAGTTTTATCAACGACCCGATCTTTCTTTTTTCTACGTTCTTTTTTCTTTTGCTTTTTTTCAAGCTTTCTCATTATTCCGGCAACTGTGGATTTTGTATCTTTAACTTTAATTCCACCAATTTGAGTCGGAGGTTTTTTTATAATTGTAGTTTTTTTAGTTCCGGCAGGTTTCTTTGCAGCCGCCGCTTTTCTAGCATCAGCAGCCCTTTTCAATTCAATATTTCTTTTATCGACAGCCTTTTGCTCAGCGGCTTTTCTTTCAGCAGCTTTTTTAGCTTGCTCCCGATTATCCATTACTTTTTTGGCTTCCTGCTTTTCAATGGTAAATTTATGATGTATTGCTTTTACCATATCCTCAGAGGCAACAGACATATGCGATTTAGGATTGAAATTCATTTCTTTAAGAATTGAAATCAACGCATTTGAAGAAACTTTATACTCTTTTGCGAGCTCATAAATACGTTTATTTTCAGGAGTCATCAACAATTCACCTCCCTGGCAGGAACTAAAATATTCATATTAACTATTCTTTTTCCTCAGCATCGACATCTTCGTCAATGTCATCAGAATCAACTGATTCTTCTGTTTCTGAGTCATCATCTTCATCATCATCAATATTTTCAAAAACATCATTAGCTGTCAGCTTTTTGTCAGTTCTCTTTTCTTTTTGATCAGCTTGTCTTTCTTTAAGCGTTTCTGCAAATTCTGCTTCGAGTTCAACAACAACGGCTTGAGCTTTTTCAATTAGGGTTTCAGCCGTTTTTTGGCCTAATCCATCAATTCTGGTTAGAGCTTCAATATTTGAACCCGCTAATTTCTGAATTGTGCTAATGTCAGCTTCCATAAGTTTTCCCATTAGCTTTGGACCGACACCTTCAAGTTGACCAACTGGAACCAACATCTCAGCTTCACGGCTTTTGGATGCATCATATTCGGTTTCAGACATGATGTTTACTTTCCAGCCTGTTAATTTGGAAGCCAGCCTTGCATTCTGACCGTTTCGGCCAATGGCAAGTGACAATTTTTCATCTTCAACAGCGACAGTCATCTTACCTTCAAATTCGTTAACATCAATATTTACAACTCTTGCCGGAGCTAAGGCTCTTGTTACAAAAGCTTCAGGGTTAGTTGAATAAGGAACGATATCAATTCTTTCATTATTTAATTCACGGACAATAGACTGAACCCGAACGCCCTTGATTCCAACACAGGCTCCAACCGGATCAATTCTATCATCAGAGGAAAAAACAGCAATTTTAGCTCTTTCCCCGGGTTCGCGGGCAATAGCTCTAATTTCGATTACTTTTTCAAAAATTTCCGGAACTTCAAGTTCGAATAAAGTACTCAAGAAATCATTACATACTCTTGAAAGAATAATCTGCGGACCGCGCATATTTTTCTGGACATCAAGAATTTGCGCCCTGACACGGTCACCCTGACGGAATCTTTCTTTTGGCAGTTGTTCTTTAACCGGAAGAATTGCTTCACCTCTTCCAAGGTTTACAATAACGTTTCCTTTATCAATCTGTTGAACAACACCTGATGCAAGCGTACCTACTTTGTCAATAAATTCTTCGTAAATACGATCCCGTTCAGCTTCACGTACTTTTTGAATCAAAATCTGTTTAGCCGATGCAATAGCATTGCGGCCAAATTCTGACTCAAAATCAATGTATATCTCAATTTCATCATCGATCACGGCTTCCGGATCGATTTCTTTTGCTTCTGCCAGACTCATTTCGATTTCATTATCAGAAACTTCTTCTACAACTTTTTTCATTGCAATCATCAGCAGTTCACTAGTCTTACGGTCAAAACGGAAAGAAATATTTTCTGTTTCTTTGTATTTCTTCTTAGCTGCTGCCAGTAAACTGGCTTGAAGGGTTTCAACAACTGTATCGAAATCAATATTTTTTTCTCTGGCAATAAGCGTCATTGCTTCTACCATGTCGAATGCCATGATTCTTTACTCCATTAAAAAACGATTTTTGCTTTCTCTATTTCGGCTAAGTCGAGTATTAGCTGGTTATCATCAATCAGAAATTCCACCTTGTTATCTCCAGCTGATACGATCTTTGCCTTAATATATTTTCGACTCTGGTCCGCAAACAAAACTTTAACAGTTTCACCAATGCGGTATTCAAAGTCATCTATAGTCGTTAATGGCCGATCCAAACCCGGCGATGACACCTCAAGGGTGTATCCGGACTTAAAGAGATCGGTACCATCAATTAAGTCACCTACTATACGAGAAATCCGAGCACATTCACTCAAAGAAGTTTTATCCTTAGCATATACAAAAAGCCTCACGGTATGGTTACCTTTATAACTTGATAAAACGATGTCAACAATGAAGCATCCTTCATCAAGTAACGGCTTTTCAACAGCTTGTCGAATTTTCTCTTTATTTCTGTCCATAACTTAAGCACAAAAAAGAGTGGGCACTTGCCCACCCCAATTAGGAAATATACAAACTAAGTTATTCCGGCGCAATAAAATTCTAACTTAATTAAGCTTTTCAAGCAGAGATTTTACAGCTTCAACAGTCTTTTCAACCGGAATCAGTTCCTTATCTTTATCTTTTCTGGCTTTTAGCTCTATATTGCCATCTTTCAACGACTTCTCTCCAATTGTGATTCTGACCGGGATACCGATTAAATCAGCGTCATTGAATTTTACACCCGGTCTCTCATTACGATCATCAAGCATGGTCTCAATTCCGGCTTCGTTTAGTTCTTTATAGAGCTTTTCAGCAACTTCCATTTGGGTTGGGTTGTCAACCTTAAGTGGGATTATCTCAACATGATACGGGGCAATATTTTTAGGCCATATAATGCCATAATCATCATAATATTTCTCTAAAGCTGCTTGTGGAGTCCTAGTAACACCAATGCCATAAGAACCCATTAAAATCGGATGTTCCTGTCCTTCTGAATCAAGGAATTTAGCTCCCAAAGATTCCGAATACTTGGTTCCGAGCATAAATGTATTGCCTACTTCAATACCCTGCTTGGCCGACAAATGACCATTACAATTCGGACATTGATCATTTTCACTTGCCAGAGAAAAATCTTCAATTTTAGTCGGCTTAAAATCACGTTCAAGGTTTACATTTAGGATATGCTTTTCAAATTTATTGGCACCGACAATGAAGTTTTTCAATTTGGTAACCATCGAATCAACATAAATAGGAACATCATTCAAACCTACCGGACCGGCAAAACCGACCGGAGCCCCGGTATATTTTTTGACTTGTTCAGGATTTGCCATTTCAAATTCAACAGCTCCTAAGGCATTTTTAAGTTTAATTTCATTCAGGTCTCTATCACCTCTGATTAAAACAGCGACAGGTTTTTCATCAGCCATGTAAATAAGAGTTTTAACCAGTTGAGTTGATTTAACCTTCAAAAAGTCAGTTACTTCTTCAATTGTTGCCGCCCCGGGAGTGTCGACTTCTTTGGTATCTTTCAGTTCTGAATCAATTTCAAATTGGGCCGTGTCAACAAAATCAGCTTTTTCAACATTAGCAGCAAAATTACATTTATCACAAAATAATACAACCTCTTCCCCGGCATTAGTGTCTACCAGCATCATGAATTCATGAGCCGCCTTACCGCCCATCGCACCGGTATCTGATTCAACTTTAACAACATCCAAGCCGGCTCTTTTGAAAATCCTGAAATATGCATCAACCATTTTCTGATAAGATTTTTCAAATGATTCTTCATTGGCATCAAAAGTATAAGCATCTTTCATGATAAATTCTCTGCCCCGTAAAAGACCGGAACGAGGACGGATTTCATCACGAAACTTAACCTGGATTTGATATAAATTCAAAGGTAATTGACGATAGCTTTTTAATTCTCCGGCAACAAGATTGGTAACGGTTTCTTCGTGAGTACCGCAGAGAACCATTTCATGCATATGTCTATCTTTTAGGCGCATTTGCTCTTTACCAACAGTATCATATCTGCCGGAAGTCTTCCAGACTTCAGCCGGACAAAGCACTGACATTGTAATTTCAAGAGCACCGGCACGGTTCATCTCTTCTCTGACAATATCAGAGAATTTTTGAATTACTCTCTGCATCAAGGGCAAATACAAATAAACTCCGGAGGCTAATTTTCTTATATATCCTGCACGGAGTAACAATTTATGTGAGATCATTTCTGCTTCGGATGGTGTCTCGCGAAGAGTTGGTATGTAAGTTTCTGTCCAGCGCATCTTAAAACCTTCTAATTCATGTCTTTATAATGTTAATAGTCTACAATAATGATTGGTGAAGATAATCATAAAACGATTTAAATCAACTAAAAGCTGTCATTTCTATTTTTTCGAAGGGTAGTTATAATTTCTATTGATTTTCTATTAAATATAAACTATTGATAGACAGCTTGAATAATCAAAACTTTTGCCCCCGTTGTGTAACGGATATCACGCCAGCCTCCGAAGCTGGTAATTCAGGTTCGATTCCTGACGGGGGTATAATTATTATTTCAATTATCATCCACTTTTCTTGAATTTTTAGAAATGTTTTTGTGAATTTCCCAATATCTAAAAGAATATATTTCTGTCTTAAATAGACAATTATCATCAATGATAATTTAATTTCTGCTCAATATCTGAACATGTATTTTTTCAATGATCAAAAATAAAACCCTGCCGCCGTCCAAGGCCGGAATCGGCAAAAAATTTATTATAGCTAAATTTATAGATAGCAGGGCTGTAAACTGTAAGACATAAATTAATCCC
>CBDVDR010000019.1:0-71242 GCA_965372795.1 uncultured bacterium
AAGTGTGAGATTGCTTCGCTTTGCTCGCAATGACAGGTCGAAGACATAGACACACGAAGTGTGTGCCATAAAAAAAGACAGTCCGCCCAGGCGGACTGCCTTGAAAACTTTGTGTCGAAACTACAGGCAACCCAGGGTTGGTTAGTTTCGACCTACTCAATATCAAACTGGATCCCCGTTTTCACGAGGATGACAAAAGGGACGAGAATGACAAAAACGACGAGGATGACAAAAGGGACGAGGATGACAAACACGACGAAGATGTCATTTATATTGCAATCTCGTTAAAATCAATCCGATGGTTTTTTGTTGGTGCGATCCAAAAATGATTCGAGCGACTCAAGCAAATTAATCGGAACCGGGAATATAAGCGTCGAGTTTTTCTCCGCCGCAACCTCGGTCAATGTTTGCAAATACCGCAACTGAATCGCATTTGGCGCTTTCCCGATAATATGCGCCGCCTCGGCAAGTTTCGTCGAAGCCTGGAATTCACCCTCGGCATGAATAATTTTTGCCCGCCGTTCACGTTCGGCTTCCGCCTGTTTTGCCATCGCACGAGTCATCTCGGGCGGAAGGTCAACATTCTTGACCTCGACCACCGAAACCTTGATTCCCCACGGTTCGGTCTGTTCATCAATAATCTGTTGAAGCTCGGCGTTGATTTTTTCACGTTTTGCCAGAAGGTCATCAAGCTCGACCTGTCCCAAAACCGACCGCAGAGTTGTCTGGGCGATTTGTGAGGTTGCCTCGAAGAAATTTGCCACCGAAACAATAGCGTTGTTGGCATCAACAACCTGAAAATATAAAACAGCGTTGACCTTGATCGAGACATTGTCTTTGGTAATAACATCCTGTGGCGGCACATCGTAGGTGATAACACGCAAATCGACCCGTACCATTCTATCGATAAGTGGGATAAGAATAATAAGTCCGGGACCTTTCATACCGATCAAACGTCCCAACCGGAACACGACGCCTCGTTCGTATTCTTTGAGGATTTTGATCATGTTCATAAGCAGCATTATTCCAAAAAAGGCAATAACTGCAATAACCGGCAAACCTCCACCCATTTTAACCTCCAGTATTTATGAAATATTTTTTTTGACTTTTAAAACTAATTTATCAACCGCCACAACTTCAACCTCGTCACCAATCGCAAGCTCCTCATCGGATTTGGTTTTCCACAGCGCTCCATCAAGATAGACAAACCCTAATTTGCGCATCTCGCCAATTTTCCCGACCATGCCTTCCTGTCCGATAAACGGTCTGTTGCGCGAAGCTTTGATAACCAGATACGCCGCTCCGCCAGCCGCCAAAGTTACGCAGGCAACAACGGTGATAAGCACCGATATAGAAATTTGCAAATTTGGATCAACGGTATCAATCAACATAAGCCCTCCCAGGAAAAATGAGATCAAGCCTCCGACAGTTAACAGACCATGACTTATAATTTTGACTTCCGCAATAAACAGCACAATCGCAAGCAGGATCAAAGCCAGTCCGGCGTAGTTTATTGGAAGTGCCTGAAAAGCATAGAACGCCAAAATCAACGAGATTGCTCCGACCACTCCGGGGAAAATTGCACCCGGGTTGTAAAGTTCGAGCATTATCCCAAGCGATCCGATTGAGAAAAGAATAAAAGCGATATCGGGTTGAGTTATTATTTCTAAAATTGTATGAACAAAAGAAATTTCAATTTTGATAGTTTTGGTTTTCTTAAGATTCATAACATGAGTTTTTTTAGGAAGTTCAGTTTCTTTACCGTCAATCTGAGCCAGTAAATCTTCAAGGTCATCAGCTTTGAAATCGATCACATTCAGTTCAAGCGCTTCATTGACAGTTATCGAAACGGATTCGCGAACAGCCGACTCAGCCCACTCGGCGTTTCGTCCGCGTTTTTGGGCGGCAGCTTTGATTTGGGCAACAGCATCGTTGGTGATTTTTTCATTCATCACCGAATCAATTTCCTGTCCCCCGCCTCCTACCGGATGGGCGGCACCGATGTTGGTAGATGGTGCCATAGCCGCAAAGTGGGCGGCATAAGTCATATACACTCCGGCAGAACCGGCACGGGCGCCAGATGGGGCGATGTACATACAAACCGGAACGGGCGAGTTGAGAAGTTTTTTATTGATAGCCCAGGTCGGTTTGGTGAATCCTCCGGGAGTATCAAGGAAAATCACAAGAAGTTCAGCGCCATCCTCTTCGCACCGTTCGATTGCCAGCCCGATGCGGTCATTGGTGACGGTTCCGATTGGTCCATTAATTTCCATAGTGTAAACTAATGAACGGCGATTGTCTTTTTCGTGATTCTCGATGACTTCGGAAAGAGTTGTGTCGGGTGGCTCTGCTTTATCTTCAGCTACAACATTATTTATAGTAAAAGATAATATTGGGCTTAACATCAAAAAGCAGATCAGGACAAACAGAACAGATTTCATTTTTTTTTTATTCTGCATAGTGTTAAATCCTGTTAAATTATTATATTGCTAATCCAGTATAAGATTATTTAAAACTCTCTACAACTATAAACGTAATGAATATTCGAATATTTAACTTTACCGTCAACAATCGTTAATAAAACTTTGGTTTTATCAATTTTTGATGCCGCAACTTTGCAAATATCCTGCGACAACACGACAAAATCAGCCGGATATCCGGGTAGTAAGTAACCCCGACAATGTTCCTGACCAGCGGCATAAGCCGAACCGACAGTGTAATTGTATAATGATTGTTCTGCAGTCAGTCGTTGTTCTTTATAGAAGACATCGTTACTGTTGGGTTTTGCTCTGCGTACTGCTGCGGCAATACCACTGATCGGGTCAAGCGGTTCAATTGGCGCATCAGAGCCAAAAGCAAGCGGGATATTTTTGTCGGTCAGGGTTTTGAAAACAAAAGCATTGGCACCGCGTTCACCCCAGTATTTACGAATCATTTTAATATCAGAGGGACAATGCGAGGGCTGCATTGAGGCAGTAATTTCCATCTCTTTGATACGCTTTAAATCTTTTTTTCGTACTAATTGAAGATGTTCAATTCTGTGCCTGGCTCCGAAACTTGGTTTTGGAATGCCTTCAAAAGCATCAAGAACATTAGCCACAGCTTTATCGCCGATAGCATGAATGGCGCAAGGCATATTCAATTTCCCGGCACTTTTAATAATTTTCTTCATTGCCTTTATGTTGGTTACTTCAATGCCGTAATTATTTTTGGTCCCGATATATTTATTAAAACATAATCCGGTTTTACTCCCCAGGGCACCATCGGCGAAGACTTTAATTCCAGCAATCCGAAAGAAATCATTGCCCATTCCGTAATAAATTTTCTGCTCCAGAAGCATTGGCAGTTTGTCAGCCTGGAAATAATAATTCATTCTTAATCCGAGCTTGCCTTTTTCAGCGAGACTTGTAAAAAATTCAAAAACGCCTTTAGTATCGTCAAAAGAATGAACTCCGGTGACTCCTTTTTGATATGCAAATTCAAGAGCCTGTTTGAAACAATCTTTTATTACTGCATTTGATGGTTGGGGAATCATAAAATAAATAAGACCGAAGGCGGGTTTTTCTCTAAGAATACCGCTGGGAGTTCCATCATCAAAATGTTCAATCCTACCACCGTCAAGGGCTTTGGTATTAGAGTCAATTTTTGCCAGTTCAAGAGCTTTGCTGTTTACCCAGGCGGAATGTTGATCTTTTGAAAAGAAAAATGCCGGTCTTCCGCCGGTAACTTTATCAAGCATCAACCTATCCGGTTCTACAAATTTTTTGAAACGGTCAGGCGCGTAACCTTCACCAACGACCCATTCGTTTTTCTTTAGTTTTGAAGCAAACTGTTTTATTTTTTTTAAACAGGCTTCGATTGATTCGAGACCATCAAGTGAGACTCTTCTGAATGAGAGCGCAAAATAATAGAAATGCGTATGAGCATCTACCAGACCGGGGATTACAGTTTTACCTTTTAAATTAATTTGGTCATACTTTTTAAAATCTTCATCATGTTCAAGATTGTTGCCTATCGCTGCAATTTTGTTTTTGTAGAGCGCCATAGAGTTTACAACCAGACCATCTGCCTGGGTGTATATCTTTGTATTATATAAAAGTGTCTTAGCTTTCAAACCGATCTCCCTTCACTCGTCTATCACCATCCCGATGAGTAATTTTAAGTCTATCCGTTTCTTCCAAAATTGGGATAACAAATTTACGTGAAAATCCAAATTTATCTTTTAAATCACTAACCACTAATTGATCCTTTTCTGTAAGGAAAATTTTAATAAAATCTAAAATCTCTGTCCACACATCGGACAAAAATAAAAATTCTGTTCCGCATTTATATCCTTCACCCGTCTCAAGGATAAATTTTATCGCTTCTCTATATTGCTTGCCTCCTGATGATAATTGAGCCAGCTTTGGAGGTGCGAATCGTTCCTTTTTCAGCTCTGACATAATATAGTCATACGCTTTTTTAACATCACCTTTTATACTGAGTCCAAGTCCGGCAATATTGTATTTATCTCCTAATGATACCATCTCTTCAGTTGCTACCAGATAATTTATTATAATCTGAGTATTTGTCTTTGGGATATTTATCAAGCGGGTGATCTCTTCAAGTGACAATCCTTTTAGATGAGGTTTTTCTTTTAGAAAAAGTTTGATTGTATCAATATATTGTGATGTTTTATTCTTAAAATATTCAACATGGAATATTTGATGTTCGTATTTTCCAATAATTTTTTCTTTAATCAATTTTCTAATCGCATCCTGTATTTCCTGATGAGAGAAATCAGTTCGAAAGAGGAAATTTTGCTGGGGTGCAATAATTGTTTTTTTCAGTTCTGAAACAACCAACGATTCGATTTTATCATCAAGCCTATCTTCAAGATATTCCAATGATTCATGTTCTTTTTTGCGCGGAATCTTCGTAAAATAATCAAGAACTTTGCCGCCCCCCAAAGTTACCATCGGAGTTGGCAGTCTCATAATAAACCGATCCCCTACCGATGTTAATGACGGATTATCCGGTTTAAAAAACAGAATACCATTCTCACCGGGGTTTATCTGTCTGGTTTTAAAAAGTCTGACCTCCCCCTCGACTTCAGTTGTGCCTATGATAACAAGAACTTTTCTTCGATCTGAAATCACAACCGGAGAGTCAGGAAGCAGTTCAATCGACAACGCCAGAATAGGGTGGTCCTGATAAAAGGTCAGATCTTTTTCACCGCTGATGACGCCGCCTCGGACAAGATCATCCTTATCAAGTCCGGTCAGAGACATTGCCGTTCTTTGTCCCGGTACAGCGGTTTCCACTTCTATAGAATTTGACTGGGTGGTTCTAATTTTGGCATTAACCGATGAGGGCCATACAGAAACAACCTGCCCGACAGACAGATCACCGCCGCGAAGAGTTCCCGTTACTACCTGACCTATACCCTGTCTGATAAATGATCGATCAATATATAATCGTGGTTTTCCAATATCTTTTCTTGCCGAAGCGACATTGGATATTTCTTCTAAAGTGACTTTTAAGTTATCAAAGCCTTCGCCTGTTTGAGCAGAGATAGGAACAATTGGAGTATCTTCAAGAAACGATCCGGCAACTTTTTGTTTGATGTCCTGTTTCAGAAGGTCGATCCAGTCCGGTTCTACCAGATCAATTTTATTTATAACGATTAATCCGGTTTTAATTCCGAGCAACCTGACGATTTGAAAATGTTCTTCACTTTGAGGCATCCAGCCATCATCGGCGGCAATAACAAGCATGACAGCATCAATTCCTCCCGCTCCGGCAATCATATTACGAACAAATCTTTCGTGACCGGGCACATCAACAAACGCCATCTGAAAGCTTTCAGATTTATCTAAGAAGGCAAAACCAAGATCAATAGTCATGCCTCTTTTTTTTTCTTCTGGTAAACGATCCGGATCAGTGCCGGTTAGACGTTTTATTATTGCTGATTTGCCATGGTCGATATGTCCTGCGGTTCCTATTATAATCATAATGATTTAAGAATAGCTTTTATTGCTTCAGTAATTACTGAAATTTCTTCCGGATCAACGGCTTTGAGATCAAGCATGAATCGGTCATTTTCAATTCTACCGATTATCGGGGTTGGAAGGGCTCTGAATTTTTTTAAGAGGAGATTGGGTTTGTAATCAGCAGAGAAAATCAGCGCCACCGATGGGATATCCGATTCCGGTAAAGCACCGCCACCTACAAATCCTTTGCTTGCTTCGACTGACAAAGAGGTTGGACTGCCAAGTTCTTGGTGAATTTTTTTACCTCTTTTATATAATTCCGATTCAGTGGTGGAAAGAATTTTCCAGAGCTTGATATCTTTTTCATAAGTTCCGTCAAGGTAGATTCTTAACAGTTTTTCCAACATCGAAAAAACCAGCTTATCAACTCGCATGGTGCGGAACAACTGATTCTTTTTAATTTTTATAACCAGTTCTTTTTTACCGACAATCAGACCTGCCTGAGTTCCACCCAGCATTTTATCGCCAGAGAAACAGGTCAGATCAGCACCTTGCCTGACTGATTGTTGAACCGTTGGTTCTTTGTAACCTAAAATTTCTTTTGTATCAATAAAGACGCCGCTGCCAAGATCATTGACAACCGGGATAGAATATTTTTTTCCCAGTTTCACCAAATCTTTTATATCCGGCTGATCGACAAAACCTTTTTGAACAAAATTGCTTTGATGAACCTTGAGAATTAAACCGGTTTTATCATCAATTTCATTTTCATAATCGGCAATGGTTGTAATATTGGTTGAGCCAACCTCACAAAGTTTTGCACCTGATTTTTTCAAAATATCCGGGATGCGAAAGCCGCCGCCAATTTGGACGAGTTCCGAACGGGAAATTATAACTTTCTTACGATTTGATAAGGTATTCAGAATTAAAAACAAAGCCGCCGCACAGTTGTTGACAACGGTTGCACTTTCGGCACCTGACAACAATGTCAGATAGTTTTCACAGGCTTCCCCCCGGTTGCCTCTGGTGCCGCCGCCGGTATCGTATTCAATATTGCCATAACCGATTACCGTTTGTTTGACTTCATCAAATAATTTATCACTAAGCGGGGCTCGACCCAGATTGGTATGCACAACCACTCCGGTTGCATTGATAACTTTTGAAATCTCGGTTCGTTTTACATTTTCAAGGGTTGATTTGATGCGATCAAGAATTGATGTAATTGTAAGTTCATTCCTGGTTGCGGTGAATTCCTTTTTACAAGCCTTAACGGTTTCTTTCACTATTTCTGAGGCATACGCTCGTGGCAAGGCAGCAATAGAAGAAGCTAATATTTTATTTTGCAACAATTCTTCAACAGAAGGAAAGTCGCGCAGTTCGGTTATTATTTTATTTCCCATAATGATTTATTATATATAATTTCTGCTAAAATTACTCCAACATTTTTAAGCGACTCAGCTGAACATTTATCCGGGGTGTCTTCTTCGGTATGCCAATAAGCATAATCAAAATCTATTATATCAACCGCCGGAACACCAGCGGCAATTATTGGAAGATGGTCATCCATTATTTCATGTTTGGTTGAATCTATAAAAGTCTTTATCCCTTTTTGGGCGGCTATTTTCCAAATCAAATCATTAAGCGGTTTATTATATTTCTCGGAATATTTTTCACGATAAAAATTCTGGTCTTTATCACCCACCATATCAATGACAATAGCAAAGTCATATTTTCCTCGAATACCCTGTTGAGCAAATTTTTTGGACCCTAACAGATAATAGTCACTATGCCCGGGCTTTCCCCAATCTTCACCATCAACAAATAATAAAGCAACATTCCCAGGTGGTTTGTCAGTTGACATCATAGCCGCTAATTCCATAAGTACAGCGACACCTGAAGCTCCATCGTTGGCACCATCAATCGGTTGAATTTGCAGTTCGGGAGTTGAGGCGTATTCTCCACGAGGTCGTGAATCATAATGAGCAATCAAAAGAATTGTATGGCTGGTATCAACCGTTCCTTTAACAGTAGCAATAACATTTACAAGGGGGATTTCGGTTTTGGAATAGGGGTCAAGGAACGAAGTCTTTTGAGAATCTACTTTAATACCAAGTGAATCAAAATAGTTGTAATAGAAGTTTCGGCAATTTTCAGATGATTCCGAACCGGGTACGCGCGGTCCGAAGTCGACTTGTTTTTCAAGGAAGCTCAGAGCCCTTTCGCCATCAAAATCGGGAGGTTGTACATAAATTTCGGAACATCCGGAAATTAAAATAATTGATAATAATATAGTTAAGATTAAATATTTCATTATATGACAAGAATATATTTATCAACACTTAAGTCAATGAAATTTAAAAATGAATTTCAGTCCAGATTTGAATTTCTCTAACATGATTCGTGGAACCACGGCGCCTATCCTGGGTATCCTGCCAACGACCGGTTATACCGCCTCGTATCTGGGATGAGAATTGATATGTTATTTTTGGAGAAATTGACATATCTGATTTATCACTACTGGCTACAAATGGTTTGTCTTTTTGAGCGGTTTCGCTTAAGGTGACATTATATTTTACATTTAACTCAATAGATGCCGTTGATTTGAATTTTAATTTACCAATTAACGGGATTGTTATTCCGCCGGGTGATGAGAACGAAAATTTCGTCGTCACAGCAATTGATTTTTTATTAGAGCGAGTTTCTGATCTGAATTCACCGTTAGTTTGATTAAATTTTTCACCTGAATTTTTTGTTAATGAATACGATCCCGACATCGACAACGAACGAATAAGCTTAAAGTTGATTGAGATTAACGGTTTGAAATTTTGTACAATAGACCTGTCAACCGTGAAACTGCCATCAAGATTTGTTCGTTCTTTAACTTGACGGTTATATCCGGTTCTGGGTGCAAAAATATCAATCAGTTTATTTACAACCGGTTTCAACAATGGCAAAGTTTTGAATTTTTGAATCCTGATTGATAGATCAGGCCAGCTTCGAGAACTATTTTCATAACGAGGTCCGACAGAGATCAGATCACGATTAAGAGATTCTTTAAAACGGACATCGGTTTTAAAGCCGCCCAACAAAGTAAATCCTGAAGACAGGCTATATGATTCAGACTCAGAAGAGCTGGGATTTCTATTTTGAGAGATCATGCCCAGTTCGCCCGGATCATCAATAAACCCAAAACGATATTTCAAACCAGGCCGAATTGTAATTCCCGGAATTGAGTTTTTAAACGAGATATCATATTTATATTGGAATGGATTTATCCAACCGGTTAAGAATCGCATCACTGCCAAAGGAGGATCATAGAAAGGACGTTTTTTCTTCTCCGACTGCTTGGCTCCGCCTCCGCGAACATTTGTGCGACCTCGTCCTCTAAACCTTCTCCCACCGCTTGCGCCTGATCCTCCTCCACCGAATAACTGCATATGGTTAAAATTACCGCTAATGCCTACTGCTCTTTGAAGATTTGAACGATACGATTCAAACGATTTATCATAATTTTCATTATAGGATGAATTAAAACCGAATGAGGTAGTAAAGAAATTGAGTAATTTAGGATCGTAATTTGCAGAAAAACTGTGTTGGAAAATGGTTTCTAATCCGAGCCTTAAATCGCTAATTGAAATTTTAACCTTGTTGATATCACTCAAGTCCCTGACAGTTTTATATCTAAATCCGGTTTTGAAATTTTCAAATAGTGAGTATGAAAGGTCTGCTGATCCGGTAAAACTTCTTCTAAAGGTTGTAATTCTATTTAATTTAATATCATCGGTGATTGTTAAACTGCGATTAAAATCACCATTGATTGTAAATTTGGATGGATATAAACCAAGTTTTGAATTTGAAGCTTTTTTAGCAATAGGAATCCACTTGGTCCAGAAGAATATTGGAATAGCCAGTGGTTTTTTAATGCCAAAATCAAAACCTGACCTTATTGTAATATTTTCTCCATACTGATATGGAGTGATAACTGCTTTACGGGTTGATATCCCATAAGAAAAAGTAGTGTTTCTTATTCTGTTTAACAATATATTAAACAGAGGGTTGTTACCCTTGTGATTAAATGATAAACCACTGACACTAAATTTTTTCGATTCGCTAATCGTTTCTTCTTCTTTTCTTATAGCTTCGGGCAATAGAATATCAGTTCCATTTCTAAGTAATGGTATTCTCTGCTGTTTAGAATAATTATACCTCAATGGAATTTTTGCATTCCATGATCTTGGTAAAAATTTATGTAAATTAAGCGCAACACTGTAATTCATCGAGGTCTCAGTTTGGCCACTGCCAAGATTCTGGTCGGACCCGCCTCGGGTAGCGCTTGAGATGCCCCTAAAATATGGATCTTTGGTTTGATAAGTAAAATTATAATTTATTAAATCAGCAATCGTTCCATTCGTTGAGATCCTTGCAGCTGATCCGACATCCCGTCTGACATCGGTTACCCGTAACTCATCGAGCCATATTTCACCAGAGACATTGACAGTGTCATCTCCGGCATGTTCAGAATTGCGATTTACAACCCCAACGCTAAAGAACCTTATTTCATTTAAATTAGGATTTCCTACTACTCGATATTTTCCACTTGTAACATCAAGGTTAGTTCTCCTTCCTTCTGCTCGAAGTACAGAGTCCTTAATGGATGTTAAGTCCTGGAAATTAATATCAATCCAATTTATCTCATCCCATTCAAATGATTTCATTAAATACGATTGGTGTTCATAGAAGTTTAGTTGATCTCGTCCAATGCGGAAAAAGAATTCAACGCTATCTGAACTTTCAGACAATTCTTTGACATTAACATACATCTTCATTTTCCGATAGCCGGAATATTGATCAACCGTAATCAGTTCTTTAACAGCCATGGCTGTATCTAAATATTGAAGCGAGTCAAATTTAAATAATAAGCCTCTTTGCGGTTCAATAACATTATAAGTAGGATCTTTGTAAGCTTGCACTCCGGGAGGGGGTCTGAAAGTGCCATCTTCGGTACTAATCGTTGCCACGGTCAATTTGGTAGCTTGATTTGAAATTGGAGAATAAATAACCGTATCCTGCCAGTTTGACTGGACAAAATACCAGGCTGCAATTTCAACTGTATCTTGTGTGCTTTGAGTTGAATCGGCTTCAAACCAGACTCTGACGTGAGTTATTTGTTCCCAGTTAGGTTCAATCGATGTTTCGACAACCGATTTAATGACTTCCGGATCTCGGATGGGGATACGGTATGTTAACCAACCATTTTTATATGAACTATCAATCACAAACTGATTATTAGCCAGATCAATTTCAGCTGAGAAATAAGAATTAATAGTGTTTAGTCCGTTATCGGAAAGCGCTTCTTCATCCGGAACACCCAGTACAGAATTATCCCTGATATTGCCCTCGGTACCATTGATCCAGTTATATCTTATAGAAGGCAGATCCCAAAATGGACTATTATTATCACTTAACATTGCACATGAATCGGGTGGAAGCGGGCAATCACCTTCGCCCATAAAATACCAGTTGTCTCCGCTCGGATCAGGATTGGTTACCGGGTCATAACCCAGTTCATCTTCGTTGACTAACCCATCAAGACCAACATCTTCAAGATCGTTAACGGCACCATTTTTTTGACCGTCAGTAGCAAAACCATCCTCGGTAAATGCGATATTAATATGTTCAGTATATATATCAATATCCTCATTGATTTGACCAAATTCGAAATGAAGTTTGCCCTGAGCATTTTCATTTATTTTAGCCCTGAATTCAAAAAGCTGAACTCTTTTTGCATCCACTCTTGAATTGAAATATCGAGTCATTCCAGCCCATGATGGGACTCTGGTCGTATCAACGTCATACAGAGTATCGTTTGTTACCTGATCAATCGTGTTGATAGTAGAATCGACAATTTCATTATCAGGTTTAAATACTAACCTGAAGGTTCGAAGTAAGCCTTCTCCCTGTTTAGTTTCACGATCAAAGACATCATCTGTTCGGACTAATTCAAAGGCAAGATCAGGAGTGTGCCAAAGAAGCTTTCCTCTATTAAATCTAATTAAGGGATCTTCTTCTTCCGCAGCTTGAATGGTATATGGTTTTGAAGCAATCTGCCAGATTGTACGCGAGATTCCCAATGACAGCTGATCTAAGGCAGTCTCAAAATCATCGACATAAGCCAGATTATCGACGTTCGGATTAGGATGCGACTGAGCCACTTCGCCGGTAATTCTTAAATTTGATGGAACTTCAGTTTCAACAAAAGGAAAGGCGTTAGCCATTTTTGTTAAGAAATTAGGCGTAAATTTAACACTGGCATCCAGATCCATAACAACCATTGTTGCTGTTTCCTGGCCTACTTTTGGTTTCCTATCCTGTGCTTTGTCAGATTTATAAAGAAGGGTTGTGCCAAAAGAGATATCATCATTAAATTCATACATTGCC
Source organism: uncultured bacterium (assembly GCA_965372795.1). Taxonomy (GTDB): domain Bacteria; phylum Zixibacteria; class MSB-5A5; order GN15; family FEB-12; genus QNAD01. The sequence continues at coordinate 12,411 of CBDVDR010000019.1, forward strand.
CGCAGCCCTAATAGGGTCTTCTTTTGTAAAGACAAGAAAGGAGCATATTCAAAATCAACGGTTATGTCAGCATTGGGGTCTAATGCTTCTTGAGATATCAAAGTAATTTGACCGAAGTCATATTGAATTGAATAATCAGTATTTCTTTTTAATTGTCTGCCGTTAAGTTTAACGACTTCAGAACCTTCAATAATATTAGCATGATTCAAACTGATAATCGAACTTCTTGTACGGGTAGCAAGCTGCAGATAGTATTGACTCTTTTTTACTATTTCCGTACCCCGGGTTCTTTCATTATACAGTGCCTCAACTTTGACCTGCAGCGGCATTGTAACGTTGCCGGCTTTATCAACAAAGGTTGTATCAGAATTAAATGGTGTTCGATGCGGAAATATAATTAATCCCCAGTCCGCCCTGAATATTTCTGATCGATCATCAAGCTTATTATCATGAGTCTTTTCATTGGAAGAGTTATACTGATCAAGTCCTAATATCTCCAGATAAGTCATTGTATTATTATTTGTTTCCTGGAAATCAGGATTTTCAGAGTTAGATCTTTCGGTTCCGGTTAATCCTTTGAATATTTTCAAATCAATATCTTCAACATTAACCCCGCGCGGTATCTGGTAACAGTTCCTCCACATTAATTGCCATGATCTTAGTTCAGCATTCGAATGTGTGCTGTTGAGACTTAGAATTTTTAAATAAAGAGAATCAGTTGTTGTTTGAGAAATATCACCAATTGTAACAATCTCACCTTCAGACTTATCAAATATTTCCATATAATAGGCAATAGTTTTACTCTCGGTACGAGATGATTTAAAGACAAGGTACGGAATTGCGGAGCCACGAAATTCATAAGTGTAATTTTTGGGATCAATCTCTCTTACTTGAATCTGATAAGTTTCATCTTTGTAAGCATTCACTCGGTCAGGATTAGTTGGTTCCGGGAAAATTTGGGCATCTTCAGCTTCAGCCACAGCTTCATCGTTAATTGAACTGCTTTTAACATGTTCATAGACAATCAACCGTATTATTGAGTCGCCGGGCTGGTAGGGATCGTTCATTCCCAGTAAAGTCGAGTCAGTGTAAGCCAGATCAAAGATTCTGTTTCGGGCAAACTCGTAATCTCTTATATGATCGGCTGATTCTTCACCGGTGGGTGTATACTGCGTTCTCTCTGATGAACCTTTTTCCTGTGATGCGATTGCAGTCAGCGTCAAATTTCCGACTGCAGCTTCAGCTTTAATTCCGAATAGTCCCTGAATACGCTGGTTATAGCCCACAAATCGGGTGTTGGGAATTGATAAATTAGTGTTGCCGGCTTCAATCGTTTTTAGAATATCATCATCATCTCCTTTATATCTAATTTGAAGCCTGTTTGCTAATGGAATATCAGTTTGCGAATCCTGGGATACTTTTACTGTAATTTTACTGCCGATATTACCGGTAATATTAAATCGTGAAATCTGTTCCATATTCAGTGATGGGAATTTGTTTTGACGATATGTATCAGTTGCCGCAGCATCACGCCATTGCGATCTTCCGGAGAATGTAATTCTTCTATAACCGGAGACTTGTAAACCGGCTCCACCCTCGCCGAAGATTTTGTCTAACCTTTTTGGAAGCGCGACATTGATGCCCAGCCCTTTTTTTCGGTTGGCTCTGTTTGGATCGGTAAAAATTGAATTAAAGATATTACTAAAATATTCCCGATCAGCTTTCTCCCTTTGATAATTCATATAACTCGTGGCATCAGCTGAGAGCGGAATCAGATATTTTCTTCTAATTCCCTGCTGAAAGTACATCGATTCAAAACGTAATGAGTTACTTTCAAAATTTGCACTTTTTAATTTTGGTAAACGAACCAACTTCCCGGAAAGAGAAGTATATGATTTTGGAGATAGGGCAACGGAATATCTCTCAGATTTTACATCATAACCTGAGACAAAGAAAGGATAAGGATCCAACGATGCTTGAAAACCGATTGACGCACTTAAACTGGTAGAGAATATACCCAGCATTAAAATGGTCAATATCAGCAGATTTTTTCTAGTAAGCTTATTAATCACAGTCAATCTTAAATTATGTTCAATTCAGTTCGATAAATATTATTCTATAAGACTCCCCTCACAACTAAAAGTTTCCAATATGAATAACTTCTTCTTCTAATATTATACCAAATTTTTGCATAACTTTCTTCTTTAATTTATCGGCAAGGTTTTTAATATCTTGTGAAGTTGCCTGGCCGGTATTAATAATAATATTGGCATGTTTGTCAGAAACTTTCGCTCCTCCAAAACTCATACCTTTGGCACCAATTTCATCAAGCAGTTTTCCAGCTGCAAGTTTTCCATGAGGTTGGGTTTCATCAACAATATTCTTAAAAAAGCATCCCGCTGAACATTCGTCATAGGGCAGTTTTTCATGCCTTGTTTTCAAAATATCATCAATTTTAGCTCTAATTGCCAGTTTATCACCCTTTTTGAGACGAAAACGAGCATTTACAACAATATCTTTTGTCTTTTTTAATATAGAATCCCGATATGAAAATTCACCATCTTTCGCAACAAATTCTTTTAATACTCCATCAGAATTTATCACGGTAAAGGAATCAATAACTGACCCAATTTCACCACCGTAAGCTCCGGCGTTGCCATAAATCGCACCACCTACCGAGCCGACTATACCGGCGGCGAATTCGAGCCCGGTCAAAGAATTTTCTGCTGAAAATTCGACAAGGTTTTCCAAATCCTCACCAGCACCGCATAGGATTACAGTATCATCAGTTTGGGCTAATCCTTTTATATCAATTTTGAGAATTAAACCGTCAAATCCTGAGTCAGAAATTAAAATATTTGTACCGCCGCCAATTAAGAAATATGGGATATTCATATTATTGGCAGCTTTTAACGCAGTTGCACAATCAATTTCAGTCTCTGCATTAATAAACAGGGCTGCTTCTCCACCGGTTTTAAAGCCGGTAAAGGGCGTCAGATTTTTATTAAACTGAAGTTTTTCACCAAAAGCTTCAATTAGACCCTGCTGGGACAGATTTTTTATATTTGAAAATTCAATCATATATATCGGTATAATATAACAAAAATTGCCATAACCGCAAGGCAATTCAGCCAACCTTCCGGCGACTTATATATTTGCGGGACTGCATGTTATAAAATTTTATTTACTCTTTTGCAGATTCCTCTTCAGAACTATCTGAATCTGTTGGTTCACTCTTATTTTCATCCGGTTCAGCCGGTTTATCCGTTTCAACCGACTCATCGGGTCTTTTTGATTCATCGACATAATTTAGACGCAGTTCATAGAGAACATGTCCGAGAAGTTTTGCTTCTTCATCGGATAAATTTCCTTTTGTTTTTTTCTCAATCATATCAAGAACATCAATAGTAAATTGAGCTGCCTTCAAATCGCGTTCGATTTTACCTGAAATCATCGAAGCAATTTTTCCCATTTGCTGCATCGCTGATGCCTGCATTGATAATACCAACTGGAGAAACATGGTATCGATATTCTTATATGGGTCTGACATAATTTTCCTTTCGAATTAACCGCCACCCAGAAGAGTCTGTTTGACGTCGTTTTTTTTCTTCAAATAGGAATATAAGTTCTTATACTCCAGATCAAGAGTTTTTTCTTCATTAAAAATTTTAATTAACAATTTTCGTGCTTTTTCCATCAGATCACGGTCGGATGAAAGCCGAACCGCTTTCAATTCGGGTAAACCGGACTGCTTGATTCCAAACATCTCCCCCGGTCCGCGAAGCTCAAGGTCAGCCTCGGCAACTTTGAAACCATCAGAGTTTTCCACAAAATATTTTAAACGGTGACTGGCAATTTCCGATACCGGAGGATGAGCAATGGCGATCAGCGTTGATTTTTTTTCACCGCGACCGATTCGTCCGCGTAACTGATGAAGCTGGGCAAGACCGAAGCGCTCGGAATGCTCGATTATCATCACCGTAGCATTCGGATTATCAATACCGACTTCGATAACAGTGGTTGCCATGAGGATATCAAGTTTACCCTCACGGAAATCTTTTAGAACTTTGTCGCGAGGTTTCTGTTTAGTGCGACCGTGAACCATCCCAACGCGGAAGCCTTCGAAAGTTCCGTTTGAAAGTTCCTTGTAGGCATCCTCAACATTTTCAAGTTCAATATTTTCTGATTTTTCAATCAAAGGATAAATGATATATGCCTGTCCGCCCTTTTTGATTTCATCTTTAACAAATTCATAAACTTTGGTGCGGGAATCTTTGGAACGCCAGGCGGTGCGAATCGGTAATCGTCCGGGCGGCAACCCTTCAATAGTTGAAATATCAAGGTCGCCATACAAAGTTAATGCCAGCGTTCGGGGAATCGGAGTGGCGGTCATCACTAACAGATCGGGGTTGTCACCTTTGGCATAAAGTTTCCCGCGTTGCTCGACTCCGAAACGATGCTGTTCATCAATGATCACCAAGCCAAGATGATGGAACGAAACATAATCGTATATCAAAGCATGGGTCCCGAACAGGATATCAAGTTCGCCTTCAGCACACAGTTCGGCGACAGCTGTTTTTTCAGCCGGTTTCAAGCTTGAAGTCAGCAAGCCGCATTTTATACCAAGTTCATTCAGAGCCTCTTGCCAGTTTCTAAAATGCTGTTCGGCGAGAATTTCGGTCGGCGCCATGAAAGCGGTCTGCATTTTATTTTCACCAACGAACAAAGCGGCTGCGATTGCGACAACGGTTTTACCGCAACCGACATCACCCTGCAACATCCGGTTCATCGGGTGTTCGGTTTGTAAATCATCAAATATTTCTTTGAGCGCTTTTTTTTGACCGGCTGTAAAATCAAAAGGTAAGTTTTTTTTGAATTGTGAAAGTTTTTTACCCGGTTTTTTATAACTATGCTTTTTTATCGTTTGTTCTTTTTTAATTTTGTTTTGATAGACTAAAAATTGAAAACCGAGAAGCTCATCATAAGCTAATCTTCGGCGGCACAGCTCGACCTGCTCGCGATTGTCAGGGTAATGAATTTTGGTCACGGCATTATTCAGGTCTAACAGATCAATATTTTTGAGTTCCGCAGTCGGCAAATAATCTTTTACCTGTTCCGATAGATTATCCACCACAAAAGAAGTAATTTTTCGTATTCCCCGACTGTTCAATCCGGCTTTGTTAAGTTCGGCGGTTTGAGGATAGACCGGGATAATGCGACCGGCATGAATCAGTTTGTCGCTGTCCTCTTCGAGCCGTTCCAGTTCGGGATGAATCATCTGGTAGCCCTGAAAAAAGGTCGGGGTTCCGGTGGCGGCAAAGACCTGGCCTTTTTTGAAAGTCTTTTCCCAAAACCTTATTCCATGAAAGAAGATCAATGAGATATTGCCCGATTCATCTCCCAGAATCATTTCATATCGCCGGCGTCTGCCGTAGAGCATGCCATGACCTTTGACAACCCCAATAATTGTGGCGGGTTCGTTGATTTTTAAGTTAGTGATCGGGACAATACTGGTGCGGTCGAGATATTGACGTGGAAAATAAAACAGAATATCTTCAATGGTTCTTAAATTGAATTTTTCAAGAACTTCGGCTTTTTTTGGTCCCACGCCTTTGACATACTGGAGCGGAGAATTTAATCTTAAATCACCCACAGACATAGTCTGTTTGATTTAGTATTAAAAGTCAATTATAAACCTCTTCACAGTCGGTAAAATGATTATTTACAAGCGGAGTAATTCGTCATATACTGTATGCGGAAGCGGATGCCGTCTGGTGGCGGTCCCGGCCTTCAAAGCCGTGAGGGGGGCATCATATGTCCCTGGTGGGTTCGATTCCCACCCCTTCCGCTTATTTTACATACTTCGTATGATTATCTCTGGCGAAATTTGATAGAATTTTTTATGTCGAATATTAAATTATTTCTGGTTGTGTCACATTAGACTTTGTTTATATTGATATTACAATATTTTGTACTATAATATCCATTAAATCAATCATATAAAAGCGGAGGGCTAAAATGTTTAAAGATTGGAATGAAAAAACGATTGAAATTGGAAAAAGTAAGGGTGGAGTAATAGCCGTTTCTCACCCGTTTGATAATCTCATTAAAGGAAATATAAAACTTTGGCCAACTCCTGAAATCGTTCAGAAAATGTATAAAAGTAATCAGGGAAAAGCATTTGAGAATGAGAACAATGAAATTGTTACTGGAAAATTAGGCTATTACTGCGACTTGCAATCTATGCACAGCGAAGATTCACTCACTTGGAATGTTTTTGGTCCGGTTAAATATTCTAATAAAGAAATTAGAATCAAATTTGTAAAAGAACTATTGGGAAAAATTGATTTTCATAGCACAGAGATTTCGGATGCTCAACTGTGGCTTTGGAGAAGACTACCGCATCCTGATACTTTTGTATCTGGAGGTCCCGAAATTGATTTTGGTATTACCGCAAACAGCGTTTGTATTATTGGGGAAGCAAAATGGTTATCTGGTCTTGGTAAAAAACAAGGTATTAACAAAGACAAAGATCAAATAGACATACGACTTGATTTCATAAAAAAACTTGGTGATAAAACATTTCATGGGATTAAAGATTTTATTGTTTTAGGTCTTAGCCCTCAGCCTGAAATTGATGATAGTTACAACATTAATTGTTCACATTCAAAAATTCATTTGAAAAATATGACTTGGGAAACAATTTGTAGCTTAAGTTGTCATCCCTTTAGGGAGGAATTGATAAATCATCTTAAGTGGAAGAAACAGCATTCGAAGATGAAATAGAAAAATTAGCTACCAGTAAGTTGGCAAGATCACAGGGCAACTGAGGGTTGGTTCTGATGCCCTACTACGATATCGGATACTTTACCCGGTGAAATTTGTCCATTTTTTTATTGCATCCAATAAATCGTGCCTTTATTTTTAAATATAAATCGCAACTTGAATATCAATTAGTAACCAAATAAAAAGGAGGAGAAAATGAAGAAGTTACCTATTCGTTTAATTGGAATTATTGTATTTCTAATAATTCTTAATCTGGGTTGTACTTGTGAAGAAAAGAGTATCAATGTTGAAGCCGATAAAGCAGCAATAAATGAACTATATAGCCAATATTGTAAGGGCTGCAATACCGGTGACTTAGAGCTTTGGATTTCTCTTTGGGATGATAATGCGATGCGTTTTGAACCGGAAATTCCAACCGTAATTGGGAAAGAAAATATTAAGGAATACATACAACCAGCCTTTGAGAACTTTAATCTTGAGGTAGTTATTTTAGGCGAACCAGAAATTGAAATAACAGAGAACTGGGCATTTTCTCAAAGTGAGTACACAGTAACCTTAACTCCTAAGACAGAGGGTCCGACAACTTTTATCGAAGGAAGATGGGTTGACATTTTGAGAAGACAAGATGATGGATCATGGAAGATTTACCGTGATATGGCAAATTACAAAACTCCACCAACTACTGAAACGCCTACGACCGAAGGATAAGTCCGAGCAATCGTGGGTTGGTTATTCTGCCCAAGCTTTTATCATATTTGATAAGGTTGAAGATGGCAGGATCACAGGGATCCTGCCCTACTTGGTCATATAATTCGTTACACGTTTATGCGTTTCATATAATTAGAGTATAGATTTGTCTTACATTATTCTACTGTGCTGAGGGATTCCATAATTCGAGTGCTCATATTCTGGTAAGCAATAATTTCAACAAGACTCAGAATATCTTGATCAGATAAACCTTCACTTTTTAGTTTTAGAATATCTTTAGGACTGCAAGCATTTGGTGAACGAGTAACTTTCACCGCAAAATCAGCTATAAGTAATTCCCGATCACTTAAATCAGCTTTAGTGTAATCTTCGGCAACTCGCTTTGCCAGTTCTTTATCTCTTGCCACTCGACCGAGGGCTTCACGATGACTGGCAGTTCAGTGAACACATCCAATAAATGAAGAGGTTACCAAAGCGACAATTTCTTTTTCACGCACTGTAAACCCAGTTGCATTTTTATATACAGCAACACATAAACTATCAATATGGTTTGAGACTTCCGGCGTTAAACTTGTGATTCGTGTAAGATCGGAAATCTCACCGGTCATTGAATTTTTTGTTTTCTGATATAGTTGTCTGGCTTCTTCGTTTGCTGTATCATCATTTTCAATTTGAATCCATGGTACCCAGGGCATTATTTTCTCCTTTGTAAAATTGATTGTCTTTAAGGTTTATAAACTTTTATAATCATAATGTCCATAATTAAATTATTTATAAATTATTTTGGTATTTGATAGAGTTATCTGTATTGGTCAGGTCTCGAAGCCAAGAGAGACCTGACCTACAGAGATTTCTATATTTTAAATAACTTTGAAAACTATATTGAGCGGACGGGCATATTAAAAATGTCGTCGATCAGAATGTGTTCTTTGATAGTATAGGCTTCAGCATAAGCAACGTTCACAAGCTGTCCAAAATGATGTCCGCGGGTTTGCATCAAATCGACAATCCCTACTCCCGGTTTGAATATCTGTTTTGAAATCTGATCATCGGAAAACTGTGATTTATAAGCCAGAACGGCTTCGAGTTTTTGTTCAAACTCTTCGGAAATATCCACCAGAAATGAAAAATCTTTATTACGATAATAATAGGCATAAACAATTTTGCTCGGACGGTGCGGTTCGCCGTTTAGATCAGCTTTTTTAAGTCCTGCCAAAAAGCAGGCATCCCATCCCAACCGTGAACAAGCCAGATGATCGGGGTGGCGTTGTTCCCAATGCGGAAGGACAACCAGTTCCGGTTTGGTGTCGCGGATAACCTGAGCAAGTTTAAGTTTATTCTCCTGATTATACTCGACTCCTGAGTCAGGCAACCGAAGGTTGTCGCGCCAGACAAGCCCCATAATTTTGGCAGCATTGGCAGCTTCGGCGGCACGTTCGTTTTCATCACCAAAAGTGCCCATCTCGCCCTGAGTAAGATCAAGGGCTCCCACCTGACGTCCGGCTTTGACCTGCTTGATAAGCATCCCGCCGGCAGTAATCTCGGTATCATCGGGATGAGCCGCAATTGAGAGAACATCAAGGTTACTGTCAGCCATTTAAAATTTCCTCGTAATGTTGTTCGTATTCGGTCACGATTTTTTCTGAGCGGAATTTATTGGATGCCATTTCAAAGGCATATTTCTTGAATTCTGTCAAACGGTTAGTATCTTTTAAAAGAGCAACCGAAGCTCGCGCCATTGACGAGGTGTCTCCCACCGGCAGTAAAAAGCCGTTTTTAAAATCTTCGACAACTTCCACTAAACCGGTGCCAGAGGTTCCTACGACCGGTACGCCGCAGGCGAGCGCCTCAAGGGCTGCCAGTCCGAATGATTCCTCTTCCGAAGGAAGCAGAAACAGATCGGCACATGGCAGAATCGCCTCGATACGGTTTTGATTGCCAAGGAAAATTACTTTGTCAGCCATCCCCCGTTTATTTATCTGTCGTCTTGCTAAAATAGTATCGGGACCTTCACCTATCAGTAAAAGTTTCGCCGGAAGTTCAGCCGAAATTTTATCAAAAATATCAATCACATCGAGAGTTCTTTTTACCGGACGGAAATTAGAAACATGCATAATTAGAAATTCATCATCTTTTGCAAATTCTTTACGAGTACATCCGGAAGCGTTGGGGCTGAACCTTGATTCATCAAAAAAGTTATGGATGACCTTAATTTCTTTGTCGAGTTTGAAGACATCAGCTGTTTCTTCAGCCAGATAATTCGAGACGGCTGTGATACCATCGGAGGCGTTGATTGAGAATCTGGTTATGTCATAGAAAGAAGGATCGGCTCCAACCAAAGTAATATCAGTGCCATGCAGGGTTGTTGTAATTTTTGGCATGGTTCCGCCGTTTTCATTCATCATTTGCCGGGCAAGATAGGCACAGGCAGCATGAGGAATCGCATAGTGAACATGAAGAATATCCAGTTTAGAATTACGGGCGACCTCAGCCATTTTTGCCGCTAAGGTTAAAGTATAGGGAGGGAATTTAAATAACGGATAGGCGGTTGTTTCTACGCCATGATAAAAAATATTCGATTGATATTTATCGAGCCGAAACGGAAGGGCGTAGGTTATAAAATGAACTTGATGCCCTCTGGTGGCAAGTTGTTGACCGAGTTCGGTTGCAACAATTCCGGAACCACCGGCAACAGGATAACAGGTAATACCAATATTCATCAGGAATATAACTCCGATAATTTAATTATTTGATGAGCTTTTTCTTCGCTGTCCAATGATTCATAAAGTTTATCAATTATATCTAAACCATATTTGGCAATAAAGTAAGATATATTCAAAGACCTTTCCTGCAAAGCCCGATTAGTATAATTTGCGTGCCATAGTTTATAAATTTTTTCTCTTGTTTGCTGAGATTTTTTTTTGTGAGATGAAAACACCTTGCCTTCAAAAGCTTTTAAATTAAAATCAATCTTCCCCATAATTTGCTCTGAGAATTTTTGTAATGAACTGTCAAACTGAAGTGAATCGGTTGAAAACTCATTAAAGTGCTGTTTAATATGATCTTTTAGAATAATAAATTTTTCATCCAGGTCTTTTGGAAAAGATTTTTCCATCACACGGTTTACAACCTGCTCGATATCTCCGGTAAGTTCCTCAAATTTGATTTCAAAATCATCCATAACTTTTTCAAATCTTTTTTCAAGAACCGTTGCCGAAGCTCTCCCTTTGTAATAAGGAGCAACCAGATCAAAAACTTCAAAGATCGGGTTGATCTGAGCCAGATAGGCGATTTCCGCCGGGCCGCCTTTTTGGCTGAGAACCGGAAACAGAAACGATTGCATCACCGGACGGGTCATAACATCGGGCGAGAATCTTTGGGGATGTTTTTCCAGACATTCGAGTAATTCATCTTTTGTAAAAGTCCGGTCGCCTACTTTGAAATGATTATCTTCCCGTAGAATAGATTTACGCCCTTCAAGATTATAAAACAGATAAGCGGCGTTGTCTTTTTTCTCAACCTGAATGTGATATCCTTCACCGACAATACTTTTGTTAGTTTTTGTGACAAGATCATGCAGACGGTCCTGCTTTTCAAGAATCTGTATAAAATACGGTTTTGCTAATTGTTTCGCATCTTCATCACCCGGATTAAAAAATACAAGCCCCAGTTTTTCGGTAAGCTTGGCCATGAATTTCCCAAAGGCGGTGACGAAAGTATCCTCGATAGTATAGGCATGTTCAATCAGATCATAGAGATCACAGGTAAAATCAGTTTCTCCGAGGGTATCTTTCAAAAGCTGTTTGGCTTTGTGAAGTTCTACTTCATCAGAGAATTGAATTTCAGAAGTTGGCAGTTCGAGGGGCGGTTCTGTTTCATAGGCAATTTTGACCGGTTCGGAATCACGATTTAGAATAAAAGTGTGGTTTGCTTCCTCAAAATCATGATCATCACCGGCAATCCAGAAAATCGGCACTACCGGACGGTTTAACTCTTTTTCATAAAGCTCCGCCGCTTTTACAATCGCCAGGGCTTTTAAAATAACCAATAACGGTCCGCTGAAGAGACACGCCTGTTGACCTGAAAAAAGACAAACCGCATTTGGCTGTTTCAGTTTTTCGATATTTTTGAATGTCTTTTCAGAAGCATTAAAATTTTCATTCTGTTTTTTCAGAACAGCAACGATTGATTCACGATTGTAATTGATTTTATCAAGAGAATCGGCGACAGTTTTCAAATCCGGTGACAGATAGAAATTTTTCGCCGACTCTCTTTCTTCAAGAAAATCGATATAAATTTTTGAATACCCCAGTTTTTTATCCGGAGCAATTAAACTATTATTCAATTAGATTTCCTCTTTTAGGCTTGTTGGACTTCCTTCTTTTCTTTTCTGAAAAATCCTACAAAATCATCAACCAGCGTATAAACCACCGGTACAACAACCAGAGTTAACAAGGTTGATGAAATAATACCGCCAATTGCGGCTCTTGCCATCGGCGCCCTGAATTCGGCACCCGGTCCGATTCCCAGTGCTAATGGTAACATACCGAAAACCATTGCAAAAGTAGTCATTAAAATCGGGCGAAGTCTTATCGGTCCGGCTTTTAAAATGGCATCATATCTTGAAACGCCTTCATCACGAAGTTGTTTCACAAAATCGATTAATAGAATAGCATTTTTTGTAACCAGCCCCATCAACAGCACAATTCCAATCATTGACATAATTGAAAAAGATGAACCAATCAAGCCCAAAATGGCACCAATTAATGATAATGGCAGAGATAACATAATTGATAAAGGATCAAAAAATGACTCAAATTGTGAGGCTAACAGTAAATAGATGAAAATAACCGCCAGAGCCAGAGCCAATAAAATTTCAGTAAATGATTCTTCCATCATTTCAGCTTCACCTACCGGTTCAATAATATAGCCGGGAGGTAATTCAATCTTAGCGACTTCCTCTTTAATCAGATTAGTAATTGTTCCTGCAAATGACCCACTAACAACATTTGAGTTCACCCGAACTTCACGTTGACGATCATATCTGTTAAATTCACCAATCGCCGTCGTTTTGGTTAGTGTGGCAATCCGGTCAAGAGGGAATTGCATGTTTCCACCCGATGTCTTTTCTTTTTCACTCCTGATAAGGATTCTACCGATATCTTCTGTTGAGTTTCTAAATGGCTCATCAAGACGCATTAACACTTCATACTCTTCATCGCCATCTTTGAAATTAGTAACAACATCTCCCTCAACTAAAGACCTGACGGTCATCGGAATTTCCAATAGACCAAGCTTAAGATCACTGGCAAGTTGACGGTCTATTGAAACCTGCAATTCCGGTTTGCCTTCTTCAAGGGTATTATCAACATCAGCCGTACCGGGGGTGTTTCTGAAAATCTTTTCAACTTGATGAGCGAGCCTGACAAGTTCATCCATATCAGAACCGCGTATAGAAAGTTCAATCGGTTTTTCTCCACCGCCTTCGCCGCCTGAGAAATCAACAGAAGATTTTATTCCGGCAACATCTTTAATAAATACACGAGTTGAATCCATGAATTGAAAAACTGTAATGTCGCGTTCGCTTTTATCAATAAGCTCAACTAAAATCTGCCCCTGAGTTACCGGATTATCTCCTGCGCCGATAGTGATAAACGTATTTTTGATTTCATCAATATTTAGCAATAACAAATCTTCAACTTCTGCCATTAATTTAGCAGTTTCGGTCAAATTTGTTCCGGGAGGAGTAGTAATATTGACAGCGTACTTGCCTTCATCTGCCTGGGTCATGAACTCCGAACCGACAAATCGCGCCATATATAATGCTCCGGCGAATGATAGTACGGCAACTACGATTACGAGCCATCGGGTATTAAGGGAGCCTCTCAATAATTTTAGGTACATCGGTACAATGCCATCGAAAATTTTATTCCAGAATCCAAGAACCTTTAATATCGGTTTCCAAAATATATTTATAAAACGAGCAATGGCTCCAAGCATCCCTTTTCGTTCTGCATATGGTTCATTAACCTGTAAAAATCTCGAGGATAACATTGGGGTCAAAGTAAAGGCAACAAACAGTGAGATCAAAACCGCTACGGCAACCGTAATTCCAAATTCAGTGAAGAATTGTCCAATGATACCGCTCATGAAAGCAATTGGCACAAACACCGCTACAATCGAAAGAGTGGTCGCCATAACTGCCAGTCCGATTTCTTTGGTACCGGTAAAGGCGGCTTCCATTGCAGATTTGCCCTGATCCATATGTCTGTAAATGTTTTCAATAACCACAATCGCATCATCGATCAATATTCCGACTGCTAAAGACAATCCCATCAGCGTCATAATATTGATTGTAAACCCAAAGGCATTCATGACTGTAAAGGTTGCAATAATCGAAATCGGGATTGAGAGTCCGGTGATAATCGTAGGGCGGAAACTAAGCAGGAATAAAAAGATAACAATTACTGCCAGAGCCGTACCGAACTGAATATTGAATATAATTTCATGAACCGAATCTTCAATAAATTTCGCAGCATCGTTCACAATTTCAATACTTAAATCCGGCGGCATCTCCCCCCTGAGAATTTCTAACTGTTCTTTTACATCCCGCGCTACTTCAACAGTATTTGCACCGGACTGTTTAATAATCTGCATCGACACCGCCTGTTTGCCGTTGTAGAGCGACAGAGACCTTTGTTCCTGAACCGTATCCACAACTCGGGCAACATCACTTAAATAAACCGGAACGCCTTTATTCCTTTTAATAATAACATCATTGAATTGAGAAACCTTTGTAAGCCTTCCCGCCATGCGAATAATATATTCTCTGGAATGTTCATCAACTCGTCCGCCGGGAATTTCCATGTTAGCTTCAGCTATATTTCTTTGAAGGTCGGAAACGGTAACTCCATACGATTCCATTTTTTCAGGATCAACCGCAATAGAGATTTCTCTTTCCTGTCCCCCAATTAATCTGACATTACCAACACCATTGATAGATTCAAGACGGCGCTTGATAATATTTTTGGCCAGTTCTGTAATTTCGCGTGCCGGTCGTTTACCTGATACTGCAATCGATAGAATCGGGGTAGCTGTCGGGTCAAATTGGCTGACAATCGGATCTTCAATATCATCCGGTAAATCACCACGAACCGTAGATACTTTTTCTCTGATTCTTTGAGTCGATTCACCACCTTCCTGAGAAAGTTCAAATTCAATAATTAAAAGAGAAAAACTTTCCCGTGATATCGACCTGATATGTCTGATTCCGGAGGCTTCATTACAGGCATCCTCGATTTTTTTAGTGACTTCACTTTCAACAGTTTCTGCCGAGGCTCCGGGATAAACAGTTTGAACAACAGTAATTGGAAAATCAATTTTGGGGTACATATCAACAGAAAGTTTTCCGTATGAAAAAATACCCAGTACTAACAAAGCACCGATCATCATGGTGGCAAAAACCGGTCGACTTATAGATATTTCTGATATTCTCATTATTCACCCATCGCAACATCAATAAGTTTTACTTTAATATCATCATCGAGGTAGTTCTGACCTACTGTTACCAAAGTATCATTAGGTGCTAATCCCTGTTCGACTATAACTTTCCCATCAAGATCGAGACCAAGTTGAATTTCTATTCTTTTAGCTTTTCCATTAACAACCACATAAACTGTTGGGATATTATCCAGTTCAATAATAGCCGAGCGAGGAATAATCAGAGCCGCTTCAATTTGGTTTAAAACAATTTCCACCCGGGCAAACATCCCCGGTTGAAGTTTATTATCAATATTATTAAAGATCGCTTCCACCTGAATTGCCCGTGTTATGGGTTCAGCTGATTTTGCAACTGAGACAACTTTTCCTTTTAGCGGATTTCCGCCATTTGCAAAAACAGAAACATTGTCACCTTCGGTGATATATTTAATTTCATTCGGTTTAACATCAAATTTGATTCGAATTTTATTTGTCGTGGCAACGGTTGCAAGTTTCTGTCCGGGAGTTAAAAAATCACCTTCTGATACATGAACCGAGGTCACAATTCCATCAATGGGTGATTCAATTTCCACTAATTGCTTCGCAGCTTCGAACGAGGCTTTGTTAATTTCATATTCAGTATTAACAGCATCAAATTGAGTCTCACTGATAGCACCTTCTTTATAGAGGTATTCCATTTTTATCGAATTCTTTTCAGAATTAGCAAACAAGGAATAAGCTTGTTGATACTGCGAGGTGGGTCCCTTTTTATCAAGCAATATAATTACCTTCCCCTTTTTTACTTTGTCACCCTCTTTAACAATGATCTGCTCTACCACTTCGGAAATTTTAGAGCAAATCACAGCTTGTTTTTCCCCTTCAAGAGAACCGGTATAGGAACGCGTTAAGGTTTCATCAGACAGAGAAAGAAGCTCCGCTTTGACAGAGACGACTCTTTCTTTGTTTTCGAAAGTTTCATCATTAACACATGATTGGGTTGCTATTAAAGCACCCAGCAAAACTAAGTTTAAAAAATATTTTTTCATTATTCTCAATCCATTAATTTATTATTAGGGTTGTTGCTTTTTCTAATTCAGCTTTTGCTTTTCTATATGAAAATTCAGCTATTGCCTGTGAATTCCCGGCCGAGGTCAAAGCAGCCTGGGCAGACAGCACTTCTAACTGGGTGCCGATACCGCTTTTATAACGTAAATTGGCAATCCGTAATCCTTCATCCGCCTGTGCGATAGTTTCACCTTGAACACTAAGAGTTCTTCTTGCCTGAAGAAGCTGATCATAAGCGCGTTCTACTTCAAGTTTGATCTTATCACGAGTTTCACTCAGGGCTAATCTTGTCTGATTATATTCCGCTTTACGGTTAGTAACATCACCTCTGGTATAGCCGCCATTGAAGATCGGAATTGTAACGCTTATTCCGGCTGTGAAAGATTTACTTCTATTTTCATTTAAGGTAAAAGCATCCGAAGATGACTGGATATTATATGCCGAAATGGCATCAAATGACGGGTAGTAACCGCCTTTTGCAATTCTGATAGCTTTACTTGAAATATCTGTCAACAACTCCGCCTGTTTCATTTCCGGTCTCGTACTCAATGCGGTCGATGATAGTTCTTCCAAAGTTGGGAAATTGGTTAAATTAGTATCAACCTTTTCTTCAACAAGTATCAGTTCTTCATTTAGGTCCATACCCAAAAAAGATTTTATATCTTTATGAGATAATTTTAGATTACTCTCACCCTGTAAAAGCCCCGGTTTGAGATTTCCGACTTCCACTTTTGCCCGTAGAAGTTCAAAATCCGATTTCACACCCTGACTGTGCATCTTTTCAACCACTTCAAGATTAAGAGAGGCGGCTTCGTATTCTTTATTTACCACTTCAAGATTGGAACGGTTTAAAATAGCAGCGTAAAAAAGAAGTTCGGCCGAATATAAGACCTCGGCTTCAACTTGAGCTGTTAAAGCACTGGCATATTTTTTATACTGTTTTGCAATGGCAAGGGCTGAAAAAACTTTTCCACCCTGATACAAAGGCTGCTTGATCATTAAGGTAGTTGTGAAATTATTTTTAAAGCCGGTTTTAAATTCAATAACCTCATTATCGGCCGTTACAAAAAAGGATGGGATTGTAAAATTACGAGTATATCCGCCGGTAATATCAATCGTTGGCAGCGCACCTGATTTTGCTTTGGTAATTTCACTTCCGGCTTTGGTGATTTCCTCTTTTGCCTGCAGATAGGTTCTATTAAACTCTAACGCGCGGGCACGAACATCACCGAGAGTCATTGTAGTGGCAGCATTCAGCGATGAATGATTGAAGCTTATTAATAATAATAAGACAACAAAAAGCATATTCAATCGCTTCTTTAAATCAAAATTCTTGTTGTCAGTAATGGTTCTCATTATGTGTTCTTTTGTATTATATGTTTAAAAAGTTTATCAAATGTTTTCATTTGTAATTCAAAATCAATTATTTCCGGTGTAATATGCGATCTGCATTTTAAACCCTCATAATAACAAAAAGTCATGATAGCAATTTGCAAACGGTCTTTTTTAGTTTTTCCGTACCTTGGATCCAAATGATTAACAAATAGTTTAAAACCTATTTCAAGATTTTTAAGAATATATTTTTTAATTTTTGGCATCTTTGCAATTTGAGCTCTCAAGTCGAGGTTATGCCGAATATGAGGAATCCTTTCTGATTCATCAATCTTGTCCAAGCATCTCAAAAAATCAGCCGGTGATAAATTGTTTTGAGTTATTTCCTCAAGCCCTCTGATATACTTATCTATCATATTTTTCAATAACCCTAACAGAATATCTTCCTTATTCTTGAAATGGTGATAGACAGCTCCCTTGGTTAACCCTGCTTTTTTAGCGATCTCATCAATAGATGTTTGCTGATAACCTTTTTTATGAAACAGGTCTTCAGCCGCCTCAATTAACTGTCCCCGTCTTTTTTCGGGAGGGAGTTTTGGGCTTTGCTTAATTTTTTTCTTCATTCATATTTCCTTACATACTCATCAGTACGTTTTAGATACCTACCAGTTGGTATCTAACTAATCAATACGCAGAAATTTGTCAAGGGTTTATTTTATTTTGAAAAAAAACAGATTATAGCCACTTTTTTCGGCGGAAATATATAACCAAACCAAGAACTACGGTTGCCATTATGCTTAAAGCTCCTATATACCCGAATTTGGAGTCCAACTCCGGCATATAGGCAAAATTCATCCCCCATAATCCAACCAAAAATGTGGGCGGGATAAAAATGACAGTAAATATGGTAAGAAATTTGATGATTTCATTAGTTTTGGTGGAGACTGATGAATAATAAGCTTCCAAAGATGAGTTGAGGATTTCACGATGGAAATCAGCAATATCGTTGGTTCTGACTAAATGATCATGAATATCTGAGAAATAAACGGCTGCTTTACTGCTGATAAAATCGAAGGTTTCTTTTTTTAGCCGGTTGACCACTTCCCTTTGCGGAATAACCATTCTTTTAAGATGAACAATATCACGTCTTAAGGTATAAATTGCGCGAATTGTGTCCTCGTCCGGCTCACCTAATACATCCTCTTCAATTTGATCAATCTCATATTCAAAAATATCAAGGGTGCTATTATAATTATCTACAATAGTATCAATAACCGCATGAAACAGAAAATCAACCCCCCGGGATATCAAGCGTTCATCTTTCTCAGCTCGGTTGTGTAGATAATCAAAAATTCTGTGATCGTCAAAATGTACCGTAACCAAAGAGTTTTTGCTCAGGAATAAATCTATCTCGCCTATTTTTAGCCCTTCTTCCTGACCGATATAATCAACAATTTGAAAGACTATAAATAGATAGCTATCATAATCATCTATTTTCGTACGTGGTTTTTCAGAAATTACATCTTCAATCGCCAGAGGGTGAAAATTAAAATCGTGGGTAAGAACATAAAGTTCCTGATCGGTTGGTTTGTTCATGTCAATCCAGATGACGGATTCTTTATCTTCTACCAAACGGTCAAAATCCTGGATTCCTTCAAGGATTTTAACATCATTACCCGGTTTATAGAGGAATGTTCTTATCATGTTTTTTCCTCCTCCTCTAAGTACGTACCTTCTTCACTAACTTTGGCAAAGAGGTCTTCACTCTCATGCTCAGTTTTGATTTTTCTGATCGAAACTTTCTCAAGATGTAAAAAGATATATCCTAAAACAAAAATTGGCAAGAGATCAAGTAAATGCAAAGCCAGCGCAAAAAGGATTGCATCACTCTTTGCTACAGAAAAAGCCGCCAATGAAGAACTGACAGCCAACTCAAAAGTTCCGGCATTACCGGGTGTAATCGGAATCATAACGGCCAGAGTATTAACAATCATAATAGCGGCAGCGGCGGCAAAATGAAGTGTAATCCCGAAAGCTTGCAATAGAAAGAATATAACTAAAGTATGAATGCCCCATGAAAATACAGAATAAAGCATCGAACCAATAATATGCTGGCTGGATTTCAGTAATTCCATCCCTTTACTAAATGAGCGCAGGAATTTTTTTAAAGAAATGTATACGCCGGGTGACCGTTTTCTTAGATATTTTTTTCCAAGATTTTCAAGTCGGGTCTGAAAGTGTAAAATAAGATAAATTGCGATCAGCACAACAATCGTGATTGATAAGATGACAATACTAAGGGTTCGATATTCTGCGGGAAAAGCAAAAGCCAGAGAAGTTAAGAACAAAAACACAACCAGACTAATAGCATCAAAAAGGATTTCAAGAATTATGGTAGAAAATATAACGGTTTTTCTAAGCCCTTCATATTTTGAAAATAAGAACAGACGTCCGACCTGTCCGGTTAGCACCGGCATTACAATATTAATAATTTGTCCCGCTGAAAATAGAGTAACAGCCCTAAAGGGAGGGATATCTTTTTGCTGGGATATAATTACGCGCCAGCGCAATCCTTTGATAATGATAAAGACAAAAGAACATACAAGGGCAAGAAACAGATAGAAATAATTGACCTGAAAAAACATTCTTTTGACTTCAGAGGGTTCGATATCTTTTAAGCAGAACACCATAAGTGCAATAGCTACGACTGAACCCCAGAACTGTTTTTTCTTCCAAAATGACATTTATTCATCCAAACCGTTTATTTTAATGAGGCTTAAGATAGAAATTTTGGCTAAAACTGTCAATTAAAAGAAAATGTATTATTTGCGTAAGTTATTATATTTCAGCGACAAACTGTTTATCAATCCAGCCTCGACGCTTATTTTTAAATAACACATTATAATAATTACTCGACTCAGAGATTATCTCAACTACCAAGCCGGGGGCACCCTGTAGTTCTATTTCTGATTGATCCGAAGGTCCGGTATGCACCGGGCTTTCATCAGAAATTATAACTGCGCGGCGGGTAAGATAATCAGTTCGATATTTATAAGTTGTAAATGTAGAGGCAATAAATACAAATATTAAAGTTACCGTTATGACAGATTTAATTATTCTTGAAGGATAACCCAAACCAAATCTGACGATTAATAGAATAACTAACAAAACAAATAAAACCGATGAGATAATCGCCATAATTTTCAGGCGATAAGGTGCAACCAGCGTATCAAAAAAGGTGCTGATTGGATTAAGGGCGACACCCTCCATCTGAACTGAAGTAAAGTTTTCGGCAAATTCCAAATTGCTTATAATGTCATCATCTGATGGTTCAAGCCGTTTGGCACGATGATAATTTAAAATAGCTTTGCCAAGGTCACCTTTTTTAAAATAGGAATTACCAAGATTAAAGTAAATTGTTGATGATTCAATATTCTCTGCTAAAACCTTTTCATATTCAGCTATTGCCTGATCATATTTTTTCTCTTCATAGAACTTATTCCCTGCTTCGAAACTGCTTTGCACATCTCCATAAGCAATTGAGAAAAAACAGAAGCCGATAAGCAGAAATATAATTTGTCTGATTTTATGCAAACCTGATACCCTCCAACGCAATCATCACTGCTTCGGTTTTTTTCAGCGAGCTGTCAATATCTTCCTGAGATAATGATGATGGGGCATAGCGGGCGAAGTCTGATTTTTGCAAAACCTCTTTTACATCGGCAATTAGAGATTTATCAGCATCTTTCAGGACCAGCATCTCTTCTATTTTGTCGGAGGTCAGCCCATGCGCCGACAGATTCAATTTATCTGCGATATATGAGGTAAGCGTTTTCGAAATTTCCAGATAAAATTCCTCAACAGTTTCTTTTTTAGAAAGAGATTTTGCTTTCATAAGTCTTTTACGAGCCACCCGGGAAGCTGCTTTGGAACGAGCCAAACCTACATTTGATGATAATTTTTCTCTCCGTTTACGCACAAAGATCATTCCGGCTAATAAAACAACCGGCAATCCGTTTGCAAAAAGATATATGGGAGTAAAGAGAATTATTTCACCTTTGGGTTTGGTGTTACCAATATCTTTTTTGATGTATCTTATATCCCTCGCCTGTGAACTTATCGTCAGGTCAGGACTGCCATACGGGACTTCGGGCGATGCGATGTAACCTTCCGGTTTAGTTACATTTAAAACGATAGCTCTGGTTGTTATATTTCTAAATTTTCCGGATTGAGGATCAAAATAATTATATTTAATAGCCGGGATTTCTAATTTACCCGGACGTTTGGGAATAAACACTTCTTCATAAATTTTTCGTCCCCCGATTCGGTCATTTGATTTAGACATATGCTCATTAACGGATGCACGGTAAACCCGGAAATCGGGATTCTCTGACAATTGGGGTTCGGCGGCTGATTTAATATTTCCATTTCCGCTGATTGTAATCGTTAATGAAACCGGCTGGTTTACTTCAACAGATCTTTTATTTACAATCGCATCAACGGCAAATCTTCCCACCAGACCTGAGTAATCTACAGGTTTACCTTTTTCAGGCAACGGCTTAACATTGATTCTTACCGTTTTACTTCGGGCTGTTACCGCTTTACCTCGACCAAAAAAATCACCCAGCGCATCAAAAGGATCGCGATATCTTTTGTTTCGATCGGCAACAGTGGTTTTGATAGCGGCTTTGCCGATGGTTAAATCACCGGTATGGGTCGGGAAAAGAGCATACTTACGTTCTATAACTTTATATTTCCGATTGTTCAGTCGCTGATAGTAAGGGGCTTTGTTTCCAAGCACCTCTGTCCAAAATCCGGTCGTGCTTGGTTCGGTTAATTCGGGACTGCCGTAATATTGAATGGCGATATAAAATTTTAAGGTGAAAGTAACCTGTTCACCGACATAAGGATTCTTTTTATCAATCACCGCTTCAAGAAAATAATCTTTCGCTTTTCCATCAGCTCCGGAAGCCTGCCGTTCCAATCGCTGGCTGGCAGAGGAGCCTTCTTTTAAAACGGTCAGTTGAATCGGGTTAGCTTTGATTCTTCTATTATTATGAACAATGGCAATCTGCTCAATAGGAAAAGTACCCGGTTTGGATGGAATGAGAATATATTGATAAGTATTAGACGCACTGACTTTTCCGTTAACGATACTCAAATTAGTCGAACTGCCCTGTGAATAAACTTCGAATGCCGAAAGGGTCGGAAGCATCGGTGTTGGCAGGTTGCGACCTTTGCCGGAGATTGTAACCAAGAGAGTAGCCTGTTCATCAAGACCGATCTTATTCCTATCAAGAGTAGCTTTAATCGTTACTTCATTCTCAGCTGCAACAGTTACAGCTAATACTAATAATAACAGAATAAATGTAAAACGGAAAAACTTCATATAATTTTACCAGTCTTTTCCTGAATAGCTTCCGGACGCTTTGGCTCTTTTAATTTTTTTCTGTTGGTCCTGTTCATCTTTCAAAGCATTTAAAATTCGTTCCGCCTCTTCCTTGCTCATCTCTTTCGGTTGTTCCTGTTGCTGTTGTTGTTCATCTGGTTGCTGTTTCTGATCTTTATTTTTTTCATCCTGCTTTTTCTGCTCTTGATCCTGTTGCTGTTGTTCCTGCTGATCCTGATCTTTGTCCTGTTCCTGTTGGTCTTGTTGCTCTTGTTCTTTCTGATCCTGCTGTTGTTCCTGATCTTTTTCCTGTTCTTTTTCTTCCTGTTTCATCTGCTCTTTCAACTTCTTTCGGGACAACTCCAGATTGAATTTCGCATCAAGATCTTCAGAGTTAATATTTAAAGCATTTTCATAGCTCTTTATCGCATTCTGAAAATCGCCCATTCGGAAATAAGTACTGCCCAGATTGTAATGGGCTGATGCCTCAAGATTAATATCGGTCGTTGTTAAGGAGTTGTTAAACAGTTCAACCGATTCTTCATATTTGCCTTCAAGGTGCAATGCTCCGGCGATATTATAATTCAGTTCGGCTGACTCGGGAATTTCTGTTTCTGCCTGGCGGTAATGTTCCAACGCTTTTGAAGCATCATTCTGTTTAATCGCATTATTCCCTTGTTTCACAAGATTGATATAATCTTCGGCTATCGCAGAGCTAACCAATGAGAACAAGACTATTAAAATTACGGGGAGAATTTTTTTATACATTATTGTCGCCTCCGACAGGTTTTTTCCTTTCAGGGATGAAAAACTCACCGATTACAAATAATAAAACAAATAAGAGCGGGAACTGGTAACGGTCGTCATATCTTGTCACTAATGTACCTTCCAACTCTTTCTTTTCAAGCTTTGAAATTTCTTCAAAAATCCTATCAAGTTCAATCTCTCCGGCAGTAGCATGGTAATATTTGCCTCCGGTTGCAAGTGAAACTTTTTGGAGGGTTGTTTCATCCAGACGTGAAACAATAATTTCTCCATTTTCATCTTTCTTGAACCCGACCTGATTTCCGGCACGATCCAAAATAGGGATCGGTTCACCGGCAGGATTTCCGATTCCAACCGTATATATTTTTATACCCTCTTTACGAGCTATTTCTGCCGATTGTTCCACTCCGCCCTGATGGTCTTCCCCGTCGGTTAAAAGCAGCATAACCTTGTGCTTTTTCTCTTTCTGATTAAAAGCTTTGGCACCTTTTTCGATTGCCGAAGTCAACGAGGTTCCCTGAACCGATACAGATTTATTATCAATGGCATTCAAAAGGAAAGTCGCCGCAGCATAATCAAGTGTTAGCGGACACTGAATAAACGCTTCTCCGGCAAAGGCAACTAAAGAGATCCGATCACCTTTCAGCCGTTCAATAATGCCCATGATTTCCTGTTTTGCTTTTTCAAGCCGATTCGGTTTCATATCGCGCGCCATCATCGAATTGGAAACATCCAACACCACAACAATATCCAAGCCTTCTCTTTCAAGTAGTTCCAGATGAGTTCCAAACTGTAATTGAGAAAGGGTTATTGAAAGGAATATCAATGCTGCAATCAAAATAGCAGCTTTGGTTCTTTGTCTGGCAAAAGAGATAAAAGGAGAATTTTTCATAAGCAGAGGTAAATCACCAAAGCGTTTCATCAGTATTTTCTTTCTCGCAATTGACCAGAACAAAAATATCCCGATGAATAAAATTCCGATAAGTATTAAGAAATTTTCAGGGGCCGCAAATCGCATCTTTTATAAATTCTCCTAAGGCAGTTTTCTAAAATAAGTGTTCGCTAATATAATTTCCAAAATCAGAAGCAGTAACCCGGCATATACAAAGTAATTAAACAGTTCTTTATATTGGATATGAGCCGCAACTTCTATTTCAGTTTTTTCCATTTCATCAATCAAATCATATATCCCCTGCAACTCACTGCCAGAACGGGCGCGATAGTAGGCTCCGCCGGTTTTCTGTGCAATTGTTTTAAGCGATTTTTCATCAAGTTTGGTCGGTTGATATACATACCGCTTCCCAAAGATTGGATCCTGATAGGGGAACATGACATTGCCGGTTTTACCGACTCCGATAGTGTAGGTTTTTATATCAAAGGTTGCCGCAAGGTTCGCCGCCGTAATCGGGTCAATTTCGCCGGCATTATTATCTCCGTCAGTTAACAGCACAATAATTTTTGATGATGATGATGATTCCCGCAAACGATTGACCGCCGTTGCAATCGCCATCCCGATAGCAGTGCCATCTTCAACCAGGCCAAAATCTACCTGATCAACAAAATTAAGCAGGACACCATAATCGGTTGTCAAGGGACATTGGGTGTAGGCATAGCGGGCAAAGACGACTAACCCGATTCGATCATTTATTCTTTTTTCAATGAATTTTTTAATTTCTTCTTTTGCAACAAACAAACGGTTGTTCGGTTTAAAATCCTCACCTTGCATAGATGAAGACACATCCAGCAGGAGCATGATGTCGATGCCTTCGGAAGACACTTCCTGATATTCAGTCCCTGATCTCGGTCTGGCGAAAGCGATTATAAATAAAGCAATGGCAGAAATTCTGAAGACAGCCAGAATCACTCTGTACTTTTGTCGATTGGTACGTGAAGCTCTTTTGACAATTCGAATATCGGAATATATTATCGTTGCAGATTTAAACCTTTTTTTGCGAAGATGGAAATAAATCATCGCGGCAAGGATAACTCCGCCAACAATAAAAATAAGAATAGCCGGAACATGGGCTTCGATCATATCGAAAAGATTAAAAGATAAGCCGGCGAATTCGATCTTACCCATCGATACCTCCCGCTGTTACCTTTTCACTGCCCGCTTTCATTTTAGCCGCTGCTTCTTCCGCTGCTTTTCGTTTTTCATAATCAATCCGCACTAATTCTATCAACTCATAAGTAAATTTGAAATCATCATCAAGGCGATCAAGCTTGGGTACCATTTTTGCAAATTTCACCAGATCAGCATGGCGAAGGAATTCCCGACTGCGATCATAAATATTATCAGGAAGAGTTATATCTTCAAATTTTTCAAAAAACTCTTCGGTGGTCATATCCAAAACATTAACATGGTACATTTTCCCAAGATACTCGCGGGCAATTTCGGTCAGTTCAATATAAAACAATTTGAATTGCTTTTTCTCGATAAAATCTTTCTGTTTAAACAGGGCTATTTTTTCAAATGCTATTTCCCATGGCTGGCGGGTATCGACCGGAATACCATCATCTTCTTTACTTCGCATTCTCCGCCAGAAATAATAAGCTGCCATCAAGATCAATAATAAAGCCGCTCCACCCCAGATAAAATATAGGGTCATATCACGTTCGAATTCATATTGGGCTTTTAGCGGTTTGATGTCGGTCGAGTCATCGGCATTTTCAAGCATCGATTTCACTTTGATCGGCGCACCTTCTGAAAGCAGAAACTTCTGGCTGCCATCAGGCAATATAAAGCCGACCGGTACCGGGGGAATAACATAATCTCCGGTGGTGAAAGTGCTTAAGGTGAATATACTTTCACTTTTCTCTCTTCCATCGGGAAGTTTGGAAATTATATCAGACTGATAATCCTTGACATCAAAAGCTCCGAGATTGGCACCAAGTGGAGGCGGAATAAGTTCATAGGTAGAGTCATAAATTATTTCAACTTTATATTGGATCAAATCACCAATAAATATTTCCGCACGGTCAACCGAGGTTATAATTTCAATACCGGTTAACGATTGAACGGTATCAATTTTATCCTGAGCAATTAAATAATTTGCTGAAATAATTACTAATACAAAGGCAATATATATGTGCTTAAATCTTTTCATAAATTCCATTTAATCATTTCACATTGTGGTCCAAAAATTGAACCTTCTCAACTGCTGCCAGCGAGTTAATATAATCGGTATAAGCAAATTCCATTTTTTCATTCTGATAATCCATAAAGACCTGAGACCTTACCGAATCATATGGGCTGTTTTTATATCGTTTATCCTGATTGGCTTTGTAATAATTATAGACATCGGAAGAATCAATCTTAATCCCCGGCATAATTTTCTCGCCAACATATTTTTCAATCAGCAGATTCTTTTCAAAATGTCGGAGTTGTGCTTTTACTTGCGGTTGATCAATATAATTTTCCCGGACAGCCGCGCGATACATCAGTTCTAAACCAATATATTGCCTAACGAATTTAATTTTCTCATCACGATTCACTAATTGCTTTTGAACTTCAACAGGTAACAACTGAATTTGTTGTTCAATCTCAGAAAGCCAGACCGGTTGTTCACCGATTCGGGCAACTTCTACATCTCCGTTTTTTTTGGGAGTATGGTCAATATTTGTAGTAGCATCAAGTTCTCTTTTGGCATCCAGCATCCGACCCATTTTTTCAAAAGCCGCTACCAGATTTTTTGAAGCAGTCGCATTAAAAGATGCTTCCGGGTTCAACTCACGGGCTTTCAGATAATATGCCGCCGCCTGTTCATAATTTTTTAAATCTTCAAAGTAAATTTTACCGATCAGATAATTAAGATTAGCTCTTGATTTTTTTTCAATAGTATAATCAGCCAGGCATTTTTCATATTCGTCAATAGCAGGTTGATAAAGTTTATTATTGCGTAGTTCTCCGGCAAGTTTCTTATGCATCTCAACATCAATTTTGCCGTTAGTTCCACCACAGGAGAGAAACATCATCCCGAAAATTACTACTAATACAAAGAGAAGATAAGGTTTATGTTGATTCATTTTCATCAGTGCCTCTTCTCCCTCATCTTAAAGAAATTTATCAAAGGCAGAATATAGGATTTGTCAGTTCTAATGTTGATAAAATCAAGATTAATTGTTTGGAAGCCTTTCTGAAGCGTTGTCAAATCTTCCTCAGACCGGGCGGCAAATTCTTTTCGGAATTTTTTTGATCCGGTATCAATTAAGAAAACCTCACCGGTTTCAGCATCTTCAAGCTCGATCATCCCGACATTATCAAACGACACTTCTCGCGGATCGGTAATTTTTATAGCAATCAAGTCATGTTTATTATTTGTAATTTGAAGCGGTTTGAAGAAACCTTCTGATAAAAAATCCGATATTAAAAACACAACCGATTTGCGTTTAATAACCCGGCTGAAATATTCCAAGGCTCCGGCAATGTCTGTTCCGGTACTGGTTGGTTTAAAATATAGAATTTCCCGAATCAGCCTCAAGACGTGAGCCCGACCTTTTTTGGGCGGAACAAATATTTCTATTTTATCAGTAAAAATTATCAGTCCGACTTTGTCATTATTCTTAATTGCCGAAAAAGCAAGCAACGCACACATCTCGGCGGCAGTATCGTTTTTGAAGCGATCACGGGTGCCGAACTGACCTGATGATGAGGCATCAAACAGCAAAATCACCGACAATTCGCGCTCTTCTTTAAATTTCTTAATATATGGATAGCCGGTTCTTGCGGTCACATTCCAATCAATCAAGCGGATATCATCACCCGGTTCATACTGACGGACCTCTTCAAATTCCATTCCCTGCCCTTTAAAAGTGGAATGGTATTCCCCTGAGAATAGATCATTGACCAGTTTTTTTGTTCGAATCTCGATCCGTCGAACTTTTTTTAATACTTCTTTTGGAATCATAATTAGTTACTCGACAAACAAGTATTTATGGCACCTCGATAGTATCAAAAATTTTCTGAACAATATCATCACTTGAGATTTCTTCCGCTTCCGCTTCATAAGTCACCAGCAGACGATGTCTAAGGACATCGGCACCGATAGCTTTGATATCTTCAGGAGTCACATAGCCCCGCCCTTTCATAAAGGCATGAGCTTTGGCTGCCAGATTCAGATAGATAGTAGCTCGCGGCGAGGCGCCAAACCCGATCAAATCCTTTATATCAGCCAATCCGTATTTTTCAGGTTCACGAGAGGCAAAAACTATGTTGATAATATATTCTTTAATTTTTTCATCAACATAAACTGAACGAACAACCTCACGGGCTTTCATAATATCTTCAGGAGAAATTACTTTTGCAACTTCTCCGATTGTACCTTCCGTATTTTTATCCATGATTTCCCGTTCTTCAGCAGGCGATGGATAAGTAATTTTCAACATCAGCATAAAACGATCAATCTGTGCTTCTGGCAGTGGGTAAGTACCTTCCTGTTCAATTGGGTTCTGAGTAGCCAGAACCAGAAATGGATTATCAAGCGGATAGGTTTCGGCACCGATTGTCACCTGGCGTTCCTGCATAGCTTCAAGCAATGCTGATTGAACTTTGGCGGGGGCGCGGTTGATTTCATCAGCAAGAATAATATTGGCAAAGATCGGTCCTTTTTTGACAGAAAACTCAGAAGTTTGCGGATTATAAATCATAGTACCAATAATATCTGCCGGCAACAGGTCAGGAGTAAACTGAATGCGTTGAAATTTTGCTTGGATAGCATCTGACATAGTTTTAACCGATAAAGTTTTAGCCAGTCCGGGAACACCTTCAATAAGAATATGCCCATTCGCTAAAATCCCAATCAACAGCCGTTCGATGAGGTATTTTTGACCAACGATAACATTTCCGATCTCACTGGTAAGTTTGGTGACAAATGAAGATTCCTTTTCAACCCTTTGTTGAATTTCCTGAATATCAGTTTCCATTATTCCTCCGATTTATTCTATTCTCATATATTCTCAAAATAATTTCTTATCTCACTTTCCAGCCTGATCGTTTCTCCCGGTGAAGAACTAACAGGGCGGAATTTATCTTTTCGAGCTTTGGTTATCCATTCGAAAACTTTTACGCTTTGAGCCTCACTTAAGTTGCATTCTGAAAGCTTATTTTCTAATTCTTCATAACTCTCATCCGACACTAAGATACCTTGCGCATCAAAAAGGTAACTAACTAATAAATCATACAAGCCTGATTGAAAAATTTTCATATCCGAACCGGCATTTTTTTTCAATTCTGTTAACCCGGTTAGAAATTGCTCTTTCGGAGTGATAAATTCTTCTTCTTCCGGTTTTGCTCTTTTTTTGATAAAAATAAATAAACCGCCACTAATAAGAAGAGCCATAGATATAACAGTAATCCAAAATGGAATTTCATTTGATTCAACTTTTTTAGGTATAGCAGGAGCGATTGTTACCGACATAGCCTCGGTCATCAATTCACCCGGGATACTGTCGGGCATGGCAATGTATGAAATAGGGACTGATTCAATGGTTACATTGCCTGATCCGATGGGGATTAGCACAAATTTGAATTTTTTGGTAGTAATCTCAGAACCAGATTCACCGGTTGAGCTGATCGATGATGAAAAACCTCGAACTTTCAGCCTATCAAAATAGGGCGATAAGGGCTTATCAAAATAATAAGCAAATTGAGGACCTTCCCATTGCAGCTTTATTTCAAAAGTCAGGCTGTCTTCGTACGCAATTTCAAATTTATCTACTGATTGAGATACAGAGATTCCATACGAAGTGAATGGTGTTGCAAAAAACAGAGCAATTAATAAAAAGTAGAATCGATTCTTTATCATTTTCCTATAAAAAACTCCAATAAATTTTACAAATTGCTACCATTGAATAAATATTTATACTCATAATTTCAATAATCGTTTCATTTCAAGCCGCCAAAAGTGCAATTATTCCTAATGCCATCCCTACTTTTAAGGCGGTTGATGTTACTTTTAATCGCTTAAGAGTCGGTTTTATAATGACCAGAATTAATAAGCATAACAAAGGTATATCAATGAAATAAATAGTTATTATTTCATAAAGCCCCTTAAACCATCCTTCTAAAACAGGAATCAGCGTCAAATAAATCAAAATTATCATTAAAACCAGAGCAAGCCATAGCGAAGCCTTTTTTCCGATTACCTGCGGAAGAGTTTTTATATCAAACTCTACATCCCCTTTGATATCTTCAATATCCTTAATAATTTCTCTGATCAGGTGGAATAAAAACGAAAAAACCGCCGGAATCAGAGGACCCGGCAGCAAAAAGGTCGCTTCTGTAGAAACAGCAATTCCTCCGGTGATGAAAGTCAATCCGCCTAATAAGGCTATGGCTATATTTCCGATGAATACTGTCTTTTTGAGAAAATAATTATAAGCGAACAGAAGTGCGATTGCCAGGGCAACTATAAAAAAGATACTCCAACTGACTATGCAGGCAAATATCAATGCCAAAAAATTAAACACCACTGTCAAAATTATCACATAGCGCTTGCTCAAGCTCCCTTTTACCAGAACTCTGTCAGGATGGTTAATCCTATCTGATTCAATATCCAATATGTCATTTAATGTATTACCGGCGGCACAGGCAAAAAAAGCAGCCAGCGAGGCTATAAATGGTGCAAAATAAGACGGATCGGCTTGGGTCATATATGCCCCGATCCACACTCCGATCATTGTCAAAAAACAATTAACAATTCGGATAATTTTAGCTGATTCGATAATTTTTTGCACGTCAAAGAATAGCCGTTTTCAATAGCGAAATCAACTATTTATATTTCCGATATAAATTCTACTGAGAGCCGTGGCTGATCAAAAGATACTGATTGGCTCCACCCAAGTGATATTTTGAGACCTGTTTCAGCACTCTTTAGTCCGATTCCAAAACCATATCCGTATTGGAAATCTTCATCGGTCAATATCTGATCTGATTCTGCTATTCTATTATTTAGATAGGCAAGGTCAAAGAATAAAAAGGAAAAACCTGTCCTGAATTTTAGTTTAGGTTCAATTGTCCCAAAAGCGGTTCTGATTGCAGAAAATTGTTCGTTCTTGAAGCCTCGCAACGTGCCCGGTCCCCCGATAAAAGATAGTTCTGATAAAGGCGGCAGTAATTCATTAGTTTCTAACCCGATATAATTTAATTTAACAAAAATCGAAACCAAGCGGCTTAGATTATGCTCTATAAATCCCGTAAAAGTCGTTCGTGTTTCATTAAAGATATTGATTGAGTTGTTAATTTGTAAATGATCTGAATATTTCCGATAGCTGAAGCCTATCTCCCATTTGAAGCTGATCTGATTACGTATATATAACCAGTTATCAGGATTACCTCTTTGGAGAATAAAACTCCCTTCATACATAGAGTAAGAGGATTGATTGTTTTCCCTGTCTACGCTTTTATATCGCACAGCCACTCCAGTCTTAAAATCCTGATTTAATCTCGTGCTGAAAATCCCCTTAAATCCAAATTCATAAAACTCATCCCGATAATCGCGACTGTTGATTCTAAATTGTAATTCATCCTGATGGAATAAAAAGATTGGCTGAAAGTATTCCAAATTGAGAATATTGCGGTCTTTGTCTTTTCTTTCGGCATCAATTTTAAGCTTTCGACCTTCACCAAAGAGGTTTTCAAAATTAGCCCTTAGTGACCAGACCAGTTGGCTATTGTTCCCCGGAACATACCCGCCACCACCTTCAAACAGGAAAGGTTTCTTTTCTCGAAAGTGTAAAAGAAGATCAGTCGATGTAAAACCTTCAGTTGGTATAACTGACAAGCTGTCAAAATACAAAAAGGGAACCGAACGGGCAGTCTGTTTGAGATTGTTTAGAGTTTTCCCGGTTGCATCCTGATTTTTTGATTCTTTAAAATAATTGGATAAGAATTCGGGATTTGATTTTTTTAAACCCCGGAATTCAATATCACCAATTATAATTTTCGGACCCTTGTTAAGGGTTATAAATAGTTCTACTTGAATCGATTCTGATACTACCGAATCTATAACTAAGGTCGAATAATAAAAACCGCTGTCCGTTGAAGAGGTTAAGATTTTCTCAATAGCGCGATCAATATTTTGTTTAGTGAAAGTCAGATTACTAAATGATTTGATAAATTTATCAGAAACAATAAT
The DNA here is from genome assembly GCA_965372795.1 of uncultured bacterium. Taxonomy (GTDB): domain Bacteria; phylum Zixibacteria; class MSB-5A5; order GN15; family FEB-12; genus QNAD01. The sequence goes on from CBDVDR010000019.1 coordinate 45,069, forward strand.
ACTGCTCAAAAAATATTGTTGCCCGGAGTTTATTATTAACGCTTTGGGTTCTTTACCATTTTCAAATTTCACGGTTGCGTCTAAATAACCAATATTGATCAAAGCCTGATTAAGGGAATCTACAAAATTTATATCATGTTCAATTTTGGTTTTATATTTTCCAACAATCTGTTCGATATCCTTTTCATCAGACGAGACTTCAATCACAAGACCTGCCTGCAGAGCAGAAAAAGTAAAAAAGATAAATATGAATATTAAAATTACTTTCATATTAAAATCCCGCAATCAATTCTCCTCGAGCGAAAACCCGCGCCCTTCGGTTATCAGAGTGATGACCCGACAAAGACAGATTGAATCTCATCCCTTCTTTTAACCCAAGATTAACTTTTAATGACCACACCGCACCTTTGCTTCCAGGACGATTACCAGTAAGCAGATATGAAGTAAACCCCGAAATATTCTCAATTGTCTGGCTATATAAATCCAGCGATCCGACAATCTCCCCTCTTTTTTTGAATCTCATAACTGATTTACTGATAATTGAGTAGCTTTTAACCTCGTTGCCATTATCAGATGAAGCTTTACGATATTCAAACCCACTTGTAAGTTCTGTTTTATTGAATTGTCTGGTTATGCGCTGCGATAATTTAAAACCGTTAATCACTCCACCGTTTGAAAAATAACGATCCCGGTCGAAATTAAAATACTCGCCAAGACTTTCAAAATAAGTGGAATGCCAGTTATGTTTAACCGAGAATGATAACTGCCTGTCTTTTCTAATTTTCTGCGAGCTGCTTACCTGACGGATCTCGATTGATTCGGCGAGCACAAAGTTGAGATAGTAATAATTTTTAACCGGAAACAGTTTTAGGTCGGCGTTGTATTCTCTCTGGTAAAACTGGTATGATTGTTTTTCATCAGAATAAAAAGGGATGACCCACCATAAATTTCTATTTTTACTATCATCCAATTCCTCACGGATATAAGAATTGAATCGTACCGAGTAAATTGATGACAAAGTTCTAATTTGAAAACTCTTTTCCCCATTTTTCACTTTAGCGTTATCTGATAGGATTTCATCGACCCTAATGAAATTCCCATTATCATCCGGTATATATTCGCCATCTTCAAAGATGAAATTACCCTGCCCGTTTTCAACTTCAAGATAATTTATTCCCCGCGCATTACGGGTTTCATTGGACAAGGAGAAAATCCCGCTAAAATTGGTTCTTGTTCTGGGGGCACTGTAATTATAAGTCAACCGGCTCAATAAAGAATTTTCTTTACGATTAAACAATTCGGATTGTTGATAAGTTAAATTTGAATTAAACCGAAGCTGTTTGAATTTTCTTTTTGAGGAAATAGAAATCCGGTTACGATTCAGAATATTCAACCATCCGTTTATCAGGGAATCCTCAATATAGTTTTCAAAATAAATTTCCTCATTCCCAAACTTAACTTCCCCGCCAATTTTATTATAACGGGTGCCGGTTTTATTTGATTTGTAATAATTCTCCCGTTCGTCTAATTCATAGTTAATGGATAGATCAGCTTTATTGCTTAAACGATAGAGAGCTTTTCCAAAATAATTATCAACGAAACCTTTTCTTTTATCAGACTCTATTTGCAGATCAGCACGAACGGTTGATAAGCCTAAATTGAATTTTAATTTTCTTTGGGGATCAATCAAAGTCTTGAGATCAATCCTTTTTGATTCAAATAGATTTTTATAATCTAATTTTGCAAATGACACATTTATAGAACCAAACGAAAACGGCGAAATTTTTGCTTCAGTCTTATATAATTTTTCATCCGTCAACCCCTTCAGATTACCGGGTGAATAATAATTCCGATCAAAATCGGAGCCATAGATCCGATTGCGATTATTAAATTCTTTCTCTTTACTTTGCATATAAAATGAAATTGAGTTTTCTTTTGAATCCATAACCCAGCGTTTTATTTCTTTTAATTCAAAATAAATACCGGTGTTATCATCATTGGATATATTTGAAAATAAATTCTTATCATAAGTCGACTGGGCGAAACTTAATGATGCCTCTCCCAAAATATCATTTGTTGTTGAAATCGTTGTACTGACTATATCATTTCGCTCGGGCAATGGTAAAAGCCGTACTGGAAGATATTCACCGTTATCGTGACCAACATACCGGTACTCATCCCGCCCTGCAAAAACATAATCACCCTGTTGCTGACCTATAAAACTGAAACGAATATCATAATCCCCCAAGCCCTCCCCGACATATTGATAGACAGAGTCCGGAAGACTATCGTTCAATAACACATAAGCGCCAATCGTATCAATAATACTATTTCTAATTGCCAGTGCCGCGCTGTCGCCAGCCATTGCAATTATCTGTTTATCAGTTTCAGATAATGTCCCCGCCAGCAAATTATTTTTATCATCACCTTCTCTGACCCAGTTAAACATAATCTTCAATAGTGAATCCTCGACATTCACACCCGCTCCCCCGGCAAACAGTTCGCCCTGATATGAGGTTGTCAATGGTTCATAGTCGATCTCTATCCGACTTCTGGAATCAATGGGATGCTTGGCATTGAAGGTAATTTCACCGGACACATAATCAATCAGATAATCAAGGTTACTTCCTTTTTTAAGTTCTACTCCATCAAGCCAAATTTGTTCAGAGCCGGGGACAACCGGAAGCGACGCATTATTTGAATTCAACTGATATGGTCCTTGTTTGGTATCGACCCCGAAAATTTTAATTGTACTAAATCGTCCTTTGGGTCTCGCCGCCGTAAAATCAAGGTTAAATCGTGATGCGTTATAGTTTAGTGATGCCCCTGATAACTTTTTTAATGAACTATTCACCGGGTTATTTAATCCGCGATATTGTATATCACCGATTTGAATATTTAGCTTTGGAGATGAAAGTTGTAATTTGATTTTATCAAGTTCATTAATTCGACTGTTAGCGGTTCCATAGGAGGGATTATAACCTCGGTCTGAAATTGATCCGGTTAATTCCACATCATTTCCCAAACTGCCCGAGATGCTTAAATCGAGAGATTGTGTAAAATCGGCCGCACCGGTAGAATTTGAATTGAACCTGAATGTTTTCGCACCGGTAATTGACAGATCATTCTGGTTATTGGTAAGTTTCTTTTGAGGACCTAGATTAGAGCTATTATTTTTTTTCTTAATTGAAGTCGCGAACTTATCCGGTTTGTTGCCATAGCTTTTAGTTAACCAATTCGGCAAGGGCTTATATTTTACAATCAGGGAATCCGAATCCAATATTGGTTCAGTAATTTTAAGAACAAATCGTTTAAGTTGAGGATCAAAATAGTAGTCAATATTTCGTTTCAGAATTTGATTGTTGAAAAGCAGGGTATCTGACCTTTGAAAGATTAAACGATTCCCGGTTGAAACGCCATTATTGATTTGCTTACCGGATAAAATTACAGTTTCACAGAAAGAATCAGCAGGGCTAAATATGATTAAAAATATAACAAAAAAAAAGAACAGATGATACTTGTCAGGCGGTTCTTATTGGTAAGGGTCGAAATTTTCATATTATCTATTCTCTAAAAATTTTACAAATAATAAGCCTGTTATTCCCCCGGTCGGCAATTAAAAGTTTATTATCTTTTAACCGTATTAGATCGGTCGGTTCTCGCAAAGAAAGATCATCACCTGGCAGGTTTGGACCCAGTTCAAATAGAATGTTTCCGGCCTGGTTGACATAATAGATTTTATTTTCATAACTATCAAGAACCCAGAAATTGTGTCCCTCAGCAATCAATGCTGTCGGAGTGATGTCTTTATCAAACTTAATCCCAGTTTCATAATTTCCGTATTCATCATAAATAACTAACCGTCCGTTGTCAGAATCGCAAATGGCAAAACTGTTTCCTTTAAGTCTTACAATTTTTTCAGGGAATCGAAGTTGTCCGCCGCTGGTTCCAAAATCTCCGACAAATCTTTCAAACGATCCAAAACTATTAAACACTGCAATGCGATTTTTTTCTTTATCACAAACCCACAATTCCCCAAAATCAGCGACAGCTATTCCTGAAGGGGTTCCAAATTTAGTTTGGTCATCAAAATCATAAAAATCAATAATATCGACAAAGTTCAGTTGTGCATCATATCTTGAAATCCGGCGATTGCCTTCTTCTGAAACTAACAGATTCAAACCGTTATCCATCTCAAGGAAGGTCGGCTTATCAAGCAGTCCCTCTTGCCGTCCGGCTCCTCCAATATAGGCTATAGCCTTAAAGGCAGTATCAAATTTAAGCAGCCTGTCATTACCGTAATCAGAAACAAATATATTACCTTTCATATCAACCGTCAGCCCATAAGGGCCATTAAGCAAGATTCCAAAAAATTGCCCTTTGATCTCTTTTTCAAAAATTACATGTAATGGGATTTTCTGATTTGATATTTGTTGAGTGAATTCAGGCGGTGTGGAACAGGATACGAATAGAATTAGTATTGATATAATCACAAAATACGATCTATACATTTAGAATCCGGGGAAATAAGTTAAGTTAAATTGAGATTTTTGATTAAAGGGATTAATCGACAGTTTTATTTTCTTATTATCCATATTTGAAAATTCATCAATTACTCTTTGGGAACGGCGAGCATCTCGTACGGCATCTATTACTGAGACAATGCGATTTAACAATAATAATCCCAGTGTAAATTCTGATCGCCGGAAGGCTTCCCGACTGCGGTTTTTTAGATTTCTGAAGATCGCCTGTTCTTTATCTGACTGCCAGCGCCAATGATTTTCGGGAGTGTCATCAAGATACTCTCGTTCCGGGTCAAATGCCCGACCAAAAGAATTGTATCGATCAATGCTCTCATAAAACCCGACCATATCAACATACTCATCAGACTTGCCAGCTAACTCCGCATTAGCATTTGATCTTGCAAATCCTAACATATCATCATTCTTCCAACCGCCGTAAACTCGATACGATGCAAAAGCTGCCCAGCCGAATACTTCAACCGCGAAAAAATATTTTGCTTTGGTGCGATTTCCAAGATAGTATTCCCCCATACCCGGCAATATAAACGAATACAATGCGGCTCGTAATACCGATGGTTTGTAACCGGAGCCATTAAAGTCTTTGGCTTTTTTATTACCATCGTTATTGAAATCATCAAAATCACTATTAAGGGCAAAGACAGGCTTTGATATTTCAGCCTTTAATGATTCTTGAATTGGTTCTTCTGAAAGTTCAACGGCATTAGAACTTACAGATAAAAACAATAATAATGTTACTAAAATATGCTTCATATTCTCTTAGAGCTTATAGGTTATTTTTATATATGGCGTATCCCATTTTGAATAGGATGATTTCATTGCGCCTCTTATTTTCAACTGGCTGAATTCATGTTCTGACATTGACATTGCTTTGTTATGTTTGTTTGTAGAGATCAAAGCTTCAAAAGCACTTATTATATGATTAAACATAATCATATAAGTCATCTGTTTGGCTTTATCAAATTTATTATTGGCGTCATTTCTCATTGTTTCATACTGTAACCGTCTTGAAGAAGTTGGGATAGTATTATCATCCCCTGTTATCTTCACTAAATCTCCACCATCGATAAAGTCTTGAAAAGAAAGTCCGCCGATGGAAGCATCATCCCAACCCCAGGCGAACTGGTTATATTTTCCGGTCATTTCATAATATTGTTGAGTATTCGTAGTTGGTAAGTGATGAGTCACATCGTTAATGGCTGTATCAGAGGTCTGCCCCCATAAGGTATATAAGTAAGTAGTGTAATCATCTCGTGACCAGTGCTGGAGACTATAGGCTTCATTAACATCAGTCAATTTATCACCATCATCATTAAATTTAATATTCATATATATCCCGGCAACTTCGGCACCGAAAAAGATAAACGATTTAACTTTGCTGCCATTATAATATTGTCCGAGTCCGGGAACAGCCAGAGAAAGCAGAAAGGCTTTGGTAGGAGATTTTTTTGAAAATTCAGAGTTTTCAATTTCCTGTCCAAAATTTTCATTCAACTGCTTTTCTGAATCTGAGAATTCATCAACTGAATAAGCCATCGACAGAGTCGAATACTTCACTTTTTCTAATTCAAGCTGAAGCTGACTTTCTTCAAATTCCAAGGCGTTGGCAATATTTACAATTGCCAATAATGGCAAGAGCAAAATAATTAAACCGATTTTTTTTCTTCTAACCATACAAATTTCCTTTTATCTTATAACTGCAATATCAGTGAAGGCTTTTTCTATTTGCCCGTTAAAATCTGCTTCAATCACACAGCGATACACACCCGGTGAGATATTATTACATTCCCAAATTTGTTCATTAACGCCGACAAATGTCGAGCCGTCAAACTGTGAAATTTCTTCTCCCGCCAAATTATAGATGCTCAACGAAACATCATCGGCAATCTGATTAAGGGTATACCTAATCGTAGTGGCGCCAATAGTTACCGGATTGGGATAGCAATAATAGCTTTCCTCCGGCAGTAAATTAGTCGACAATCCCGGGGTTGTCAGTTTGGTCATATCAATAGCAAAACTTCCCGAAGCATCAGCCCCGTTCATCAACCACGCTCCGGTCATCGTATTTAATTCCCCAGCCCAGAAATCCCATAAGTAAAACCAGCCGTCATCCCCAATATAGCCAAGCTTGGCGCCATCGGAGGCATCGACAATAACTGCCGGACTGTTACTGCGTTCACCACCGGATAATGGGAATCCGAAGGTAGCTTTATTCCCGAAAGAATAAACATTTCCAATCTCAGTAGGGAAAATTATCTGAGCCACTCCCCTTGATTGTAAATCAGCAGCGACTGGTGAAGCTATGACAGGATCCTCAGGATAGCGATCATCAATTTGTATTGGATAGTTTGATATCAAATTCATTCTCAAATCAAACGCATATAAATTACCAATGCCACCGACAACAATATCAGGATAACTGTCAAAATCAACATCTGTTGCCATCGGGCGAATTGTAAAATCAAATCCAGTTTCATCAGTTTGTTTAATTGAAAATATTTGGTCGGGATCAGTCATACTCTCATCTACTTCGACATAAATTAACTTGCCCTCTTTTGAGGCGGCAACAACTTCAAATATTTCATCCCGATCAACATCAACCAGTATCGGTCCTAAATCAAAAACATCATTCAATGCAAATTCATCGGTTAAAACATCAGTATCAGAATCGTAATAATACAAATTCGAATTGCCTACCGTTCCTGCCAGAATTATTAGATCTTCCCCTATCCGGCAAGTGCCCAAAATTGAGTCAGTTTGCAAATCGTAAGATACCGGTTCAGAGTCATCAAATCCTTTTTTTACATAAAGCAGACCGGAATTAGTAACCACGTATAGAATCTCACCAAATGATATCTCCTGTGGCCAGCCAAAAGTTACAAACGAAATAAAATTATCTGCTTGAGCATCATCGTTATTGTCTTGAAGGGCATTTACTATAACCGCACCGGAGTCAATATCTAACAATATCCCGACTGCGACAAGTTTCGTTGAATCAAGCTCACCAAAATCCCCGGTAACAGGACCGGTTGTTATAAACCCGGGCGTCTGGAAATAAAGCGGGACTTCATTTTCAGAAGAACGATAGTGATCATCACCTGTTATAAAATGCTCGCTGTCAAAGCGGGAAAATGATGCATCGGTATAAGTCGGACATGGATCACAAGTTGTTATAGTATTAATAAATGTCTCACCGGCTGTTGAGAAGGCAAGCACCATCTCATTTGATGCTGTTATAATCTCAGGTGACCCATCCCGGTCAAGATCATCAGCAATTACAGATAAGGGATTAAAATAAGAGACGACCGGTTGCCCGTTATTATCATTTAAAACCCCGGCAAAAAATCTATACCCACATCTGATTGGAAAATTATTGACCATTCCATCAGTTTCGACATTAAATTTTACAACGGTATCAAGTGGTTGAAAAGCAAAATCAATCATTGCCGAATCGCGCCTGATTTCTGTTATACGAATGTGCGTATTGTTTCCGGTGTTATCAATGCTTGGTGGATTTGTATTCGGTGTCAGAGAATTATTTCTATCTTCGCGGTACATGTCATCTTCACCGCCAAAGCCGGCATTATAAAAACCGCCAAAGCCAACTAAACCATCAGCTTCAACTATTCTAATAAATCTTTTATCAGCATCAAGCTGTAACTGGTTTTCATAAAAATTATTTATACCGTTGCCGTTAAAATCCATTCTTGCCACAGATTCATCAACATGATAGATCAAAACACCTGATCCGGGCATTAAATGATCGTACTCTCCGGTAAGTTCACGATTGGCATTGCTTGGTCCCAAAATTACACTGGTAGCTGGATCAGCTAAAATAAAGGTCGGTAAATTATCTGTGTCCATCACCCGATTCTCAATTAAATAATACTCATCATCAGAAATCGGAACGCGTGCAATCTTGATTCCATCAGAAACAATTTCAGCTGCAACCAATCGGATATCTGATCCCTGTCGAAAATCAACAACCTCTTCAAATCCTAAATATGCCCGTGACCAGGCACATGGGAACAGAGGATTGATTCCAAACACAGAGCCGACCGGAAAACCAAAATCAATTCCGGTTCCGAATCCATTATTATCCATTAAGGCAAAATCACCTAATTGAGTTCGAAAACTGCCGGTGCGATAAAGATCAACCAAACCCAGTTGATGCCCAAATTCATGAGCCAGCACAGCATTCATCGCCGTTGCCCGATTATCCTGGCTGATTGCTTCCGGCACAAGGAGAGCGGTACGAATAGTATCAACCCCGCCATCAACCGGTACACCATTTTCAAAAACTGTTCCATCTTCAGCTTCAATTTGGCTCCCAAATCTTATAAATCCCGTAAACATATCATTGCAGGTTGGTGGAAACCCAATATTATTCTGCTGGTCAGTCCCGGCATGGAATAACATAATCGACTCATAGTTTCCAAATTCTATCTCAGGTGTAGTTGAATCTGCAAGTCGAATACAATCGACAAAATATCTTTCAAGTCCGGCGATAATCGAATCAAAATCTAACTCATCAGCACAAGCGCCATAAAAACTCATATCATTAGGCAACTGATAAATGGAATCCTTACCACTTGGATAAACATCCCAGGTTAAATGTAATTTACCCTGTGAAACAGTTAAGTAATATTCACTCAAGGCTTTCAAGTGTGCATCAAAATAATTAGAGTCATGCGGAGGCGGGTCAATATAATGTTCGTTCTCATTATAAAATGCGGCTGAATCTGCAGAAAGATTCATATGTCCCCGACCGGTTGTGTTCGGATTGTCTTCGGTTTCATAAATAAAATTATAACGCAAGACCAGAATATTTACCGTTCGGTCATCGGCAAGGGCTTTGTCCGGAAGCGACCATGGTTTTTCCCGGGTCAGACCGAACGAAATTCGATCTTCTGCCTTAGGTATTAAACACCGATGAATAATATGATCATCACCGGTTTCGTTTGGGCGTACTGTTTTTATACCGTCAAGAAGTTTACCTTCACCAGCAATAGTCATCGCTGATGAAGTTATAAACAAAATCAGTATTACAAATAAAATCCTATTTAATTTATCCAACTCCCTTTACTCCGCTTAAATTATGGAAGGATTGATATTGACATGCGCAATGTATTTGCCAGAACAACATCTTTGTTACTCGGGATATAGGCAAAATCAATTTTTAACATATCAATTGGTTTTAGTCCAAATCCTAAAGTAACCGTTTCAATCTGTCCTTCCTGATCATATATATAACCACCGCGAAGTGCAAGGATATTACCATACATAAATTCAGCACCGCCATTTAAAATCATACCATTTCTTGGTTTAAACTCATCAAATCCGTCATCCAAACCAACCAGCATTTTATTAGTTTCCATAGTCACTAACAGCTGATAGTAGTCAGAAGTCAGGAGTTTATAAGCAAAGCCTAAAGAAAAATTTGTCGGGAGCGGGTCTGACTGAGCCGCATCAATATAAGACATCTCCGGACCTATATTTGTGATAGCCATACCAAGGGTTAATCGAGGTGTCCATTTATATAGGAATCCAAAATCTACTGCCATTGCGGTTGAGGTCCCTTTACCAACTTCAGTACCGGCACCCTGCTCCGCAAGACGCGAATAAATAATTTTGGTCGAGACACCACCATAAAGTTTGTTAGTAAGCGAAGTACCATAGGAAATGGTCCCGGCAATATCAAAGGCTTCAAAGGATCCTAAGTCAATGCCGGTTTCACCGGTACGGGAAATTGAACCATATGTAATGAAAGAAACATTACCACCAAATGTGCCCCAACCTTCTTTGTTGGTAACTACGGAAAAGAATTCATAATACATATCACTGGCAAGTTCCGGAAGCCAGTTCACATGCATTAATGCAAATTCAGTCCGTCCATTGGCTTTGATTACTATTTTTTCATTACTGGCAAACCAGATTTCATCATCAATACTTGAGATGTCAACCACTGATACATTTTCTAATCCATTCAATCCAACTCGACGCCACTCTCCGTCAAATTCGATCAATCCTTCCGCTGTTGCAAAGTAGATTAGTCCGCCACTAACTGAGATGTCATTAACATACACAGCAGCCGGATTGCGATAGACTTTAAGAATGGCTCCTTCACTCAAATTTTCAGAAGAAAGATCATTCAATGCTTGCAGGCTTTTCATATAGTTGGCTTTATCAGATTCATTTTTAGATGTTTTCATACTAACAATATCAGCCAGGGATTGTCCGGCTTCAACGACATGATCTTTATATCCCGGTAAACTCCATTTATGACCATCAAACATTGCAATACCAAATTCGGTACCAACCCATAGACGGTTTTTCTGATCGATTTGTATCGAGTTTACTTTACCTTTTAATCCAACAAGATAAGGAGCCCGTATAACATTTCCCGGAGTAAAAGCATTATTGAGATCAAATTTTTCGTTTGAAGCGGTTTCTTCTTTAACGATTGTTTCAGTAGCTGCTATAGTATCAACCATTGTAGTGTCAGAATTTTCAACTTTGATTTCTTCAACAACAGGAGCAGCAGTTTGAATCATTGCCTGGTAATCAAGATTTACTTTTTCAAGCTTATTTATAAATTCAGACTTTTCTTTATCAGAGCCATAAAGGGTCAGTCTGTCAGCAACTTTTTCGCGGGTATCATCAACTACAACCGTATAATCATGGCTGTTTGACCAGTAATTACCATCATAATGATATAAATCATCATCAATCACAGCCCAGATATTTGTCAATGAATTTGCAGCAATAGCTGAGATAACCCCATTAGGAATAACGGTTGAATCAGCAATAGATGTTAAACCCAGTTTTGTTAAAACTGAAATACCTTTATCGGTTCCGACAAGAATTCTTCCTTCTAAAGGACAAAGTGAAGTAATTTTATTGGAAGGCAGGTTTGATTCTGTTGTATAAATTTTCCAACGACGAGAATCAAAAGTTACTAATCCTTCGTCCGTTCCAAAAGCCAGCATTTTCTTTGTAGATGCAACAATATTAGGTTCGCTTGAAAATATAATCGAATATGGAACTTTTAATTCTTCCGGTAAAAATCTGTTTTTTGATTTTTCAACGGCGAAGTTAATCTTATCTAATTCATTTTCATTTAATACAGAATCTTTCATTCCGTTGATAAATTCATTTTCAATTTTTTGGTATCGTTCCCAGTTGATCAAACAAGCATCATAAGAAACAATTAATGTATCGAATTGATCTTTCAGTGATTGGAACATTGAATAATCTTCCGGTACTTTTGAAATAATTGTATCGCGAAGAGCCTGGACAGTTTCAAAAGAATACTTACTGTTTATTCGGGCAACTCTTTTTGACATCTCGGCAATACGAGTTTCATTCGAAATGCCGAAATAAGAAATTATAATATTTTCGAGGGTCTGATTGGTTTTTGTATCAAAAATTTCTTCAAAATGCCAGCGTTTATTATCATAGCGGGCAAGCCCTTTAGAAGTAAGGACCCATAAATCATAAGCCATGTAATCACTTCCCGAACCGGTTTCAAGGGAAGTAAATGATTTTAATACTGCCCTTTCAACTTCGGCAGTAACGGTACTATCGTCTGATTCTGCACTTTTGACAATATCGTTCCATAGGTTTGAAGGTATTTTTACTTCATTCCAGCTATCAGCCATCGGATAAGCACCCAGACCAGCCGGATTCCAATGGGTAGCGGTAGCATCATCGGCTATGGCAACAAAGGCATCGCCCATACCTGCCGGACGAGAACCCGGAGCAATCCGTAAAAATAGAACAGCCGCATCCGAAATATCAGCAAAGGTATCTGAGGCTGCTCCAAAAATAAAGGTGATCATCAAAAGTAAAAGAATCAACTTGCGCAATAACATAGAAACTCCTGTATTTAATTAATAATTACTATTTTCCCAAATGATTCGGTAACAGTGCCGTCATTCTCACCGACAGCTGTTGCCTTATATATATAGACACCGGTTGCAACCCGATATCTGTCAAAATCTTTGCCATACCAAACTATATCGTCATAATAGCCGGGATTTCTCCGGCTAAAATCATTAAATGATTTAATTTTTTTCCCCGAAAGCGTAAATATTTCCACCGAGAGCTGACTAATCGGCTGAGTAATAGTAAATGAAAATATTGTTGAATCCTGCATTGGATTTGGATAGTTCAAGAGATCAACAATCTCAAACGATTCCGAGATAACTACGGTTCCTTCAAACTCGACTGATGATGAGTTGTTGGCGTTGTCCCAGGCTTTAATTTTAAAAGTGTGCAATCCCGGATCTAAATCTGTTATTTCATATTCTAAAGAACCAGATCTGAAATCATCACGCGTATATTCAAACAGTTCGGTCAGATTCAAAGTATTTTGCGGGTTGTTATCAAGCTCAAGCGTTATACCATGACCTAATCCGCCGGTTAAATTCAGTCCGGACGAATCTGAGAGAGTAATAATAATCTTATCACTTTTACCTATATAATCACCACTGACAAAATCAGTTCTGCCGATAATTTCAAAATCAATGATCGGTCCGGCTGTATCGGTAGATAGTGCAATTTCTGAGGCAACCGAGATCGAGTCAATTAATCCAAAGCCATCTATATCATCAAGGATCGCATACACTGAAATCCTCGCACCTTCACCGCCATAACCAATATCAAGCGGTGGTACAAAATCAAATTCAAACATCCCGTTTGTAACCGATGCGGTTCCTCTAAATATTGCCGGTCCGTTAACTGAATACTCGATTGTGTCTCTTGGCTTGTTACTTGCACCCAGTACGAAATGAGTTTTATTCCGATCAGAATCAAATACGTTAACTGTTATCTCACCATCCTTCACAACCGTCAAATTATTCTCATCAATAATCCGACCGGAAATATGAACCGGTTCAAGAGCTTTGATACTTGAGGCACTTTCATCAAATTCTATATCATATTTTGGAATCCCCAATTTCATCAGTGGATCTCCAAAGAACAAATATGCCTGATCATTATCTTCCCGGGATGGAGGATTAGTTTTATACTGCCTTAGTAATTTTGCGGTATACATAGCCTCACTAATCGTCAAGCTCTTATCATAAAGCATCACATCAAAAACTTTACGATTAAATGCAGCGTTAGGTCCTGAATAAACTCTTCGAGTTGCAGAAATAACCCCAATGCCACCACCATTAGGCATGACTAATAAATCTTCTGCCATCCCTTCTCGTTTGGGATCATCAAAAAAGGCAATCTCACAGGAGGCGGTAAACACCAAAGGAAGCTTATCAATATTGTTTAATCTTGGTAAGTCATCAGTACGGGTAAAAACATGTTCATGCGCCCATAAATCGGGGTTGCCATGACCAACATAATTTATTATCAAAGTACCATCATTGATATCATTTACTATTGCATCATTGACTGCCGGCTTTTTGCGATTCACAAAAGGATATTCCCAAAGATAAATTTTATCACGCATAAATTCTGCCGGGATATGTTCTTTTTCAAGTTCTTCAGCTTGCTTGGTATGAAGGGATTCAAGGCTGCTTCTGGAAGTAAATTCATCATCGGCTACAATAGTAATATTTGTCCGCCAGTCGCCAAGATTTTCCTTTTGTTCATAACTTTTAATTTTTTCTATAACAACAGAAAGTTCGTCAATATTTCTTACCGGCCAACGAGCGGAAACCATATCGAACCCGCGATCAGGACTGACTGAGGATGTATCATAGGAAGTATCACTGTCAATAATGCCGTAATTTCCAAAATAAAGATAATTATCATCAGAATAAAACTGTTCAACATCAAACGGATTTACAAAAGGCGGGATCAGATTCGGTACTCCGGTATTTAGAATATCATGAAAATCATAAGTACCATCCCCTATAAATAGAGCATGAGTAGGCGGAGTCATGATGTTTGATTCATATTCATACTTTAGATAATCACGGATCGCCGTCGGGTCATATAAACCAAATGAAAAGTTATCCATAATATCTTTAACATTTGTAACTAAAATTTTGTGCCCTTGAGAAGTCCTAAAATCCACATATTCAGAGATAGTTTCTTCAAATTCGTCAGGGGTTATAGCAATTAAATCCATAGGTGCATGAGATGCTCGTAAATTTTTAACGAATACCGATTCAATTCGGGATGGTTTAAAATATTTATTATTAGAAGCGACAAAATAGCGGGAATGATTTTCTGCTGAAAGATTTACCTGAAATGTTATAAATCCGCCCGTTTGACTATAATTGCTAATCAAATTCGGATAGCGTGGATTTGAAATATCGAAAAGCAACGGAGCTGTAGAAAAGTTATCAAAAACTCTTACCTCAGCCAAACCGCCAATAAAACCTATCGGGATATCAAGCATATCATTTTCCGGAATCAACTGACTGGTATATTTTATATTTAGAAAATCAAAAAATGGCGGCGCATTTGAATATTCCTGCAATAAAATATCCATCTCATTTAATCCGTCAAGAAGATTTACAGCCTTATATTCACATTGATTGCTGTTACATTGTTTACCAACGGTTGTGATACCGTTAACATTTAAATCCATCCGTCCGCTATTGCCAACGCCGAATGTTTTACCAAAAAGAGTTATTAAGGCAGTATCTCCGAAGATACGAGCAGGAGTCGCAACAAAAAGATTTAACCTGTCTTCATCCGACCAATACCAGCGGTAGTAATCATAAATTTCATTCGTGTTTAGTTTTCTTAATAAATTATCCTGCTCAACATGCACCATTCGATTAAATGTATTAATGATTGTGTCAGGAGTTCCCGCAGGAGATCCATTGATAGATGTGATCCGCAAACCCTGTCCAACATTGTTGTTTGTAGTCAGGAAATACACATTTTCTTTGGTATAGGTATTGGTTACAAAAGTGTCAGGATTAAAAATCCAGCGATCAGTAGCCTCACCGTAAAATATAATATAATCATCAGGATCAAATTGATTGTCTCCCCCGTCTTCGACAAGAATCGGAATCTCATCAAATGATGTTCTTGGATCACTGTTTTGAACGTTGATCTGCAATCCGCCACCATAATAAATTCTCAAATTGGAAGAACTCAAATTTGTTAGCTCAAGTCCCGCTTGCTCCAGATCGTCGCCATAAACCCGATGTATTCCGGTTTGGGAAACAAATAACTTATACCAGTTTGACTCAAGGTCGAACACTGAACTGTTCTGGGTTGATAATGCGAATGATGATCTGTCAGCGTCAACTCCCCAGCCAATTACTTGATCAGCATTGACGACAGTTGCTTTCAATATTTTATCAAATTGAGGATCACTGTTTTTTACCGTCGATGATTTTAAAATTTGCTGTGAAAACGTTAATCCGATTGTAATTTCCTCAAACATATATCCACCATGAACAGGAAATATCTGTACCGGAATCAGTTCTCGTCCTCTAACTAAAATGGGCTCACCTAGCTTTACGAGAGGGTTCTTCCGTAACCTCTTGCCCCTTAAGAGACCTGAATCATCATATGTAACATTTCCCGTTCCGGCAACAGATTCAATTTGAACTGTTCCATTTGGTGGAATACCAATTGTTACTTCCTCAGAAATCGAAACCGTTAAATCTTTTTCCATTTTCTGTTGAAGATTTTCTGGAGAGATTTTAACTGTGAAATTCAGAGAACCATTATCATATGAAATTATTTTTATATGATCATCAGCAACAATAATAGGATTATTGATGAAAAATAACAGGCAGGTTATAGATATAAAAATATACTTAATGTTTTCCATAATACCGGGTTTCCCCGGCCCAGGAACCGAAAATTCAAATTCAACGGTTTTTAGGGCCATTCCTCACTATTCAAAATGTCAATTCAAACAATAAATAACCGTTGAGCTATAAACTTTCCTCCATATTAAGTATAAATCCTTAGCTAATATAAAGTTCCAATTAAAATTGTCAAGCCGACAATTTCAAATCAATACAAATATACAGATTCTACCGCAACTTTCAAGCCCAATCTTCAAAGAATCTGCAAAACGACTGATAAATGCCTTGTATATAACAAGATACAAAAACACTCTCAATCGTCATTGACTCAAAATATAACCGGAAATTTATCTTTTTCTGAAATATTTTTCACAGAAATGAAAATATATCTGCTTGGATTACCTTCTCTTTGGCAAATATCGAATTCTTGAAATAATAACGAAAAAAAAGCCAGTTTGTTCAACTGGCTTTATATCAAAATTCTTAATAATTATTAATCAGGAAATTTCGACTTTATTAGCAGAAAGCATTTCAAGTTCACAGGTAAAATGTCTCAAAAAAGAAGCCTGACGCAAAATATTAAATCCGGTTAAATCTTTTTTCTTGCTGACAATCTTAGCTGCTACTTCGGCAATATAATCAAAGTGAGAATTTGTATATACTCTCCTCGGTAATGCCATCCGCACCAGTTCTTTTTTAGCTGTCAATTTTTCTCCGGTGTTTGGATCTATTCCGCCAAACATAAGTGACCCAATTTCCACCGACCGAACTCCGCCTTCCAAATAAAATGCAACAGCAAGAGCCTGCCCCGGGAATTGACTGGCAGGAATATGTTCCAGTAGTTTGCCGGCATCAATAAAAACAGCATGACCACCGGTTGGTTCAATAATTGGAATACCGGTTTCTTTTAATTTTTCTCCGAAATAACGGACTTGTTCAATTCGGAAATCAAGATAATCAAAATTTAGCACTTCCTCTAACCCAACTGAGAGAACTTCAAGATCACGTCCGGCAAGACCGCCATAAGTTTGAAAGCCTTCAACAATTATCAACAGCTCAGTTAATTTGCGATACAATTCTTCGTTGTTTAAAGCAATGAATCCGCCGATGTTAACCATGCCGTCTTTTTTGGCAGACATCAAAGCCCCGTCGCACTGTTCAAACATCTCTATTGCAATTTCTTTAATTGTTTTATCTGCGTACCCGGGTTCATACTTTTTAATAAAATAACTGTTCTCAGCAAATCTGGCACAATCGAAGAAAAATGGAATTTTATGAGTCTTGCAAAGAGCCGACACTTCACTAATATTTTTCATTGAAACCGGTTGGCCGCCTACTGAATTATTTGTAACCGTCATAATTATAACCGGAATGTTTTCTACGCCATGCTTATGAATAAATTCATCCAGCTTGAGCACATCCATGTTTCCTTTAAAATAAGAAATTTCATCAGAATCAGATTCAGGACATGGTATATCTACAGCTATGCCACCTTTATGAATTGTATTAGCGCGAGTTGTATCAAAGTGTGTATTATTAGGAACGTACTGGCCTTTTTTTAAAATTGTGCCAAAAAATATATTTTCAGCCGACCGTCCCTGATGAGTAGGAATAACAAATTTCTTTTTAAAAATATCCTGAACCGTTGCTTCAAATTTTCTGAACGAAGTTGAACCGGCATACGATTCATCACCCATCATCAAGGCTCCCCATTGACGAGCAGACATTGCCGTTGTACCGGAGTCGGTTAACAGGTCGATATAAATATCTGTAGCATCTAACTGGAACAGATTATAATGCGCTTTTTTGATTCTATCCTTACGCTCATAGCTTGTGAGTAATGTAATCGGTTCAATTGCTTTTATTCGATATGGTTCAGCCGGTTGGCGTTTAAAAGACATATTCTCTCCTTCAGGGTTTTTTAAAATTATATAAGACCAGCAACAATAAAAAGGAGATATAAATTAAATTGAATCTTTGATACAGCGACGGTAGTAGTCTAAGCCGAGGTGGGTTGTAAATAATTCTTTATTTATAAAAGTCACTTTACTAAACCTTTTTTAAAACAAAATCAGCTGAAATTCTACCGGTAATCAGCTGACGATGGTTACGAACTTTCGGTTCTCTATGCCCCTTAAGATAAGGGAAATTATCAATTTTGTCAACTAACCCAAGTTGACGGAGAACCTCAACACAAACCGCCCCCAACGCCCTGAAATTGCCATCATGAATTTTTACGGCAATACCTATTTTCGGCTCGGTAAACCCGATTCCTTCCAAAGATTCTGCCCCGATTTTACAGATAATATTTTGGGGGTATGACCTCATTAAATCATAATCAAGCCTATGCTCGCCTGATAGCATCTTGGGATAATCATAAATCGCTTTTCTTATACGATTTACAATTTCAGAATCCACCTGCTCACTTTTTTGCCCGGAAGAAAATTTCATGAATCCGAGGGCAAGATTTTTAAGCGGGAGTGAATAATTGGGAGCGCTACAGCCATCAATGCCAACCTCCATTTTTTCAGATGGAAATTCAACATAATCGGCAACAGTTTGTTTTATCATTTGTTGAATTTTACTATTCGGATCCAAATACGATGAAACCTCTTCCCCAAGAAATTTAGCTAAAGCTAAAAAACCGGAATGCTTCCCCGAGCAGTTATTCCGAAGCGGGTCCTTATGTTCATTATTTAAGGGAAATTGAAGAGCATCACTCATCCCTAAAGGCCAATGAGTTCCACATTGAAGATTTTCAGAATTATTTTCAGCCGCTTGTAAATTTGAAAGTACAACCTCACTATGTTCATCAGAACCATCGTGAGAGCCGCACATAACGGCTAATTGTTTATCGGAAAAAGTATATTTCTCGCAGGCACCTGATTGGAGCAGCGGCATAAGTTGAAACATCTTGATCGAAGATCGAGACATAATCATCATCTCAGGATCGCCAAGATAATGAGTCAGGTCACCGTCACCGTTTACAACAGCAACCGAACCATAATGAATTGCCTCAACCGCATCTCCACGGTAAACTTTTGCCGCTACTTCAACCCCATTCATCAAATTATCAGACTTTCATCTGGTTCAACGTCTGCTGAACCATCAGGATAATTCCTTCAATTTTAGGAGAAAGCATATGCTTCCAGTCTGCGCCGTCTTTTTTGAGAGTGATAACATTCATTTCTTTAATCTCTCGTCCACCAACATTCATATCGGTATGAACTACTACATGAACTAAATCACTGCCATCGGCAATCGCCCCGACCATACTGTTTTGCATACTCATAAAAGTAGCCCCAATATCTGGAGACAGACTGAATACGATGTTCATCATATCAACAAAGAATTCCTTATCGGTCAAATTTCGAAGACTATCCATCACTAATATTTTACCAAAAAGATTAACAGTATCCGGTTTATCAGGAGGAACAATACCTTCAATTGACGGCATTAATATAGTCCTGAATTTTTGAAGAGCCTCCGGGTGAAGAACTTCTGTAAACTCGGTCCATTTCAATTCGTTCATCAGGTTTCCACCATTGTCAGCAATGGCGATTTCTGAGTCAAAGGATTGGGAAGTTTGTCCGCAGCCTACACTCAAAATAGCAATAGCTGAAAAGACCAAAACCATCATTGTCGTTTTATGAATCTGTTTAAGAAACATTAATTTCTCCTAATCAATTTTTAAAGACATTTATTTTTTTTCAAAGTAGTTAATTTAGATAACCCTGCCAACAATTTTATTTAAATGAATACGTTTAACGAAAAACAAAAATCAGGCTGCCCGCTCGCTTTGAACCGGGACTATTCCAATTTCTGTTTTTCCAATGCTTTTTCAGCCGTATTTAATACAGGTATTACTGCCGCCCGCAAAGTTGGCGCACCTTCAAGCCAGATCATCATTTCCAATGTTTCCTGAACCATTTCGAGAGTCGCTCCATACATCACCGCTTTGCGAGTCTCTAATTTTGCCCGATCTATATCACCCGAGGCTATTGCTGCCGAAAGACCCATCAAATACTTAAACTTCATCGGTATTGATCTTTCTTCGCTCCAAATCCGATGATGATAATTTGAAATTATATCCCCGAATTCCTGCCCAAGTTTCCCGGACGCCATTATCCCGGGAGGAACAAACCCCAGCTCCGCTTTAAAAACATCCTCAACCGTTACCTCGGATTGAGAAGCATCAGATGCTACAATTTCATATTTAATTTTAAGTTTCTCAGCCAGTTGCTGAACCATTTCTTCGGCAGTCATTTTTTTAATTTTGGCTGCCTGACCAAGATTTATTTTACGACCAACTGTTTTTCTCATTACCGGATTTGTAATTGGGGCAAAACCCATTTCTTTTAGAACATTAATCGACTCGGGTATCTCCTCGGTAAGTTCAAACACATTGGTCAGTTGAGTTATTTTATCCATCATATTTCCTTATAGTTACAATATCTGACTTATATGCCCCAGATGTTTCTCGCCATGTTTGGCATAGACTTCGACCATCCAGTTCATATCCAATGAGCCTTCATCCGGGTGATTTGCAGTTCTCTTCCAGTCATCTTCCGTTAATGAATCCAATAAGAAAGCCATTTTAAGATGCAGTGTTTTTAAAAAATCGACAGAAATCTGAATCGGCAATTTACTGTCAGCCAACTCTGCCCAGGTATCCTGATTGTACGGTTTCAAAGTCGGGTTATCTTCGGTCAAAATCATCTTCATTCTTGATAGTGCAATCATATGAGAATCAGCCAGATGGTGCACGACTTGCCGGATTGTCCATTTACCTTCTCCATAAGGCATATTCAACTGATCAACAGATAAGCTTTCAAGTAATGACTCTAGTTTTTCAGGTAGTGCTCTGATTTTTTCGATATAAATTTGTCTTTGCTCGACCGCCATATAAACCTCCCTGTTTACTTACTAATTCATGTCTTATGGATAATTATACGAACATTGAATAAAATAAATAAGCAAAAAATAGAGCAGAACCACTAATGGATTCTGCCTTGCTTAGATTTAACTAATCAAATATCAATTAATTGTCCAATAATTTAAAAAATCATTCTAAATCAACCTGATTGACCCAATAAGGACTCATATAGAGCTTTTCAGCTTACTTATTATTAAAATTATATTCAAATTAGCCGTATTGTTTTTATCAAAGCAGATATACAACTTAGCAGAAAATTTAATGATAACTTGAAAGGGTTAATTTTACTCTTTTTAAACTTTTGAACCATTTGAATATGAGGTTTATCATGTTAAAGAAAAGTACAATCACCTTGCTCATCATATTACTTTTTGTTGTTCTGGCAATATCGCCGGTTGCTGAAGATTGGGCAATCAAAGCCGATTATACCGAAAGTTGTTCCTGCGGTGTTCCTTGCCCCTGTACTTTTGGATCTGCTCCAACAAGAGGGCACTGCCATGGTAATGGATTAATCGAAATTGAGTCCGGGAACTTTGGGGATGTTAAACTTGACGGTGTTTCCTTTGTCATGGCTTTCAGTCTTGGACAGTGGGTAAAATTTTATATCAACGAAGAAGCATCAGACGAACAATTTATTGCTATGGAAAAACTTTTCAATGAAGACAAAATGTTCGGTGCCTATATGTCAGACGGCACTAAAATTCTTGCACGTGAGAAAGTTCCGGTAACAGTCGAAAGGAATGGCACTTTAATAAAATATATGGTACCGGCATCAACGGTTGAAATAGATGTTGTAACAGGTCTGAATGGCAATCCGATAAAAATTAAAAATCTCCCGATGCTTGTATTAAATGACCATACTCAATATAAATCTATTGTGCTAAGCCATAAAGCTGGCGAGGAAGAATTCAGTTATGAAGCGACTAATGGTCTGACCTCAAAAATTATTGCATCCAGCGACAATTAACAGCCATAATACATTTAATCTGTACCAGTAATCCTGTAACTCTGACAAATTGCAGATGCCCTAATTTACTTCAAATTCTCTTGATCTGTTGGGTCCAGATTTGCAAAGGTTCGTCTAGGCGAACGACCCGACAGATCATATCCCCACAAAACATCTATGAATCCTTTAAAAGACTCATTGCTACTAGAAGTAGGGAATTAAATTTAAAACTGCATAAACAAAATCAATTTGAAAATACCCAGGCATCCATCTCTGAAAGAGTGCAAAAATTGACCATCTGATAATATCAAATGGATGCATATAGCCCTTGACATAATGGATAAAACAGTTATTTTTTGGGTAGAATTATTCTACTAACATTTGAAACTAAAATACAAAGAAGGAGTAACTTACATGAAATCCATTTATAATCAAAAACCGGTTTATATGATTGGATTGCATCTTTTATTGGCTGTTTGTATTCTATTCGGAGGACAAGTATTAGCTAAAGATGATAATGTTAGTGGTGCCGAAGTACGGACTGCTTATCAAAATGTTTTGGATGCCACTGAAGCAATCGCTAAACAATATGGAATAACAGGAGCAGATGAACTTTTTTTAGATGCACGCAATGCTCTCGCAGAAACTTCAGATGACGATCTGGCTCCTCTTGCTAAGGCACTTCCGAAAATTCAACAATGGCACCAGATAACCCAAAAAGCCTCTATGATCCTTGCTAACCAGGAAGCTATAAAAGGATTTCCCGTTGATAAGTCATTAACAAAATCAGCCAATTTCCCTGATGCTGATTACTACCATCCTTTGAACACACGTCCCGCTGAAATAACGATGTGGATTGGCATGGAAGTATTTAACTTAGCTGAAGCTGTTCAAATGGAAGCCAGTCGAGTTTGTGAACAGGTTGGGGGAGCTTTCGGACTTACTGCAAACACTTCCCTGGCTTGTATCCCCACAGACCTAATTTATATAGCAGCCAAGTTCGTTTGGACAAGTATGGAACGATGGGATAATGATTTTGCCGGCGATGAAGCTGAAGCATCATACCTCCGACTGGGGCATCTACATGATGACATGACAGCCAATGCTGAAACTATTGATTTAATATATGCTGCTTTATTACTCCATATCGACGAATCCAGAGCCTGGAATAAACTTGACCTGCGTACTAAAATCGAAAACAATCTTGCCCGTCACGGACAACAGGTTCATTCCCTGGCTACATTTATTTTACCACAACAATATGGCGGACATCTTGAATTTGTTCGTGAAATTGTTGAAGAAACAATCACCAACATGATTTCTGCCGGACAAAAAGTATTTTTTGCCGAAGCCCAGATGATTAAAGGTGACGATGAATTTGCAAGCGGCAACTACAAGAAAGCTTATGATTATTATGGCGAAGCTTACTTGTCGGCAACCAAATAGAATTGATTATTAAATTCCGATATTTAGGAGTAATGATTAATGACCTTATGTAAAACTTTAAAAATAAAACAATCTTCCCGATCCCGAATATTAATTCTATTGTCGGTCACTTTATTGATTTTGTTTTCAACAGGAAATATTTTTGCCGGAAAAAAAGATGTTGATTTTAATATTAATTTACAATTTTATGTTCCGGGTGCAATTGATAATAATTCTCCAAATCAATTAGAAAACATCAACAACATTGTCAGTGACCTCAATAAATATTATTTATTGCGAGGAGTGATCTTTGATTTTGAAATAAACAAAATCGATAATTCTATTCTAACTGAAAATGAATTTTCTACTTACTTAAATAATAAAAAACCAGGACAAGCAACCGATGCTTCCTATGACATTTTTGTAGCAGGACAAAACTCTTCTGATGCAAAACTGATTAAGTCAGATTATATTGTGATGAACTTTGGTTCAGATTTTTTAAATGAACGCTCAATATTAACAGGCAAGCTGTCTCAGAATTTAGCTTTATGGTACACCTTAAAAAACACGCTTAAGTTCAATCTATTATCCGGTGACATAGGTTCTAATACAACTTATGATTCTAAAGCAATTGCTGATATAAACAATGATGGCGCCGGTCCCAACATTTCTGATTTAGCTTATATGATTAATAAAATAGTAGGTTCAAAGTCTGAGGACAGCGATCAAGATGATTTTTATGATATATCTGATGTGATCGAACTGGTCGACTACCTTTTCAATAAGTAATAAAAGTGATTCGAATTTGTTATCAATAAATAAGGCAGGTCGTAAAAGACCTGCCATAATAAATATTTACTACCAATATATTATTTATCAACCGGACACACAGGCGGAGGACCTTCTCTGAACATATAATCAACTAACCCAGTTAAATCAGATATATCAACCACTCCGTCACCATTATAATCCGAAGAGGTCATGCAGACATTATCACAAGCATTTCCAAAACCATCACTATCAGAATCACTCTGATTTGGATTAGGCATATTTATACAGTTATCACATGCGTTTCCGATTCCATCCAGATCATTATCTAACTGATCAGGATTGCTATCATCTGGGCAATTATCGCAAACATCACCGATGCCATCACTATCTCGATCAAATTCTCCCTGATCATCACAACTGACAATTCTGAAACAATGAGGTCCATCCCAGGTGGGGATTATGTAATCATATTGTGTTGCCCAAATCCAACCCCCAGATGGTGGAACCCAAGTAGAATCAATACATAATTGTTTCCCGGTATATTCATCTGGGATCGATGTTAACTTTAGAATAAAACTTACTTCATCAAAGTTGTTCGGAAGACGTCTGAAAATTGAAAGTCCTGAAAATCCTACTGAATCCTCATTGACACCATCAGGGCTGAATAAATTAGCATCGTGTATCCCATCAAAGTAATTATTCCAATTAATTGCTGGATTCCAATCAGCGCTTGTTCCACCCCAGGTAGCACCTTCTGGAGAATATATTCTAAAGGAATTCTGAAGACCAGATACTGAATAGCCAGTTTGATTTGTTATTCTGAAATAAAATGAAATTTCATGATTAGTCAAAATCATACCGGAAACAAATTCCCCATCCACATAATCCAGACTAATATCAGTAGCCAACCTTGGCGAACGAATTAAAGATTTATCAGGCGGGCAAGCCGGAGGAAGACCTTGTCTAAACATGTAATCAACAATTCCGGTCAGATCAGAGATATCAACCGTACCATTTCCTGTAAAATCCGATGCTGTCATACAGACATCATCACAGGCGTTTCCAATGCCATCATTATCAAGGTCACTCTGATTTGGATTTGAAATATCCGGACAATTAT
The DNA here is from genome assembly GCA_965372795.1 of uncultured bacterium. GTDB lineage: Bacteria > Zixibacteria > MSB-5A5 > GN15 > FEB-12 > QNAD01. Next base: position 70,549 of record CBDVDR010000019.1, read on the forward strand.
CGCATACATCTCCAACACCGTCTTCATCAATATCACTTTGATCTAAATTGGAATCAAAAGGACAATTATCACAGGGATTCCCGATATAGTCATTATCAGAATCTACACCTATAGTATCTGTGCATCCAACAACGGTAAAACAATAAGGTCCTCCCCAAGTTGGAATTGTTCTGCCATTGTCAATACTCCATACCCAATAAAAAAAATCAGCAGGATGGGTGACTGAATCAAGACACACTTGTTGTCCTATATATTCTTCACCAAGTGCCGGTGCTGTTATACTAAAAACGTAATCATTAAACCCAACTGGAAGACCCGGGATGCCGAACTGAGCTCCAAGATTTATATTGTTTAGACCAAAACCACTATGTGACACATACATATCAGATTCAAAATAGGCACTCCAATTTATATCCGGATTCCACTCACCATCTATTCCATCCAATTTTATTCCATCAGATGTATATACTTTAAAAGTATTCGCAATAAGATCAAAATTATCATTAAAATCATTGTAATAGTTAATATGAAAAACTATTTCCTCATTAGCTTTTACCGTATATGGACTGTGAGCCCCGTCAACAGAAAGAAGAGTAATATTCTCAGAGTTTGCAGCAGTAGAATAAACAAAAAGCAAACAAATAATTACCCGGGTCATTTGCATAACACACCTCACATTATTATATTATTATAT
>CBDVDR010000020.1:0-62093 GCA_965372795.1 uncultured bacterium
GACTGACCCGACCGCCAATCATGCCGAGTGGAATATGATTACTCGTAACACTCAGCTGACAGTCTCAGGACTTTATTACTGGACGGTTGAAAATATTGATACGGGTGAAGTGCAAATAGGTAAACTTGTAATTATTATGTAGAGAACTAATGGCATTAGTTTTAACAAATACAAAGAGTCGACATAATATTATTGTATTGTCGACTCTTTTTATATTCTGTTTTCTATTGTATCCTTCTGTTAATGCAGAAACTTATAATCCAAAAAGTAATTATAAAGCTAAATTAAATCGCCCTCCATTATCCTTAGAAAGTTTACCGATTGTTGAATATGCTGCTCATAATCGAGGGAATATTCAATTAGTAATTGCTAATAACGGCACCTTTGGTACTGAAGGGAATACAGTAATAGATCCTTTTACTGGCATTGCCATCCAATCCTGTGTTTACCCCAAAAACAGTGATATAGTTTTTCTCTGGGTTGGAGGATTATGGATTGGAGCCATAGTCGGTCGTGATACGTTAGTATCCAGTGCTACAGATGACTACTATGAGACGAAGGAGTTTTGGCCTGATATCAAACCTAAAGGCGATATCATTAAAACGTCCATTGATCCTGATGATCTGAACTATTCAACGGACGCCTATTCAGAAGAAGATATTCTTTGTGTTTATTATGATACAATTACAAACCCTTCATTAGTTGAAATGGATTCACGTGATCAGCGCCCTCATCAACCTTTAAATATAAAAGTAACCCAACGATCGATGGCTTGGAGTTATTCATATGCTGATGATTTTATTCTATTTGATTATTCAATAAAGAACATTGGTTTTGAAGATTTGGAAAAAGTTTATTTTGGAATCTATGTAGATGCCGATGTATGGCATACAACTAGAAAAAATCCTGAAGGCTGGAGTGATGACATTGTAGGTTTTTATCGGGAGACTAAACCAGAAGGCGATTGTGGTTTTATTGATACCGTAAATATTGCATTTACTGCTGATAACGATGGTGATCCAATCGGTAATAGTTGGGATTATCGTTCTACTCTTGGAGTAGTAGGCACTCGAGTGGTTCGAACACCGTCAGATTCTTTAAAATACTCTTATAACTGGTGGATAATAAATTCTGAAGTATCAAGAGATTTTGGTCCCCGCCAACAACACACAGCAGATGATCCATTTCGTAATTTTGGAGGAAGATTAGGAACCCCTCTGGGAGATTTGAATAGATATTATATTATGAGCCATGAAGAATTTGACTATGACCTAATGTACGCTGCTGTAGATCATAGTGAACAAGGCTGGTTGAGTCCTCCTCGATTAGCAACTGAGTATGCGGAAGGATTTGATACTCGATACTTATTATCATTTGGACCATTTAATATAAACCCCGGACAGGAACTACCAATAACATTCTGCTGGGTTGGTGGAGAAGATCTCCATACAGGACCTAAAGATTATGAAAATTATTTCGATCCATATAACCCTAACGAATTTTACAATCATTTAAATTTTGATAATCTTGCAAAAAATTCTCTTTGGGCATCCTGGGTTTTTGATAATCCCGGAATAGATACTGACAATGATGGCTATCGTGGTAAATTCAGAGTTTGTGATGATGACACGATCTACTATGAAGGTGATGGCGTTCCGGATTTCAGGGGTGCTTCTCCCCCGCCAGCGCCAAAATTCTGGGTCGAACCATCGGTTGGCGAGCTTTATATTCGATTCAACGGTTTTCGCACGGAAACAACAAAAGATGCCTTTGCAAATATCCTGGATTTTGAGGGATATCGGGTTTATCTAAGTCGTGATGACCGTGCCTTTAGTTATGCTCTGGTTACTTCGTTTGATATAGAAGATTTCAATAAGTACATTATCGATATTGATGCGGACACGACTTTCTATTTTAGCGACAAGGGTGATACTATTGGTTTTAATGTCTCTACCAGTTCTGACATTAAACTAAAAGATCCTCCTTTTGAAATAAGCGATCTGAGGTGTCTTTATGCACCTGATGGCTGTGACGATCAGATTTTCGATCCGTACAATCATCCCAGAAACAATCCATTGCAAGTTGGTGATTCGTTATTCTATTTTGAACCGCAGGATTTTAACGCTTCACTGCCCGGGATAAATACAAGAATTTATAAAATTTACCCTGACCAGCCATACCCATCAACCCTTGTAAAATCAGAGGTTGATCCATCGGAATTAACCGATGACGGTTACTTTAAATATTTTGAATATGAGACGCTGATTGAAAACCTTCTTCCCACCGTACCCTATTATGTCAATGTTGTTGCTTTTGATTTTGGCTCGCCCAAAGCCGGTTTAGCCTCTTTAGAATCATCTGTCACGATTGGATCAGTAGTTGCCTACCCACTTAGTTCTGCCGGTGAAGTGTCGGACCGGAACCTTAAAGCCTACGTCTATCCTAATCCATATATTATTGAAGATGAATACGCCATTGCAGGATTTGAAAATCGTAAAGGCAACCTTGCCACCGAACGAGCCAGAAGGCTGAACTTTGCAAACCTTCCGGCAAAATGCATAATTCAAATATTCTCACTTGACGGAGATCTAATCCGCGAAATAGATCACGACAAAGACCCATTGGACCCTACCGCATCACATGATGAATGGGATATGATTACCCGCAATACTCAATCAATTGTATCGGGATTATATTATTTCGTTATTGATTCAGGAGAAAAATCACAAGTTGGAAAATTCGTGATTATAAAATAGTTAATCAATTTTATAATTAAATTCTTTAGGAAGCTTCCTTTTAAAAAGTAAATAACCTGAAGCGGAAATAATCGCCAAAGAACTGATCAACAACCAGGCTACTTCCGGCTGATTTTTGAAAGAATCAAGGATCAACCCGCCATATAACGGTCCAAACGACCAGCCGGTAGCTACAAAGAATCCATAAATCCCCATGTATCTCCCCATCCGACCCGGAGGCGCCAAACGCGATGTAAGGGCGAGCGATGGCGGTGACATTGCCATCTCACCAATGGTAATGATTATCATCATCAGGACAAAGAAATTGAAGCCCACAAAATACCCGATAAAGCCATAGCCAATAATATAAAACATACTTCCTAAAGCTAATTGAGTTGTAAAGGCATGTTTTGATAATAACTTTGTAAGTGGAATCTGAAAGGATACCACCAATAATCCGTTAATGGTATACAAGTATCCTAACTCTGTTTGAGAGATGCCAACCATATCAACGGCATAGACAGAAAAAGGAGCCATCAACTGACTTACGACCAGATAAAGAATAAATATTAATGAACAATGAATCGCCAGGTTGGGATCATCTTTAATAGCAATCAAATCTTTGAATTGAAAACGCTCGGTTGGGGATTCTGTCTTTGGGGATATTAACATAAATCCAAATACAAGGGTTGATGATAAAGTGATAACAGCAGACATAAAAAAGAGAATACTATAAGAAGATGCGGCTAAAAAACCGCCTAATGCCGGTCCCACAGCCCATCCAAGATTTCCGGCAGCCCGGGTGATGGCATAACCATCCAGACGTTGAAATTCAGGGAGTATATCTGAAACCATGGCGTTTGCAACCGGTTGAAAAATCGCGCCAAAAATTGAGGCTACAATCAAAGCTCCGGCTATCGGAATTAAGCCCCAATCGAAATAAATAAAAACCGCTAATGCAAAAAATGAGGCTGATCTGAATAATTGAGAATAAATCAGGAGAACTCTTCTCTCCATTCGGTCGGAAATTTCACCCCCTAAAAGTTGAAATACAGACCGGACAATTGCCATCCCTCCGAAGAATAAACCGATTTGAGACATCGACAGTTCTAAATGTGAATGAAAATAAATTGCAATAAATGGAATTGAAACGGCAAACCCCAAAGCACTGACAAACCACCCAAATGATAATACCCATAGATTTTTTTCAAACTGACGGACATAGTGAAGTGCTTTTGAGACCATAGTCAGAGAATATATATGGATGGTCTCTATAATCAAGCACTTGATAGAAACATTATATAAGTAATTAACCGGTTAGTTTAGACAACCTTTGCTTAGTATCGGTAATCTCTTTTATCTGGATATCCGCATTCCCCCAATAGGCTAGAATTTCTTCATAAACCTCAATAGCCTGCCGGGTTTTTCCGACACCTTCGTATGATCGACCAAGATAATAATGAGCCTCAAGCCATAATCTGGCAACAGTTGGATCCTTTTTTAAGGAAGTATTTATTAAAATCAATTCCAGAGCATCCTGATATCTGCCGGTTTCAACCATAAGATAAGTGGCTTCAGAATTATCCCCATTTAATCCTTGTAATTCTGATAATTTTAAAAAAGCATCAATTACCGCAGAAGTATCATATTCACTATACCCATTAAAAACTAAGTTCAGTTGATCAACAACAATCCAAAATTTTGAAGGAACTTTAGATTTAAAAACTTCTGATGCTTCTTCAAATATTGGACGAACAATTGGGGCTGTTGCCGGAAATCTTTGTACTATAGTAATAGGATAATTAATCTGGTTCATATTTTTGGTCCATTTCAAAGCATGCTGGCTTAAACTGAGTGAACTATCTTTTTCACCAAGCCAATAATAATAAGTCGCTAACGATGAATATGCCGAGGTGATTGAATTACTATCTTTCGTCTCCAGAGCGTAATCCAAAGCTATGTGGCGATCTTCAATTCCCTTTTTAAATTTCCCTCTCCAATTGTTCAGATTAGATAAACTATGATAATATGACATTAATTTATAAGGGTCATTTTTAAGATAACTTTTTACATTTTCAAGAACTTCCTGAGCTTTCACAAAGTCCTTCTTTTTGATATAAAGAGCCGATATGTTCCTGACAGACCGTAACTTACCAGGGCTTATTTCAAGTGCCGCATTAAACTCCTCGATGGCTTTATCTATTTCACCCATCTCTGAATAAATATAAGCCAGAGTCTCAATACCGGACACGACTTTGGGATGGTATTTTTTTATTTGCAAGGCTATTTCTTCGGCTCTTACATAATTGTTATTTGCCATTTCTATTTCAGCATAATTACTAAGAACAAAAAGATATGAAGGATCGGTGCTTAAAACCGTATCAAATTGTGCGAAAGCTTTTGTAGTGTCTCTATCAAAAAGATTGATAAATAATCCATAAATAGTTCTAACTTCTTTATCGTCGGGGTAGTTGCTGATAAACGTTTGTATTTTTGTATACGCTGAAGAGAAGTCCTGATCTACCCAAACATCATTATAAAAATCAACCATATTCCGCTCTCGAAGCGGCAGGCTCTTTTCTCTTTTTTTGGCTTCTAAAAGATATGGCAAGCCCAATTGATTTTTATTACTGAATATATAAGCCATTCCGATTCTGAGATACGGCAAGATAAATGTGGAATCAATTTCAATTGCTTCCTTAAAATTTGCAATCGAAGAGTCGTATTCGCCTGTAAATAATTTTTCAAGCCCAATCTGGTATAGCTTGTAAGCCGCAGGTGAAGAAGCAAATTCAAAGACCGATTGTTTTTCGTTATAAGAATCTTGAAGGTTTAAAGAAACTATTATCTTTGAAGTTAACGAATCTATCAGCGGAAACGGGTCGTCCCCAACAACCTTTTCAGCAAGAATTATCTTTCCAGTGGTTAAATCTTCAAGTCTGGCATCTATTCTTATTTTATCGCCGAATTTATAAAACGAACCCGATAAAAGAGAAACTGCTCCCAATGATTTGGCTGCTTTAACACAATCATCAAAAGAGTGTTTTTTAATCCGATCAGGGAAGCAATCGAGAATCCGTTCACGACTGATCAAATTGATAACATTGCTTTGAGCCAGATCGGTAAGCATAATTTCCGGCAGTCCGGTTTCGAGCCAGTCCAGTTCGGAATCTCCGGTTTTATTTTCAAAGCCCAAAATTGCAAGAGATTGTGCTTGGGCAGCAACTTGACTACTATCCGGATTAAATTCGATATTAACCCCGCTAAAAATAATAGTTAATAAAATTGCCAAGCCTACAATAATCAACGAAGCCTTTGTTTTGCTTAATTCGAATGATTTTTTAATTTTAGGGCGGTCAGTAATTGTACTGATTGTATCAGTGATACCACTGTCAAATTGTCTTCTTAAATTCCTTAAGTCGACGACCAAATCGCGAGTATCCTGATATCGATCATTGGGGTCTTTTTGAAGACATTTATCAATTATTCTTTCCATCTCCAGAGGGATAGACTCGTTTTTCAACCGGGGTGATTCATGACGGGTTTCTAATATTTTTGCTAAAGTCGAAACCTGAGTTGCCCCGGTAAATGGAAATACTCCGGTGGACATACGATAAAAGAGAACTCCAAATGAAAATATATCAGAACGAATATCAACCGGTTCACCTTTTGCCTGTTCAGGAGACATATATGAAACTGTCCCCATAATTTTACCGGTACTCGTAAGCTCCTGTGAGACTGTCCGAGTAAAGTCGCCTTCTTTGGAAATGAACGGGTCTAACGGTTTTGCTAATCCAAAATCAAGAATTTTTGGTTCACCGTTATGATCGATAATAATATTATCACTTTTAATATCCCGATGTACGATATTTAATTTGTGCGCTGCTGATAAACCGGTAGAAATTTTTTCAGCAAGCCTAATTATACCGCCTATATCAAGCTTTTTTGCACTTAAATGATCAGCAAGAAGATTTCCCTCAATATATTCCATGACCAGATAATGGATTTCCTGACCGTTTTCATCTTTTACAAAATCAATATCATAAATGCCCATTACATTTTGATGAGAAATCTGGGCTACCATTTTAGCTTCACGATGAAATCTTTCAAGGCGTTCTTTATTATCAATCAAATCAGCCGGAAGAACCTTGAGGGCTACTTTCCGCTTTAGCTTAAGGTCTTCGGCAAGATAAACTACCCCCATACCTCCCACGCCAAGCAGTTTGACAATAGTGAAATGTGCAAATTTTTGTCCGGCTTCGAGCATCTATCCTCTTTTCAAATTAGTTGAAAAATTATTAATAATATTTTTTATACTATGCCTCAGCAAATTATTCATTCCTTTTTACAATCAACATTGTTATATCGTCAGACTGTGGTGATGACCCGGCAAAGGTTTTAATATCCTGCATAAGAGTCGACGCAACCTTATCAGGATCAATATCTAAGTTATTCTTTATAAATTGCTCTAATTTCTCTTCGCCATATTGACATTCCGGACCCTCTGCTTCTGTCACTCCATCGGAGTAGACAACAACCAGATCACCGACATTTAAATTAACTTTGGTTTCCGTCCACTCCATCAATGGAAATGCTCCAATCATTATTCCGGAAGGATCAAGGTATTCAATTGTTTTATTTTGCCTCATAAGTATCGGCGGATTATGTCCGGCGTTCACAAAGGTCAGTTCATTGGACTTCGGGTCAATGACTCCCATAAATAATGTTGCAAAATCTTCCTGAGCAGAATGAATGTATAATTGGTTAGAGACCTGTTTCACAGCCTCTGACAATTCAAATTTCTTATTATTAAATAAAATCCTGAATGATGCCAGGATATTAGACATCAATAGCGCCGCTCCCATTCCTTTGCCGCTGACATCAGCAACCATAAAGATCAGATGACCCTCTAATGAGAGGCAAATATCAAACATATCTCCGCCGACAGAACGACACTGCTCCTGCAAAGCACAAATTTTATAGCCGGGAATCTCAGCTTGCGGCATATCCAAAAGTTTCTTTTGAATTGAAGAGGCTCTTTTGAGTTCTGCCTCAATCAGCTGTCTATCGGCTCTAATATTTAAAAGGGCATAGTTGACTAATCGTGAAGCAATAATATTTCCGAATGCACCGAGTAATTTCAGATAATCATTATTATAACGGTGCAGAGGATTTGTCGTATCAACATATAAAATCCCCAACACCTCTCCCTCGTCAAAAAGCGGCACTGCCAAAGCTGATTTCATTTCAGACATAATTATTGATTGCTGATTTGCAAAATGCGGATCATCCATCGGGTTGCCGATCAGGATGGCATTTTTATTGGTTAAAATATCATTGATAATTGTTTTTGATAAAATCAGATTACCAAGTTCCTTCTCGCTTGTATTCAAACTGGCTGCAATTATCACTTCATCAGAATTTTTATCTTTATTATCTTCAGTAGTTAAAATGGCTAATCTTTCTGCAGGAATTACTTTTGAGATTAATTCCAGAGAACGCTTCAACATAACTTCCTTTGGCTCTGGCAGAACCAAAGTTTTCGCCATTTCAAATAAAGTTGGTAAGACATTCGGAAGTTCGATTACTTTTGCCGGCAATGGCTTAAGAACTTCTTTTATAGAAAGAAAAACTGATTTTTCCGGGTCATGGTCAGCTAAACGGGTAGTAATTGAAGGCGATATATTGATACTTCCGTTTTCACCTGACCCAATTTTAAACTCTGCTTCTCCAAAACAAATGCGATCTTTACCGTTTATCTCAACTTTATCGGTCACCGGCATCTGATTAACAGTCGTACCATTGTGACTGCCCAAATCAGTTATAAAATATCGATGATCATTAGTAACTTCAAACTCAACATGCTTGCGGGAAACAGTACTATTTAATATTGAAAATTCACAATCAGGACTTCGACCTAATGTATATTTTCCCGGGTATAGATCCCATGAGTATAATCTATTACCATCAGAACCTTTTAACTGCTTTATCATATATATTAATACACCTTTTATGTATAAATTGTTGCTTAGTATTATCGATTATTTTTATCTATTTTGGGAACAATAACTAATCAAATAATCGGAAATTTTATTGAATCCGTCAATCTTAAATTTACCCCAGCCCAATTTTGCCATTTCAATCAATTTATTGCGATCCCTCGACAAATTAAGCAATTCACCAAGCCCATTGGCTGTCCTTTCAGAATCTATATTTATTGATACGTTTTGATCTGATAAAAACTTGGAGTTTAAAGGCGAAAAGGTACCGATACAGGGACCGATTACAAACATTGGCAGACCTAAGCCGATTGCCCAGTTGGTTCTTTCATGTGACGGGGCAGCAAAAAAATCGAATTGCCTAAATAACTTTGTCGTATAGAGAGATTCTTCTTTCCTGCTTGAAAATCTAACTATTGTAACCGGGGCCAAATTATCAATTGAATCTGAAGGGCTTTTTAGAATTCGATAAATTATATTTTTATTGTTTAATTCAATTTTAACCTGTTTTTCAAAGGCTCCATCGTGCTTTACAAAAAAGATCGATTTCCCCCCATGCTGAACCAGCGATATTCCGGCAGCAATTAGTTTTGAAATATGAATATCCGGTTCGGCTCCTGATGAATAAAATGCGCCAATCAGTATATCGTTATTTTTTAAACGATACAATCTTTGCTCAAAAGATTTTTGTGCAAGATTCACCAATGAATTTTCAATACATAGTCCGGACACAAACAGATCATCTTCATTGTATCCATACTCTATAAACTTTTGGGCAACTTCACTGGTAGGCACAATTATTTTCTGAGCCCCCTTAACAAAGGCTTCCTTAGGTGCAATGACTTCCCCGTGCTGATAGATGAGATCCTTTTTTCCTTTTAGTATTCCTACTAACAGCGGATGCCCGACAACAATCGGCACATTACCATTGGCAAAATGACTTTTTAAATTACGTCCCAGAATCGAAAGCATAATACTTTGGTTATTATAGTTTGTACCGGATCTAATTCTGCTGTAAATCTGATTTATAAAATTGTCTGATGAACCTTTACGATAAAGCCAATAGGCAAGTTTCCAGGCTGCCAGAGAAATTCCACTCGATATTTGAAAAACATCATTCACTGAATGCGTTAAGGCAACTTCATTCTCTCTTAGCAGGGCTTCCTTTATACCATCAAGATAAAACGGATGGCCTCTACCGATATTGGTATAAAGAAATTTTATCTGGGTTAGATTTTTAACCATTTTCAATTATAAATTCTTAATAAGAATGTTAATTAACTGCTTTAATTATAATTTATAATATAAATCTGAAAAATAGAAATAAAAAAAAGCCGGCAATATTGCCGGCTTTTCCTCTCTTTGCTAACCCTATTTCGTAATCGAAGAAACTTCTGAAACATCAATTGCTTTGGAAAGATCGAGAAATATTAGTAGACGATCTTCTAATTTAGCCACACCCTTGATATATTCGGAATTGATTCCTGTAACGATTTCCGGAGGCGGCTCAATTGTATTAGCTTGAAGTCTTAAAACTTCTGAAACCGAATCGACAACCATACCGATAATATTACCTACAATATCGACTACAACGATACGGGTATTTTTATCGTATTCTTTAATTTCAAGATTAAACCTTTTTCTCAAATCAACAATCGGAATAACTTTCCCGCGAAGATTAATTACTCCTTCAACATAGGTAGGAGCTTGAGGCACTTTGGTGATTTCAACCATCCGATTGATCTCCTGCACCTTTAAAATATCAACGCCAAATTCTTCATTACCAATATTAAATGACACAAGCTGTAAAAGCTCCTCACCGGCGCCTGAAAATTGATCTTGTTTTTTTCCTAACGTAGCGGCATCCATGATAACCCCTTATTCAATTTTTAATTTCTATTCTTCAATTTGGGCATAAATATCAAAAAAGAAGATAAATTGCCATAGTAAATGTATCGGAATATTATTAAACAGCTTTAGAGCCTAACTACTCCACATCGCAATCCGGCTCAAAGTAACACTTTGCACAACTATACAAAGATTACTTTATACCAATTCTGCCGGACCGGAGAGTTTTTCAATCAAGGAATAAGCTGTCGATGGAGCATGTCCTGAATAATGATTATTAAAATAGGCGTATATTTTTTTATTAAGTGACTCTTCTCTGGCGATAAAATCACCCCACCAGGCAATATCTTCTTCGCGACTGAATCTGACATAACTAAAATCATTATCAATTTTTTTGCGATCACCTAAGAAACGGATATAATGAAAATCAGCTGTACATATTTCTTTGCGGGGCATCCAGGGATGATCGATCAGACAAAAAGCTATATTTCTTTTCTTAAAAAGATCAAAAATAGAATCAACATCCAGCCATTGTTTATTTCGTAATTCAACAGCAATTTTTATATCAGAGGGTAATTCTGAAATCAATTCAGATAACAAACTTTCTCTATCCGGTTTAAAACTATATGGAAATTGCAACAATAATGGTCCCAGTTTTGGACCCAGATTTTTCATCACATTTATAAAATGATGAGCATTATTAATCCTGGATTCGATCTCCCCTTCGTGGGTAACTTTATTAGGGAATTTGGCTGAAAAAATAAACTTTTCACAGCTGATTTTAGCCCATTTTCTTACGGTTGCTTCGGTTGGAATTCTATAAAAGGTAGAGTCCAATTCTACGGTTTTAAATTTTGAATTATAAAATTTAAGAAAATCCGCCGGAGGACAAAACTGAGGATAAAAATTGCCAAGCCAATCTTTGTAACTAAACCCCGATGTTCCAATTTGGATATTATTTGTTATCATCAACTTAATAACAAGGGCAAGCTTCAAAAGTTCAACTATTCTTTAATTAAACCAAAGCTCTTTTTACCTCTATAGTTGCGCTGTTTAAACGAATTTACTATCTTCTGGAATTAACGATTATATGAAAGGTTGAAAATGAAAGATAAACGTAATGAAATCCTTGCTAAAAATCTAATTGAATACTCTGTCAGACTGCAAAAGGGTGAAGTGTTATACCTTGAGATTAAAGGAAAAGAGACCCTTGAGCTGGGCAAAGAAATTATTAAATACGCCACTTTAAAAGGCGGAATTCCCTTTTGGTACTATAACGACGAATCGCTCAGTCGTAATTGGATCAAAAATGCTAATGAAGAGCAGTTCAAAGCTCAGGCTGATTTACACCTCCATTTGATGCAAAAAGCTGATGCCTATATCGGTCTTCGAGGTTCTGACAACCCGTTTGACTTAGCAGATATCGATCAATCCCAAATCGACAAACTCGGCAAAAACTTTTACAAACCGGTTCATCTTGATGAACGGGTCAAACGCACCAAATGGGTTGTACTGCGCTATCCTAACAATGCGATGGCACAACTTGCCGAAACATCTCAGGAAAATTTTGAAAAATTCTATTTTGATGTCTGCTGTCTTGACTATAACAAAATGTCAGATGCCCAGAGCAAACTTTTAGCATTAGTTGATGCTACTGACAAAGTTTATATCAAAGGTCCCGGAACTGATCTTACTTTTTCTATAAAAGATATCGGCGTTATAAAATGTGATGGTTTGCGCAATATTCCTGATGGTGAGGTTTACACTGCCCCGGTGCGTGATTCTATCAACGGCACGATCACCTATAACTGCCCGTCCCTTTATCAGGGTGAAGTTTACAACAATATCAGTTTCACCTTTGAAAATGGTAAAATTATCAAAGCTACCTGTGATGGCAACGTTGAGAAACTAAACAAAATTCTCGATACTGATGAAGGCGCCCGCTATATCGGCGAGTTTGCAATCGGTGTCAATCCGTATATTATGAAACCGATGAAAGACACTCTCTTTGATGAAAAAATCGCCGGCTCTTTCCATCTCACTCCGGGACAATGCTACGATGAAGCTCCGAACGGCAACGACTCTACCATCCATTGGGACCTCGTACTTATCCAGCGTGCCGATTACGGCGGCGGAGAAATCTGGTTTGATGATAAACTGATTCGCAAAGATGGTATCTTTACCGATGCTGAAATGGAAAAATCTTTTTCAAAAGAAAATCTCGCCGGAGATTTCTAAATATAATTAGCCGGGTTCACCCCCGGCTATCTTTTACTGGAGAACAAAATGGATATATTTGATTTTGCCATGAAAATGGAATTAGATGGTAAAAAATATTACGAAACCAAAGCCGCCGAAACCAAAGAAAAAAGCCTTAAAGAAATTTTGCTGACCCTTGCCGAAGAAGAACTGAACCATTTTAACTTTTTTAAAAAAATGAAAGATGGCGAAATTGAACAAGCGGCGGCACAGATCAACACTAAGACTGATACTCTAAACAAAATCCAGAATATCTTTATTGATTTGTCAAAAAATAATGACAAAAAATCTTTTGGTGAAGATGATATTTCAGTCTGGACCGAGGCTCTTAAAATTGAAGAAAAAGCGGAATCTTTTTATCGCGGAAAAGCGGTTTCGGAACCTGATAAGGCTAAGAGTAAACTGTTGAATTTAATTGCTGATGAAGAACGCAACCATGTCCACATGATTGAAGGTGTTCTTTCTTATTTGAAATTCCCTGATGCTTTCGCCCAATCGGCACAGTTCCAGAATTTCCAAAGCTTAGAGGGCCATTAGGAATAATTAGAAATTATTTGGATGCTTTTGTAATCTCTTTTTCAAATTCTTTAAGGCGATCCCACTCATACTTGAGCACGTCCTGAGAAAGTTTTATGATTTCTTTTCGTTTATCCCGAAATATATCAAGATCTAAGTCTTTTAGACTTATCTGTTGTATTGCACAAATTAATGTTAAATGTAATTCAACGTGAGGGTTAAGAAGTAAATCTACTCTATTAAGATTCAAGAATATCTCCCTTGACAACTTTGACATTACATTATCTTCTTTTACTTTTGCAGAAAGTTGTATATGATAAAGTGTATATGATGTTATTATTTCTGAAATTGTATCTCTTAATTTTTCAATCCACTCCTGTTTCATTTGAATTGCAAATTTATTTTTTTCTACATTAAATTGATCAGATGATAAATTCAATTGTCTTTTAGCTAGTACATGTTGTCTTTTCCCAATAATATATTGAATCAAAGGTCCTACGATTACTGCTATTAGAGCTGTCATTGCTGATATAAAAGGGATTGACTTAAGTAATTGTGTCATTCCACCAGTTGATGCCATTGCAGAAGTTACTGTTGTTGAATCCATTTCTACCCTGCCTTATTGTTTATAGATTATTTTATTATAATATATGTAAATATCTATTTAATTCAATAAGAAATCAAACCTCGGCGATGATCACCCCAACCAACGCGATACTTCCCCCAACAACAAACGCCAATCCCAACGGCTCACCTAACCAGAAAAATGCCACCACCGTAGCAAGAACCGGTTGGATATTATGATAAACCGCAATCCGGGAAGCATCCATATATTTCAAAACCCAATACCAGAGCACATACGCCGCAACCGATGTCATCAACGCCATATAAAACACCGATGCCCATCCGCCAGCGGTTGCCTGCGAATAATCAAAGGTCATGGCTTTGTATAATCCAAATGGAAAATAAGCCACCGAACCGGATGCTAACGCATAGGTTGTTACTCGTATTGCCCCATATTTTTGCACTAACGGTTTGCCCAGCACCGTATAATACGCCCAGGCAATGAC
Organism: uncultured bacterium; assembly: GCA_965372795.1. Taxonomy (GTDB): domain Bacteria; phylum Zixibacteria; class MSB-5A5; order GN15; family FEB-12; genus QNAD01. The sequence continues at coordinate 14,428 of CBDVDR010000020.1, forward strand.
AGCGATCAGAATTATAAAATCACCATACAGATATTCTTTGCCAAACTCTATCGCGCCGGAAAACATAATTATCAACACCCCGGCCATGGCAACAATAATCCCTATAATCCTCCGCCATACTAATTTTTCTTTAAGAATAAATATCGCATTCAAAAATATCCAGATCGGAACCGTCGCAAACAGAAGCGACCCATGTCCGGCGGCGGTGTAACTCTGACCATAAAGAAACATGACTTGATTAAACGGGATAATTAATAATCCCAGTCTAATAATTTTCCAATAATCTTTTTTTTCAATTGCGGGAGTCGGCTTTTGGATTCTCACCATAATAAGTAATACTATTGATGAAATCAGAAACCGATAGAAAGCAAATGTAAATGGTTCGATAATATCCAGGCCGTATTTTGAAACAGGAAAAGCCATCGCCCCGAGAACCTGTTGCCCCAACAATGCGAATATTATCAGCTGATTGAATTGTTTTGAAGAATTTTTTTGACTGGTCATGAAACTTTACGAATAATCATCAGATAAGTGATTTGACTACTCCCCCGTCAACGGCAATCGAACTTCCGGTGATATAAGAAGCTTTGTCACTTGCCAAAAATGCAATCAGTGCCGCCAGTTCCTCCGGTTTGCCAATCCGTCCGGCAGGAATCATCTGGTTGAACCCTTCGACTACCTGTTCGGGCGTTATTCCTGCTTTTTCAGCTCTTGAGTTAATCAATTCGCTTAGTCTTTCGGTTCCGGTATAGCCGGGACAAACACAATTGGCGGTGATGCCATACTTGGCATAGTTATTGGAAGTCGTCTTACAAAATCCGGTTACGGCGGCACGAAAGGTATTTGAAAGAATCAAATCATCAACCGGCTGAAGAACACCGATTGAAGTAATATAAATCAGCCGTCCCCATTTGTTATTTATCATATTATCAATAAACACCCGGGTCAAATTGATAGCGGAAAACATAACCAGTTCGGAAGCATCCCGCCATTTTTTACGGTCATGCTCGGTCAACTGTCCGGGCGGAGGACCTCCGGCATTCGATACGAGGATATCAATATCGCCAATTTCATTTTTGATTCTAACGATGTCATCTTCTTTGGAAACATCACCAACTACAATTTTAACCGTTGCGCCGGTTGCATCATAAATTTGCTTTGCTGATTTTTCAAGCCGTTTTAAATCACGCCCGTTGATAATCACATCAGCCTTTTCCTCAGCTAATGCCAAAGCTGCTACTGCTCCCAAACCGGAAGAGGCTCCCGTTACGAGAGCCTTTTTTCCTTTAAGTCCTAAATCCATTATTTTTTAACTTTTGCCAGTTCAACCGGCAAGGCGGAGGCAGTTTTACAACCCCGCTCAAAATCGACTATGCGGAATCGTTCGTTTGGTGAATGAACGTTGTCATCATGTTGCGCAAAGCCGATTAAAAGAGTATCAACGCCGAGGATAGTTTTAAAATCGCCAACAATAGGTATCGAACCGCCCTCTTTCATAAAGACCGGTTCTTTGCCAAATCCGGTTTTAATCGCTCTACCGGCCGCCTCCAGCCATGGTCCTTCGGTCGGAACAACCACCGCTTTGGCTCCGCCCCATTTGTCAACTTTCACTTTGACTGATTTGGGTGCGATTTTTTGTAAGAATTTTTCGATCTTGTTACAAATATCTTTCGGATCCATATCCGGAACCAGACGCATTGTAATTTTACAGGAAGCCATCGAAGGTATAATAGTTTTGGCACCTTCGCCTTGATAACCGCCTTTGATTCCGTTCACATCACAGGTCGGACGAACCCAGGTGCGTTCAAAGGTTGTGAAACCTTTTTCACCATGTAAAGCCGGAACACCTAAACTTGATTTATATTTGGCTTCATTGTACGGAAGTGATTTAAACTGATTTTTTTCCCATTTACCGATGTTTTTAACATCTTTAAAAAATCCCGGGATTGCGATTTTTCCGTTTTTGTCATGCAGCTGTCCAACCATGGAACACAAAATATTTACCGGGTTAGCAATCGCACCGCCAAAACTTCCCGAATGAACGTCGCGCTTGGGACCATAAACTGTGACTTCAACTGCTGCTAAACCACGCAACCCAAAGGTTACTGCCGGTTGAGTTTTGCTGAATTGAGCCGTATCCGAAACAACGGCAATATCAGCTTGAAGCATCTTTTTATTTTTCTTTATAAACGCCGGAAGATTCTCACTGGCAACTTCTTCTTCACCCTCGATAAGGAATTTTACATTGATCGGAAGGGTTCCGGTACTTTTGATGATCGCTTCGAGCCCTTTGATATGAGTCAGCACCTGACCTTTATCGTCAACTGCGCCACGGGCATAAATATACCCTTTTCTGATTTCCGGTTTGAAAGGTGCTGTTTCCCAGAGATTAAGCGGTTCCGGCGGCTGTACATCATAGTGACCATAGTACAAAACCGTCGGTGCATTTTTATCGGCCTTATACTCGGCATATACAACCGGGTGTCCTCCGGTCGGATAGACTCTGGCTTTAAAACCGATATCGGCTAGATGTTTTTTTAACCATTCGGCACAGTTTTTCATATCTTTTTTATGTTCGGATTTTGCAGAAACAGAAGGGAACTTCAAGAACTCAAAAAGTTCTTTCATTCTTTTTACTTCATTTTTTTTCAGATACTCAAGAGCGGTCATATAGATTCTCCTATAAACTTTTTATTTTCAAAATCATTAACAACACAAAAAAAACGGGCAAGTCCCGTTTAACTTTTTCTCTTTTTAAACCAATCAACCGGATCTTTAACAAATTTCAGACATGAGTTAATCAACCGGGAGTGCATCGATTCTTCAATTATCAACCACTGGTAAAATCTTTTAATTTTAAGGTTATCGGTCTTATCAAGCATCTCCTGATAGAAATCCTCGGCCCCGCCTTCAAATTCTAATGCCATTTCATAAGCTTCTATATCTGACTCCGTTGCTTTAAATTCATCTTTGATGTTCTCAAGTTTTCTATTAAAAGCTTCAAGTTTTTCCTCGGCATCAGAAACTTCAACCTCAATAATATCCTGACCATCGGAATTTTCTAAAGATTTATAAAACTTCTCAATATGTCTTATATGTTTGTCTTCTTCTTTAGCTAAAAATTCAAATGTTTGACGGGCAAGATCGCTTTTGGTTTTACGGGCTGACTCTAAGAAGAGTTCCTTACCCTCTTTTTCAAGTTTTAGAGCTATTAAATAGGGCTCTAAAAGTTCATCCATTTTTTTATCAGTCATAATGATTTAATAAATAATCTTCCGAGGTAAATTGCAATTAGAAACTACCTATTAGTAATTCTTTTTTCTGAAAATGATAATTGAAGCTAATAGCACTATTAAAGATGTTAAAAGGGTTGTATAAAAATCCGACCAGTTTTGGACATCTCTTCCTAAGGCTAATTTTCCCCCGATTTCAAAGAACTCGGAATTTTTTGGTACTATAAAATAAAGAGACTCCATTACGGCTTTCAATGATTGAGAATCAAAGAAATCCTCAAATGTTTTATAAGAAGACAAAACTTTATGAAGTGCCCAAACCAGGAATGCGGCTGTTATACTCATTGATTGCGAACCGGTTATAATGGATGCGAAAAATACAATCGTTAACCAGACAAAGAAACTCAATAAGGCAAAAATGAACAGGTAGATAACACTAATCTCAAATCCGCCATGAACCAGAACAATTGCCAGATATGTCAAAGCCCCGCAAACCAAAATCAATCCGCCATAGGTCAGCCAAACCCCAAATAGTTTGTTAAGCAGTAACGAGGTTCTTGAGATCGGCTTTGATAAATAATAATCTGCTCTGCCCCTTATTAACATATTAGGGAGCAAACCGGCTGATCCTAAAACTCCGATAAAAACAAGGAACGATAAGAACCAGGCGAAAAACTTCATCAATGGATTTCCAAATGCCTCATTCAATTCGCTTAATTCCATCCCTCCGCTACCAAAAGAATGAAATTCAACCTGGACGGTAAATAGAATGCCAACAATAACCAATAGAGTTATAATTCCAAACAGATAGAATATTTTCCGGTCAAACATCTCGACAATGCAATCTCTGGTTATGCCTCTCATTTGGAAGCCTCCTGAGAAGTGACAGTTTCAATAAATGACTGTTCCAGAGTTATCTTCATCGGCTTGACCGATTTAATACTAATTTTTTTTACTCTTAATAAATCAATCACGTAATTGATCATTTCCGGCTCTACCAGTTCAACAATAATGCTTTTAGCAGCGATTGATATTTTTTTACCGATTTTTTCGGGAATGTCTATCAGCTTTGAACCGATATCAGCTTCAATTTCATATTGACTTTTACGGCTGGTTAGTTCTTCCACCGACCCGATTTTAATAAGTTTGCCTTGAGACAATATCGCGACCCGATCAGCAACCGACTCAACCTCTGATAATAGATGAGAATTTAAAATAATCGACTTCCCTTGATCTCGTATCTTTTCTAAAACTTCTCGTATTTCAATTTTCCCAACCGGATCAACCCCGTCAGTTGGTTCATCAAGAAAAAGAATATCTGGTTCTGTTACCATGGCCTGGGCAAGCCCGATTCTTTGGAGCATTCCTTTTGAGTAGTTTTTAATCTTGGTACTCCCCCATTTATCCATGCCGACCACCTGAAGAAGAGATTCGATATTGACTTCAAGATCAGACTCTTGAAGGCTGTGAAGGCGCAATGTAAGCTCAAGCAGCCCGATTCCGGTTAAATGATTAGGGAATCTATGGTTTTCAGGCAGATACCCGACTTTTGCTCTTGAGAGCGGATTTGATGGTGGAAGCCCTGAGATAGTACATATGCCATTGCTCGGAGTAGTTATATTTAATAGAACTTTAAACAGGGTTGTCTTCCCGGCTCCGTTTGGTCCCAGCAATCCAAAAATTTCACCTTGATTGATAGAAAGGCTGACATTATTAAGAGCCACGATGTCGCCCTTTTTCATGCCGGTATGATATATTTTAGTCAGTTCCTGTACATCAACTATTGTCATAATTATAAATACGTAGTTTTATCAGATAGTTTCCACTAAAATTTTTAAATTTTTACAAAAAGCATCATAGCCATTATTAATCTCTTTTATACATTATAGAATACTTAATTAAACTCACAAAAAGCTTGCATACATAGATTTATTAATCTATTATATAATTACAAAACGCATAAATACGCAAATGGGAATAGTAACGGCAGGAATTCTGGAGTTTACGAGTCAATTATAGTTTTAATTTTTTGATTAAAATATTTCCTAAATAAGAAATCTCTTTTCAATTGACAGAAAGGAGGAATTTATCGAAAAATAAAATTCTTTGTGATTTGCATCAGATTCACAACTACTTGCATTTACAGGAGGTTATAAAATGCAACTTTTAAAAACTCGTAGGGTCTTTTCGTTTTTATCTATTTTAATTTCTTTTGTTATGATTTCTTCGGTCTGGTCTACAGTCGAAATCCCTCTTGATGAGGAACCAAGACCGAACCCATTGCAAAACTATTCAAGTTCTGACCTGTATTTCCAGTTAACCGATGATATCGCTTTTATAAAATACACAAGAACCAATAGCGATGATACAAAAGCTACGGTTGACTTTAATATGAAAGCTGATACCACTTTTATTACAAACGCTTTGTTAACTATGCAGGCGTGTATCGAATACGATCCGGATAGTCTTGAATTTCTTACTGCCTATATGGATTTAGACTCTCTATGGGATGGAGAGTTTACTTTTATCGAGGACAATACTGGAGATTTATTCAAAGTTTATCTGGATTTTACCGGAGGATCAATAACTGCTCCAACTGTATTTACTACTTATGCTCAAGTTGAATTTCGACCGTTATGTCAACCAGAGCTGAATACTGTTGGTTTAGATGTGAGGCAAGGGGATTTTTATTCTTTTGTCACTGATAGTGAAGGTGATAAGTATGTTCCTATTGAAAATTGTATAGACGATGGAACTGTTTCAACACCGGATTATATATCTGAATTTTTTATTATCGATAGTACCATCTCAGGTAATGTCGGTGATGATATTTGGCTGGTAGTCAATGGGACTATAAATAGTTTGTCTTATGTTGTTGAATTTTGGGTTAGTTATGATCCTGATATGTTAGAATTTATAGAATATGACCTTTTATCAAATTGGGATCATGATCTCGTAAATATAAAGGGTGACACAGCTGTTAGAGTAGCTTTTTATGACATGCAAATAAATCACCCTGAAGAATTTGATGAAGACTTTTTTAAATTAAAATTCAGATTAAAATGTGATATAGTTGATACAACAACGACTTTATCATTTCTGGATACTTCCTTTGCTTATTTAAAATATGAAATGTCATGTGCCATTTTGGATAATGGTGAAGATTTTACTGATACCGGAGTAATTGCATTAAATACTTCTTCAGCAGTTAAATTAGCTTATACCGGAAATCCGCTTTCAAAATCTAATGATGGCGATTCATTGGACTTTGAGATACAAACGAAAGGTACTTTTGAAACCGGTATGGCAAATTCGAGTGACACTGGAATTGCTGTGAATATACAATATCCATCCAATTACACCTTCAGCAGTGAAAATGGATCAATTGATATGGGGTGGCAAACAAACGAAGGCTATTATCTATCTTTGGAACAGAATTGGAATGTTGCATATGATTCCACCTGGCAGTCTTCGGATACATTTATTACCAGGCATCACGTATATTTTGATTGGGATAATAGCAGCTATACGCCTGACTGGGATGATCAATATATCAGAACCAGCCCTCATGTAGTTGGCGATTATGCTTCTTCCCAGAATAAAACACAATTGCCAAATGTCTTAGGGTGCTTTACACATGATTCTGCAAATACAAAACTTACTATCACTGAGACCGATTCAATCCCAGTAATGATGGGTCAGATAGCTGGTGGTATCGGTTATGGCAACGAAGGCTGTCCAAAACAGAATATTTATGTGAAAAATAATTTCCCATTGGATTCGTTCAGCTTTAATGTCAGTTGTAATTCAAATTTTACAATTATAGGCGTAACTACTTATGGTACCGGAGTCTCTTATAGTTCTATAAGTAATCGTAATAAAAAGTTCTACACTACTGGTAGTTTCGCAGGTTTTTCGGCTTCTCAGGATTCGATCAAAGTTGCGATGATTCAATACTCATGCGCAGAGCTATGTGGCGATGGTTGCGGTGTTGGTGTTTCAATATTTAATCGAATTATGCTGGATTCTGCAAATGCCGAAGAACAGTATGTTGATTATTATAATGGATCTGTCTCGGGTAATTGCCAATATTGGTCAACCTGCAGTATCGGAGTAGAAAAACAAGTTGAAGAAGAGACTGGAATTGAAAACAATGGTCTCCCAACCGTGTTTGCTCTGCATCAAAACTATCCTAATCCGTTTAATCCGATAACCACTATCAGCCTTGATCTACCAAAGTCAAGTGAGTGGACTATTACGATATATAACATCAAAGGACAGATAGTGAAATCATTTGATGGTAATTCACCAGCCGGAACTATATCGGTTGAATGGGATGCCTCAAATCATGCCTCAGGTATTTATCTATATCGAGCAAATGCCGATGCTTTTGTTGAAACCCGGAAAATGATCTTAATAAAATAAGTAATAATCTAACCTAAGAAAAAAACCGGCTAGTTATTGGTCGGTTTTTTTTTGCAAACCACTGTACCCCAAAGCATACCGTAATTAAATCAGTTATATTGAAATTTTATCCTGATAATCATTTAAGGAGGGACTAAAAATTTAAAAGCCGGTGACAGGAATCGAACCCGTGACAGGATGATTACAAATCATCTACTCTACCAACTGAGTTACACCGGCATTTAACAGGACAGAATAATACAGTTTTTTCTCATTCTGTCAATACTTAATATTTAATTATTAAAAATAATCTTAAAAATAATTATTTTCTTTTCCATTTAACTCCCTGAGCTGTATCCTCAAGGATTATTCCCCGCGCAAGAAGGTCATCTCGGATTTTATCTGCTAAGGCAAAATCTTTGTTTTTTCTGGCATCGGTTCTTTGAACAATAAGTTCTTCTATTTCATCGTCAATATTTTCATCTTCTTTATTTTCAAAAGTAAAATTCAAGACGGTGTCAATTTTTAGCATCGCCGCCATTGCCTGATCTCTTTCATCGGCGGAAATCTTATTCTCAGCAATATGACGATTAATATCCCTGACAAAATCAAAAATTGCACCGAGTGCCTCGGATATATTCAGATCATCATCAAGAGCTTCCTCGAAGCCTTGAGAAACCTTCTCAATCGCTTTAGCAACCGCTCCACCAGAGTCTTCCCCGCCCGGGAAATCCTTCAGATGAGCCACAAAATTATTGTACCTCGCCAGAGCCGCCGTAGCAGCATCAAGCCCCGAAAAAGTAAAATTCAGTTGTTGACGATAATGGGTTGCCATAAGTAAATACCGAACCGCAACATTTGAGTAACCTTTTTCAATAACATCTCTCAAAGTAAAATAATTGCCCAAAGATTTTGACATCTTCTTGCCGTCAACGATCAAATACTCACTATGCAGCCAGTAATTGACAAATTTTTCACCTGAAGCACCCTCCGACTGTGCTTTCTCATTTTCATGATGAGGAAACATATTATCAACACCGCCGGTATGAATATCAAAGTGCTGTCCAAGATACTTAACTGACATCGCCGAACATTCAATATGCCAACCGGGGCGACCTTTACCGATATCTGTTTCCCAGAAAACATCCCCGTCTTTTTCATCCCATGCTTTCCAAAGCGCAAAATCGGAGACTGAATCTTTCTCATATTCATCCGAGGCAACCCGGGCGCCGGCTTTTAGACCGTCCATATCGAGATTGGCAAGTTTCCCGTAATCAGGAAAGGCTGAAATTTTGAAATAATAATTTCCTTTAATTTCATAAGCCAATCCTTTATCAACCAGCTTTTTGATAATCTCAACCATTTCCGGAATATGATCAGTTGCTGCCGGATAATGTTCCACCCGTTCAATCCCCAGAGTATCGACATCTTCAAAAAATGCTTTGATATACTTATCAGTAAATTCCTTTAATGAAATCCCCTGAGACTGTGAGTCACGAATTGTTTTATCATCAATATCCGTCAGATTCATAACCTGAGTAACATCATATCCTTTATATTTCAAAAACCTTCTGAGAAGGTCTTCAAACATATAAGTTCGAAAATTTCCGATATGAGCAAAGTTGTAGACCGTAGGCCCACAGGTATACATCCTCACTTTGCCGGATTCAATCGGATTGAATTCTTCTATTACTCTGTTAAAACTATTTTTAAATCTAAGTGCCATTTAAATCTTTAAGCCTCGGTAAGAGAATTAACTGTTTTCTTGTTAAGCTTTTTGACCAGCTCACAAATCAATTTAACTGTATTATCATAATCGGTACGATTCAAAATTCCATTATGACTGTGAATATATCTTACCGGAGGACCTATCACCACGGTTGGAACGCCGGTACGATTCATATGAATCCGGGCTCCATCGGTGCAGCCACCTTCCATATAAGTCAGATGGAAAGGAATCTTTTTGGATTCTGCGGTTGAAATAACCAAATCTCTTAATTTCAGATTTGGAATCATACAGGCATCAAAGATCAGAACCGCCGGACCGCCGCCCATTTTTTCAGCTTTTTTAAATGTGTTTGGTGGAATATCCTGTCCGATTCCCGTATCAACAACAATGCAAACATCCGGTTCACTCATTTGTGCAACTGTTTGAGCTCCGCGAAGACCGACTTCTTCCTGCACCGAAGCGCCGGCAAGAAGCATATTCGGATGACTTACTTTTTGGAATTTTTTCAGCACATCAATAGCCACCGCACAACCGACACGGTTATCAAAGGCTTTCGACAAATACATTTTCTGATTACCCATAATAGTAAATTCACTTACCGGAATAATCGGGTCGCCTAATTTGATCCCAAGTTTCTTTTTAACATCAAACTTTTCCTGACAGCCAACATCAATAAACATCTCTTTAATTTTCAAAACCTTTTCTCTGTCTTTGGCTTCCAATAAATGCGGAGGTGTCGAACCGATCACTCCAAGTACGGGACCCTTCGAGGTCATAATTTTCATTCGCTGTCCCAGAGCTACGTGACCCCACCATCCTCCCAGAGCTAAAAACTTGATATAACCTTCAGGAGTGATCTCTTTGACCATGAACCCGATCTCATCCATATGACCGATTACCATGACTCGCGGATCATTACTTGCGCCGGCTTTTGAAGCCATGATTGAACCCATTTTATCACATTCAACAGAATCAGAAAATGGTGACAATTCACGTCTCATTAGCTTTCTGACTTCATCTTCATAACCGGATACACCGCTCGCCTCAGTAATTTCTTTAAGTAAAAGTTCTGTTTTGTCCATGATAATCCTCTATGAGTTACAGTTCAATTTTTCATTTAGTTTTGAATATACAAAAGAGACAAGGCTACGTCTACTCTAAATCAATATGATTTTTAAGTTCGCTCAAATTATCAATAATGCGATTTGCCAGTGGCATTTTATCAGGATATTCTCTGCCCTCTTTTTGTTTTAAAATCCCCGGCATTCCAACCCGGTTTGGTCCTTCAATATCTTCATAATACCTGTCGCCGACATAGACACATTCTGTTGGATCACAACCGGCTAATTCGGCGCCCTTAAGAAATATATCTTTATGAGGTTTCCTAAGTTTAAAGCTTGAGCTGAAAATTTTAAAATCAAAATAATCTATTAATTCAAAACGCTCAAGTTCCCCAAGATGAGCTTCCGCAGGAAATATCGTATTTGAAATCAACCCGATCGTGCCGATTTTATCTTTGATCTGTTTCAAAGTTTTAACCGTGTCATCATATACAAACAGTCGTTCTTTGACTCGTAAATAATAAGCCTCAAAAAATGTAGCCACAAGATTATCACTATTGGAGACATTCAAAACTTCAAATAATTTGTGAGTCGCTTCCGGGATACTCCATTCAATCAGATGTTCGCTGGCTTGTTTTCGGAAACCTGATTTAACCTGATCAAATATTTCGATAAACAAATCTTCATCCGGCATTTGAAAACCAAGCGAAATCAAACTTTCACGAGCCGACGCCGAACAAAGAATATTCAATTCATCCCAGGGGATCACTTCATACTCAATAAGCGTGGAACCTAAATCGAAAATCACGGCCTTTGGAGTTAGTTTTTCCATCTTCTTAACTTGCCATCGCTGATTTTATAATTTGCATAAGTAACTCATCAAATGATATTCCTGCCGCCTTCGCCGCCATTGGGACTAACGAAAGTTCGGTCATGCCCGGTAAAGTATTTATCTCAAGACAATAGAATTCGTTGTTTTCATCCAGGATGAAATCAACTCTCGCGATTCCGGTGGCGCCGATTATGTTATAAGCTTTCAATGCTGCTTTTTGTAATTCCTGAGTAAGATCCTTATTTATCTTCGCCGGCACAATATAATCTGATTTACCTTTGGTATATTTTGATTCATAATCATAAAGTTCATTATGTGGTTTTATTTCTACAACCGGGAACGCTTTACCATCCAAAATAGAAACGGTAACTTCTCTCCCTTGAATAAATTCTTCAACAAGAATACTTGAGGTGGAAATACCGGCTTTTTTTAAAGCCGCCAGCAAATCTTTTTCATCATTAACTTTGGAAAGCCCTACCGTCGAACCGCCATCATTCGGTTTAACAATAATCGGACAATGGAATTTATGAGAAATTTCCGTTACCAGCCGATCATCAATATGATCATGTCGCAAATGATAAACTGACCAATTGGGCGTTTTGATATTTTCGGCCATCATAAGTTTTTTTGTAATCGCTTTATCCATCGCTATTGCCGAGGCGGTCATACCCGACCCGGTATATTTTTTTCCGGCAAGTTCCAGCAGACATTGCATGGTACCGTTTTCCCCGATACCCCCATGAAGGGCTAAATAAACAACATCTATATCCTGAAATCCGGGAGAACTGATTGTCGTTACAATTGTCCGGACATCTACTTTGCCGTTGCTATTTAGTTTTAAATCTTCATTTGCCGTAAAATCCAAATACTGCCCGTCATTGCCTACCAGCGATTTATTAGTCGCCGGATCAATCGCAAAAACTGTATGCTCCTGATTCATCAACGATTCATATATTGCCTGACCGGTAGTTAATGAAACTTCCCTTTCATTTGAATTTCCACCGGCAAGTAAAAGTATCTTCATGCTGTCCCCTGTTTGACTTTCTTTATCTTACTAATTATAAACCAGAGAATTATGAAAATCAATATCGGCCAAAAAATTAAATTATATGTCTTTACATAATATGTTATTTTATCGAAATTTTCAACCAGCGCAATTGCGATATACATCAACAGTCCGCCAAATAAGATATACGATATAATCGAATAAATAAGCATCAGAAATCCATTAAACTTACTTATCCCCGAAACTATCGCCAATCCTGACCGAATCCCGATTACAAACCTTGAAAATATTATTATCAGCACGCCCCATTTATGGAATTTCTCTTCCATCACAAAAATATCTTTAGCTGAGAAATATTTGTAATCTTTCTTAACAAAATATTCCCGTCCATATTTAGTACCGAAAAAATATAAAACCATAACCGAACTGACTCCTCCGGCGATGATTGTCAATGATGCGGTTACTAAATCAAGTCGATCAACGGCGACCAACCCCCCGGCGGCTAAAATAAAGGTATCACCCGGAAAGGGCGGAAAAATATTTTCAATAAAACAGGCTATAAAAATTACCGCATAAACTGTGAATGCTCCAAACGCAAAGAAATAGTCCAGATACTCATTTATTTGTACTAAACTTTCGCCCATCACTTTGCAATCAGACAGATTGCCGAGACTGCGATGCCCTCTTCTCTGCCGGTGAAACCTAATTTTTCGGTGGTAGTTGCTTTAACACTAACCTGATCCAGATCAAGCCGTAAAATTTCTGCGATGCGCTGACGGATTGAAATAATATGCGGAGCAAACTTCGGCTGTTCAGCCATGATCGTAGAATCAATATTTATAATCTTATTGTAACCATTTTCTGATAAAATTTTATGCACTTCTTTTAATAACTTCGCTGAATCAGCATCTTTGAACTTCTGATCCAAGGGTGGAAAATGCTGCCCAATATCCCCCAATGCTGCCGCTCCCAGAAGAGCATCCATTATCGCATGAAGCAACACATCGGCATCGCTGTGACCCTCAAGACCTTTTTCAAACGGAATAGTCACTCCGCCGATAATCAGCTTGCGATTCTCTACTAACCGATGAACATCAAATCCGTAACCGACTCTCATTATTGACCTGTCTCTTTTTTAAGGATCGCCTCAACAATCAGCAGATCCTCAGAATTAGTAACTTTCATATTCAAACCGGAGGGCTCGACAATTGTCACTTTAAACCCTCGCTGTTCAATTAACGAAGCGTCATCGGTAAAGTCGACTTTTTTATTTTCAGCCTCTTTATGAGCTTCCATAATCAGATCGTATTGAAAAACCTGCGGAGTTTCGGCATTATACAGATTTTCGCGGTCAACTGTTGAGATTATATGATTTTCAACCACCCGTTTCATGGTGTCTCTGGTTTTTGAGGCTATTATCACTGCCCGTTCGGTTTTGGCGGTTTCGATAGCTCGGTCTATATCATTCGGTTGAATCAACACTCGGGCGCCGTCATGGATCGCTACCACCGAAGTCGAGGTCGGGATTGCCTTGAGTCCGTTTAGGACCGATTCCTGTCTGGTTTCTCCACCTTTGATAATTTTGGATACTTTACTGAACCCGTACGGATCGACAACATGTTCTGAGGTATACAACAGATAATCTTCCGCTACGACTAATACGATATTGTTAATTTGACTGGCTTTTTCAAATCTTTCGATTGCCCATGATAGAAGTGGTCGACCGCAGACGGTTTTGAACTGTTTGGGAACCTCTCCCCCGAATCTTTTACCTGATCCGGCGGCAACGATAATGGCAGAATTCTTCATACTCCGAATATGAAACGATATGGCGTATAAGTCAACTTAAGAGATATGAAGGTGATATTTATTGAACTAATCAAATAAAGTAAAATACTAATACTAATATTTCAAAACATACAACTGGATAAATGAAAATTTTCTTTTTTCTTTTCAAATTAGATAAGCAATATTCTATTCTATCTGGTATATTTAATTTTTCTACCCACATTATAATATTTACTATAAAAAAAAGTATAACCATAATTATATTAATTATCATTATAGTATCTTTCATAAGTTGTTCTAAAGATTTTTCAGCCAAAATTTCTTCTAAAATCACCGGAATTCCAATTCGTCTTCTGATAAAAATATAAATTCCTAAAAGAAATAATGAACTTAAATACATGAAGATTGTAAATACTATCTCTTTAAATTTTCTTACGTGTTCATCTTGAATTGTATTTTCACTTTGTTTGTTTTCCATCGAACCTCTATATCTCTGTGACCCGCAGACGCCCTCGTCTGCCCCTTTCAATAATTGTCAGAAGCACATCCGCCTAGGCGGACTGACCTACTCAACTATTACCACTTTATCGGAACAAATTCTGATTTAAATGTGTTATCATCTATATTTCCGATGATAATAACAAGTGTATCTCTGGCTTCTGCAAATGAGTTTATCCAAAAGGGTGATTTATAATTTGTTATTTTTTCTAATCCTTTATCTTTAGAATACATCCAAATGTTAGCTAAATCATCGTCAGTAAAATTTCTTCTAAGAAATAAAACAGGAAGGTTAGAGTTTTTTTGGTAAGGTCCAACATCATGCGTTTGAGTAAAATAGGGTACATCTAAATAGTTTTTATTAATATCATAAATTCCAATATTGGAATAAGATTCATCTCCATCTGGATTATCTACACTTATTTCCAAGAGTAAATTTTTCCCATCTCCAGAAAAACCTGAAATATTTGTATTATCAACAGAAAGTAATGTATCAACACTCTCTTGTCCAATTTTAACTAATAATGTTCCTCCTTTTAAACCTGTTGTAGAAAAAGTTATCAAAGAGTCTTTCATGTTTACATCATAAATATCCGTAAATATTTGAAATCTATTCGAATCAGTCATGCATGAAGTGAAAAAAGTATCAATGACATTAGACTCAGAAATTGTAAGCTCAATGAAATAATAACAATATTCATCATCATTAATATAATAAAATTTATTAGGATCTTTTCCTACAATTCTTGAATCTGTATAAATAGAATCAAGAACAGTATAATCGATATAATTGTTTGAATCATATTCGACTACATAATATTTATTTAATTCTGTCTTAGAATCCCTTTCTTTAAATAAAAAGACATATTTTATTTTCACAAATTCTCTTAAGTTAATAGAGTTTTCAGTAGAACAAGCGATAATATTTATTAAGAGAGATATAATAAATAATATATAATATTTTCTAATGCATTTGATTTTCATAACCTCCGTTATTGGCAGACGCCCTCGTCTACCCCGTTCTCTTATGATGTCAGGAGCGCACGGCTCCAAACCTACTCAAACTAAATTTTAAATTCAATTTCTATTTAAAAAGGATCCTAGTAATACTAGAACAAATGTAATACTAAATAGAATAATTCCTATATAGTTAGGAGGGGATAATATTATTATCAAACAGAAAAATATTGTACTAATAATTAAAGTAGCTAATATTATAAGCAGTCTTTTTTTTTGATCCATTCTTCTTCCATAGTCAGCAGACGTCCTCGTCTGCCCCGTTCAATAATTGTCAGGAGCACACGGCTCTTGACCTACTCGACTATATTTAATTGCTGTAATTTCATTTTCATTATTTTAATAATTCATCTTCCCACTTTTTTTGACTTTCATTCAATTCTATAACAATATCATCTAACTCATTATATTCTATAAATATCTTGTTATATTCTGATACATCCAGAATTGGTTTTAATGTTGGACCGATTACATACAGTATTTTCATTGACATAATCATTAGTCTTATTAAAATTTGTCCCAATGATAATATTAACATGTCATCTATTACTGGATTCATTCTTGAAACAGAAGAACATTTCTCTACAAACCGTGAATTAGCATGAGTTACATCACTCCAATCAGAATATGTGTCCTCCCAAGTAGGTATCCCTTGACTTTCAAAGAATTTACCAATAGTCTGGGGTCTAATTTCTTTGCCTCTTAACCATTTTTCATATTCATCGCTGTTTTTTGAAAGATAAAAGAATAGGTGAGCATATTCCAAATACCACCTTAGCAAAACGATAGATTCAGAAATGTTACCATTCTTTAGAATTAATATAATTGCATCTGTTGATTCGTAGCTTATTCGATTAAACTGCAGTGCCGTTTCAATAAAATTGTCATTTTTGTGGCCGTTCTCTTTAATAATTTTGGATAGAGTTTTTCCACATAAATTTGTTAGTTTCTTAATTCTTTCTACTGTCTCAACCAATTCAGAAAGTTCAGATTGAAGTATTTTTTCAAATTTCATTTCTTTCCTTCTTTCAAAAACTACTATTTTAATTTTCAAGCATCGAAAACAGTGAAACTATATGTTCTTCTTCTTTTTCAAAACATGTATGCAATTTGTAGTCGGAGATTATAGCTTCTAGAAAGTCTCTTCTTCCATGTGCTACAAATCGTTTTGCTCGTTTAATCATTCCTGAACCAAGTTGAATAAGGAATTCAGGTGGAAGCGTTTTACTAATGGATTTGTCCGTTGCAACGACCATAATCCTTCCTGATATTGGAAAGATGAACTCATTTAAACACCTTTTTAGATCATGGTCATATACACTTCTTGTCACAATTGGATTGTCACCGACTAAATTCCAATTACTCCCATCACCAGCATATAAAAACTTCCAATTTCGTAATTGATCTGACCAATTTTTCTCAATAAACGGTGCAAAAGGTGCTATCAACCTTGTGTTTTTTTTGAAAGCTGGTGACTCTCTGAGCTTAGCTTTTACTTCCTCAGGAGCATCTTGTCCTTGCTTATCTGTCAAGGAAACAAATGGTAGCTCACCATTCATATTGAATATTTCATTTGACAACTTATCTATATGTTTAGAATTACTCGGTAATCTCCAATGAAGAATTAGCAGAAAATTGAATAGATGCATTTTATCAGGAAGTTCAATTGCTTTTTGGGGTTGTGATTCTCGAATTCTATCAAGTGTTTTCCAAAAACTATTCTCGGTTTTTGTATATAGTTTTTCCAAAGAGTCTGATTTCTCACCATTCTCAAGAACAATGGTATTCAGATCGTTCATAAAAAATAAATTACCAGGCGGCAATGGATCCGGTAAAATTCTGTCTTCTTGTTTGTCATAGACATATAGAAGATTTTGAGAATTTGTAAAACCCTCAAGGTAATATCTGGGTAAATAATGATGCTTTTTACTTCGATTATTTTTTTTAGATTTTTTCATAGTCATAATTCATTTTCCCCCGACTACCCCACCACTTGCTATGGCATAAGTAATTATCTTCACACTTTTTCACCGAATTAATCCTCCTGCGTATTCTCATCATGTGATAAATATATAAAAAATAGAATAAAACATCAACTTAATAACACAAGTTCAAGTATGGCAGCATCCCTGTGATGCTGCCAAAAAATGGCGGGATCGCAGGGATCCCGCCCTACTTAAGCAATCACTCCTGTGCAAATTCACTACCTAATCATTGATGATTACGATTCTATCACCCTTTATAAAAGGAGGCACGAAGAGCTATGTCCAAAATTCTAACCACAAAAATTGAGAAACCAAACTAAATGAAAAACACAAAATGTTCCTTTAAAGTACTTTAAGTACAAAAGTGAGCAAACGAACCCATTTCTGCGTATTCAAATGAAGCCGTATAAGTTACATGGAAAAACAATGAAGATTTGATATAAAAACACACACAATGTGTGTCACACGAAGTGTGCTATAGGATCAGCATTGCATCGCCATAACTATAAAACCGCATCTCGTTTTTGATCGCTTGTTCATAGGCTTCGATAATCTTCTCACGCCCTGCAAATGCTGAAATCAATATCAACAGCGAAGATTTTGGCAGATGGAAATTTGTTACCAGATGATCGACAACTTTAAATTTATAACCCGGCTTGATATACAAATTAACCAATCCACTATGAGGTTGAATCATGTTCGATACAAACGGAGCCGACTCAATATTCCGCACTGAGGTTGTCCCGACGGCGAAAATTTTTCCTTTGTTTTGTCTGACTTTGTTAATCGTATCTGTTGCCGACTTTGTCAACTCGGCCATTTCCGGATCAACGCTGTGATCATGAATATTATCCACCGACACCGGCTTGAATGTCCCCGGTCCGACATGAAGGGTCGTCTGCACAATCTTCACACCCTTACTATTCAAACTATCAATTATCGGCTTTGTAAAATGAAATCCGGCTGTCGGCGCGGCAACTGCCCCGACTTTTTCTTTATCAGCAAACAGCGTTTGATACCGCCTGATATCGGAGGTCGCATCGGTCCGTTTGATATACTGTGGCAAAGGCACATGCCCGAATTTCGAAATTATTTTCTCACGCTGATTAGTCGAATCAAATCGTATCTGCCAGCGCCCTTCCCCCAAATTTTTCAAAAGCTCCAACGAATATTTTTCAAAACAGATCCGTTCGTTTTCTTTTAACCGTCTCGAGGGTCTCGCCAAACACTCCCAAATTTCCTCCTGCGATTCTAAATTCCGTCTGACCAGAAAAATCTCAACCTCGGCTCCGCTCTCACGATTCCCGATCAGTCTCGCTTTGAAAACTTTGGTATTATTAATAACCAGCGCATCCCCTTCAGAAAGATAATTTAAAATATCTTTAAAAGGATGGATTTCAATCTCACCGCTTATCCGGTTGAGCACCATCAAACGCGATTCATCCCGTTTCTGAGTTGGAAACTGGGCGATTAGTTTATTGGGCAGCTGATAGTCGAACTTTTTAATATCCATAAATCGAAATGAACATAAAATTGAACGTAATACAACAATTTTTTGAGAAGATTAAAATAATCGGATAGTATCAAACAGCCTATGGGTGCTTTTGGAAAATGGTCAGCCGGTCAATCCAGATTTGTGCCAGACTTTTCTGTTCCATTGATAGAGATTTGGGAAGTACATCACTTTTTATATATTCTTCGAGTCCCTCAAGAGCCACTCTGGTATCTTCAACCGTTAAAATCTCTCCGGTCGACTCTTTTAATTTATCCCGAAATTTGATCGTTTCAGTGATTAATACAGCCACGGTCCCTGATGGATCAGTAGCCTTTTCAAAAATCTGTTCCCCCAACACCCGCATCATAAATTTTATCTTATCATTTGACATATATTCCTCTAAGTGTAAAGCAATATATCATATCGTCATTACGCAAGATAATTCAAAAAGGATTGTCAGTTTGGGTAAGTAATTGATACTGCTTTTAAATCAATTGTTCAATTAATGAACTTTAGAAAAGACTTTCCTGCGATCCCTTGTCAGAAATTGTCATTCCGAGATGTTTGGCCGCGGCTGAAGATGCCATTCTACCCCGTTTTGTCCGCTGAACAAACCCGATTTTCAGAAGATACGGCTCGACCATATCGACCAGAGTATCAACTTCCTCATTCAAAGTCGCCCCAAGCGCTTCAATTCCGACCGGTCCGCCTTTGTAGTATTTGATAATAATCTCAAGCAGCTTACGGTCGAGATCATCCAGACCAATCGAGTCGATTCCCTCGGCGTCAAGAGCTTTCACAGCCATCTCAACCGAAATTTTACCATCCCCTTTAACTTCGCAATAATCCCGCACCCGTCTTAAAAGCCGATTAGCAATTCTTGGCGTTCCCCTTGACCGCACCGAAATCAATCCGGCGGCCTCGATTGTAATCTCTGTTTTAAGAAGTTTCGCTGAACGAATTATAATTTCCTGAAGGTCTTCTGGAGGATAAAAATCTATATGATAGTAAAGCCCGAACCTGTCTCTTAGAGGAGCCGAAAGCATCCCGGCGCGGGTGGTAGCTCCAACTAATGTGAATCTTTGTAACGGAACATTTATTACTTTGGCAAAGGCGCCTTTATCGACGACAAAATCAACTTTGTAATCTTCCATTGCCGGATACAAAAATTCTTCAATTACCGGCGACAACCTATGGATTTCATCAATAAACAAAACATCCGTTTCCTTGAGATTAGTCATGATCCCCATCAGATCACCGGTACGCTGCAATGCCGGACCGGAGGTGATGTATATCTTGGAACCCATCTCTTTTGCCATGATATGAGCCAGCGTAGTTTTCCCCAACCCGGGCGGACCATAAAACAAAACATGCTCAATAGCCTCATCCCGACCTTTAGCAGCTTGAATTGATACTTTAAGTTTTTCGCATAACTCTTTCTGCCCCACCAACTCATCAAGCGATTGCGGACGAAGGGATAAATTCACCGATTCTTCTTCGGGAGTGATAGGGATGGGAGATACGATTCGTTCACGGCTCATTTATTATATCCTGATCGTGTTTTCTTAATTGCTATCATGTTGACTCTTGAAGATAATAGAAATCAGGTCCTCGGCGCTACTAATTTTTGGATTAGCTTTTACCGCCTCATCAATCATTTGCACCGCCTCATGTTTTTTGTACTGAAGCTGCAGTAACACCTCAAGGGCATCCTGTTCAAACGGTACTAACAGTTTGGAGACTTTTTCTATCGCAAGCGGTTCGCCGGTTTTCGAAAGGGCAAACTTAGCCGTTTTCCCATTTAACTCGGCTATTATCTTATCCGCCATTCTCCCCCCGACACCGGGTAATCCGGTCAGAGCCGAGGCATCTTTTATCTCAATCGCGGCGGCAATATCCTTAATCGGAATAACCAGGCATTTTAAGGCTTTTTTGACACCCATCCCGGAGACCGATGTAAACAGCGAGAAAAATTCGCGGTCGATTTCATTTAAAAACCCGACTAATCTCGGATAGTGACTCGATTTTTTATCACCGGCTTCTATGTAGTATACCGTTTCAAAAGTAATTTCATTATTAATATGACCGTTTTCTTTTAAGCGTTGTGCTAAACCGGACGGTACCATGATCTCATAGAATATCCCATTATTTTCAACCAGAGCTTTCTGGTCAACCACCCTGCTTAAATTTCCTTTAATCCGGCTTATCATTGCGGCACCATCTTATCAACCGTAACAGCCCGACAATGACACAAAGCGACCGCCAAGGCATCGGCAATATCCGGCGGTTCGGGCACCTCAGCCAATCCAAAAGTCGAGCAGACCATTAATTGCATCTGTCGTTTTGGGGCTCTTCCATTTCCGGTCAGCGATTTTTTTATTCGGGTTGAAGCATATGGTGTTACCGGAATACCGACCTCGGCAGCTTTCAGGAAAATAATCCCTCGGGCATGCCCCATTATAATTGAAATCTTGGGATGGTCATAATGCGAATACAAATCCTCAACCGCAACCGAATCCGGTTTGAACTGGGATATGATTTCATCAAGTTGCGTTGAAATTTCAAGCAGCCTTATTTCCATTTTATCTTTTGGTTTGGTGCGAATTACTCCGGCTTCAACAATAGCCATTTCGCCATTGTTAGAATCGATAATACTGTAGCCGGTTATATGTAATCCGGGATCTATTCCAAGTACTCGCATAACTGTTAGATAGCTGTTTTGCTTTCAGAATCAATTAAAAAAGGTGAATTCCATCAAATTGTGATTGAAATTTATATAAGACTTGTTAAAGCTTCTACCGAATCAATTACCAGGTCAGGCTTAATTTCTGATTTTGCCACTAACTCTTTTCGGTATTTTCCGGTCTTGACCATTATCCCCATACATCCAGCTCCTTGCGCACCACCCACATCGTTAATAATATCATCACCGATCATAGCAACCTCGGCTGGTTCGAGCCCAATATGTTCAAGCGCCATATTGAAAAACTGAACCGATGGCTTTCCAAAAACTAACGCCTCCTGTGAAGTCACATATTCCAGCCCGGCTACAAACGCCCCAATATCCATTCTGAGCCCGTCGGGCATCTGCCAGAAACGACCTTTATGAAGTGCCAACAATTTAGCCCCTCCCAAAATCATCCGGAAAGCATCATTCATCACATCATAGTTCCAATCCTGCTTGGCAAAATCTCCAATAACCACAAAATCCGGATTTATACTGTTCTCTCTGAATTCTGAAAAATCCTGTTTTGGATCATCAGTCAAAAGGAAATGACAGGTGATATGATCACCTTGTTTCACTCTTTTCCTTAAGTAGGCAACTGCGGCTATAGTAGGAAATATTATCTCATCTTTTTCAATCGGCAGTTCAAGTTTGATTAGTTTCTCATACATTGATTCATGAGATTTGGTTGTTGTATTGGTTAGAAACCGACAGGGTATATTTTTATTTTTTAGATACTTAATACAAGCGACGGCACCATCAATCGGGCTATCGCCCATATAAAGAGTGCCGTCAAGATCGAACAAAAAACCTTTAATATTGCTTAACAAATTATTTCCTAACTATCAAATTAGGCAAACAATTTTTCTAAAAGTGCTGTATCAATATCAAAGTTAGTATAAATCTTCTGAATATCTTCGTTGTCTTCGAGAATATCATACAGCTTTAGCATTGAACTGGCTTCTGATTCCTTCTCAATTTTTACCGTATTAGTTGGACGCATCAGAACCTCAGCCGACACCATCGGGATGCCCTTAGCTTCGATGGCCGAGCGAACATTATCAATTTCAGCCGGATCGCAAAGAACTTCAAATGAACCTGAATCAGAAATTATATCCTCGGCGCCGCCTTCGATTGCAACATCCATAAGAGTATCCTCATCAGTAGCATCAAGTTCAACGGTTATGACGCCGCTTTTTTCAAACATCCATCCGACACAGCCGTTTGACCCAAGATTCCCGCCATACTTTGATAAGGCATGTCTTATCTCGGCAACGGTGCGATTTTTGTTATCAGTTAGAACTTCCATATAGATTGCCGAACCACCGGGACCATAACCTTCATAAACGATAGATTCGTAAACAACTCCGGGAAGCTCGCCAATACCTTTTAAGATACCGCGTTTAATATTATCAGCCGGCATATTACTGCTTTTGGCCGTGGCGATAGCAGTTCTCAAGCGTGGATTTGTTTCGGGGTCTCCTCCACCTTCACGGGCAGCAATAGTAATTTCTTTAATTAAGCGGGTAAAGATTTTACCGCGTTCAACATCAGCTTTACCTTTTTTCCGTTTTATAGTCGACCATTTCGAATGTCCGGACATTTAACTTCCTCCTGATCTATCTCTAATATTCAAATCCAAACTTATAATATTATAAATAAATTTAATCAAATTCATGATATTTGGCAAGTGTCTGGTTCAAGAGAAATCATCAAAAATTAGTTGTGTTTATCTGACATAACCGATTCTTTCAATTTATGGCTTCAATATTTAGAAAAATAATCAATCGGGAGATTCCGGCGAAGATTTTCTATGAAACTGATGAAGTGATCGTTATCGCCGATCATCGTCCAAAAGACAAAATCCACCTTCTTTTAATTCCCAAGATCGAAACCCTAAATTTTTATAAAACCGGTCAGGAAACTCTAAGCATGCTTGATGCGACCGTTAAAATTGTGGCAGAAAAACTGCACCTCGAAAGTCATTTCAGGATTTTGATAAATAATGGCTATGGACAGGAAGTTGATCACATACATTATCATTTTCTATCTAACCGGGAATCAGAATATTTGAAGTATATTGAAATTACTTAGAAAATAAGTATAGAAGTTAATGCTTAGCTTCTTTATGCCTAAAACCCCATAACACCGCCCACCAAAACAGACCAGCCCAAACTGATAAAACTGCCGTTATGAATCCTAAAAACAGATAGTAACCTGCAAAAATTTTCCAGCTGAAAATATAATTGTAAAATGAAATCGCAACAAAGGTAAGCATAACTGTAAACCCCATACACCCAAACCAATACTTTAGCTTTTCAGCCTTATTGCGTTGTACTGCTACCACTTGCCTGCTGACTATATTTTTATCGAATAACAAATAGTACAGGAGCACCAGCCCTCCGCTGAGTGAACTTAGATGCTGAATGATGCGACAAATCTTCCTTGAAGTTCCGAATAATGTAATTGATTCATTTAATATTGGATAAGCTTGCACAATGGCACCATCCGGATGAGTAATTGAATCCCAGCCAAAGTGACTTAAGGCTCCGATAAGCACCGAAACAACAAGCACAAACCAATCCCTACTCCCCTGTATCGTCCACTTTGATTTAGCTAATCCGGCAAGCGATTTATCCAGAGGAGACGGAAGATGCGTTATAAAGGGCTTTTTGAACCAGTTATGAAAAACAAAGCTGAAGATAACTCCTGCCGGAAGACAAAACAGAAAAAGCCCCAGCCACGTATGGCTGAGATATCGCCACTCGGTTGTCAGCATCACAAAATAAATCAGGTCCGGCGCCATAGCCCCAGCCATCAATCCGCTCAAATTTACCCAATTTGGCATTATTTTTTTTAATGGTATAACAATCGCTGTATGAGAAGTTGTAAAAGGCATGTTTTATTATATTGTCATAATATCAATTAGTTCAAACTAAAGATTTATATTATTTCAATTATTCTCATAAAAATGCGTAAATTAGTCATATAGATGTTGACAACATTCAGAAAACCAATAACTTACCGATAGAATTGATCTATTTGAATTTTTTATATTTTTTGAGGAGGTGAATTACCCTGACTGGAGTAATAATTCGTAACGACGAATCTTTTGAAAAAGCATTAAGAAGATTTAATAAGTTTTGTGAAAAAACTGGTATCCTCAGTGATATAAAAAAACATCAGCATTATGAAAAACCGTCCGAAGCAAAAAAACGTAAAATGGCAGCTGCCAGACGTAAATCAAGACGGAATAGAATGATGGAAACCTACTAGGCTTATATATATAATATGTCTCTTTTAAAACATATTGATGAAAATCTGATTAAGGCCCTTAAGGCCGGTGAAAAAGATAAACTCACCGTCCTTAGGGGTCTTAAATCTGACTTAAAATACAAACAAATCGACAAAGGTGATGATCTTACAAAAGAAGAGATTATTGCTGTGCTTTCTTCCGCTGCTAAAAAAAGACGCGAATCTATCGAGCAGTATACTCTCGGGAACCGGGATGATTTAGTTAAAAAAGAATCCTTCGAGCTTGAGATCATCAAAGCCTATCTTCCTGAACAAATGAGTGAAGAAAAAGTCCGTGAAATTGTTGTCGCCGCTATTGAAGAGACCGGAGCCGATTCTCCACAGAAAATCGGACTCATCATGAAAGTTGTCATGCCTAAAGTAAAAGGGCAGGCGGATGGCAAGTTGATAAATAAAATCGCAATTGAATTACTCGCAAAAACTGACCAAAACGACTGATTTTTCTGCAAATTGTTATTAAATTAAAACTTGTTATTGTATTGCACTACTATCTATATTTTGCTGTAATTTGAAGGAAAACTATGGGAGCAGCTTATGAATATTGTAGATATAATTTTAATAGTTCTTTTATTAGCCTCTGTGATCGTTGGTTCTAAAAAAGGATTGATTCGGGAATTGATGGCTTTTACAATCTTTTTTGCAGCAATCATTGTATCTGTCAACTACATAGATGATTTTGCGATTATCGTCCATTCAAAACTTGGCGGTTCGACCCTTATCTCGGCATTTCTATCATTCGTCGTCTTATTAGCACTAACTTATGCTGCTTTCAAATTAACAGGATTGTTATTTTATAAAATTGCTAATTTGAAATCCAACCCCAAACGCGATCAAATGGGCGGTGCCTTGATTGGTTTTCTCCGAGGATGGGTTGCGGTCGGCTTTTTGACCTTTTTAACTTTCCTCCTCCCTATGCCTGACCGGTATTATGAAGAATTTGAAGATTCTTTCTTTGGACCGGCAATCGCTAAAACTATCCCATTAATGTTTGAAACCACGACTGTCTTACACCCCAACACTCCTGATTTTATCGGTCAAATTGAAAAAACCCTCTTAGGTGATGGTAGTAATAACCAGATCAGTCAAGGGATGATGAAAGAAGAACGCCAGCAGGTTTACCGGGTTCTTTATCGGATGGAAAAATTCTTCAAAACCGGACTTGAGGAAACTTAAAAGCGATATTGTTTTTACAAACGATCTACGTATATTAAACCGGCATAAGCCGGTTTTTTTATTTTTGAAATTATGGGATGAAATGATAGATAAACATACCTTACAAACCTTAGAATTCCCGAAAGTAATATCTCTTATTTCTGGAAAATGCCTCACCCCGTTCGGCAAGAATGAAGTCCTGGAAATTAAACCACTATATGATAAACCGGCAATAGTCAGACGCTTAAAAGAAGTCTCCGAAATGAAAGATATTTTAAATTTTGGCGACCCCTTCCCTCTTACGCGCGTTGATGATTGTCACGAGGAAATTATACAATCTGATGTTGAAGGTCATCACCTGATCCCTGAAGATATAATTAAAATATTACAGCTCATAAATCTCTCAATCGAACTCAACAAATACAGCCGGGAAGAACATGAAAAATTTCCATCAATCGCAGAATATCTGACCACTATCAGAGCCTTCCCGGAACTTAAAAAAGAAATTCTCCGAACTATCGATGAAAATGGTGACATTCGCGACAATGCCTCTCAGGCTCTTAGAAAAATACGTTCCGAACTGTCTGAGACCCGGCGTCGAATTATCGGACAACTCGATAAAATAATTTCCGGTCAAAAAAAACAGGCTGGCTGGCAGGATGATGTCGTTACTATTCGCAACGATAGATATGTCATCCCGGTTCCGGCAAACAACTACCGTTCTGATATCGGTATCCTTCATGACCGTTCCCAATCGGGTGCAACCTTCTTCATCGAACCGCAACAGACCGTTGAGATGAATAACCGCATCCATCTATTGATTCAGGAAGAAAAATATGAGATCACCAGAATCCTGATCGCTCTGACAAAAGAGATTGCCATTCGAAAAGAACCTCTATTAGAAAATTGCCGCTTGATAGGCGTAATTGATTCAATTCATGCCTGTGCTCAGTTCTCAAATCAAATATCAGGATTGGCTCCGGTTATTACCAATGAAACCGCTGAATTTGATTTTATAAATATCCGCCATCCGCTTTTAATAACCCAGTTCGGTTCTATTAAAAAAGTTGTTCCCAATAATCTTAATCTTAATAAAGACCGACAGGCAATCCTTGTTACCGGACCAAACACCGGCGGCAAAACTATCTGCCTGAAAACAATCGGACTCTCAATTGCCATGGCCCAATCGGGTTTGCATATCTCAGCTGAAGAAAACTCAAGCATTGGACTTTTTGATAAAATTTTTGCCGACATCGGTGATGAACAGTCCATCGAACAATCGCTCTCGACTTTCTCATCTCATATCAGAAATATTATTACCGGGATCAAAAATGCCTCCGAATCCACCCTGCTTCTTTTTGATGAAATCGGTGCCGGCACCGATCCCAAAGAAGGCTCTGCCCTGGCAGAATCAATTATTATTTACACCCTTGAAAAGGGCACCCGGATGCTGGTCACCACTCATTATTCCCAACTAAAAACTCTGGCCATGGAATATCCTCAAATTGAAAACGGATCATTTGAGTTTAATCGGGAAACTCTCTCCCCAACCTTTGAAATTAGAATCGGAATGCCCGGGTCATCTTATGCGGTTGAGATTGCCGGAAGATTGGGGATGCCGGATGAAATTTGCAAAAATGCCTCGGACTTAGTCGGCAGCAGTGAAAAATCTGTTTCGGCCCTAATCGCCTCGCTTGAAGCCGAGCTGTTGCAGGTTAAAAACGATAAACTTAAATTATCAGAACAGCTAACCAATGCTCAGGAACTTGAAGATTACTTGAAAACAGAAACTGATAAAATAAAGAATAATTCGGAAGAAGTTTTAAAAAATTCGGTTCAGGATACCGAGAAATTCCTTGAGGATATGCGTAAAGATATCGAACATCTGGTCCAGGACATCCGCTCTTCTCAAGCCTCCAAAGAATCGTTAAAAACATTCCATGAAAAACTTCGTCACAGCGAAAGCGAAGTTAAAAAACAGAAAAAGAAGTTATCCAAAAAAACCGAAATCGACCCGTCAACTTTTGATGTCGGTGATTCAGTCGAAATTATCAGTCTGGGACATAATGGCGAAATTGAAGAATTAATCGGGAATGATCGTGCCCGTATTAGAGTCGGTAATATCTTAACGACCGTTGAAATAAGAAATCTCAGAAAAACCGACAGCGCAATTAAATCTCCAAAAAAAATTAAAACCAGCTTATACAATATACAGGAGACAGAATCGAACCAGATCCATCTTCGCGGGATGACTGCTGATGAAGCGACTGAAGCTTTGGAAAGATTTTTGGATCGAGCTGTTATTATAGGGTTTGAACAGGTTTATGTAATTCATGGCAAAGGCACGGGAAGATTAAGAAATTCTTTGACTAAATACTTGAAAGGTAGAAACGAAGTTGCTTCATTACGACTGGGTGATTTCAACGAAGGCGGAGCCGGAGTAACTGTCGTCAAACTTTATAATTGATATGATACCTCAGGAAACCATAGATCAGATTCGTCAAGCAACTGACATTGTCCAGTTGATCGGTGAATATCTGCGTCTGAAAAAACGTGGACGAAACTCATTGGCTTTGTGTCCTTTCCACACCGAAAAGACACCCTCGTTTAATGTTTCCTCTGACAAACAAATATTTCATTGTTTCGGGTGCGGCAAAGGCGGCAATATTTATACCTTCCTTATGGAACATGAAAAAATGTCCTTTGTCGAAGCCGTACGATTTTTAGCCCAACGGGCAAATATTACGATTCAGGAAGAAAAAGAAACCGATTATAATCGTGAAAGATTTGAACGTCTTAATTTTGCCAATCAGGTTGCCGTAGAATTTTACCATAACCAGCTTAAACTCCCCCGATATAAAGCTGTCCTTGAAGATTATCTAACCGCAAAAAGAAACATCTCGGCCGATGCCATTGAATATTTCAAACTCGGACTTGCCGGTGAAGAATGGGATGGGCTGTTAAACTATGCCTCTAAAAAAGGTTTAAAAGCTGAAGACCTGATGGATGCCGGACTGGTTTTAAAATCTGAAAAAAAACAAAATTATTTCGACCGCTTCCGCACCCGCCTCATGATCCCTATTTTTAATCTTAGCCGTAAACCGATTGCCTTTGGAGGAAGAACTCTCAAAAAAGGCGAACCGGCAAAATATATGAATTCGCCCGAGACCGCTTTGTATATCAAAGGAAATATATTATACAACTTGATCAATGCCCGCGACAGTATCCGTAAATCCAAACAGGTTTTTGTTGTCGAGGGTTACTTTGATGTTATCTCGCTCTGGCAGATTGGAATTGAAAACGTCGTCGCTTCATCAGGCACAGCCTTCACCCAGCAACAGGCGCGGCTGTTGGCACGATTTGCCGAGGAGGTTTATCTTTTCTTTGATGCTGACTCTGCCGGACGAAACGCAGCTTTAAAATCTGTTGACTCGCTCTATGATGCCGGACTGGAAGTAAAAGTAATCGAACCGCCGGATGGTGAAGACCCTGATTCAATCGCCCAAAAATTCGGTCCTGAAAAAATTGAAGAACTTAAAACAAACGCCATCGGCTTTATACCTTTCCGGGTAAGAAACCTTGATCTTAAAACAACCGGAATAATCGGCAAAGAAAAGCTGATAAAAGAACTTTCACTAATCGGAACTAAAATAATAGATCCTACCAGAAGAACTTTGTTTTTCCAGGAAGCATCAGGATACTTAAATGTTGACCCCACTATTTTCAATGTCGGGCAAAAAGGACAGACAATTTCTAATATTCCCCCTTCGCATTCAAAAAAATTCGACCCCTATGAGTCAGAGCTGTTATCTCTTCTATTTAACAACCCGGGAAATATTGATAGTGTCCTTAGTAAAATTTCAGAAGAGGATTTCGATTCCCGTGATCTTGCCCGGGTGTACGCTGCCATCACCACCCAATATAATTCGTCCGGAGTAGTTGACGCTCAAAAGCTGATTGACAACAATCCTGATGTAGAATTTATCTCTCTGATAACAAAAATAGCTTCCAAAGAATGGGATCACACTATCATTGATTCTGAAACCACTAAAATGGCAACTCAGATTCTTGAAAATAAAAAACGAAGAATTAGAAATTCTCTTAAACAACAATTAGCCGATGCTGAAAATGCCGGCGACAACGATAAAGCCGCTTCCATACAGGAAGAAATTAAACGGTACGGATTTTGATGCTTCAAAGTTTATCTATAGAAAACTTAGCCTTACTTAAAAAAGCTGAACTGACCTTTGAAAATGGGATGTCGGTTTTAACCGGTGAAACCGGTGCGGGTAAATCTGTAATTATAACTGCCCTCTCCCTCGCTCTCGGTGCCAGAGCTGAAAAAGAATGGATCAGGCATGGCGCCAAATTTACTTCGGTTGAAGCAGCTTTCGATATATCATTTCTACCGTCTTCGTTGAAATCTTCATATAAAGAATTAATGAGTGACAACTCTCTGAAAATCTATCGTGAATTTTCAACTGAAGGTTCATCAAAAATAAAAATAAACGGACAATCAGTTTCATTGACCCGCTTAAAAGAGATTACCGCATCAATTGCAGAAATTCTTGGTCAACACGCCAATCAGGAACTAATGAACGAAAACAATCATCTCAGGTTTCTTGATCGGCTGGCAAAACTGGATAAAGATCGTGATTTGGTGACTGAGATTTATAACCGATGGCGAAAATCTGCTGATGAATTAAAAAAAATAATAAACCGTCAGGAACAGCTCATGAATGAGCGGGAGCTTCTGCTGTTTCAAAAAAATGAAATCGAAAACTCAAGCATACAAATCGGAGAAGAAGAAAAATTATCCGCCGAGTTGAAAATCCTAAGTTCAGCCCAAAACCTGATAACCTCTGCCTCGCTGGTTCAAAATATTTTAAATAGTGAAGAAGATTCATTAACCGACCGGATTTCAAGATGCAAAAAAGAGATTAGCAAAATGTCGGAAGTTGATCAGACACTTGAAAAGCAAGTTGAAGAATTAACCGATCTTGAATACCGGCTTGATGATTTCCGCCGATTTATCGAACAGTATGGTTCATCAATTGTAGATAATCCGGCTCGAATCGAAGAGATAAATCTGAGACTTGATGAAATTTACAAACTAAAAAAGAAATATGGCGGCTCGGAACCTGCCATACTTGAATCATTAATCCTAATTAATGAAAAATTAAAAAATAATCCCGATGTTAAAGGGCTGATCGAAACCCTTGAACTTGAAACTCATAAACTATTTAAAGAATATTCACTATCAGCCTTAAAACTTTCAAACGATAGAAAAAAAGCAGCCGGTAAACTTGAGAAACTGGTTCTGAAAGAACTCAAAGAGCTTGCGATTGATAATGGCGGCTTCAAATTTGAATTTATTTATGAAGCTGACCCGCAAGGCGTTATTATTAACGGAAAAGCGGTCAAACCATTTCCATCGGGTCTTGAAAACGGACGAATCCTGTTTTCAGCAAACCCGGGCGAACCTCTGAAATCTCTGGTGAAAACAGCCTCCGGCGGTGAAATTTCAAGAGTTCTTCTCGCCTTAAAATCTGCCGAATCAGCCCAGAATAAAAAACATCGACCGGTTTTAGTTTTCGATGAAGTTGATGCTGGCATTGGCGGTAAAACCGGGATAGAGGTTGGCAAAAAATTGAAAAAACTATCGAATAATGGCCAGTTAATTGTTGTAACTCATCTGCATCAAATTGCCCGACTTGCCGACCATCATTATCTTGCTGAAAAATCAGGTAAAAGCCGAAGTCTGATAAATGTCAAAAAATTAACCCAAAACGAGATAAAAGATGAACTTAAGCGGATGGTTGCTCTGCCTGAGCCTGCTTAATTGTTATTTTTTAATTGAATTATCTCTCTATTTTATCAAAATTATAAAAAATCGTAAAAAAACGAATAATTCTGTGAATATTTTTTGGATCAGTCGGTAATATGAATAGAAATGAAACTTACAGTTCGGGCAATGATATGGATCGGACATTGATAATGCAGATTAAATCCGGCAACAAAAAAGCTCTGGGACAGCTTGTTGATCGCCATAAAAAATTGGCTTTTCAGGTTGCCCTCGGACTGGTCGGAAACAGAGATGATGCCTACGATATTTCTCAGGAGGCGTTTTTACGCGTTTATAAATCTGCCGATACTTTTGACTCTGAAAAACCTTTCCTCCCCTGGTTTTATACAATCATCACCAACTTGAGTAAAACCTGGCTTCGTCGCCGGGCTAACAAAGAAAATAAATCGGTTGATATTGATGATGTCTCATTCCTGATGATTACCGATGACAACCCTGAAAAAGAACTGATCCGAAAAGAAACTATCTCACGATTAAGAATAGCCTTAACCGAATTATCTTTTGAAGACCGGGAAATTATCAATCTGCAGCATTTTCGCAGCATGTCTTATGATGAAATTGCGGCGATGCTTGATATTCCAAGAGGCACAGTCATGTCACGTCTTTACTATGCTCGAAAAAAACTTGCCCAGTTGATGGGAGAAAATGATGAATAACCGTATCGAAGAAATGCTTGCCGGATACGTCGACGGGGAACTCTCCGAGGAAGAAAAACACACTTTCGAAGAAGAACTCCAACGCAACCCGCAACTGCAGGCTGAATTAAAAAAGTTTAACGCCCTCAAGGAGGTGACCGGTTTGATTAAATATGCTGATCTCCCTGAAGAAGTTTGGGAGTCATATTGGCAATCGCTTTATAAAAAACTCGAACGTGGAATTGGATGGATATCCCTCTCATTAGGAGCTATCATTCTCGTCGGCTATGGATTGTTTGAATTCTTTAGTCAGCTATATATTGACCCCGAAGTTCCGATCATTATCAAAATCGGAGCCTCAGCATTAACCGTCGGACTGGCAATTTTATCGGTCTCTTTAATTCGTGAAAGATTTTTTGCCTACCGCCGTGACCGTTACAAGGAGGTTTCTCGATGATCATAACCAGCTGTGAAAACATCTCAGGTAAAAAAATTGTCAAAACTATCGGCCTCGTCAAAGGCAACACTATCCGTGCCCGTCATATCGGACGTGACATCGCCGCCGCCCTCCGCGGAATTATCGGCGGGGAAATTGTCGAATACACCAAACTGATCGCCGAGTCGAGAGAACAATCAATCGACCGCATGGTTGTCGATGCCACCAAACAAGGCGCCAATGCTATCATCATGGTCCGTTTCTCAACCTCCGAAATCATGAAAGGCGCCGCCGAACTCCTTGCCTATGGCACAGCTGTGATTATCGAAGACGAATAAGCATTTTTAAGATTGTAACAAAACCTATCCTATTAAATTTCACCCTGAGCGGAGTCGAAGGGTGACAGACTCCGCTCGAGATGACTATCCATAACTTTATCGTTAGTCTTGTGTCTAAAACTTGACATAGAGACAACTCTTGTCTTTTATTTACCTATGTCTAATTTATCCTTTTCAAAAAAAACCAAGCTGTCCTATATCTACCCCAGCCTGTTTTTATTCTCAACCTACCTCCTCAGCCTGCTCCTCTTTTTCACCTACCGCCTCTATTTCATCCAATCCTTCGCAGACCGCTTGCTTGATGAAACACTCTGGGAAATCGCCGACTGCTTCCTCACCGGACTGCGGTTCGACACCCTCATCACAGCCTATTTCCTTTTCCCGTTAGTTCTCGTTTTCCCCTGGCTCAGACTTCAAAACAAATATGTCAAAATCCTCACTCTGATTTACCTGCCCGCCATCTTCTCCTTCACAACTATCGCCCTTCTTGCCGATGTCGGTTTCTACCGCTTCTTCGACACCCACTTAAACTACCTCGCCTATGAATACATCGGGGAGGGCGCCCTGTTTGCTGATCTGGTCGTATCATCCCCCAACTATTTTGAACGATTAGTCGCCTGGGTAATCATTTCAATAATTCTATTTTTCGCTATAAAATTCCTTTATAACTATTTCAAAAACCGCGAACCGGTCAATGCCCCTTACAAAATCACCCCTCGCCTATTTATCTGGCTGGCACTGATTGTACTCTCTTTCATAGGTGCGCGCGGAAGACTCGGACTTGCCCCTTTAGACTGGGGAGCCGCCTTCAAAAGCCAAAACCACTTCGTCAATCAAATCCCCCTCAACGGCTTATACACTCTCTCCCGCTCCTACCTTGAGGATGACCACGACCCGCGCCTTGTCTATCTGGATGAAAACGACCGCTTCCCATTCATCGACTCAGACTCAGCCTTAAACTATGTCAGGGAAACATTAATTAACGACAATGAAAATTATTTAGATGATACCAGTCTATTTCGGACTGTTAATTCATCTGATTTATACGGGCATGATTTCAAAGTCAATGTTGTGATTGTCCTGATGGAAAGCTGGCCTGCGCGCAACACCGGACTGTTGGAACGACGAGATCAACCGTTGAACCTCACCCCCAATTTTGACCGGCTTGCTTCTGAGGGGATTTTGTTCACCAATTTTTATGCTAACGGTACCCGCACCAACTATGGACTCGGCGCCACGCTCTGCTCTTTCCCATCCCTGCCCGGTCGTGCGATTCTGAAACGATACAACGCCAACCATCCTTTTAGAACCCTGTCCGAGATACTTAGCGAACGGGGTTATTTCAATCTGTTTGCCTATGGCGGTGATCTGCTTTTTGATAATGTCGAGGGCTTTTTTAAACAGAAAAAATATGACCGTTTTCTCAGTGTCGATGATTTCGGGTCGGAAAATGAATTTTCAAAATGGGGTATCCCCGATCAGATTCTTTTTGAAAAGGTTGCCCTGCAATTTGACTCGCTCCCCCGTCCGTTCAATCTCACCATGCTGACGTTGTCCAACCATGAACCGTTTGACCTGCCCGATTCTTCGATGCGGAGATTCATGGATAACTCGGACAGTTCCAAAATTTACAACGCCCAGATTTATGCCGACTTCGCTTTAGGCGAGTTTATTGAATTGATAAAACAACACCCCGTGTCTGATAGTACGATTTTTGTTCTCACCGCTGACCATTGTAAACTTCTCCCCCATCAACGGTTTTTGATCCCCGACAATTTCCACATCCCCCTTCTTATTTACTCACCTAATAAGAATTTAATTAATGATAAACGTGACGAAGTCACTAATCAAAGTAACGCAGTTACAGGAAGCCAAGTAGACTTACTCCCGACAATCATGGGATTGCTAGGCGGTGAGTATACGCATTCTAATTGGGGACGCGACTTATTGAACCTTCCCGGTCGTAAAGAAGACATTGAAAATAATAATACGATTAATAATCGTCGAGGGTTTGCAATTTTCAATTCAGCTAATCGGATTGGTTATGTTGATGACGAATTCTTTTATGCTGAACGCTTGGGCATCGTGACCGAGTTTTACGAACTGGAAAGTTTGCGTAATCGGATTTATGAGGATGTGACGGATAAATATCCAGATAGATTTAACTGGATTCAGAGTAAAATCCATAACTACATGCAGACCGCCGACCAACTCTCCACACCGAGAACGCAATAACTTTTATAGTGACACACCTCATTTGATATGAAATTCTGTTGACGGTATTATGAATCAATTACTTCTGTCCATTGCGAATAATGTTTCTTAGTTGATAAATCAGTTGCTTTTTTATTAAGCTTTCCGGTCATGGCCAATGCTTCTAATTTCCATGAAATTTCATATTGATAATTTTTGTTGTCTTCTTTTAAAAGTAAGTATCCTTGTTTAGAGTAACTTCTTAGAAGTGTATCAAAGCCAGATGCAGATTTGTAGCCAAATATTTTATAATTATAATTGGAAACAAACCCTTTTAAATATAATTTTGATAATATTTTCTTATCTTTAGGTTTCATTATAAGTTCAGAAGTTTCTTCTTCACAAAATTCAAATAAATATCTAAATGTATCATCAATTGATAATTGGTCATATAAAATAATATATTGAAAGGCTCTAAATGTTAAATCTGTGTATATTCGAAATGTTTCCCTAAGTTCAAAATGAGCAAATTCATAGATCATCAAGTGAGATTTTTCATCTAGTGGAGTCATGAATTTGTAATTATTTGTGTATTCAAGATGATATCTTTTTTTTCTAATTTTGTTCTTTTGACTAGTGATTTCTTTAATCATTTCAGGATCATTAATGCTAAACATTCTTGATCTTGTATCAATTGCGGTAAGGAAAGCTTTATTCGACAATCGATTAAGTCTTATTTGAGTACCGGTAAAAAAACCTCTCAAACGTCGACTTCTCACATTTAAATTGTTCCCTAACTCTCTGTTTCCAATAAGAATCCAATGGACGTTTTCTTTTATCAAAAAATCATCTCTAATCTCATCAAGAATATTGACTATTTGATTACTATCAACAATATCAAGGTTATCAATCAAAAGAAAGACACCATCATATCCACTATATTTTAAGAAAATTTGTAAAATAAAATCAAAAGCATAAATAGGATCTCTCAATTCCTGAAATGAATAAGTCGCTGATTGTTTCGAAAATTGTCCGCCAGATCCTAAAAAAGTAGCACCTAATGAACCACTAGTAGTTGAAACTTGTTTTTTTATTTTTATCCAATATTCTAAATGATCTAATAGTTCATCAGGGATATCTAATTCATTTTCTCTGTAGTAATTATAGATATTATTTGACAGAACTTTAGTAATTTTATAAGTAAATGATTCATAGTTATCATCATTATTTATTTGAATTGATCGAAATGAAGGTAATATTAATTGATTTTTTTCAATATCAAGTTCTCCATTTATTTGTGGTCGATAACATATATATTGGCAAATATTTATAAAGCTCGTTTTCCCTACTCCTACATCATCACTTATTATCTTTATAGATCTTTTTTCACCTAAAATTTCAGAAATATAAGTATTGATTTC
Organism: uncultured bacterium; assembly: GCA_965372795.1. Taxonomy (GTDB): domain Bacteria; phylum Zixibacteria; class MSB-5A5; order GN15; family FEB-12; genus QNAD01. The sequence goes on from CBDVDR010000020.1 coordinate 51,557, forward strand.
AATTTCCCTTCCCAACAATAACTTCTTTCCATCTGCATTTATTTGAAGAGGGTCACAGAAATAGATATTTTTATTAAATCCTAGTAATTTCCAATTCATGATATCCTACATATTTTTCAAGGTGTTTATTCTCTTAATCTTCGTAGGTCGAAACCCCTGCGGTTTCGACAATTGTTCGGCAGGATCGCAAGGATCCTGCCCTACATGGTCTGACCTTTATCTAATCTTTTCTATATAATTCTATTGTAACAAATTCATCTTCTATCTTTGTACAATAAATATTGAAAACCATATCTCCTATTATCAAAGGACTATATTTATTGAGAGAGAGAGGTAAAAAATAACGATATACCACACAATTTGAATCTAAAGGATCACTGAAATACAAATCATAACCATAACATGTATCAATGTATATTGTTAAATGACTATAACCTTCTTTTCTCTTTTGACAGGCACCCGTTAAAATCTTACCATAAATTGAAATTTTGTCATTTCCAAAAGGTACGTCAAATTCTCCCCATAGTGTACCGAAGTCACGCATTTGTTCGATTGAGTCTTTAAAAATATTAACTTCCGTTGTCATTTGTGACACTTGTTTCTGTAGACCATCTATTTTTGTGTCTTGATCAAGATAAATGCGGTCATATGACTTTCTTGTTTGGTCCAAAACAGATGGTAAAAATAAATACCAAGAGATTACTGCAGCTAAGCCAAATCCTGTAATAAAATACCAAGCTCTATGTCGCTTACCGAACCAAATGTCTGTTTGTTTTGAAAGAGGATGTTTATCATATTCATTTTGATGAGAATCGAGTTTATTGTTTTCATCTTTCATTCTTTAACAATTCTCCTTAATAATTCTTCCTTAAGTACGACTATTTACAAACACTCGTAGAGCAGACTCGTTTGAGCTATTCTGACAATTCCTTTTTAAGAAATAAACAATATTTTATTATTGTGCTATAAATTGTAAAAATGTAACTGTTCCAAAAAATAATGTTAATATCACGCCAATTATTGATATTGAAAAAGATACTTTATTTCTACTTGTTTGTTTGATAATATTACCTTCCAAAACTTCTATTTCATCACCTAATTGTTTTAAAGAATTTAATGCTAAACCTTCATTTTTTATATCAATGGAATGTTTTAGCATATTTAACAGATTACCTTGCTTACTTGAGATTGATGAAAATGGTTGAATTTTTTTTATCATATTGTAAATCTCAATTATTCTCTCTCTTAATTCGACTGGAGGTTCAATTTTAAAATTTTCTTTAAAAACTCTACTATCAGTTGTATCTATTGTTACTATTAAATCTTCTAAAATTTCAGATGAAGAGCGAAAATGCTCATTCAAATTGCTATATTTTTCTGCTAATCTTTTATGAAGCATTAGTACCTGATCTACACATTTTTCATTAACTTGGCAATTACTTAGTATTGAAATAATACCTTTACAAAATCGCCTTCTTGCAAATTTTGTTTGAAATTTCTTTTTAGTTATAAGAAATAAAGGTATATAAAACATCAGAATTACAATAACTGTTAGATAAATCGCATAAATGGGTTCTCTATTCATTTTTCCCCTTTCATTATTCTGATCAGTTAGATTTTTGTAGCATAAAATATAAAATTATCCCACGATTTAATTACAAATATACCGAAAATCACCCAACCTGTCAACGTTATATTATCCCCCATCGCATTACAATTTCCCCACATTATCAATGGTGAATGAGAACTCGCTCCCCTATATAAAGAGAGGAACGGGAAGTTATGTCCAAAATCGTATGTCTAAAAATCAATATTTAAGTGGGGTCGAGTCTGCCTGGGCGGGCTCGACGCCTTCAACATTAATGGCTGTCAGGCAGAGTCGCCTCACAGTTTTCGTAGGGCAGAACCCCGCCTTTGGCGGACTATTAGCCTTTAGTGGTTCTGCCAATCCGTCAGGAGCACAGAGCACCTGACCTACTCAACCTACAAAGAGAAAACCACACGAAGTATGCGAAGTATACAAAAACATGCAAAACATAAAAGTGAGCAAACGAATCCATTTCGCTGTACTGGACAACCCTCCAATGACTTACAACGATTTATTGTCGAAACTGCAGGAGTTTCGACCTACTCAACTACGAAGATTGGGGCAGACGAGCACACGATGTGTGGTTGGCGTCTGCCGCCCACGAAAACATCGTCAGAAAAAAACACACGAAGTGTGCGAAGTATACGAAGTGTGCGAAAGTGTAAAAATGAGCAAACGAACCCATTTCGCTGTTAAAGCATGTCAGAGAATATGTTACAGCGAAAAATACCTATTATAGGAAAATTGGCAGATGTCAGGAGCACAGGGCTCCTGACCTACTCAAGAAATCAAACAGGCTATGCCTGCTATCCCAAACTGCCGATTTCGGATTCGACCTCTTTGAGAATCTCGCAGGATTTGACCAGCGCTTTCATATTGGTATGGTCGGGATACAATGGTCGGTCAATATCCAAAAACTCAACATGTCGCCGTACAACCTCTTTTGCTTTGGTCACACCTTTCCCAAAATTGTATTCGCGGAAATCCAAAGCCTGAGCCGCCGCCATAAACTCGATCCCCAACACGCCATAAGCATTATCAAGAATCTGGAAATTTTTAATGGCGGTGTTCATCCCCATCGAAACAAAATCTTCCTGATCAGCCGCTGCCGGAATCGATTGAATAAATGCCGGAGCCGACAAAATCCGCTGTTCGACAATCTGCGCATCAGCGGTGTACTGACTCAGCATCATCCCGGAAAACATCCCGGCACCTTTAGTCAAAAACGCCGGTAACCCGACATTCAGAGCCGGATTATTCAGACGGTTCATCCGCCGTTCCGACATCACACTAATCATCGTAATAGCCGCGCCGATCATATCCACCGGCATCGAAACAGGCGTACCCTGGAAATTGGCACCGGAAATCTGGGTGTTGTCTTCAGGGAAAAATATCGGATTATCCCCCACCCCGTTCAGTTCGATCTCGACCTGTTTGCGGGCGTATTCAATAGCATCATGCACCGTCCCAATCACCTGCGGCGTGGACCGCATCGAGTAGGCATCCTGAACTTTACACGGGACTCTACCCTCTTCAAGGTCCCCGCCGGCAACCAGCATTTTGATTGCCTTAGCCGAACGTACCGCACCTTTGAACCCGCGGGCTTCATGAAGACGTGCCGAATATGGTTTCATGTTGGCTTTTAGAGCCTCAAGTGACATCGCGGCGGCAATTTCCGCCTGTTTGAGCCAACGTTCCGAGTCATACAGGAACAAAGCACTCATTGCAGTCAGCACATTTGAACCGTTAATAGTTCCTAAGCCATCACGCGCCATTAATCCGGGGGCTTTGATACCGGCTTTGTCGAGCGCATCTTTACCTTCTAAGAGTTCACCTTTGTAATAAGCCTTACCTTCCGCCATAAGAAGCAGCGCAATTTGTGACATCGGCGCCAGATCACCGCAGGCACCAACCGAACCAACCTGGCAGACAAACGGGGTGACACCCTTATTGAGCATCTCAACTAAAGTCATAGTGATTTCAGAACGGATACCGGAATTTCCATGAGCATGAACATTGATCCGCCCCGCCATTGCACCGCGAACATATTCGAGTGGCATCGGATCGCCGATTCCGGCGGCGTGGTTGTAGATCAGATATTTCTGGAAGTCCTTGACCTGATCGTCATCGAGCACGACTTCTGAAAATTCACCGATCCCGGTGTTGACACCGTACATGATTTCTTTAGCGTTGATTTTTTTCTCAACCATTGCCCGGCATTTTTTAATTCGGGCGAGCGCTTCGTGGTGAAGTTCGACCGGTTCGTTGTTTCTGGCGATTGCAACCAGATTTTCGATTGTTAAATTTGATCCATCTAAAATTATAGCCATTATCTTAACCTCTGAATATTATATTTTAATTAATAAAAAAGAGAAATCGTGACTTTGTCACTTTAGTAAAATTGAGAAATTTCCTAAGTGTCTTGAAGACCGGAGGCGGATGTCGGCGTATAGCGGGTCATGACTTTTGTCGCCGGTTTGATCGGAGATTTTTTGATCTGATAACTCGATTTTAATCTACTCATATTTCCTCCGCCTTAAAGATATTGAAATAAAAGCAGTTGTCAAGACGGAATAAATTAATCATATTGACTCTATGTTTAACGGTGACAATTTGAGTTCATTTCTTAAAAATCAGATTTTTGTTTCCTTTGATACAGAGACGACCGGTTTATGGGCTCCGGCTAATCGAGTAATTGAAATCGGGGCGGTTAAGTTCCGTTTAGGGTCTTCAGATAAGGAAACTTTTCAGACATTGATAAACCCTGAGCGAAGTATCCCTGAGGAAGTGATCAAAGTGCACGGAATAACCGATGAGATGGTTTCGGAGGCTGAGACAATAACACCGGTACTTAATAGATTTATAGAATTTAGCGGTGATGATTCGATTTTGATTGCTCATAATGCGCCCTTTGATATTTCGTTTATCAGTTGTGAACTTGAACGGGCTGAATTGAATTTTGGGAATAACCCGATCATTGACACGATTGATATTTATAAGCGGTTTGTACTTGAGTCAAAATCGATGTCGCTTTTGTCATTATCAAAACAATTCAATATTGCTGATTTTCAAAATCATCGGGCGTTAGCAGATGCGGAGTTGGTGCGGGGACTATTTGAAAAAGCAGCTTCCCGATTTCCAATAGTTGAAAATCAGATAGATTTTTTGAAACATCTGACAACTTATACAATGTCGGATTGGAAACAGACGATTACAGAGCTGCCTGAAACATATCAGCCTTTGGTTGACGCAAAAGATACGAATCAGAAAGTTCGGATATTTTATGCCCGCGAGGGAGAGAAAACCCATCTTAGAGATGTCTGGCCGAAGCAATTTTATGGGTTAAAATCAAAGTATTATATGAGAGCTTTTTGTGAAAAAGCGAATCATGAACGCACATTCAGGCTTGATCGAATTAAAGATATAGAATTTCCGGTTAAAAACAATCTTTGAGTCATAAGATAATAACGCTGCCCTCCCCTGCAATTTTATCATTTTTGATAAGACTATAGAAGCCTATTACTTTTTTTTAAAGGTTCGCACTTCGAAATCTGGATCGTTATATAATTCGAGTTAGAGGTCGGTTGAAATAATTAAAGACACCAGTTAGTAAACAAGTATTTATAATATTTGACAATTGCCTACTTAGTTTTATCTTTTAGATATCATGGAACAGAATAGTAATACTCAACCGAAATCAAATCATAATCTTCCAATATATTTTATTTATACCTGTACCCTGATTGCTTTTTTTGTCGCTTCATTTTTCCCTGAGAACAGAATATGGGGATTCAATAATTACGCCTACCTTCCGGATCTTTGGAAATACAGTTTGTTTCTATTTTTTCTGATTGTACCTGTTCTTATTACATTTTTTTTAAACAGAGGACTCTCTACTGAGCTTAAGAAAGAATTATCAGACAGATATTTCTATATCATAAGTGGGTTGATAACAGCAGTTTTTGGGATTCTTTTTTATTTTTTCAGGGCAACAACTCATTTTTTAGGTGATGGTTATACAGTACTTTCAAATTTATCATCAGAAAATCCAATTCTTAAATTCCGTGAAATTGGTGAGTCTTTAACACACTTATGGGTTAAGGACATAATAGGAACGGGAGAAATTGCTGCCTTATTAAGTTTTCAAATAATTTCAATTATTGCAGGTATATTATTCATTCTATCAACGATTTATTTTTCTCATACTTACTTCAATAATAGTATAAAGAGATTACTCTTTAGCGTTGGAATTCTATCATGTGGTTATATGTTACTTTTCTTTGGATATGTTGAGTACTATTCCCTGTTTGTTGTTTCAGTATTACTATATACATACACAGGACTACTAATTACATCTAATAAATTCAATAAATATTTAATCATTCCAGTATTATTTATTTCAATATTTTTTCATGTTATCGGAACAACGTTAATTCCAAGTGCAATCTATTTATTACTGAGAAACACAAAATTTGAATACAAAATTAAACACTTATCAGTTCGATTAAAAATCATATTATCATCTTTAATATTATTTTTTCTAATAGTTCTTTATAACTATGTGGGATATAAATATTTATTTTTCAGGTTTGCAACGCTTCAACTTTTTGCAGACAATTTCACAGTTGAAGGATATACTCTTTTTTCAACAAATCACATTATGGATTTCATTAATATATTTTTCTTTCTAATTCCAGCACTTCCTCTAATGATATTCCTATTATTTAAAAAAATTAGTATTAGAAGTTTTAAAAAGAACGAATACCGTTTTTTATTATTACTTTCCGTTTCAACTATCCTGGCAGTTTTTATTTTTGACCCAAAACTCGGAATGCCTCGTGACTGGGACTTGTTTTCATTTTCTGGAGTTCCATTTATGATTATTTTTTTAGTGCTTTATTTACAAGAGTTGAGACCCAGTTTGTCCCGTACAATCATAATCTTATCAATTTCCTTAAACTTATTTTTATTCATCCCGAAAGTTTATTGTCAAAGAAATTCAAGCGCTGCTATTGAACAGATAGAAATTTTCTTTTCCCTTGATAAAACAAAAAGTCGTCCGGGCTATAATATTCTGACTAACTATTATAACGATCAAAATAATTTTAAAAAGGCACAAGAGACACAGAAAAAGCTTGAAAATAAATACCCTGAAGTTCAGATGAACTATAATGCAACAATCTTCTTTGATGAAAATAAATATAACAAAGCTATATCTATTTATGAAAACATCATTTCAATTAACCCCATGTATGCAGATGCTTATAACAACTTGGGTGATTGTTTTTTATCATTAAATAAATTTGATACTGCAATCGCTTTGTTTAATATCTCATTGGGATTAAATCCACACAGAGAAATATTTTATTACAATCTTGGGTATGCATATTATTTTAAGAACGATTTTATCAATGCTGAAAACGCATGGCTTAAATCAATCTATTACGATAAGACACAATTTGAACCAGTAGTTAATATAGCCCAGCTTTATAAAAAAATGGGTGACAACATTAAATACCTGGAATATTTAAAAAAGGCTGCCGAATTTGAACAAGCACCTCATAATGTATTAGTGGAACTTGGGAATTTATATTTGAAAAAGGGTGATTTACAAAACGCCTGTCTTTACTATAAAAAGGCAATCGAAAGAGGATGGGACAGCAAACAAATTAACCCCTTGATAGAGCAATATCCAAATTTGAAATCGTATTTTTTCAATTAATTTTCATTTTAAAATTATCTTTCTAATAAATTTAAATTTCCTTAACTTCTTAGAATGACAAAAGAACAAACTAACAATGATTTTAAGCTAAATGATAATAAAGCCTATTTTATTTATACCTGTACCCTGATTGCTTTTTTTGTCGCTTCATTTTTTCCTGAGAACAGAATATGGGGATTTAACAATTACGCTTACCTTCCGGATCTTTGGAAATACAGTTTGTTCCTATTTTTTCTGATTATACCTGTTCTAATTACATTTTTTTTAAACAGAAAACTCTCTACCGAGCATAAGAAGGAATTATCAGAACGATCTTTTTATATTATAAGTGGATTGATAACAGCGTCCTTTGGAGTTCTTTTTTATTTTTTCAGAGCAACAACTCATTTTTTAGGTGATGGATACCAAATAATCTCCCTCTTGGGTAATGCGGACCATCATATAAAATATGTTGAGATGGGCGAAGCATGGGCTCATCTTTTGGTTCGGGATTTATTGGGTGAGGTTTCACGAGCTACGGCACTTCAGAGTTATCAAGTATTATCTATAATTTCAGGGATGTTATTTCTCTTTGTCACCATTTATTTTTCTAAACAATATTTCATCGACAGATCAAAACAGTTATTTTTCCTGCTTGGATTAACCTCCGGCGGATATATGCTCCTATTTTTTGGTTATGTTGAGAATTATTCGTTGTTTATTGTTTCGGTATTGGCATTTACTTTAGCGGGACTTTTGATTGTTGAGAAGAAAATGCCCAAACCAGCCATTGTTCCATTGTTAGCTATTGCCATATTTATGCATGTCATGGGCACAACCTTAATACCAGCGGCGATATATATCCTGTGGTATGATACTATAGTATTTAAAAAGTTAAAAAGTATTTCAGTTTCTATTAAAGCAATAAGCGGAATATTAATATTTGTTCTGCTGACTTTGTTGTATAATTATTTTTCACATAAGTATCTATTTCTGAGATTTGCCACTCTCCCTTTTTTTGAAGATATATATACAGTTGAGGGTTATACTCTTTTATCAAAAAATCATCTGCTGGACATATTAAATTTACTTTTTATACTAATTCCTGCTTTGCCGTTTACATTGTTTCTTAGTTATTTAACCAAACGGTACTGGGTAGATAAAAGCGAAATTTCCTTTCTTATTCTAATGGCTCTTTCTACATTTGGCGCCGTACTAATATTTGATCCGAAACTTGGGATGCCTCGTGATTGGGATTTGTTTTCTTTTTCGGGAATCCCAATAATGGTTTTAACTCTCTTAATCGTATTAAAGAACTTTGAATTACAAAAGAGCCGGCTATTTATAATTTTGATCGTTTCTTTAAATATTTATATGTTTATCCCAAGATTATATTGTCAGGTAAGTCCGCTTGATGGGATCGCTCAGGTTGAAAATTATTTTAAATTGGATAAAACCAAGAACCGACCCGGTTATGCGGTGCTGATCAATTATTGTCTCGATAACGGTTTGCATGACAAAGCCGAGTCGACCAGAGAGTTTCTTGATAAAAACTATCCCGAAATTGAAATGAATAAAAAAGCCAAAGCCTTATTGGATGAAAAGAAACTTCGTGAAGCTATCGATTTGTACGAGCAAATCATGAAAATAAATCCGATGTATTCGGATGTTTATAATAATTTGGGTAATTGCTATCTTGTGACCGGTAAGTTTGATACGGCGATTGCACTTTTCAATATTTCATTAGGATTAAATCCGAATCGAGCTAATTTTTTATATAATCTGGGAAGCGCTTATTTTCGATCTGATGATATTAATAATGCCGAAGAGGTTTGGTTGAAAGCCGCCAAGCTTGATAAAACAAGACATGAACCATTGATTGGTTTAGCCGGATTATACAAAAGAAAAGGCGAACTGGATAAGTGGTTTGAATATCTGATTAAAACTTCAGAAATTGAGAAAGCACCATATTATATATATGTTGACTTAGGTTACATTTATATAAATAATGGCGACATTAAAAAAGCAGGAACCTACTTCAAGAAAGCAAAAGAAAAGGGGTTTGATATAAATCAGCTTGGATCTCTTTTAAGTAAATATCCCAAATTAAATTCATACATAGTAAATTGATATGGTCGTAACTGAAAACACAAAACAGAAGTCCTCTCAACCGGAATATATTTTTTACATTCTCTATTTTATCACTTTATCAGCTTTTTTTATAAGCTCTTTTTTCCCAAATACCAGATTATGGGGAATTAATCATTGGAGTTTTTTACCTGATTATTGGCGTTATTTCATTTTAGTTATCGGAATTACTATCCCCTCTCTAATGCTGATACAATTTAAAAAGAATGAACATTATGAAAGCTTAAATCAGGATTGTTTTTCTAAAAAGCAGTTTTATATATTCGCCACTCTTTCGATAATTGCATTTGGGTGCATCTTTTATTTATTGCGAGTGCAGACATATTTTTTGGGCGATGGTTATACGGTTCTATCGCTGCTTTCATCCGATACGCCTTTGATAAAAAATCGGGAAATCGGTGAAGCCTTAGCTCATTTATGGGTTAAGGATTTATTTGGTACAGGTGAAACAGCAGCCTTGATCAGTTTCCAGGTAATTTCGATAACTTCGGGAGTTTTCTTTTTAATAATCAGTTTTTTTATAGCGCGAGAGTTCACTGAAAGAAGAGATCATCAGATTTTTCTATACTTAGGCATAGCAACCGGTGGGTTTATGCTTCTCTTTTTTGGATACGTGGAGAATTACTCTATTTTTGTAACCTCGGTAATACTCTTTATTTTAATAGGTCGGTTTATACTGGCAGGACGTTTAAGCCGCTGGTTTATTGTTCCGTTTTTTATGCTCGCTTTGTTTTTTCATATTATGGGAATCACCCTTTTGCCCGGAATGATTTATATTTTATTTTCCAAAAGTAAAATATCAGATTTATTTTTAAAACTTAAACCGTATTGGCAATATTTGCTATGCTCTTTAGTTTTTATAATTCCGGCAATAATTTTCAGTTATTATTATACCAGCAACAATTTTTTTAAGTTTTCAATCCTACCGGTTACAGAAGCAATCTTCACAGTAGAAAATTATACATTATTTTCCTTCAATCATATTTTGGACATATTAAATTTAATATTTATTCTTACCCCGGCATCTTTACTTTTTTTTGGTTTAATTTTTTTTTATGGAAATATTTCAAAGAAAGTGAAAATATTGTGTTGATGGCAAC
>CBDVDR010000021.1:0-58403 GCA_965372795.1 uncultured bacterium
TGCTTCGGCAGGGGCTTTTTTTATGGGGGAATTTAGATTGTTGATTAATGAGAAAAAATAATTAGAGGAAAATTCTTAATTTTGATTAGACGGTTCGTAAGATATTCTTTTGAGAATTTCTACAATTTGCTCAATCTCAAATGGTTTTTCCAAAAAACCATCGGCTGTAAAATTCATTAGTTTGTTTTTGACATCGTCCTGCGAAAGAAAACCAGTTATTAAAATTACCGGGAGTTTCGGTTTTAATTCTTTAATAGATTTAAGCAAAGTAATTCCATCCATATTCGGCATTCGAATATCAGTAATAACAACATCAATTTCTTCTTCTTTGATTCTTTCAAGTGCATCCCCACCATTAGTAATGGTAAGAGCCAAATAGTTATGATATAAAAGAGAATCTGCCATCATCAGAAGAAAAGTTTCGTCATCGTCTACGACCATGACTTTTTTTATTTTTCTTGGGATTCCGTTATATTTCGATGCAAGAGTATTTTCAATAAGTAATTCAATATTTGAAATTCTAAACGGCTTTGCCAGAAATCCATTCGGAGCAACTTGTCCGATTATTTCGGGTGAGGCGACCCCGGTTATGAAAAGGACAGGCAAGCGGGGGTATAATTTTCTGATATTCTGAAGCAGTTCAACGCCATCCATCCGGGGCATTTTGATGTCGGTAATTACTAAATCAAATTCTTCTTTTTCAAGAACTTCAATAGCTTCAACCCCATCATTGGCACAGACCGAACTATATCCTATGGCTTTTAAAGTATCACTAAGAAGGCTTAACAGATATGGATCATCATCAACAACAAGAATTTTTGAATCTTTTTCAATCAATTTTAGCTCCTTATAATTTTAAGCAGCTTATCAACATTTGAATCAAGTATCTCTTTCGTATTTGCTTCAACATTCAAACGCAGAAGAGGTTCCGTGTTGGAAGGTCTTAAATTAAACCAAAAATCCTCAAATTCGACAGTAAGGCCATCCTCGCGATCCTGATTTCCTTTTTCAAAGGCGGTGGCAACCGCCTCGATTTTATCAGCAATCGAGTCAACCCGGCTGTTAATTTCACTCGAACGGAAATATGGATCAATTTCGGATATTAAGTCATGGAGTTCTCTTTTTTCATCTGACATTAGCTCCAAACAGACCAAAAAAGCGATCAAACCTGAATCAGCAAACCAGTTATCCCTAAAATAAAAATGTCCCGAATGTTCCCCGCCAAAAATTGCGTTATGGGATTTCATCAACGGTTTTATTAAAGCATGCCCTACTTTTGTACGAATTGGATTGCCACCCATTTTCTCAACCAGTTCCGGAACAGCGTGGGAACAGATAATATTATAGAGAATTGTTTCATCGGAATTTTTCTTAAGGATTGATTTGGCAACCAGAGCTGTGACCATATCACCACCAATTTGATTACCCATCTTATCGAGCAAAAACATCCGGTCAGCGTCACCATCAAATGCGACTCCAAAATCAGCACTAACTTCGGCAATTTTTTTCTGAAGATCTACCAGATTTTCAAGTTCTATTGGAGATGCCGGATGATTAGGGAAAGTCCCGTCAAGTTCAAAGAACAAACGGGTAACATCAATCGGTAATTTTTCCAAAACCGGGGGAAGGGTCGCTCCCGCCATGCCGTTGCCGGCATCAATAACGATTTTGTACTTATCAATTTTTTCAATATCTACAAAAGAAAGACAGTGTTTGGCATACTCATCAGATATATCTTTGCGGACCATAATTCCTTTTGATGGAGATTTTGCCGGAAGAGTTTCTTCGATAATCATTTTTTTAATATGATTGAGCCCTTCCGATCCTGAAAGAGGTATGGCGTTTTTTCGACAGACTTTGAAACCGTTATATTCTTTTGGGTTATGGCTGGCAGTAATCATGACTCCGCCATCATACTCATATTTACCAACCGCAAAATAAAGTCCATCGGTTGAGGTCAAGCCGAGATCAATGACATCAACTCCCATATCGTTGATACCCGAAGTCATAGCTTCAAAAAGTTCATCAGATGAGGTTCTCATATCTCTGCCAACGGCTATTGATTTTGGTTTTAGATAAGCAGCCAGAACATAACCGAATTGATAGGCAATTTCGGAATTTATTTGCTCAGGGAAAATCCCTCTGATATCGTAAGCTTTAAAAATTGTAGAATCTATGTTCATTTTAGTTAACTCCTATATTTACAAAAAGATAGGTTGTTAACAAGTTCGAGGCAAATATAATTTTAAATTGTTATTGTTTAACATCAGCCAAAACAGAAAAGAATGGATTCAACCTTATCTTCTTTGGTTTTTGGTCCATTGGCGGTAATTCAATTTGATTTTCAAATTTATCAACGGTTAGTCGCATATAGTATTTACTGCCATTTTTGAACTCAATCTCTATAGGAATGAGCATTTTGAAGTCTTCACTTACTCCTTCCTGCTTAATATTGCAAGTGACATAATACAAATCGTCATTTTTTTTTCTAATTTTATATTTGAATTTATAGGTTGGAAGTTCGTTTCCAAAAACCCATTGCTTGAAAAACCAGGTCAAATCAACTTCTGCGTATTTTTCAGCTATTTTTTTGAAATCATGAGTAGTTGCTTTTTTACCATTATAAGTTTGATAATATTCTCTCATTATCCCCAGGAATTTTGCTTCATTAAAATTATCCAAATCTAATAATAAATTCCTTAACATATGTAAAACAAAAGCCGCCTTATTATATATTAACAAGTTGAAATCACCCCGCGTTGCAGAGCTTGAAGTTCTGTATCCTAATGCAATGGGTCCAGTCTCTTTTCCTGAACCCAATAGATATTTTCTGGCTGAATAAATCTCTTCTTGATATTGTTTTAATAATTTCTCAAGAGATACATTTCCACCGACTGCTTGCAGATATAAAAGAGAGCTATATTCGGCAAATCCTTCACTGAGCCATTTATCATGATAAGTTTCATATCCAACCCCTGCCCCCCACCATTGATGGGCTACTTCATGAGATCGAAACATTCTTTCATAATTCCAATCATCTGTGGATTTAGCCCAGGTCCACAATCCAAGTTGAATATAGCCAGAATATGCCTGGCTGTGGCTTGCAATTATTTCAGTAATTGTGATGTTATCATTGATATAATCTCCAAAGTATTGTCCATAGAGATTTAAACAGTTCATCACATCCTGTGCTACTTGACTTTCAGCATTTTTTGCTTTTGAAATATGTAAATTTAAAGATAAATCTCTATGCAATTTTTTCATATAATGAACTGTCACTTTAGTTCCTAACTCAGAAGTAGAGTCGAACTCGAGGAATTTCCCGATATTAAACGAAGCAAACGGTGTAGGTTTTTTTATTCGGTAATTAGTGAACAGAGTATCATCAAATATCTCATTTCTAATTTGCTCTCCAACAGCATCAAATCCAAAATCCTTTGGAGTTCTAAAATACATATCAAAAGTTGCACATTGACGATAGTTATAAGTAGGGTACCAATCGGAACTTGCGCCAACAAACATAATGTCACCATGGCGATCAGATATTTCTCCATGGTTATAAAATGTGAGAGTTATATTTTCTCCCTTTTTCAGAGGACTATCCAGAAATAAATATATTGGACCCTCACCTTTACCTGACATTTTCCAGCGGGAATAATTTAGGTTTATTCCCGTAGAATCCTGTAAAGAATCAACTTTTAAATATGGATGCAATTCAAATTTTAAAATTTGCGTATTCTCAACAAGTACTGTAAAATCCATATCTATAACACCAGAATATTTTCCCTTATGATCTACATTTGAATTCGTTTTATAATGGGTTACTTTAATTTCATCTTTATTAATCCCGTTTATATTAGTACAATCTTCTTCAGCAATTGAAGAATAACTACAGATCAGTTCCAAAAATTTATTTTGAAATAGTTTCCCATATCGTTTAAGAAGTTGAATTTCTTCTCGTTCATAGGAATCATATAAATAGATCAATTGCCCGGCATCTTTTACAGAAGCATTAACGAGCAGAAAAGGATCGCTTCCGTGTGAAATAAGATTCCTCAGTATTTTGATTATATAATTATCCACTACATTCTTAGTGAAGTGATTTATAAAATCCTGTATTTGATTAACATCTGATATAATATTTTGTTTTGTTTCGCCTTGAGAAGCAGTTAATAATTGTTGGTAAATTCGTTCGTCAAAAAACAATAAGGCTTCATCAAAAGGACGATTAAGTGAATCCGATTCAAAAAAACGCTGCATTTGAAATTTCTCAATTGAGGGTATAGGATGGAAACGAAACGAACCTTCACCCTTTATAAAGCAGCAAAAATATTTTTTTACAGAATCGATTTCAAATGGTTGTATAAAACTTATTTTGCCTGATTGAATATATAATTCGAAATCTTTATGTTTTAATGAAAAGTCTTCAAGTTGAAATTCATTTAGGATACCTGAAGGTTTCAGCAGAAAGTTGTTGAATTCTTTAAGTTGATCAGCATTAGCACCGAAAATATTTACACTTATGCAAATAATATATAGTAGTCCCATCAATGCTGTTTTAATCAATTTCATTATCATCAAATTTCCCCTTAATGTCTTATTTATAATTTCTAACAAATTCCATACGTTTTGTCAATGCCGGATGGCTGTAAAACCAGAACTCAATAACCGGATGCGGGTCCGGGTCGCTTAGATTAAAAGCTGACAATTTGTCAAAAGCCGTTGCCGCTGTCTCTCCATCAACTCCGGTTATGTCCATACCGTAAATATCCGATTGATGTTCGTTGTAACGTGAGAAACCGTTCATCACCGGATTCAAAATAAACATGATAAGATTCATGTATAAAATAATTAATGGAAGCGAGGCAATATCAGAAAGTTTTTCAAATTTGAATCTGCTTTTAAATCGATCAATGACTTTTTGAATCGTAACACTGGTCAGCCAGAGAGTAAATCCAAAAATTATAATAATCAGCGGAATCATCTGCCAGATATGATTAAGCACATAATGCCCCATCTCATGACCCATGACAAATCGAATTTCATTGGCTGTGAAATTATCAATCATAGTATCATATAGAACGATTCTTTTGGTGCCGAACATGCCTGTCACATATGCATTAATTTTCGATGATTGTTTAGAAGCGTTTACCTGAAACACATCGGAACCCTCGATGCCTGCTTCAGAAGCGAGATTCAATATTTCAGTTTCAAGCTGTTTATCTTTTAGTTCAGTATAATCATTAAACAAGGGAGAGATAAAAACCGGAACAATAATAATTGTTAAAATGATAAATGGAATTGCTCCCAGAGTAAACATAAGCCACCAGCGTTTTACTTTGTCTATTACCCGGTATAAAAACCAGACCGGAATAATTGCAAAAGCCATTGTAATTAGAAGATTGAGCAGATCCTCACTAAACCATTCTTGAAAATTTTGATTCATAAAACCATAGTTAGATTCGACCATAAAGCTTCGATAGTAATGGAACGGGAAACTAAGAATATAATCGACAATGATAAACAAGATGAGATAGAGCCAGATAATGAAAAATTTCTTTTTTCCAGAATTGGCTAAATTGCGGAGTTTGGCAGATAGACCAGTGAACAAAATTATACTGAGAATAAGTAAACCCACAAAAAATTCTACAAATCGCCATATATTTGTGAACTGAGAATATGATACGAGCTTCTCTTTTCTCTCAACTGACATTGGATATAGTTGGGTACCGTCATTGTTATAGATAACAGCTTTGACCGTGTCAGCAGTATTATTGAAGACTGCCAAACTGTCTGTGATAGTGTCATTTTCTGTTTGAGCCGTTGAATTTGTTGGCAGAATAAATAACAATAATACTAAGACAGCTATAATTCGGCTTAGTTTTATAAAAATCATATTTTCTCCAATTGTTTATTGGTTTTTACTAAGATAGCTTTTTACTTAATTTTAAGTCAAATAATTTATTACATAACTTGGTAATCTTATCCATTTTTTAAACTTTTATATCAAAATTACGTCTATATATTTAGAAATGTAGAAAAATAAATTTAGAGAGGAAATGTATGATTCGCAGTTTAATTTCTATATTACTACTCAGTTTATTTTTTATCATGGTTATCGGATGTGATGAAGATCCACCGGTTGTGACTGAAGATGCTGTACGAACGATTGTGGTAGCCAAAGTTCTCGTAAGGCCGTATATCGACTGTCAGCTGTTTTTACAGCCAATTTATGGTCAGGAACTTGAAATTGACTCTGTTAAATTGGATGATTCGCTTTGTACAATCACCAAGAGAGCTTCTTTTGTTTACGGAAATAACTATTCCTACTTTGCAATATATACAGATGAATCTGATTCTTTGCGATATAGCGCCGGTGATAATGTGACCATCAGGATGTTTGAAGGTAACGACACAACCGCAGTTGAAATTTTATTGCTTGACTGGACAGATGACAGTCCTAATGTGATAACCGCTGAGTCTGATGCGGGAGTTGATGTTGGTGATCCGATTACAATTACCTGGAACAAAGTAGAGAATGCCGACTGGTATGGAATCTATCAATATTTTAGAACCGGGAGTTCATTTTTCCACGAATCAACTCATGATTTTTTTGCAACATCTGATACTACATTTCTGATTCCTGGAACTTTTGTTAGCAGTGAAGGTACTTACCGAGTTAGAATTGAATCGGTTACCGGTCCGGTACCAAATATTGAATCTTACAATATAGATGGCACAACAACTGTCGGTTCTGCCTATGGGATTTCAGATAACAGGGTTCATGTTACAATAGTCGGTGACGGCGAAAGCGATTTATAGAAATAGTATGAAAGGCATAAAATGAAAAAATTAATTTTATATTTGTTTATATCAATGCTTATTCTAAGCATCAATGGCTGTGATGATGATTCCAATGACCTCACTCCTCCTATTGGACCGGAGTCGCCCAGAACTTTAGTGACCGGCGCAATTATCCTTCGTCCTTATGTAGATTTTTTATGTTACATGACCCCGATTTATGGACAAGAACTTGAAATTGATTCTGTTAAACTTGATGACACCCTTTGTAAAATCGGAAAATCATACCGATATGCTTATGGTAATAATTATCAGCATCACGCGGTATATTTCAATCCCGATGATTTTAATAATTACAATAGTGGTGACTTTGCAGAATTTATTTTTTATGAAGGAAATACGCCTGCATCTGTAAGTTTAAAATTGTTAAATCTCGAAGAGGACAAACCGACATATGTAGAATCTCTGGTTGATACCATTTTCGATGTCGGAGCAGAGATAAATCTAACCTGGAATAAAAAAGAGAAAGCCGACTGGTATGGTATATGGATGATTCGGGTTACAGGATCTGGACATGATCGAGTCCATTCTGATTTTTATGCGTACACTACCGATACAATCTTTTCTGTTCCAACTTCACAACACATGATTGATTGTTCATATACAATATTAGTAGTTTCCACCACAGGTCCGCAACCGGGGGCATATTCATATAATTTACAAGGTCGCACAATATTAGGTTCAATTTACAGTTATTCAGATGGTGCCAGAGTTGATATGATAATCGGTGACGGTGCGGGCTATGGAATTGATAAACAAAATCCGGAATATGTTAAACCATCTAAGTTGCCGGTTTCTTATGAAACAATAGTTTCAAAACTGATTGAAAATTTAAAATAGATAGAAAACAAAAAAGGCTGCCGGAAGGCAGCCTTTTGAAAATTATATATTACCTGCTTGTTAGGCTACGGTAACATCCTTACAAAGATATACATCCTGAATCGCATTCAATAATTCCACGCCTTCTTTTAATGGACGCTGGAATGCTTTTCTTCCTGAGATAAGCCCCATGCCGCCTGCCCGTTTATTGACAACAGCTGTTCGAACCGCCTCGGCAAGATCTCCGGCACCTGAGGATGCACCCCCGGAGTTGATGAGACCCATGCGGCCCATATAACAATTTGCTAACTGATATCTGGTAAGATCAATCTGGTTGTCGGTAGTTAATTCGTCATAAACTTTTTTATGAGTTTTGGCAAAATCTATGGCATTAAATCCGCCATTGTTTTCAGGAAGTTTTTGTTTGATAATATCGGCTTCAATTGTAACTCCAAGGTGATTAGCCTGCCCGGTCAAATCAGCGGCAACATGATAATCGGTGCCATCTTTTTTAAAGCCGCTGTTTCTTAAATAACACCATAATACGGTAAACATTCCCAATTCATGTGCCTGTGAAAAGGCTTCGGATACTTCCATCAGTTGTCTCATAGAGTTATCAGAACCGAAATAAATAGTTGCTCCCACTCCGGCAGCACCCAAATTGTAAGCATTCTCAACTTGAGCAAACATAATCTGATCAAATTTATTAGGGTAGGTCATCAGTTCATTATGGTTCAATTTAATTATAAATGGAATCTTATGAGCATATTGCCTTGCAACTGATCCCAGAACGCCATAGGTTGATGCAACCGCGTTACACCCGCCTTCAATTGCTAATTCTATAATTTTTGCCGGATCAAAATAAGCCGGGTTGGGAGCGAAAGATGCTCCTGCAGTATGTTCGATCCCTTGATCGACCGGTAAAATCGAAAGATATCCCGTACCGCCAAGGCGCCCGGTATTGTACATCGACTGTATTGATCTTAGAACATTAATCGGGCGGTCAGTTTTACTTATTACCCGATCAATAAAATCCGGTCCCGGTAAATGTAATTGTGATTTATCAATTCCTTTTGAGGAATATGTGAGCAAATCTTTGTTTTTGCCCAGTAAAGCTTCAATTTTCTTAATCATCATTTCTCCCCGAAATGGTTATTTATTATATAAAAAATTATAATAAGTTTAATATAAAAATCCAATTAAATTGAAAAAATAATGATTAAAAAAAGAGTGTGCCTCCCCTCAAAAACACACTCAATTTCAACAGGAGAAAAATTATCTATATCCTAAACAGATATTGTAATTTTGCAAAAAACTGACGAGATGAGGTTTTCCAGGTCGAATCAACCAGAGTATCATAATTCTCGGGTTTGTAATTTTGAGTTCGGTTTGTCATTCCGACATAAAAGACAGTAAATGGATTCAATTTATAAGTCAAAAGAGGTTCAATGTCGACCCGTTCTGAGAAATCATTATACTGCACAACCAGTCGGATAAACCATTCACGAGTAAATTGATAACTAAATTTGGTTCTCAGAATATACCCTGCGAAAAGTTCAGCGTTATCTTTACGGCTGTTCATTTTTTGGAAATCAAAATTCGGCTGTATATACAATCGCTGGGTCGGTTTAATATTTAAGTAAAATCCATACGATTTGCTATCCGCCATTTCAGGAGTACCCCTGTAAATTCTTCGACCAATTCCAAAATTAAATCCACCATTAATTTTATCAGTATACCGGTTACTGACTCGCATAGAAAATTGGCTGATATCATCAAATAGCAAATCATGAAATCTCTCCCGACTTTTCATATACTCTACTTTAATGTCAGTTTCGCCCCTAAATTTCACATTAACCCAGCCGTTGATCCATTCATCGCGGAATTTTCCATCATGATTCCAGACTCTGCCCATGTGCATTCCGGGTCCCCATTCGATAATTATATCGTTATTTGGTTGAAAACCTAAATTTTGAATGAAAAACAGTTCCCGCCGACCATTTCGATTGAAAAAACCGTTGTCGGCTCGAAAGGTAGGACTCGATTCACGATAATCTATATCAAAACGGTAATAACGTGAATTATATCCAATATTTGAATATATAGAGTGTCCTGAAAATTCCTCGCCATCAAGTGCCACGGTTTTGCGATCACGATCAAAATAAACCTGACCGTAACCATCCTCTTCAGTTGTATCAATCAAATCTGGAGCAACCGATTCAACAATATTGCTCCCGAGAATTTGCCATTTTATTCCTAAATTTTGGGTAAATTTCAACCGTCCATCAACGCCATAAATCGTGCCGGAACCACCCTCTTGCTTATTTCCGTCTACGGAGAAATTATCCATCCTGCGATCAGTTATCATGATACCGAAAAATGAATCCCTCAAAAAAGTTTGACGCATTCTTAAAATATTAGATGTACTTTTACCGGCAAGAGTTTGAATACTTCGTTCTTCTAATGGAATTACTACCGGAGAAGTTTCATCACGGGCAAGCAAGTATGCAACCGAGGTTCGATTGAATTGTCCGGTAAATTTCATCGCCACCTGTGGATCATTTATCGAACGAGTATAGGCTACATTAGTATATGTATCAAACAGATCGCTTCCTTCCTGAAAAAACGGTCGCCGTTCAGGAAAAAACAGACCAAAAGTTGTGTTAATATCTATCTGGGCAACATCCGATTCCACCTGTGAAAAATCGGGATTATAGGTTAATTCAATCGATGAATTTGAGGTCAGTCCATATCTGGCATTTAAAGAAATATCAGCATCCGGATCCTGATTATCAATCGGATCAAATGGATCTTCCCGCGAACTTGATTGCATTGCAACTATATTAGGTAAAAAATCTATATTACTGCTTGGTTTAATATTTTTTATCCCTGAAACAGTTCCCCATTGACAAATAAAACAAGGGTCATTTCTATCCTGTGCAGCCCAGGCGTATCTTCTTCTGACATCGCGCTGATGATCACGCCAGAAATTTACTCGCCAAATTTGAACTTTTTTATCAGGAAAACGCAAAGAGGAAAAAGGTATGGCTAATTCCACCTGATATCCGCTATCGGTGACCATCCCTTTTGATTCAAACACGATATCGAAAGACATATCCTCATTCCCCGAGTTAACCATCCGTAAATCACCCTGAATGCCAAGGGGATTAACAAATATTTCATAACCCCAGGCAAAATCTCCATAAGTATCAATCATCACCCCAAAATAATCATCCTGAAAAATATTATCACGATCTCTCATTGAGACTCTTACAGTTGAAGGATCATCTTTTGCAATTAAAGCAACGTAAAGATTTTCTTTATCATAAGTCATCCATGCTTCTGACTGAACCGGTGGTTTGATCTGATCACCGGGGGAAACCTCGGAGAAATTAGTTGCTCTGGCTGCAGACTGCCAACCTTCGTCATTGATAAAACCATCAATTATAATTTTACCCGCAGCAGGCTTAATATCCAGCTTAGGATCAAATTGGGGCGTGAAATCATTATTTGTTTGAGATAAAACAGAACTTACAAGCAGTAAAATTAACGCTAAAGCTGATATAACCAATGATCGACTTAATTTCATCATAACTCCCAATAAAAATTGTAACTGTCAAACTGATGGATGTATTTCTTAAGATACTTTTTGAACAGACCTATATTATTCATCTCCTTTTTCATAGTCTATCTTTACTTAAAGATCATGGTTTTGTTTCCCTTTGCTTGGTATAAAAAAACCGCCGGGATTTGATAATTCAGACGGTTTTAAATATTTTATTGAATAATTTTAGCTGAAAGTGGCTAAAGCTTCTTCACGAGAATCAAAATGTTCAAAAACCGAAATTAAACGAGTAATTGTCAAAATCGATTCAATCTTCGTAATATTAGCAAGAACTAACCGACCTTCAGAATTTTTAACAGTAGTTAAGGCAGAAATTAACATACCCAGACCAACTGAGTTCATCCATTCAACTTTTTTCAAATCGACAACAAAATTGTTTTTATTGTGATTGATGTATTCATGAATTTTACCATGAAATAAAGTAGTCTCTTCACCACCCATAATTTTTCCGGATACATTCAGAATCACGACATTTCCTTCCAGACGATCATCAAACTTCATAACTTTTATCCTTCTATACTTTAGTTAATTATTTCCATTATTACGTAAAACTATTGTGATTTGTGGCAATATAGATATCTCCAAATCTAATATCAAGCCATTTTTATAAGAACAAATTACCTGTAAAGATTTTAAAATCATATATTTGTTATAATTCTACTTCTCAAATTTCTATTATCAATAAATAATGGATATCATTTCTGAATAACAATTTAAATATCATTATGTTCCCTTAATTGCAAACTATCAGCATTACACAATTATTTTTACATAAAAAAAATGGCACTTAAAAAAGTGCCACTTCATATTATTCAAAATAGTCTTTCAAACTATTCCTTAGATGATTCGGGATTTTCTTCTTTTTCTTCAGTTTCTTCTGAAGGTACCATTCCCAATTTCTGTTTGACCTTTAAATCAATTTCGTTGTAGATTTCAATGTTGTCTTCAATGAATTTTTTTGAATTCTCACGACCCTGGCCTAATCGTTCAGACCCGTATGAAAACCAGGCGCCAGCCTTATCAACAATACCATGGTGAACGGCCAAATCTATCAGTTCCCCACTTCGAGATACTCCCACTCCATAAATAATATCAAATTCTGCTTCTTTAAACGGTGGTGCAACTTTATTTTTTACTACCCGAACTCTGGTTCGGGAACCGATCACTTCCTGATCATTTTTTATAGTTGCAATTCTGCGAATATCTAATCTAATCGTAGAATAAAATTTCAGTGCATTACCACCGGTTGTAGTCTCCGGATTACCAAACATAACACCAATTTTCATCCTGATCTGATTGATAAATACAACCACTGTTTTTGATTTTGAAATAATCGCAGTTAATTTCCTAAGAGCTTGAGACATAAGCCTTGCTTGAAGACCCATATGAGAGTCGCCCATATCACCTTCAATTTCTGATTTTGGGGTTAAAGCCGCCACAGAATCTATAACGATTAAATCTACTGCTCCCGATCGTACAAGGGTTTCTGTTATTTCAAGAGCCTGTTCCCCGGTATCTGGCTGTGATATCAGAAGATTATCAATATCGACACCAAGTTTACGCGCATAAGAAGCATCAAGAGCATGTTCAGCATCAATAAATGCTGCAGTACCGCCCACTTTTTGTGCCTCGGCTGTAATATGAAGGGCTATTGTGGTTTTTCCTGATGATTCCGGACCATAAACTTCGATTACTCTGCCACGCGGAATTCCGCCGACACCCAAAGCATAATCGATTCCTAACGATCCGGTCGAAATTACTTCCATTTCATGAACAACACTATCACCAAGCCTCATTATTGAGCCTTTACCAAATGATCTTTCGATCTGGGTCAGAGCAGCCTCTAAAGCCTTAGCACGATCAGTAGATGGAGCCACCGGTGCCAATTCGGATTTGCCTTTCTTTATTTTCATCTTCCTACTTTCCATATTTATTATTTATTTTCCATAATTAAAGCTAAATTAAGATTTATTTAATAATAAATATATCACATTTTACGTTAGTTTTGAAATAAAATTAGTATATAAGACTGACAAAGAACGTCAGTTTTTATTTATATTTATAACATATAAGACAAATATTGACTGTTTTTATAAGTTATTATCATTTCACACTTTTAGTAATAATTAATCAAATATATGTAATTTATTGCACAATTCTTTAGTAGACTGTAACAGTCTTTTTATTGCTCTTTTTATTGCTTCCTATCGCATTGTCATACAGCAGGTTACCGAGGCTATTAATTAACCAAATAAGTCAATTAATGGCATTGTAATTGCTAACATATATATCAGATCAGTTTATTCTTATTAATATAGAGGCAAATATGAAGAAAATTATTTTAACATTACTGATGTTGTTATTTGCATTTACTGTTTCGAACGCAGTACCAAACTTGCAAATTTACATCCCCGGCGCATCTTATGATTTGGACAGTCAAACTTGGGTTACTTCTGAAACTGAATTTGAAGTTTGGGTTATAGCAGCCAATTTGGATCGAGGCGCAATTTATGATATAACTCTGGTTGCAGCCTTAAACTCCGACGAAACTCCTATTGATGGCGGACTTACTATGTCGCTTGATGGCGGTCCAACTATGACTTATAACGCTGCTGACTTTACTTTTGGCACACCTCCGACCGGACCGGAAGATATTCCAACACACGGTATTTATCCTACCAACTATGTACAACATTTGACTGCCGCAGTAACTACGGCTGGTCCGTTTGTACCTGTACAGGATTATGTTCCTGGTGGTGACGGCGGTACTGATTTGCAAGGTCAAATTTTTAAATATACTGTCACAAGTTCATATTTTAGTATTCACTTTGATGCGATGGGTTACTACAAAGATCCTGACGGAAAGCTTATAAAGGCTCCTTTCTCTCATGATGGTGAGTCCACAGTTCCAGAACCGGCTTCTCTTTTACTAATGGGTCTGGGCTTAGGCGCTTTTGGTATCTCTCGCAAGAAGAAATAAATTTTTTTTTGATCCCTCCCCCTTATGAAAAAAGCGATTCACTCGAATCGCTTTTTTTGTTATTAACTCTAAAGCTATTAAAAAATCATTGACGAATTGCCCATTTTAAAAGACATTAACAGTAGGATATATTCACTTTATAATTATCCTGAATAGTTAGATTAAAAGACAAGGTTATTTAGAAAAATTTATGAAATATTCGAATTTTATACATCTTCATACTCATAGTCAATATTCACTGCTTGATGGTGCTTGTCGATTAGACTCTGCAATAAAACTGGCCAAAGAATACAAAATGCCTTCTTTGGCAATTACTGATCATGGCAACATGTTCGGAGCTATTGAGTTTTATACAAAAGCAATTTCTGCCGGTATTAAACCGATAATAGGTTGTGAAGCCTATATTGCCGGGGGAAGCAGACTGGACAAAAAACCGTCTAACATTCATCCTGACGGTGGATACCATCTGGTTTTACTGGTTAAAAATATGATTGGGTACCAAAACTTGATGAAACTTTCAAGTTATGGTTTTTTAGACGGATTTTATCATCGTCCCAGAATTGATAAACAGATTTTACGGGAACACTCAGAAGGATTAATTGCAACCTCAGCCTGTATGAGAGGTGAAGTAAACTGGAATCTACTGGCGGGCGAAACCGAATTAGCCGCTGCAACAGCCCGCGAATATCAGGATATTTTTGGTGAAGGGAATTTTTTCTTAGAGATACAGAATCATGGATTAGAAAAAGAAGAAATCCTGATTCCAAAAATTGATGCTATTGCCCGTGAGACCGGTATACCTTTGGTTGCTACCAATGATTGTCACTATTTACAGCAAAAGGATGCCGAAGCACACGACGCATTGTTGTGTATTCAAACCGGTAAATTTGTCAGTGATACGGATCGGATGAAATATAATTCGGACCAAATTTATTTTAAATCACCGGATGAAATGAATTACCTGTTCGGGGATTTTAAAGAAGCAATTGAAAATACGGTTCGTATTAGCGAAGCCTGTAACATCGAAATTGAACTCGGCAATTTAAAACTCCCTATTTTTCCAATCCCAAAACCGTTTGTAGATGCCGATGAATTTCTTTTACATCTCTGTATTGAAGGGCTCAATGAACGGTATGGTGAAATCAACGAGGAAGTTCAAACCCGTCTTGATTATGAACTTGGTGTCATCAGACAAATGGGTTACGCCGGTTATTTTCTAATTGTAAAAGATTTTTGTGATTATGCCCGCAATAACGGTATTCCTGTTGGTCCCGGACGTGGCTCGGCAGCAGGTTCGCTGGTATCGTACGCCCTGAGAATAACTAATGTCGACCCGATAAAATTCGGTCTTCTTTTTGAGCGTTTTCTAAATCCCGAACGGATTTCAATGCCTGATATAGATATTGATTTTGCTGACCGCGGACGGGATAAAATCATTCAGTACGTTATTGAAAAATATGGCAAAGAAAATGTCTGCCAAATTATTACTTTCGGTACTATGGCAGCACGAGGAGTTATCCGCGATGTTGGCCGGGTATTGAGTGTTCCTTATGGAGAAGTAGACAAGCTTGCAAAAATGATCCCGGAGGGACCAGGGATTACCCTTGACGCTGCTCTTAAGAAGGTTCCAGAACTTAGAGAGCTTCGCAAAAATGATAAGCGAATTGATAAACTACTTACATACGCCTTAACTCTTGAGGGACTGGCTCGTCATTGTTCCACACATGCTGCCGGTGTTGTTATTGCTCCTTCGGCCTTAACAAATTATGTCCCGCTCTTTAAAGGGTCCAAGGACGAAATAACAACCCAATATGATATGAATATGGTCGAGAAAATCGGTTTGCTCAAAATGGATTTTCTCGGATTAAGAACTTTGACCGTTATTGATGACACCTTGAAGATGGTTGAAAAAAACCATGGTAAAAAAATAGATATCGATAATATTCCTCTTGAGGATCCGGAAGTTTATAAAATTTTTGCAAAGGGAAACACGATTGGCGTTTTCCAGTTTGAATCATCAGGGATGCGTGATTATCTCAAAAAATTAGGTCCGGAATCTTTTACAGACATAACTGCCATGAATGCTCTGTATCGTCCCGGTCCGCTTGATTCCGGTATGATCAACACTTATATCGAATGCAAACATGGTCATCAAAAAATTGAATTCCTTCACCCGGTTCTAAAAGAAATCCTGGGCGACACCTATGGCGTTATTGTTTTTCAGGAACAGGTTTTAAAAATTGCCAATAACCTTGCCGGTTACAGCCTTGGAAGAGCTGATTTACTCCGCAAAGCGATGGGTAAAAAAGATGCTAATTTGATGGCTCAGCAGAAGAAGGAATTTCTAGAAGGTGCCGATTCCAAAAAAATTGATCGGAAAATTTCAACAGAAGTATTTAACCAGATTGAAACATTCGCCCGCTATGGTTTCAACAAAGCTCACTCGACTTGCTATGCCTTTATTGCCTATCAAACCGCCTGGTTAAAATTTTATTATCCCAATGAATTTATGGCTGCTCTGATGACTTCTGAAATGAATACTACCGACCGTATTTATATTCTTTTGGAAGAATGCCGCCGGATGGGGATAGAAGTACTTCCACCTGATATAAATGAATCAAATATTGATTTCTATGTTGTTGAAGGCAAAATCCGGTTTGGATTGAAAGCAATTAAAAATGTCGGTGAAAACCCATCTCAAGCAATAGTTTCTGAACGGAAAAAAGATGGTCCCTTTGCAAACCTTCCTGATCTGGTTACCCGTTTACCGCTCAGGTCTCTGAACCGACGAATACTTGAATCGCTGATCTCGGCCGGTGCCTGTGATGCCCTGGATGGAGAGAGGGCACAACAACACAGTATTGTAGAAGCAATTCTTGAGTACGCCCACAAAGTCGCCGCTCATTCCAACAGCCATGATCTGTTTGCTGATTCCGGCGATATAGTGACCAGAGTAGCTCCGGCACTACCGGAAGGTCTTGAATGGAGCAGTTCTGAAAAACTTGCCAATGAAAAAGCTATGCTCGGCTTTTATATTTCCGGGCACCCGTTGGATAAATATCGGAATACTTTAAAATCATTTACAAATCTAACAATGGATAATTTAACTAATGCTGTTGATGGTCGAGAAGTTACCGTTGGGGGAATTATTGCTTCTGTTAAACAGTTGACCGATAAAAAAGGAAATCTGATGGCTTTTGTAACGCTTGAAGATTACAACGGCACAGTGGAACTCATACTCTTCTCAGATTGTTATGAGAAGTGTCGGGAATATATTGAAGAAGATAAAATGGTGCTGGTTGCCGGTAAAATTTCAACCCGCGAAGAAGAATCGGCAAAAGTTTTATGTTCAGAAGTCCTTGCTTTAGAACGGCTTGCCGACAAATACAAGTGTCAGCTGGTTATTAAAGTGGGCGAGTATAGTTCCGATAAAATTATTGATGAAGCTTTGGAGTCGCTTCAAAATTATAAAGGCAGCACCCCGGTACTATTTGCTGCAACCATTAATAGTTCTGAGGTGTATATAAAGTCAAAGAAGTATTCTGTTAATACAGATTTTGAGATGCTTAAAAATTTAAAAGATATATTAGGCGATTCGTCAGTATACCTTAGACCAATGGGTAAAATGTAAATGAATTATAGATTGGACTGTTTATGAATTTTCTTATCAAAACAATTTTTGCAAGCCTTATGATTTTCGCTTTTGTTGCCATTGTTGCTTGTGATAATATCATTGCCGGTGACGATACGAAAGAAAGTAATGACAAAGAAATCAATTGGATGGCTTATGACGAAGGTTTAAAAGCTGCCAAAGAATCAGAAAAACAAATCGTAATAGACTTCACTGCAAAATGGTGCGGCTGGTGTAAAAAGATGGATAAGGAAGCTTTCTCTGATCCAACCATAATAAAATATATGAATGAAAATTTTATTTCGATACGAGTTGATGGTGATTCAAGAAAAGAATTGGATGTTGACGGTTATAAAATTACCGAACGTGATCTTGCTCGTAAAGAATTTGGCGTAACCGGATATCCGGCATTCTGGTTTCTTGAACCAGACGGAACTAAAATTGGTCCGGTCAAAGGATACAAACCTACCGATCAATGGATGTCAGCTTTAACTTTTGTTAAAGATAAGAAATACGAAACTCCTAAAGATTCAAAAACAGAATCCTCTAAAGGTTCAAACTAATAACTGGATGATTACAGGAAGACAATGAAAATATTTACTTTTACTATTATTGCAATTATAAGTTTTGGACTAATTTCTTGCAGTTCAGATAATGAAGCAACTAATAACAAAACTGAAACTACTACTCCAAAATCAACAGTTGTTTCAAATTCGTCTACAGTAGACTTTGCCGCTTATGATCTAAACGGAAATTTGCATCAATCAAGCGAATGGATTGGCAAACAACCGGTAGTAATAAATTTCTGGGGGACCTGGTGCCCGCCATGCCGCAGAGAGATTCCTGATCTGGTTAAACTGTACGATGAATACAATCAAAAAGGTATAGAAATTGTTAGTCTGGCGGTTAAAGATACTCCGGACAAAGTTGATGTGTATAAAGAAAAAGCCGGGATGGGATGGGTGATGCTTATGGGAACTCCTGCAATTATGATGAGCATGAATGCTACTAAGGGTGTCCCGACAACAATATTTCTCGACAAACAAGGTAACGAAGTTACCCGGTTTGTAGGTATGAGAGATTACAATACATTCAAGCAGGCGTTTGAGTCGTTATTGTAAAATATAAATTGAATGTGATGGGGTAACGAAGTTACCCGGTTTGTAGGTATGAGAGATTACAATACATTCAAACAGGCGTTTGAGTCGTTATTGTAAAGGATAAATTTAAGAATATGGAAAAGGCGAGTCAAAAGACTCGCCTTTTTTTATTTCTCTTTGAAGAATAATCGAAGCATGTACCAGATTAAACCGATTGCAATGACAAAAAATATCAAAAAGAGAATAAATACTAACCATTCAGGTCTCACCGGTATGGTTGAGGGATCGAAATAGTTTTCCAGATACATTAGTCGTACATAGTGGCGAATCGTTACCATGCCAATAAGCGAAACAAATAACATTGACCCGGATACAAAAAAATTCTTTTTCATAAAAAAGTGTAACGAGCCTAAAGACAGAATGATTGAAACTAAAAGCCACCAAATTGCCGGAGTACGCATAAAGGGAATAAGAAAATCACCAAAGGTGAACATATAAACAAATCCGAGGATCATCGCGGCAGCCATTCCCCACAGGTAAAAATTCTTACCGATTGAATATATATTATCATCATCTTTTCCAAGCCACCCGACAAAGAAAGCACCAACGGTTATTGCTCCTAACATCATATGAAGCCATCTAAAAATGTAGGTTCCAAACTCAGTATTCAGTTGCAATCCTGATTGGTTGCCCGCATAAAGCGTCTGATATAGATCCGGACGTTCTACAAGGGAAAACACTGAGCTGTAAATAAATGAGATATAGAGAAAACCAGCTAATGAGATACTAAGATATAGGCCGATTTTTGATTTGTTTTTTTCTTTTGCAAAAGCGGCTCCATATAAAAAATAATATGAAACGATTGCCACAACAAATATCATTATCCAGAACCAGGCACTTACAATTGAGGCAGCATAAGCCTGTTTTGCATAAACCAATTGTAAAAACAGAAGTGGTGCCACTGCAAAGGAAACAGTCGCTGCCATGGCTGATGGAAATAGTTTTACAAATTTTAGAACAACCGGATTATTCCATTTGTCCTGTATTTTTGAAAACAGAAGGATAACTATCCCGCCAAAAAGAAAATTCATCGCTACAAAATGCAATGTGAGAGTCACAATATGCAGAACAGTAATCAGCCATAAAGGTGCTGATAAAAAGTTATAGTCAGGAAGGTTCATTGAGCACCTTCTTCCTCTAAAGATTTCAAATATTCTATCATGGCTTGCCTTTCAACATTATCACCGGTAAAAGGAGGCATCTCATCGGCAAAATCAGACGCGTTATCGAGAATGTCATTATAATCTTCATCATCCAATCCAAGTAACGATTCCGATTTGTCATTGTAGCCACCCATCTCGTGACATCTGCCACATCTTATGTCGAAAACTTTTTTACCGAGTTCAAGGCCTGATAATCCATAAATATCTTTAATGTGGTTCTTATCAATTTGTTTTTCAAGGTATAAAGCAAGTTTTTCAACTTCCTCATCCGGCATCCTCATCTCGGGCATATTCCCTTTCATAACATGAGTCCCCCGAATTATTCCAGCGATAAACTCAGCATCGGTGCCATCAAGCGCAGGCTTGAGGGGTTTATAACCATCTATGGTATGACAGCTTCGGCAAGCATGACGGAACAGATCGGCACCATCATCCCCGGTTCGAAATGTCATATTTGCCAGATAGCCTTCTTCTTCATATTTATCAAGATTAGCAAGTTCAACACCATTGCCATACATGTAATCAGTGATCACATAGGGCTTCCTGATTGATTCCCGAAACCATTCAAAGGCACCGAACCATCCCAAACCTAATGCCATTGTCACAATTGCAATTATCAGGTGTTGTTTTTTGGGTAAAATCAAACCGTAGATTATCAACATTAAACCAATTCCACCGGCAAACCAGTATGAATCATTATATGATATAATAGGGGTTGGCATCATTTCCTGGGCGGTTTGAATTATATGCGAAGGAATAGCGTGCCAATACCAATAAAATGATGGTAATATGATGGCTAAGCCTGCTAAACCCCACACCGCATTGTAACGGACAATAGATTTTTTAAAATCATTCGGTTTATAACGCGATGCTACAAGCAATGCAAAGATTCCCGCCAGCATAATACAGATTCCGGTTCGGATAACCAGTGATGGCCAATAGGTCGGGTTGAAGAATCCATCCCAGAAATTACCGGTTGTGATCCATTCTCCCGGGGTAAGCATATATGTGATAATTCCATTAATGACCACCAGAGATAAATATGCCGAAACAAAATATATCCATCCGACAATCATATGATCTTTGCCTGACATTTTCTTCCAGCCATAATAGTAAATTAAGGCAGAGCAAATTTCGACAGTAAAAAATGTCCATTCAATTCCCCATGCCCAAACAAAATTATGGATCAAGGCTTCTGTTGCAGCCGGATTCAACAAACCGATAATAAACCAGATCCCTACTCCGGTCAAAGCCCCAAAGACAACCGAAACTAAAACAAAAAACTTACTCAACTTTTGTAAATAGTCGAGTCTGAGACTGTCTCCTTTTTTTCGGGCAGCAGATTCAGCAACAACTAAATATAGCCCTCCGCCGATTGCAAAATGTGATACAAAGACATGGATAACAGCAATTACCGCCATAAACAGACCATAGCCGATATCCACATCCCAAAATGGATAATTCATATAATCAATCTCCTTGCCTGGAGTTTTATTAATAATTTCTAATCATAATTGTAAACTATACGGTATGATTGAACAAGTTTGTTGATTGCGAAAAATACAAATAAAAATCTGTTAACAAAACTAACTTAATCGTGTTTATGAAAAAAATAATCTTTATGAGTCAGCTGAATCCCGTTTTGTAAAGTATTCTATTTCACCTTCACAGGTATATCCGTTTTTTTGAAAACAGGAAATTGACGGCATGTTGACATCTTCAATTAGCGCACAGAGAACAACTGAACCCTGATCTTTCAAAAATTCTTCACATTTTTTGATAATCATTCCTGCATAATTTTTTCCACGGCGATCCGGGTCAACTGCCACCCGGTTTACCCAGCCCCGCCTGCCATCAAAATTAGCAATCCCAACAGCCAACATTTTGTCATCATCGAAAAGTCCAAAAAAAGCACAATGCGGTAAAGATATTTCTTTGGATAACATTTCCTTACTATCGCGACCATTTGGTTTGTATGGTAAACCGGCGTCGGCCCATAACTCGATAATCTGATCGTAATCTTCCGAATCAAGTTTTCTTATTTTGATACTCATGTTTTTCCTTCAAAATTTCATCAAGCCACTCAACCGTGACTTCAGAACCAAATGGATTTTCATTCCAATGGTCACATCCGGTTGAGTTAAGTAGCACTCCCCGCGAGGGTATGCCGGATTCATCAGCAGTTCGCATCCCTTCGGAAAGCATTAGAATACAAGCGATACCAATAACTCCCATATCGCCGGACTTTTCTACAAAATGTTTTAACTGATCGGTCAGTTTTCTTTTTGAAAAAATTACTTTAGCTCTGTATTTAGCAGCAATATCAACAATTTTATGTGCCGGACAGGTAGCCATGCATCGCTTGCATACTTCACCGTATTCAGTATCTACTTTTTCACATTCCGGATTATGAAGTGAGAGACAATGAGGCATTACTATTAGAGTGTCTTTAGTTTTGTTAAATGCTTCGCGATTTTTTTCATCGTAAATTCTAAAAGAGATTAATTCCAGCAGATATTTTTCTTTTTCAGTTAACCGAAGTTTGTGATCATCCCGTGTGCCATCTTCGTTTTTTACTTTTTCCACAAAACAATCAATGTTATCGAATTCATGTTCAAAATACTTCAATCCACTTTTTATGAAATCATCGGTAAATTCATTTAATTTTTGTCTGAAATTTGCATCAAGAGAGTATGTTGGTTTGCGATTTTTCATTTGGAATAATATTAATAGTAATATTGAATTTTGAGAAGTAAAAAATATTGAATCTTAATTTATTTATTATCAAGCCCGGTAACATCAAGACTGTCAGTTGTCTGATCACTTTGAGTCGGCTCTTCATTTGTAGCCTTAATCGTAGTATAACTGCTTCCACAACTCGCTGAAAATAGAACTCCAATGACAAGTGTAATACTTAGAAAAATTCTAAAAAATCTTGAAATCTTTAACATTGAATAAATATCGGACAAAAGCCAAAATTGTTGATCCTAAAAAGTCTGCTTGAAATTCAAAGACGACATGCTTATACTTAACACATGTTATTAGTAATGGACATCGGTAACACCAATATTGTTATTGGCATATTCAAGGGTAAAACCTTGAAAGATCATTTTAGAATTGCTTCGCGAGAAAATCTGACAGCTGATGAAGCCGGCTTTTTTATTACTCATTGGCTCCAGCAGATGAAAATAGCCAACGAAGAGATCGACGAAGTAGCTTTTGCCTCGGTTGTCCCCCCGTTATCATCAGTATTTGAAACCGTTTCCCGAAAATATTTTGGCTGCATGCCAACTATTGTTTCAGCACATATTGATCTGCCTCTAAAAATTGAAATTGATAATCCAGGTGAAGTTGGCGCTGATAGAATATGTAACGCTGTAGGAGCTTTTAAAAAATATGGCGCCCCTTGCATCATTGTTGACTTTGGAACGGCTACAAACTTTGATATAGTTGACGACAAGGGCTCATACATTGGAGGCGTGCTTCTTCCGGGTCCTGAAACATCAATGGCAGAACTTGCCAAAAAGGCTGCCCGGCTGTTTGAAGTGCGAATCGAACGACCTGACCGTGTTGTAGGAAAATCTACCGCCGGGGCGTTAAAGTCTGGGCTTTTTTACGGTACCATCGGACAAGTGGATTATATCATTGAGAAAATCATTGCCGAAACAAAATTTAAAAGTCCGGTTATAATCGGTACCGGTGGGCTGGCAAAGGGAATTGAAAAATATTCCAAACATATTAATCTGGTCGACCCAATCCTGACCCTTGATGGTTTGCGTTTAATCGCTGAACATGAGTAATTTAATTCTTTTTTAAATAATTTTTATTATTTCCCAACCTGTCTATAATTGAAACTAAGCCTAATTAATCTCGTATTGATTATAAAGAGATTAATTTCTGTTTCACAGTTATAGGAGGATCAAGTGAATAAGAATTATAAGCGGTTTATTGCGTTTTCTCTGATGTTAATGCTTTTAGTACCAATCGTAAATGCCGAAAGGTATTCAAAAAGCGACATTAATAGTTTTGAAAACATAAAAAAAGTCAAAGTCAAAACATTGAGTGGCAATTGTATTGTAAACAAAGGTAACTCTAATGATGTTGAAGTCAGATTCTCAAGAGATTATTATCCTGAAAAAAATTGTAAAACTAAAATACGTGAAAATAACGGTGTTTTAAGATTAACTGAAATTATGCGAGGTTCCGGAAGTGGTCATACTGAATGGGAACTCTGGGTGCCGGATGGAATTGAAATCCAATTTACTTCTACTTCGGGCGATTTTACGGTTACTGATTTAAGAGGCACTTTTGATGTCTCAACAACTTCTGGAGATTTCTATGTAGAAGACTGTCAAGGAGAGTTTGAATTCTCAACTGCCTCCGGAAATTTCGAAATTTATAATTGTACTGGAGAATTTAAAACAAATACCGCTTCGGGGGATTATGAAATTGAAAATTGTAGTGGAATCTTTGCAGTTTCAACCGCTTCCGGAAATATCCGTGGAATTGAATTAATTCTTGAGGATCACAGTGGGTTCTCAAGTGCATCAGGAAATGTAAACATTGGATTAGGGGAAAGTACGAAATATGATTTAGATATCAGTTCTGCATCGGGAGATGCGATTTTAGATTACAATGGCAATTCGATGGAAGGTTACTTTGAAATGTCGGCCAGAGTCAGAAAAGGGCGGATTATTTCAGATATTGATTTTGATGATGAAGAAACCTATTATAGACATAATCAAAAGTATTTAAGAAAATTTGTAAATTTGGGAACTGATGATCCAACAATAATCATTGCGACTGCTTCCGGTAAGGCGGTTTTAAAAGATTAATTCTATTCAAATTTGAAAATATAGCCGGAGTTATTTTAACTCCGGTTTTTTTATATTATATATCTATTTAGAATCTTATTATAAAAACACATATTAATTTGTTGGCTTTTATTATATTCAATTCTGTATAAATCTTTATATACCTTGCAACCTAATTTGGTTTTGGATTGTCTTAAGTACAGATAGTTATGAATAAAGAATTATTTTGGACAATGCTCGAAAAGGAGCACAAAAAAGCAGAAGCCTTCTGCCGAAAGCTATGTGGCAATTCCGATGATGGAGATGATCTCTATCAAAGCTGTTTGCTGGTTGCTTTAGACAAAATCGATAATTTACGCGACCGATCAGCTTTTCGACCCTGGCTATACAGGATTATCGTAAACAGCTTTAAAAATCGGCAAAAACATCCCTGGTGGCGAAAAAAGGAACGGCTCACTTCGGCGATTGTTGATACAATCCCCGGTGAGGACCCAACCGATGCTATTCAGGCTCGTTTCTGGTTGCGACATGCATTTAAGGCGGTTTCATCAGAAGAACAAGCGATCCTTATTCTTTTTGAAATTGAAGGCTGGTCAATTAAAGAGCTTGCTTCACTTTTCAGTATAAGCGAAGGAACTTTGAAATCAAAACTATCAAGAACCAGACGGAAAATGCGCGATGAAATAGTTCGCAAATTTTCGGTCAGCAAAAAAAACCAAAAATTTATGAGGCCGAAAATGCAATGCCACGAAATAAAACAGCTCTTAAATGAAATCAATTCAGATTTCAATGATGAAGTGCTGAATCATCTCGAGGGCTGTTTGGAATGTAAAAAGCTTGTTCATGCCGAAACAATTCTTCGTCGAGGCGTTCTTGCTGAAAAACATTCCGAAGATCATAAAGCCACCGATTTGAGTCTGATTAAGATGAAAGTGGGAGCAAAAGAGGCTGCTATGACCGGAAAGGATAGCAAGGTTATGTCTTATATTAAAACTCTGCTTATAAACCATAGAAAAGCAACCATATCAATTTCAATCACAGCTGCAATGCTTTTCTTTTTTACATTGATACCCTTCCCCTATACGGTAACAACCGGATACACAGTAGACTTTCATAATGCCGGAGATAATGCTTTTGCAGTTTTAAATCCGGTAACAGAAGCTCTTGATGCTCTTGGTTATAAAAATGTAACTGTCAATGCTAACAGCGATGGAAACAGAACTACTGTTTCTTTATATGGGCTTCCAAATTTTGATGCCGCCAGAGAAGCAGCCGCTGTATTTAACACCGTTACAAATTTTAATTTAAAACCGGAAATAATTCCAGTGTTGAAAAAATCATCCGGCAGTCTTTATGCCCAGGCAAGAAATCTGTTTTACAAAATTGAAATAGATTCAAACGGCAAAAGCGATGCTGAGATAATCGCTGAAATTGAAGCGAAACTTGCCGATCAGGGATTAACCAGCATTGTTGAATTTGATACTGATAGCGATGGACAACAAACTATTTCTATCGACATGACCAGTGATGATTTAATTGATTCCGGTGGTGAAGGAACAGCAACTATTGAGTTAGATATAGGCGGAAAATAATCTGTTTGAATGTTACTAAAAAAGGCAGGCTTTAAGCCTGCCTTTTTATTTTCAAATTTTATAGATCTTATATCTCAAAATATTCATCAAATTTTAATTCAAAGTCTTTTGGTGTGTACTCGCCTTTTTCTTTATTGAGGATATAATTTTTGGAATATTCACCGGCGATAATTTTTTTTAACATTTCAATAATCTCATCAATTTCTTCTTTGGTATTATAAATACCAAACGACATTCTAATTGTTCCCGGAATATTTGAACGATCACGATCGAGAATTTCTGCTTCCAGTTTTTTTGAATCTTCTTCTGATACTTTCATCAAACTCTTTACATAAAGATGAGCACAGAAACACCCTGAACGCACTCCTATGCCACCTTCATAACTCAAAATGGATGCTGTTAAAGCATGAGGGATATTGTCAACATTTAATGAGATGACCCCTAATCTATTATGGGAATTATCCGGATCGGTGTCGCCATAAAGGGTTATCCCATCAATCGCTTTAAGTTTATTCAATGCATAAGCGGTTAGTTCGGATTCATGATCGATGATTTCTTTCCAGCCGATTGATTGAAATAATTTTATTACTTTACCTAAGGCAACCACGCCGACTATATCAGGGGTGCCGGCTTCTTCTTTTTCCGGAAGATCGGTCCAATAGGCTTCTTCAAGGGTAACAATATCAACCACACCACCGCCAACTTCCTGAGGATCACCTTCTTCAAAAATATCTCTTTCACCAACCAGGATACCTACTCCAAACGGTGCATACATCTTATGGGCTGAAAAAACAAGATAGTCGATACAATGCTCAGGATCATCCGGTTTCATATCGACCGGACGATGAGGCACTAACTGTGCACCATCAACCATTAACTTGGCACCGATTCTATGAGTTTCTTTTGCAAAGAAATCTATATCAGTAATATATCCGCTGACATTAGAAGCACCTGTAATGGCAACCAGTTTTATGCGTGAACCATACTGCTTAATTTTGTTTAAAAAATCTTCTTTAGAAATCTGACCGTCATCATCAAGCTCAACATGTTGTACTTCTCCGGCACGTCTCCAGGGCAGCTCGTTGGAGTGATGTTCCATTAAAGTTGTAAGGATGATATCATCTTTATTAAATTGTAATCGATATGAAAGTTTGTTGATAGCCTCAGTAGCATTCTTGGTAAAAATGACGACATGTTTTTTTAAATCCGCCTTAACAAATTCCGCAACCATATCACGAGATTTTTCAAATGCCCAACTTGCTAATTGGGATTTAAAACCGGTACCGCGATGTACGTTTGAATACCATCTCAAAAATGAAACCAGTGAATCTGCGATAGGTTTAAAGGTTGGGGTCGAGGCGGCATTATCAAAATTAATATATCTTTTGTCACCATGAAGAGTGGGAACAACTGTATTCGATCCTATTAACAGTTCAGGCAAATCTTCAATTTTTATTTTTTCAACATCTATCATATCTATTACACTCCATAATTTATTTATCAATAGCTTTGAGACAATATAAGAATATTATAGGAAACAACAAGAGAAGGGGAAAAATTAAATACTGTTTACAATATCAAAATACTGTTTCGCCCATATTTCCCGGCGATGTTTTAATGAAATATGTTTATGGTAGCTCTTGCCCAAGCTCTCACCATCGATTTCACCAGTTTTTAGACGGGAGATCAGATCTGACAGTTTTTCAGGAGAATCCGAAGGATAGGTTAGGGCTCCTCCGGCTAAGTTTAATTCATCAATCGCCTCACCTACATGAGAGCCAAACACTATTGGTCTTCCGGCCGCCATATATTCAAACATTTTTGAAGGAAAAGCCATGCGGGCGATGTTTACTTCTTTAAGGCAATCAACTAAAACGTCCCCTGATTTTAGGAAATAAGGAATTGTTTCAAGAGGTTGGGAGCCAATAAAGGAGACATTTTTTAACCCGTAATCTTTTACCATATTTTCAAGAGCATCTCGTTTTTGACCATCTCCAATAAACACAAAATGAATTTTAGGCTGATCCGCAAGTTGCCTGGCTGCCTCGATTACAGTTTCAAGAGGACGCACCCATCCGAGAGTTCCAGAATACAGCACAAGGAATTTTTCTTCCCAGCCGAATTTTTTACGAATTCCATTTGTATCCGCAGAAATAAATTCTGAACTAACCCCTGATTTTATAACAGATATTTTATCAGCCTGAATTCCAACTTTTTCCAAAAACTGGCCTATTCCATCAGTAACAGGAACAATGCGATCTGCTTTTCGATATAAAGTATGCATAAGCCAGCGAACGATTTTAGTAAAAAATGACTGGTTGAGATTTCCGAAATCTTCGCCTGATTCCGGTTGTAAATCTCTTACTTCAAGAATATATTTTGCCCGTTTTGTTTTGCTTAAAATCCATCCTATTACGGGTGATGTAACAGGTGGAGTTGACGCCAAAACAATATCAAATTTACCTTTTATTCTAAATGAATTAATTAGGGTTGTAATTAAAAATGTGACAAATCCAACCATTCTTTTTTTAGGCTGGCTGTTGGAAGCTGGAAGCACCCAATTTCGATAAACTTTAACGCCATCTATCACTTCTTTATAGAAGAATTTACCTTTATATTTATCGGGAACAATACCATCGGGATAATTAGGAATAGCGGTCATTACTGACACATCTATACCCTTTTTAACGAAATATCTGGCAAATTCAAAGAGTCTGCGGACAGCTCCTTTTTCCGGTGGAAAATGCTGTGTAATTATCAATATTTTCATAATTATCCATTCAAAACTACCTATTTTTAATAAATTTGCAAGGAAATTCTCAATAATCAAATGTTTATTAAATAGCTTCCTTTTTAGCTTGACTACAACCCAAACTGGCAATATTTTCAAAAAATATTGAAAGAAATAAGAGGTTCAATAGTATAAGTAGTAACAAACTTTAAGAGAGGTATTTGAATGCGTAAACTTACAACATTATTACTGATTTTAGCTGTCATGTTTGCTTTTGTGTCAATCAGCTTATCAGCAGAAGAAGTAACCCACAAATTTGTTGGGCCAAAAAAATGCAAAAGCTGTCACAAAGATATCCATACAGCTTGGTCAGAAACTGCACATGCTAAAGCATTTACAAAACTTTCTGCTGAAGAGCAAAAAGATGAAAAATGTATCGCTTGTCATACCAGTGGTATTGACAAAAAGGGTGCACTTATTGAAGGCGTAACTTGTGAAGCCTGTCATGGTGCCGGTGGTGATTATAAATCAGCTAAAATTATGAGCAAAAAGAAATGGGCTGCCGATCCGGAAACCCATAAAAAAATGGCTATTGAAGCTGGTTTAGTCTATCCGACTGAAGAAACCTGCGTAAGATGTCATACAGCAGAAGGCAATAAGAATTTCAAAGAATTCAAATTTGAAACTGCCAAAGCTAAAGTTCATAAAGTAGCAGCTGAATAATAAATTCTGTTTATAAAAAAAGCGGCTTCTTCTTAAGCCGCTTTTTTTTATCTATCAAATTATATAATTATTCTTCGAGTTTAAAGGTTCTCACCGAGACCCACTTTCTATCACTCAACGGTGCAATAAGATCAACAGTATCAACATATATCGAATCGCATGACAAGTAAGAGGCTATCTGATCTTTAACTAGCATTAAACGATGATTAGATATTTCCCGCGCTATGGTAACATGAGGTTGGTAGTCTTTGATCGTTTCCTGTCCGAGTTTTTTATTTATGCTTAAATAAAAATCAAGCAGGATATCTTTTTTTAAAACATTCCAGAATATTATCGGAGTCTTCGGGTAGAAATCTCCTATACTTCCCAGCTCTAATTCAAAAGGATCATATTTATTCACTTCCGATTGAACTATGGCTGTAATTTCATCAATCGGCATTTCTGAATCGAATGGAAAAGTTATTGTAATATGGGAATCAACCAAATTATAGTCGGGATCAAATTTTTCACGCAAGGGCTTTAATATTTTTTCCAGATGTTCAGGAAGATAAATTACGAGTGCATAACTATTGTGTCTTCTATCCAAATAATTTGGATTATGATAATAAGCTTTATTCAATTTATCACCGGTTACTTAGATGTTATTTAAAAAATATAATTTCAACTCTTCGATTGTTTGATCTGCCCTTGGCAGTATTGTTTGATGAGACAAAATTTGTTTCACCCTTGCCAAAAACTTTTATTCTTTCTGTTTCGATACCATACATTACAAGGTAATCACGAACTCTATTTGCACGTTTTTGCGAAATATCTCTATTTGCTACCGAAGTACCGATATTGTCAGTATAACCATTTATTTCAAGTTTAACATCGCTGACAAAATTTAACAATCTTGCCAGTTGTTTCAATTTTCCCTTATTCTTTTCATCAACTTCATAGGAACCAGAGATATAATCAATATTCATCACCATCGGCTTAGATAGCATCGATAAATCGATGCAGCCATGGCGATCAACAGCAACACCAACTAAAGTATTGGGACAATCGTCAAGCCCGTCAGGGACACCATCAGCATCCGTATCAATAGGACATCCATCAGGATCAACCCAGCCACCAATTTTGTTATTGGGGCATTTATCAAGATAATCAGCAACGCCGTCATAATCAGAATCAACCGGACATCCGTAAACATCTACTTTTCCAGCTGCTCTTCTGTCAGTATTGGGACAATCATCAAACCCGTCTTTAACACCATCCCCATCTGAATCAAGAGGACAACCAGTTTGATCAACTATCATCCCGGGAGGAGTATTAAAACATTTATCTATACTATCAGGGACACCATCCCCATCACTGTCAATTTTATCAGAAGGTGCTTGAGGTAATGTAAATTCCGGCCGCCAGGCATCTTGTTTTTTAAATGGGCTTTTACTTCCAAAAGAATAACTCAAAATCGCAGAAAGATCATAAACGTATCGCTCGCGGGCAGATATAACGGCTTCTTCAAACTCGACCCCGCCACCGGTTAAATAATCTATTCCTATTTCTGTTGATAGAATAAAGTTGCCGGGCAAATTAAATTGGGTACTTGATGCGATTCCAAGAAACAGTTCCGAAGCATCAAAATCAGTTCTTTGATTTCTTATTCCTGTAACTTTTAGGACCGTATCAACAACAGGATCAACCATCTGCCAATTAATTAAACCGCCGCCAAAGCCGAAATACGATTTCATAAATCGACCTAAACCAAATAGCGGGCGATATGCAAAAATTCCGCCTCTTTTCGCTTTCCATTTACGGGTGGCAAATTCTTCATTTTGATCAAGTGAAAAACTTGATGATGCCGTACTGTCATCAAATAAATTATAACTTGAAAAACTGACCTTTATCAGCCATTTATCAGTCGGTTTTATTCCTAACTGAAAACCGAATCCCGATTGAAGCGGATATTTATTGTTTTCGCCTCCGGTTAAGGTAGAATAACCACCTTTTAACCCAATAAAATATTTGTCATTTTCTTCAGCCTGAACAATTTTTGCCAGACAAAAAATAATTATTAAACCAAGAACCAAATTTGATCGAGACATACATGTCATAAAACTATCGCCATCTTTAATAAAGTTTTTTAATTTCAACATTTGAGTAATAATGAGTCAAAATATTTTTATAAGTCCACTCATTTCGAGCTAAACCTATCGCACCGCACTGGCACATCCCGACTCCATGACCATAGCCACTTCCGCTAAACGTAATTTTTTTAATATTGTTATTTCCATCCCGGTCAATTTTTACATCAAAACGATCAGAGGGTAAAATTAGATCCGGGTTTGAAGTTCGTCCGATTACCCAGCGGATTCTATCTTTGGCAAATCTAAAAACATCCCGTTCGGTTCTAATTGATAGTTTCGCTACACGACCACCGGGTGAACGCTTGCCGATTTTCAGATCTTCAATCCTGCCAATTCTTAAATCACGCCCCCGGTCACTGGATAAATATTGTTCGATTCTTCCTCTTAATTGTTTTTCAGTAAACACTTCATTCCAGTTAAAATATTTTGACCAGGAACAGGCATTGCTATCTGCAACTGCTTTTAAATATGGGATCTCTTTACGATCCCAGACATCTTCAATATCATCGGTCATACCCCCGCAAGTAGAATGGTAATAAGCATTTATAAATTTATCATTATGCATGATAATTTGTCCCGATGTTTCTTCAATTGCTCTGTTAATTAATTTTAATTCAACATTGGCGCCTTCGTAAACCTGATCAATAATACTTGAACGCATATCGTAGGCTTCATCAGGATATTGCTTAAGGTGCGCCATTGCATAAGTGCGAGCCGCAACCGCTTGTGCTTTTACAGCTTCTATTTCATTTTCAGATCTATTACCGATTTCAGGAGGGACCACACCTTTTAAATAATCTTCAATATAGATAATGTTAATCAAACTCAGATTCTGTCCGGTGGGTAATATTTTTATAATTCCGCGATATTTTTTTTTGTGTAGATAAATTCTGTTATCTAATCCTCTGGGGATAATGTTGACTTCATCAAGATTACTCTGTAACGATTGTCCGTTATTATTTCTTACAATTATTTTTCCTTTTCTATTTTCCACACTGACATGTTTATTAGAATAATAAATGGATTGTTTGCCATCTTTAAGACATTCAATTGCAAAGGCGCCATCGCCTTTGATCGTAGTTTTACTTTCAC
Source organism: uncultured bacterium (assembly GCA_965372795.1). Classification (GTDB taxonomy): domain Bacteria; phylum Zixibacteria; class MSB-5A5; order GN15; family FEB-12; genus QNAD01. The sequence goes on from CBDVDR010000021.1 coordinate 33,321, forward strand.
CGTCAGCAACAAGTACCCGAACAAATGGAACTTTAATAACTGTTCCAACCACTTCATCTTTTAATACCGGAACCCGGGCACAACTAAATGCAAATATTAACAGAACAATACCGGTACCAATGCGAGCCGAATATTTTATCAGTTTGCTAATTTTCAAAGATATCTCTTTCTGTTTTTTATTCTGATCACTCATTCTTATACTCCGGCGGTTGTACAATTTTACCCAACACCGGAAAAACATTCTGTTTTCTATTTCCGTACAAAGTTGACATGGATTCAGAACGAATAGTTGCCTCTCCCATAACAGCGTACGAAGCAGCTTCAACTAATCCACCATCGATGCCAAACTCATCAATAGATCTGATTTCAATATCTTTAAGATGATATTGAATTCTTTGTATGAAAAATTTATTTTTTCTTCCCCCTCCGGTCAAATATAACTTTGTAATAAATTTATCCTGTTTTAGCAGAGGTTTAACTTTTTTAGCAATCAAAATCGCAGTCAATTCTCCAATTGTTGCCAGAATATCATAGTTAGACAGGTTTATTTTCTTTGCTTTATTCAAAATAAAATCAACTAAATCCACTCCAAATTGTTCACGACCGGTTGAAACCGTATTGTTATTAACACTCTTAGGCCTATCAAGTAATGTCAATAATCGGGCTGAAATCACCCCTTTTTTAGCATAATTGCCGTTTAAATCGTAATTTTTATTATATTTTTTCTGAATAAATATATCCGAAAGGCTGTTTCCCGGGCCACAATCAGCAGCTTTTATGGTTTTCTTTAATTTTTGAGAAGGGAAATAGAAAAAATTTGAAATACCGCCAATGTTTACAATCAGCCTTGATTCATTTTTATGGCTGAATAAACGGCTCATAGCCGAGACTGTAATCGGAGCCCCTTCGTTTCCAAGAGCAATATCAGCCTGTCTGAAATCTCCGGTTGTAATTTTTCCAGTAAGTGATGATATAATTTCAAGTGATCCCAATTGCATTGTTCCACTTCCCTTAAAACCCAGCTTATCTGTTTTTTGAGGAATATGACGAATTGTTTGCCCATGTGAGGCTATCAAATCAACTTTTATCTTCTGTTGCTTAATTTTATCCAAATAGTTGGATGTTGCTTTTCCCATAAAATTGCCAAGACCATTATCAAGCGATATAATTTCATCGAGAGAAACCGTGGTTTTGTTAGATATATCGAGGATATTAGCTTTTATATTCTGCGGGTATTTTTTTGAAAATCCGTTTATAAATTTATAGGAAACTTGGTTACGAGATCTGGTCGCTTTAATAAGGGCAAAGTCCAACCCATCAGCTGATGTTCCGGAATTTAATCCGAGAATTATAAGGTTTCTTTTTTTTAGCAGCTTTGATAAATGCATAGTATGCCCAATAAGCTACTTCATAACCGAACTTTCAAGTTTGAATTTTACTCCAGAAATCCGATTAAGAGAGGCTTGAATTTGATTATGATCTATTTCCCCGCGCTCAACTGCATTTACAAAATATTCATAAGCTTCAACGGCGGCATCAAAATTTTGACCAAATAATAAAATATCGTGTCCAGCCTTGAATGCTTTAACAGCTCTTTCTCCATAGTCGCCTAAAACAGAAGCCCCTTCCATAGTAAGGTCATCAGTAATCACAGGACCGTCAAATGAGAGCGAATTTCTTAACAAGGAGTCAATAATAGTTTTCGATCCGGTAACAATTTGTTCATCAAAGGCCGGTAATTTCAGATGAGTAGTCATAACTAAATCTGCGCCTTTATCCAATCCGGCTTTGAAAGGAATAATCTCTCTTTGTTCCCATATAATTTGATCATAGCTTGCTTCGGCTGTTTCCAAATGAGGGTCCAATTCTGCGGTACCTAGTCCGGGGAAATGTTTTAAACAGGATAGCATGCCTATTTTACCAAGGGTTGTAACTGAGGCTTCCACAAATAACGATGTTGTTTCTGGAGTTTTTCCAAAGCAGCGATCTCTAAGAACTTTGTTTTTTTCATTCGTAAAAATATCAGCTACCGGTGCCAGGTTTAGGTTGAAACCAAGAGATTCTATACAAACTGATGCACGAGAAAAATCTTCGATATACTTTTCAATCGATTCATTTTTCCCATAACTAAACGCACTCCTAAATTCAGCCGGAGCACCTTTCAAACGACAAACTCTTCCGCCTTCCTGATCAATAGCAATAAATGGGGCTGCATTTCTATAAACTGATTTTATTGTTAATATATTTTCTGAGGCATTCTGGTAAGTTTTACAATTATTTTCAAAAAATATAATTCCACTAAGTTGTGTTTCTTCAATGAAGTTAAGAAATGTCGCAGAGGGAACATCATCCGGAAATCCGATGATAAAGAGCTGTCCCAATTGTTCTAATATTTCTTTCATATCTTCTCCGATATATAACAATTACATATATAAAAAACTATCTATAATCTATATAACTCTAACAAGGTTTCTACCTTCGCCTTTAGCCTGATAAAGAGCTTTATCAGTTACAGACACTAACTCTTCGTGTGATTTACCATTTTCCGGGAAGGAACTCAATCCAACTGAAATAGTAATTTTTACCGGCTCAACACCTTTAATATTAAAAACTTCCTTTTCAACCGAACTGCGTGTACGTTCTCCAATATTGTACGCTTCATTTTCGGGTGTTTGAGGAAGTATTATCACAAATTCTTCTCCCCCATACCGAGCAAATATATCAACATCTCTGATACACCCTTTAACAATTACGGCTAAACGCTTCAGGACCACATTGCCTACTTCATGACCATAACTATCATTAAGTTTTTTAAACCAATCGATATCAATCATAATAAGTGATAGCGGCATTTTGTATCTTATAGCTCTGCGTTTTTCCTCTTGAAGCTTTCTTACAAAATATCGATAATTATAAATTCCTGTTAATTCGTCAATAATACTTAACTCTTCAGTTCGTTTGTGAAGATCTGCATTTTCCAAAGCTAAACCAGCAGATCTTGAAACGGCTGATAAAATCTGTAAATCCCTTGAGCCAAAATTTTCACGGTGAGAAGATTCAGCAATTAAAACACCATGAATTTGACCATGTGAAGTCATCGGAACAATGATCGAAGATTTTGAATCGGGATTCAGAGCCTTATAATCATCACGGGTAGTAATATCATTAACGGTTATAGCTTCACCAATATCAAAAACTTTTCTGACCAAATCCATTTGCCCGGCGTTGATTGCTTTGGGATGATAATTAATTTCGCCAAGGGTAGAATGCGCACGATAATATAGCGTATTGCGTTTATCTCTTGAAATTACTCCAAAATGGTTATACTGCAAAATCGTACCCATGATTTTCATAACTTCTTTGATGACACCATCAGCATCAAGGATTGAGGCTAAAACACGGGTGTTTTCATAGATAAGTTCAAGTTGTGCCTGAGATTTTTCAAGCTCTGCTGTTCTCATATTTAAAGTATCAAAAAGTTTTAATACGCGTTTTTCTGTTTTACGCATATATCCAGATGCATACGATAACGCAAGATAGTAAACCCAGACAAAGCCGATTCGAATCGATAAGTCGAAAAAGTTAACCCATGATAAAGAATTATAAACCGATGCCAGATAGGATAACGATACAATAACAGCGACTGCCGACGCAAACCAGAAAGTCAAAACGTAGGTTGCTATAGAAACAGTTAAGTAATACAAAAGAAAATATGATGAAGCAATTTCACCGGTTTGAATAATTAGGAGTGGTATTACTAATAAGTCATATATTATCGAAGATAAATAAGCCAGTTTGATATCAAATTTTTCTTTAACAGCTAATGCAAAAATCCCAATATGAAGAGCAAAGGTACCAATTATTGCATAAAATAAAGTTGTTTCGGTTCTAACAACACTTTCAACGAATACAATCCAGCAAATACCTGCTAAAGTTAATATACGGGTAAGCAGAAAGATATTATCAACCCTTGGAAGAAGGGTTTTATTTCGATCCAAAAATAATTTCATCAATATTTATCCATTCTATAACGTCTTTATCGGCGAAAAGGGATGTTTATTTATTGAAACTTAATAATTTACAGGGAAAATGATTAAATTTTTGCAAAATCGTACAAATTAATTTATTGTTTTGAATTAATACAAATTGTATTAATCATAAATGCATAATTCTTATGGTTATTTCATGAATAATTATTAGTTGCGTACTTTATTACAATATAGCAACTTAAGAATAATATTATCGTAATTGAAGTAGGTGTATTAATTAAAAAAGAGATAATTGTGAAGCAAAATTATAAAATCTTTATTTACTTTTTAGTATTATTATTTATATCATCTTCTGCCTTTACAAGCACTTACGAACATGAAGATAGAATCCATATTACCAACCTTCACCATATTGATGATGATTTGTATGCTTTTGGACAGTCAGTTACAATAGATGGTACTATCGATGGAGATCTTATTTCCGGGTGTTACACAATTTCCAATAATGGAAAAATCGGCGGCTCGACAAATATCAGCGCTTATAAATATATTGAATCAGGTAAAGTTAAGGGCTCGGTTAGGACATTTTCAAATACTGCTCATTTCAGTGGTTATATCGGTCGTTCAGCACTGCTTATTTGCAGTGATGTTACTATTGACAGAGGTGCCGAAATTGAAAAAGATGCTTTTATTGCTGGAGGGACAGCCACTATTGATGGTGTTATTAATGGTGATTTGACATTTTATGGCGGACAAATTTATATCTCCGGAGAGATTGGCGGAGATGTTATAATAGAAGCAGATAAAATATTTATCACTTCTCCGGCAATTATCAAAGGAAACTTAACTTATACTTCTTCAAAAGAAGCCGTTATCAGCATCGACAAAGGTGTTATCATAGAAGGAGAAACGGTTTGGAATTTACCCGATGAAAAAGAAGGAGATAAATCATCCGAAATTATCACAAGCACTGTTCTAAATATCTCTAAAATGTTGGCGGCTCTGATTTTTGGTATCATATTACTCTATTTATTCCGATGCTATGCTGAATCATCTCTTCAGCAACTTCAAACTCGAGTTGGTCACTCGCTGGCAATAGGAATTTTAACCTTCTTTATAGTTGTATTTAGTGCTGTAATTCTGCTCTTGTCACTGGGTGGGATAATGATCGGGCTGATCGTTGCATCGGGTGATACGGCTATTATAGGAGCCTTCTTATTAGTTGTATCAATCTTACTGATTCCGATAACAAGTTTTGTATCTGTTTCGGGAGGAATTTTATTCTACACCGGAAAAATATTAATTGCCCTTTGGATTGGATACATGATTGTTAAATCATCCAAATCACAAGCTCTTCCGATGACAAAGACTCAAATGTTAATCGGTTTGATAGTTATTACAATATTTTTCTCTATCCCTTATATAGGTTCAATTATATATATAATCTGTGGTTTGATCGGGATGGGGGCAATTGTATTAGGAGTTAAAAATTGTCAGACGGTTCAAGCTAATAGTAATAATAATTCTATTCAGGACAAAAAAGATATTTAGAACCCGCTCGATTTACCATTATTGCGTGGATCGGATGCTGCTGTTATTAGCAAATCATCAATAAAAATTAACTGAAGATCACTATAAGCTGTTCTCTCTTGAACATCATGACCTCGTCTAATAAGATCTTGTTTGATGTTTATATCAAAACCACCCTCTTCAAGATATAATTTATCAGGAAGCCATTGATGATGGAATCTTGGTTGTGATGCCGTTTGATTTAAGCTTAAGTTAAATCTTGTAAAATTAATTATTGCTTGAGCAACAGTTGTTATAATTTTCGAACCGCCTGGAGAACCAACAATCATAAAGGGTTTATTATCTTTAAGGATAATTGTTGGTGACATCGATGATAACATTCGTTTACCCGGTTCGATTTTGTTAGCTTCGGCTCCAATGAGTCCATACAAATTTGGATGACCTGGTTTAATTGAAAAATCATCCATCTCATTGTTCAAAAGAAAACCAGCCCCTTCAACTACTAAGTTACTCCCAAACGAGTTATTAAGAGTGTAAGTTATAGCAACCATATTCCCGTCTTTATCGGCAATACTAAAGTGAGTTGTTTGATCTGATTCCGTTTTACCGGGATAGCCGGGAGTTATTTGTTCAATCGGTGTAACACGTTCTGAATCAATTTTATCAATTCTCTGCTTGAGATAAGAATCATCAAGCAACCAATTTGGCACATCATAAAATCCCGGATCACCGAGATGTTCTGATCGATCTGCAAATGCGAGCCTTGAGGCTTCACTAAACAAATGGATATATTCTGAAGAATTTATTGAATAATTTGTAAATTCAAAAGGTTCGATTAATTTTAAAATCTGGCCGACCATATACCCTCCCGAGCTGGGAGGAGCCATTGAAAAAATATCAAGCGAATCAAATTTAAAATGAATCGGTTCACGCCATAATGGTTGATAATTATTCAGGTCTTCCTCGGTAATCAAACCTCCGTTTTCAAGACAGAAATCTGCTATCAATTTAGCTATTTCATCTTTATAAAATCCATCTCGTCCTCTGATAGCTATTTCATAAAGTGTTTTAGCCAGATCATTTTGAATTAGCCGTTCACCTTCTAATAGTATTTTATTTTTTGGTAAAAATATTTTTTTCGTTGAAGAAAAATAGCTCAGCTCTTCTTCATAATCTACAAATGAGGAAGCCAGATAATTATCTACAATAAAACCGGTATCAGCAAGTCGAACAGCTGGGGTTACCAATGTTTCCCAATCCAAAGTACCATACTTTTTCCAAAGCTCATATAATCCGGCAACAGTTCCCGGTACTCCGGCGGCTAAGGCGCCAACCGTTGATAAATTTTCAATGACATCGCCGTTTTCATCAAGATACATTGTATCAGTAGCTGTCATTGGAGCAATTTCACGAAAATCTATTGTCTCTACTTTTCCATTGCTGCCATTTCGAATAACAGCAAAGCCACCCCCGCCAATATTACCTGCCTCGGGATGAGTAACAGCCATGACAAATCCAACCGCTACCGCAACATCAAACGCATTGCCACCTTCTTTAAAAATTTCTACACCAACATCGGTAGCAATTGGGGATGCGGTTGCCAGAGCGCCATTTTCATAGTACTCGGTATACTCAAAACCACCGCAGCTAATTAAGCAAAAGAATATAATAAAAACCGCCGCAATACTTGAAGCAGTATATAGACGGCGGTTTTTTATCTGATTAAACATTTTTTTATGCTATCGTTTTTCTACAAGAAATACAACACCATCCGGGAAATTAATATCTATGGCAAAACCTTGTTGTAATTCTTTTTGAGATGTTTTAATAGGTTCAGCTTCTTCAGACTCAAAGATATTTGTCAATTTAATATTGGGGGATTTGAAACCGGCTGCTTTAAGATCAGCTTTGATGATAACCTGTTTTCTACCAGATTCAAATCCATCGGATAATTCACCCGGAGGAGGCGCAACTATGCACAATAATCCTTTTTTATCACCTTTTTGGAAAGTGATATCAATTGAAGGATCACTGCAATATAGAGATGATTTAATATTTTCATTTTCCAAAATAGATTCAATATAAGAAAGTTTCTGATGGTTACCACCTGAGGAAACATCAAAACCAAAGAAGTAGAAACTACCTTTTAACCTTGATGAACAAACACCAACAATTTTGGTACCTTCCTTAGCGAGTTTCTTAATTTTGGAATCATCGGTTGTGCGAATATTACCATAAATATGAGTTGGGAACGAGCCGGTTTTATGTTCAATTGTCCCGATGCGATAATCGACAGTGGTTTTTATTCTCAAATGATTAGCCAGAACCTGACAATCTTTCATATTTTCATCATATTTAGGCATGATGCCACACATTATCACTGTTATACCTGACTTAAGAAGCTCAACTACAGCCTCTTGATCCTTTTCTGACATTATTTCCGTAGAAGGAATAATAAGCAGCTTATAATTTTTAATTGTATCCCAATCTCGATTTTCACGAATACCATAGCTGATTTTGAGTCGCATCAAGTCTCTACAAACACCAGTTAATGTTTCATCGAGAAGCTTTCCGACATAGGTAAATTCTTTATCGCTTGAGGTCAGACGCAGCCAGTCATAAAGGCGATTGCCAACCACAGCTACATCGGATGAAAACTCCATATCTTCAAATCCTAAAGTAGTAATATTAAGATTAAATCGTTTAGCTACCGGATAATTTGATGTTACCGTACCATCAACATTCAATGGAGCCCCGTGCCAGTGTTCACGATTTACAAACATATATTGATTCATACCTTTAAAACCAGATGATAATCCGGCAGCAAGGAAAAATCTGCTGGAGTTTTCGGTAACTTTTGCTACTTTTTCATCATGTTCAGTATTTATCGATGGAGCACCTGAGATAAACGAAGTCGCAAACGCAAACCCGAATTCAGAACTAAGATATTTGGCTTTGGTAACCAGATCAAAATAATTACCGCGCGAGAAGACATTGCTGCCCATGAATGGCGAACGATCTTCCGGAACAAGATTATAAGCGGGAAGCAGATCTCCGGGATGGAAATATAAAGAGCGGAAAATAAGCGGTTCAACAGTGTATGATTTGAAAACATCCTCCATAAATTCAAGATATAGATTCAACATATGTTCTCTATACCGGAACCAATCAAGAACTTTTGGATAACTGTTCAGGATCAATTTTTTAAATTCTCGAGGCGGCTGAACCTGTTCAAATGATTCATTTTTCTCTTTATATAAAGAATTTAATTTCTTAATGTCTTCATATCGTTCTTCCAAAAATTCTGGATAATATCTTTCCAAAACATCGGGATTATAATCACCGCTGGCTGGATCGGTTAACCCGCAAAAAGAGGTTTCATAATCAAGCTCAACCATAAAAACCGGACCCCGAGGGTGAACATAATTTTTTGTGACTTCGATAAATGCCTTGAAGAAGCTTTTTACATGAAACTGAAAGTTAGGGTGCAGATAACTTGGCAAATATCCACCGGTTTCACCAAACTCATCTTTTAACTTTATTTCATTGCCTTCTGAATCACGTGCCAATAATTTGAAATCATTGTATAAAAAGTCAGGTAAACCACCATTTTTTAACTGACCGGAGACCCAAGGTCCCGGGCGTAAAATAACTTTAAACCCAAACTCTCGAGCAAGCTCTAAGAAAACGATTAAATCCTTTTTGGGATCACTCATGCCGGTAAAATCTAAATATTTACGATCGTCCTGATGAATATTCCATGGTACAGCAGTTGCGATTATTCGGTAACCTGCTTTTTTAATTCTCTCAAAGCAAATTGACCAATGTCTTTTTTCAATTCTAAAATAATGTAGTTCAGCTGCGAATGGATGATAGGTTTCTTTACCTATCGAAAATTTATTACCAATTATTCCAAGCATATAAGTCCCTATCTAGCAATAGCTTATCTGTTATATTCTTTTTTAGTCCGACCTTCAATGTAGCGAATCTATTGAATAAAGTCAATAAAAAACGCATAAACCATGATTGTACAACAATATAACATTAAAGGTGTTTATTCTGACAAAAAAACCCCCGATTTACGGGGGTTTTTTATTTTAGATATTTTCAATCTATTTAATTAACATCATCTTTTTAGTATCAACGAACTTTTCTGTCTGAAGTCGATAGAAATAAATTCCGGTTGATACTTTGTTGCCGTGATCATTATCCCCATTCCACTCTGCAGAATACCGATTGCGAGAAAGAACGTTATTGATCAGGGTTTTGATTCTTTGACCCAGAACGTTATAGACTTCCAAGCGAACATGACTTGCTGTTGGAATTTGGAAATCAATCGTTGTTACCGGGTTGAACGGGTTAGGATAGTTTTGTCTCAAAGAATATGAATCAGGTAAATCACCGGCAACCGCATGAACACCCGGAGGTACATCGTAGTTGAAGCTGATGACAACTTCAGCAGTATCAGCACCACAGCCTTCAGTTGCAAAGAAGGATATCCGATAATAACCTTTTAGTTTAGGATAGAAAGAAAACTCAGCGGTACCATCTCCATTGTCAACAAACACAGAAGAATCAGGCTGATCTTCATTGGTATACATTTCTATCGTTTGTCCCTCTGCATCAGAAGCTGAGATTGTGAAAATCAATGAGTCTTCAGCAGTCTTAATAGTATCGCCTGTATATGTGTTAGTTATTCCGCCAATTGTATATTCGATTGTATTGATCACAGGCAATGTATTTTCTATTACCGTTAATCTAACATATTGAGTATCGCTAAGACCACAGTTGTCGTTTGCAAAGAAAGCCAAGTCATAGGAGCCAACATCTTTATTCTCAGGTATCCATTTGAAAAAGATAAATCCGTCATCATCTTTCTTTTTAATCAAGTTACTTCCGCCGGGGAAGCTCTCTGAAGGATCAGCCATAGCGTAACTGTAAGTGAGTGCAAGTCCTTCAGTGTCATTGCCATCCATAAGGATTTTAAAAGTAGTATCACATGCTTTAATTGTTTTGTCTGCAATTGCTTCAAGAGTAGGAGCAAGATTTTCATTTACTGTTATCAATACGACTTCACTATCAAGTGATTGACACTCGACATCCTGAATATAGAAAGTAATTGCATAGACACTATCGCCATCATCTCCAGCTTGATCACCGGTTGGAATCCAGCGGAAAGTAGCGTTGCCATAATTATCTTTAAAGAACATTCCCTCTTCAAGACTATCTGAGACAAGTATAGAGGAAATATTATTAAGAGAACCACCATGAGTATCTGCTGTAATTGTAAGCTCCAAAGTGTCACAAGCAACAACTTCCTGAGCACCAATCGATGTGATAACAGGTGGATAAAGGTTTGTAACTACAACTTGAACATCACTTGTATCCTGCAAACAACCATCGGTTGCTAATAAACTGAAATTGAAGGTGCCGTCCTGAGAACCTTGTGGATACCATTTAAACGTTACTGTACCATCAAAATTATCAAAAAGTTCAGCTCCTTCAGGAAGGTTGATTCCGCCATATCCCGGTAAACCATCCGGATCAGAAATACCAAAATCAAAGATCAGACTATCACAAAGATTAACTGCAAGGTTGTTATCAGCAACTGTTATAGTTGGTTTTTGATTAGCACCAGTATTTTCAACAACAGTAAAGTAGTGAGGACCATCCCATTCCGGAATTAGCTTACCCCATTTCCAACGAGGAGTTTCATTATCAATACCAGGAGCTTTCCATCCGAATAAAGAATCAAGACAGATTCTTCTTCCTGCAAAAGCCGGATCAATCGGACCAATTGTTATCGCTAATAGCGTATCGTTATAGCCTTCAATTAATCCAGGAATACCAAATCCTTCAAATTGAATTAAATCTATGTCAGAACCAGTAGAAGCTAACCGTTTAATTGTATTAGAAAAGAATTGAGAGTTATTTTCAAAGGATCCATTTACTCTGGACCATTGCATAAGGCTATCTGGTTCATCTTCAAAAAGAATATCTTCTGGAGAAAAGATTTTAAATGAGTTAAGAATATCCGTTACAACAGTTCCGGAATTATTCTCAAAATTGATGTAAAATGTAATTGTTTTACAAGTCAAGATAGAATCAGTACTTGTTCCATATAATCCATCAACACCGGCTAAGGAAATTTTACCTGAACCAGGAAATACAACGAAATCAACTGAAGTACTATCTGTGCGATATCCGTCATCAGCGTAGAACATGATATTAAAACGACCGGTATCAACTGGTGTCCAGACAAGATTGGCAACCCCGTTACCTGAATCAACGAGTTCCGCTCCACTTGGGAGACTTGAAGAGGTCATCGACAGTTGTTTATTTTCCGGGTCTGAGGCTTTTACAATAAACTGAAACTCTTTGCCAATAAATATTGAAACAGAAGTTTCTTCAATCGGCTCAAATACCGGGGGCTGGTTACCAGCTTCAAGAATGGTAATTTCTACTACTTCACTATCAGCAGCCAAAACACCGTCATCAGCAAAGAATTTTATATGGTAAATACCTGATTGATCATAAGAAGGAATCCAGGTAAAGGTTCCGGTTCCATCTCCGTTATCAATCAATTCAACATTACCAGAAGGCATGGTGTTAGGATCAACACCTATACTTGGAATAGCGCAATTGAATGGTATCGTAGTCGAAATAGTAAAGAATAATACTTTGTTTTCTTCAACTGCTTGAGATCCGATTGGATTTAAAACAGGAAGTTGATCAGCAATATCTCTTACAAATACTTCAACAGGATAAGGAGTTGAAGCTTCTCCATCAAAAGCAACGATACCCACAATATTAGGTCCAGATTGACAGTAAGTAGGGATCCATTCGACTAAGGCAGTATCATTGCCTAAATCTGTAACCGTTAAACCAAGCGGGAAGTCTACTTCAGGAATATTAGTCGGGAATGAAACAGAAGATCCTTCAGGATCAGAGGCTGTAATTAAGAATGAAATATATTCATTCTCATCAACTACAAACGGACCAGCAACATTAAACACTGGAGGCTGATTACCGGCATCCTCAATAATGATAGAAATTTCTTTACTTACCGATAAAGCACCATCGTCGGCATAGAATATAATGTTATTATACCCACTTTGAACATAAGTCGGTGTCCAAGTAAATTTTCCGGTTCCATTTCCATTATCTTCAAATATAACTCCCGGAGGAAGTTGTTCGGCTGTTAAAAATAGTTTATCACCATCCGGATCAGATGCTGCAACTATAAATTCGAGGGCATCACCCTCGGTTACTGTTAAAACAATCTCATCACCGGTAACATCAATACCATCAATTGAAACAAGAACCGGAGCAATATTTGTCGGTGTGGCAATAGTTATCGAAACAACCTCACTGTCAACAAATTCACCATCGGAAGTGAAGAAAGTTACACTGTAGTAACCTTCATCAACAACTGTTGTATTCCAATTGAAAGTAGCTGAACCATTATTATTATCTATAAAAGTAGCACCGGCAGGAAGATTGAGAACTGTAAAGTAAGGGGTGGTTCCATTAGGGTCAGAAGCAGTTATATCAAAATTTAAATTATTTCCGGAAGCTATTCCTTTTGAGCCTATTTCATCAAGAACCGGAGCTTCGTTCGGAACTTCAATTACCGAAATTTCAATTTCTTCAAAGTCTGTAACAATCTCTTCGGTATATAATACAAAATTATCGGTCACATAAAAGATAACAGAATTTAAAGATATATCCTGTTTAGAGAATTGCGGTGTCCAATCAAAAGTCGCTGTCCCATCAAAATGATCGATTAATGTCGCTCCACCCGGAAGACGTTCCGCACTGAAGAAAAGCGAATCACCATCAGCATCAGAGGCTGTGATAAGGAAATTTATATTTTGACCGCGGGTAACAGTTTTAGCTCCAATAGGATCTAAGATCGGTTCAGTGTCCACTGTTATAGTGACAAACTCCTGAACCAGAACATCGTTAGATTGAGCATAAAAACTAAAGACAAATTCTCCGGCAGCTACGGGAGTCCACTCAAAATGACCGGTTCCATCGCCATTATCGGTAAATACAAAACCGGCAGGCGGAACAGGACTTGGTAAAATCCCCAATGAAATAGCATCATCATCAGCATCGCTGGAAGTAACATCAATACTTACTGCAAAGCCGATTTTGGAATTAATATTTCCAATCTGGTCCAATACCGGCGGATTGTCTTGTCCGTATGCTGAACAGAAAGCTAAAATCATAATTACGGTAAAAAGTAAAAACTTTGATCTCATTTTGTAGGCTCCATGCAATATATAATTTATCAGCTGAAACTATTTCAGCATCATCATCTTTTTGGTTTCTGTATAATCATCCGTTATCAATTTATACATATAAATTCCGGATGCTACTTTGGCACCATTATCATTGGTACCGTTCCACTCAACGATATATGAGTTAGGAGACATCTGACCATCGGCAAGAGTCTTTATTTTCTGTCCGAGAACATTGAAGACTTCCAGAGTGACATAGGAACTCTTTGACAACCCAAACTGGATTTGAGTAGTTGGGTTAAACGGGTTCGGATAATTCTGAGTCAGGAAGTAGGCATCAGGAATACCGGCGGTTTGGTCGGTAGTTATGCCGGTAATAATATCAAACATCAATTTCGTACTATCCATTACACCGCAAATATCTTCAACATAAAATGTTATTTCATAAGTTCCGGTTGGAACAAATTCAGTCAACCAAATAAATGAACCGCTGTCATTATTATTATTTTCAATGTCTAATAACTGAGCTGAGTCAGGGAGTGGAGTAGAAAGATAAGAAATCCTGAACCCATCAGCATCAATCGCATTAAGAATAAAAGAGATAGAGTCGATCAAATTCAAATTAATGACGGTATCAATAATAGGCTCCAGAAATACCGGAGGAGTATTTGCCAATACTTCGACATTAACCTCAAGTGTATCTGAGACTGTACCGCACCCATTATCTATTCCATAGAATTTAAGCAGATAGACACCGGCTTCATCAGCCGTCGGAGTCCATTCAAAAATACCATTCTTTTCACTTATTACAGCACTACCCGGTAATGCATCATTATAGAACTTTATAGTATCACTTGTTATAATTTCAAAAGAGACAACATCACAAGCGCTGACAGTTATATCATCAACCTGATCAAGTTCCGGTTTGGCATCAAGAGTTATTGTAATATTAACTTCCTGAGTATCAGTAGCACCGCAGGCATCAACAGCTTCAAAAAGGGCGGTGTAATTTGTAATATTGGTATCGAGGTTAGGTGCCCAGGTGAAGACATCTTCTTTAAAGTCTGAACCGGGCATCTCATCTTTATTGAGAAGTGATAAGGTTACATCAGTACCATCCGGGTCTGAAGCCGAAACTGTGAAACTAATTTCATCTTTACATTCAGTTGCAAATTTTGGTCCCTGAGCAGTAAAGATAGGAACCGGGTTACTGTTAACAGTGATTACAACATCCCGTGAACCAATGGTTAAACAGTCATCCTTAGATCTGAATTTAATAGTATAAACCGCACCACCCTGAGCAGCAGTCGGAGTCCATGAAAATTCTTTAATTACCGGATCAAAGATAGCACCTTCCGGTAATTCATCTTCCCAGAAAATTCCAACCGGAGATCCTTCAGGATCTGTTGCAGAGACTGTAAAGACAACCGGGTTGCAAGCAACAACGGTGGTATCATTTACTCCGCCTTCAAATACATCTAGAAACTCAGGAATACCATCCGGATTGACAGTAAGATCAACATCAAGAGTTGCTTGTGTGCCAACTTCATCAGTTGCTGTAAAATTAAGGGTATAAAAACCATCATCATGAGTTGTCGGTACCCAGGCAAAGTCACCGGTGGTTGTATTAAATGATGCCCCATCTGGCAGATTGCTTAATGAATAAATTACGGAAGTAGTTTCCGGATCAACTGCGATAACTGTGAACTCTACCGAGTTACAGGCGTCAACAAATTTTGGATCGATAGGTGTAAAGACCGGAGCAGCATCTGAAGCGAGATTGATTGTCACGGTGATGACATCTGTTAATCCACAGGCATCAGTAACAATAAAATCAATAATATACGGTGATAAGGCTGCAGCACCAGCTAATGGAGACCATGAGAAAGCACCGGACACTCCATCAAGAGTTGCTGTACCGGGCATGTCAGGGTCAACCGTTGAAAAGACAATTGCCTGTCCTTCTGTATCTGTAGCTTCAAGTGTAAATTCTATCAGGTCACCTTCATTATTATTGAATGGTCCCGGAGTAGTTGTAAATGAAGGAGCGATATTATCATTAACAGTAATTGTAACCGGCAGATCAAAAGTTGCACCACATGGGTCGGTGGCGGTAAAAGTCAAATTATGAACTCCGTTATCACCATCTACAGGTGTCCAGGAATAAGCACCGCTGTTGGCATCCAATGTTGCGCCGGGGAGGTTCACATCTACAGAGTAAATTAAGTCAAGTCCTTCAGGATCAGAACCATCAAGTGTAAAGTCAACTGGGAGACATTCTTTAACAGTAATAGGCGCAATAGCAGCAATCGTAGGGGCCTGGTTATCAATGACCGTTATCGAAATTGTTTCAGTATCCTCACCACCAAGTTCTTCAGCTTTGAAAGTTACACTATAAGGGCTTGAAGCATTAGCGTTCACATCCGGTGTCCAACTGAATGTTGCAGTTCCGTCTTCATGGTCATCAAATGTTGCCCCAGCAGGAATATTTTCGGCAGTTAGAATTGGAGGTGTGCTGGGTTCTAATGGATTTGAACCGGTAACGGTAAATTCTAAAAGACCACATTCACCAATGGCTTTGTCTCCAATCGGGTCAAGAACCGCTGGAATATTTTGTGCTACATCAAAAATTGTAAAACAATGTGGTCCATCCCAATCAGGGACCATATCTGTTCCTCCAGAATTCCATTTCCAAGCACCTGCAGGAGGATAGTAAGATGAATCCAAACAGATCTCTTTTCGATGATATATTGGAAGAATCGGACCAATATTAATCGTCCAGACAATCTCTTCAAAACCGTTTGGTATACCAGGAGCAAAAAGTGAGAAGCCACCAAAACCAACAGTATCAGCACCCTCTCCGGTAACTGAGAATTGGTTTACAAAACTTTGTTCAGCCATACTTGGAAGAATTGTTCCAGTATAATAACCAATTGTATCATTGGCAGGAACAGTCCATTCTGCCCCATTATTTGAATATACTCTAAATCCATTAGTCCAACCTTTTGTTGGTACACCCAATTGATTGGTCATTCGAATATGGAATATAATAGAATCAGCATTTACATCTAAGGTATCGTTACTTGTTCCATAAAGACCGTCAACATGATCCAAAAACATTCCACTCTGAGCGAAGGTCGGTGTAGTCAACAGTAAGACAATAAAAGTTAATAACAGCAATTTTCTTGGATTCATATTTGCGGGCCTCCGAAAAACTTGAATGTTCTCATAATCATGTGAAAAAATAAACTTTAAAAGTAAACCTTTCATCTCCCCGTGGGGGCGTTACCTTTTTTATATTTACAAAATTGTCGCAATATAGTAATCACACCGCTGGCTGACAAGCTTCACAGTGAAAATAATTAGACAATAATATGTACAATTACGGATAATTTCAACCCCTTACTGCAAGTTTTTAGATGGAATAACAGGATATTTCCGAACTATAATTAACTATGCAGAAAAAGCTCCAACCTCCCTTAAATGTCTGTTCCCAAATAGTCACAAAGGTCTCTTCAGAAGCCATATAAGGCTCTGACATACAATGGCTTAACGACACTTAGCCAAAGTAAGTCACCAACATAGTAAATTCCGACTTATTTGTCAACAGGAAATAAGAATTTGCACTTGTAACAATGGTATAACTTATCCAGTAATACCGCTTGCAAACAGAATTTCAAGCTGTTGATCTTTACTATATTCTTCCAGTAAAGACGCATCAGACAGATAATGTGATTAATTATTTAAAAAACAAAAAGCCCCCCGAAATCGGGAGGCTTTTAGTATCAATATTGTAACTGCCTCAATGTGGCAGCTTTGATATTTAAATCTAAAGTGGTGTGACCACTTATTTTAGCATTATCATTTTCTTGGTTTCAGAATATTTTCCGGCTTCCAGTTTATAGAAGTAAATACCGGAAGCGACTCTTAATCCAATATCAGAAGAACCATCCCAGAAGGCGGTGTAAGTATTGGGTGACATAACTTCGTCAACCAATATTTTAATCCGCTGACCCAGCACATTGTAAACTGCAAGGGTTACGTGGGATTTTTCCGAAACGCCGAATTCAATCTGAGTTTCCGGATTGAATGGGTTCGGATAGTTCTGGCTGAGATAGAAATCTTCCGGCAATCCGGCGCCATCGACTACCTCAACCGAAGTAGCAATACCGAATATGACCGAAATCTCGGTTGTATCAACGTCGTCTGATGCGAAGAACAAAATTTCATAATCATCAGCAACTGTGTTTTCAGTTGTTATCCATTCAAATCCGCCCACACCATTGCCACTGTCTGTAAATTTAAAAACTTCAGTAGCAGGGATTATATCAGTATCAGCCCACAACGTCAGAACAGTATTTCCGAGTGCGGTTGACGGAGCAACTTTACCAGCCGGGGCAAAGTCTTCATCTGAAGCGGTAATACGATATTCAATTAAACCACCCTGTTGAATTGATGGCGGTTCCGGGAGATCATCACCAAATACCGGCTTTGAGTTTTCAAGGACTGTGATAACTACTAATTGTGAATCAGTTGAACCGCAGGCATCAGTTACTTTCACCCAAAGACTGTCTACTCCTGCTTCTTGGTTATTTGGTTTCCAGCTGAAATTAGCAGTGTTATTTACAGGATCGCTAAAGGTTGCATTTGGAGAAGCATTTACAAGCTCAAATTCTAAGTCTGTATCTCCACCTGCATCTATTGCTGAGAAAGTAAACCCAACAGCGATACCTTGAGTGGTTTCCTGAGCAGTATCAGATGCTGGAGCTATAGTTAATACTGGAGCTATATCAGCAGTGACTGTGATAGTTACTTCCATTGTGGCAACAACACCACATTCGTCCGTAGCTGTAAACTCGACCGCGTAAGGGCTGTTGTCACTATCACCAAGCACTAAAGGCCAACTGAATATTTTAGTATCAGGATCAAAATTTGCTGCTTCAGATGGCAGCCCGTTATGACCATATTTAGTAATTAAAACACCTTCAGGATCAGATGCCGAAATAGTAAATTCAACCAGTTCGCATTCGGCAGCAGTAATCGGATCAATAACTACAAAGTCTGGTGCTTGATTTGCATTTATTGTTAAAGGCACGGTGAGTGTAGTGATTGTTTTGGTAACATCATTACAACCATCGTCACCTTCAAATACTATGTCAATTGAACTAGCAGTTCCAACCGGTGGTGTCCAGTTAAATTCACCTGCTTCAAATGTCGCTCCAGCAGGAATACCTTGATGGCTTAATGTAACATTATCACCATCAACATCGTTTCCAGTTACAGTGAATGTCATTAATTCACATTCTGTAACAGTAGTTGTTCCTGAAACTTCAAGTGTTGGAGGTGTGTTAATATTCACCGTAATAGTCACTGTACTGGAAACAACATTGCTACATTCATCAGTCACATTAAAAGTAACGTCAGTATTGGTGGTACCTTTATCAGGTGTCCAGGTAAACAGCCCGTCTACAAAAGTTGCACCGGTTGGAAGCCCAGTGTGACCATAAGTAATGGTTTCACCTTCAGGATCAGTTCCAACAACATTTAAAGATATTTCCTTACATTCAGTAACATCTAAAACACCGTTTACAGCGATTGTCGGTTCTTGATTTGCAGTGATAGTAATTGTAACAACCTCTGTAACAGAGTTTCCACAATCATCCTCGGCTGTAAAACTAACATCCTGTGTTCCTGCAGTTCCACTTGCCGGTGTCCACGTAAAGAGTCCATTCACAAATTCTGCATTGCCTGGTAAGCCAAGATGTCCTAAAGTAATAGGACCGTTTTCAGGATCGGTTGCAGCTATGTTCAATGTAATTTCCTGACACTCTATAACAGGAGCTAAACCGCTCACAGTTATAGAAGGTGCCGCATTAGCTGTAACAACAACAGTTACAGCTTCAGTTACTGCATTATCGCAGTCATCTAATCCTGTAAAAGTAATAGGATGATTACCAAGATCTCCGTTACTTGTCTCCCAGCTAAATTCGCCGGTGGCTTCATTATAAGATGCACCAGTTGGAAGTCCTTCATGTCCAAGTGTGACTATGCCACCTTCAGGATCAAAAGGAACAATTGTAAATTCTATAAGACTGCACTCTGCACCGGTTATTGAACCGACAACGGATAATGTTGGTGCAGCATTAGCTGTTACATTTACCGCCACAACTAAGTTGGTTGAATTACCACATGGATCATCGCCAGTAAATGTGATATTGTATAAAGCTGCATCTCCTGAATTTGGTGTCCAGCTAAACACACCATTGTTAAATGTTGCTCCGGTAGGTAATGCCAAATGACCCAAAGTTACATCTTCTGATTCAGGATCAGTAGCAACAATTGTAAATTCAATTAACTGACACTCAATACCGCTTGTTGTTCCTTGAAATGCAAGAGTAGGCGGCTGATTAGCGTTGATAGTAATTGTAACAACTTCATTTACTGAATTATTACAATCATCAGTCGAATTGAAAGTTACGTCCTGTGTTCCAACAGTACCAGCACCAGGCGTCCAGGTAAACAGACCACCCACAAAAGTTGCTCCTGAAGGCAATCCAAGATCAGTTAAAGTCACTTCTCCACCTTCAGGGTCAATTGAAGAAACATTAAATTGTATCTCCTGACACTCTATAACAGGTGCCAGACCACTGACTGAAATTGTTGGATCTTGATTAGTATTAATTGTTATTGTAACAATTTCTGTAACCGTATTAAAACAATTATCCGTACCTTCAAAAGTTACATCCTGAGTCCCGGCAGTTCCAGGACCAGTTAACCAGGAAAATTCACCAGTTACTTCATCAAACGAAGCTCCAGCTGGCAACCCTTGATGTCCCAAAGTAACTTCTTCACCTTCAGGATCAAAAGAAGTTATTGTGAAATCAATCCGTTCACATTCTGTGGTTGTAGTAGATCCTTCAACTGAAAGCGTCGGAGCTTGATTGGCTTCAACAGTTATCGTTACTGTGAAATCTGTTGTATTTAAACAGTCATCTGTAGCTGTAAATATTATAATGTGTTCACCGGCGTCCCCTTTGATTGGTGTCCATAAAAATAGACCATTCTCAAAAGTTGCACCCCCGGGAAGCCCGTTGTGATTCACTGTTAGAACTCCGGATTCAGCATCACTGGCACTAACACCAAATGATAATTCGGCACACTCGATAACTGTTTGAGTAGCAGAAGTAATAATGATCGGAGCTTCATCTTCAGATATTATTAATGGAACTGTTAATGTATTAGAGGTATTGCCACAATCGTCGGTACCATTAAAAGTTGCAAAATGAGTACCCGCTTGACCAGAAGTAGGAGTCCATGTGAATATTCCTGTTATCGGATTAAAAAATGCACCCGGTGGCAGACTCAATTCATTCAATGTAACCGGGGCACCTTCGGCATCGTCACCTGTAACAGTAAAAGTAATAGGCTCGCATTCTTTTGCAGTTGTGCCACCATCGTATGTAAGAAACGGCGCTTCATTAGGTATAATTGTCAAACTGACTGTCATTTCTGTTGATAAACCGGAGAGAGGTGATAGAGCTGAAAACAGAATATTATATTCAGTTACTGCTTCACCATTAGCAGGTGTATAAGTAAAGGTAGCGCTTCCATCACCATTATCAACAAAATTTGATCCGATAGGATCACCAGATACAACTGAGATTATTAGATTTGGATCACTCTGAGGGTCAGTTGCAAATAAATCTAAACTATATTCAACACATTCCGGTGAAAATTGAGCAGCAATTTGTGGAAATTCCGGGGGCGCATCACCAGCGACACCAATTAAGAAGCAGTGTCCACCATTTTCCGAATCACCATCCCAGGTTGGATCTGTTGATCCGACAACTAATGACCAGGTCCAGGCTCCGGCAGGCGGATAAAATGATGTATCAAGGCAGATCTCCCCGCCATTATAGATATCACTTATCGGACCAATTTCAATTGTCCACACAATGTCATTAAACTCATCAGGAATGCCGGGAGCAAACAATGAAAATCCGCCAAATCCAACGGTATCAGCACCCATGCCATCAACAGAAAATTGGTTTACAAAACTTTGTTCAGCCATGCCAGTTGTAATGGCGCCAGTATAATATCCAATAGAATCCGGGTTAGTGACAGAAACACCCCATTCAGCACCAGAAGTTGTGTAAATACGGAATCCAGTCGTCCAGCCCTTAATGTTTTGACCAGTACTATTGTTCATTCCTATATGGAAAATAATAGGCGTAGCACCATCGGCAGTCAGAGTATTTTCGGGGGTTAGCCCCTCGACATGATCCAGATACATCTGTGTCTGTGCCGATGCGAATGGTGTTGCGAGCAATAAAATGCCCAGCAAAATCGTTAGCTGTTTAAACCTCATAAATATATGCCTCCAATAAATTATTTAAATTCATATTAATAAATATAGACCTACGCGGTCATATTATGATTTAGTTATACGGGGAGAAAGTTATCTATTAATCTATAGAACCTCCAAAAAATTATTTTTGTACCGAATTGGATACATTTCACCATTTGGTACGTAATTTATAACATTTTTACAAGTCCCAGTCAATAAAAAAAGCCCCTTATTTAAAGGGGCTTAAATTATATAAGCTATTATATTTGACAGATTTACTCAGAGGGTGGCGGTGGGCCGTGATTGAATAGGTATTCTACAAGATAAGTAATATCAGAAATAAATATTGAACCGTCGCCATTGACATCCCCGCCATAACGATCTACAGAACCGCCATTAAAGAGATATTCAACAAGGGCGGTTAAATCCGAGATATTGATTTCATCATCACAATTACTGTCGCCATGCGGACAAATTTTGACAAAAATCTTGCCTGGCTCATAAATCGGGAAGTAATCGCCATATATTGAAATCATATTCGGTTTTTTGAAGCTTACAGTAGCGGTATCAATAACGATTAAATCACCCGGATCGCCGTTTTTTCCTATTGAGAAATAGAGGTTAAGTATATCTCCACTACCGGGTTGCAGGTAAATTGATTCCCCGGCGGCTTTATTACTTGATTGCATTCTAATTGAATAGCTGTTAGTTGCCGGACTTTGAGCATTATAGGTTACACTATGAAAATAATCAGTTCTTAGGCCGGCAGTTGAAAATGAATCAAGATCAATATCTACCCCTGTTTCAAATTTGAATGCGAAGATAATTTCATCAATAAGAGAAGTATTGCTTAAGTAAACAGGAATAACGACCTCTTCCCCAACTTTCGCCTGAGCAGAATCCAGAGACAAAGTATCGCCGCGAACCCAAATATATCTTTTTAGGTGCTCTTCCCCTAATCCAAGGGGGTTATTTACGTCCACAAGCAGTGAAATATCATAAATACCCGGGTCATTAAATGTATAGGTCGGGCTTTGATCAGTAGAAATATCGCCCGTTCCAAAATTCCAATCCCATGCCGTCGGTAAATCTGGGGAAGCCGGAGATAAATCGGTGAATTGTACTTGTAATGGGGCACTGCCCTCGGTAACATCAGCTGTAAATTTTGAAAAAGGTAAATCTTTTATAGAATTATAAACATTAATTCTTCCTGCTCCTAACAGACCAACATAAACCGGATTTTGTAGATCAATATTGTCAGCCGTCGCCATTATCAGCGAGTCTACCTGTTCTTTTGATAATGAAGGCATTACTGATCTAATCAAAAGAGCTTGCCCGGCAACCATCGGGGCTGCCATTGAAGTTCCTGATTTATAGCCAATACTGGGAACATATTGATAAGAGTTGGTTGAAAGAATAGACGATCCGGGTGCGCTGACATCAATCCAGGAACCAAAGTTTGAAAAGCTTGATCTTGCATCAGAGCTTGTTGTTGAGGCGATTGATAATACATTTGTAGCAGGATCAAAATCAAGATAATCTGGACAGTCACAACTTTCGTTGCCAGCCGCATGCATAATATTTACACCATTTAAAGCAGCATTTGCCATGCCCTGAATCATAGTAGAAGTTTGTGAGGAGCCCCAACTGGCGCTAATAACATGCGCTCCGTTATTGGCGGCATAGTCTATTGCTGTTCCGCAGTTGTTAGAATTCACATAGCCATTACCGTCTGTACCTGTTGCACCAACCCGGAGACAAATAATTCTTGCCCCACGGAATGAACGATGTCCACCAAACCAGCCACCGGCAACACCGGTAACATCAGTAGCATTATTTACCATGGCATCGGCAATACCGGCACAGTGAGTACCATGACCATTAAAATCATTCGGGTCATTATCAGTACCACCTCCATCTTCACCCGGATAAACTCCCCCGCCTAATCCGGTGAAAAAGTCATATCCGATCAAATCGTCAGTTACACCATTGCCGTCATCATCAATCCCGTTCATATCATCTATATCATATACAACACCATCGCCATCGATATCTTCACCGGGATTAACCCAAATATTTCCTTTTAGATCAGGATGTTTATAATTAACACCGCTATCAATCAAAGCCAGTTTTATTGAATCCGAGCCTGTTTCTAAATCCCAGGCATCAAAAACATGCGGATCATTTCCGGCGGGAGACATATGCCATTGACTAAAATATTCAGGATCGTCAGGATTAATCAATAATGGCAACGCCCAAACCGGTTCAGCGTTACGGATATTTGGATTTTGAAGCAGAGCTTCCACCACACTTCCCACTTCAATTGCTTCAGGAAAAGTTATTTCATAAAAGCGAGTGAGATCATGTAAACCAGAGCCAATGGGCGGTTTTTCTGTTCTCCAGGGAAACAGTTTTCTGGAGTCATTGACTTGAAAATCATCAAGAATCTTATCAAGGCTTGGCATCCCAAATCTTACTAATCCAAACCCTTTATTCATATTTTGAGGATCAACATCATCCTCAAATTGAATAGTTACTAAGCCTTTGATAATATAAGGCTTGGGCTGTTCTACACCGGCAATATAATTAGCCTGCAATGATGTCGAAATCAATAGCCCTGTAACAACGAATACAAATGCAATTAACTTTCCCCGGGTCATTCTTTACTCCATTATTACTAAATAGGTTAAATCTCTCATTATTATATATTACGACATATATTCATATTTCTAAACATTTGATACATTAAAATGTTCATCGTGTTTTTTAATCAGATCTAAATTGCTCAGCCTGACTTTTTCGGAGTATTCGACAGGTACAATAATACGCCTAAAATATAATAGAAATTCCATTAAATCCAAGTATAATATTGTTTGGAAATACATGGTAATTTATTAAATCTCACGTAGTTATATAAAAAAAACAGCCGCTCCGGATTGGAGCGGCTGATATTATAAAGAGATATTACTTA
>CBDVDR010000022.1:0-50338 GCA_965372795.1 uncultured bacterium
AATAAGATTGAATCAGTGCCTGATAATGAGTGGAGAACACTAATTATTAAGAAAGCAAAAAATGATTCCACCCGTCTTATATGCTAAAGAAGAGAGTTATCAGGATGGCATCTTTACTCTCGATAAAGCAGAAAGCCATCATCTAATATCTGTTATGAGGATTTCACCACCGGCAATCGTTATGGTAATTAACGGACGAGGAGGAGCCTGGCGTGGGGAAGTTGTTGAAGCTAAAAAAAATAAACATGTCAAAATCAAAGTCCATTCTGAAATCCGTAACTTCGGTGAAACGGCTGTCAGATTGACTCTTGCTGCCGGGCTATCTACTAATTATAAATTTGATTCAATTGTTCAAAAAGGAACCGAGCTGGGTGTTATCCGCTTTATACCGTTAATGACTTATAAATCAAAAGTAAAAGTGGAAGACCCTAAAAAGGCTTTGTCCAAAGTAAGGCGACTCGAAAAAGTTGCTATGGCATCAATTAAACAATGCCGCCGATCTTACCTGCCGGAAATTTCCACTCCGATGAATTTTGATGAGTATCTTAATCAGGTCGATAAAAACGACTTGAACCTAATCTTTCATCCGGGAAAAAACTCAAGATATCTCGATTCTTTGGATTTTAAGAAATCAACTCAAAGAGTCAACCTTTTGGTAGGGGCGGAATCAGGTTTTTCCGATGATGAAATTGAAGCTGCAATGCAAAAGAATTTCCAACTTATATCCTTGGGAAATAGAATCTTAAGAACAGAGAATGCTGCTCCGACCGTTACCGCTCTGGTAATGTTTTTGCTAAATGAGTTGAGATAATTCAATTTTAACCGATAATTGAATTAATATGAATACTTTTCTAATAGCATGGATATTCTGTCTTGGGTTAGTAATCGGTTCTTTCTTAAACGTCGTAATATACCGGCTACCCAGAAACAAAAATTTTATAATTGCCCGATCAGCCTGTACCAGTTGTAACTCAGAGCTGAAATGGTATCATAATATACCGTTATTCAGTTATCTGTTTCTTCGTGGAAAATGTGGTTTTTGCAAAGATAAAATTTCAATTAGATATCCTTTAGTCGAATTTCTCAACGGAATATTCTATCTTTATTTTTTCTGGCAATATTCATTTTCAGCAAATTTTTTCATTTTTGCCGGGCTTATTTCGATATTGCTGATAATCTTTTTTATTGATGTAGATTTCCAAATTATCCCGGATGTAATTACTTTACCCTGTATGCTGATTGGTCTTGGAATTTCATTTTTACCAAATGGAATCGGGTTTGTGCCATCAATTATTGGGTTATTAGTAGGTGGCGGATCGTTATATCTGATAGCTATTTTGGGTGACTGGCTGTTTAAAAAGGACTCTATGGGCGGGGGAGATATAAAAATGGCTGCCATGTTAGGAGCATTCTTAGGATGGCAAAAGGTTTTGTTTATATTTCTATCATCAGCTGTAATCGGTCTGGTGGTTTCAATAGCATTAATGGCAGTTTCTTCTAAAATAAGAAAAGAAAGAGTTGTGCCATTCGGACCTTTTTTGGCAAGTGCGGCAGTATTGGCAATTATCTATGGTGAGCAACTAATCGATCTGTACGTAACTAATTTTCTTCAGGTTCAATAGTTCAAACATTAACTAACTCAACTAAATAGCCGATATTCCCAATATAATGGGAAATGGAACTAAAAAATTTAAATCAATAGTCCAGTCAGGGCTTTTTGTAATTATTTTTGGGTTACTATTACTTAGTGCTGCCTCAAATTATGTGATTTATAATATTTGGGGAAATAACCGGACCGAAACCGAAATTGAACTTAAACAAGCTGCCGTTACAATTTCAAGAAATTTAACATCCTATAGTAAAAAAGAACTATCGGATTCGTTAGAAATCAGATTCTCAAAAATTTATAATTTAAGTAATCTTGTTATGGTTCCAAGCTACCCAGAGTCAGATAGCGATATTGATCGGCGGAACTGGTTATTGGAAACAGCACCGCAATTGCCATTGCATAAGTTATCAAAAATTGCTGAACAGTTAATTGAAGCGAAATTCAGTACCTTGAATAAAGGAATGGATGAGGAGTTCTTTTACCTGCATCCTTATATTTCAACAACCGGTAAAAGAGTTTTGATCCTTTCTAAAAAGATGCCGGTATTGGCATATATGGACAGTTCAATCAAAAAAATTCTGTTCATCTCAATTGGCTCGATATTTATAATTCTTGCTTTGTATTTTTATCTTTCCCGCTTCATTGTCTCTCCTTTTGAGCGTTTAAAATCTGAAGCTGTTAAAGCAGGCAGGGTGATTGAAGGAGCTGATGATGATGTTGACATGATGGTAAATGATTATGAAAAAATTATAAATGAACTTAAGGATAAAGAATCGTTATTACTTGAATTAAACGAATCAATTCAAAATCGGGCCGACAGGTTGGAGAATTTAAATGAATATTTGATGTCATCAATGATATCCGGAGTTATAACTTTGAATAACAAAGGGGAGATTCTTAATTCGAATAATAGTGTAAGTCATATTTTGGCTATTGATTGTGATTTCTTTAAAGGCAAAGACTTATCATGTCTGTTTGATAAAAACTCAAAAATATATAGCTTTGTCTCAAATGCAGAGCTTATTTTCCCCGACAAACCGTATCAGGAATTTGAATATGTAAGATCTGATAATAAAAAAATGATGCTGGGTATCGGGCTGTCAGTAATTAAAGACAGCAAAAATAATCCTTTAGGATTCGGGGTGTTAATAACAGATGTGACCGAACTTGATTCACTTCGAAAAGAACTTGAAGACAGCAACCGTTTAGCAGCCATAGGGGAGATGTCAGCCGGGCTGGCCCATCAGCTAAGAAATTCAATGGGAGCCATTAACGGTTACGCCAACCTTATTAAACGTAAATTAGAGAAAAATAATATTTCTTCTGAACAGGTTGAAATATTGAAAAAAGAATCAGGGGAAGCGGAAAAACTGATAACCAGATTTTTGCAATATGCCCGACCCTTTGATCTGAATCTTGAAGATGTAGAACTTAAATCATATTTGACTGAAATTATTGGATCTTTCAAAAACAGATCAGATTGTAAACTTATTGAATTTGATCTTTGCTGTGAAACTTATTTAAATTTATCAATTGACTCTCTCTTTATTAAACAGGCTTTGGTTAATATTATTGATAATTCAATAATTGCCTATAAAGAAAAAGCCGGTATAATCCGGATAGAATCAGTTATTTCTACAAATTATATAAATATTCATATTCAGGATAATGCCGGTGGGATAGCTGATGATGTTGTATCGAAGATATTCACTCCATTTTATTCTTCCCGACCCTCTGGAACAGGACTCGGCTTGTCATTAGCACAAAAGATTATTGATAATCATGGCGGGCATCTTAAAGTTCAATCTACAGTTGGTGAAGGGGCTGAATTTATAATATCTCTGCCTATGTCAAAAACTGCAATTAAATCTGATCTGAGTCTGGTTACCAAATAATTAGGTTACTTATTAAAATGAAGCCCTATTAAATTGACGCCCTATTAAATTGGAACCCAATTAAATTGGTGCGCAATTAAATTGCTTCACAAGCAAAAAAAACTTGGGTTTACAATTGAATTCATTATATTTGATGGACTTTTAAAGGAGGAACTATGCACTCGCCATCAGATTTTAGAAAAGGCTTACGAATTCTTGTAGATAATGAGCCATATTATGTTGTTAGTTATCAACACTTTAAAATGGGACGCGGAAAAGCAAATATCCGCACTAAATTAAAACATATAAAAACCGGCTCCATTGTTGAAAAGGTTTTTTCTTCAAATGATTCTTTCAAACCCCCTGATACTCAAGATGTTAAAATGCAGTATCTATATGAAGATCCCGATGGATTTCATTTCATGGACACTAAGTCATTTGAACAGGTTGCTGTTCCGGTTGATAGTCTTGGAGACGCTAAATGGTATTTGATCGAAAACAGTGAATACAAAGTCATGTTTTTGGATAATGAAGCTCTTTCAGTTGATCTCCCGGCATCAGTGGTTCTTGAAGTGACCGAGACCGAACCGGCTGCCAAGGGTGATTCAGTTACTAATATCACTAAACCGGCAAAGGTATCAACCGGGTTACAAATTAAAGTCCCTCCATTTATCAAAGAAGGCGACAAGGTTAAGATTGACACTCGTACGGGTGATTATCTCGAACGTTCAAATTAAGATATGACAAAATATAAAAAAATTATAGGGGTCGATGAATCAGGTAAAGGTGACTTTTTCGGTCCCTTAGTTATTGGTGCTCTGCTCGCTTCAGAAGAAGAAAATGACTTCTTGCAAAATTTGGGAGTACGGGACAGCAAGCTTATTTCAGATAATAAGCTTTTAACGATTGATGAAAGGCTCCGTGATCATTTTCCGACCGCAGTCTTAGTGATTATGCCGGAAGAATATAATCAGAAGTATGAAGTTATTAAGAATCTCAACAAACTCTTAGCCTGGGGACATGCTTCCATTATCGATCAGATTCTTATAGACAATGAAGCTGATCTTGCTATTTCTGATAAATTTGGAAAGTCGGAACTGATTGAAAATGAATTGAGGAAAATTGATCGCACAATTGAAATTAAGCAATTTGTAAGAGGAGAGTCAATCCTGCAAGTTGCTGCCGGATCAATTATTGCCAGAGCAGCTTTTTTAAGAACTATGAGCAAGCTTTCTTCACAATTTAAATTTGATATTCCAAGAGGTGCTTCTGCCAAAGTTGATGAAGCCGGGCGTCAATTAGTGGACATTTATGGAGTATCTACACTTAAGAAATTAGCAAAACTTCATTTTAAAAATTATGGGCGGGTGACAGCACCAACCTTATTCAAATAAAAAAGCCGGATAGAGAATCTACCCGGCTTTGACTCAAAAAGAAGTTACTCTTATTCAGAGTATCCATATTGTATAAGTTCACCAACTACATTGCCATTAGGATAACTTAATTCTGTAGCTCCCAGAACATATTTAACCAATCCGACACCTTCAACGAACCAGTAATAATTTTTTTCTGTTGCAGAGCTTTGAACTGCTATCCGATATGCCTGGCTATAATAATGACCAGTTTCGTTTAATTGAAGTACTTCAGCTTCTTCAACAGTCATTAAAAATTCACCTACTATCGGAAGGTTTTTGAGTGGCGTAATTATCAAACTATCTTTTTCTTGTTCACCATCAAGTTGGTCATCAAAATTTTCTGTTCTTAAATTTGCATCATCTGATTCGTTACGATTCCAACTGTTTCCGGCAATTATTGGAAGCTCAATAATTTTTTCCAGTGATGATGATTTAGATTCACGATAATAAATGGCAGTATTTGTATACTGAAAATAACCGGTGTCGGCTCCAAGAACATTATCGTTTGATAACCATTCAACAACAGTCATGTCGTTGATAACAATTTCTTTGCCAACAGTATAGGTTATTATTCTATCACTTCCATCATTTGAAGTTAATTTATATACGGTTGTATAACCTTCATCTAATGGAAACCATTCTAATGCTTCATAGGCTAAATTGTTATTTGTTGTCGGGGTTGTTACAATCTCGACAGTATCAGAACAACCAATTATAAATATCAGGCTGAACATAATTACTGTAGCTGTCATTGTGAGTACCTTCTTCAAAGTCATCTCTCCTCCTCTTTGATAGAAATATCATCGTTTCACCATATTTACAAAACTATAAGGCAACTCCGGTGCCAAAGATGTTGCCATGTCTTATCTTATTGTTATGCATCAGCATACGAGGCCGTGAGATTGAGGGATTAGAATGTAGGTTTTGTCAATTATTGGAACAATCCAATACTTTATTGCTTTGGAACTAGGGCTAAAAAGTAGCCTTAAAATGCCGATATATATAAAAGTGTGACAGTAAGTTAGATAAAAATTGGAGGTTTGGATATGGTCGATTTGACACTCTCTTATGGGATGGTGATTTTTCTGTTATTGGGTTTAGTTGTTATTAAAAGTTTAAGAACCAAGCTGATGGATGAGGATATTTCCGGATATAGATATATGACTGTCGGCATTAGTTTAATGGCGATTTTGTCTTTATTTAGAATATTTTTCTTTCAAGGATTATTGTCAGAGATTCCATTTATCTCCGAAGAGATATTTTTTAATATTCTTTCAGTCATAGGAACAATGGTCGGTTTAATATTTTTAACCAGCGGGCTATCATCATGGCTTCCAATTTCTCAAAGCTACCGAAAGTATAATCGGGAAGAGATACAAAGACTTGAACTGATTAAACAAGTTGCGCAAATGATAAAAAACAAAACTAATACAAAAGAAATAGTAAGAGAAACTCTTGATTTATTTATAGATAATTATAATTTTTCATACGGCTCAGTATTTTTAGTATCGCATAAGAATTCTACTGTAAAATTGATTTCATCGGTAACTGACAATAACGAAACAAAATATGCTCTCGAAAATATTAAATTTAATAAACACTTCTTACAGCATCCCACTGCCATAAATGAAATTAGGATTAAAGAGCTTCCCGAAGACCTGACAACACCCAATATTTTTGAGCCCATAATAGTTTCTGATAAAGTAGTCGGAATGTTTTTGCTCTGGGGTGACACAACCGATGAATGTTATGACCGTTATCGTTCCAATATCAAAATAATTTCTGATATAATTGGTCGTAAAATTGAATTAGATAAAATGAATATTGGTTTGGATTTTGAATCAGGAATGAAACATTGGAAAAATGAAATTAAAGAAATTATCAATAACAAAAAATCTATCAAAGAAATACTACCATCAATAAATAATAAGCTTAAAGAAAAAATTCCTGTTGATTTGATAACCATTTCTATACTATCAAATAAATTATCCGGTGATAGATATGTAATTGGTGAGAGCAACACACTGCTACATGAATCTCACATAAATTTATCAGATATAATAACTCAGTATGATCAAACTGTTGAAAATGAAATGCCAACAGTAGTTAATTTTAATTCTGATGTTATTGGTTTAAAAGAAAAACTCTATTTACCGGCTGAAATGAATTCAATGATTGTCAGCCCCATAGTTAATGAGGGTAGGAAAATCGGCTATTTAACTCTGTCAGCTTCTAAATCAGGATGTTATAATAAATCGCACTGTTATCAACTTGTTGAAATAATGCCCTATCTGAATTTGATGGCTATTAACAATAAGATTAAAACAATTGAAGAGACAACTCAGCAAACATATTCAAGTATCAATAAATTCTTGAAAACTATGAATAAAACAAAAACAGTCTCAGACAAATATAACGCTGTAGGCAATTATCTGTTTGAAACATTGAATCCTTCTGTGGTAAGAATACTATCATTTGATACTGACAACGCTTTTCTAACCTCTCAATATATGAGAGCCACAGATAAGCTTTCAGTTAATACACCTCCAGCAGGATTTATGATCCTTTCATTGATGCCTCTTCATGCCAGATGCCATGAAACTTTGGAGGCAGTAAGATTTAATCTTGATAAAAAATATGATCATGTCTCTGAAATAGAGTTAAACCAAGCCTTCTCAGTAGATTCAGTTAATGGTATTATCATCCCGGTAAAGATTGATAAACAGGTTGTCAGCGCTATCTCTATCGGGTTTACAGATGCTCATCGTTTTGTAACAAATAATGAGCAGCAACTTATTGAAACAATCAGTTCATTATTGGCTGACGATTTAAAATCTTCATTAGGAGATATGAATAAAAAATCATCTGACATTCTGGAAAACAACTTGGAAACAATAATTACCTCAGGCGATGACCGGGGTAGAGCCCGTTCGGCTTTGTCGGGAATTATGGGTTCAATCGAACTTCTTAAGACAAGAGAAAAAACTGACGAAAGTCTGTCGAAATATATAAATATAATAGATACATCCGCCAGGAAATTATCAAAATATATTGATGCTGAAGAAGTCAGTTATCAATAAAATTGAAATTAGAAGGTATAGCTAATAAATGTTAAATAGTGCAAGCAGTATCGTTTCTGTTGTTGAGAATAGAAATGATAAAAAGGAACTCATAAAACAAAATATCCGGCTGGACACCCTAAAACAATTATCGATCGGTTATTTTCATTCTATAAATAGTATAATGTCTGTCATTATTGGAGAATCAGAAATTGTTAATGAGTATCTTGATGAGAATAGAAGTGACGAAACAGCTATGATTGAACCTCAACTTGAAAAAATATATCGATCAGCCTCTAACCTGAAACATATTTTGAAACATCTTGAAGCAATCAATACTATTGGAAATGAAGATTGTTGCAGAGAAGTCGAGGTTAATAAATTTGTAAGAAACCTTCCTGAGTTATGTTCGGGCTTTCAACGACTAATTAGAGATACAAAGAATATTCAAATAACAATCTTGCCTGAAGTGAATAATTCACAAAAAAAGGTATGGCATTATTCGATTTTATTTGATTATGTCCTGCCGTTGATTCTTCAGATTATTAAAGAAGCAATTTGTTCCGGTGATATAACTGTTAAGACTGATTCTGACTCTGATGAAATCGTAGTGAAGTTTGATAACTCATTGTTAAGTCAACCTGAAAATTCAAACCTGATTCAACATTTCTATAGTGATGCCGCCTTAGTTACTGATCATTATGAAAATAATCTGGTTTATATCAGTCATAAAGATTCAAAAGATGGGAAATTTAGTATCTCAATCAAGCAATCTTCTAAAACAAACAATGTGAAAGTATTTTAGGATAAAATATTTATGAGTGAAACTACTAAATTGATAAAAAGACATTTTCACCTTAGTTCAGAAAAAAAACTGTCACATATAATTTCAGTTCTTGATAAAATTGCTGCTTTGGCTGAGATGCAATCCTCAGCTGATTTTACCGCACTAATGTACCGAAAATCCGAACAGGATAGTCCTATTCTAATATCTTATAGCCTCGGGTGTGATACACCCTTAGAATCTTTGAACTACTTTGAGAATCGATGGGTAAACGGCTTTGTGGATTATAAAGAGTTTTCATTGTTAAAAACAGATGATGAAGAATTTGCACAAGCTAATCAGTTTAAATATAAACACTATATTCCTTGTAAAATTGACGGTGTGAATCAAGGTGTAATTGTTCAGTATTGGAAATCGAAACCAAAAACTTTAAAACAAAACACGATTGATATATTGATTCAGCTTACTTCAATGCTGGTTGATACAATGTTAACTATTGAAAATATAAATCTCACTGATAACTACTCTATGAGACTATTTGAGTTAACAAATGTATTTGATCTCCCAATGGGTGATTTCCGATTTAAAGATTTTATTAGTGAAGTTGTAAAATGTACCAGACATATTGTTCAGGTAAAAGGTATCTGTCTACTGGCTAAAGATACTGATAGTGATAATTTTTCAATTCAGGAGTATGTCTCTGAATCCAAACCGCCAAAATTATTTCTGCAAACATTACAACAATCGGTTCAGGAAGAATATGGAAATATAGAAACTAATCTGCATACTCCCGGTAGATGGGATGATCTGAGTCAATATCTGAAAAAGCCGTCCAAATCAATTATTGGAATTTCCATTTCTCCTGAAAAATATTATCAATATATCCTTGTCGCCTGGACAGAAGAGGATTCCATATTTTCAACCGTCGATCTTGAGTTACTATCTGTGTTTAGTATGTTTGCAAAATCTCTTCTCAAAAATGCCTTAATGGTTAAAGGCATCAAAAAAGCTAAAAGAATGATAGAGAAAAGTTCATCACGAATGATCGACATAGAAACAACAGCAGCACTTGCAGATATGACTTCCGGAGTCGCCCATGAATTTAATAATATCATCGGGGGAGTAGTCGGACGATTACAACTATTGAAAATGAAAATCGATAGTGAACCACTTGAAAAGGAAATTGAAAAGATTGAGTCCCTGATAATGGAAGGTGCTCATACTATTAAACGAATTCAGGAATTCACCATAACGGCCAATAATCAGAGATTTGAGGCTGTTAATCTTTTGGATGTTGTTAGTACTATTATCGACGATTCAACTAACACAATCCAAAAAAATGCAAAAGACCGCGGTATAACATTAAAATTGATAAATAATATTTCTAATTTAAACATACTTGGGAATCAATCAGATATTCTGATTGCAATTGAAAAGGTTATAGAAAACAGTATTGATTTTTCACCTGAAAACTCTGTTGTCACATTAGAGTTGACTGAAGATAAAAAATACTTCTATCTTCAAATTTCTGATGAAGGTTGTGGGATTCCGGTTGGAATCAGACCAAAGGTTTTCTATCCCTTTTATACTACAAAAAACACAAGAGCAGCAGGTTTAAGCCTGTCAATTGTCCATGGCGTCATCTCTCGCCATAGAGGCAGGATTACAATAAAAGATAACAGCCCCAAAGGAACCATTTTTGAACTGGCTTTTGTAAAGCCCGATAAGATGGATATTGACTCTGATGTAAAAACCAACGAAAAGAATACTGAAAATCTGAAAATTCTGGTTGTTGATGATGATAAACAAATCAGAGAAGTGCTGTTCGATATGTTGTCAATGTATGGACATATTTTAACAACCTGTAATGATGCCTACGAGGCTATTGAACAGCTTGATAAACAAGGATTCGATCTTTTAATAACAGACCTCGGGATGCCTGGAATGTCAGGATTAGAATTAGCTAAAGTTGCTCACCAAAACTCACCTAAGATGCCTATTGCCATGATAACCGGCTGGGGGACACAATTAAATCATGACGAAGTCAAGGCTAACGGCATTAAAACAGTTCTCGCTAAACCGTTTCATTTACACGAGATAAGGGCTCTTATTGAAGATATGGTTTAAGTAAATATCCTTTTTTAATACTTCAAAAAACTATTGCCTTTTTCTCATGGCTGATTATATTGCTTCAAATTAGATCTTCGGGGCGAGGCGAAATTCCTCGATCGGCGGTTATAGCCCGCGAGCCGGAAATATGTCACCAACATTCTGGCAGAGTCTTTGAAATTAAGACGCCGACGGTATAGTCCGGATGGCAGAAGATTGTTAGATACAGGTATATCCTGTGTTTTGTTGAGCCCCGAATATATTATATATGGGGTTTTTTTGTTGGCTGATTTAATTGACAAAAAATATATGCGGCTCGCTCTTGAATTAGCGGAAAAAGGCAGAGGCTCAACTCGCCCGAACCCACTGGTCGGAGCCATAATTGTCAAGAATGGCAAAATTGTCGGTAAGGGCTTCCACAAAGTCGCTGGCCAGCCTCATGCTGAAATCAAAGCTCTCAAACAAGCCGGTGCCAAAGCAAAAAATGCTTCCCTATATTTAAACCTCGAACCATGCTGTCATACCGGTCAAACCGGACCTTGTACAACAAAGATTATTGAAGCAGGTATTAAACGAGTGGTTTTTGCCGTTAAAGACCCTGATCCAAGGGTAAATGGCAAAGGCGCCCGAATACTTAAGCAGGCTGGCATTGAAGTTAAATCAAATGTACTAAAAAAAGAGACTCTGCTTCAAAACGATATATTTTTCGGTTATCTTAAAAATCAAAAACCATATGTAATATTAAAAATTGCCCAAACTCTTGATGGTAAAATTGCAACATCATCTGGTGATTCCAAATGGATTACTTCAAAAAAATCCAGAGAATATGCCCATCGACTAAGATCTGAAGTAGATGCGGTCATAGTTGGAGGAAATACAGTTAGAACTGATAATCCTCAATTAACGGTACGGAACGTAAAGGGTAAAAATCCCTATCGAATTATTGTCAGTAATAGTTTAAAATTTCCATCGAATAGTCATCTGATAACTAACAATAAAGATATTCAAACAATCATTGCCACAAGTAACAAGAAAATACCGATATCGCTATCTCAGAAGAAATCAAATTTGATCTGGTGGCAGATAAATAAGAATAGTTCCGGAGGTTTGGATTTTAAAGACCTCATTCAAAAGGCTAATGATTTTGGCATTAAATCTATCCTTGTAGAAGGCGGAGCCCAAATTACAACAGCCTTTTTAAAAAAAGAACTGTTTGATAAATTAATTGTTATTACAGCTCCGAAAATTATTGGGGCAGGGGTTGATTCTATTAATGATATAGGAATTCTGAAAATTTCTAAAGCGATGGAATTTGACAGTTACACAACCAGCCTTGGCGTTGATAATCTGTTTGTTGGCTATCCCAGGAAAGATAAGAAGGAATAGACAGATGTTTACCGGACTAATAGAAACTGTCGGAACTATACAAGCTCTTTCAAAGCGTGGTAATTATCTCACTCTAACTATCAAATCCAAATTTGATACTGAAACAATCAAAATTGGTGAATCAATCGCTTGTGATGGAACCTGCCTGACCGTTATAAAAAAGGAGAAGGCTGTTTTTACGGTTGAAGCTTCTCAGGAATCTATTCAAAAAACTATCCTGAGTGAATATCGATCCGGTACAACAATTAATCTTGAAAGAGCCTTGCAAGTTGGTGATCGTATGGGCGGGCATTTTGTCAGTGGTCATATTGATGATAAAGGTATTGTCGACAGCGTCAACAAAATCGGCGATTCGACTGAAATAGCGGTTAGATTTAATACTAAATTTGATTTATTGATTGTTGAAAAAGGTTCAATTGCCATCAACGGAATTTCTTTAACGGTGAATAAAGTCAGTTCCGGGTGGTTCAATGTGAACATCATACCGCATACTATTAAAGAGACAACTCTAAAAGATTTAAATTCAGGATCATTGGTTAATCTTGAATTTGATTTAATTGGAAAATATATATTGAAATCACATAATCCCGATTCGGGAAAATTAACTAAAGATAAAATCATTAAAAGTGGATGGTGATATGACAGAACTATATCAATTTGACAGCATTCCGGAGGCGATTGCTGATATAAAAGCCGGAAAAATGGTAGTTGTTGTGGATGACGAAGATAGAGAAAACGAAGGCGATCTGATTATGGCCGCTGAGAAAATAACTCCTGAAGCAGTTAATTTCTTAGCTAAACATGGTCGGGGACTAATTTGTGTATGCCTGCCTGAAAAAAGAATTGAGCAACTTGAACTAAATCCAATGGTTGAAAGAAATACGGCATTATTAGGAACCAGATTCACGGTATCTGTTGATGCTGTTGAGGGAACTACAACCGGAATCTCAGCCCAGGATCGTTCTGTTACAATTCAAACTATGGCTGATGATAAAACACGTCCTGAAGATCTTGGTCGTCCCGGACATATTTTTCCAATTAAAGCCTTAAAAGGAGGGGTACTTTCACGAGCAGGACATACCGAAGCCTCTGTCGATTTATCCCGTATGGCCGGATTAAAACCAATGGGTGTTCTCTGTGAGATTATGAATGATGACGGGACTATGTCGCGCGTACCTGATTTAATTGATTTTGCCAAAAAGCATGACATGAAATTTATTGCAATAAAAGATCTAATCGCTTACCGGAGAAAAACAGAAAAATTAGTAACTGAGATTACCGATGTGAAACTGCCAACCAGTTTTGGTGAATTTCAACTTCATCTATATCGATCTGAAATTGATGACCACCACCATCTTGCCTTAGTCAAAGGTGATATTACAGGAGATGATTCTGTTTTAGTCAGAGTCCATTCAAGTTGTTTAACCGGAGATGTTTTTGGCTCGTGTCGCTGTGATTGCGGAAAGCAACTTCATTCTGCAATGGAGCAAGTAGATCGCGAAGGTAGAGGAGTAATTTTATACATGCGTCAGGAAGGTCGGGGAATCGGATTGGCAAATAAAATCCTCGCTTATAAACTTCAGGAGAAGGGTAGAGACACTGTCGAAGCTAACGAAGAATTAGGTTTTGAAGCAGATCTTCGTGACTATGGAATTGGAGCTCAAATATTGGTTGATCTGGGCTTGAAATCAATCAGGCTTATGACAAACAATCCACGCAAAATTATTGGACTCGAAGGCTACGGGCTTGAAATTTTGGAAAGAGTGCCAATTGAAATTGAACCATCAAAACATAATCAGGGCTATTTGCAAACTAAGCGTGATAAATTAGGACATTTACTTAATAATAAATAGATTAGGAGTTTTTATGAAATATAAAGTGTTAGAAGGTAAACTAAATGCCAGTGGACTAAAAATCGGTATAATTGTAAGTCGTTTCAATGAGTTTTTAACAGACAAACTCGTACAGGGAGCAATTGATTGTTTAGGTCGTCATGGCGCGGATGAAAAAAACGTTACCGTCGCTTATGTCCCTGGTGCTTTTGAAATTCCATACGCTGCCTCAAGAATGGCAAATTCTGGTATTTAT
The DNA here is from genome assembly GCA_965372795.1 of uncultured bacterium. Classification (GTDB taxonomy): domain Bacteria; phylum Zixibacteria; class MSB-5A5; order GN15; family FEB-12; genus QNAD01. Next base: position 14,325 of record CBDVDR010000022.1, read on the forward strand.
GATGCTGTTATCTGTATTGGAGCAATTATCAGAGGTGATACACCACACTTTGATTATATTGCTGCCGAATCCTCAAAAGGTATTGCACGGATTGGCATAGAAGCAAACCTTCCGGTAATTTATGGATTGGTTACAGCCGATACTCTTGATCAAGCGATTGAGCGCTCAGGTACTAAAGCTGGTAATAAAGGGTGGGATGCTGCCCAAGCTGCAATTGAAATGGTAAATCTTTATAAGGCGATGGAGTAATAATGTCCGATTCATCACGACACCGTGCACGAGAATTAGTTTTACAAGGATTATATGCTCTTGAAACCGGACAGGACGATTCCGAGCATGTTGTCAAACATATTGTAAAAAATGATGATTTGTCTTCAAAAAATCAACAATTTGCCGAAAATCTGTTTGCTGCGGTTCAAAATAATTCTGAATGGGCAAACAGTCAAATCTCTGCTCTGGCAGAAAATTGGGATCTGGATCGCATTGCTACAATAGACCAGATTATATTAAGAATCGGATTAGTGGAACTTGAAAAAATGCCTGATATTCCGGTTAAAGTTGTTTTAAATGAAGCTATAGAACTTGCAAAAACGTTTTCCACGAGTAAGTCATTCAGTTTTATCAACGGTATCCTTGATAAATATGTGAGATTAATGGCTGAACGTGATAAAATGCAATCATAAGCTGCGAACTTTTATATTTTTGGGATGTAAAAAGAATCTGGACATCGAATATAATTGGCGTATATTTGAGGTTTCTTATTAACGAACAAAAATGGAAAAAGAGCCAGATTCAACAATGAATGAATTTTTAGAGAAAAAAAACATTGATAGAACAAACTCAATCTTGGGTTTTTCTGTTATGCTTTTTACTCTGATTATTTATTTAAAGACCTTAGCTCCAACTTTATCATTCTGGGATTGCGGCGAATTTATCGCTTCCTCAAAAATATTAGGAGTGCCGCACCCTCCGGGAACACCTCTATATATTCTTATTGGAAGACTTTTCACAATTTTGCCTACCTATGCAGATATGGCGGCCAGAATCAATTTCCTTTCGGCACTAAGTTCAGCTTTCACAGCGATGTTCGGTTACTTGATAAATGTCCGTATTTTACGAAATTGGTTCTCACAAGATCAATCAACACTAAATAAATTATTAATTTATGGTGGAGGAATATCAGGGGCTCTGTTTTTAGCCTTCAGTCTGACCAATTGGAATAATTCAATTGAAGCTGAAGTCTATGGACTATCAATGATGGTTCTTCTGGCAATGTTTTGGCTAACCTTGATCTATGCTGAAAACAAGGGTACACCATTTGGCAATCGGATAATGCTTTTTGTGATTTATTTGGGCTTGGTTGGAATCGGCATTCATATGACGACCTTTTTAATTATGCCGGTTGTATCTTTGTTTTTCATTCTTAAAAAAGAAGCTGATCAAAAAGTCTGGTACGCTATTGCAGCTTTGTTCTTTATGGAATTGTTTTTAATCTTCGCTTTATCATCACAGGTTGGTGAGATCCCTTTCTATTTTCCAACAATGATCGTATTTATAATATTTCTGTTTTTCATCTTTTCATTCGAACAAATTCCTAAATTATACATGTTTGCATTGTTAGGATTCGCCTTGTCGATAATACCTCTTTTAGGAGATACTATTGCCCTGATCAGTAAGACACCTGATGCATCAGGTTCATTTCAGAGCGTATTAGAATTAATTGGCAAAATATCCTCAGGTTTATTATTAGTCTTTGGGTTATATAGTTTCTATAAATATTCCATACAGAAGGGCAAAGACGAGTCATTGCCATTTTTGTATGTTTCATTGTTTGTCTTTGCAGCAGTCATTATGACAGTCATGTTATTTCTTCTTAAAGGGTATACGGCATTTCTTGTTATCTCGGCAATCATGATGCTGGGTCTGCTTTGGTATCTATGGCGATATATTGCCTGGGCAAATTTAATTGCGGTGGCTTCAATCTCATTAGTAATTATAGGAGTGAAACCATTCTTTTACGGAATGGGAATTGCCTGTCTTATTCTGGTAATTGGTGGACTTGCAAAAAAACTTCCCGGTTGGAAAACAGCCTTGTTGATTATTGTTGTCGCCATTGCCGGATATTCGGTTCATCTTTTTATTCCTATCCGTTCAGCTCAACAACCGATAATTAACGAAAACAATCCTTCTAAAAATTTAACCACTACGATTAACTATCTCGAAAGAAAACAGTATGGTTCCCAGTCAATGGTCGAAAGAATGTTCATCAGACGGGCAGAGTGGAGCAATCAATTCGGACGCTTTAGCAGAATGGGATTCTGGAGCTTTTTTGAAAGACAATACGGTCTACCGGGTCCTCAATTTATCTTATTGCTATTATTGGGAGTTTTCGGAATTTGGGAAGTAATAAGGCGTAATCCTCAAAATGGATTATCATTTTTAATATTATTTTTAATTTCTACCGCCGGTTTGATCCTGTATATGAATTTTGCTGATGGCACTCGTGATGGAATCACCGGGATCGACTATCTGGAAGTGAGGGACAGAGATTATTTCTTCACTCCGGGATTTATTCTGTTCGGTATGGGGCTTGGAATCGGGATCAGTATTCTTATCCAATTCATTAAAGACTCAATTGAGAAATTCCCTTCGGCTATAAAAAATACAACAGTCTATGCTTCACTGGTACTATTTTTAATACCCGGCTTTACAATTGCTAATAATTATTTCGAATGCGATCGTTCAAGAAATTATTTAGCTTATGACTATGCTGAAAATATTCTAAAATCTGCCGATGAAAACGCAATTCTTTTTACAAATGGGGATAATGATACTTTCCCGGTATGGTGTCTTCAGGAAGCATTTGATTATCGAAAAGATGTCGTCAATATCAATCTGTCTCTTGCTAATACCAAATGGTATATAAAACAGCTCAAAAACACCATGGGTGTCGATTTGGGCTGGTCAGATGAACAGATAGATAAACTCCGCCCGTATAGAACTCAGGATGGTACTATATTCAGACTCAATCATCAGGTCATTGATGCGGTTATTAATAAGAATTATGGTAAAAGACCAATCAATTTTTCTGTGACTAATAGTTCCAGTGTTAGAAGGTATCGTGGAAAATCTATTGATAAAAATTTGATTTTGCAGGGAATGTCATGGAGAGTTGATTTTGATATTGATGCTATGGGCGTTGATAAAGAAAGATCGATAGAATTTTATCTCAATCCGGATAAATTTCAGTCGCGGGGTGTTAACGATAATACGATCTTCAAGAATGAAACAGAGCTAAGGTTAACCAGAAATTATGCCAATGGAATATTAATGGTTGCCGATCATTTAAGGCGTCTTGGCGATTCGTCAATGACTGAAATTCTTGTTAAAAGTGCCGTTGATAGAATACCTTATTCAGATGATGCCTATGAATATCTTGGGCGTTGGTATTCTGATCGAAGTAAAACTGATGAAATTAAAGCACTGATTGAAGAAAATGAGTTTTATGATAATAATATGCTGCAAGTTTATCTTGCCCGTTCTGAAATAAATTCCGGCAGGAAAAAAGAAGGTGAAACAATTCTGGTTGACCTGCTAAATAATGACCCGAATTTTAGAGCGGCTTTTGAAGAATTAATGCGATTTTATTATAATAATAATCTGATGATGAATTTGAGATCATTGTTAAAAGGATGGTTAGGATTTAATCCTGATGACCAAAAGATAAAACAACTTCTTACTGAATTTGAAAAAGAATTACTACGGAGACAAAATCAGGAGACATCCGGTCAATGAATATACTGGCATTAAATTGGAATGATTTGAAAAATCCGTATGCCGGCGGTGCCGAAGTTCATCTTGAAGAACTTCTTAGACGCTTGGTAAAAAACGGCCATAAGGTCACTCTCTTTTGTTCCGGTTTTGAAAATTGTTTGCCAGAGGAAACGATTGAAGGCATAAGAATTATCCGTAGAGGGAACAGGTTTAGTTTTAATCTTATTGCTCCTTTTCATTTACGGAAACTTGTTGCAAACGAAAAATTTGATTTATTGATTGAAGATATTAATAAAATTCCATTTTATACACCGCTTTATTTGAAATTGAAAACGCTGGTGGTAGTGCCTCATCTGTTTGCCACAACAGTTTTTCAGGAGATCAATTTTATCCTTGGTTCTTATATCTATTTAGCTGAGCGTCCAATGGTCGCTGCTTACAAAGGGAAAAAGTATAACGTCATTTCCAAGTCAACAGCTGATGATCTGATTGAACGAGGAGTTTCAGAAAAAGATATTTCAATCGTTCATTGCGGAATTGATAGAGATTTTTATAAATATGATTCATCCATTCAAAAATATGAAAATCCTACAGTCTTGTATCTGGGACGAATTAAAAAATATAAATCAATTCAGCATTTGATCCTTGCCTTCAATCAGGTAAAGAAAACAATTCCGAATGCTAAACTAATTATAGTTGGTGCCGGAGATTATCTTGAAGATTTGAAAAAAATGACAACCACCCTTGAGTTAAATGACTCGGTCAAATTTACCGGATTTGTGTCCAAGGAAGAAAAGCTGATGCATCTCCGACGATCTCATGTCGCTGTGCTGCCATCTTTAAAAGAAGGCTGGGGGTTGACTAATATCGAGGCTAACTCGGCAGGAACTACCGTTGTTGCGGCTAATTCGCCCGGATTGCGAGATTCGGTTATTGATGAAGTCTCCGGACTATTATATGAATTCGGTGATATTGATCAATTGAAAGATAAGCTATTAAAAATCTTATTAGATGATCCTTACCGAAAAAAATTAGAAGAGGGTGCTCTTGAATGGGCGGCTAAATTTAATTGGGATGATGCTGCTGCTGAATTTGAAAAAATAATTAAAGAGATTGTAGAGTAATTTTATGTCAAAAAAGGGAAAACGAGGTTTTTTCATAATTATTGGGATTATTATCTCAGTCTTTCTAATATGGTTTTTATTCAAAGATATTAATTTTGCCGCATTAGTTGATACTCTTAAAAAAGCCAACTATTACTGGCTGATTCCTACTATTATTGTAATTATTCTCACTATGTATATGCGGGCTGTACGCTGGCATTTTATGGTCCTTCCCATTAAAAAGGTTAAGTTCAGCAACCTTCTTGCCGCCACCTGTGTCGGATTTATGGCAAACAATGTTTTACCATTAAGATTAGGAGAGTTTGTCAGGGCGTATTCGCTGTCTTCACAGGATAAAGAGATTACAAAATCCGCATCACTGGCAACTATATTTGTTGAGCGAATAGTTTTTGACCTGGTCGCTTTGCTGTCAATTTTTGGGATAACTTTCTGGCTCTCAGGATCGCTTCAGAAGCAGATTGATGATCAGATTACGGTTGGAGTTTCTATTGCTGTCGGTATTGCTATTATTGGCATATTAGTCATGTTATTTTTAGCTCTTCATCCTGAAAAAGTAGGCAATATTCTTACCCGTTATCTGTTTTTCTTACCAGATAGGTTTTCCGATTTAATAAAGTCAATGATTCTTAAATTCGCCCGCGGGGTTGAATTTATGACTAATGGCAAAATGGTATTCTGGGTGGGGATAAATACTTTAATTATTTGGGTTCTTTTAGGGCTTTCAAACTTATTTGTCTTCGCAATATTTGATTTTAACATCCCCGCAGCAGCAGCCTTTGTGCTCTTAGTGATTGTATCGATTTCGATTATGATTCCATCGTCACCCGGCTTTATCGGTGTTTATCATGCCGGAGTTGCATGGTCCCTCAAGGTGTATGGCATTCCCAAAGAGGAAGCCTTGTCCTGTGCCCTGGTACTTCATGCCTGCCAATATTTAACGGTGACTTTGATGGGCTTTTATTTCTTGAAAAAAGAGCATCTTTCTTTAAAACAGCTTGAAGAGGAAGCGGTCGAAGAGATATAAGTTTCAGCAATAATTCTTAATAGTCCCAATTTCACAAAACAAAATACCCCCGATTATTCCATTTAAAGCAACCTCAAAAGTTAAAACTTGACTCTTTGTGAGAGCTTAACTTTAGTAACAATCAAAGGATGGGAAATGATGAAAAAGGCACTATTAATTGCTCTTCTTGTTATAATGATACTCGTCTTGAGTTATGTTAAACAACAAAGACAGGAAGACCAACAGGCGGATGCATTTGAAAAAGGGAAGCTTGAGGCTGGAACTGAGCTTGCAGGTTTCAAGAATTCTGTTGATTCATTAAAAGTTGAAATGGGCTCCAAAGAAGTGACATTTGCTGATTCTTTGGTGAGAGTCGATCAATCATACCAAAATGAAATTAGCAACCTTTCCACAGTTGTTGATGCTAAATCTGACACAATTGAAGTATTATCAGGTAAATTAAAATCAATATCTACTTCGAAGACGAAGGCTAATACGAGCACATCTAAAAAACTATCTTCTGAATTATCAAAAAAGCACGCTCAGATTCTTACTTATTATAAAAAAAGATATAAAAATTTACCCTCTGATTTATCACAATATGAACGACGAATCGCTTTAAATGAGATTGAAGAAGAAACAGCGCAAAAATTTATTATTTCTTTGACTGAACTTAAAAAATTACGTGAACAAAATAAGCTAAACTATTAAAGGAGAACAAAGTAAATGCCAACCAGAAGAGAATTTGAATTTGCTGAGGTAGCCGTCAACAAGCTCTTTCTGGAATCATTTGCCAACGAACATTCTCCATATTATGTCGGAAATGAAGAAAAACCGCTCGCAGTTACTCTTGGGAAATACCGAAATAGATTCAAATATCATGTTAATAATTCTCTTTCAATGCGTCAAAAAGAGGTCATCAAGCACTATCTGACTGGTAAAACCGAAAGGGAAATCGCCAAGATATTGGGCGTGACTCAGCAGGTAGTGAATATTTATAAGCACAGGGCTATTAAGAAGTTACATAAAATACTTACTTCGTAGGTGTATGTCAAAAAACTAATATATAGAATTGTATACTTTTTGAACAATTTAATATAACGTATTATTTTAAATTCTGATCGGAGGTGGTATTCAGAATTTAGTTATCTCCCTGGCCGCTAACCATATATACTTTAATACCTTTTGGTAGAGGGGACCATTTATTAAAAGGGAGAACGATGTATGCCAAAGAGAAAAGAACCCGAAAAGTACGCTAACCTTGGAAGCAAAGATTGCTGGCATCCTTATAGCCTGCAAATATTGAGTCCAGCGAAATTTTCTAATGTAGTTGGCAAAATTTTACGGGGCAAGTACGAGTTGGTAAGTTCAAAGTCTGACCGTGGAGTTGCTCCTGATATAGTGCATTAGATTCAGGATTTCAAGCGTCAAACTTAAAAAGAATTTCAGGGGCTCAGATTTGAGCCCCTTCTTTTTTTATATTTATTCTTGACTGTCAATCAATAAAAACTATCATACTTTCTCTATGAATGAACAAGTAGTTTTATATAGTATTATTATATTTCTCACCGCTTTTTTGGGCGGCTTGATTACCATTATAAAAAAGTGGTCTGATGAATTTCTACATCTTTTTATATCATTTGGTGCCGGTATATTTTTAGGACTTGTCTTTTTGCATCTTTTACCGGAAGCATTAAGCCATGCTGAAAGCACTCTTATTCCGCTAATGGTTTTAGCCGGATTTATTCTAATATTCTTTATTGAAAGAATCCTCTTTATTCAGGGTGAAGACGGAGGAGATGATAACAGCCATAAAGTTATTTCAATCACTGCTTTGGTTGGGCTTTCGGTGCACTCACTCATTGGAGGTGTCGGGTTAGCTGTGGGCAGTTTGAAACCTGGTCTGGGCTGGATAATATTTCTTTCAATAATTGCTCATAAAATTCCGGCTGCATTTGCACTGACTTCTTTGTTTGTTCTGGGTAAATTCACAAAAAAACAAACTATAAAGCTGTTGTTAATTTTTTCTTTAATGACACCGATTGGAGCCCTGGCTTTAGCCCCACTTTTTTCGACAATTGGAGATTCAGGGATAAATTTGCTGGCTGGGTTTACAGCAGGTACTTTTCTATATGTGGCGACTGGGGATTTATTGCCGGAAGTTTTCCATACCAAGGATAAACGATGGGTAAAACTTGGGTTGGTTTTAATTGGAATTTTATTTATTTCATCTATGGGTTTTCTTGATGTTGCTCATGTTGGACATTAATAAAATATTAAACGAATTTTGACTCTTTCTGTATAATAAAGAAATCAGGAGAGATGATGAATAAAACTTTGAATCAGATTATTATTATTGCAGTTCTATCTGTAATTCTTGGAGGAGCAAGAAATATATTATTCTCCAACGATATTGATTTTGTTGGAAAATGGCGTGATCTTTCTTCCGGAGAAGAACCTATCATTCCGCCAACTGCTGAAGAAGGCGACCCGGTTTTTATTGCTATAGATGTTGCCGAAATGGAACATAGCACAGGAAAAACCTTATTTATTGATGCCCGCGATCCTGAAGAATTTGAATGTGGGACAATTCCGGGTTCCATTAATATCCCGTTTGATTATCTTCCCGAAGGCGATTTAGCTCCCTACTTTGACTCAGCTATGGGTGGCATTGCATTAGATTATACCATGGTTGTGTTTTGTTCCGGAGAGGAATGTGATTTATCACTTCATCTTGCCCGAAATATGCAAGATGTGGGGTATACTAATCTCATGATATTTTTTGGTGGCTCCAGAGAGTGGGAGAACTATGAACTTGAAATAGAAAGGGTCGGAAATTGCGAAGAGTAATTGACAATGATTTACTGACTCTTTTAGTTAGAGTTGCAATCGGTGTTACGTTTATTTATGCTTCATATTACAAGATTATTGATCCTGTAAGTTTCGCTAAATCTATCTGGTATTATCATCTAGTCCCAGGTAATTTAATTAATTTTATAGCTCTCTTTTTACCATGGTTTGAATTGCTTTGTGGAGTCTTTATTATTTTAGGAATATTTTATAAGGGATCTGTTTTAAGTGTAAATTTAATGACCCTTTTATTTATCGGAGCCTTGTCTTCGGCAATCGTACGGGGGATAAGCATTGACTGCGGCTGTTTCAAAGCTTCTGCTGCTACAACTGAATCGGCCTGGAATACTTTATGGTTTGACCTGGGTTTGCTTATTTTTACAATTCAACTGTTTTTGAGCCGTTCAACAAAATGGATGCTGGCAAAAAAGTAATTATTGAATAATTGTTGGTGTTATCAATATCAACAAATCAGTTGTTTTTTTTTCAGTAGAATGACTGGTGAAAAGGAGATTCCCCAGAATTGGAATCAAACTTAAACCGGGAACTTTCCTTTTTACAATTATCTCATTTTCTTTCAATAAACCACCAAGGGCTGCAGTTTCACCATTTTTAACAGTAATTCTTGTCTTAATTGAGCGTTGGGTTGTAATTGGTTTCTGGTTATCAGCCGGACCGGCAAATCCGATTATATCTTCTATAATCGGGTTTACATCCATCGTTATCATTCCATTTTCATTAATACGCGGGGTGACCCTTAAGGATATTCCAACTTCTTCGTCAAAAAATGTTAAAATGTCGGTAGTTGAGGCCGCTTCTGAAAAACGATTAATCGTTGGAATAGGAATGATTGTCTGAATCTGAATTAGAGCTTCATGATTTTCAACAGTTGTTATTCTTGGATCTGAGATTAACTTGCTATTATCATTTTGTTCCAAAAGGTTTAATACAATATTCATTTGGTCGATTGAAAGTGTTCCCCAAACCCAGTCTTTGGTTTCCAGGTCCATTATTCCGACAGAATTATCAAAATCTACTTGTGATGAGGATGTTGCGTCTGGCTCGGATACTGATTTTGCACCTAAGTTGGCATTAATTTGTGTGGGCCAGTCAAATCCCAGTTTAGCTTTTGAATCGATGGTGGTCTCAATGATTTTAACCTCTATTGAAATCAATCGTTCCGGTATATCAAGATCAGCTATCAGATTTAACATTTTTTTTAAAACAGTTGGATAATCAGATATCAATATTTGATTCGGGTGGTAAGTACTTCTGTTTGAATCACCATCTTTGGTTTTATCAAGAATAACAACCTTGCCTTTTTCACTCTTGTAAGCATCAAGAGCCTTCTGAGCCATTACCGGATCGCAGTATTTTAATGTAATTATCTGAGCGTCAAGTTCGCCAGTAGTCTTGGAATCTGTCGGTTTAATTACAATTACATTGCCATCCATATAGTAATTAAAACCGTTAGGGTGGAGGATTGAGTTTAAAGCAGTAAAAATACTAACATCATTTAATCGAACAGTCACCTCTTTTTCAACATCTCCCGAAACCACAACATTCAAATCATATTGTAAAGCGATTGTATTAATAATGGTTAAAAGAGGAACATTCTCAAGCTGCATAGATACTGTTTCAGTTTCAGCTGAAACGATGCCGCCAAAACTGCAAAGTAAGAGAACTAATATTAAAATGATTATTAAAGTTATATTTTTATTCATTATCTAAAATCCTTTTGTCACACTCAATGTGATTTCTTTGCCGTCCATGTTGAGAATTACTTTATCTCTATATATTTTTACAATTGTAGCATTATCTATTTTATCGTCAGTTTTGAATGATTTATTATTAATAATAGCAAATGGATTGCTTTTGTTAAAAATAATCCCGGATAACACTAAATTGTTATTTACAGCTTTATAATTATTGAAGTTTTTGACTATTTTTCGTTGAATTTTAAAAGGGTCTCTGCCCCATTTTTTAGCCATCATCTCAAGTGTATCAATCAGTTGTTGTTCAGCAACTAATTTAATTACGGTTTGATCAAGGTTCTTTACTGAGGGGGGAAGTTGTGAACTCTTATTGATGGATTTATCACTTGGATTAAGGTTATAAACTCCCCAAATAATTGCAAAACCAAAGCATGCATAGACAATATATTTTCTTAATTTTTCATTCATGATTTGTTACTCAAATTTCCCAGTAACGCTTTAAACCCAAATCGAAATAGAAGTTCTTCATCAAATTCATTTGAACCAATTACCTGGCATAAATTTGTAGATCTGAAAAAGTTTGATGATTCTACCATTTTAACAAATCGGCCAAATCTATCATATTGTCCGGTCATCTTTAAGGAGATATTCAAAAATAACGGTTGAGTAGAGTCTGAAACCATCCTGTTAAGTGTCAATAATTCTTCAATTGGTGGAGTTATTTCATCAATTACCAAATCACTTGAGGCTGCCAGAGTGTTTAACTTTTCAAATAGTTTTAATAAATCTCTTTTTGTGTAAAGTTTGTCATTAAGACTATTTTTAAATAGTAGGAAATTGTTCTGTTCTTTGATAATATTTGGCAAGTTTTCCAAGGTTCTTTTGTAATCTGTTAACTGACTTTCAAGTTCATGTTTTTTTACTATTAGGGTCAGTTTTTCTTTATGAAGAGGTAGAAGAACAAACGATATCCAAATTCCCGATAAAATTATTGTTAAGGCAAGGTATGTGAAAGATTTGTTTTTCATGCCACACCCCGCATCTGAATTACAAACTCTATTTCAAAGTGATCGTCAACAGTCTTTTTGATGTGTTTTATAATTTTCACATCATAATAAAATGGAGAACTGGTTAAACTGGCGGTGTATTCTGCAAGAATAATTTCAGGTGGTATTTTTTTGGAGACTACCACACCCTGAATTAACATATTCTGGTTTTGTTCTTTTGGTTTAAAATCAAGATGAATAAGTTTGATTTTGTCTGGAGTAAGGAGTGAAAGCTCCTTTAAATTATAATTTAAATAAGAGGGTTCATTTTTGATTTTATCAAAATATGACCTGCTCATTAAAATTTGTTTTTTTAAATTATTGTAAGTATGGATTGCTTCTGAGTTTTTAAACTTATCTATCTGCTGGTTCGTTTCATCGAGATGATTTGTCTCATGAATTATACTGTTGTGTAATATTACCCAGCTTAATAGCATGGCTATCACAGCTGTTGCAAACGTTAACTTGCTATATAAAGTTTTTGAAGCTTCTTTTCTTTTTGCCGATAGTTTTGGCGGGATGAGATTAATACTTTCAAATTGACATGAAGCTGATGCGACAACCGGCAGGCAGGCAGGTAAACTTTCTTGTAAAATTTCATTCAGATTATTTAAAAAACCTATTTTATTAATAGGAAACTTTTTGAAGGTGAAATTTGAATTTTTACCTAAAGCATCAAGTAGTTCTTTACTATATGATAAATCTCCGTAAACATAAATTTCGTTGGTCGCAACACCGGAATATTGTCCTGAAAAATAATCATATGAAATATTTATTAGATCAATCGTTGATTCAGCGAAAAAATCAAATTTAGTCGGGTCAAGAAAATTGCCCTGGAATGCAGACGTGATATTATTGTTATAATAAAATTGTAACTGATGACCGTTAAAAAAGGAAACTTCAATCAATCCACGAGTAATATTTAAAACCGTATACGTCTTATCTTTTTGAAAATCAGACAAATGAAGCAGCAATAAACCAAGTACGTCCTGAGTATGGAATATTTTGTATGTATCAGTCTTTGTATCTTTGAATGATTTTAGAATTTTTGAAATATTCTGTTTAGTTGAAGCATAGAGTGCTATTTTATTTTGACTTTTTGATTGAGATATAATCTTACTGGTTATTTTAAAATCATATATACAGTCTTCAGCAGGGAAGGGCACTTGATTGGAAATTTCAAACCCGATAGCTGATTTAAGTTCTTTTTTATTGATTGAGGGCATTAAAAAAGTACGAAAAGCAGTCGATTTTCCCGTTAAGGCAATTGAGATTTTCGGGAAAATTCCGCCGAACTCTTTGATATAGCTGGATACTTGATTGTTTATAAACGAATTTCGTTTCTCATCTGTATTAAGAGATTTGGGGATATAAATTTTGCTGGCATCAATTAGTTTGACTTTATAAAATATATGTGAAACAGCCGCCATTTGAATTGAAGTCTTTGTTAGCGAGAACGAGAGGTGTCTTCCAAATTGAAAAAAAGATTTGGGTTTGGTTGGTATTTCGATTAATTGATTACTTTTCCCACTTAAAGAGGACTTTTTATCCTTTATAAATGGAAATGATCTGACGAATGTCTTTAAGTCGGGCATAATTACCTCAGATCAAAATGTTACAATTATTGAATCGCTGGCACCAATAGATAGTAATCTTCGAAAAGATGGTTGATATACATAGGCATTACCCCAGGCATCACTGGAATAACTGTTTCCGGCACTATCAATGTAAGGGCCGTTCCATCCAAGTCTTGTCAATCTATCGTAGACTGCAACAGAATCAGGTTTCTTTGCAAGATCAATCAATGATTGAGGTAGAAAACCCAAATCACCTTCAAAGCCTCTATCAATATATTCTCCGCCGGCAACTATATTGGGATTGCCGATAATGGCTCTTTTCAAAGAATTCATTTCTTCAGTTGTAGCAGTAACTTTTGAGCTCTCTGACATATCGCTAAACTTAGGAATTGCAACAGCAGCAAGAATACCCAAAATTACAATGATAATAACAAGCTCGATCAAAGTGAATCCTGATTGATCGAGCTTAGTTGTTTTGTGGTATTGTACTAACAATTGTTTACCAATTATTTTCTCCAACAATGTTTGTATTAAGCCAAATTTCTCCAGAAGCAGGCAAATAAGCCCATCCACCACGAGCACCAACGATAGTACCCTTAGTTACACCGGTGACGAGTGAGTCAGGAGCATTAGTGGATAATTGATAAGGATTTTTTGGAAGCGATTGTTCCATAACAATACCTGAAGTACTAAGATCTACCTGAGTTGGCCAGGTAGCAGTACCTGTTTTTACAGCTTCATTAGCATAAAAAATTGTTACTCCGGAACGAAGAGAACCTAAGGCTGCTCTTCCAGCAGCTTCACGAGCTTCGGTCGTAATATCCTGATATTTTGGAATTGCAACAGCGGCAAGAATACCCAAAATTACAATGATAATTACCAATTCGATCAGAGTGAAACCCTTTTGATTCAAGTGATTGAAACGCATAATGCTATCTCCTATTTAAAATAAAATAATACTCATAGTATTAAATCGGTTTTATTACCTGTTTTCTTAATAATTAACTCTTAAATACTTGAATTAAATTCCACATTGGAAGGAAAATTGCCAGTGCAAGAATTAGTACGAAAATACCAATAACCAAAGTTAATATTGGCTCCAAAACGGAAGTCAATTGCTTAGACATATATTGCACTTCTTTTGAATAGTGATTTCCGGTTTCATCAAGAATTTTTTCAAGCGATCCTGATTCAAGACCGATATAAATCATCTGTAAAGCCATTTCTGGAAAAAATACAAATTCTTCTTTTGTTAAATTTGATTCACGGCCTTCTTGAAAAAATAACTTCATTTTTCGTATTTCAGCTCCAATCACAGTATTTTTTACTGAATCCTCTAAAAGATCGAGTGCTTGTACAATTGGAATACCAGCTTTAAAAAGAATTGAAAATAATAATGAAAATCTGGCAACATTCCCTTTAATAATCAATTGTCCGATTATGGGGATTTTTAAAAAGCGATAATCTACCCAGTATCGTCCCTTTTCATTTTTTACTAATTTTAAGTAACCAATGACTAATAACACAATCACGCCAATAAGGAAGGGCCAATAGTTTAGCAAAAAGCTGCTTGTGGCTGTGATGATTCTTGTTGGCAATGGCAAATCAGCATCAAAAGTACTATAAAATGATATAAATTTTGGTACAACCATAGTCATCATTACCACCATCGCCAGTACGATTGCTGTAATGACCATTAAAGGATATCTGATACCCGATTTAATCTGACGGGTTAGTTCTAATTCCTTTTCGAGAATAGGAGAGAGTTTTTCTAAAATTTCATCAAGTTTACCAGACTCTTCACCGGCAGCGATGCTCGATATATATACTTTTGAGAAGATCTCTTCTTGTTCAGCCATTGCGTTTGAAAGAGAGGTGCCGCTTTGAACTTGATTTTTTATTTCCAATAAAGCTTCATTAAATTTGCTGTCAGCTTTGCCAATTTTAATGAGTGATAAGGACTTGATCAATGGTATTCCAGCCCGATATAGAGTCGCAAAGTTATTTGTAAATGTTATCAGGTTTTCATAATCGGAGCTTTTAAAAAAGCCAAACAAGGAAGTTTTTCGATTGTTCTTAACCGGCTTAATTGAAACAGGAATTAAATTTTGTTCAGAAAGCAACTCAAGCGTCTGTTTACTCGATTCTGCTGATACAAACCCCTCAATTACAGTACCTTTTGCATTTACTGCTTTATATCGAAACTGGGTTTGCATGAACGGTTGTTACCTTATTATAAGATTGGCAATACTCTTCACTATTGGTCGTCTCCTTCAGTAACTCTTCTAAAGATAATTGCCCGGATTGGATCTTTTCTAACCCTACTTCAAACAGGTTGAAGTAACCAATTTTCCTTCCCACTTCTTTGATTTGAGATAGCGAAGCATTGCTGATAATCAACTCTGAAATTTCCTGATTAATTTCAAGATACTCATAGATACCCGTCATCCCGGAAAATCCGGAATCACGGCACTGAGGACATCCGACACCCCGTTTGAAAGAGATTGCTTCGGCAAGATCAATTAAACCGGAGCGTTTTAAAATGATATCAGGGGGGCGATACTCCTCGAGACAATGAGGACAATTTATGCGAACTAACCGTTGAGCTAAAATTCCTTTTACAGTCGAAGCTATCAAATATGGTTCGATACCCATGTTGATCAGTCTGGTAAGGGTTGATGGGGCATCGTTAGTATGAATTGTAGATAGAACTAAATGACCGGTAAACGATGCTCTAATTGCTAATTGAGCTGTTTCTATATCTCTGATTTCACCAATCATCATAATATCAGGGTTTTGCCTTAAGATTGATCGCAGGACAGAGGGAAAGGTTAACCCGGCTTTTTCATTCGTCTGTATTTGTATTATTAGAGGCAATGAGTATTCAACCGGATCCTCAATTGTAACAATGTTTTTTTCTACGGTATTTATTGCTTGTAAGCTGGCATAGAGAGTTGATGTCTTACCGCTTGAAGTCGGTCCTGAAATAAGAATCAAGCCTTCCGGTTTATGTATTATCTCTTCCCATTTTTCAGTCAAGCTGGCATTAAATCCAAGTTGTTCAAATGACAATTTTAGATTTCTACGATCAAGGATACGAATCACAATCTTCTCACCGTGAATAGTAGGGAGGGTTGAAACTCTTAAATCAATATTAGCCCCTTCAACATTCATCATAAATCTACCATCTTGCGGTAGTCTTTTTTCTGAAACATCAAGATCGGAACTGATTTTTATTCTCGAAATTAATTCGTTTTGCATTGATTTAGGAGGAGAGGCTTCTTCATGCATAATTCCGTTGATTCTATAACGAATCCTGATTTGGTTTTCTTCCGGTTCAATATGAATGTCAGAGGCACCATCATTAACTGCTTTAGAAATAATTATATTTACAAGTTTTATAATCGGGCTTTCGGACTCCCTGACTTTTTCAGAAAAGTGTTCGTCAATGGGTAACTCTGAAGAAGTGATTTTATCTCGTTCACTGATAATTTGATTGAGCGAATCTGCAACCGAATAATACTTCTCAATAGCATGTTTAATTTCAGTTGCTGTAGCAATAGATCGTTGAATATTCAGCTTTGTAAGGTATTTTATTTCGTCAATTGCAATAATATTTAAAGGATCCGCCATTGCCAATGATAACGAGTTACCAATGGAAAATATGGGTATCAATGTGTAACGTCTTGCAATATTAACAGGAACCTTTTGGATAACCTGAGGATCAAGTACCATTGAACTTATAGAAATCTTAGGGATTGATAGTCTTTCCGAAACTGTATCAATAAGTTGATCTTCCGTTATAAAGCCCTTCTCAACAAGAGCTTCACCTAGCCTTTTTCCGGTTACCTTTTGTTCTGTAAGAGCTTCCTGGAGTTGCTCAGTTGTTATAAATCCCTTTTCAAGGAGTAAATCACCAATTCGTTTAGTCATAATCCAATTTTTATTTAAAGTGCTTGTATTATGGTTATTTAATCAAATTATCGGCTGATATTTTGCTTTCTAAAGCTTCAATGAAATATTGACTAAAGATTATTAAATATCGTCTTTAGATTAAGGAGTTAATTAAAACCGGATTTATGGCGTTAAATATGGCGAACAAATACAAATTTCAACTTATTATCATTCTGATACTTACAATAGCATCAATGGCGTACGCCAATGAGCCGATAAATAGGTATGACCAGTTTTCAGATATTGAAATTGGACAAATAATTATTGACAATCGAAATATATACGACCTTTCCAGCCCACGATACGCAAATTTCCCCTTTAAAACTATTAACAAGCTTCATATAAAAACCCGGAAAAAGGTCATTCAAAATGAATTGTTGTTTCAGGTAGGTGATAAATTTTCAATTGAATTAGCCAGAGAAACAGAGCGAAATCTTAGATTGAGATTATCTGTCTTTGATGCCTGGATTGAGGTTGAGGAAATTACCGATGATAAACTGCTTGTTACAATTGTTACCATAGACCAGTGGAGTTTGATCTCAAGCTTTAACTTTACCCGTGAGGGGAACGAAACAAATTATCGTTTAACTTTAGAAGAACGAAACCTTTTTGGCAAAAACCAATTTGTAAAATTTGATTATTTTTTAGAAGATGTTGAAAAAGATTATATCAATATTCAATACCTGAACAGTAGAACTTTTAATAAACCATTTAGATTTAATTGGGTTTTAAATAACAGCCGATTCAACCGGTATAACTTTATTTCTATTAGTAAACCTTTTTACAATCTTAATCAGAATTGTTCATATGGTTTAAGTACAGCTATAAAAAAAAGCCGTTGGGACAGTTATGTTGACAATCAAAAAGAAGCAGAAGCCTTCAGCGAGTCTGAAACCGCATCATTTGCCTTTGAAACTCGTTTTGGTGAATATAAGAAAAAGACAAAACTAAGCTTTTATTACGATTACGTGAACGAAACAATCTCTGACCTCAACGAGTTTTCAAAAAATACGGTAGTTTTCCCCGAAGATTCAAGCTACCACAGATTTGGTCTAGGTATAACCAAGTCATCGGTTGAATTTGTCAAACTTTATCGAATAGACTCATATTATTATCCTGAAGATTTTGCATTGGGGTCGTCAATAAACATCTCTTATTTTAGAGCCCTTAAACAGTCACTTAATAAATATTATTACAACATTATGAGTACGGGACTCAATTTTGTTTCATACCATAAGAACACTCTTTTTTCATTTTCTATTTCAAACAGATATTGGTTTTATAAAAAACAATCTATCCGAAATTTTTCCAGTTTATCATTGGGAGTGTATAATCACTATTTAGAATCATTTACATTTGCCTTTCAGGGGAGATATCAATCTGACTGGCTTAATAGTGGCTCCAATTATTTGTTAGCCGGGGGAGAATCGGGCTTAAGGGGATTTAATAAATTTTATAAAACCGGGAATAGGAAATTAATATTTAACCTTGAGAACAGATTTTTTACCGGTTTGGAGATCCTTTCTGTTTATATTGGAACTGCAATTTTTACTGATATTGGAAGGATATGGAAAAGCGGCGATGAATTTGATTTGAATGACTTTGATATTAGTGTCGGAGTAGGGCTAAGGCTTTACCCTGAAAGAATTTCAAATAATCGAGTGGTTCGTTTTGATGTCGCCTATTCTGAGTTTAACAAGTGGCAGCTATCTATTGATTCAAGGCAATATTTCAGTGCCCCTTAATTGAAAATTGTTGACAATTATTCGATTTAGAATAGATTATTAATGTACTGACAAAAAATCGTAATTTACTGCTTATTCAGGAATTATTTCAATTGGTTAAAATTTATAAGATTTGAACTGTTAAAATTATATAGCAATGTTTGATTAAGCCGATATACAGAATGAACTTGATTTATAGGAATAATTTTGGAAAGAAAATTTAGATATATTTCACTATTTGTCTTAATCTGTAGTGTACTCTTATACTCATCGGTTATTTCAAAATCCTCTGTGGGAAGTTTTAATGCTGTTCATGAAATTCATTCTGATTATGATAATGGAAAAATATCCCTTGATGACTTTACACTCCTGATAATCAAAGCAGTCAAACAACCGGAAAAACTTCCATCTCAATACCAAGCCTCAAGTTTATCTCTTTCAGTTGATCATTTAAGTTGTGTTACCCCTGAATTGATTTTTATAAAAAATAACTGGAATAATATATCTGCTTCAGTTCAAGCATCTTTTTTAACGGCCTTTACTCCGTCAGAATCAGAATTTACTTATGATTCACCGGGAGGATTTTTTAAATTACATTACGATCTGACCGGAATTGATGCCGTCTCGCCAATTGATAACGATGTTAATGGTGTCCCGGATTATATTGATAGATGTGCCGCATATTGTGACAGTTCGCTTACAAAACACCAAGTTTTAGGATATATGGATCCCCCGGATGATTACAATGCCGGAGGGGACGACCTTTATGATATCTATTTTGAGGAAATGGGAAGTTATGGCTACACCGTCCCAAGCACACCCGGACCAGAAGCTTGGAATGATTACATCAGCTATATTTCATTGCATCGCGATTTTATTGGTTTCCCTCCAAACGATGATCCTGAAGGCAATCCCGAAGGAGCCGCCAAGGCTACTGCTGCACATGAATTTCATCACGCTGTTCAAATGGCGTATGATGTTGGAGAGGACTTGTGGGTTATTGAATCAGATGCAACCTATATGGAAGACATCGTGTTTAATCAGGTGAATGATAATTATAATTATTTCAGCCCTTTCTTTAATGATCCCGAAAATTCCATTCTTGAAAATTCATCTCATGCCTACGCTTCCTTTTTATGGGAAATGTTTTTGTCAGAAAAATTTGATACCTCTCTACTAGTTGCCATTTGGGAAGGTGCCAGATATTCAAGTTTTATTGATGCCATTGACGACACCCTGCAAGGTCGTTATGGTTGGACCATTGATTCGGCCTTTGCAGAATTTGCCCAATGGAATTATTTAACTGGCATCCGTGATGACGGACTTCATTATTCTGAAGGGTCAGACTATCCGTTAATAAGTATAAATCGAAGTCATAACTCTTATCCGGTTACACTAAGCAATCCTTTTAGCTATCCCGAAGGCTATGCCGCCGGATATATAAGATTTATACCGCCTGCGTTTGGTACTTTGCATTTAACTTTCAATGGAGAAGATAACCGGCAATGGAGAGCCTGGGTAATTAAATCAATTACTCAAAATTCTCATGAGTTTGAAATGATGCCTCTTGATCCGGTTAGTTTTTCTGGAAGTTTGGAAATATTGAATTTCCAGGATTATTATTCTGTAACTCTGGTTGCTGTTAATATCTCGGAGTTTGAAACCTCAGGGAATTATTCTTATTCCGCTCAAATCAGCATTCCTTATGCGATCAGTTCATCTTTATTAACTGATGATACTTTGATATATTCCGGGGATACGAAGATATTTGAAATACATGTTGAAAACGTTTCGGTTGTTAATGATATTATTTCATTGGTTTATTGGGATGATGCCGGCTGGTTACTCTTAGACTCTGTAAGTAAGGCTTTAAATTCGACCTCTGATACAATATTGACAATAGATATAAATCCTCCTCAGGGAACACCTTTGAACCTCACTTCAAATTTAAATTTTGTTATAAAGTCTTGGGGCGATGAAAATCTATCAGATACTATCAATACTAAAGTAACAACAATTCTCCAGCATGGGGATTCAAATTTTTCAGGTCGCATTGATATAAGCGATCTTACATACTTTGTTGCATTTTTGTTTAATGAAGGACCATATCCAATCCCGGTAGATATTGCCGGTGATTATAACTGTTCTTCAGACCTAACCGTTTCAGATTTAACAAAATTGGTCGAATATCTCTTTCAAAATGGTTCCATTCCTCCTTGTAATCCTTATTAACTAAGTTCAATCAATATTTTTATATTGACACATTATAAAGGTTTGCCTTAATTAGCGAATTATCAGTATAACTACTGAGTTGATCCAAGGAAGGTTCACTTAGTAGAGAGGGGAATGTCTAAATGAATGGTTTTGAACCAAAAATTTTGATATGTACTGAATGTAAGGAAGAATTTGTCTTTACCAGTGCAGCTCAACAGTATTTTCTTGAAAGAGGGTATACGGAAGACCCTAAACGATGTAAAACCTGCCATACTGCATATAAGCGGTCTGAACGGAACGATCATCATAGAAAACATTCCATGTACACTTCTGGTCCGTCTGAATAATAAAAAACCCCGAATATAAAATTCGAGGTTTAATCAAAAGTACAGCCGATTTAATTTGCAGAAATTACTTATCGAATAAGTACCATTTTTTTGGCACTGCTCTGAGAACCGACTTGCAAGCGGTATAAGTATATTCCAGAAGCTACCTGTGTACCGCTATCATCAGTTGTATCCCAGGCAACAGTCGATTCACCCATTGGTAAATATTCATCGAGTAAAGTTGCGATTTTTTGCCCTAATAAATTGAATACTTCTAAAGTTGCATGACTGCCGGCATTTAATGTAAAGCTTATATTTGTACTGGGATTAAAGGGATTCGGATAGTTCTGTGAAAGATTAACTGAGTTAGGAATATCCAATTCATCATCATCGCCTATTCCGGCCGCAATACCAACCGTTAGATCAGCGATAATATTTCCACCGGAAACCACTATATTGCCAACACTGACAAATGTCTCTCCATCCAAATAAGAATTGGAATTAGGGCTTGTAAAGGGACTGAAGGTTGTATTAGAACCTGTTCCCGGAAACGGATCAGCAGCGTCACCAAGGTCAATATCTTGTTCTATTTCATATAAACCATCGGCTTGCTTTAATGCAACCAGATAATGGTTGGTACTGTCTTCACCTGTAAACCATTGCTGATCATTGTTGGTTTTACTTTCATCAATATGCCAGATCAACAATCCTTCTCCAGGAAGATAAGAATCATATCCGATTTTTTGCCGGTTTTCAATGAGGAAATATTCACTGTTTGCGGCACCGGCGTTCCATAACCGGTATGCAACCTGATTTTCCTCGATGTTGATTATCGTTGTCGAAGAAATGTTTGTTTCAATATTTGTAGCTGTGAGAAAGCCCATTTGAATTTTACTCCAGGCACATGGATGCGACGGGGAAGAGCCGTCATTTCCGGGACCTCTCCAGCTGCCAAAGGCCATTAGTCCCCAGGCTCCGATACCGTAAGAATCATAATCAGTATCATAAAGATCAGGCAATCCGAAAGCATGACCCAGTTCATGAGCAAATACGCCAATGGTCATATCGCCGGCGGTATTCCAATATTCCGGTTGAACGGTATAGTTAAATATATAAACCGAATCTCTGAGCATTGGTGTCAATGTTGACCATTTATGTGACCAAATATCATTAACATCTCCTGAGTATTCGCCGCCGCTGCCGCTATGTATAATTAACAGAACATCAACAAACCCATCGCCATCATTGTCATAGTTGGAAAAATCTACCTGAGGATCAACCAGATTTACCAAATCTTCTACAAGTTTCTGTGAATTATTTGGATATGCCCCAGTTCCATTTTCACCATTAACATAAAAGGTATAGGGTTGAGGAGCTGTTTGCCATCCAAGACTTGATGGTAAGTTTACAGATATGATGTCGAGTTGATCGTATGATATCTCTTTGTAATAATCTCTAACGGTTGAACTCACAGAATCATATATAAGGGAATCAAAAAATGTTGCATTTACTGAACTACCATGATCGCTAAAGTTAACAAGTAGCGCCAAAACTTTAAAATCTCCAGTAATTGCCGCACCTTTACTTGAGGCAGTATTTTTAACAAGTTCTTGAGGAACTGTTGCCGGGGTGCAGATACCTTTAGCGTGCATCTTGTCAATATTTGAGGTAATGTATGTGAGACTTTTTGAAGCCTTTGAAGCTTCAAGCAAATCCGGATGTGGAGGAGATGCTACAACGGATGCAACTGCTGTCATTAATGTAAGTATTAACAAAAGTTTTGTAATGTTTTTTAAAGTTCTCATTATTTCTCCCGTTAGAATCTCAGTCCGGTTGAGATAGCTATGTTAAGTCCTTTTGTGGAATATGTTGAAAGGGATGCGCCAGAAATAAACGCAAAATCCAGATAATAATAATTTAGATCAATGCCTGAGCCGAACGAGAAAGCAGTATTCTTTCTGCCTCCTGAAGAAAAGCCTGCTCTAAGCGGAAATACACTTAAAGGACTCCACTCTAAGCCTAATGAAATTCGAGGTTCGCTGGATGCTCCTGCTGTTTGTGTAAAACCCTGTTCCCAATCAATAGCCCATAGTAATGAACCATATGTTTTAGCGATCCCCACCGTTAGAACAGAAGGAAGAGAGGATGAAAAACTGTTGATTGCTTCTGTATCATTGTTTGATGAGGCAGAATCGTTGTTCATATTTTCTATGGTCAGATTTTTAAAGTTGTAATCATAATTGTGATGTTCGGTATCTTTCGACCAATTGATTTTTGAATTGAAGTTTTTAATTGTAATTCCGGCAGTGTATTTGTTGCTGAATTTGATTGCTGCCCCGACATCAACGGTATATCCTGACCCGCCGGTAGATGTTCTTGCTAATAAATGACCTTCTCCGGCAAAACCGTCTTCATAAGTAGTTGCAAGACCTTCCAGTTCAATAATTTCTTCAATGCCCAGTCCTTTAATGTATTTTACTGTAGTCCCTAATGAAACTTGACGGGTTCCATAGTTATAAATTGAAAAACCGTAAGACATTCCTGCGGCACCATAAGCAATAGCATTTGAAAAAGAACCGTTGACTTCGATTGTATCCCCAAAGGTATTCCCATTGAGAACAAAATTTACTATTTCTTTACTTAAATTGACATCAGCAATTCCGATTGCTTCTGTTGTAAATGCGAATGGACCAATCGCAATCGACATCGCTGATGCTGAAACATCAGCTGAAAAAGCTAATCCTTCAGTAGGGATTTTACCTAAAATGATTTCTTTATCTTCGTTGGTTAAAAATGAACCGGTATAACGGTTATAATCATCAAGAGAAAACGAATTATTATTTACTCTGACGCTTACACCCACTAACTCAATGCTATTTCTTTGGTAAGTATAAAATCCCAGATTAGCCGGATTATATTTTGCAGCATCAACACCTTTAGCCAGTGACATAAAAGCACCGCCCATAGCAACTGCCTGAGCCGATGAGAAACTGGTGGCACTTAAAGATATGTTGAAAATCAGCATCAGTATAAGCGCCATTATAATTGATATTTTAAGGTTTTTCTTCATGTAGTGCTCCTAAAATTCGCCATTAAACAGATATTCAACATCTATGCGGCCGACGATTTCGATGAATCCATCTTGGTTCAAATTCACCATTTGACCCTGAGTACTCTCAATAATAATTTGTTGACCGATAAATAGGATTTCATTTTCAAGGACATTAAAATCTGAACTGTCAATACTGATTATCTGTTGATCAGCAACTGAAACTCCAGTTGTTAAACCATTTGAATCTACATCAGCTGCGATAGTATATAACGGACCTAACTCAACCTCGGGAGAATCAAAGAGTGATGCAGAATCACCCGACAAGTATATATTAACTCTGGCACCTATTGGCAAAGCACTGGTGATATCATAAATAAAGTTAGCTTCGATAATATGTTCAGAAACTATTTTGACATCATCTTGATTGAGTTCTTCCCTTAAAATATCAGTCTTTATTGAAGTCTCTTTTAAGATTACTTGCAGAGGAGCGTTTATATTTATTGAAGCTGTTATATAATCATCTAATTCAATGTTTCCATGATACTGATCATCATTAAAAGCAACAGAGCCAGTAATCGAGATATCATGAGGAATAGGTGATAAAAATTGTGATACTGATGAATCAGATTTATTGATTACGGTAGTACCATCAGGATTGATCTCTCCGTTAATATCTAAGCTTTTTCCGTTACTTCCTTGAAGTCGGAGATTCAAGAACCCTGGTTGATCAATAGTATTTACAATATTAAGGGTGATATCGACATTGGCAAATTCAAGTGAATCGAATCCCTCCGGAACATCAATTCGTTCTTGTGAATTTTCGAAAGATACTGTTGTTCCTGAGAATATTCCGTCAACATAATCAAATTCCAAACTGTCAATTGAGGCACTGACAGTAAAACAATCAGTTCTATCTATATAATGCTTTATTGGCGATGTTATAGGGATTGAAACCTCGAATTGTAATTCTATCTCTTGAGGAACCGTCGAATCGCTGGGTATTAAATGATAGCCTGCAATATTCTGATCAATCAATAAAATTTGTTGAGGGGAAAAACTGCGTGAGATAGTTAAAGGAATTCCGTTTGAAACCAAATCTGGAATTACAATTTCAAAAGCGCCGGAAAGATAAGAATTATTGTATATATATAATTGAAGTAAACCTTTTGTTAAAGACGCATCTTCAATTAAATATGTTTCGCCAATTGGTACTTTCTGGCTTAATGATCTGGTTAACCCCGGAATCTCAGCATGAGCTGATGAAACTCCAAAATCAGTAGAAAATCCGATATTGGTTGAAATATATCTCGTTGATGCAGAATCAATCAATGCGTTTGAGGTCTCAAACCAAGTTATGAGTCTTAACTTATTTGAGATTGATCGTCCTTCAAGTGACACTGGAATTGTATCAATCGAACCTGATGTTATTGAAAATGGAAAGTGTTCAGTTGCGATATAAGTATTTGAATCAATATCATAAATCTGGATGATTACATTTTGTAAAGCTACGCCTATATTGTTTTCAACAATCGCCAGTAAGGAACCATCAGCAATCGTAGCGTATGAAAATTCTGAAATTGTCGGTAAATTTTGTAGTACATTATATAATCCGTTGAGAATCAAAGCGCTGTCATTAGGTAAGCCACTTGATAAAGTACCACTTATTGAAGATAAACTTAATGATACCGGATTTGTAGACGGCGCGTTTATATATACAACTCCAAGACTTTCGGCGGCATTAAAACTAAGATTTTCTGTTTTTAGAAGTTCCGTATCAAGCCAAAATGTGTCAAGTTGTTCACTAATATCTAAGGCGACATCACCATCTAAGTTAAATTTTATTGCTTCATCATCAATTTTTTCTAACAGTTCATCCAACTGATAAATTCTATTAATTACCGGAATAGTCAGATTTGTATTCCATTGAGGAGATTGAGGTGTCTTTACTGTGCATTGGATAAATGTTAAGGAGAATATTATTATTATTATCCAAAGAACAGACTTACTTAAGAATTTGAATATGAATGAATCCAGAAATATTATTTCTTCTTTGTTCTGTCTTTTCCTATTTCGCTTCACCACAAACCTCTATGTTTCATAAAATTATTTTATTTCATATTATCTTCATGCAAAGAGAGTGCCGTTTAAAAGGAAATGATATGTTGTTGACAGACAACACGATAAGCTCATGGTGGAGTTTACTGATGAAAAATGATAGTGCTTGAAATCTGAAAATATGGGTGAATCCCCATATTGTTTTATAAAATTTATATATGTATATTGTTTTTAAAGCAGGAGGAAAAAAATGGGGATGCCCAAATATGACAGGTTGCTATATATCTTAAATTTATTACGAAGTCGTAAAAATTTAAATGCTGAAAAAATCGCCCTTGAGTGTGGTGTTACCGAACGTTCGATTTATAGAGATATCATCTCTCTTTCGGAAGCAAATATCCCAATTTATTATGACAATGGCTATAAGCTGGCGTCTGAGAATTTCCTCCCTCCTTTAAATTTTACTTCAGAAGAATACCAATTTCTTAAACTTGCCTTAGATTCTTCGCCTTTAAATAAAACCGACAAATTCAAAGAAATCTATAAAACTTTAAAAGCTAAACTCGAAGCGGTCTTATCTAAGCAGGTGAGGCAAAAACTAAAATTTTCTCCTGAAACGACTATTGTAAATATTAAGTCTTCTTCAAATCAGCTCAAGTTTTTTGCAATTATAGAAAAAGCTATAGAAGAAAATCTCAAACTTAGAATAATTTACAATTCTGTAAATTCGGGGGAAAATATAAGAACTATTGATCCGTATTTTATTATTTTTAAAGGGAGGTCATTTTATTTTGTAGCTTTCTGTTATAAAAGAAATGAGTTTCGTACTTTTAGAATAGATCGACTTGCAAAAGTAGAAATACTGGATGAAATATTTATAAAAAATAATAATATTTATGCGGAATCTTATTTTAAAGACAGCTGGGAGATTTATGCCGGGGAGCCTGTCGAAATAATTATAAAATTTCATGGCAAGGCAGCTAAAGTTGTGAAATTTGGCAAACATCACCCAAATGAAATAATTGAAATACAAAATAACGATACAATTCTATATAAAGTTGTAACAAGAGGCACCGAAGAAATTCAAAGATGGATCCTTGGGTTTGGAGATGAAGCTGAGGTGATATCACCCGAGAATTTAAAAAGAAGTCTCAGAACTATTGGTGAGTATCTAAAAGAAACATATTAAATAAAAATTTTTGTATTTTATTATAAATAAAAATCTATATTAGTATAGAATTGTTTAAATAGTATATTGACTTAGAAGTAATTATAGTGTGATTCTTTAATTGTAAAGTTGCTAAATGCCTGAATTTAAAAAATCAAAAATCGTATTGAAGCAAAAGATAAATCGCTTTGAACATATTTTAGAATCAGTCATGCCGGATGGATTTGAATCCTTTATCAATAGTTTTTCACTTCCTGCAATTATTGTAAATAGCAATTTAGAACTTGTTTATGAAAATAAATTTGCTAAAAATTTAAAAATCTCTTCGAATTATAATTCTTGCTCAGAGTTTATAAATAAATACACTATTTCACTGAACCTTGATGGAAAAAAATCTGATGTTCAATTTAAACTCAAAGCGATAACAAATTTATTTAACCAGTTGTCAGATAAGTTGATTGTCGGTACTGAGATATATCAGTCACAATTAGTCCCTCTAAATATTCAAGAAAATGTATACTATCTTTGTTATTTTACAAAATACCAGAGCACTCAGATAGAAGAAGGCATAATTCCAAACGAAAATATGCAGTTGTTACAGGACATAATACAAAACTACGGTTCTTCAGAAAATGATGATTTGCAGAATATTATTATTAAGTCAATCTCTAAAATTGGGGAACGACTTGGATTAGACCGTTGTCTTATTTATCAGTATGATGCCCCCTCAAAAAACTACACTTTATATGCCTGTTGGGAGACCGAAAGAACAACTGCATATCAAAAAATAAATCAACATATCAGTAGTTTGGAATTCTCTGATATCCACCAAACAATATCTGCTGGTGATGTAATTCACTATTCTGATATCTCAAGTTTGTCAAAAAATCAAATAGACGAGCATATTAAATTATTTAACACAGCTGTTAAATCAAGATTACTTGTTCCTCTAATTGCAAAATATAAATTCCTTGGTTTTATTAGTTTAGATACAACTAATGTTTCAATTCAGTGGCATGAAAATATTATTCAGCTTTTAAAAGTTATTACTTCGCTTTTTGCCATTAGTTTTAAAGACAAAATTATCACCGACAATAATAAAAAAGAATCAATTCAAAATAAAATGATGTCCGGATATCCGGGAATGATTTTTCAGATTAATGTTTCTAATAATAAATTAGAACTTATATATCTAAGTGAAGGAATAGAAGAGCTGACAGGTATTAAAGCTCAAGATGTTCAAGCTGACAGCTTGATCCTTAAAGATTGTATACACCCTGATGATTTCGATAAAATTCTTGCGGGTATAGAAAAGATCAAAACTGAGAAATTATCATGGCAGTTGGATTTTAGAATTATTGATAGTTCAAAAAATAATAAATGGGTCAATTGCAAAACTTTCCCTTATATTCAACAAGATGGCTCTATTCAGTGGTATGGCGTCATCTACGATATTACTCCCAAAAAACTCGCAGAACATTCGGTCCGATTACATAGTAAAATAGTAGAAAATATGATCGAAGGCATTATTCTAATTCGGAGTAATGACGGAATTATTGTCTATACAAACTCTAAATTCGATCAAATGTTTGGGTTTTCATCAGGCGAATTAGTCGGACACCATATGAGTATAGCCTTTGCTTCTCCTGAAGATAAATCATATGAAGATATTTCTAAGATATTTAAGAATTTGAAAAAAGAAGGTTCATGGAGCGGGGAAGTGCAAAACATAAAAAAAGATGGTTCAAAATTATGGACTTCCATGAATGCCTCAACCTTTGATCATCCTGAGTTTGGTGAAGTTTGGTTTTCGGTAAGTAATGATATTACTCAGAGAGTTATTTCTGAAAATAAACTCAAACATACTACTGAAATGCTGGAAAATGAAAGAGAAGAGTTAAACGCTAAAAATATAGCTCTTCGTGAAATTCTTCAGCAAATTGAACTTGAAAAACAATCCATTCGGGATCAAATCGGCTCAAATATTGAAAATATTATCATTCCTACATTAATGCGTATTTCTAATAAGCATGATATAAATCAAATAAAGAGTGATTTATTAATCTTAGAAAAAGATTTAATAACAATTTCCTCAAAATTTATTGATAATCTTAAGAAAAAATACTCAAAATTATCACCTCGCGAGATTGAAATCAGTAACCTCATAAAAAAAGGGATGACCTCCAAGGAAATCTCGCAATCACTCAATGTATCATTACTTACGATCCATAAACATCGTGAATCAATTAGAAAAAAACTTAAAATTCAAAACAAAAACATCAATTTAAACACCTACTTAATGAAATTGTAATACGTATAGAGCGTACGTAATAATTGCGTAACTATGTCGTATTGACAATTATTGGTTTTGTTCCGTTAAAGTGTGTAGTGGGACATAAGCAGAGAGTTATTCTGGGGCTTTCAGTTATTAAAGGATGACAATAACTGAACTGGAATACGTGAAAGTAAATTACTGTTCTCTGAGATAGAAGTCTCTTGACAGTTAATTACTTAATTACAAGGAATTAGGGTCTTAAGCCAGAATTTGACAACAATTTGATGTGACCCTTACGTGAAAATTAAAGGGAAAAAAAATGACTAAATCAGAAAGATTGTTACACTTAATCAAATTGCTTAAAGAGAGGGAAAGTCTCCATATACATGATATGGTTGATGCTTGTAAAGTCTCACATAGAACTATCTATCGTGATTTGAATTCTTTAGTTAAGCTTAATGTACCGATTAAATACGATAATGGTTATCGTCTGGTAAAGGATGCTGGAATTCCGTTTGAAGTTCTCAATAAAGAAGAAAGAGACTTGCTGACATATGCAGTAAAAAATAATCCGCTTGCTAAAAAACCATATTTTTCAACAAAGTTTAAATCTATTGAAGATAAAATTCTTAGTAATATGAACGACAGGTTTAATAATATTATTTCTTTTGAAGATTCACTTACTTCTGACAACACTGATTCAAATGGATTAAGCCTTTTCCTCGAAGCAGCATATACTAATAAAAAAATATTGATTAGAAATAAGGATATTTCTAAGGATTGGGAACTATTTACGCCCAAATCAGTGCAATTAAAAAGTGATAGTCTCATGTTTATCGTCAAAGATGAACTGGGAGTAGAAAAATCGATTTCATCAGAAAACGTACTTGCAATCAAGATGATAGACACCCAACCAGAAAGTCTGATGGAATCTACACCGACAGAAATTCAAAAGGAATTTGAAATTTCTGTCGAGAGTTGATGAATTGTTCAAAAACCCTAGAAAATAGCAGCAACTGAAGGATTAGTTGCTGCTTTTCTTTTGCTTATAAAATTATCTATCGTTACTATAAGATAAATATATATGTTAACATTAGGTGATTTTAAAATTTATGATTCATTTTTCAGCGATCATTTTTTCATTATTATTGTTTGTAATAATCAGATTTACAATTCTCAAAAAAATTAAGATAAAAAAATACTATCGACCAAGAATTATTATATCTATTACAATTATAATTATATCAAACATCATTATTATTCATTCTGGGCAAATAATTGAGAGAGACCTGAAAACGAATAATTGGACTAAAACTCAGGGCATCGTTATTTCGGTTAAAATTACAGGATCAAGAGCGTCGTCACCTGAAATTATTTATTCTTATACAATTGATGAAAAACAGTTTGAAGACACTTCTTTCTTAAATGCGCCGATGTTTGGAGGAAAAAGAAAAAAGAGGGAAGTTGCCGAAGCTCTGATTGAAAAATATAGCATAGGAGAATCAATCAAAGTATTTTATAACCCTGATGATAATTCAAAATCAAGAATCACACCCATGCTAAAATGGAATTCTTTAGGTCAAATTTCTTTTGGGGTTGCTCTTTTGATAATTAGTCTTTGCTTGCTAACTATCAGAAAAAAGCCTGATTCAAATTAAATCAAAATAAAGTCTCTATCAATAGCAACTCTTAACGCAGTCCTGACCATCTCCAAATATAAAGTCTACGACACAAGTTAAATCGCTTATTCCTACCCGAGCATCAGCATTAACATCGGCTTCCTCAAAACAGTCGATAGAACCGCCCTCATCGAAAAGGAAGTCAACCAGCGCACTTAGATCTGATATATCGATATCACGCCCATCATAATTTATGTCACCCCGTGATCCCAAACAACACGGGGGAGGATCAATGATTTTATAACAATGAGGTCCATCCCAGGCAGGGTAAAATCTTCCGTTATTATGCGTAGCCCAAACCCATTCCCAACTTGGTGGCATCCAACAAGAGTCAAGACAGATTCTTGTCCCTACTGCCGAAGCCGGTATATTAGTTGTTATCGTTGCAATAATTTCATCAAAACCATCAGGTATCCCGTTTGTATAAAATCTAAATCCACCGATCCCGGCACTATCTGCTCCATAACCGGTTACCCCTGAGTAATTATAATAAATACCCCCATCATACATTGAATCCCAATTCAAATTATCATTCTTTTTGATAACTATTGGATCCCATGTAGCTCCATTAATTGAGTAAACTCGAAATGAGTTAGTTTGACCATCTATCGCAACTCCGGTATTGTTAGTCATCCTAATATGAAACTTAACGTCACCAACTTTGATTTCACTTGGCGAGAAAAGACCATCAACATGATCAAGAGATATAATCCCCTGTGAAAAAATGCTTATCGGAGAAATTGTAATTAATGCTAATATGACGAGACTCGATATTTTCATGTTTGCTCCCGGTAAATAATTACATTTGTTTATTGGCACCATCGGTTTTTAACATAACAATCTTGTACGCACTCAGGCGCATTACTAAACATATAATCTACAAGGCAGGTTAAGTCGCTAATACCTACTTCATAGTCAGCATTGACATCTGCTTCATCCATACAAGGTATAAAATCTCTACCTCCAAAAAGGTAATCTACTAAGAACGTTATATCAGAGATATTAAGATTATCTCCATCATCATTAATGTCACCTCGCAATCCGACACAACAACAGGGTGGGACAACTATTTCAAAACAATGTGGTCCATCCCATGATGGGGATACGGAAGTTCCTTGCTTATGTGACCAGAGCCACATTCCTCCCGGATAGAAAAAGGATGAGTCTATACAAATGGACAACCCCTCTGAATTTTGAGAGATAGTAGTTTGAATTGTTATAACAATGTCATCAAATCCATCGGGTAATCCATCACCAAAAATACTAAACCCGGAAAAACCAACAGTATCAGCACCTGTACCATCGTTGCTGAAGTAATTAACAAATGTACCTCCGTCAAAAAATATTGGTAAACTACCATTGGGGTCACATATCAATGGTGACCAGGATGCACCATCCGGAGAATATACTCGAAAGCCATTGGAATATCCGGTTATTGCTTGACCGGTGTTATTTGTAAATCGAATATGAAATTTGACGGTCCCAATAGATAATTTCCCCGGTTCAAACAAACCGTCAACATGATCAATAGAAACAGAACCCTGAGAATAAATTGATAATGGTGAAATTGTAATTATTGCAATACAGGCAAACAGGACTAATCGCATTAGCGGTACTCCTTTTCTGAAATTTGAAAGATGGGTATTGTATGAATGTAAAATACTTAAAATAGCTTATTTAGTCAAGATTATAAAAAATGTTAATTGGGGCAGTCTAATAATTCGGTTGGAATAACTCCGAACATATAGTCTGATATCAACATAATATCACTCAAATTGATCACATTGTC
Organism: uncultured bacterium; assembly: GCA_965372795.1. Taxonomy (GTDB): domain Bacteria; phylum Zixibacteria; class MSB-5A5; order GN15; family FEB-12; genus QNAD01. Next base: position 47,650 of record CBDVDR010000022.1, read on the forward strand.
ACCATTTACATCAGCTTCTTCCAGACAATTAGGATCATCAAAATCAAAATATAAATAAAATATGATATATGTTAGATCAGAAATATCCAACGGATCGAGCTCGCTTCCATCAGAGTTGCCCCGTTTTCCCAAACAGCAGGAACTGTTTATTGAATAACAATACGGTCCACCCCAGGCAGGGGCTAAATTGTTATTTTGAGGATGATAGCTCCAATTCCAACCCTCTTTAGGGGGGAATGAAGCTGAGTCGATGCAAATTGTTTTACCATGTTGGTCTTCTGAAATGATAGTCGTAAAAGAATGAATTATGGAACTATACCCATTAGTGAAATATTCTTTAATGTAGGGATAAGTAAACTGTGTCCTTAAGCCTATTGAATCAGCCCCTGATCCATTAACACTAAAGTGAGTAAAATGCGTTTTGGGAGCATGAAGCTCGCTATTAAGAAGCTCTGATACTGTGATTGGTGCCCAAATGGCACCATCTTCTGAGTATATCTTATATCCATTATCAAATTTGATAGATTTTATGTTTTCGATGTTAAATGTGTACTTAAGATAAAATGTGATTGTATCGCCGGTTTTTAAATAACCTAATGAATCTAACCCATCAATATGATCAATTATGACTGATTCCTGACTAAATGAAAAAGGAGATGAAAATAAAATAATCATAACTATTACGAAAAAATTCTTATACTTCATCTGTTGACCTAATTGAAAGACTAATGGTTTGTAAATCTGGTTAAACTCTACTGTATTTATAATAAAGCATTAATAAACATATGTCAACAAGGCGGGTATCTATTTCTATTTCTATTTTTAAAACCCTATGATTAGGGACAACTGGGTGGGGGAGGACCAAATAGAAACATATAATCCACTAAGAAAGATAAGTCCGAAATGTTTACTTCCCCATCGCCATTGACATCTGTCTCAAGCATACAATCAGGAGTGTAGGTACCGAAAAACATGTACTGTACAAAATAATCTATGTCACCGATATTTATAAGGTCTTCACCGGAGTCACGAACATTCCCACGAATCCCTGAGCAACAGTCAACAATTTCAAAACAATGTGGTCCGCTCCAACCGGGAACCAAACTCCCAGTATCTAAATTCCATAACCAGGGACCGGCAGGAGGATAAAATGATGAGTCGATACAAATTGTTTTACCAATCATATCAGAAGAAACACTTGTATGAACAGTCACAGCCCAGTCATCAAAAGGAGGTATGATTCCGGTTGAAAATAATTTGAATGCGCCGAACCCTATTGTATCAGCTCCGGAGCCGGTAATACTGAAATTTTGTATAAAAATACCACCGTCATAAAACATGCTTAACATTGGATTCGCTGTCATAGTTATAGGTTCCCAGGTAGCACCATCAGGTGACCATACTTTATATGCATTAGTGCTTCCACCAAGAACTCCGCTTTCTACTTTATAAAAGAAATGCCACGCTATCGGTCGATCAGCAATAATTGTATTAGGATCATCGTATGAAATTCCTTCTGTATGGTGAAGGTAAATCTCATCAGCTCCGAATAGTGGTGTTACAAAAACAACAAAGCTTAATAGAAGGATGATTTGATAAATTCTTTTGTTCATTTTACACCTCAGATGTTTTTAATTCTGCAATCTTGTAAATTTGGAAGTGAGAATCCTTCTCAATAAAGAAATGCTTTATCAAATAAACCAATAATCACATTACTACTTAATGCCCAAAGCTTCTCTTTATAGATTTAATAAGGATTGTTACATAATGAATATAAGATTTAAGATTTAGTCAAGCAATAAACACCAACATAGCCCTATGTTATCTCGTATAAATCATGCTTGTTTATAATAGCTTACTTTAATAGAGTCAATTAGTGCTGCATGTGAGTTGGATCACATTAACCAAAGTAGGATTAATTGGTTTGTATAATTTAAGCTAACCTATTATATTTAAGTGCCGATAAAACTATACGAACTAATATATGAATAGCCCTTAAAGAGGTTTAAAAGGGTCATTTAGGGGACAGTTGAGAAAAAGTAAAAAAAGTTTGTTTTTTTTCGTTTTTTATGAAAAAACGTCTTGACATCTGTTCCCAAGGCATATATAATGGGCGTCTGCTTGGCCAACGTGCTAAGCGGTATTTTTTTCGCTTTGTTCTTTGAAAACTAAATAGTCAACTGAAGTTTAGAGTTATATGCTTCTTTTTATGTCGTGGAACTTGGATTTCTTGTAAATCCAAGGACCCCAAATCAATACAATTTCTGAACAATACCTCTGGTGTTGTTTCGAGCTTGGAAATTCAAAAAATCATAATATTTTATGGAGAGTTTGATCCTGGCTCAGAACGAACGCTGGCGGCGTGCTTAATACATGCAAGTCGAACGAGAAAGCCCGATTTCGGTTGGGCGAGTAAAGTGGCGAACGGGTGAGTAACACGTGGACAATCTACCTTTAAATTTGGGATAATCCTTCGAAAGAGGGTCTAATACCGAATAATACTATTGAAGGGCATCCTTTGATGGTCAAAGGCGGGGTAACCTGTCGTTTAAAGATGAGTCCGCGTCCCATTAGCTTGTTGGTGAGGTAACGGCTCACCAAGGCTGCGATGGGTAGCCGGCCTGAGAGGGCGATCGGCCACACTGGGACTGAGATACGGCCCAGACTCCTACGGGAGGCAGCAGTAGGG
>CBDVDR010000023.1:0-44955 GCA_965372795.1 uncultured bacterium
CGGTGCAGGGACTTGAACCCCGGACACGCGGATTATGATTCCGCTGCTCTAACCAACTGAGCTACACCGCCATTTTGAAAACCAGATTGGTTCTCTATATTAGCCTGACAATTTAATAATATTATCGTATGAGTCAAGAAATAAGTGAGTCTTTGATCCTTACTCAAATTAAAAGTCTTTGTAATATCTAATATTTCAAAATCAGATATTTATAAGCTTCTTTAAAATTGTAATATGGATGATTTTTCTATTGATTAATTGATTAAGGAGTTGCCCCTCACAAGCAACTCCTTAGATCCCTACCTCATCAAAATACCCTGTACCGCCATACATATATCTTTGATTAAGGTCAAACTATACTATAACAAACTTTGTGCCAAAAGTTAAGGCGACTGAAAAGAAGCCTGCAACCTCATATCTGACAAGAAATTATAATTTAGGATATTAACCGAGCTCGGTTTGCTATTCTTTCAAAAACGCACTATATGCGGCGACTAAACGCTCTGAGACTCAACAAAAAGGCTATCCTGTTTATATCAAACAAGATAGCCTTCGCATAATCTGTGCTTTACCGGTCATGTTATTTAGCCGTTAAAAGCTAAATTCAACGCCATATCTGCGTTTTATTTCTTTTTAGCCAGATGAACCGACATCCCATGAAGATCATGAGCGGCTTCCATTATCGACTCTGAAATGACCGGGTGACCGAATATCAGGTTTCCAAGTTTAGTTACGGTTAACCCCTGATTGATTGCCAGTGCCGCTGTATGGATGATCTCGGTTGCATGTACACCAACCGCATGAACACCTAATATCTTATCAGTTTTCTTATCACCGATAATTTTAACTTCACCCGCAATTTCATTTTCCGCATGAGCTTTCCCCAATGCTCTTAGCGGAAATTTCCCAATGGCAATATCATGCTTTTCTTTCGCTTTCGCTTCAGTCAATCCAACCGATCCTACTTCCGGATGAGTAAAAATCACCGATGGCACCCCGGTATAATTCTTTTTTACTTTTCCCCCCAGGGCATTATCCACTGCTACCGTGCCATCATGTACCGCCGTATAGGCAAGCAGTATTTCACCCCGCACATCACCGATGGCGAAGATATTGCTGATATTAGTTCTCATATCAGAACCGGTCTTAATCGACCCGTTCTTGTTAAGATTAACACCGACCTCTTCCAACCCAAGATCTTCAGTATTAAAAGCTCGGCCAACCGAGACTAAAACCTGATTAGCTTCGATCTCTTTACCGCCGGAAAGCTTCGCTTTGATACCATCAGGTCCCGGAATAATAGATTCTACTTTGGTTTTGGTATGTAAAATTACTTTTCGTTTTTTTAATTCTCTTCCGATCAGCTTCGAGGTGTCAACATCTTCAAATGGCAAAGCGTGTTCCATCATTTCAACGACTGTTACTTTAACATCAAGCAATGCCAGCATAAATGCCCACTCACAGCCGATAACCCCGGCGCCAACGATCAGAATTGATTCGGGAAGATTGTCAATTTCCAGCAGATGATCAGAATTTAGGATTCTTTTCCCGTCAAAAGGAAAAGCAGGAATAGCCATCGATCTGGAGCCGGTCCCTATAATAATATTATCCGTCTTTAGCTTGGTCTCTTTCCCTGATTCGTCAACAACCGTAACTTCCTTTTTTCCGGTAATTTTGCCGAACCCGACAAAATGATCAACTCCGTGAGATTTAAACAATTGCCCGATCCCGCTAACCAAATTACCAACGATCTTATCCTTGCGATTTTTTAAAGCTTCCCAATCATACACCGGCGGTGAGGCGAGAGTAATCCCGAATGATTCGGCATCTTTCATTTTATCATATTGCACAGCTGAAACGATAAGAGCTTTTGATGGAATACAACCCCGATTGAGACAGACTCCACCAAGTTTATCCACTTCTACCACGGCAACTTTGGCGCCTTTTTGGGCAGCCCGTATCCCGGCAGTATAGCCACCCGGACCACCGCCTATTATTACTATATTATATTTATCGATTTTAAAACTCCTGTCTAAGTTTATTATATCTCAAAAATAAGCCGTTTAAACCCTCTTGGCAAGTGGCTTTCGCTCTTTAATCTTTTCTGATAAAACGAGACAGGCTTGATTTTGTTCCGTTTGGAATAAAAATCTACATTCTTTCTAATCTTTCAAAAAACCTCTTGACAACTACCCCAATTTATTTATTATAGGAAGTTTTTATTAAACAAAATGTAATCTTTTATTAAACTTTGACGGGATTATGCAGCAGAATATTGGCAAAAAGATAAAACAACTACGACTGGCTTCTGATCTGACCCAGGAAGAATTAGCCAATCGGGCACAATTGACCAAGGGCTTTATTTCTCAAATTGAAAGCGAGAAATTCCAAACCTCGATCTCGGTCGATTCGTTATCCGATATTCTCGAAGCTTTGGGGGTTAGTCTGCCGGAATTCTTTTCCGATGATATTGAACAGCAGGTTGTTTTTAAACCTTCCGAAAGAATCGCCGTTGACGATACCGGCATCAGCAAATTTGAGTTGTTAATTCAAAGATCAACCCACAATCAGATGGATCCTATTATTCTAACTTTGAAGCCGGGGGAAAAACTACAACCCAGCGATCCTCATCCGGGCGAACAGTTTGGATATGTTCTCAAAGGAACCGCAACTTTAATAATTGCCAAAAAAACTTATCAAGTACCGAATAAACATTGTTTTTATTTTATATCAGATCGGACACATCAACTTTTAAATAATAGTAATCGGGATGTAACTATTCTCTGGATAGTGACTCCCCCGCAGATGTAACCGGAACTCAAACCATACTAAGGAGGTTTAAAAAGTGAAAATTCTCGGACGCCATTTAATAGTCGAACTTGCCGACTGCAATAATGAAATGCTGAATAATTTGGAGATACTTGAAAAACATATGAATGAGGCTGTCCGTAAAAGCGGCGCTACTATTGTCCGTTCAGTTTTTCATCGTTATAACCCCCAGGGTGTTTCCGGTGTTGTTGTTATTGCTGAATCCCATATCTCTATTCATACCTGGCCCGAATACGGCTATGCTGCCGTTGATTTCTTTACCTGTGGCGATACGGTTGATCCTTATAAAGCTTTTGAATATATGAAAGAGCAACTTGAAGCCAAATCAGCCGATGTCAAAGAATTGAAACGCGGTATACCATCGGTCATTGATGTCACCATTGATCATAAACCTATGAATAACCATGACAGCTTATCCACCCAGGCAGGGCAGCGTGGTTTATTATGACTCATTCATTTGATATATTATCAGTAATTCAGAAAACAATCCCATGCGGGATTGACTCATCATATCTCGAAGAGATATTCAGAAAAACAGATTTGGACAGCCCTCTGCTTTTATTGTCCCGTTCTGCAGTTGGAAGAAATTATCAGGCTCTTAAATCCGCCCTTCCCCGCGTCAATATTCATTATGCCATAAAACCGAATAATCACGAAACGATTATCGAAGAAGTTTATCGTTCCGGTGGAAATTTTGATGTCTGTTCAGCCGGAGAAATAGATTTAGTTTTAAAAACCGGTATCAATCCGGCGAGCCTTATCCATTCTCACCCGATTAAATCAATTCGCGAATTTGATCTTGCCGTTGGAAAAGGGATCCGCACTTTTGTCGTTGATAATTTTGATGAAGTTAAAAAATTATCCCGCTATACCAATGAAAAATTGAAAATTCTTATTCGCTTCAGAATTAACTCCAATACTCAGGCGGTTGTTAACCTGCAATACAAATTTGGCTGTACCACCGATGAGGTGCTTGATCTCGCCCGGCAAATTAAACAAAGAGGCCATGAATATCACGGGCTCTGTTTTCATATCGGTTCCCAGTGTACTACTCCGCATAATTATGTCGAAGCTATTACCACTGCTCATAATCTGATTCAACAGCTCGACCAGTCCGGTTTTGATACTCAAATGCTCGACATTGGCGGTGGCTTTCCGGTTGAATATATTGAAGCTATCCCTCCGATTGAAGAATTTTGTAAACCGATCAATGAAGCTTTAACAAAACATATTCGTCCGGGTGTCAAAGTAGTCAGCGAACCGGGAAGGTTTATTGCCGCTACTCCGGTGATATTGGTTTGTACGGTCATTGGTAAATCTATCAGAGATGGCAAGTACTGGTACTATCTTGATGATGGTCTCTATTCGACTTTCTCAGGTATTTTATATGATAGTTGCCAATATCCGGTTATCACTAACAAAGTAGGCGATCAAAAGCTATCGGTTTTATCAGGACCGACCTGTGATTCTTTTGATGTTATGTATGACGGCTTAATGATCCCCGAACATGAAGTTGGTGACAGAATGATCTTCACCTCAACCGGAGCTTACTGCTCGGTATCAGGCTCAAATTTTAATGCTTTAAAAAGACCCCAGTATCAGGTTATTGATTGAGGATATAATGAATAAGAAAAATAAAGATGAAAATTACATTGTCGAAGAAAGCATGAGCGATCTTTGGAATGTTTGGTACAGCGAGCTTCATGACGGTCAATCAGGGTTAACCCTTAAGATTGATAAAATTCACGAATCAACAAAATCTGAATTTCAACGGATTGAAGTTATTGAAAATAAAGATTTCGGCAAGATGCTGGTTCTTTATGGCTCACTCATGGTATGTGACAACGACAATAACGCCTACAACGAAATGATCTCGCATGTCCCTCTGTTTGTTCATCCAAACCCCAAAAATGCTTTGATTATCGGCGGCGGTGATTGCGGAGCCTTAACCGAGATGACCAAACATCCCGAACTTGAAAAAATCACAATGTGTGAAATTGATGAAAAGGTCGTTGAAATTTCCAAAAAACATTTCCCCTACCTTACCGAAGGAACCAAAGATCCCCGAGCCAATCTTATTTTTGATGACGGTAAAAAATATATCGAAGATGCTAATGAAAAATTTGATCTGATAACCTTAGACCTCTCTGACCCGATTGGACCGGCAGCCGATCTTTTTCAAAAGGAATTTCACCAGAAAGTACATGATACTTTAAACGATGATGGCATTATGGTTGCTCAAACCGAATCGCCATTCCTGAACAAAAAGACCGTATCAAAATTGTTCGGTAATCTTAAAGAAATATTCCCGATTGTTAAGATGTACACCTGCTTTATGCCGATCTATCCATCCGGATATTGGTCGTTTGCTTTTTGCAGCAAAAAATACGACCCCATTGTTGATTTCCGTCAGGACAAATATAATAAGTTGTCATTGAAAACAAAATATTACAACGACGATGTTCACTTAGGAGCTTTCAGGCTCCCCCAATTTGTTAAAGAGCTTATATAAATCATAACCGGCAGTCACTCTGCCGGTTTTTTTATAGAAAGGAAACTATTGAAAACAATTTATATAATCCAAAACCACCCGTTTGAAAACGCCGGAACTATAATAGATTATCTGACTGAAAAAAAATATCAATTCGAGGTCATACACTTATATCTGGATGAACCATTGCCCTTGATGGATGATGTTTCGACTATTATAAATCTTGGTTGTCCGACCTCAATAACTGAATATCGAACTCATGAATTTTTAAAAAAACTTTATATTTTCACATCAAAGATAATCCGTAACAAAATCCCGTATCTTGGCATCTGTTTTGGCGCCCAGATGCTGGCTCATATTTTAGGTGCCAAAGTTGCACCGAATGATGTCAAAGAGATCGGCAGCTACAACGTCACTCTCACTGATACCGGTAAAAACGATTTAATATTTAAGGGATTCCCCGAATCTTTTCCGGTTTTTCACTGGCATGGCGACACCTTTAAAATCCCTGATGGCAACTCGCTGCTCGGTGAAGGCATTGACTGTAAAAATCAGGCTTTCCGTTCAGGAAATGCTGTTGGGATTCAATTCCATCTTGAAGTTACACCAGAAGAAGTTGAATCATGGTGTGATATTTATGTCGAAGAACTTTTTGAAACGAACAAATCTCAGAAAGAAATCATTGCTTCGGCTAAAGAACATGCAAAAAATTATAAAAAACTTCAATACCGGTTTCTAGACAATTTCTTCGAAAATTTCTCATAAAAAAAGGCGGGTAAACCCGCCTTTAATATTAACAATTCAAATATTTATTTCATTTCATAAACAAATGATATTCTGAAATTCATATTCCGGTTATTATCTTTACCGTTGATGAAATCGAAACCTCTCAGGAAAAGATCCGGATCGGTTTGAGTGTCAACATGAAGACGGTTCCAATGGAAACCAAATCCAAGAAAAGTTTCATTGTCAGCATAATTACGAATGTGTTCACCATTGGTGGTTACATTTTCATAAGTTTCGTTTTTCCAATATGATGTGGCTCCTAAACGGATATCCATCCATTTGAAAACATCAGCATCAAAGCCGACTTTGAAATAAGGCATGGTAAAAGTTTTGACCGATGCCTGATCTAAGACACCTGCTGTTGGAGTAAATTCACCTTTAAGCTTATCATAATTTAATCCAAAATCTAATACTGCCAGTACATTTTTAACCGGGGTGTATTGTAAGCCAACCCCAAGATCGGCAATCGAATGAGTATATTTATCGGTTTCTGAAGCAAATCGGGCTTCATACTTTGCATAGCTTAAAAGAAAATGCGGAATGAGAGTGTACTTTTTGTTTTGCAAATGAAAACTTCTACCGGTGAAATGAATCTTATGATTTCCTTCAGGCTTGGTTTCATAATAAGCAACACCATCATCTGTTGTAGCTTTATCATTAAACGTCATAAAGTCTACACCAAAGGCAAGATCAAGTTTGCCTTCGTTGAAAGTCATTCCGGTGTTAAAGGTATAAAAGGCGTATGATTCTTCATCTTTACCTTCATTAGGTACCCCAAGGGATGGGATATCATTTCTTTGAGAAGAATGAATCATTCCAAAATGAAAACCAAAATTATTTTTCCCTAACTTGCGCCCATAAATCATATCCAATCGTTTATTTGATAACAAGGCGTTATCGAAAGGAATAAAATCTTCATTAGCGCCAAAATTGTAACCCAGATTGAAAGGATCATTATAAAACGGACTTTCAGAAAAAACAGGATCTGCCGGGGTATTGTTATGAAAATAAGTGCCAACATACCACGGCTTAGCTTTGGATCCAAATTTCATATGTAAACCAAATTCACTAAATTCACTATCGCCGAATTCACCCACTGCCAGATCAGGCCATTCGTAAATTCTGGATGGAAACAAGAATATATTAGCCTCATCAAGAAGAAGCATATTGTTGTCACCCATTGTTAAAACCCTGGTTTCGGTTGCATTAATACTTGAAACAGTAAGCAACATCGCTAATAGAAAAAGAACTTTTAAAACTTTCTTCATACTACTCCCTTTAAACAATAAGTCTTTTGTTTGCTTTATGATTTATTACGACTCTTTAATTTAAATGTTTACTTTTGTTTAAACAAAAAGATAATCTCTCTTTTTGTAAACATTAAAGAATATTTAAGGTTCAAAATATTTAAATTATTACTTATTTTTTTGCCAAATAGCTTCAAGTTCCTCAAGGGAATATTCATCAAATCTCTTGCCTGATTTTTTCACATCTAATTCAAGCTTCTCAAATCGAACCCTGAACTTATTTAAGGCTTTTTTTAGAGCCAACTCCGGATTGATTTCAAATTTCCTTGCCAAAGAACCTACCGCAAAAAGAAGATCACCTATCTCTTCTTCCAAATTTTCTTTGTCTTTATTACTTATAGCTTCTTTGATTTCTAAAAGTTCTTCTTCAAGTTTACTAATAACATCTTCTTCATTTTCCCAGTCAAATCCAACTCCGGCGGCTTTTTCTCCAATGCGAAAAGCCATCAAAAGACCAGGCATCGAAGCCGGGAGACCGTTTAAAACCGATTTTTTTTCACCTGAATTGATCTTTATACTTTCCCATTGATTTCGAACTTCATCGGGAGATAATTCCTTCTCGTTCTCAAATACATGGGGATGGCGCCTGATTAGTTTTTCAGAGATATGATTTATCGAATCATTGACCTCAAAATCCCCGGATTCTTTTGCTAACTGAGCGTGAAATACAACCTGACAGAGCAAATCGCCTAATTCTTCCTTTAATTCAGCCTGATCCCCACTCTCTATGGCCTCAATTACTTCATAAGATTCTTCAATCAAATAAGGTATAAGGCTTTTATGAGTCTGCTTTCTGTCCCAGGCACACCCGTTTTCGGAGCGTAAAATCTCCATAATCAGCAGTAATCGCTGAAACGGGCTTAAATTGGGGTCTAAAATCTTTCTTTTGTTTTCATTCATAATTGACGATAATTCTACTTTAGTATCATATTCTTGACAAACCGAGCCTTTAAAACTATAATGCAAGGCTTTAACCTGTTCGGCTCTTTATGGTCGGCGAATATAAAGAAATTACAATAAATGAGCAAGGAAAACGACAAAATTACTAAAAAGTCATCAGCATACTCTCCGGCTGAAATTGAAGACACCATTTTCCAGAATTGGCTTGATAAAGGGTATTTCCACGGTGATGTTAATTCGGACAAAGAATCTTATACTATTGTTATACCTCCCCCCAATGTTACTGATGTGCTTCATCTTGGACACGCTCTAAATAACACTATCCAGGATATTTTAATTCGCAAACATCGCTTAGAAGGTTTCGAGTCTGTATGGATCCCCGGGTCAGACCATGCCGGTATTGCAACTCAGGTAATTGTTGAAAAACAGTTAACCAAAGAAGGTACCACCCGCCGTGAAATGGGACGTGAAAAATTTCTTGAGCGAACTTCAGAGTGGGCGGATATTAATAAAAATAAAATCCTTAATCAGTTGAAAAAAATCGGCTGCAGCTGTGATTGGGAACGAACCCGTTTCACCCTCGATGAAAATTTGTCCAAGGCTGTCGCAGAAGTTTTCAAACATCTCTATGAAAAAGAACTGATTTATAAAGGACATAGAATTGTAAACTGGTGCCCTTCATGCCAAACCTCTCTTTCTGATGATGAAGTTGAACATAAAGATTTCAACGGTCACCTTTGGTACATAAAATACAAGCTCAAAGGTTCTGATGAATTTCTAATGGTAGCGACAACCCGCCCTGAAACGATGCTTGGCGATACCGCGCTGGCAGTATCCCCAAAAGATAGTCGTTTCAAAAAATTTATTGGAAAAACTGTCATACTTCCAATTCTCGAACGAGAAATACCAATTGTCGGCGACAACTACGTTGATCCGGAATTTGGAACCGGGGTTGTAAAAGTTACTCCGGCACATGACCCAAACGATTTTGAAATCGGACGCCGCCATGATCTTGAAGAAATAAATATTCTGAATACTGACGGTACTTTAAATGAAAATGCTGGAAAATTTAAAGGACTGGATCGATTTGAAGCCCGAAAACAACTGATTGAAGAATTAAACAAACGCGGTTTCCTCGATAAAACAGAAGATTATGAACTCAGTGCCGGAACCTGTTACCGATGCCATAACATAGTTGAGCCATATTTGTCGGATCAATGGTTTGTAAAAATGTCTGAAATGGCAAAACCCGCAATTGAAGCGGTTAAAAATAGTAATGTTAGGTTCCACCCTGATTACTGGTCAAAAACATATCTGCATTGGATGGAAAATATTCGTGACTGGTGCATCTCGCGCCAACTCTGGTGGGGACACAGAATTCCTGTCTGGTATGCCGAAGACGGTACTGTCTTTATCTCAGCAACAAGACCGACAAAAGAGGAATGCGGCGATTATGATCCTGCAACTTTGGTTCAGGATGATGACGTTCTGGATACTTGGTTTTCATCCTGGCTTTGGCCTTTCTCAACAATGGGCTGGCCTGAGAAAACGGGTGAACTTGACAAGTTTTATCCGACTAAAGTTTTAAGTACCGCCTCGGAAATCATATTTCTATGGGTTGCCCGTATGGTTATGGCAGGATATGAATTTATGGGTAAAGCTCCCTTTACTGATGTTTATATTCATGGAACCGTCCGCGATGCTAACGGAATAAAAATGTCCAAATCGCTCGGCAACGGTATCGACCCGCTTGAAATTATCGATAAATATGGTGCTGATGCCTTAAGAATTTCAATTGTTCTTGCCACACCAGACGGTCAGGATCCATGGATTAGTAAAAATACTTTTGAAATCGGTCGTAATTTTGTCAATAAATTGCATCAGGTCTCAAGATTTGTGATGATGCGACTTGAAGATCGGAAACCGAATCTTGATGAAATTGATAAAAATGATCTCGTAATTTTTGATCGGTGGATTCTTTCCCGATTAGAAAGAACAGTGCAATCAGTAAATCAAGCCTTTGATGAATACCGCTTGTCTGCGGCAGCAAAAACACTCTATAATTTTGTCTGGAACGATTACTGTTCATGGTACATTGAACTCATTAAACCTGACCAGCCAAACACGCCTATAAGAGACGGTTCAATAAAAGTTGCGACTTACGTTCTTCACAAAATTTTACAACTGTTACATCCTTTTGTACCATTTGTAACTGAAAATATATTTCAAGAGCTTACCCAGGCAACCGGAAACAATCGCGGTGATACGATCACGTTTGATGGCTGGCCGAAAACAACCGGTGAGTTTATTGATGACGGACTTGAACAGAGCCTCGAACAAATTCAATCAGTTATAACAGCTGTTAGATCAGTCAGAGCAGAACTTAATGTCCACCCCGGGAAACAATCTGATTTAATCATCAGAGTTGATGAAGCTGAATTTGGTCATTTGCTTGAAAAACATATCGATTATTTCAGATCATTGGCTCGAGTTAAAAATTTACATGTTGGTACTGACATAAAAAAACCTCCAACCTCAGCCTCCGCTGTAATTTCCGGAGCGGAAATTTTTATTCCGCTTGAAGGTTTAATAGATATTGAAGTTGAAAAGAAACGGCTTCAAAAAGAACTTGATAATATGAAAAATTTACTCGTTAGAATATCAAAAAAACTTGGAAATGCCGATTTTCTTAAAAATGCTCCTGCCGAAGTAATCGAAAAGGAGAAAGCTAAAAAAGATGACTATCAAGAAAGAATTGAAAAACTGAATAAAAATCTGGAACAAATTCTGGGCTGGTAGGTTTTTCTAAATATATACATATATGGATGCCGGTAAATTAATTTGCCGGCATTTCTTTATTTTATCTTTTTTTTGATTTTATTTTACATAGGAATTTAATATTTTTTTGTATGAGTAGTTCTAATCCAATATTTGATCTAACCCTGCATTATCTGGCACCGGTCGGGGCAGTGATGTTATTAGGTTTGCTGGGCGGTAAATTAGCTCGAAAAATCAAACTGCCCAAAGTGACAGGTTATCTGCTAACCGGAACTATTATTGGACCATCTGTCTTAGGCCTTCTATCGTTCGAAATTATTGAAAATCTTTCCCTGTTAAATGATATCGCACTGGGGCTGATCATGTTTACTATTGGGGGAGTTTTTGAAATCAACCATATTAAAGCCGTAGGGAAAAAGGCTGTCTGGCTGACCATCGCCCAGTCAGCTGGTGCTGTTATTGTTGTGACAGTCGCTCTTTATGCGGTAGGAATTCATTTCTATCCTGCTCTTTTATTAGGAACAATCGGTATTGCCACTGCTCCGGCAGCAACTTTATTAGTTGTCCGGGAATATGAAGCAAAAGGGGATTTTACAGACACTCTGATTACAATTGTAGCCACTTCCAATATAGTCTGTATCTTAATTTTTCAGCTGGTATTCTCACTTATTGAATTAAAAGACGGTGCCAGCTGGCTATATGTTATTGGCAGCCCTCTATACGAGTTAGGCGGCTCTTTAGTGATTGGCGGTACCATCGGGTATCTTATTTCAAGATGGGAACAAAAAATTGATGATCAAGCTGAACTCTTAATGATTATTGTAGCTGGAGTCATGCTTGTAACCGGTCTGGCATTCTCTCTAAACCTTCAGCCATTATTCGCAACCCTGATAATGGGAGCAGTAACAACCAATCTGTCATTAATGCATCGACTGGTATATATCGAAATGAGGCAGATTGAACAACCTTTGTATATCGCCTTTTTTGTGATTGCAGGAGCCTCCCTGCATTTGGAATTAGTTCCGGCAATTGGTATTGCTGGTATTGTCTATCTATTCGCCAGAGTTATAGGAAAGATATCTTTTATATATGTAGTTGGTCGCTGGAAAAACTTTACAAGCCATACTACAAAATATCTTGGATTGGGAATGGTTGTTCAGGCAGGAGTTGCAATTGGTTTGGTTAATTTAATAAATGAGTCTGATCCTGAAATTGGTAGTATCGTGACACCGATTATTCTTTCGACTATTCTAATTTATGAAACTGTTGGTCCCCCAATAATTAAATATATTCTATTTAAAACAGGTGATGCGGTATAAAAAAAAGACCCCATTTAGGGGTTTATGATCGAACATATTCAAAAACAATTATTAGCGACTTAATTTTTACTTAATTCTGTCCATTCCACCATAAAATCTTTTATCGACTTAGCACCACCAGCATCCGGATATGATGCCATTTCAAGGGGTACTATATTTTGAGTACTGCTTTTATCAATATCAACTGAAAATGTTTCTTTAATAATCTCAGAAATTCGACGGGCAACTATTTCTGCCCCCTGTCGGGTTGTTTCCGGGAATAATAACCCAAGCCGATCATTGGTGATCATTGAAGCATAATCTATTGTTCGTATATTATCCTTGACCGAGGCCATAATTTTTTCAAGCTTTTCCTGCTTATCTGCTTGGGATTGATTGGATATTGTGGATAAATCAAATACAGTTAAAGATATAAATATACGATAACGTTCAGCTCGTTGAAGTTCCTCGTTTACTTTATTGAGAAAACTTTCCTTAGTAGTGTACTTCATTGTAGTCACGTCAACCTACTTTTAAAATGCTCGTAGACTTATTTAGTCACCTTTTATAAAGCAAGATTCATTCCATTTTTTCTGATAAGTGCCATATTGAGAAATTTTTTCCAATTATTTGATAGATATTATTTCTCTTCGGCACTACTTGCTTGATACGCAACAAGTTCCTTTTTTATTGAAATTTAAATGATTAGATTAAATTTCTATATATCCTATAAATCAGTGCAATAATTTGCTCATATTTTGCACAGTTTTTACTAAAAGGGAAATTTAAAAAGATATGATTTATTTTGAAACGTTCAGTTTGTAATCTTTAATTTTATACAGTAAAGACCTATAACTGATTTCGAGTAAATCAGAAGCTTTCCGCCGGTTCCAGTTTGTTTTGTTTAGAACCTCTGCGATCAGTTTTTTCTCTTCATCAGCAATCTTTTTACCAATTCTGGATTTTAAAGAGAACGAACCTTCATTTTCAGATACCATTGCCGGAACAGCTTCAACAACAGTTGATGCGGTTTGAGCAACTTGATTCATAGGCAGAATATTTGATGAGTTAATTATATCAACAATAATCGAATCATCATCACGGACAACAACTTGTTTTAACATGTTTTCCAATTGCCGTACATTACCTGGCCATGTAAAAGCTATCATCTGCTGCATGATTTCTGGAGCTATTTTCAAAAATTCTTTTTTATAAAGCTTATTATATTTATCTAAAAAGTGATTAACCAAAAGAGATATATCACCATCTCTTTCTCTTAAAGCTGGCAAATACAAAGTTATTTCATTTAATCTATAAAACAAATCATCACGAAATTGTTTTTCTTGAATAGCTATTTCCAAATTTCGATTTGTTGCACAAATAATACGCACATCTACATGAATATTGTTAATTCCACCAACTCGCACAAACTCTTGCTGTTCTAATACTTGTAATAGCTTCGATTGAAGTTCCAACGGCATATCACCAATTTCATCAAGAAATATTGTCCCTTTGTTAGCGACTTCAAATCTACCCTGTTTAGTTTTATGAGCACCGGTAAAGGCACCTTTTTCATACCCAAATAATTCAGCTTCAAGTAGATCTCTGGGAATTGCGGCACAATTAACTTTTACGAATGGTTTATTTTTTCGGGATGATAGCTGGTGCAAAGAACGGGCAACAATTTCTTTACCGGTTCCTGATTCACCTCTGATCAAAACAGTTAATTCAGAATCTGCAACCTGCTCGATAATTTCTTTTACTTTCTGCATAGCAACAGAATCGCCAATAAACCCAGTATAAGCTTTCTTGCTTTGAAGCTCACCCTTGAGCTTGTCAACTTCGTTTCTAAGTTTTGATTTTTCGAGAACACCATTGATATGAATTTCAACTTCCTGTACATCAAATGGCTTATTTACAAATTCTGCGGCTCCGAGACGGATAGAATCGACAACATAATTTGTCTCACCATGACCGGAAATCATTATAACTTCTGGGCGATCTTCGATTTTATTAAGTTTTTCGAGTACTTCCAAACCGCTCATTCCCGGCATTTTTATATCAAGAAGAATCAAGACCGGTTTTTCCGTTGTAACCAGTTGTAATCCCTCAATTCCATCCCGGGCAGAGACGAATTCGTATTTTTCCGATAAAGCTTCAGAAAGAATCCATGAAACCTTCGGATCATCATCAATTACTAATATTTTTATTTTATCATTTGTCATATTTTGTTCTTCTCCCTAATAATATCGGCAGATTGTCCCAATAATCAAGCTCTCTTTACCATGATTTGCTAAAAAATCGCAATTATATGCAGGATTTCAATTATCGAGAGGGAAATATAAAGTAAATGTCGTCCCTTTACCTTCTTCTGAGGATAAAGCTATCGTTCCATCGTGGGACGACATAATGCGTTCAACAACAGCGAGTCCAAGTCCGGTACCGTATTTTTTTGATGTAAAATATCGGTCGAATACTTTTGAAATATTTTCTTTTGGAATTCCACAGCCGGTATCAATTACTTTTAAAGCAAGGTAATCAATTTTTTTATGATCCGGCTTTTCTATTAATCCACGAATTTTAAGTTCTCCCCCATCAGCCATCGAATCAATCGCATTAATAAACAAATTTAATAACGTCTCAAGCACCTGATTTTTATTGATTATCACATCCCAATTGATATCTTCATAAATTACTGATGATTTTATTTTAGATTTTTTTAAGTCAGGAGCTATTAATTCCAAAGCGCGATTTACAACCTGACGAAGATCAACTTTTTCAGTTTGGTATTTGTTTGGATTAGAAAAATCAACCAGTTCCTTCACCAGTTCATTCATCCGATGTATTTCATCTTCGGCTAACTTCAAGAACTCCATATCCTTAAAATCCTCAGGCAGACGTTTACGGACGACCTGTAAACCGCCCTTAATTGAAGTCAGCGGTTTTCTTAAATCATGAGAAATTTCTGAAATCATATTACCCATTGTCAACAGTCGAGTAGCATTTAACAATGACTGCTCTTTTTCATATAATAAAGCTGCTTGTGAAATAACAAGTTTAGCTAATGAAATATCATCCAAAGAATATGGTTTATCGGTATTAGCGCCCAGACAGAATATATCACTTGGAACTCCCCGCCTTCTGATCGGGATAGCCATAAAAGCTTTATAAGTTTTTGGGTATTTTTTATTTTGAGCAATCTCTTTACGAATTGCATCAGAAAGAATTTCTGTCTCGTTTACATCAATATCTTTTATAAAATCATCACTAATATTAAAATCGGATTTTTTGACTTGAGAGATATCTATTTTCCCACTTGAAGTTAATGGAATTTCTTTTACCCCTGAAGCTCCGGTTGGAGATAACTTGCCGGATTCTCTTTCCCATTTAAACCAAACCGAGTAGTCAATCGGAAATAACCTGGTTAACTTTTTAATCATTGTTTCTCTAAAGTTGTTCAGGTTATTGATATTGGGGAGTTCCGCAGAAATTTCATGCAGAATTTTATACTCTTCAAGATGTCGCCGATTTTTTTCAAATTGGTTAGCATCATCAACGGCAATTGCCGCTTGAATGGCAAAAGTAGATAAGAGTTTTAAATCATTTTTGGTAAATGCCACCCCATCCAACTTATTGGCCATATTAATAACGCCAATAACATTATTTTTAATCTTTAAAGGGGTACATAAAAGAGAAGCCGCCCCATACCGTTCTTTATTAATTCTTTTGAACTTTTCATGCTGTTCGATATCATCAATCATAATCGGTTCGCCGCTCTGAGCAACATAACCGGCGATTGACTCACCAATCGGAAGTCGCGTTCTTTCAATGACTTCACTGGACAAACCAAGACCTGCTTCAATAGTCAAAAATGTCTTACTTTTATCCAAAAGCATAATTGATCCAACTTGAGCCTCAGTAACTTGCGAGGCAAGAGCCACAATCTGCTTGAGCAATTCTTTCAAATTAGAAGTTGAACCGATTGATTTTCCAGCTTCATAAAGAGCATTAATTTCACTGATACGGCGATTCAAAATTAAATTTGCCAACTTTAGCTCTTCAAGTAATTCAAGTCTTGCGAGTTCAGATCGTCTTTTTTCGAGAGCTCTTTTAACTACCAATTCAAAATGAGCAAACTCTACCGGTTTTAGCAAATAATCATAGGCCCCCAACGAAATAGCATCTACGGCAGATTCCATTGAACCATAACCGGTCATCAATATTACCGGTATGCCATCATCTACTTTTTTAACAACTTCAAGAATTTGAAGTCCATCCATAACCGGCATTTTTATATCAGTAATTACAAGATCAACACGGCTTTTACTAATTTCCTTGGCAGCATCAGGAGAATTTTGAAAGGTTTCAACCATGTATCCGTCGTTAGTGAGCAAGGCAGCCAAAGACTCGCACATTCTCAGCTCATCATCAATAATAATAATCTTCTCTTTGTGTTGGCTCATAGCTCGCTTTCAGGAATCGGGATAACAATTTCAAAACATCCACCGCCTTCTTGGCGGTTCTTATATGTTATCGTCCCTTTATGTCTTTTTATTATCCCATAACAAACAGAAAGACCCAAACCGGTTCCTTTTCCCGGATCTTTGGTAGTAAAAAACGGCTCAAATATCCTTGGAATTATTTCCTCGGGAATCCCCGACCCGGTATCACAAACCTGAAAAACTAAACTTTGTTCTGCTTGTCCAACAGACAGCGTTAACGACCCGCCGCCCTCCATGACATCAACAGAATTTAAAATGAGGTTCATAAATACCTGTTTCAAATTCTCAAATGATGCCTCAATACGCGGACAGTCATTTATAAAGTTACGAGATAAAGTAATTTTTTGTTTATCAAACTGTTGTTCCATTAGATGTAATACATCTTCAATGATATCAATTGGATTTATCAGCTTATAATCAAAGCCGGTCGGACGATGAAATTCAAGCAATTCTCTTACAATCTGAGCAATTCGATCAATTTCATGACCAACAATATTACTGTAATCCAATGCTTCCGGATTTTCTTCAATCGTTCGTTTAATCAGTAATATATAATTCTTTATTATTCCTAACGGATTATTGATTTCATGCGCAACCTTGGCTGACATCTCGCCCAAGGCGGCTAATCGTTCCGAATTAACTAACTGACCCTGGGCATCAATAAGTTTGCTGGTTGCCATTTTCTCAGCTTTATAAAGCCGCGCATTTTCGATTGCCACTGAAATTTGACTTCCGAGAATCGAAAGGAATTCAATATCATCCAACTGAAATTCCCGGCCCGAAATTTTATCTGCAATTATAAATAGGCCGCTTATTCGGCCTTGATAAATTAAAGGAACCACTAACCCGGATTGAAAATTCTTGAGTACCTTTTTTTCCTGTTCGGTTGCTATCTCTGAATAGATTTTTTCCGTCGGCTCGGGACGATTTAAACGGGCAAGATGAGTGAGCAGTTCTGAATCAACTTTAAAATATAAATCTTTCTTTTTAAAATCCGGTTGCCCTTTGCTAACCAATAATTTCATCTTTTTACTGGTAATATTTTCACTGAGAAACAAAGCCGCTTTGGTGGCTCCAACCTGAGCAATTGAAGTCAGGATGAAAGTTTCCAGCAATGTTTCATAATCCAGGACCGCATTAAAATTACGACTGATTTCGACAATTGTATAGAGATCAAAAATTTTACGTTTAAGCTGACGGTTAGTCTCGGTAAGGCTCGTGATCCTCTGGCTCTGCTCCGCAATGCTCAAAACCGATTCAGACACAGCTGTATTCTTTGACAGATCTGTCTTTTGGTTACTTTTATAAAATCTTTTATTCTTTTCTGATTTGGAAGTCATAATCCCTTAACTTCTCAATAAACTCGCCAACTAAATAATGTGATCCTATTATTATTATTATATCGTCAGTTCCGGCATTTTTCACAAGCTTTTTATAAGCTGTTCCCAGCGACCCATAACGAAACAAGCTAATATCCCGCCAATTTATCTCTTGTATCATTTCATCAAGGTTGACTGACCGCTTATTGTTCAGGGGGACTAAATTGATCTCCGATGCGATTGAAGCCAAAAGATCAAACATTTCCTGATGTTCTTTTCGTTTTACGAACCCGGTTATAACCTTTGCCCTTTTATCGCCAAATTTAATTTTAAACGATTCTACAAAAGCTTTCATCCCCTGAACATTATGAGTAACATCAAGGACAAGCGTTGGTTTCCATTTTCGTGATATTATCTGAAACCGACCCGGCCATTTTGTTTTCAATAATCCTTCTTTAATGCCCTTTTTCGATAACTTAAGACCACTCTCTTTCAATATTGAAGCAGCTTTAATGGCTAAAGCCATATTCTCAAGTTGGTGAATTCCAAACAATGAGCTTTTAACATTTTGTAATTTAAAGCCCTCAGAATGATAATTAATCGACATTTTTTCTGAATCAATTTTGTAATCTGAGATTCCCAAATTGTAATAAGCCGACGATTTCCTTTTGCAGGTATCTGAAATCACTTTAGCAGCCGAAGACGGTAATTGAGCTGATAAATGAGGTACCATCGGTTTAATAATCCCGGCTTTTTCACGAGCAATTTTACTAATCGAAGTCCCCAAAATTTCTAAATGATCTCGGCTGACACCGGTGGTTAAGGTCAATATTGGCTGTAATACATTAGTCGCATCTAGCCTTCCCCCCAAACCGGTTTCAATTACGGCAATGTCAACATTACATCGGTTGAAGTAATCCAGTCCCATGGCTGTTATTAGTTCAAAAAAGGAAATCTTTCGCTTGGAGAGCTCTTTTCTATTACGATCAATAAAAGAAGTTACTGCTTTTTTTGTTATCATTCGCCCGTCAACTTTAACCCGTTCCCGAAGGGTGGTCAAATGAGGTGAGGTAAACAATCCGGTCTTATAGCCATTCTCCCTAAGGATTGCATCAAGTAAAGCGGCGGTTGAACCTTTACCATTGGTACCGGCTAAATGAATAGTTTTATATGATTTTTGAGGAGAACCGATATCTTCCAGAAATTTCCCGATATTTTCCAACCCAAGTTTCATTCCGAAAAATTCACGGGAAAGTATGAATTTTTCAGCAGCAACAAAGCTGTGAGAACGCATTATTTTTTCCACATAAATCGGAGAAGATTCGCAACTGTGGATTGAAGTTCTTTGCGATGAACAATACTGTCGACAAATCCTTTTGAAAGGAAAAATTCAGTTGATTGAAAACCTTCCGGCAAAGCCTGACCGATTGTTTGCTGGATCACTCGTGGTCCGGCAAAGCCTAAAAGAGCTTTCGGTTCAGCAATGATAATATCGCCCAAGGAAGCGTATGATGCCATTACTCCGGCAGTGGTTGGATTGGTCAAAATAGAAATATATGGAATTTTTTTCCCGGCTAAAACAGCAAGTAAACCGGAGGTTTTTGCCATCTGCATCAGCGATAAAATCCCCTCCTGCATTCTGGCGCCTCCTGAACAGGAAACAATAATTAATGGAACTTCATTGTCAATAGACCGTTCAATTGCCCGGGCAATTTTTTCACCGACAACCGACCCCATGGATCCACCGATAAAAGCAAAATTCATAATGGCAAATGAAACATCAATTCCGTCAATTTTACCTAATCCGGAAATTACACCCTCTTTTTCACCGGTTTTCTGCTGAGCTATTTTGATCCGATCGGTGTATTTTTTGGAATCCTTAAATTTTAACGGATCTTTAGAGGTCAGGTCTAAATCATACAAATCAAGTTTCCCGTTATCCAAAAGCAAATTGATATATTTCTGACTCGAAATTCTAAAATGATAGTTACAGCTTGGACAGACCCAAAGAAGCTCTTCCATTTTTTTGCTATATACAATTTCACCGCAGGAATTACATTTGGTCCATAACCCTTCGGGAATATTTTTCTTTTCTTTGGCTTCTATGCCCGGTTTTGATTTTCTAAACCATTCCATTTATTTATTTACCCTCTAATCTTCAAAATAAAAAACCATTACCAAAGCATCCTCAACCGGATTACTGTAATACTTTGGTCTTTGATACAATACCTTAAAATTGTGTTTCTCATAAAATTTAATCGCCTCCAAATTGCTGGGGCGAACTTCTAAAAGAATAAACTCACAATTTTCATCTTTCCCGACCTGTAAAATAGTGTCCAGAAGTTGTTTAGCAACCAATTTTCTTCGATAGTTAGGCACTACGGCAATATTAGTTAAGTGCTGTTCACTCGCAACTGTCATAAAACAGGCATAACCTATTATCTCACCATCAGTTTCAGCAACAATCCCGCCCCAGCCATCCACGCTCAACTGATCCTCAAAGGCTGATCTGGGCCAGGAGTCAGGAAAAATATCCTTCTCAAGGGCTGTAATTACATCTAAATCTTTGTGAGACATACCTCTGATCATAATTGACCGGGTACTATTTTTTGAACCGTCGGTCAAAATTAATCTCCGCTTGCGATTTTTTTATATAAAGAGGTTCCAATTCGGCAATATCAGAAAAATCGTTTTTCTGCAATTTCTCCATTCCAAGATAGAGAAGTTCACTGGCATCATATTCAATTATTTCAATCGGAAGCTCGACGGATAGTTCAACAAGGGTTGATGTGGCATCGAATCCGATTGCGGCAAGTTGTCTATTCTCTGAATATGAAAGAATATCTTCGGCTTTTATAATTTCAACTTTTGAAATATCCAATCCATCAGCTGATAATTGTGTTATAAAAAATTCATTTCTGATAAAGGGAACGATCAAATGATAATTTTCTAATGAATCCTTTAGCTTCAACATCGCAATTTCAAACAGACTCACATCAACAACTGGAATTTTCCTTACTACGGCAATGCCTTTGACCGCCGAAAGAGCGATTCTTAATCCGGTAAATGATCCGGGACCAACACAAACGACCAACGCTTCGACCTCTTCCAATGAAAGATCAGCCGAGCCTAATAGATTTTGAATTTTACGAACAAGCATCTGACCATGCGAGTTGTCGACTTCATCATTTGATTTAATCAAACGATCTCCGCCGAACTGAAGTCCAAGTCGCAGCATTTTTGTCGAGGTATCAATAGCTAATATATTATCAAACATAAATTCACTCATGAATGCACCAGCGATATTGTAATTGATCTTTCTTTTTCATTTAGCAATTCAAATTCAATCAAATAATATTTTTCAGGTAAATATTTGTCAGCTTTTTCACCCCATTCAACTACTATCAACGCATTTCTATTCAAATATTCATCCCACCCAATTTCATATAATTCCGATGGGTCTTGAATACGATATAAGTCAAAATGGTATAATGGTTTTTCTCCCGGATACTCATTGACAATTGTATAGGATGGCGAATTTATCATATCCCCATCATGACCCAGCCCAATGGCTAAGCCTCTTACAAAAACAGTTTTCCCGGCTCCAAGAGTTCCCTTTAAAACGATCAAATCTCCCGGCAAAAATGAATTCGCCAATTTCTGAGCTAACTGGATCGTCTCGTCTTCTGAATGTGATGTAACTTCAATAACTTTATTCAATTTATCACTTCGGATTTAAAGTTGCAATTGGCACGACCATTTCCTCTAAAGATATCCCTCCATGCTGGAATGAATTTTGGAACTGTCGCACCATCTCATTATAGTTATTAGGATAAACAAAATAAAAGTCTTCTTTGGCAAGGATATAAGTCGTTGCCATATTTAACATAGGTAACCGCCATTGTTCCGGTTTCTTAATCAGAATTGATTCCTTTTGGTCACTATTTAAATTATCACCATATTTATATCGCAAATTAGTCGAAGTGTCCCGTTTACCATGAGCCATCGTTCCACGTTTACACAAGATAGAGCCATGATCGGTGGTTATAATAATTGTGTAATCACGAGATGAGAAGCTTTTTAAAATCGAGAAAAATGGTGAATGAATAAACCAGCTTTTCATTAATGAACGAAACGCAGATTCAGTTCCGGCGATCTCTTTTAGAATAACATTATTTGAACGTCCATGAGCAAGAATATCTAAAAAGTTAAAGACCATTGTGACCAATGAAAGATCAAATAAATCAGAAACTCTTTTTGAAATCACTTCAGCAGCAGAATTGTTATAAAATTTAAAATATTTTGCCGATTTCTCAAGCCGTAATCCATTTCGAGCGAGATTGTCATTTAAAAATTGTTCTTCATTGCGATTCAAAGAACCATCATCAGAAGTGTAGTTATCAGGGTATAAACGATGGATATCATCCGGGAACATCCCGGCAAAAAGGGCATTCCTTGAAAAAGGTGTCGCGCTTGGCAAAGTTGAATAATAATAATCTCGTTCAATATTATAATATTCCGATATCAACGGTTCAATTAGCATCCATTGATCCAGCCGCATACAATCAACAACTATAAAAAGCACTTTCTTTTTCTGTTTTAACTTCGGAATTACATATTTTGAAGTTACATCGGGTGATAACAGAGGTCGTTTATCAGATTTGAGCCAATTTGTATAATTAGATTCTATATATTTAGTAAATTCACGATTCCATTCCTTGCGGCTTCCATCCAAAGTTTGTTCAAGCCCGACATCATTATTCGCATCCAACTCAAGATTCCAGGTTGCAAGAATCCTGGCGGCTTCATACCAATCTTCAGGTTCCATCTGGCCGTATAATTTTTCACCAAACTTACGGATTTCAGCTATATACCTTTTCATCGAAGACCCGCTGATTATTTTCCTGGAATCCAACAACCGTTTAATCACCAATAATATCTGAGAGGGATTGACAGGTTTGACCAGATAATCATCAATCTTCTGACCGATTGCATCTTCCATCAAAGATTCTTCTTCTGACTTTGTAACCATAACCACCGGCATATGAGGGCGAATTTCCTTCATCTCCTCAAGAGTCGCAAGTCCGTCTTTTCCCGGCATCATTTCATCAAGGAGCACCAGATCATATTCCCGTTTCCCAACCAGCACAATGCCATCATCTCCCGACATCGCCGTATCAACTTCAAATCCTTTTTTCTCAAGAAAAACAATATGCGATTTTAAGGCATCAATCTGATCGTCTACCCATAATAATTTTCTTTTGTCAATTTCTTTTGCCATTTATATACCTTTTTGTAATTCTACAATACTATTCGTTAAGATGTAAGGGTAGTTGAATCTCAAAAATTGTTTCACCCGGTTTTGATTTTTTGAGAAAAATTCTACCGCCATGATACTCTTCAACAATCCTTTTAACCAGTGTCAGACCTAAACCCCAACCTCTTTTCTTAGTTGTAAATCCGGCTCTGAAAATTTTCCTGGATGCTACCGGTGAAATCCCCTGACCGTTATCAATTATTTCGATAACAGCTAATTTTTTAAGATCATCAATTGATGATCTTAAAAGTACATTTCCTTTTTTAGAATCAACTGTCTGTAAAGCATTTTTAATCAAATTTTCAAGCACCCATCCAAAAAGCTCGGTATTAATGCCCACTTCGGCTGCTGTCTGAGATTCAAAATTAATCTGAACGCCCTTCCCTTCAAATGGAATTCTTCTCCGGTAATAAACGACAGTATCTTCGATTAGTTTATTAATATCACACGGCTTTAATTCCGGTACCGAACCAATCAGTCCAAAACGATTTGCTATTTTCTCAAGCCGGCTGACATCCACCTTCATATTATCAACCGTCTCTTTGTCTACTTCTGCAGATTCATTATGATTATCTTCCTGGTCAGCGGCTATAACCTCAAGCCATCCCATCAATGAAGAAATCGGAGTCCCCAGTTGGTGAGCTGTTTCTTTGGCCATCCCGACCCAGATATGACGTTCCTCACTTTGTCGAATATTTTGAAAACCGATAAAAGCTAAGATTAAAAATGCGAGGAGGATACCGATCTCAACAAAGGGCATCATTTTCAATTGGTTGATAACATCTGAATCCCCGTAACAAAAATAATTTACAAATACGGCACCATCGGCTTCTTCATCACCGAAGTATAAAGGAAATTCCCCATGCTTTTCAACCATCTCTTCAGCGACTTCTTTTAAATATTGCAGAGTCTGTGAGGTAGTGTCATTAATTTCAATTCCTTCAATATTGCGCCAATGAATTGGTTGATGATCCTGATTAAGCACAACTATCGGGAAAGTTGCTTTCACAATTATTTCATCAAAAATAAACTGAAGTTCTTTGCTGTCTGATGATGGTGAGTTGGCAGCGAGCTGCCACATCTTTACATACTTAGTCACCTGAGAGCGCATATCTACTTTTAGCTTATCAATCACATTAAAAGTATACCAGACAAAAATCGCTGAAATCAACGCAATCCCAATAAGCAACAGCAGTTTAAATATTGTTGATTTGTTGATATAGAGCCGGACATCAGTCTGACTTATTTTTGATTTATAAGCCATTATCCTATTTTTTCCACTCCACCCATATAAGGCTTAAGAACTTCCGGAACAGTAATTGAACCGTCAGCATTCTGATAATTTTCCATGATGGCTGCCAGAAGTCTCGGAAGAGCAAGTCCGGAACCATTCAAAGTATGAGGAAATTTGACTTTCTTTTCATCATCGCGAAAACGGCAATTCATTCGCCTTGCTTGAAAATCTTCAAAATTTGAGACTGACGAAATTTCCAAATATCTTCCCAATCCGGCTGACCAGATTTCAATATCAAAACATTTTGCGGCTGCAAAAGAAAGATCACCACTGGCTAAAGTACAAATCCGGTAAGGAATTTCTAAGCCTTGTACAATTATTTCTGCTTGTTCAACAAGTTTATCAAGTTCATCGTATGAAGTTTCAGGATCAACAATTTTGACCATCTCAACTTTTTCAAACTGATGAACTCTGATTAATCCGCGAGTATCCTTTCCGGCAGCACCGGCTTCACGACGGAAACAAGGAGAATATCCAACCATCTTTATTGGAAGTTGCTTATAATCGATAATTTCCTGTTTGTAATAATTTGTAATCGAAACTTCTGCTGTCGGAACAAGATACATATTATCTTCTGTGGTTTTATACATATCGTCTTCAAGTTTCGGAAGCTGTCCGGTACCAAACATGGTCTCTTCTAAAACTATAAACGGAGTTGTCATTTCCGTAAAACCTGATTCGATATGAGTATCAAGCATATAATTGATCAAGGCTCTGTTTAATCTTGAACCTGCACCTTTGAGCAAATAAAAACCGGAACCCGAAATTTTTGACGCTGCCGCCATATCTAATATTCCAAGATTTTCGCCAATTTCCCAATGAGGCAGAACTTTAAAATCCGGCTTTTTAATTTCTCCCCATTCTTTGATCTGTTCATTATGAGATTCATCTCCAACCGGCACAGAATCGTGAGGAATATTAGGCATCCAAATCATAATATCTTTGATTTGAACATCAAGCTCACGTAATTTAACATCGAGCTCACCAATCTGGTCGCCGATTTTTCTCATCGCCGCAATTGCATCATCGGCGCTTTCACCGGCTTTTTTCTTCTTGGCAATCTCACCCGAGGCTTTGTTTCGACTTGCTTTGAGTTGTTCTACTTTTCTTATTATCTCCCGTCGATTGTTATCCACCTCAAGAATTTTATCAATATCAGCACTGTTATTTTTCTTCGCTAAACCCTGTTTTATAAATTCCGGATTTTCCCGGATTGCTTTCATATCGTGCATTAGTGTTCCTGTCTTCTTATTATTATTTTTATAACCAAACTCCATCAGAGTTCCAACTATTATACCAGAAAGCCAAAACGTAGTCAATTATGACTTTAACAGAATTTAGATATTAAAAAAACCGGTCAGATTCATTTTGACCGGTTTGTACTAAGTTTTGCTATAAAATGCTAATTATCATTATCTGGCTTAGCTCCCCGCTTATGACCATCTATCCGACCATTATCATACATTCCGATAATTTTGACTGATTCACCGCTCTCATTAACATCAAATTTGATCCGGAAATAATCAAGGTTTGGAACCATAAAAGTATGTTCAGCCATAGGCTTAAGCATCATTTTTGGGTTTTCACCCCTTTGATAAAACAAATTTCCGTTCTCAATTGAGATATTTCTTGGTCCGTACTGGCCGGTATATTTATTCAAATCAGATTCTTCTATTATATATGGATTTATAGCAACCTCTTTCCCGGCAATCGCCCAGTCGAGATTAGCCGCAATATCAGGAGATTCTGTTTTCTCTCGAAGTTTTTTCAAAGCATCCAAATGAGCCACTTCAAGAGCTTGATCTGATGGAACTTCAATATGCGGTTTTATACCAACGCCTTCCCAATTGGTCTGAGTAACCGGATTTATTGCCCGACCTATTGAAACTGACGCCAAAAACCCATGTCCGGCTGAAAACCTGTTTACCGGATGAGCCCCGCCACCGGTTGTTTCACCGACGATGGTAGCTCTTTCCATATATTTCAGATTATATGTAAACTCCTCCGCAGCAGAAAAAGTATATTTACTGGTCAGAACATAAACATCAACATCAGGCATCCTCTGTCCATTTATATATGGCAAAGTGTACCATTGAATAAAGGTATCATCCGGTCGGAAATAAAAATTGTTGAACAAAGTTCGTTCTTCAAATAAATAACTTAAAATCAACTGAATCATCGATGGTGATCCGCCGCCGTTTTGCCTGAGATCAAAAATTATCGCATTTGTATTAGCCAAAAATGACATTGCCGCCTGAGCCGTTGATCCGGCATATTCCGCAGGATTGAACCCTCTTAGGTCAAGATACCCAATGTTCCCCTGTAAAATCTCAAGCTTTTTAAAACCAAAATTACTTTGCTTGGCTTCAAGGAAGTACAATGAATCATTATCATCATCATTCTTCTCTGCCTCATCAAACATCTTAGCCATTTCAGGATCATACCTAACTCCAAGGTGCCCATCATCTACGACTGCGTGAATATCCTCATCAAGCTGACTGGCAAAATCAGGAGCTTCATTTATTTTATCATATTTTTTCTTCTTTAGATTCTTTTTGAGCATCTCAGCCATTTTTTTCCCTTTTTCAGGGTAGACATAATTATTAAGAAGCAAGGCTGCCACACTGTCGACAACTGCTTTTTTAACCTCGGCTGATACCGGTACCGGACCATCAGCAACCACAACCCGCCTTTGTGCAAAAGCAGTTGAACCGGCAAAACATACTAAAAACAATAGCAAAATTATTCTTTTAAAATTCATCATAGGATCCATCCTTATATTATGACTGAGACGATTATTAAAATTATTATAAAATTATATACATTAAGGTTCGCATCTGAATTATGTAAACACCCAGTCTATATAATTTTGAAATAATCACTCTAATAATTAGTGTCTGAATGTGATAAAAAGTAACCGAATATTTTAAATATTAATCAGGAAATATTTTTACCGGCTTTTTTAAGTTCTAACATCTGGCGAATATCAACCAGATCATTATCATCAAATTTCTCTTCATTAATTATAAATGAGACGGTTTCTTTTGGAGACCCGCTAAATAATGTATTTGTTAAAAGCCGTAATGAACGTAATGTAACATCTTTCTTAGGTACAATCGGGCGGACATGAAACCCGCGTTCAATGGTTGGGACTGCTTCAAGGTAGCCTTTTTTGCGTATGTTCGAGAGCACCGTTCTTATTGTTGTATCAGCCAGTTTTTTTGATTTCCCCACTTCTTCAATAACCTGAGCAGAGGAACATTCACCCAAATTCCAGACAATATTCATAATTTCCATCTCAAGTTGAGATAACTCAATCAATTCTGAACTGCTCTTTTTCTTTCTTACCATCAATTATCCCTCTTTAATTAATCTATATGCATAGATTCTGACTACAATTTGAATACGGCATGAATTTGGGAAAGTTTCATTGAAATTTAAAGAACGCAATATCTGTTGCTGATTTGCTTGAAAACCATTGCTCTGTCATAGTTTTTTAATATATGAACAACCTGTGATGGTTTTTTAAAAAGGGATTCCTTTTTTTTATTTTAAATTTGTATAATTTTGTATATTATCTATCGACTTGAATAATTTAAATACTTGCTACAGGAGTGATTGATGACCTTAGAAAAATTAAAGAAATTTGCAAAAGATAATAAAGCTGAATTTATTGATCTGAAACTCTGTGATCTGATCGGTTTGTGGCATCATATAACTCTCCCCGTATCAGCTCTAAAAGCAGAACTTTTCAAAACCGGTGTCGGTGTGGATGGTTCTTCTCTGCCGGGCTTTTCATCAATTGAAAGAGGGGATATGCTGATCATCCCGGATCCTACAACAGTGTTCATGGATCCGTTCTTTGAACGTCCGACCATGTCCTTGCTTGGCGACATTATGGATGCCACCGGTGACATATCTCCATACTCACGAAATCCACGGAGAGTTGCAGCGGATACTGAAAAATATTTGAAAAAGACCATCAAAGGTGCAAATGTAATTTTTGGACCGGAATTCGAATTCTATGTCTTTGATAAAGTAAATTACTATCAGGGTGCCGAGAGTGCCTTTTATGATCTTGACTCGATGGAAGCGGAATGGGGCGCCAGCCGGGATGATGAAAACCTTGGCTATAAAATCCCTCATAAAAAAGGCTACCATGCCGCTCCACCGATGGATCGTACTTTTAATCTTCGGTCCCAGATTTCTTCGATGCTTGCCGATGTAGGAATCGGACTAAAATACCATCACCATGAAGTCGGCGGCGGCGGACAGCATGAAATTGAAATCGAGTTTGACACTATGAAAATCATGGCTGACAAGTCTATGCTGGTCAAATACATTATCAAAAATGAAGCGTTCCGGAATAAAAAATCTGCCACCTTTATGCCGAAACCGTTATTCAACGAACCCGGAAGCGGACTGCACTGCCATCAATACTTAGCTGATAAAAACGGCTCTCTCTTTTATGATAAAAACGGACCGGCTCGATTTTCCAAAATAGGACTCTACTATATCGGCGGACTTCTAAAACATGCCGATTCACTGCTTGCCTTCACCAACCCCTCAACCAATTCGTTTAAACGACTTATCCCGGGATTTGAAGCTCCGGTTGCCGGTACCTATTCGGTTGGAAATCGAACCGCCTGTATCCGTATTCCCGGCTATCAACGTGACGAAACAACCATGCGCCTTGAGTTCCGTCCGCCGGATGGCACCATGAATACCTACCTTGCCTTTTCAGCTATGGTAATGGCGGGTCTTGACGGCATCAAAAATAAAATCGACCCGGGCATGCCGCTCAATAAAAATCTCGATAAATTATCCAAAGAGGAACTGTCGAAGATCCACCAACTCCCGACCTCTTTGAACAAAGCCCTCAACGCCCTGGAAAATGATTATGAGTATTTGTTGCATGGCGGAGTCTTCACCGAAGATTTAATTGAGAACTGGGTGAAACTTAAACGAGCCGAAGTTGCAGAAATCAGAGTTCGTCCTACCCCTTATGAATTTGAACTCTATTACGATCTATAAATAATTGTCGTTTACTATAAAGGCAGTCCCCTCAGGCGGACTGCCTTTTTTTATTTTATCCTACCACCAGACTTGGCGGTTATCTTCGTAAGTAAAGATTCGTTCTTCTTTATTGGAATCCTTTTCAATCAACCAATACAAACCGTTAACCGGAACGTTTTCAAAACTAAGCGATTGGTTTTTGGGTTGCTCCTCACCGAAAAGATTCCACTTATTCTCATTCCAATAGTACAACTCATATTGCTGATCTTCTTTTACAAAAATCTTTTTAATCCCATCGGTTGAAACAACCAATTTTTTCTCAGTCGACTTTGTAATATCTATCGTTGTAGTATTTTCTAAATCAGGATTCAATTTATTAATTGATTGATCTTTGTTTAAAATAAACGGTGCCCCATAAGGTACTATTTCTTCATTAAGATAAAGTGCCGGTAAATAAGCAAGATCAACCCCCATGTCTTTAAATACAACCGAGTTGTCTTTCACTCGGCCCCATTGAATCGGTTTCCATTCACCCGAATTGAATACACACAGATAGGCGATGTCGACCGAATCAGGAATATTCATTTCAAATTCAATCGTAACATCGGCAACATCAACATAGTCAACCGTGACATCCTTATAATTTTTTCCGGCTAACCAGCGAGGCATCTTTTCCTGTTTACGTTCCTGGAAATACAAATTGTTCTTCTGTTCGCTGTACATTTTTCGATAGGCTTTGGCAAGTTTGTTAGCCAACTGATATTTCCCGGGGTTTGCCTCAGCTCCCATGAACGGAATAACTTTTTCATCCTTCGTCAGAATCGCATTCCAGGCATGATTGTTCCCCGTGTTAGCCCAGTATGGCGTGTAATCACTCGTCACCGCCAGTGCATTCGCTCGCAAGGCATAGATTGCTATATTGGTCATATCTTCACAACGCCCGTATCCGCTCGCAAGCATCTCCGACAAACTCTGATCGGTAGGATGGTAATAATAGCGCGGATCAAAAGTAAAATATGAACGCACATCATTATTAATCAATGCCGCCGCCTCTATCGGATCGGTCGCATCATTCATAGCTACTGAAATTGTGTCATACTTCTCAAGTAATGCCTGTCGCCATTCTTCAAGCGGTTCATTGCTTCCCCGATATGGAAGAACATACTCGCAGAAATTATCAAATGATAAATTTTCCGCCCATGGTTTTTCCTGCCAGGCAGAAAATGCCAGATCAATTTGATTGATTAGAAAATCAGCTTTGATCGTGGTAACATCTTTGATCTTATCTTTACGAATAAAATCCAATTCGCCATGTATCTCCTGAAGAGTATCAAACGAGGCGGTCAGAGTAGCATAGTCAGCATAATCGGTAGCACTGAATTCGACTACTGTCTCATTGGTATCGACTAAAGCATAATTCACAAAACTATGGCTTTCCATATTGCCGATCAAAAAATACGCCGCTTCAAGTTTGAGTGAATCATCGCCAGATTTATAATGTTCGATAACTGTTTCAAGTTCAACCCGATTCTCTCCGGCGGAATTGAGGACTTTGGTGACATTTTCAGGATAACCGGATTGGATGTAGAAAAAATATAAAACAACAATAACCGGAAGTAATGCTGTTAGGATTAATACGAAATTATTTCTTTTATAGGCTTTCATTTTTTTCTCCTTAATATTTCTATCTGAAAAATAATGTCTGGTGTGATCAATTGCAACAACGTTTTCAAATCTTATTTCTATATTCTATTAAACTTATAATAAAAATAATTTAATTGACACATTTAAAAAATTCATTGATATTAAGATACATTATCAAGCAACCTTCCATTAGAAAAAAATAAATCAAGCAATACCTGTAAAGGAGTATAGCTATGAAACTGAATGTAAAAGCGTTTTCGGTAACGGGCGGAATTCTTTGGGGGCTCGGACTATTTTGTATTACCTGGTGGGTGATATTTTTTGAAGGACAAACTTCCGACCCCACCTGGTTAGGCTCACTGTATCGCGGATACAACATCAGCGCTACCGGTAGTTTAATCGGACTTGGCTGGGGTTTGCTAGATGGTTTGATCGGCGGAGCCGTCTTTGCCTGGCTATATAATTTCATGTGTGACAAATTCACAAAATAACACACACACACGAAGTGTGTTTGATTTGTTATCAAATACATTTCGTTTTTCGCTGTAAGTCATTGTGAAATTTCCTTGTACAACCAAAATGGGTTCGTTTGCTCATTTTTATACTTACGCATACTTCGAATGTTTTTAAATATTATTACTCCCGTAGGTCAGGTCTCTCTTGGCTTCGAGACCTGATCTGTCAGCAGAGCCTTTTCAAAGTATAAAGTCATAATTTTTATCATTATTTGCTGTAACTCCTTTTGTTATTTCCTTGTACAATGAAAATGGGTTCGTTTGCTCACTTTTATACTTACGCATACTTCGTATGTTTTTGATACTTAAAACACGGTTTTAGTAAAATTGAGTATTTTCCTTTTCGTGTGATTTCTTGATTTTTGCAGTTGTTATTTTAGACATAACTCACCGTTCCTCTTTCTATAAAGGGTAGCGAGACCGCATTCACTTATGAATTTGTGGGGAATTTGCAGGGAAGGGTGTTGGGGGGGGAAATGGCAGAACCACAAAAATTTCTGCATTACGAGAGCGAAATATCCTCTAGCAATCTTTGGGCATTATACTTTTTAACTTTGATAGAAACGGAAGAATTTTTGATTATTGTGTTTATTTCTTTCATCATCGAATTTGGAAAAGGTAAATTGAGATCTGCAACAATTGCAAGTATAAATTCCAATTTAGACCGATCTTTTTCTGGTAAAAAATAATATGATTGAATCATATTTATTATTGTTGTCTTTAAAACATGAATAGTTGATTTTAAATTTCGAATTATTTTAACTTCTATAAGAATAATACTTTTAGAATTTTCAAGTGCTGCATCAAAAATATAATTACCTAATTGATTTCTGTAAGACTTCGTATAATTACTTTTTGCATAAGTTATATACTCATTAGAAATTTGTTTAATTACCAAGGATTCTAGGATTTGATACCGAGCCCTAGGATCGTTTTCCATCATGTTATTTATTACTTTTCGAGTATCAAAAGCACTTGGGTGGTCTATAATTCTATTTAATAAAACTTGTCTGTTTCGAGAAGAAATTTCATTATTTCTTTCATCTATCGTCTTTATTCCTTCTTTTTGTCTACTTTCATTTTCATCATCTTCTGCACTATCTAATGCCTGCTCTTGAATCACTTGTTCATTTTCATCATTGTCTGTACTATCTATTGTCTGTCCTTGCATCTCTTGTTCATTATCTTCATTGTCTTCAATGTCTGCACAACCTATTAACAGTTCACTACTATTTCCTTCCATTTGTATACCATCTAATTTATTTTCTTCAATTTGTACACCATCTAATATCTGTTCTTGTAATTCATGTCTAAGCTTCAACTCTAGTTCTATTGGGTCTGGTTGTTGAAAAGCCTTCATATAATTCGCCTCATCTTTAAAATCTGATGGAGCATATAAAACTCTCGAATTCCAATTTAGAGTGATAAAGAAGAGTATTACTATCAAAATAGGGAAAATCATCAAGAACCAAATATATATTGTTTGATTGCTCTCCTTTATGAAAGGCAAAATAATAGTACCAGAAATTTCTGCTAATCCAGAAAAGATTGCAATTATTGTTAGTGGATTGCTAACTTTTTTAAATTTTTCTAACATGTTTTTCTCCAACAAAAGCAATTATTCGGAAGAAGTCCTGTTAACCAATAATTTTCCTTTATTTCTAAATTTATTTATCTACGTATATAAATGATAACAAACTCTACTATACTTGTAAACTAAATAATTCCCCCAAATTTCCCACCAAATCATTGGTGAATAAGAATTCGCACCCCTTTATAAAAGGAGGAACGGTTAGTTATGTCCAAAATCACAATTACAAAAATCAGAAAATTACCCAATGCGAAAAACACAAAATGTGCCCTTACGGGCTGAAAAACATTCGAAGTATGCGCCAGAGAAAACACATGAAGTGTGCAAAGACATCACTATGTCAAAAGTGAGGAAACGAACCCATTTTGGTTGTAATATTAAATCACAGATGAAGTTACAAGGGAAATTTGATTCAACAATGGATTCCCGCCTTCGCGGGAATGACAATTCTGTTCGTAATGTTAGGGTGCCCCACTCCGCCAATGGCGGACGGTGGGATAAGTAAGAAACATAAATTTGTATGAAAACTAAAAAATGAGCAAACGAACCCATTTCGTTGTAATATTAAATTACAGAAGAAGTTACAAGGAAATAAAAGAAAGAGTTACAAAGATAAACATGATAAATATAAACCACACAAAGTATGCGAAGTGTGCGTCAGGAATAAACACACGAAGTGTGGCAGGTCTCGGGGAGACTAAATCTACGGAATATTAAATCAAATGATAAGTGTCAAAACTTCGTCAGGAATAGACACCCGAAGGGTGGGTTATTTGTGGACTTTTTTGATGAACTCCTCGACTTCGGGAATGCCACCCTGATAAATCAGATAACCATTATATGGTTCGCGTTTGGTTATATCCCGGCCAATCGGAGTCAACATAATCTCCCGTACCTTCTCAAGGTCATCAGTCTGCCCCAGTGCCCAGCCAAGTTTCACATAGGCAACCTCGGGAAGCATATTTTCACAGGGGATGATTCCCTTCGCCATAAGATCGCGTCCGGTATCGTATACGAACATGTGGACATAACCCCAAAGAGTCTGCACCGTCATATAAATAGCCACGCCCTTTTCAGCCGCCCGTTCAATAGCCGGATAAACTGTTTTATTGACATGACCCAGCCCCGTGCCGGCAATGATAATACCTTTGTAACCGTTATCCACAAGCGAGTCGATAACATCGGGCATCATATTAGGGTAGTAATAAATCAAGCCAATCTTCTCTTCGAATACCGGAGTTATTTTTACTTTGGTGTCTTTACGGCGTCTGTTGTAATCCGGGTTGAGATGCGTAATTTTGTCTCGGTCAATCATTGCCAGAGGAATATCGCCAATGGTTCTAAAAGTCGAACGATACGAAGAATGCATCTTGCGCACCCTCGTTCCGGTATGCAACAGCCCGTATTCATCAGAGGTTGGTCCGAACATACAAACCATGACCTCGGCAATGTCAGATTCGGCGGCGGCTTTGGTAGCATGGATCAAATTCAGAGCCGCATCCGATGACGGCCGGTCAGAAGAACGCTGGGAACCTACCAGTACGATTGGAACGGGTGAGTCCTGGATCATGTATGACAAGGCTCCGGCGGTGTGATGCATGGTGTCGGTGCCATGACCGATAACGATGCCGTCGATTCCGTTTTCGATTTCTTTGCCGATTGCTTTGGCAAGGGCGATATATTGCTGGGGTCCCATATTTTCTGAGAAGACTGCAAATATTTTTTCAGTGGTCAGATTACAAATATCAGCCAGTTCCGGAACAGCGCCATAAAGTTCACCGGGGGAAAAGGCCGGAATTACGGCTCCGGTTCGGTAGTCAAGACGCGAGGCGATGGTTCCGCCGGTTCCGAACAGTTTGACATTTGGTTGACCATCAGTAAACGGGAATTCTTTTTCAGGGATTTTATAATTAGCTTCTTTGGTTCCCCCCACAGAAACTTCTTTGATGGTGCTTATTTCAAGTCCGACATTGTAGCCGGTGTGCAGTTTTAAAACGATATGCCGATCATCATCATTTTCAGAACGCGGAAGGATAATACCTTTGAATTCACCGCGGGTCGTTTTAAAAGTCGCTTCACTCCAGACCGGAGCGTTTTTCGATTTTAAAACTTCAAGTGCTTTACCTTTGTATCCTTTGAAATCAGCCACAGGACACCTCCTTTACGATAGCATCATAAAGTTTTCCAATAGCAATGTTTCCGATGGCGGTGCTGCAAAGCTGTCCGGTGACCCATCTGGCACAGGCGGTTTGGCTGGTATTGTATTTCCGTCTGTTTTTTCGGAACAGTTTGATCAGTTCAGGGATTTTTTTAATAATTTCTTTTTCAGTCAATTTTTTGTAACCGCATTCAATTAGAGCTTTTTCAAAATCTTCATCAGGATATTCATGCACAATCGGGAGGAGAATTAAGAATATATCTTTATCGAGTTTTTTGTTTTCGATAAATTCGGCTAACTTATATAAATAGCCATAATCTTTGGTATTAAAAACACGAAGGGTCCCTTCAATGTTTTTGAGGTTATGCCCGAAGAGACAACCGACAAATTTTGGGTCCCATTTTAAATCATTCACAATTTTTTCAATAATCGGCACTAAATTTCTACGAAGGATATAACGATGAGTATCAATCGGGATTTTCCATTCATCCAACAGGGTCATCCGGGTTGAAACTTCAGCCGGAAGATCAGCACTGCAGCGAGCGACTAATTCATTGTCGAGTTTCATCGGGGCAGTGTCAGTATCGGGATACATCCGGTCGGCTCCGGGAAGCACCCGTTCAAATATAGTTGTGCCATCGGGGAACGATTTTCTGGTTTCATTCGGCACGCCATCAAATGCCAACCGTCCGCGTTCTTCGATAGTCTCAAGCGCCATCGGGATATCTTTTTCAGGTCCCCAGATAATTAAGACGCCGTCATCATCAGAAGCCTGAACAAGGTCGCGAAGAGTTGAAGATATATTAGAGATTGTCATATTTGGTTTTTCAATACAAGCGATAACTTTTAGACGTTGAGAAATTTCATCGGCAAAAATCTGTCCCGGTTGTGTGAAGTATGACAGGGTCTCAGAGAAGCCCGGCATTTTCACCACATAAACCTTGTCATTATCAGGAGTTTTGATTTTTAATTCAGGATAAATCTCAGGGTTAATTTGTTCGGAAGAAATTTTCCATTGGTCCGGATCGGAGATTTTCTGATTAAGCAGCTCTTTAATATTCAGCAGAGCTTTTTGGCGGAAGGCTTCGATGTGAGTCAGTTCTGCAATCCAGCTAATATGGGCGACACCTTTTATCTCTACCCGGGTTCCACCGGTAATACTGACATTAACATCCTGCCTTGCCGCTCCGATACCGGTGCGGACTTTTCCAGAACTACGGGCGAGGTAGCTGAGATACTGTCCGGCTTCGACAGCTTCATCCGGATTTAACATATGCGGATAAGTTACCATCTCAATCAGAGGCATTCCCAGACGGTCGGTCATATAGGTACGATTGTGACCAATATCAGAAACTTCGCGACAGGAATCCTCCTCGATAGAAATTTGAATAATGCCGACTTTTTTATTTTTTAATGGAATTTCGCCATCAATCCCAAGTATTCCGGTTCGTTGAAAACCGGTGGGGATGCTTCCATCAAGATATTGTTTACGGGCAATATGAAGTTCGCCGACAATTTTTGTTTTTAAAAGGAAAGCAATTACAAGAGCCTTTTCGAGGGCTTCCCGATCCATCAGAAAAGGAGGTGTGTCGTCAATTTCATAAGTACAGGCAGTTTTATTTTTTAACCGATAAGTAATATTTTTTTTTGTTTTGAATTCCATCAGGGCTGTGCCGTCATATTCACCAAGCTCACTTAAAGTAGGACGCATATGTCGAATTACCTCAGCATCATAATCATCCGCCTGCTGAAATATTCCGGCAGGACAGCGGCAAAATAATTTTTGTTTGGTTAGAAGCTGTTGATGGATTTCCAAGCCGCACATAAATCCGAGATCGGTATATGTTTTTTGGGTCGCTTCGTTACGGGGTAAATATCCTAATTCTTTTTTTGATATTTCAGTTTTTTCAATTATTGAAGAATCTTCACTAATCTTAGAATTCCCAAGTTCTAAAGCCATTCAGTTTCCTATCTCAACTAACAGATTTCCGTTTCAAATCGTGAAAATAGTAACACAAAACCGGCACATTTTCAAGTGATTCCTGCTATTTATGGCTGTTTTTTAATGTTTCTTAACAGGTTATATTATAGCGATTTATGTAATAAATTTCAAGATTTTGCATTATGACCTGCTCTCCCTATGATTTACTGTAAAATGAAGTTTATTTGTCATATTTTAAGAGTGTGCCCTGATGGAATATCATTTGCCAGTTATTATCAATACTCTCCCAAATAGAACTTCTCATAGAGTGAGAAATTTCAGTCTCACCCTTTTCAATAACCAATAACAGATAGGTCGCCAGAATCGTTTTATTTGAAAGTTTTTTAATCTCAAAATTCTTTATTTTCATTACCAGATGAATCAGCGAAGGCAATTCATCTAAAATTTGTTGTTTCGAATAAATTCGTCCGGAACTTCCAAATTCAATAAAACTGTCCGAGAGTAGATTTGACAGTTCATCAGTAGAATTTCGAATAGCAGGTTGGAGGAGTTTATCTTCGAGTTTGAAAATTTCTTCTTTTAAAGAATTATCTGATCTTTGAATCATGTAACAAAGTTAAGTATATCGGGTCACGAAGACAAGGGAAACAAGATAATCGAAGAGCTTGGTTTTTACACCTTTATCATGCCTTTTGGAAAGACAGGTATTCCACATTTCTTGTTTTTTGGACTATATTAATCCGTATTACAATTGCATAATGTTCTAAGAATTTATAATTAGAGAAGATATTCAAAACCATTTTATACAAGGAGATAACAATGCCACGATTTGTAATTGAAAGAGAGATTCCCGGCGTTGGGAAGTTATCAAAAGAGGAACTGCAAGGTATCTCGCAGAAGTCCTGTAGTGTGTTGCAGGAAATGGGTCCGCTGATTCAATGGGTCGAGAGTTATGTAACAAGTGATAAAATTTACTGTATTTATATCGCTGAAAATGAAAAAATGGTCCAGGAACATGCCCAAAAAGGCGGCTTCCCGGCAAATAGTATTTCAGAGGTTGTAACAGTCATAGATCCAATAACAGCAGAAGTTTAATTTTCTGTAATTCTTAAACATCAAATGGCTATTTCCATCTTCAAACCAGAAATGGCTCGAAGATGGTATCGGTATCAAGGGTATTAAATCAATAGATTATTTCAAAATCATATAGCCATAGGCCGCCGGATCATATCTCCAGGGTAGCTGCCACATCGCCGATGAGTTTATTCGATAATGTTTCCGGCGGAAATTTAACCGCCATTTACTGCCTGATTGATTGTCCGCATTGATAACTGTCATAGGAATTTTCATTTCTACCGACCAAAAATTTGTGCCTTTGACAGCTTTGACTTCGTACTCGCCATTCCAGAAATTATCTGATCCGTAAAAACCATCATAGCCGGCAGAAATCTTCTGG
This sequence comes from uncultured bacterium, assembly GCA_965372795.1. GTDB lineage: Bacteria > Zixibacteria > MSB-5A5 > GN15 > FEB-12 > QNAD01. The sequence continues at coordinate 39,144 of CBDVDR010000023.1, forward strand.
TCATAAATAGCCCCGTTAGGATTCACATAAATCTGATAAGCAGTATTGCTGTTAGCTTTTGACTCAAACATGAAGCCTACGCAATCCTCACTGTAAACCGGTTTGTCAAATTCTGTTATTTCTGCTTTTAACTCATCCATTTTTGACTCATGGCAATATGCCGCCAGATATAGATTTTCCTCATCATAAGCAATATAGAAGAAAGTTGAATCATCCTCGGTGATAGTATTATCAGAATTGAAAAACAGGGATTGAGGATTTTTCCATAAATCTTCGTCAATGATTCCATCAATCACAGGAGCTTTATCTGTTTTATTACACACAGCCTCCCGAGCAATGGAAAGGTATTTTGATACCGGTTGTTTAATTTCATCGGAGTATGGTAAATTGATCGACAGGGAAGGAACCGGGTAAAGATTCCCGCTGGAACTAATTTTGAAACTAAAATTTTGCTCTCTCCCCGGTTCAATAGTAATTGGTTGTATCATCGGACTAATAATCCAACCCTCCGGGACATCCCAAGTAATAGTATCATTCACTGCTAGGTTGTTATTGAAATTCATAATCTTTACAGACAGTTCTGATTCGGGAGCTTTCAGATTATCGGAGATTAAAAGATGACTCTTAAAAGATAATCCCCTATTCGTATTCATTGCACTTCGGATAATTTCATCGGTTGTTATCACATCCCATTCTTGCACGGCACCGGCTTTGATTGGGGTAATTGTAATTTCGTTTTCAGTTATTGTCACGAAGGCAAAATGGTATCCCAAACTCCAGGGCATTTCCTGATAACCGCCGCCGGAACTTCCTATTGTTGTATATTTTATACCATCAAATTCAGCTGAAAAATATCTATGAAAATGTCCGCAAAAAACAGCATCAACATTATATTGCTTGAATATCTCATGTAACCCGTCTTCTAATCCCATAGCAACGGTTTTGTACCAGAAAGGTTTGTGTATAAAAACCAGTCGGTGCTTTGCAGATTGAGATTTTTTTAAATCTTTCACCAGCCAGTCAATTTGCTCTTTGGGATAATTTTTAGAGGCTTCCCAGCGACTGTTATCAAGAACTGTTATATGAATAAATTTATGATCAAACGAATAATATGGATTATTCAAATAGTGTTGATACATTGTCAGCATTATATCGGTATCAATATCATTATTACCTGGGGTGTAATAAACAGGCATTGAAAAATTTTGGACAATATTAAAATACTCTTCCCATTTAGAGACAAGAACCACCGAATCTGATTCCGGTCCTTCAATCATATCCCCCACCGTCATGACAAAATCCGGTTTAAGTAGTTCAATTTCATTTACGATCCCTTCATAAATTCCATCAACAGCTCCACCGGTACGATCACCTATTATTCCAAACCTGATCGGGGTTTCAAGATTTTCAGAAAATACGGACTGTGTTAACATCAATATTAAAAATATCATTGTGATAATATTAACTGTTGCGGTTATTTTTCTAAACATCTTAAACTCCCTCTGTTCTAAATGTTTTTTGTAAAAAGTTAAATGAAATAGCTATAATAAAATTGATCATTTGTTGGGATAAAATATATTAGAATCACATACCACTGTCAACTCTGCATTGGGTCATTAATTATGCAAATCTGATATCCAAAAACTCACACAAAATAATACATTTTATAAAAAAATAACAGCGGACTTATCGTAACCGTAAATTCTCAAGTGTTTTTTGCATCTGGTTATTTTGTGATTTTGTTTGTAATGCCGTTCATAGTCAGAATTTTTGTTACTACCTCGGAAGCCGTTACTAATTCCGACACAATAACATCGGCAGCACCCGCTTCGGTTAGTCGATAGACATCCTGCAAATATCTTGTGCGAACAAGAATATGTAAATTTGGATTGACACTTCTGGCAGCTTTTACAGCTTGTTCAATCGCAGTTTGATCGTTTACAACAATAACAAATGCCATAGCACTTGAAGCACCCAAATATCCAAGTACATCAGGGCTGGTTATGTCCCCATAGAAAATCGGTTCACCCCTTTTAAGTCCTTGTCGAACATTTTCGGGATTTATGTCGACAATCATATGAGGAATGTCGTTTTCATGTAGTGCCCTTGCCAAGTCGTGTCCCGCAAGCCCGTACCCACCGATGATTATGTGATTATTCATCTTTGAAGAACTTTCAGATGCTTCTTCAGCCGTAGTCACATCCATAAGGCGAGTGAGGACTCGGAATTTTCCCACTCCAGCCGCAAGGGCAGGTGCCAGAGAAAGAGCAAATGGGGTGAGAAGCATCGAAAATACGGCTGCCGCCATCAGATTGCTGGCATGAGCCGGTTCGATCAATTGATAGGCCGCCGCCACGCCTAACATGACAAAAGAAAATTCTCCTATTTGAGCAAGGGCAGTACCTGCCATTGCACTAACCCGTACCGGCATTCGGATAGACAGTCCTGCAATAAATACAATGATAAATTTTCCTATAATTATACTTATGACCAATACAACGATTGTACCAATATTGGGGATTATCGTTGCCAGATCCAATAACATTCCTACCGAAACAAAGAATATAGATATAAAGATTTCTCTAAATGAAAATATATCTGCCATTGCCTGATGTCGATATCCACTTCCCCCAACGATCAACCCCGACAAAAATGCTCCCAGGGCGAGAGAAACTCCGGCATTAGCTGAAACCCAGGCAGTTCCAATACACACAAGTAAAACAGTCATGATAAATAAATGCCGCTGTCGAGTCCGAGCGACAATATCCATCAGTTTTGGAACCACTAATCGGGCAGCAACAAGTACCACAACAATGATTAGAATAGATTCAGCAAGAGTTGCAATAATACCGATTGATGCTGATTCGGAATCACCTAAAAGTGGAATCAGCATTATCATCGGAACAACACATAAATCCTGAAAAATGAGAATCCCCATAATAAAACGCCCGTGCGGAGCGTCAATCTCACCGCGTTGCTCCAAACCTTTGAGAACAATCGCAGTACTTGAAACAGCCATAATAAATCCGGTTAATAGAGATGTTTCCCATGAAAGACCGAATGATCTTGCAATCAGAAACGTCACTCCTATTGTAAGCCCTACCTGAATGAAACCGCCAATGAGGATAAGCTTCCAAAGCCGCCGAAGTCGATCAAGGGGAAATTCCAAACCGATTCCAAATAACAGAAGCGTCACGCCTATTTCAGCAAGCACTTTAACCTGGTGTAAATCATTTACCAATCCAAGTCCTTTGGGTCCAACCAACATACCAGCCACGATAAATCCTGCAATGGCGGGAATTTTGAGTCGATGAAAAATCGCTACAATTGCAACACCAACCCCCATTATAACGACCATGTCTCTCAAATAATCTAATTCATTCATCGCAACTTCCAATTTTGTAATGAATATGATAGTTCTATCATTAGTAAATGATTATGCGATCAATAAACAATAAGAACTTTCAATCGTTTTATTTTATCAATTTGCATATTTTTCTTTTTACAATTATTAAAAGATGAATTATTAAAATATATTTCATCTTTACTGTTTTAGAATCAGTGTAAGTTATATCGAAATTTCATTAACAGGGATACTTTTTTGATTAATTTATAGAAAAAAAGAACAATATATTAACAGATTTTATAATATTATCAGTCCTATGACCCCTATGTCGTTTATTTCTATAGGCTTAGACCTAAGATAAAGAAAGTGAACAATCCGGCTATTAATGCATTTTTTGTTGTATATTTACAACATTTTGTTATATATTATATATATGGTAAATAGAAAAATATATAACCGAATTGCAGTTCTCAGAAAAGAAAGAGGCACTTCACGAAAAGAATTGGCAGACACAATCGGAGTTAATTTCCAAACTGTTGGCTATCTTGAACGAGAAGAATATAACCCATCGCTTGATTTGGCATTTCGCATCAGTCAGTTTTTTGAACTTCCTATCGACCTGATTTTCTCAACTGAGCCTTTGCGACCATTGAGCGAAGAAATTCATAATCAAAGATTAAACAAGGAGAAATAAAATGTTACAACCCCTTTCGATTAAGTATCGCAAATTTTTTGTAATCATTAATTATATATGCCTGTTTTTGATGCTTGTATTGTTTTCTCTGGGCAAATATCAAGGTTGGAGTATTTGGATATTTGCCGGGTTGGCAGCTTTGTTAATTATTAACATATTAACTTTCAGAATACTCCATATAAATACTAAACTATGGCATCAATTTCATTCCAGAACAGAAGCTGCGAAACTTGACGAACGTCAGGTTAAAAGAACTTTGGAATCAATCAGGGGGGCCTATAACATATTTGCAGTAATAAGTCTTATGGTAATATTTATAATTTCATGGATGGCAGGACAACATGATTCTATGCTTATGCTTGTCTATGTAGTTTTAATATATCTTGCTCATACATTGCCATCTTCGATATTAGCCTGGACTGAAAAAGAGATTTAAATAACAAAGGTATTTTAAAAGCAGTTAGTTCTGTAATTATTTGAAGTTACGTTTTTTTCTAGAAATTATTGACTTAAAGTAATAGTATTAATTTTCATTTTTCCAATTCTCAATCTTTGAAATTACTCAATCAAGCTTTTCGGAAGCATCTATTCTAATTATTCATGAACAATATTTTATCGATTGGAACTTTCTTGAATTAATAAATGTTTTTTAACTATATACATCAATTGTTGTCTATTTTTATCATATTTTTTAAATATTTTTTATTGTAGGAGAATTTTTCTATGAGAAAATTTATTACCATAAGCCTTATGGTGGTTTTTATAACAGTTGGGGTATCGACAGTTGTCATAGCTGGTGGTCCTCCGGCAGGAAATTTCTGGGCTGATGGTACGATATTTAGTACAGTAATAACACCTACGAATTTACCCGGACATGGACCTAAAGATGGTCTGTATGTGTTCGAGGGTCTTGATGGTCAGAATCCAGTTTCAGAAACAAAACCGGGTGACAAACACTACAATGGCGGACGTTGGCAAGTATATGTTCTTGAGTTTACATTGCTCGGTAAAGGAATTCACGATGCTGATGACGACGGCGCGGTTGATTTTCAATTATCCAGTTGGGGGATGGTGCAACATCATATTGGATTAGGACATTTAGTGCAAGTTGCGGTCGGACCTTCATTCGTGTGTCCATTAATTAAATAGCTGCCAATTTTACGTTTAACAAATTGATCAAAAGCTGAGACTCTTATAGTTTCGGCTTTTTATACTCACCTGAAATCGCTTGATTACAAATTTACATAAGTTCCAATCTTGTTTATATTGACATGGACTCTCCGGTAGGTTATATTTTTTTCAATTAATCATAGGTAATGTCGGTTCTCTGCTCAACATAAGATAATATATAGGGTAGGAAAATATGAACTTTGCAATTATTAGCGGAATTATTATATCTATTTTTATACTTTCACTATTTATCCGACACCGACAGTTAGCTAACAAATTTAAAAAACTAAAAGAAAACTGGGGAAAGACTCCCCAATATACATTAGATATAGAATCAGCAAAATTATATTATGATTTCAAAAAAGATGATTCAAGCAATAACAGTTATTGTGTTGATGATGATACCTGGCGAGATTTGAATTTTAATGAAATATTCAAATTACTTAATCATACTTCAACCCCCATCGGGGCGCAGTATCTATATTATCTGCTTAGGCATCCGGTTTTAGAACAAAAAATATTAGACAACCGGGAAAAGCTGATAAATAATTTTTCTAATAATAATAAATTGAGAGAAAAAGTTCAGCTTACGATTCAAAGTT
>CBDVDR010000024.1:0-40204 GCA_965372795.1 uncultured bacterium
CCCGGTAATCTCTTTTTTATTTTTTTTAAGGTGCAATGAATTAGTATTGTCATTTATAGTAATTGTTTTATCATCACCGAGAAAAAATCCATTTTGGGTAACAAAGAAATTACCATTTATGTTAATTTTTCTATCAAGCCCGATTTTTGTATAATCGAGATTTAATTGCTGGTTAATTTTATAACCTGACTGGTCATTTATTTCAGCCTCGCCCACCATGACCGACGTTAATTGGCCAATTGAGGAATCTTTTACAATTAAAGTCCAAACCTTAATTTCACCAAAAGGACGAAATTGTTCAACAGTTTCAAAAGCCGGGAAACTCTTTTGAGCTGAGGCTGATAAGCTCAAGAGAATAATTATTGATAATGTCAGTATATGTTTTTTCATAGAATTAGATTAAACCATATCTATAGTTTACAGTCAACCAATTTTGTATTCTTATCTATATTCAATTTTGATTCATCTGATAACATTTTTGATACAAGATTAAAGGTAAAGTGTGAAGCTTCATCAAGGGAAAAGATAAATTCCCCGGCAGCATTTTCAGAGGCTTTGTCAGAGATTACTCTGATAATTACAAAAGGGACCTTATTCATCTGACAGACCTGGCCTACTGCCCCGCCTTCCATATCAACTGCTACGGCACCAAATTCTCTTTGCAGCCATTTAATTTTTTCAGCTGAAGAGATAAACGAGTCGCCGGTTGCAATAGTGCCAACAATGAGTTGTTTTAAATTATCTTTGACAATTTCATCAAAAGCAATTGAGGCTGTTTTAATCAGTTTTTCATCAGCTTCGATCATGCGGGCTAAATCAGGAATTTCACCGAGCCTGCGACCAAAGGCTGTTAGATCAACATCATATTGAACAACATAATTGGAAACTACGATATCACTGATATTTAATAATGGAACCAATCCACCGGCTAAACCGGTGAAAATGATTTTGTCCACCCCAAAACGATCAATTAGAAGTTGTGTAACAACCGCGGCGTTTACTTTCCCAACCCCGCTTTTTAACAGGATTATTTTTTCATTATATAATTGTCCAAAATGAAATTCAATCCCGGCTTGTATTACAACTTGCTCGATCTCAACTTTAGACTTAAAAAGCTGTAATTCTTCTTCTATGGCACTGATTATTCCGATCATATAAGCCCTTTTTAAAAGATATATTGCTTATATCGGGTTATTTAGAAGAATCAACTGTTCTATTTTTGAACAGTAATAATTAGATCACGCGAAGTTTTAGTATATTTTTTTGTTAGTAACAGGTCTGAATATTTTTGGGCTTTACTGAATTTACAAGATTTTAAAACTCGAGTAACTTCACTGACAGAAAAGTTATCAAAATCGTGTCTAAAAACTTCAAACGCAGGCGGAGTTTGATTGGTATCAATTCTTACTACATAGACAAAAAACTTTTTGCGATGTCGTTCTGAATAACGGACATAAACAAGGCCGTTATTGTTAGTAGCTTTAATCGGGAATAGTTTGCCCTCTTCCAAAGTCACATAGTTTAACATCTGCAAAACGAGATGACCACCCGGTTTAAGAACCGAATTAAAGTTACTAAAGGTCTTCCACAATTCAGCCTCGGTGTGAACTCCGCTAATACTATTGGCAAGGCAAACGACCAAATCAAATTTATTATGGAATTTTTTGGAAAGCTTTTCAAATTCACCGTAACTGAATGTCAAGGGGTAGCCGGAATCTTGATATTTGCCTTTTGCAACAGCCAGCATTTTACGGGATCTGTCCAAACCAACGGTTTTTATACCTTCCTTTGCAAATAACATCGAAGTCAATCCGGTAGCACAACCAGCATCTAAAACTGACTCCGGTTTAAACATTTTTATAATCGCATTGACTTCTTTGGCATGATATTTCACCCGTTGATCGGCATTGGTTATCAAGTCATATTCGTGGGCATATTTTTCAAAAACAGAAACGTCTGATTTTTTTTTCATCTTAATTTTGTTCAATCTTTTTATTTTTAAAGAACAATTCTTTTAGCATTTTGTCAAGGGTGGACGTAATCTCCACTGGTAACAGACGGCATAAATCTCATGTATTGTTCATTGGTAACCGTGTTTTCCCATGGTCCCCAGGTCTTTGCAACTAACAAAGAACCCCAGAAGAATATAACCAGCATAGCCGCCCACTTGAGAGAAGATAGCTTATTTGACTTGGTAACAATGCTAATTTCCAAGGTTTTATTTACCGGACAACTATCAACGCATGCCATGCAAGCGGTACATTCATCGGATACGACCTGTTTTACTTTGTCGACTTTAATAAAGGATGGGCACACATTCGCACAGGTGGAACAGTCGATACAGCTTTTCTCATTCCGGATAATGCGAGTAGGAGAAAATAACCCTAAAAATCCAAGGAGGGCTCCATAAGGACAAAAATAACGACACCAGAATCCCCTGATAACGAGTGATAATATGAATAAGAAAGTGATTACGGTGAGTGAAAGAGTTGTGATATCAGTAAAGAATTGAAGCATCAAAATATCAGACATAATATTATATTCGGTGTAAATGAATGATCTGATTGAGTCGGATGACATCTGATAGAGAATCATATACAAAAATAATACCAAAAGAATATATTTTATAGAACGCAAAAAGTAATCAAGCCATTTTGGTGGAACAATCCGGCGTTTGAATATTTTGTCAGAGATATCACCTAAAAGTTCAGAGACAAAACCTACCGGACAGACCCAGGAACAAAAACCTTTTTTAAAAAGAAAGGCAGACAGCAAGATAATACTAAATATGATCATCCCGGATGGATGAATTTCATTGATGATTCCGGTTTCTATCCAATATCGCAAGGATACAAGCGATCCAATCGGCAGCCAGCTTTCAACACCCGGAGGACGGGGAACATCAAAAAGCCTCCCCCCGCTTTTAATGAAATTTACAAACAAGTAGAATTGCAAACCTATCCAAATATTGATAATTACAGAAAACAATTGAACGTAAAATCTCATTTTTTGGTTAGGATTAGCATTTTGTGTCGTTTGCCTAAAATCCTGATTATCTGTTTTCTTTGCAGTTTCCATCTATATTTCTCCAAAAATTTCTTTAGAAGATATTAAAAAACTAACAAAACAATAACATTGATTTTAGTCAACAGCAAATATATAAGACTATTTACGTCTCGTATCTTTTTAGGATAACAACTTAAACTTTACATATAGTACATATGCTGTTGTCATTCATATAGATAACTGGCCATCTAAACTTGTATAACGTTTTCATGTAATGATTGTCATTATTTGACAGTCGTGGAATTGTTTTGTTCAAAAACAGGGCATAAAAGTAGGAAAATTTTTCTTGACAATATATTTTAAATTACTATTATTTAAGCAGTTACAAAATAATAATACTACAGATAAAAAATGCTTTGGCAAAATAATTGTTAATAAAAACCTCATAATAGAAGGAATAATCCATTTAGGACGATTGGTTATTCCGGAGGATTAAGTAATATGATGTTAGGTAATCATTTTCTTTTCCCGTTCATTTATAGAAAATTGAAGTTTATCGCTTTAATTTTATTAATTCTATTTTCATTTACATCAAATGCAAGCGCTGTTGAATTAACTACTGCCGAACCTGTTTATGAACTGGGACAATCGTTAACCATACTTGGGACAGAGTTTTGGAACGGCGAAATAGTTACTCTTGAAATCCGGTATACCGATGGAACAAAATACGACACCTGGCAAATTACTACTACGACTGACGGTTCATTTGATTCTCCCTGGGATGTTCCTATAGATTACACTTTACCAGACACTTTGATAGTATATTCCTCCGGTGATCTTTCCGGTCTTAACGCAGTCACGACTATTACAGCCAGTAAAAAATTACTACATCAATTACAAAACGGAACTACCTCTTCAACTCCTGAATGGGCAAATGGAAATATCAATGTAACTAACTCCTGCTATAGTGAAGGTAATGGCGTTCCCTATCGGTATTTTGTGAAAGATCAAGAAAGTGGTGACTCTCACTATTTCACAATTAATGCTCAGGCGACTAAGGCTTATTTACACACTTTTGATTATTTTACTGATTATGATATTTCTGAATCTACACCAATATCAACAATCGGTGGTGTTTGTTCTCCTACTTCTGCAGCTCCTCCGGTTGATTGTGCCTCTCCGACCGGTACCTTTGCTTTCCCTGATCCAACAATAAATGGAAATCACATTTCAATTCCTGCCAGTTTGTCTGATATTGTTAGTGGTACTTTTAATATTGATGGTCCGAGAAATCTTTCATTTTACAATGTCGTCATAGATTCTGTCAGCAAATATTTTTATACAGGAACTGCAGCTGATCAGGATTTAAATTTAACTGTCTACTTTACTGTTATCAACAATGGTTCAGTTGGTTTTTTCTGGAGTGGACACCTTGCTGAAGGCACTTCTGACACCTGGGGTATAGGTAACGGTTCAGCCTCTGTTGGTGGAGCTCCCTACCATTTTAGCGTTAAGGATTTTGACGGATCAGGTAGCGGCAATCAGGATCGATCTGTTCAAGGTGCAACAATCTGTTTGCCACCAGTCCTTACAATTGAATGTTCATCTTTAGATTCAATATGTCAAAATGTTATAGCAGTCTGTTCTGTCGCAGTAGGCGCCGATTCTTATAATTGGACTGTCACAGGCGGTACAATAATCAGCGGTCAAGGTACAGAGAGAATTGAATATTCAACTTCTGCGGCTCCGGGTTCATTGGTAGAGGTATCGGTTGAAGCCTGTAACAGCAGCGGCTGTGATGATGATCACTGTTGTGCAATCGAGACGGTAAGTATTCCGGTTGGTGAATGTTTCCCGTGTGTTGTAACATTAACCTGTCCACCTGACACAACAATTAATTGCGGTGAATCACTTGACCCGAATGATCTGGGTTGGGTTACTTATACTACTACCGGTGATTGTCCTGATTTAGAAATCGAATATGTTGATCATGAAATCTTTTACAAGTGGCCTCCGGTCTGCCCGACTATTAAAACTTATGCCAGGACCTGGAAAGTAAAAGATCATTTCTTAAATATTTACGAGACCTGTGAACAGATAATTCACATAGTTGATACTATTGCTCCAAGTTTCACTGGGTGTCCATCAGATACTACGGTAGAATGCGATGCTATCCCTGCGGTTGCCAATGTTACAGCAAGCGATTTATGTTTCCCACCGGTTGTGACATTTGCAGAAACCACAACACCAGGTAACTGCAGCAGTAATTATCTTATCACCAGAACCTGGACGGCAGTTGACACCTGCGGAAACACTTCTATATGTGAACAGGTAATCACAGTGGTTGACACATCCCCACCTGTCATTGCTGATTGTCCTATAGATTTAACTGTGGAATGTACCAATATTCCAACCGCTCCGGTATTGACCGCAACTGACAATTGTGATGCGGCCCCAGTGGTCAACTTTAGTGAAACAACAACTCCTGGGAATTGTGACGGTGCTTCTACTATCACCCGCATTTGGACTGCTACTGATGAATGTGGAAACAGTTCAAATTGTACTCAAGTAATTACAGTAGTTGATACCACTCCGCCTGTCTTTGTTGAAACCTGTCCTGAGGATATAACTCTTGAATGTTCTGCTACCCTTCCAACTCCGCCAACAATCACCGCTATTGACAATTGCGATACTACTACTATCAATGTAGCGCTAATAGAATCCTCTGCTCCGGGTCCAAATCCTGGTGAGACAATTATAACTCGCATCTGGGTTGCGACTGATGACTGTGGTAACTCTGTAAGTTGTTCACAGACAATTAATCGTACTGAAGATAACACTCCTCCAACATTTGTTGAAGGATGTCCTGCAGATGTAACTGTTGATTGTTCTCAGATTCCTGGTGCTGTGACATTGACAGCAGATGATAATTGCGATCCAAATCCAGTAGTTGATTATTCTGAATCAACAACTCCGGGTAATTGTGTTGGTAATTATATAATTACCAGAATCTGGACAGCCACAGACATTAGCGGCAATTCGGTATCCTGTACACAAATAGTAACGGTACAAGATACAACCGCGCCAACGATTACATCTTGTCCGACAGATATCACTTTACAGTGTGATGCTGATATTCCAGACCCTGACGTTAATGGAGTAATTGCCACCGATTGTGGCAATATAACAGTGACAGTAGAACGGACTAATAATGGCGGTTTAGGTTGTGTAGGAAATGCTCTTATAATTACTGACACTTATACTGTGACTGATGATTGCGGTAATTCATCTGAATGCAGCAACACAATTACAGTTGAAGATAATATCTCCCCTGTTTGTGATCTACCTAATGACACGACAATAGTACTGTGTGACTCGGCAACAATTTGTTTACCGGTCGGTGGAACAGATAATTGTTCTTCTGAGGTAACATGTGAATTGGTGAGTAACGAGGGTGCGATTATTAATGGTGAGTGGTGTTATCTGGCTGCTAATAAATCAGACGTTGTAACGGTTCAGGTACGATGTCTTGACGAATGCGGTAATGAATGCCTTGGCAGTTTCACCGTAACCTTTGAAGTTAATACCAAGCCAATTGTAGATGTAGTTCCACTTGACCCGGTAACAGTATGTCTTGTTGGTGATTCAATTTGTACCCAGTTAATAATTAATGATCCGGGTAATGGAATTTCAATTACAACTACCAATGGCTGGGTTCATTTATACGACAGCACGGTGTGCTTTAGTGTTGATGACACATCAGGCACTTACTGCAATACCGTAATCGTTACTGATAGCTGTGGGCTTGCAGATACCGTCAGTTATTGTGTAGAGGTAAGCTTGTGTGATGAACTTACTTTGGCACCTGATAATAATATTGATATAGGTAAGAGTTGTATCATAATAGTTGACGAAATTGTTCCACTGCCTGAAATAACCGGCGGATGCGGCCCTTATACCTGGAAAGTAAACGGAACAAGTTTTGATCCAAATACGCCAATTCTTTACAATGTTGCGGCCTGTACACAAATAAACGAATCCTGGATTTTTGAAGTAAAAGATGTTTGTAATAGAGTGGCAACCTCAACTGTTTCAATTACCGGATCAGTTAATTGTGCACCAAATGTAACATTAGATGCAGCGGATTCATATACCCTTTGCGCTCCGGGTGAGGAAATTTGTTTTAGCGGTACAATTCACTCCACAAATGGCATACTTGAAAATGATATTGTTACAATTGAAATAATTTCGGGTCCACCTAGCGCCACAGCCGTATTCCCTAATTTCTGTTTCTACCCCGACACAAGCGGAGCCTACGAATTCTTAGTCTTGATAACCGATGATTGTGGGTCAGTTTTAATGCTCTCTGATACAATAAACGTTGAAATTATTCCACCGATTATTGTACCTAATGCATCTTTTGAAGGATTCCTCTGTCAACCGGGATGGATTGCCTTCCCGCTTCCAATTCCAACCCAGGGTATTCCTTCTATGTGGATTTATGAAGAAGATCTCGTTGCAGAAGATTCTATTTATGTCGAAGCGATGGTTTCCGGTACTTATACTTTTGAGTTTGCAGTAATTGACAGTTGTGGAAATCTTGATTCATCAACGGTAACAATAGATATAACTGTAAATGACAAACCAATTGTTATAGCAGGCGGTTCCGGCTATGAATCATTTACCGCTTGTAATTTCCCTGAAACATTCTGTGTTCCTTTGGAAATAGAAAACGAACTTGGAGGTCTTACGGTTTCCAGTCAAATTGGCACTCTCAATCTTGTGGCGGGCATCGTTTGTATCGAAGTAACCGAACCGGGTACATATTGTGATCGTATTATCGCTGTTGACAGTTGCGGAGCAGCTGACACGGCTGATTATTGTATTGAAGTCATATTTGAAGGTTCCTGTATATGTCCATCTGTTACTATTGAGAAAACTCATAATAGTTTCCAGGGACAATATCAGGATGTGTCAATTTTTGTGGAAGACCTGTTATATGAAATTGGCGGTTTTGATTTCTTGATTCAGTATGATGCTTCGGTATTGAGTTTCTCAAGCGCGGCAGCCGGAGATATGCTATCCAATTGCGGCTGGGAATATTTCACTTACCGATATGGAGCTAACGGCAACTGTGGTAACAGTGGTTGTCCGACTGGAATTATTAGATTAAATGCCATGGCTGAGATTAACAATGGCGATGTCCATCCGGGATGTTTCAGCACTTCAGCCGGTGACCTTGCCGTCTTAACATTCCTGATCTCAAATGACCGAACTTATGAATGTCAATACGTTCCGATGAGATTTATCTGGTACGATTGTGGTGACAATGCATTCTCAGACCGGTCCGGTGACACTCTATATATTGGTAAAGAAGTTTATGATTTTAACATCGAAGGTCCGATAACTAATGTCGGTGCTTCATTCCCGTCATTATTAGGTCCAAACACTACCTGTAATATTATGTTAAATGACGGTAAACCGGATCCTATTCGTTGTATCGACTTCTTTAACGGAGGAATTGACATTGTATGTGCCGATTCAATTGATGGTCGCGGTGATATCAACTTAAACGAAATCGACTATGAGATTTCAGATGCGGTTCTGTTCTCAAATTACTTTGTCTACGGCCTTAGCGTTTTTGATAAAAATGTTGAAGGACAGATAGCGGCAAGTGATGTAAACGCTGATGGCATATCATTATCAGTAGCTGATCTGGTATATCTGATCAGAGTTGTTGTTGGTGATGCCCAACCATTTCCAAAACTAACTCCGACAACTACGATTCTTCGATATGGAGACGGTAAATTTAATGTCAGCGATAAAGTCGGTGCGGCTTATATCGTTGTCAGCGGTAACAACACTCCAGACCTGCTTGCCGACAACATGGAAATGAAGTACAACTATGATTCTGAATATGATGTGACTCGTATTCTTGTTCATAGTTTTGAACCTGATCAGGAATTCCAGGGTGAATTCCTTGCAACTGAAGGCGACATTGTCAGTGTTGAAATGGCTTCCTACTTCGGAACTCCGATTGATGCCAAACTGGTTCCGAATCAGTTTGCCTTGCATCAGAACTATCCTAACCCGTTCAACCCGGTAACAACAATTAGTTTTGAATTATCAAAGGCAGCTCAATTCAATATTGTAATCTACAATGTAACCGGTCAAAAGGTCGCCAACTTCAGCGGCTATAACGAAGCCGGGCAACACGAGATTGTGTGGGATGCGACTGATGCCGCCAGTGGAGTGTACTTCTACAAACTACAGTCCGGTGATTTCACGGATGTCAAGAAAATGATATTGTTGAAATAGATTATTTGATATAAAAAAAAACCGCTCTTTAGCGGGTTTTTTTGTGTCTATTAATTAAAATTAGGATCGTTTTTTTCAATTGCAATACCCAAAATTGCAATCGCTATAACACCAACAAGAATTATAAAACTTAGTTGTATCTCAGAATTCTGTGTATTCATATATAAGCGAGCAAGCCCAATAGAATTGCGGTGAAGCCGCCGATTAAAGAAATGGTTTGTTTTTCTTTGATCCTACTTCTGTTCGATAAGCATTTTGTTCAATGTATTGATCTGTTGATCTATGCACAATTATTCTCTAACCCTCAAAGTTGAGTCATCGAATATTTTCTTTAAATACATACTTAACAATTGCGCAAATATTCAATATTAAAGACATGGATAAACAGAATGTATTGTTTTTTAATTTTAGAATAAGAAATAAAAAAAGCGCGGTATTAACCGCGCCTTTTATATTTCACTGCTTTAGAAACAAGGATCGGGTTCATCACCAAAGTTAAAGAGATAGTCAACATAGAAAGTCAAATCAGAAATTGTGTGCTCACCATCGTTGTTAACATCGCCTTCTTCAAAGCAGACAGGAGCGTCTCCAAAATTAAACAAGAAATCCACAAAATATGTCAGATCAGAGATCCCGCGCTCACCGTCATGATTCATATCGCCGCGAATAACACAACAGGTCGTGACACAAGCCGGTTTAATATTATTACTAAACCATTCTTTGGCGTAGATCGATTCATCAACTAACGAAAGCCCTGGAGATTGATAAGCACTAAGTAAAGTTGTGTAAATAAACAGAGTGTCGTTAGCACCGATAGAAGCACTATTTTCATAAGTAATCATAGAGAACAAATCAGTTAAATCTCCCGAGACAATAACGCCCGGGGACTGCATTATACTATACATTTGAGACCCCACTAACCCACTAGTAGGATATATATAGGTCGAATTATTTTCTGAAATCATATTATATGGGAGTAATGATGTATCAACACATTCTCCGGTAGTATATGAACCAAGAAAAGCCATTGCGCCGATTCTTAAAGAATTATCAACACAGCCAAATCCATTACCTTGTTGATATAGGAATTTATCATCGATAAAAACATCGCCATAGTTATCAGAGCCAGTTGTTGAAGGGATATCCCAGTCAATAAATTCACCGACAGCAATGCCGGAATGCGGTTGACCATCCCCTGAGAATATTTTCATACACTGGATTATAAAATTACATGTATCTGCGATGGTTGGAGCATACCAAACTTTTTCGATAGATAATGCATTATCAGAAGTATTAAAGGTTGCTGATTCAAATGAATTATATGTTCCATGATCCGTTGTAGGAACCGATAATTTGCCATCTGGAGGTGTTACGAAATAATTATCTCCATATAAATAACTATATATAGCTGTGTCATTGCCATTTATATATGAGATAACCGGTGAACCATCATACAAGTATATAGGTCCACAGTCAACCATTGAAATCTGATAATCCATCGAGGCATTATAAGTTCCCTCGCCACCAAAATTACCCATACTACTTACAATCAAACTTATACATGAAGTTGACACCGTATCATTGACTTGACTTTCACATAAGTCGCCGACACCGTTACCATTTAAATCTATTTGATCAGGATTAAATACTGTTGGACAATTATCAACATCCCAACATAATCCATCACCATCAGAATCATTAGTAGGATCATTCGGACAAGCATCACAAAGATTACCGATATTATCACCATCAGAATCAGCTTGATTAGGATTTACATCTTCAGGACAGTTATCGCAAGCATCTCCCCTTCCGTCAGAATCAGTATCAGTCTGGGCTAAATTAGGCAATACTGTGCAATTATCACAAATGTCCCCAACACCATCAAGGTCAACATCCCGTTGATCAGGGTTAGGTGTTGAACAATTATCACAAACATCACCAACTCCATCACCATCAGAATCAGTTTGAGAAGTATTCGGAGTCCCGGGGCAGTTATCAGAAATATCAGCGACTCCATCAGCATCTAAATCTCCCGGTTCACAGACATCAGGAATAAAATTTCTATTTATATCATTTGGTGATGCCGGCATAAAACAGAGACCTCTTGGATCAGTTAGGAAACCAACACCTCTTACGAAAGAACGATAATATCTGCCATCATTAAAGTATTCAACTATTCTTCCTTGAGTGCCATCAACAACAGCTATGAAGATATTTCCATTGGGACCTTTTCTAATTCCCCAAGGACTTACCCAACCATATTCATCACTAAATTCTTTTACATAAGCACCGGTGCTGCCGTCATATTCAAGGATTTGATTATTGCCTCTGCTAACTACCAAAAGATTACCATCATTTTTAAAGGCTAGACCTCTTGGACTGCTCAAACCGCCGGAACTAGCAGAAACAAATACACCGATATATGTACCTAACGATGAATATTCATATACAGCGTTATCTGAACTGGTTACATATAAATTACCGGATGGTCCAAACACTAATCCGTACGGACCCACCAATGGTGACGCGCCTGAGGCTACAAAATCACCAAGATAGGCTCCGGTGACATCATTAAACATTCTTACTGAATTATCCAAAAAGTCTGCAACGTAGATTGTATTTACTTCGCGATAGACTATCGAACTTGCACGTTCTAAAAATCCCGAACCTGAGACAGCCAGTGGATCTAATGTTTCAGAGTTTAAGTCATATTTAAAAATTCCAAGAGTAGTTGCCATTATTATATTGGCGCCGGTTGCATCCGATACGACATCCCAGGCTTCGCTAAAAGATGAAATTGATTGATACAAGGCACCGCTAAGGGCGTGGAATTCTCTAACTTCGGTTGTAGCGGCATCAGTAACGAACAAATTATACTGACGGTCAATATCTATCCAATCTAGTAAACCATTTGAGTTACAATCTTCGCACTCATCAAGGATCCGATTTCTATCAATATCTGTCGACATATCATTATTTATTTCAGTATAGTCCAAAATACCATTATTATTACAGTCCGGATCACATTCATCCGGAACATTATTACCATCATCATCAGTCGCCAACCCAACCCAGGTTTCATATTGATCAGGGATTGAATTATTATTACAGTCAACTTCACATTCATCCGGAATGCCGTTATTATCCGTATCCGGTAGTCCGCCGGCAATTTCAACCGGATCCAGAGTACCGTTTGCGTTGCAGTCCTGACATTCATCGGGAATACCATCACTGTTAACATCAAGAGAGGTAGCATCTGAGATGTCAATTGCATCATCAATTTTGTTTCCATTACAATCACGCGGTTGACAACCTGCATACCAGACATTGTTTGTTATGACTTCCTGATTTAATCTATGAAAGCGTAAATCAATATTACTTTGATAACCCTGAGAAGTGTGACAATAACTCATGATTGTTCCGCGAGTGTAGATGCCATTACCACATTCATCAATAAGAGGACTGAAGTAATCATCATGGGTATGCGGAGCGCCATGGTTATGCCCCATTTCGTGGGCAACAAGGTTTACATCCCAGTTTCCATTATCAGGATAAGTTACCGGAGAAACGAAACTTCCATTTAAATAGGCATCGATTCCATAAGCATATCCGTCACATGTTGACGAATAATATGCTACACCGCCATATTGTGCGTCTCTGGCTCCACTAAACATATGGACAATGTTCATACTCGCGTAATCTTCATTATTCTGCCAGTAACTTCTAAATCCGCTTAAATCATAAGGATTAAAAGGTTCTCCCCCGGATGTCCATATTCGAGCAAAGGCAACTTCGTGAGCAATATTTACATCACGGGTATAAATCGCACTTATAGCAGCAATCAGCTGGATAATATAGTCACGAGCATCATATTGAGAGTTAAACATCTGAACAAAGTGCTGGTCAGCATCAATAGCAATTCTTTGCAAATATGGTCCTGCGGCATCATTTAAATATGCTTTTTCCGCTTTGGGAAGCTCGATCAGCCATTCGGGATATTCTTCAGCACCACAAAATGGAACACCTAATTCACCTACTACAGATGTTCTTTTCAGAGTAATTTCATTGCTATTATTTTTAAGGTCACTTGATCTGGTTGAAAAGACATAATTGTTGTCGCCGTCATTTTCGACAAATCCGTTCACCATTCCTGTTGATGAAATTGATACAAATGCAAAACTTGTCGGATCATTCTGAATTATTCCTTTATAAAGAACAATTTCAGGTTTTGGCATAGTTATATCACCGCCCGGGCTGCCAATCAGAAATTTTGCATCCGGGGCAATTATATCAAATTTTTCTAATTCGAGATTAATTGAATTACCTGAAAATAAAGGGAGCTCTAATAACTTATGGGAAGCCTGATCTTCAACGATTTCAATAGCATCTCTATTTAAAGTCATTTTTAGTTCTAAATTTGTAGACTTTTCGAGATTAACTGAAAACGGCTTTAAATCTTCATAGACTGGATTAAAAGATTCACTATGACTAACTGCCGGTAAAATAAAACACACAAGCAGCATAACCATTGTGAAAGTTTTATAAAAATCAATTCTGTCAAAGTTACGCATAGATAACTCCCGATTATTTAATTTAAAACTAAATTGTTTTCGACCCTAGAAAATTGGCGGTATTTGTTGTACAGCAACAATATACAATATGTGACGGTCATGTCAACTATAGTTTTTAATATACAATTTGTTACTATCTTTATCGGACAGTTAAGAAATGACGATATATATATCATACAACATTTTTTTAAATTGACTAATTTGGGGTATTTTAACAATTTAATAAT
Organism: uncultured bacterium; assembly: GCA_965372795.1. Classification (GTDB taxonomy): domain Bacteria; phylum Zixibacteria; class MSB-5A5; order GN15; family FEB-12; genus QNAD01. Next base: position 14,123 of record CBDVDR010000024.1, read on the forward strand.
AGACCAAATTAATCAACAGGAGTTTTAAAATGAAAACCGTTTGCATACATTTAATATTGGCTACTATTCTAATTGTATCTTCAAGTATTCATGCCGTTGACAGATCTGAATTTGATAATCTTAAGCCGGTTAAAGATTCAGCGGTAATAATGGAAGCCAAAATATTTGCTCCTAAAATGTGGGAAAAAGCAATCAAAGCCTTTAACAAAGCTAATGATGCAATTTTGAGAAATAAAAAACAGAAATCATTAGATAAACATGTTAATGAAACCAGAGAATTTCTTGAGAATGCTATTAAAACTACCGAAGTGAGTAAATTAACACTTCAAGAATACCTTCCCCCTCGCAATAAAGCCAAAGAAGCCAAAGCATCCATGCTGGCAAACGCTCTTTATAAAAAAGCCGAGGCACAGTTTATCAAGGCAACATCCAAAGTTGAATCGGGGGATGTTAAAGGAGCCTTAAAAGAAGCAGGAAAAGCTATTCCTCTTTTTGATGCTGCGGAACTGAAAGCTATTCAGATAGAGATCATGGGCAATGCTGATAAACTTATCAAAAAAGCAATTGCAGATGAAGCTGATAAATTTGCCCTATCGACTCTTGATAAAGCCAATTCGGCTCGTGCCAATGCCAATGCAATCATCAGAAATGATCGTTATAATAAAGATGAAGCGACTATTGAAGCCAAACGCGCTGAATACGAAGCTCTTCACGCCTCCAACATTGCGATGTCGGTTCGTTCTCTAAATAGGAATGATCAAGCCTGGGAAAAGCTAATGCTCATTTATGAAATCCAAATGAATCGGGTAGGTAAAACAATGAACTTTGAGCATCTCCCCTTTGATAATGGTCCTCTTGCCGCGGCTGATACCCTAATCTTATTAATAGGGGAGTTACAGGAAGAGAATAAAATCCTTAAAGAATCCGGACAGGATTTTTCTGCCGTCATGATAAATAAGCTGAGCAAGATTGTAGAACGGTTTTATGAATCTTCAACAGAAACAGACCCGGCCAGGTTAGCTAAAATGATTGACCAGCATTTATCTGAATTATACCTTCAAAAAGAAGAATATCTCGTTCAGCTAAAATCTTATGATGAAGAACTTATGCTTTTATCCAGCCAACATGAATCGGTTAGCGCCGAACTATTAAGTCGGACGGAAAAAGAAGAAAAATTCAAAAAAGCAAAATCGATGATTAATCCTTCCGAGGGTGAGGTTCTTTTTAATTCCTCAAATGATATTGTCTTAAGACTAAGCGGATTGTCATTTGCAATTGGTAAAAGTGATATTCAGGATGATCATGTGGAACTTTTAGAAAAAATTAAAGAGATTATCCAAATGTTCCCGGATGTTTCATTGATGATTGAAGGTCATACCGATGCTTCGGGAGATGCTTCAGCGAATATTTTATTATCTGAAAAAAGGGCTTACTCAATAGAGCAGTATCTACGCCAAAGTTTGTTGATTCCGGTTGACAAGATTCGTTCAATGGGATTTGGAGCTGACCGGCCGGTTGCTTCGAATCAAACCAAGGACGGCAGGTCAAAAAACAGAAGAATTGATATAATTATAATGCAATAATATTGATAAAAACTAAACCATGGGTTTAGTTTTTATAATGATCTTTCATTTGTGGATATCTGTTTAACAATTCCTGAATTTCATTCGCCGCCATACCTCGATTTTCAGCCTCTTTTAAATATTGAGCACTTAATTTGAAATTGTATTTTGACAGATAATAACTGCATAATTTGAGATAGGTACTCAACGGCGCATCCTCTTTTAATGAGGCTATTTTCAACTCTCTTTCATAACCAATTTCATCAGGTGTGTTCTTGTAAATGGTACTTAAAAGAATATGCGGATAGGCGTTGCTGTCATTAATTGCGATAGCATGCTCTAAATAATTTCGGGCTTTGTTGAACAGACCAAGATTATAATAAGCATATCCAAGATATTGTTTTGGCTGATGGTTGCCTGGTTTCAACCCGGATGCTATTTCATGGAAATAAATAGCACTGTCATAATTTTTTGATTCATAGTGAGCAATTCCGAGATTTAAATAAGCCTGAAAGAAAGTTGGATGAGCATCTCGGGCTTTATGGAGAATCAGTAACGCTTGTGAATATAATTTCTGAGAAATCAAATCTAACCCAAGCTTATTTAACTTATCATGTTTGTAATTTTCTTCCTGAAATATAATAATATCCTGAAGTTTTTTTTGATTGTCTTTGTTCATATAATATTTTTTTAATTCGATCACAAAATTGATGCTCTTCAACTTATCATACTTATAAATTTGATCAGCTTTAGTTTCTGAAATATCAATAGAATTCTGACCATAGACGCGTGGGAATAATAGAAAAGCCCCCAGGAATATAGTTAGCCCTATGACATTAAAGTTTTTTGAAGAAATTGAATATGATTTAACCAGTGAATAACTAACAAAAACACTAATAGGTACGCCGATAAACGAAAAAAGATCCCAATCTCTGAGCATCCCAAGTTTAGGATCAAACAAAAACACCGACCCGAGGGTTGAGACTATTAATACAACAAAGAACAAAAAATATTGTTGTTTTAATTTTTCTTTGTTGAAATTCCAATAAATCCAAAATGCGGCAATTAATATACCCGGAAATAACTCCAGCAATAAATTCAGAATATCCAAAAGGTGATTTACTGAAAACTGGGTGTACCCTTCAATAGTAAATTGATCAGAAAGTATGGGAACTATTGAAAATCTAAAAAATAAATTATTGTTGTAAAAATATATAAAGATTGATCCGGCTCCCATGAGAAGTATAAAACTGATTATATATTTAGTCTTCTTTTTCAAATTCACATAGCTGGCTGCAAATTTAGTTTTTGATATTAACAGATAGACTGTACTGGGAATCAAAGTTACCGCCATGATATGCATAAATAATGCTGCCACAAGCGCCGGAACTAAAACCCATTTATTTATTTTACCTTTGGCAATTAATAATCCGATTAATGTATATATCAATACTGATAAAATAAACAGTGAGTAGTTTTCAACATAACCAAAAAACATCAGCATATAGCCGCTTGAACTAACAGACAGTAAAAACAGGATTTTTTCGAATGTTTTATTGAATAAACGATTTGAAAAATACACTATGGTAAAAAGAAACAAAATCCCTGAAAAAATTGAGATTGATTGATAGCTGAGGATCGAAGTTTCTATTGATGGATCTCCCCATAAATTTCTTACAAACAGATGGATATATGACTCGCCGGCTTCTATAAATTTGATATGATTGCTGTTCGAGCTTAAATTAGACAGAATTTGATAACCATCGCCTAAAAAGAATGTTTTAGCTCTGAATAAATAGAAGCTGCAAGCAAGAATTGATATTATAACGAAGCTGACTATCCAAAAGGTTCTGCTGTCAGACTTATTTTCTGGTGAAAAAACTGTAAAATTATTGATTTTATAGAAATGCAATAGAACCGGCACTGATAACCCAATACTAAAAAGTATATAAAAAAATAGATTAGGTAGATATGCCCAGTGGTTTATCCCCCAATAGCGCAATTCCGGGAAAAACGAGCTGATAAAAATTCCAACTAAAGTGAAATAGTAAATTGCGTGGATAAATATAAGATTTGAATCTGATCTGTCTGTTGATTTTTCCTGAATCATAGTTTTCTTAAGAAAAGAGATAGTTTATCCTCTCTCAAAATAAATACTGGGGGGGAGACTCGAACTCCCGACCTCTAGATCCACAATCTAGCGTTCTAACCGACTGAACTACCCCAGCATTAGAACCGTAAATAATATGATTTTTTAATTATGTCAAGATGAACTTAAGCAACTTTGAGAAAATAACTTAATAGTCGCTAAATCTGCCCTAAATTCCGGCAATCTTCATGATAATATTCCATTCCTTAAGTTTAACCGGCTGAATTGAAAGCCTGCTCCCCCGCTGGCACACAACCATTTCCTCTAAACCGATAGTCTCTTTGAGTCTTGATAAACTGACAATGTCAGCAAATTCCTGCTTTAATTTGATATCGACCATATACCAGATCGGGTTATTGGGAGTTGCTTTTGGATCAAAATGTTCAGAATTTTGATCCAAACCGGTATGATCAGGATAGCCATTCTTTGAAACCTCACAAACTCCGGCAATACCCAGTGGATTGGCATTGCTGTAATAGAACAAAACCCCATCCCCTTTTTTAATATCATCCCTTAAGAAATTTCGTGCCTGATAATTTCTGACTCCATCCCAGGAGGTCGTTTTATTTTTGGATTGCTTCAAATGATCGATTGAGAAGCATCCCGGTTCTGATTTAAACAGCCAAAATTTCTTTACCATAAACCAATCCTATGTAACATATTTTAAAAATTATAATTCTTTAACTTAATAATTAAAAACGTGATTCCCACTTTATTGTTCCCTGTCTAATCTGATAATATACAACAAGATACTAATTGACAGTTCCTTTTAAACGGTTATATTTATCTCAATATACAAATCTTATTTTAACTACTTTGGTACATATAATTAAATATAGGATATAACCATGACAACATCCCGTTTTAGCGCAATTTTATTGTGCTTCTCTGTTCTCCTCACATCATCAGTTTTTGCTGAAATTGATTTTGCAGTAAAACTGAAAACGAGAACCTTTACCCCGGACCAGATTTCCTTACAAAACAAATCCTTAAATGAGAATGTTGGAAAACATATAATGATTCAATTCGATCATCCGATTACTGATGACGAACGTGATCAATTGTTCTCCGAAGGAATCGAACTTTTAGATTATATCCCCAATTTTACCTATACCGCCAAACTACACGAAGAAATTGATCCTTCTATTATTGAAGATTATGATATCCGCTGGCTGGATAAAATTGATGCTTATGACAAAATTTCCCCTTTTATAACCGATCATGGAATCGGCGACTGGGCGCGCCGTGATGGCGGTCGAGTTCAGTTTACAATCAATATGCATCGTGATGTTGATATTTATGAATGGGCAGATAAATTTCAAAATGATTTTGATGCTGAAATTATAGGATTTGAACCGACTACAAGTGCAATTGTGCTTGTGCTGCCGGAAGTTTCCTATTTCCGTATGTCAGATTTTGACGAAGTTCTCTGGATTGAACAGGCAATGCCGCCGCAGGAAGAAAATAATAACTCCGCCAGAGCAAACACCGGAGCTGATGTTTTACAAAGTATGCCACTCTGGCTAAATGGCACAGGTGTAACCGTTGCCGAATGGGATGGCGGTCATGCCGACTTTGCCCACGGTGATCTTTCAGGCAGAGTTCAATATGGTGACAATGCTTCCGTATCAACTCACGCGACTCATGTTGCCGGTACGGTAATTGGATCCGGAATCGGATCTACCGGAGGGTTATACAAAGGTATGGCTCCGAGTGCTAAAATAGTTTCCTTCTTATGGTGGGGAAACTCAGCTTCAATTAACACAGAATATAGTATTGCAATAGACGGCCATGGAGCCAAGATCAGTACCAACTCCTGGGGATTAGGTGTTGGTGATCCGGCCTCAGAATCATCTTGTCAAAGCACATTGGGTAATTATTTTTCAGAGTGTGCCACTATTGATAATACAATCAGAGGTGAACTTAGTGCTCCAATTACAATTCTCTGGTCAGCAGGTAATCAGCGAGGCAGTTCCTCCAAATATTGCGGATCAATCGGCTGGGATTATGGCACAATCGGTGTCTATGGCACATCTAAAAACACAATCACGGTCGGGGCTATTAACTCAAATAACAGTACTATGACAAGTTTCTCCTCATGGGGTCCTTGCGATGACGGCAGAATTAAACCGGATGTTGTCGGACCGGGCTGTCAATCAAATGATGATGGCGGACTGACATCATGCAAACCGGGTTCAGGCTATACAACTATGTGCGGAACTTCGATGTCAACTCCGGCTGTAGCTGGAACAGCTGCCCTGTTATTGCAACATTGGAAAAATACATTCTATGTCGGCTCAATTTTACCTTCTACATTAAAGGGTATCCTAATTAACTCAGCAGAAGATTTGGGTTATGCCGGACCTGATTACCAGTATGGTCATGGTAAAGTTGATGGCATCATGGCAGCAGCAAAAATTGCGGTTGGTGAACCTTCATATTTTGAAAGTGTAATTTCTACCAGTATCGTCCATTTATATGATTTAACGGTTCCAAGCAGCGCCGAGAAACTTAGAGTCACTTTGGTCTGGGATGATCCGGGTGGCACAGCCTCAGCTGCGGCAACACTGATTAATGATCTTGATCTAACTTTGATCGACCCTTTTTCGAATGAAGAACTCCCCTGGGTATTAAATCCGGTGGCACCATTTTCACCAGCCACCAAAGGGGTTGACAATACAAATAATGTTGAAACGGTTGAAATATTCAATCCTACTCCGGGATTGTGGAAAGCTAAAGTATCCGGGTTCAATATTCCTGATGGTCCTCAGAAATATTCTCTCGTCTTCACTCCTGACAGCATTCATACCCCCGGTAATTTGAATGCGCTGGCAGTCTTCCCTTCTGGTGATTTAAATGACCAACCAGGTGAAATAGTACCGGTTGAATATTGGGTTACCAATGTTGGAACAGTGCGTGATTCATTAACTATTTCTATCACCGATAACAACGGCTGGCTTTTGAGTACTGTGGATTCAGTTATTGCTCTTGATCCGTGGGATTCGGCATATGTTAATACCACCGCTTTGATACCTTCCGGTTCAATTGCCGGTGATCTTGATTCTGTTTTTTGTGATGTTGCAAGTTTAATAAATGATGGTGTTAATACCCGGGGAAGAATTTTACTCTCGGCCGGTGCATACTATGGAGTTTCGGTTGCTGCCCCTGTTGATGTGGCAGTGAATTCTCCTGAGATCAACAATTATATCTACAATGTTATTAATGAAGGAAACAACGGTGATTTAGTTACAATCGTTCTCGAGGATGATCTGGGATGGATCATGAATCCGGCTTATCGTCAAACAGCTTTGCTGCCGTTTGAGAATGCAGATTTCGATTTTGATTTAACAATCCCGGCAGAGGTTCCTGATCAAACCGAAAATAATATACGGATCCGTTCGATCAGTTCAACCGGCGTTGCCGATACTGCTTTCTTCAAATTAACAGTAGATAATCCTTTCTTACCGCCGTCATTAAGTATACCGTCAAATAATTCTTACTCTCAGGATGGAACTTCTTCATTTGAGTGGGCTAATACCGGAGAAACTTACAGTCTCTATATTGCGACCGATGAATCATTAACAAGTATTGTCCATAGCTATTTCGGAATTACAGAAGCAGCCTTTACAATACCATCGGTAGACTCTCTTTCAGATGGTCGCTACTATTGGGGCGTAAAACTATTTGTAGGTACGGATTCTTCCTCATTGCAAGCAAATCCGGGAACATTCATAATTGACAATCAACCACCAAATAGTATTGTTCCAATTTCTCCAATAAATGGTGAGTTTATTAGATATAAATTATTCAGCTTTGATGTCAATTTTGATCTTAAAGCGTCAACAATTGCGACAGCTCCAGAGTATAACATTGTTCAGCTGGCGTCTGATTCTTTATTTACAACGGACTTTGTCATTTACGATCCGGTAAATTCATTCTCGTTCACAATACCTGATACTGTAGCTGAAGGTCGCTGGTACTGGCGGGTTCAACGGGCAGATTCGGCAGGTAATATTAATAACATTTCAGAAAAAACTCATTTTATTTTAGACAGTGAAAAACCACCGGTTGCTGTGCAGGAATTTCCCTTAGATGGCGCGCAACTTAAAGATTCGGTAACATTCAAATGGTCCCGCGGTGGTGAACTTCCGGCTTATGAAGTTTCACCGGAAATTTATCGTTTCCAACTTTTTGAAAATGCCACGGACCTTGTTTTTGACTCTATGATTTATCAGGACTCATTAATTCTTGATAAGGATCATCTGGTCAATGGCAAATCTTATCTCTGGCGTTTGAGAGCACAAGATGTGGCTGGGAACAACTCTACTTATCAAACCGGTCCTTTTGAATTCAGTTATATCCAATACCAATGCGGAAATATTGATGGCTTAGGCACCGAACCAACTATTTCCGACTTGACCTTCTTAGTTGATTATTTGTTTGCCGGCGGCGCGGCTCCTGACCCGAAAATTGCAGGGTCAGTTAACTGTGATGCTGAGGTAGGCATCTCGGATGTCACTTACTATGTAGAATTCATGTTCAATAACGGACCTCCGCCTTGTTGTGAATTTAAATAATTATCCTGACCGGCAGTTTTTGACTGCCGGTTTTTTTTATTGTAATATTCAAAATTTATCGACATAATATTTATGCTATGTTTGAAAATGATAAATCAGAACAAGACGTAATATTTATTTCACGACGAATGAGAATGGTTGAGGAGCAAATTATTCGCCGGGGTATAACTGATCAATTGGTTCTGAATGCCATGCGAATTGTTCCCCGTCATAAGTTTGTGCCGGAACGACTAAAGTCTGAAGCTTACCATAACTGTCCCCTGCCTATAAGTGAAAATCAAACGATTTCACAGCCGTATATTGTTGCTTCAATGACTGAAGAGCTTGAGATTAATAATAACAGCAAAGTTCTTGAAATAGGCACTGGCTCTGGTTATCAGACAGCGATTCTGGCTGAAATCGTCAAAGAACTTTACAGCCTTGAAATTATTCCAAGTCTGCACTATCAAGCTAAAGTTATTTTAAAACAGATGGGCTATAAAAATATAAATCTGTTTTTGGGAGATGGTAATATCGGTCTTAAATCTCAAACTGATTTTGATGGTATTATTGTAACGGCGGCTGCCAAGTCGATACCGGAAGCTCTTATTGCACAATTACGAGTAGGTGGAATTATGGTAATACCGATTGAAGAAAGACAGAATGTCCAGAATCTTATGAAAATAATTAAAAAAGACTCAAATAATTATAATATCGAATTACTTTATCCGGTTCGTTTTGTGCCCTTAGTAGGCGGGCTATAGCGAAACAATTAATCAACCTTTGTTGCTAATGCACCCACTCACATAAATAAGCCGCTAATATAGCCGCCGGATTTCCAACCGCATAACCGACTAAAGCCATCAAAATTGAAACCGGGACCAATGATGCGCGATGGTAGGCGGCAACAATTGGCGCTGAGGCAGCACCGCCGATATTAGCCGCCGAGGCAATCGCCGCGGTATGAATATCAACTTTGAATAGTTTGGCGGCACCAACCAGGAAGAAACCATGAATAAATATCCAGATATAAGCACCTAATAAGAACCAGAAGACAGAAGTATCAATTTGTGAAAGATCCGCCTTTGCTCCCATTTTGGCAACAAACAAGTAAACCAAAGCCATTGAAAAAGCATGTGAGGCAGGGATTCTACTTGCTTTGGTAAATGAAAGGCCTATCGCTATAAAAGTTACTAAAAGAATTTTATAAGTATTGTATGATAATACCGGTGGCAGCGGCGGAATAAATTCTGCCAGCCATGAAGCTATGGCGGTTACTCCAAAACCTAAAAAGGCCAAATATAGAAAATGACGCATTTCTACAGGACCTTTATCAACGATCAGCTCTTTGGCAGCCTTTTCCATTTTTTCAAGTCGGTCTTTGGACGTATTTGTAAATTTATTGAACCATCCGGCAAAGTTTTTCGAGCCAAGCATTATCGGAAGCCAAATCAGATAGACTGCATTGTCAGCAATTACAGCATAACCATAATCGAGCGAACTTTCATCAAGACCTACCGCATCAGCCACCGAAAGCATATTTCCCGTTCCGCCGATCCAACTTCCGGCAAGGGCTCCAAACGCTTTCCAGGCATCCGGTCCAAGTCCGGTTTTAACAATCATCAATGCTATGGGGGCGCCGACAACAACACCCAGAGTGCCAAGAAGCATTACAAATATACCCTTACCCATTACTTTGACCGTAGCTTTCAGATTAACATCCAATAGCATGATCGTCAAAAACATAGGGAGAAGATTGGTTCCCATGAAGTCATAGACAGGAGATTTTGACGGAATTATCCCATTATTTGACAGTAAAACAGGTAATAGGTAGATGAAAATTAGCGGGGGGAAGAAATTAAATATTTTCCAGGCAGTTTTTTTCTCAAGATAAAAGAAAAAAGAGGTTACGGCTGCTAAAGTTGCAAGAATTCCGGCTGGTGAGCTTATCAATGAATAATCCATGAATACCTTTCCGATTTCGAATTATTATAATCTAAGATTGACCGACAGAAAAAACAAATCAAAAAACTTTGTTTCAGAGTTCAATTTATTTTTTTATATTTAAATATGGCGAGTGAAATAAAGTTAAAAAGTGACTATCAACTGGCAAACTGCTGCTCTCCCATACTCCAGGATGAAATTATCGGATATTACAGCTATAATAATATTCTCAAAGTCCACAAAGACGGATGTGACAATCTGAATAAAGCCGAACATGATCGGTTAGTTTCACTAAAATGGGAAGAAATTATTATTACCGATGAATATAAACCTGATGAAAAATACCATGAGCTTGATGAGACTGATTTTAAAATTTTGAAACATCATCTCGAATACGATATTGATTACTCGTTGATGGTAGCAAAGATGGTTCAAATTTCAAAACAGGATGCGTTTGAAAAACATAAAAAATTGAAAGAATTAAAACTGATCGAACGGGTCGATGCTGTCATGGTCCAATATCGAAAGGGAGTTGTTGATAATAAATGGATAAAACATAGAAATCACACTTATTATCGCCTGACTACCAAAGGTAAAAAATATACAGAATTTCATTTTAAATCAGAGGAATAACCAAAACTTTTCTTTTACAAGCTCGTATATCATAACAATATAAATAATAGCATTCATTATTGGCTGGAAATATAATTTTCGCTTGTAAAATGAACTTTTTACTGTTTGATTCGTTTTAAACATAATTAGAAATAATAGAAACTTAAATAACAGAGGTCAAAATGAGCAACAGGTCGAGAACACTCACTATTGTTTTGCTGCTTTTTTCAATTTTTATAACAACTTCTTCATTCGCAAGCCGAAGAGTCAAAACCTTTGGCGAGAAAGCTCCTAAGTCCAATGGATCTATGTCAAAAATATCTTCCAAAGATAAACTGAAACCATTTGAAAAATTGATTAAAGATCATGTTAAGATTGAAGGTCTTTTCACTTTTTATCAGGACACGATCAAAAACTCTTATTTGATGGAGATCAAACCTGAACATTTTGGTCCTTTGTATCTTTGTAATCAAACTCGCTCCCAAGCTGAGGGTGCTTTTTTCGATAATGGCTCGATGGGAAGATCATTTCCGTTTTATATTAAACGGATTGGTAAAAAGATCATGCTGATGGAAAAGAATCTTCGCTATCGGGCTGATACTTTATCGACCCTTCATAAAGCGGTTGAAAGAGGCATCAGCGACCATCTTTTTGCATCAACAAGTGTGCTGTCAAAACCTCAGGATTCTACCAATTCAATTTTAATTAATCCATCCAGTATCTTTTTGAAAGATATTGAAAATATCAGTTATTTCCTTGGAAAAGCTTCCCGTACCGGAGTTGGATTTGATTCAAAAAATAGTTATTTTAAAAAAGTTCAATCTTTCCCGGAAAACTCTGAGATTGATGTCAAACTTCATTTCAAAACTTCTAAGCCATTATATGCTTCTTCAATGCAAAACCCGTATAGCATGTTTCACACTTTCCATTACTCATTGTCTACCCTTCCTAAATCTGATTTTGTTCCTCGGGTTGCAGATGATCGGGTTGGGTATTTCCAAACAATTTATCAGGATTACAGCAAACTAAATAAAGATACCGATTATGTTCGTTATGTAAATCGCTGGGATTTAAAAAAGAAAAATCCAGAGGCAAGAATTTCTGAACCGGTTAAACCAATTGTTTACTGGGTAGAAAATACAGTACCGGAAGAATATCGCGATGCTGTTGCCGAAGGTATTGAATTCTGGAATGGTGCCTTTGAAGAAATCGGATTCAGGAATGCTGTTGTTGCCAAACAGATGCCTGATACTGCCGAATGGGATCCGGCTGATGTTCGCTACAGCACCGTCAGATGGATTATTAATCCGGGCGGAACTTATGCGGTTGGACCAAGTCGTGCAAATCCTTTTACCGGACAGATTTATGATGCTGATATAAGAGTTTGCGTTGATTTTATTAAATATATGTTCCTGACTATGGATCGCTTTATTGAACCGGTTTCAGAATCAGGCATGCCTGCACTACAGGAAGAATTTAAACTGCCAAAAGATTTCTTCAATGAATATCAATTCTGTAATTATGGTTCCGAGTCAGCCAAAGAAGCTGCCTTTGGAATGTCATATTTGTATGCTAATGCCGGCGACTTTACTGATGTAGATTCGCTGACTAAGGAATATGTTTATTCTTATATTGTTGAACTGGTTGCTCATGAAGTTGGACATACTCTTGGTTTACGCCACAACTTCAAAGCTTCAACAATTTATTCTTTAGAAGAAATAAATGACCGTTCTTTTACTACTAAAAACGGCACCCTTGGTACCGTGATGGATTATGCTCCACCAAACATCGCCGGACCCGGCAAAGTTCAGGGTGAATTTTATTCCTCTGTTCCCGGTCCTTATGATAAGTGGGTAATTGAGTATGCCTATTCTGATTTTGGTGATATAACAGCAGAAGAAGAAACTGCGAAATTACAAAGTATTGCTAATCGCTCCGGAGATCCGAATTTGATTTACGGAACCGATAATGACGCTTTTGGCTCATCAACAATCTCAGTCGACCCGAAATGTAATCTGTTTGATATGGGTGATGACCCGATTAAATATTGTGAGCACAAAATTAAATTGACTAAACACCTCTGGGCTAATACTCTTGAGAAATTTGAAAAACCGGGAGAAAGATACCAGAAACTTCTGAAAGTATTCCAATCCGGATGGCGCTCGTATACTGAGTCAGCCCGATTTGCTTCAAAGTATATCAGTGGACTCTATAGTCACAAAAACCATATCGGTGAAGAAAATGGTAAAATTCCATTTGAACCAGTGCCAGCCGCTGAACAAAGAAGAGCTATGGCATTTCTGAGTGATAACATTTTTGCCGCTGATGCATTTGAGTTTCCGGCTGAACTTCTTAATCGACTTCTCCCCGACCGTCGTCCCAGCTACTCCGGTTCAGAATATTCGAGAGTTGATTATCCTATTCACTCAAGAGTCTTAAGAGTTCAGAGAACAGCTTTGTACATGCTCTATAGTCCCTACATCCTTGAAAGACTTCTCAACAATCAGCTTCGGTTAGAAAATGACGCTGATAAATATACTATGGTTAACTTGTTTGATGACACTCGTCGTTCTATCTGGACTGAAATTGTATCAACTGGCAACGTTAATAGTTTCCGTCGTCAATTACAGTTGGCTCATTTGAATTTAATTGTAAGCATTTTCCTCGGAAGTTCTGCAATCTACCCCTTTGACGCTCGTGCGCTGGCTTCCAATGATTTAGATGTAATTGAGTCTGCAATCAAGAAAATTCAGAATTCTCCCGCTTCTGACAGTATGACCAAAGCTCACTACAAAGAAGTAGTGCGCCAGATAGCGGCTGCCCGGGGAGCTAAAAGAGAATTTATCGGAGCACGTTTCTAATATTAGTTGAATACATTTTTAATGTTTATATCTTATGCAGGGTCATTAATGACCCTGCATTTTTTTAAAAGGAGAAATCAATGAATTCTGTTTTAGAATTTCTTAACAGCCATACCTCATGTCGTACTTTCACCGGAAAAGAAATCAGTGCAGAAGATGAAATTAAAATCATTGAAACCGCCCAGCGTTCGGCTACTTCTTCAAATTTACAAGCTTATTCGATTATTGGAATTCGTGATGAGAATAAAAAGAATCTGTTGGCTGAGTTATCCGGCGGACAAGCTCATGTTGCAAACTCTTCCCTGTTCCTAATTTTCTGTGCCGATCTTCACCGCATGGAAATGATTAATAAAGAAAAAAAATATCCTTTTTACGGCGAGTACACTGAAATATTTATTATTGCAACAGTTGATGCCACCTTAGCTGCCGGACGTGCTTTACAAGCGGCACAAGCCTTTGGAATGGGCGGTGTGATGGTTGGCGGGATTAGAAATAACCCGGAGGAAGTTTCTAAATTGTTATCTCTCCCGAAATTTGTTTATCCGGTAATGGGGATGTCACTCGGTTATCCCGAAAGCGACTCCAAACTTAAACCTCGCCTTCCGCTAAATGGGATTTATTCAAAAGAGAAGTATGATACCGAACAAATTTATAAGGCTATTGAGGAATATGACAATACGATTGATGAGCTTGGGTATCTGAAAAATCGTGAAGTTTCCCCTGAGAGCTACCCTGATTTTGATGGAATTTATTCCTGGTCGGAACATACAGCCCGGCGGATGGCAAACGGTAATCCAAAAGCACAACGGGCATATATGTTAGATTATTTACAGAAGCGCGGCTTTTTAAAAAAATAATTATTGATCGTTTTTTGCTTCGTAGAAATATTTTATATATTGCCAGGCATCTTCGGCCCGGTCGGCATATACAAAAAGATTGAGATCTTCCTCAGCGATAGTGCCTTCTTCCACCAACTGTTCAAAATTAACAACCGACCGCCAATACCTTTCACCAAATAATACAATCGGTATCGGTTTGACTTTTCCGGTTTGAATGAGAGTTAAAGCTTCAAAAAGTTCATCCAATGTACCATACCCGCCCGGAAAAGCGACCAAAGCTTTTGCTCTGAGAAGAAAATGCATTTTTCTAATAGCGAAATAATGAAACTGAAGACATAGTTCCGGGGATATATACGGATTCGGAGCCTGTTCAAAGGGAAGCGTAATATTTAATCCGATAGATTTTGCTCCGATATCATAAGCTCCTCTATTGGCGGCTTCCATTATTCCGGGACCGCCACCGGTAACCACTACCCATTCATGGTAATTGTAATTTTGTCCTTCTTCGGAAGCAAGTTTTCCAAACTTACGGGCTTCATCGTAAAATCTTGATTTTCTAACAATCGACCTAGCGATACGGAGTTGCTTTTTTAAATGGCGATTACCGGGTGATTTTTTAATTTTATTTTCAATCTTCTTTAAATTTGATTGGGCTTCTTCAGGTTCTACAATTCGTGTTCCGCCAAACACAACAATAGTAGATTCAATATTATTTTCCTGTAAAATAATTTCCGGTTTTAAAAGTTCAAGTTCCAACCTGACCGGGCGATTAAAATCTTCTTTGAGAAAAGACAAATCTTGATATGCGATCCTATAAGCCTTTGATTTTTTCAATCGTTCAGTCATTTCAGCTTTTACTTTATCAGATTTTTTTTGTGCCATTTTATACCTATAATTCGATTGTTTGTCCTAATTTAGGAATAGTGCAGGACCATCCCTTTTCTTTGGTTAAAATCTCCGCCATAGCTTCCGACCGAGAAAATTCTCCATGGGTTACAAACACCATTTCAGGAGATTTACTAACCGGCTCCAGCCAGTGTAAAAGTTCGAGGTAATCGGCATGTCCTGAGAGACCGCTCAGATTCACAACCTCAGCTTTGATATCAATTAAAGATTTATGAATTCTTACCTGTCGTTCTCCATCAGCAATTCTTCTGCCAAGGGTTCCCGCAGCCATAAATCCGACTAATGCGAGGATAGTTTTTTCATCCGGTAATCGTTGCATCAGATGATGCATAATTCTGCCTCCAGTTAACATTCCGCTCGCAGATAAAATAATTGCCGGACCTTTAAGTTTATTCAGGCTCTTAGAAGATTTTCTTTTTCTATGCAGGGTGATGTTTTTACCAAAGAAATTTTCATCCCCTTTTTCAAAAAAGTCATGGTTAATCGAATGGTACTCAGGAAATTTCTTATATACATTTGTTGCCCTGACAGCCATTGGTGAATCAACATGAATATCAATTTTTGGGATTTCCCCCTGTCGTTGGAGAATATTTACCATGTAAGCCAATTGCTGGGTGCGACCAATTGCAAATGCCGGAATTAGTAAGATTCGTTTTTCTTCGATAACTCTTTTTAATAATTGCGATAATTCAAAAAACGGATCAACCGGCGGGTGAATAACTCCGCCATAAGTTGACTCACAAACCAAATAATCAAATGCCGGAGGATCGTTAGGATCATTTACCAAAGCAATCGCATAGCGTCCGATATCTCCTGAAAAAAAGATAGTTTTTTTCTCACCCTTATCATTCATCTCAATCTCGATTGAGGCTGCGCCGAGGATGTGGCCTGCGATATGAAATTTAAATCGGAACTCATCAGAAATTTTATGCCAGTCGCCAAATGATAATGGTTCACATTGTTTAGCAACTGATTCCACATCGTTGGTTGTAAACAACGCTAGCGCCGGTTTATGCTTGGTTAATCCCTTCCTATTGCGGTAGGCGGCATCCTCTTCCTGAATATGGGCCGCATCTTTAAGCAGTACTTCTAAAATATCGTGAGTTGGCGGGGTGGCAAACACCGGACCGGTATACCCTTTGTTAATTAATCTGGGTAAAAAACCGGAATGATCAATATGAGCATGAGTTAGAATTACTGCTGAAATTTCTTTAGGATTAAACGGAAGCGGTTCCCAGTTTTTATTTCTGAGCTCTTTGGCACCTTGAAACATACCGCAATCTATTAGTATTTTTTTACCGTTTACTTCAAGAAGATATTTAGAACCTGTGACTGTACCAGCAGCACCATGAAAGGAAATTTGCTTCAATTAAAACCTTTGTCAAAAACTAAATAGCTTGATAATTATCTTCAATATAATACTGTTCCAAAGGAACATCTTCAGGAACTCCGAGACAGATTCCAAGAGATAGTGCCGTTTTTACGACTGGGTGATCCGGTGTGACTTTTCTTTGCTTTCCGGCAATATCTTCAATAGCCACCGAACTCATTTCGTTATTTTTCAGAACAACTAAACTTCCAAATTGTCTTTTTTCAACAAGTTTAACCGCTTCAACCCCGAAACGGGTTGCCAGAATTCTATCAAATGCTGAAGGAGAACCGCCTCTGACTAAATGACCGAGGATTGTGACTCGACATTCAATATTAGTCAGACCCTCAATTTGAGCGGCAACCTGATGTGAAATTCCGCCTAAACGAATAGCATCAGGTGAATTTTCTATCCTCCGTTTGATAACAACATCTCCGCCCATCGGCCTTGCACCTTCACCAACGACAACAATTGAGAAATTTTTACCCTGAGCATTACGAGTTTTAACCTGATTACAAACAGCTTCGATATCATATGGAAATTCCGGCATCAGAATAATATCACCACCACCAGCTAACCCGGAGTACAGAGCCAGCCAGCCGGCATTCCTTCCCATCACCTCAACAATCATAACCCGATGATGCGATTGGGCAGTAGTATGGATTCTATCAATGGCTTCGGTTGCGATTGAAACGGCAGTGTCAAACCCAAAGGTTATATCAGTGCCATGAAGATCATTATCAATAGTTTTTGGAACACCTACAACCGGAATTCCTTTTTTCATCATTCCGGCAGCGGCTGCCATAGTACCGTCACCGCCGATTGCGATCAGCCCATCGAGTCCCAAAGCATCAAAATTTCTAACCCCTTGAGTTGAGCGGTCCAGATAAATATAATCATCACCTTGTAATACCGGAAAATGGAATGGATCTGCGCGATTAGAAGTACCTAAAATAGTGCCGCCCAGAGCTAATATTCCCGAGGCGTCTCTGGGGTTTAGTTTTCTATAGCGATTTTCAACCAAACCCTCAAAGCCATCTTGAAAACCAATTATTTCAAACCCGCAATCGTTATATGCAGTTTTGACTATCGCCCTAATAACCGCATTCAATCCCGGACAGTCTCCACCGCCGGTTAATATTCCAATTCTTTTAATTTTTTTGCTCATAAACTATATTAAATTAGACCTTATATAAAAGAAACAACAATTTTTGCTAAATTTGGTTCATATTAGAGTATTTCGACATTAAAAATAAACACTTTATGTCGTTTTCTGAAATGAACTTTTAAAATTACCCGGAAGAAATGATAAAATTGTTGTTGTTTCAGACGATATTTATAATGAATAATGATTTGATAAATTTAAACAATTGAGGATAAATGAAAGTCAGGCAATTTTTCGTTCTCCCGAAGCTTCCCGAGCAATTACTTCCCTTGCAGGAATTAGCTCAAAATTTATGGTATTCCTGGAATTGGGACTTAGTTAAACTATTTATCAGGCTCGACTCTGAGATGTGGGAATTGTGCCATCAAAACCCGGTAGAAACCTTGGCAAAATTACCCCAGGAAACACTCGAAAGAGCCGTAAACGATGAAGGGTTTATGGCAAGCCTTGACCGAGTTTATTTAAAATATCAGGACTATTTAAATCGAAAAAAATGGTTTAATCGTGAATTTCCATCCTACAATGATCAGAAAGTAGCCTATTTTTCTCTTGAATACGGCATGGATACCTCGCTTCCGGTTTACAGCGGTGGACTTGGCGTTCTTTCCGGAGATACGTTGAAATCTGCTTCTGATCTTGGTATTCCGATGGTTGCGATAGGACTTCTATACCGATATGGATATTTCAGACAGTTTCTATCCACTGATGGCTGGCAACAGGAACGATACGAAGAAAACGATTGGTATCATATGCCGGTTGAACTGGTCAAAAACGAGAATAACGAACCGTTGAGAATTTCTGTAGTGATTGACACCACCCCGGTTCAAGTTCAAATTTGGAAAGTAAAAGTTGGACAGATCCCACTTTATCTTTTAGATACAAATATTCCTGAAAATTCTACAAAATGCCGCGAAATCACTTCGGTTTTATATGGCGGCGATAAAGATATGCGTATTCGTCAGGAAATTATTCTTGGGATTGGCGGCATTAAAGCTTTGAGAGCTTTAAATATTGATCCTTCAATTTATCATACCAATGAAGGCCATTCCTGGTTTTTGACCCTTGAGCGGATTAGATTTTTGATGCAGGAAAGACATCTTAGTTTCAAAGAAGCCTCACAATATATCTGGTCAACTGCAATTTTTACAACCCATACACCGGTTCCTGCGGGAAACGAAAAATTTGATCCTATTCTGGTAAAACGTTATCTGGGCAACTTTATTGAAAAACTCGGAATCAGCTGGGATGAGTTTTTAGCCATCGGACAGGTATTCCCTAAAGATGATCACGAACCGTTTTGTATGACTGTGGCAGCTTTAAAATATTCCGCTTTTTCAAATGGCGTATCAAAACTTCATGGTGAAGTGTCTCGCGAGATGTGGCATAATATTTGGCCTGATTTGCCCATTGAAGAAATTCCAATTAAATCTATAACCAACGGGGTTCATTCTTCATCGTGGATATCACATGATATGCATGAATTATATATATCATATTTCGGCTCCAGATATGAAGAATCTTCCGGCTCACCTGATATCTGGGAGAAAGTCCACAAAATCCCTGATGCCGAGTTGTGGCGAGTTCACAATCGGCGTCGTGAAAGACTGGTGTTTTTTGCCCGTAAAAAGCTAAAACAACAATTGGTCAGACGCGGTGCAACTCAGGTGGACATTCAACAGGCTGATCAATTACTTGATCCGCAGATTTTGACTATCGGATTTGCCCGACGATTTTCAACTTATAAACGGGGAGCCTTAATATTTTCAGAACCGAAAAGACTTGAACGAATTTTAAATAATCCCGATCAACCGGTCCAATTGGTAATCGCCGGTAAGGCTCATCCGCTTGATAACCCCGGCAAAGAAATTATCAGGCAGATTGTCGGTTATGCCGCTGAAGAACGATATAACAACCGGATTATTTTCCTTGAAGATTACGATATAAATCTTGCCCGATATCTTGTCCAGGGTGTTGATGTCTGGCTGAATACTCCCAGACGCCCTCAGGAAGCCTCGGGAACCTCAGGCATGAAGGCGGCCATGAACGGTGCGTTGAATCTGTCGATTCTTGATGGTTGGTGGGTTGAAGGCTACAATGATATGACCGGGTTCAAAATTGGTAACGGTGAAGAATATGAAAACACCGATAAACAGGATCACATGGACGCTGAAATGCTGTATAGTACCCTTGAGCGTGAATTGATCCCCCTGTTTTACAACCGCAACGAAATAGGCTTGCCGGCTCGATGGATTTCAAAAATGAAAGCATCGATTCATATGGCAGGCGAGCGATTTTCAGCTCAAAGAATGCTAATGGACTATACAAAACAATTCTACATTCCCGCGATTGAGTCATGTTTGAAAATGCAGCAAAGCGATTATGCCCTGACTCGCAACGTTACCACCTGGTTAGATAAGATGAGTGAATCCTGGAATAATATCGCCATCGCTGATGTCAATGTGCCAGACCCCGGCGCAACATTATTTGTCGGCGAAGAAATGCCGATAACTATAAAGGTCGTTCTTGGTGAAATCTCTCCGGATGATATTTCTGTTGAGTTAATTTCCGGAAAGTTAAACTCCCAGGAACAGATATTATCCTACAAACCTGTCATAGCTGTATTCAATGAATCAAGTCCTGCTGAAAATGGTATATTTACTTTTAGTGGAAAAGTAATCTGCACCGAGTCAGGAAGATTTGGTATTACGGCACGGATTATTCCTAAAAATGTGAATCTCCCTCACACTTTTAAGCCTAAGCTGATTACCTGGTGGTAATCAAGACAAATTGAATACTGGTAGAAATTATCAACATTCCTTATAAATTCAAGCATATCTGCAATCGCATTATAGCAATATAATGCGATTGTTTTTTTATAAATTCGTTAATTAGTATCGTGCAATTTCTTGACTTTTTATCATTTAGCGGATTTATTCAATAAACTAATCATTTATTTCTAATGGAGGATTCTATGCCAAACCTATCAAAAAGGGTTTTGCCTATCGTTATAGCATTATTGCTTATAACTTTTGTATCGGCAAACGCTTTTGATTTCTCAGAATTAACTGACAAGGTCTCTGAGAAGACATTAAAGAACGGATTAAAAGTTATTGTTATGGAGCGACATGATGCTCCGGTTGTATCTTTTATCACTTATTGTGATGTTGGTGCCGCAAATGATCCTAAAGAGTATACCGGCTTAGCTCATATGTTTGAACATATGGCTTTTAAAGGTACCAAAACTCTTGGGACAACTGATTACGAAAAAGAAATCGGTCTAATGAAAATAGAGGACTCGCTTTGGTATCTTCTTAGAGAAGCCCGCTTAATTGGTGCCTATGGCGATACAGTTCGCTTAGCCGAATTAGAAGCTGAATTTGAAAAGGCAATTGAAGAAGCCAATGAACTCGTGCTTCCGAATGCTATGGATAATATTTTAGAACGCGAGGGTGTTGTTGGTCTAAATGCCGGTACCGGTTCAGACATGACAATGTATATGATGAGTCTTCCTTCAAATCGCCTTGAACTCTGGATGACTATTGAATCGGAAAGATTTTTGAATCCGGTTTTGAGAGAAATGTATCGGGAACGCAATGTTATTGCCGAAGAAAGACGTCAGACTCTTGAAAATAATCCGATCAGCAGACTTTTGGATGCTTTAAAATATACTGCTTTTCAAGCCCATCCCTATGGAATATCAATCATTGGGCATATGTCAGATATTCAAAACTACACCCGTGATAAAGCTTTGGAGTATTACAAGACTTACTACGTCCCTTCAAATATGACAATTTCTATTGTGGGAGATGTCAAAGCGAAGGATGTATTTAAAATGGCAGAAAAATATTGGGAACGAATCCCTTTCAGCCCTCCCCCACCGGCTCTGGCTACTATTGAACCGGAACAACAGGGTGAACGGAGAATAGAACTTGAAGATCCAGCCCAACCATTCTTTTCTGTCGGCTGGCATGTCCCCGAAGAAACTCATCCCGATTGGCCTGCCCTTGAAGCACTATCGGCCTACCTTGGTGACGGAAGGACATCGCCTTTTTACAAAAATCTGATTAAAGATAAAAAAATTGCTTCCACCGCTACCACGTACCTTGGATATCCGGGAACAAAATTCCCAACTTTATTATTAGCTTACGCTATGCCTGCCCCTGAGCATTCAAATGATGAATGTGAAATCGAAATTCTTTCGGAAGTCGAAAAAGTAAAAAATGAAATTATTCCTATTGAAGAATTAGATAAAATTAAAGCCCGAGCCAAAGCGAGTTTTATAAACAGTATGAACAGCAATCTCGGTATGGCAATGCAGCTGGCAGCTTATGAAACCTCATGGGGATCATGGCGCGAATTATTCAATACTCTTGATCGTATTAATGCGGTTACTACTGAAGATATTCAAAGAGTTGCCAAGAAATATCTTACCAAACAAAATCGAACCATTGCTAAATTAAATACAAGCGATAGCTAAGACTGGAGTCAAATTATGAAAAAGTTATTATTACTATTTTCGCTGTTTATCCTGGTGATGGGACTCGGTATAAATTCCTTTGCTCAGGATGTAACTCAACTTGAGTTTCCGAAATTAAATGAAATAAAAAATCCCAAGATTGAAAAGATAGTCTTTGAAAACGGATTAACACTTTACGTTCTTGAGGATCGCTCATTCCCGGTCTTTAATGCCAGAGCCCGAATCAATTGCGGTTCTTATTTAGAATCTGGAGAAAAAACCGGACTCGCTTCAATTTTTGGAGCTGTTCTTCGCACCGGCGGAACAACCAAATGGACTGGTGATGAAATTGATGAAATGATCGAGGGAATCGGCGGCATGGTTGAAACATCCGTTGGACTAACCTCTGGAAACGCTTATGTAAATGTATTGAGTGAATATACTGATCTTGGCCTGGAAGTTTTGGCAGAAGTTCTGCGTCGACCGGTATTTGATGAGGATAAAATTGATTTAGCCAAGGTGCAGGAACGTACGGGAATTGCACGCCGTAACGATGATATCGGTTCTATCGCTCGTCGTGAATTTTCAAAACAAATCTATGGAAAAGATTCTCCGTATGCCAGAACCACAGAATATGCTACGATTGATGCTATTAATCGGGATGATCTGGTTGATTTTCATAATAAATATATTAAACCGGAAAATATTCAGTTAGCTGTCTGGGGTGATCTTAAAAAAGATGAAATTATTGCTAAAATTAAACATTACTTTGAAGACTGGGAAAAAGGTACCGTCATTGTTCCTCCCCCGCCAAAAGTTGATTATGAATTTCGCAGTAAAGTTTATTATGTAGAAAAGAAAGACGCCAAACAATCATACATCAGGGTTGGACATTTGGGCGGATTGGTTACAGATCCGGACTATGCTGACAAGATCGTAATGAATTCTGTTCTTGGCGGTGGTTTTGGCAGTCGCGTAACTGATGCGGTACGAACCAAACTGGGGCTGGCTTATTCTGCCGGTGGAAGATATATCTCAAACTTTGCTTACCCGGGATATTTTTTCATGGTTGCATCTACTAAGCCGGGCAGTACTATTAAAGCTGCAAAAGAGATTATCAAACAGATTAAATCTATGCACACCGATGCTCCGAATGAAAATGAAATGAACAAAGGTAAAGACGGGTATCTAAATTCATTTGTTTTCAATTTCGACAATAAGTCTGAAGTCATCAACCGTATGATGAATTATGATTTTTACGGATTGCCGGAAGATTTTCTCCAACAGGAAAAAAGTCGGGTCGAACAGGTTACCCCCGAAGACGTTGTCGCAGCTTCTAAAAAGAATATCCAAATTGATAATATGATTGTCTTAGTTGCCGGTAATGCCGCTGAATTTGACGAAGAACTTACCGCACTTGGATTAGGAGAACCCGAACTTCTTGATATCACTATTCCTTCAGCCGAAGAAAAACAGGAAATTGAAATTACCGAAGAAAATCTTAAAGCTGGAAAAGCTCTTTTGGAAAAAGCTGTGGCAGCCGCCGGTGGAATGGAAAACATCAAAAAGATGAATTCTAATTCGTTGGCCGGACAGTTACTGATCGTTACACCAAATGGTGATTTTGCCATCAAGATTAGTTCATTTGAAATGGATCCGGATAAATCCTGGTCTATGGTTGAAGTCATGGGTCGCAAGATGTATGATATTACCAACGGTAATACCGGATGGAAAACCGATCAGATGTCAGGTGAAATAGTCTCTAAAACCGAAGATGACTTACTAGAATATAACAATGAAAAAAAACGGAATACTATTTCCCTTTTAAAAGAATCTGATAATCCTTCCTACCAGGCTGCATCCAATGGTTCTGGCACAGAGAATGGTATCGCTGTTGATTATCTGGTTTTTGTAGATAAAAATGGTGATATGATTTGTAATTTAGGTCTTAATAATCAAACTTACGAAATCGTCAGTAAATCATTCTGGGGAACAAGTCAGCTTGGTGAAGGTACAATGGTCAAGTATTTCAGTGAATATGCAAACATCAACGGGGTGATGATTCCTATGAATGTTGAGACACATATGAACGAACAGAAATTAACCACTCTTAAAATTTCAGAATTTTTAATCAATCCTGAAATTCCTGCAACTCAATTTGACAAACCATAAGTATTTTAAAAATTGCAAAGGAGCCGGATTCGGCTTCTTTGCAATTGACTTTTTCGCAAATTATTGTATCTTGAGATAACTTTAAAGATGAGGTGATGATTTATAAATCCTACTGCTAATTGACTTTACATATTTGCACCTTCCATAAATGGAGCGTAGGATGAACTTATTAAAAAAAATCATTTTCTTATCTTTTTTCTTTTTGATTTTATCCCCTAATTCAAATTCTACAATTTTCCCGGATATTGTTTTTAAAATTACCGACACAACGGTTCAAACCGGATCGGAATATGTATTTCTAAATATATATTTAGATAATTTCTATGATACAATCGCCGGATTTGAATTTGTGTTGGAGTCGACCATCCCTGAGCTCGTACTTTTTGACTTTAACAACAAAGGATACGACAGTGCCGGTACATTAGTTTCTGGGTTTGAATTTATCAGCGTACGGAATATTTTCAATGACGGTTCGATGCTCAAATTTCAGTGTATTGCCGATCTCCCTTTCCAACCGAATTTAACCCCCGGTATTCCTCCTCAAATGGGGGCTGTTTTAGTTAAAATCCCTTTATTAATAGCTTCAGATATCTCTGATGTTGAAAATTATACCAGTGTTATCAAAGTCCACAAACCCTTCAGTTTTTCCGACCCAAGCGGAAGATCAATTGGCACTGCAGTCGATACAACTTATGACACTCTCTACTGGTTGTGTGATGAATGGGATATCGATAGCTGTCTTAGCTGGGATTCAATTTCGGGAAGCCCTGATAATTATGACTCGGTCGTATATGATACAATTAAGTATGGGTACTTGGATACTACCAAAGTAATAACCTATGAGGGGTCCGTGACGGTCCGGCCCAATTCAGGACTATTGAATTGTGATATTTCAAAAGATGATTTTATTAATATCTCTGATTTAACTTGTCTAATAGCCTATTTGTTCGGCGGTTACGATCCCCAAAGATGCGATAATTTGCAATGTGTTACAAATGGAAATGAGTTTATAGATATTTCAACCCTAACTTATATAATTAATTATTTGTTTAATAATGGTCCGCCTCCCTGATAACCTGTCATTAATTGTTTCCCCATATTTCAATTTAATTTAACATAGTAGTATCCAATGACTTATTTTATTAATTCGTAACTCAAAATGCGCTTAATTTGTCCAAAAATACTTGCTTCGGCAAATTAAATTATGTAACTTCCGGCTTGAAGTTGACAAAAATAGATAAGATTTATTTGAATAAAACATTTTCATGAATCGTCTATAATTAAATTAAAATTTAAACTTAAAGATAATAAGTGTGGGTGAAATGTTAAAGAGAATTTCAACAACAGTTCTAATTTTGCTTCTTTGTTTGGTCGTAAGCACTTCAAATGTTTTATCTAGAACAGCTTACAAGGCACCCAAAAATTCCGGAACTATAACAAAATCAACAGCCTTCCCTGCTGATCAGGCGGCTGATCACAGCGTTGGCAAAC
>CBDVDR010000025.1:0-37709 GCA_965372795.1 uncultured bacterium
TATTTCATTATAAGACATATTATATCCTGAGATTTTATGAAAAAATAATACCGTATCTTCACTTATTCCATAGACTTAGAAATTTATAACAAATATTTATTTAAGAAACAACGCCGGACATTTATCATTTTTTCAAAATGAAACGTAATATCCTTGACATTATTTGTCACAACCTAATGAGTAATAGCCACTTATTAATCAATATTTTAGTAGATATGCAATTTATTGCTAATATTATTGAAAGAATAAACCGATATAAATTAATAAGTGAGAATAAACATATAAGAAAGAATAAAGGGTAAAACATGATCAAGTCTAACAAAAAAGGAGTATGTAAATTAGCTTTATCTTTATTTACAATCCTTTTATTACTCTCCCCTGCCATCATTGGATCAGTAGGCAGTGTAGATGATGGGACCTGTCTTGAGTGTCATGATGGAGCAGACCAAACTTTGATAGGGACACTTCATCAAATTGGTTCAAATTCTGGAGTGACTTGTGAAGGTTGTCACAAGGGTGCATCGCAACACGCTGAGGATCCATCTGCTGACAACATCTCCAATCCTCAAAACCTAATTGGCAAAGCAGCATTTGACGCTTGTAAATCCTGCCATCAATCTCATATTGGTTTGGACAATTATGGCTACGATGCTCATGTCGAGCAAGTACAAAATTGTAACAGTTGTCATAAGGTGCATCAAAATGGTAGTGGATTATTACTGGATGACAAAGCTGAGTTTTGTTTAAAATGTCATCAGGAGATTTCTCATCGATTGGACTTGCAATCTAATCACCCTGTTAATGATAATGTCTTGAATTGTCTAAGTTGTCACCAGTTTACTAAAAAACATGATAATAATATCATGTATGAAAACAATCGTATTTGTCGTGATTGCCATCCGGAGCAGGGCGGACCTTTCCTTTTTGAACATGAACCGGTAAATGCTTATATGGTTGATGGGAATGGTTGTAATGATTGCCATGATCCTCATGGAAGTGTCAACGACCGGCTGTTAAAACAGGATTTAAATACTCAATGTCTGCAATGTCACGTCCTACCCGGTCATGATATTGCCCATGGGGGAACATTTAATGACTTATCATGTGTTACCTGTCATACACAAACTCACGGTTCTTTTAATAGCAAACTTTTCCTTGATCCGGACA
Source organism: uncultured bacterium (assembly GCA_965372795.1). Taxonomy (GTDB): domain Bacteria; phylum Zixibacteria; class MSB-5A5; order GN15; family FEB-12; genus QNAD01. The sequence continues at coordinate 1,168 of CBDVDR010000025.1, forward strand.
TGCCCGCCAAACTGGGTAGTTTAGATTGTTATCAAAGCGGCTGTCATTCATTGGGAGGGGAGTAAATACAATGAAAAATAGTAAAATCACATTAGTAGCCTTTGCCTTAATTATAACAGCTATTTTTTCTGGCAATTTATTAGCTGGAGAAGGTGCCGGTACATTTAAAGCAGGCTATGTATTCACTGATGAAGATGGCAATCTTGGAGTCAACAGCGAGACCTATAATCAGTATGAAGGATTTGGATTTTCGTTTAATGACTTTAATTATAATTTTGAAAACGGGATGTATTTAAAAGCTAACTTTAATAATATGACCCTTAATAACCGGAACCTTTATTCATCTCTGACTAAGCCCGGTGTGTTCAATCTTTCTTTTGTTAATAATCAATTCCGACGAATTTATGGCAGCAATGGTGATAAATTTACCCGTCGTAGATACAGTCAGGTAAAAGGAAGTTTTAATGCTTCAAAAAACATTAAATTCTTCAGTTCTTTAAGTCGTACAGATAAAAAAGGTGAAACCTTTGGAATTTACAGACCGGCGATTGATACGGTGGGATATAATACTGACTATTATCAAACTTCCTTTAAATTTGGGACCCACGGTTACAGTTCTTACGGAAGTATTAAAGCTGAATATCAGCGGTACGAATTCTTTGATGATCTTGATACTGATAATGACCGTAATGCTAATGCCTTAAATCTAACAGCATTTGCTTCATTGCCATCATATCCTAATATCAATCTATCCGGTGGATTCTCAACCCGGGTTGATGAAATGTATGAAACCTCAGTCGAGCTTTCCAATAATCAATACTGGGCAGGGACAAGAATATATCTTCCAAGCCAGTTTAAATTTGATTATCGGATTTTATACAGTCTCTTCAAAAACCGGGGGATTCTTTCTTATACAGATAATTGGATCAATACCTTCAGTGTAACCAAGGGATTCCAAAAGAAAGCCAGCGTAACTGTTGGGTATGAGACCAGAATTTCTGATAATCATTTTGATCGCACTGAATCAAATGGGTTTATATTCAGCGGTTGGGCTCGTTTACATGAACGGCTAAAAGTAACTTCACGAATTTCAAACAAGAATAAAGAAGTGAAAAACGGGTCAACTATATTGGGAGATGAAGAATATTTCCGCCATTCGGCATCGCTTAAATATACCGGTAAAAACTGGGGAAATATATCTTTTAAAATTGAAAGCAAACTTAAGAAAAATGATAATGTCAACAGTGAAGTTGATTACTCGTCGTATGTCACAACCTTGAATCTGAAAGACAAAAATTACGGCTGGATAAGTTTTTCCTATGCTTATTATCTGGGACAGTTCCAAAACTTCAGCGATGAAACTTCATTTGAATTTGCTGACAATGTTTTGACAGCCGGGATTTATCCTAAAGCTTTCAATCAGTTTTCTTTAAGTGCAAAATCTTCTTACTATCGCAGCCATCGAGACAAAGAAATTGAAAAATTCAAACTGACTCTTACCGGACAATATAAATTTCCAAAGGATCATATTCTCGAAATCAAATATAATATTTATACATTTGATGACTTAATGGTTGTTGATAATTTTTACACCGGTAACATAATCGAATTTAATTTTCTAAAAGGATTTAATTTATAAAAGGAGAAATCATGAGAGGCAAAAATGTAACAATCCTGCTTTTAGCAATGCTTTTATTAGTTGTATATGCAGGGTGCGAACGCAAAGTGACAGAAACAATTATAGTCGAACAAGACAGCGATTGTTTTCAATGTCATGGTGACGACGGTTTTCTTTTACAGGCTAAAGGTGAATGGCAGAGATCAGTTCATGCTTCGGCAACTAATTCTGATTACGCAAACCGAGGTGGTGGCAGTGATTGTTCAAGATGTCATAATCACCAGGGATTCTTAGAAATTATAAGTACTGGTGAGCTTACAGCTCCTTATGACAGTGTCAGTGCTATTCATTGCTTTACCTGCCATATGCCGCATGCACGTGGTGATTTGTCGTTAAGAACTGTAGCAGCTGTTACTATGGCTGATGGTTCAACTTTTGACCATGGTAAAGCTAACCTATGTGCTAATTGTCATCAATCTCGTGTATCACCTGCAGTTTTGGTTGATGGATTTGAAGTTACTTCAAAATACTGGGGACCACATCATGGACCACAAGGTGAAATGATTAATGGTACCGGTGGTTTTGAATATGATAACTATACTGGAAGTTATGCTTCAACACCACATGCATCTGTTGTAGAAGATGCTTGTGCGGGTTGTCATATGGGTCAACAAAATATCCATATGGGATATGATGTTGGTGGACATAGTTTCAATATGGAAGATGATGAAGGCAACCAACTCACTGGTTTCTGTGCTAATTGTCACAGTGAAACCGGAGAACGTGGTGCAACATATGACTTTATCAGAGCAAATGGCCCTGTTGACTATGATGGCAACGGTGAAATTGAAGGATATCAAACTGAACTTAATGGAATGCTCGGGAACCTTGCTGAATTATTAGTTACTGAAGGTGTCCTTGATGGAACAAATCATGCAGTTCCTGGCACAATTGCTGATGCAAATGTTGCCGGAGCCCTATTCAATTTCCTGATAGTATTAGAAGATCGCTCCAAAGGTATTCATAACTTTAAATATATGCATGCCTTACTGGAAAGTTCAACTCAGTTCCTTGAAGGTGATTTTACAGGTAATTAAATTACAATTCTGCTAAAAAAAGCCCCTGATTCAGGGGCTTTTTTTTTAATCTGATTATTATATTAAAAATCTTTCGTTGACATTCATTTCAAACTTAACCATAATTATGCTTTAAACTTACAGGAATTGTCCGATTAACTAATTATGCGTAATAATAAATTTATTTTTCTAATTACATTACTATTGCTGTCACTAATCATATCATGTTCTGACAGTTCGGGAGTTAGACTCCGATTTGAAGCTGAAAAGATGTTTCATGATTCTGAGAAGAAATTCAGCGATGCTCAATTAAAAAATGAACTCGGAGACCCGAAGGTATTAGCGAATATACAAAATGATTATATGTTGACTGTTGAATTTTGTTATGAATCATTGGATTCAATTCCTGAAAATTCCCGTGAACATCTTGAATTACAATTATTGACCTTCCGCTCGGTAAGTCGATTGTCACAATTTTATTATGCCCGTAAAAGATTTGATTCAAGTGTATTTGTTACTGAAAAATTGATTAATACCATCCCGCTCATGGGCACTCCGCTTCTTGAAAGTAATTTAAACCTGGGGCAGGCATTACATGCCAGAGGTGATTGGGACAGTACTCTTGTTATATATGACATGGTTTTGAATAAATTCTATCCGCCTATTGATCCTGAAGGCAATATCAGTTACAAGCTGTTTAATTTGCCCTATCATATATTTAAAATTTCTAAAGCTACGAAACAGAATGAAGCTCAAATTCATTTTGAATTTGCAGAACAGTATTATCAAAAACTACTTAGTGAGTTTCCTAACTCACTGCTTGAATCGCCGATTCATACTAATTTAGCCCTGTTATACGATGAAATGGGTTTCTGGGAAAAAGAGATATCAGAATTATCCAAAATTAAAGATAGCTCAAGTGAATCGATGCAGAATTTAGCGATTAAAATTGGTGATATTTATCTGGAATATTTGAAAGATAACAAAGCTGCGCTGGATCAGTTTAACTTAATAAAAAGTCAAATTAACACCCGGGACACTTTGAAAAACCCGATGATTGATATCCGGGTGGCAAAAACATATATGAATATGGAAAACTTTGCTGAAGCTCGGCAGATTCTAATGAATATTAAAAGGAATTACCGATCTTTTCATGAATCAAGTCCGACCAATCAACACTTGATAGCCAAATCTTTTGATAAAGAGAATAATTGGAAAAGAGCGGAAATCGAATATAATTTGCTTCTTGAAAAATTTAAGACTTCTGATGAAGCTATGACAACCTATTTGTATCTTTTTGATCATTTCCAAAAATTTGGTCCAAAATCTGAAGTTACCAGAATTGCCAGCAGAGCTTTAAAATCATTTGATCAGATAATTTCCAATTATTCAGGTACAATTTTTGAAGCAAAAGCAAAGATATATAAAGCCGATCTGTTTATTAAACAAAAACAATGGCTTAAAGCTGCAGAGATTATGGTATCTATTTTTGACCGTTTTCCCCAGTCGGAATATGGTCGTAAAGCTATAAATACGGCCGCAATTATTTATAAAGACAAGCTAAACAGCCCTGAGAAAGCTAAAGAGCTAAGAGACAGATATCAGAAATCACTGGCAAATTTAAAATAAACTTGCCGGATCTTTTTCTAAACATGAATGTACAAGATTTGAGAGAAATGATAACAGGAGGAAAAATGAAAATTTTTAAAGTTGCTTTTAGTGTTCTAATTTTGTCACTACTATTATCTCCGCTGACATCAGCCCAAGTAGATTTATTTGGTTTCACTGACACTATTTATGCTGAAGTTGCAAAAATCGATGATGCTAACTGGACAATTACAGTAACCATAGCCAATGATGAAAACATAGAAGGTATTTCGATACCTCTTAAAATGACAGCTGGAATGAACCGTATTGTTGCTGATTCAGCCGTGTATACCGGAGGACGGGTAGAACATTTTACTCTTAAGGCTTTCCGTCCGGATACTGCAATTCAATGTGCAACTCTTGGAATGGTTGCAAATCTTGGACCAACCAAACATACCCTGGCCCCCGGATCAGGCCGATTGGTCACATTGTTTATATCTTCATTAGAAAATAAGCCGATTGAAAAACTGGTAGTTGACACTGTTACTACTCACCCGAATAATACGTTATTGATAGTTGGAAGTACTTCTAACTGGGGTGACCACAGACTTGATACGATTAAAATTGAGAAAAGAAAAGAATTGGAAATAATTCCGGTTTTTATTGTGAAACAACTTTAAAGATATATATATTTTTAAAAGCCGCTCTTAATAAGAGCGGCTTTTTTTTAAGTGATTATTTTTTTAATTTCGTTGTAATTCTTGAAGCATCTTTTAGAATAATAAATTGTTGTAATTTCTCAAGAGCATCTTCGGGAAGTATTTTTTTCAAATAAACTTCTTTCATCAAACTTGCTCCATCAAGCCTGAAATAATCATCAAGTTCTAATTCCCGGGCAAGGATCGTTAAATCGGAAAACATTTTTAGATCATCAGTCTTAGTTATAAACTTTTCATTATAAGCTATTTTGATTTTTACTTCACCGGTATCAGCATCCAAAACGGTCCAGTTATTTTCTTTTGCAATCTCAATTATTTCATCTCTAAGAGCATTTTTCTCAGCCGTAAGCTCTTTAATTTTTTGATCTACAGTAATAAATTTTTCGGCAATATTACGGGCTTTTTCTTCAGGAGCCATCTCATCGCCGACATCTTTTTCTTCAAGCAGCAACTTGTGCCGTTTAGCAGGACATAAATGAAAGAAATCACAGTAATCACAAAGACCGCTTTCCTGTGTCTGAAAATCATCTCTTTTCTCAGCATCCTGAATTAAATATAGTTCATTTCTGACTTCATAGGTTAACTGATCAAGTTCATCCTGAGTCATTCTAAGTTTGACAACCTCATTCTGCCGTAAAAAATATTGGACCAGTTCTATCGAATCATAATCGGGATAATGTTGTTTAACGGCGATCTGATATAATCCCATTTGAAGTCTGAAAGCCAGATCAGTCGGTTTTGAAATTCTTTTACCGGTTTTATAATCAGCAATTTGAATTGTGCCATCTTCAAGCCGGGACAATCGATCAATAATTGCGCTAAATTTGAAAGGACTATCCGGCAGTTCGGCGTATAGATTTAATTCAGCTCCAAGCAACATATCAGCCCGAAACGGTTTATAAGAATTATAATGGGTTTCGAGCATTTCTTTACCTAGTCGAATATAATCATCGACAGTATAGAAATCCTTGACCACCGACAGAATTTCCCGATCTACTTTTGCCCAATCTTCCTCGTAAATTTTAACCGCTTCTTCAAAGGGCAATACAATTCCATCAGCACCAAGCGTATAAAGCTTGTTAAGCACTCTATGCACCGATGACCCAAGGTAGGCATCGGCAGATATTTTTTTGGGTACCGACACTTTTTCAATTTTGCTGAATTTAAATTTTCGCGGGCAAGTATGCCAATCATTCAAAGCGCTATAACTGAATCTTTGGAACAAAAATTGACCCCCTGTTAAAATTATCTGTTTTTGATATACTTATTAAAAATACCTCTTAGAAACCCCACCCCGAGACCAAAATGAATTGTCGGAAATATCAGAGGTCCAAACAGAATACATCCAAAATGTTTCTCTTTCAGACCCAGGAAAATTGAAAAAAGAATTACAATTAATAAATACAACCCAGTAGCACTTCGGAATAGTTCAAAAAGTGGTGGAAATAATAACGACAATAAAAGCAAACCAAAAAAACCAACGACGCCACCGGCTGCTAATAATTGCATAGGAGAATAAAAATTATGCTTCAGGGAAAGGTCGAAGCGTCCTTTTCCATACCTTTGCATCTGTTTCCACAAACCCTGTAAAGAATTTCTGGGGTAATAAAAGACTTTAAGTTTTGGTGACAGGACAGCTTTTAGCGAAGCCTTATTAACTCTATAGTTAAAGTCGACATCTTCGCAGGCATCGAAATTTTCATCAAAATAATCAATTTCATCAAATACTTCCCGATGATACATCGCTCCCGAAGATGTCGGATCGACAGCCCCCTCAAAATCAGAATAAATTTCAGACCCCGGTTTGTGTCCCAACAAAGAGCCTCGACACAACGCAACCGACTTTTCAAATTCACTTAAATTAGGCGGCGTTAACGGTTGAGCCCGACACAGACATTTAGCGTCGGTCTTTTCAAAGGTTTCGACAATTGATTTTAATAAATTGTTATCCGGTAGATAAACATGACCATCGAGAATCATAATATAAGGAGCGTCGCTGTTTCTCACGCCGAGATTTCGTCCGGCAGATGCTAATCCCCGGGGGTTATCTAAAATCTTTAAAGACCCAAAACGATTTTTATAAGTTTTTACGATTTCTTTTGTATTATCAGTCGAACCCCCATCGGCAATGACAATTTCCACTTTATCCATTGGAAAGTCCTGCATATACAACTGTTCCAGAGTTTGCCCTATAAATTTCTCTTCATTTAAGACAGGCATAATAATCGCAATATCGTACATAGAATTGGTTCCGGTCATTTAGATTCCCTGTTAATTAGTTCCGATATGAGAATACTATTTTGATAATAACTGAACAACTAAAAATGAAATAAAAAATGAGTCGTAATTATGTATAGATATAATTAAGAATTACCCAAAATTGACCGGTATAAACTATTCCAGCCTTTTACAATATTATCCCTTGAGAATTTATCCGCATATTGTTTTGCTCTGGTCGAAATGTGTTTTACAAGCATGGGTGTCTCCACCAGATTAAATATTTTATCAGCCAGCGATACAAAATCATACTGTTTATACAATATGCCGTTATCACCGTCTTTGATAAACTCTTTGGAAGATTCTGTTTCAATAGACAAAACCGGAATTCCCGCTGATAAGGCAGCTGTAATTGAAGGGGGCAGGTTGTCACTGTATGAATTATTTATATATATATCAGCCTCCTCTAAAAATTTTATGTTCGGATTTTTAAAGGTCGGATTAACTAGCGAAACACCCGGTTCAGAATTTTGTTTAATTACATTTTGCAACGGCTTTAATTTTGATTCGGGACCAAGAATTACTAATTCGGTTCGGGGATATTTTTGTTTTACAAGTTTAAAGGCTTTTAAAACTATTGGGAAACTCCGATTTTCTTCTGAAATTTCCATATATATCTTTGGAACGATAGATTCTAGCTCTTTCGGCTTTATTAATCGCTGATCAACACTATGGTAAATGACTTGTGATTTAACATTATGAGCTTTTAATATTTTCTCTATATTTTTTGAGCCAACAGTAATTGCATCGCATAATGATAGAACTTTTAACGCAATATGTTTAAAAATACTTCTTTGAAATAATTCAAGGGAATCATTGTAAGTCAAAATAACTTTTTTACCAAAAAAACGACCCAGGATAACAGGCAACGCCGAATTTGATATAAAGTTTGAATTGTTGTTCTGAAAGATATGAATAATTTCATAGTTTTCAATAGTAACAACTAACTGTTTAATGAGATGATAAGTATCAGTCAATTTTTGTCTTATTGAGAAAGAATATTTATTTAGATATATACATTTTGTTGAAATTTTTTGATGTTTCAGATATGAATAAACTAACTCAATTTGAGACAGATCAATAAGATTTCCATCTTCAATTGCAGCGATTATCAAAACCTTTTTGGAGTTTTCTAATTTGCAGGAATTGGAATTTTTATTATTATCAATATCTAAAGCATTATCAATCAACTCTTATCTTCTCCTGAAATAAAATTCTTTTGGTGACTAATAGTTTTACAATATTAGATTAAATTGGATTAAGTTATTTTGAGTATTCTTAAGACTTGTACGTGACCGAACAACAACAGGTTACGGGCACGCATCAGGAGCGGAACCATTATTGAACATATATTCTACCAGATAGGTAATATCTGAAATTGTGATTATCTCTTCAATATCACCATCGACATTTCCTTCTTCAATACATTCCGGGTCAGAACCATTATCAAACATATAGTCGACTAAAAAAGTAAGGTCAGAAATACCGATTTCATCCAGAGGATCATTATTAGTATTACCTCTAATTCCGACACAACAAATAATTTCACATGCATCACCAATGCCATCTTCATCGGAATCTAATTGATCGGGATTATAGACTGCGGGACAATTATCAAATTCGTTATCGATACCATCATCATCAATATCAGGATTATAAAGAAGTAATTGCATATCTACTGTCGCAACAGATCCGTTTAATACTGTAATATTTTCAACGGTATCTGAAAAATATCCATCGGCTGAGTAAATTAGAGAATAAGTCCCGGCATTTATCATCCGGTGATAGTCACCAATATCAGGATCAGTATAAACTTCTGAACTGTCTTCATCATGCCCAATTACAGAAATAACAGCGTCCAATGGCAAGCCCGTTTCAAAATCAGTGACCAGACCTTTGATTCCAAATCTTGCTTGATTCAAATACTCTATCATCGCCTGTTTATTGTAATCCCAATGAGCCGGCAGACTTGAGGCATCAAGTAATTTTACATTAGAAATCTCGATTGTAATTTCACGGCAACCATGATAATAATTCATATAATCCTGTCGGCCACCAGCAATGGAGTACCAATCCCAACCATTTGTAATGCCGTCATTGAAGCCATCTAAATAAGAAGAAGGACTATTGGCATGGGTAGTATCAGCATATTGGCGACAAATAATTTGATACCAGTCATCATCAGCATGCCTTCGATAATATGTATCCCAGGGATAATTTATGACCTCTGCCCCGCCATGAAAGTTTGCAGAAATCACCAAACTATGAGCCTCGGCAAAATCCATCATAGCAATCGTCTCAGGCTGCCAGACATTTCCATCCGGGTGCGGTCCATCGTCCGGGTCAGGGAAATTTCGATTCAAATCAACCACATGAGCATTATATCGTCTGGCTCCATAAATTGTGTAATCCCCATCACGGTAAGTTCCGTCAGGATTGGCTAAGGGATTAATCCAGATTTCCATATTATCAACCATCTCAGTAATTTGAGCATCCGTTCCGTAAGTAGTAAGAATTGAATCAATCAGCCGCAACATTAACACATAACCGGTGGTTTCATCACCATGCATTGAGCTGGTATACATGACTTCCGGTTCATTTTCTTCGATATCGACATTATCAGAAATTTTGATAAAAAGCAGCGGTCTTCCATAAACAGAATAACCAATCGTATCAAGCTGACAAAGGGTCGGATAGTTATTAGCAAACTGTTCCATCATGGCAACATAATCAGTGAAGGTCGGATAACTATCCCAGGTTCCACTAATTGTTTTTTCAGTAGACATTTTTGGAATAATTAAAGTACCCGGATGTGGGAGAATTTCGATAATATACTTTGAGTCCCGAAAATTTTCTAACTGGGTATCGGAGGCATACGCAAAAACAGTATCCCCTTTGACATTATCAATTGAGATTAAGCGGGTGATCTGGTTGAGTTCTAACCGGTCACTTATATTGAATTTAAAATAAGTTTCCCCGGCGGATAATTCTTGATTAAATCCAGCGAACAGAAAGATTGTTAATACAGCTAAAAATAATTTAGGCATAAAAAAGTAAAATTCCAGTAGTCAGTAGTATTATATCTATATATAGCAAATCTTTCAAATTTATCAATACTAAATCCTCTTAGATAATTTTTATATAATTTTCAACTTGATAAGTTATTCTCAGAGTGTACTTTGTAGTATCACTATTAGTGGAAATTGTTAAATTTATTGAAAAATAATATATGTCTAAAATTGTAAATCAAAACTCCAGCGAAATAAAATCGGGCTTCAAAGTCACTATAATTGGAATGATTGTTAACATCATTTTGGTTGTCTTCAAATTATGGGTTGGAATCGTTGGGCGAAGTCAAGCCCTCGTAGCTGATGGTGTCCATTCACTTTCTGATCTTTTCAGTGATGTGGTAGTTTTGTTTGGCATCAAATGGGGACGCAAAGGACCCGACGAAGATCATCCCTTTGGACATAGAAGAATCGAAACCGTTGCCGGAATGGTGATCGGAATAATCCTGATTGCCGTAGGCATCGGCATCGTATATAATGCTTTCCATTCGCTGAGTGCTCATGATGGCTCGGTGCCTTCAATAATGGTGTTAGTGGTTGCTGGAATAAGTATTGTTCTAAAAGAGCTAACTTATTGGATCACAATTTCTGTTGGCAAAAAAATTAATAGTCTGGTTGTCATCGGTAATGCCTGGCACCATAGATCAGATGCATTAAGTTCTTTTGCAGTATTATTAGGAGCCGGAGCCGTTTATGTAAATCCAAAGTGGTATTTGGCTGATTCTTTGGCGGCTATCATTGTTTCAGTTTTCATTATGAAAGTTGGCGTTGAACTTATTTGGAACGCCTTAAAAGAGGTTGTTGACACAGCTCCTGACAAAACAGTTTTAGAACTGCTTGAAACTCGAGCCGAAAACGTAGAAGGTGTTAGACAGGCTCATGATATATTTGCTCGTTATTCCGGTTCAAAAATAATAGTCGAGATTCATATTGTAGTCGATCCGGATTTAACCGTCAGAGAAGGTCATAAAATTGCAAAAAAGGTCGAGCTTGGATTACTTGAAGATATTGAGGGAGTAATCAAAGTAATCGTTCATGTCGATCCGGAGATTAAAAAAAAATAGCAGTTTAGGAGGAATATGATAACGCTTGAAGAGTTTAAGAAAAACAGTGATAAATTTATTATATATAAAAATGATGAGGTCATCTATAAATCAAACGAGGCTGACTTAATTCCTCTGCTGAAGTTTATCAAATCGGACTTATCAAAAGAATCAAATTTAATAATTTTCGATCTATATATCGGCCGAGCGGCGGCTTTATTAATGTCACGGATAAAACCGGAATTTGTTTATACGCCAATGATCAGCAAAGGCGGAGTTGCAGCGTTAGTCGAATACGAAATTGATTTTGAAACAATCGAGATGGTTGATTATTTAATGGGGAAAGCTTCAGTCGGGATGTGCCGCTGGGAGAAACTATCACTTGGAAAACAACCTGAAGAATTTTTAGAATTGGTTAAACAGGAATTAAAAATCTGATTACAGATCCATTCGAGCATAATAATCCTTTAACGCCTCAACAACTTTTCCTGAAAGAAGCAAAGTGCCGGTAAGCGTTGGCACTACCATTAAAGCAAACATCGTATCGATAATATTAATGACGGTATCCTGTCCGAGCCACGCCGCTACCGGGAGGCTTAATAAATATACATATATATACTTTGAACCGATTTTCTCACCGAACAAATACTTGGCACATTTCAAACTATAATACGAATACGATATCATGGTGCTGATGGAAAAAAGTACAATGACAGTTGTCATAACAACTGTACCGCTTATGCCCAGCGATTGCTTGTAGGCATTAACAGTCATCACTACCCCATCGGTCTCACTTGGCACCGCAGATACTAAAATAACTAAGGCTGTCATAGTGCAAACGATATGAGTATCAATAAACGGACCGATCATGGCAATCAAACCCTCACGCACTGGCTCTTTAGTTTTGGCGGCACCATGTGCCATCGGAGCGGTTCCGATTCCGGCTTCGTTCGAAAAGGCGGCTCGTTTCACACCGGTTATCATAACCTCTTTAAAAGCTAATCCGGCAACTCCGCCTACTAAGGCTTCACCGCCAAAGGCTGAGTTAAAGATTGAAACAAAAATCCCAGGGATAGCCTGAGCGTGCATCAGTATAACAATCAATCCGGAAATAATATAAAGGACTGTCATTGCAGGTACAATTTTGGAAGTCACCAGACCGACTCTTGTGATTCCGCCAAGAATTACGATTCCTACTAAGAACATGCAGACAACACCGGTTAAAGCTCGATCAAATCCATAGTCAGCGTAAAGAAGTCCTGATAATTGATTTACCTGAAACAAAGCCAGGCAACCAATCATGCCACAGACAGCAAAAATTATTGCCAGAGGTTTTGCCCATTTCCCTAATCCGACCTCAATAAAATACATCGGACCGCCCTGTTCGATGCCGTTTTCATCCTTTTTGCGATACAGGACTGACAAAGTGCAGGTAAAAAACTTGGTCGCCATGCCAACTAAACCGGCAACCCACATCCAGAAAATTGCTCCCGGTCCACCTAAGGTTATAGCAACCGCAACTCCGGCAATATTCCCCATCCCAAGAGTCGCCGATAATGCCGACGAGAGTGCCTGAAAATGACTGATCTCCCCCGGATCATTGGGGTCATCGTATTTTCCGCGAAGAATGTCGATAGCATGTTTCATCGCCCGAAATGGCAGAAATTTGCATGCAAAAGTAAAATATATTCCTGAAAATATTAATAAATAAACCAGAGGCTGACCCCAGGCATAATCAACTGCAGTAGCCCAGAAGTTGTTAAATGATTCCAAATTATTACTCCGCGGTAATGTTTGTCAATGTTGATTAACTTATATGTCAATAAACCGAGCTTAAACTTTAATCGCAAGTAATATTCACAATCAGAAATCCATCAAAATAGAGGACGATTCTTGTGCAGGAATGATAATTGCCATATATTCAGATTCTAATTTTTGAAATAATAATATTAAAATAATGGAGATGAAAATGGAAATCAAAAAAATTGGAATTTGCGGATTCGGACAAATGGGCGCCGGCATAGCTGAAATTTCTGCCAAAGCGGGTGTACAAGTTGTCGCTTTTGAAACTGAAGAAAAGTTTTTCGAAAGAGGAACAAAAAGAATTGAAAAATCACTCGACCGCGCCATTGAAAAAGAAAAACTTGATGAAGCAGGGAAAAAATCCATCCTCGCAAATATCAGTAAAACAACCAACCTGAATGATCTTGCCGATTGCCAATTGGTAATTGAAGCAATTACAGAAAATGTAGAGATCAAAGTTGACCTATATAAAAAGCTTGATGAAATCGTAAACAAAGATGCTATTTTCGCATCCAACACTTCTTCCCTGTCAATAACTGAGATGGCTGCTATGACATCCCGCCCTGACAAATTCTGCGGACTTCATTTCTTCAATCCGGTTCCGGTCATGAAATTAGTGGAAGTTGTTAAAACAATTCTAACCTCGGATGAAAGTTTTGAGATTGCCAAAGCCTATGGTGAAAAAGTCGGCAAAGTTGTTGTCTCCTGTAAAGATACTCCCGGCTTTGTTGTAAATCGCCTGCTTGTACCATATTTACTTGATGCAATTAGAGCTTTGGAAGCGGGCATTGCCACAAAAGAAGATATTGATAACGGTATGAAACTCGGCTGTGGACATCCTATGGGACCGCTGGAACTAACCGATTTTATCGGACTTGACACTATTTACTTTATCGGGGAGATTTTGTTTGATGAGTTTAAAAACCATCATTATGCCTCACCGCCGCTGCTTAAAGCGATGGTAAAAGCCGGTCAGCTGGGTAGAAAAAGCGGCCGGGGCTTCTACGATTATTCTAAATAAAATATTTTTTACTATAATAGTATTAATACTACATTTATAAAAATATGGACTCTGTTGACCAAAAAAAGATCAATAATTAAAAATAATTATTGACATACTTTTTAAAATTAGTTAAGTTTTTTGAAACATGGAACGATAATATTCCGTAAGTAATTTTTATGAACTTTAACCGCTGAAACATTAGGAGAGTTTTTTTGATGAACATGAATCAAATGACACAACTGTCTCCAGTAGGAATCACAAGCAGCGGGAGAGGTCTATTAATGACTTAACGGTTTTAATATACCAAATTTCAAACCCGTTGCACCAAGTTGGTTCATCGGGTTTTTTTTATGCCTGCTGAGCCTGCAACCGGATAATGTATTTCAAGAAGGATTAGGAAAATGGCGAGCGAATTTTACGAAAACGAAAAAATCAGCGCTGAAGAACAGAATATCAGCAGCAAACAGGCATTTTTAAGGCTATTGCCTTATTTAAAAGAACAATCAGGGAAACTTACTCTGGCATTGGTTCTCTTAGCAGGAGCAACCGGATTATCATTAGTCTGGCCGATCTTGTTAAAAGATGCTATTGACGGACCACTCAAAGATCGTAATCTGGACGGCTTATTGTACTTAGCCGGTTTGATTGCACTTATCCAGTTAGTTACGATTATCATCCAGTATTTCATGCGGATAAAGCTGGAAATCATCGGACAGGATATTATGATCAAACTCAAGCAAAAACTATTTGATCATATTCTTTCGCTCGATATTTCCTTCTTCGATAAAAATCCGGTTGGCAGGCTGATGGCAAGAGTTGAATCCGACACCGAATCTCTTCGGCTGTTATTTACAAATACGGTCGTTCTAATTGTAGCAGACCTATTGCTGCTTGTTGGAATTTATGGAGTTCTTTTTTATTATAACTGGAAGATGGCATTGGTGCTTTTATTGAGTATCCCAATTATCGGAATCCTTGTTACGATCTTCCATAAGAAAACAACTCATCGTTTTCTTGAAGTTCGGAAAAGGATGGCGGAAGTTACAGCAACTCTGGCTGAATTTTTGCACAGTATGTCGATTGTACAAATTTTTCATCGCGGTGAATATGCAAGAAAAAGAGTCTATCGGGTTAATGAAGCAAAATTTTCAGAGGATGCTTATGTAAACATTGCCGTCTGTTTGTTTTTTAACACTGTGTTCTTTTTTGAGTATGTGAAAATCGGGCTGGTATTGATTTTAGGATCAGTATTCGAATTGTCATTTGGCGGTATGATAATGTTTTTGCTATATATCTGGCGTTCCTTTGAGCCGATATTCCGCACCTCAGAACAGCTTTCGAATTTTCAAAAAGCGGTTGCAGGAGCAAAAAGAATCTTCGCTCTGCTTTCACAAAATTCAATACTGCTCGACCCGGCTCATCCTGCTAAATGGGATGGGTTGACTAAAGAGATCAGATTTGAAAACGTCTGGTTCTCATACACCGATGATGAAAACTACGTTTTAAAAGATGTAAGTTTTGTTCTTCCGGTTGGAAAAAGCGTTGCGATTGCCGGTGTTACCGGTGGTGGAAAGACGACCGTGATTTCTCTTTTACTGAGGTTGTATGACCCGCAAAAAGGTAAAATTACCGTTGATGGAATTGATCTGCGCGATATTCCCAAAAGTGAACTGCGTAAAAGATTTGCACTGGTTTTACAGGATATCATTCTTTTCCCGGGTAATATTGCCTCGAATATCGGACTTGAAGCAGAGAATGTTACTCAGGAAAAAATTATTGAGGCTGCCCGTACAGTGGAAGCTGATAAATTCATAAAGGAACTTCCGGATGAATTCCAAACAGCCGTCAGCGAAAAAGGCTCAAACTTCAGTCGCGGTGAACGGCAATTGCTTTCGTTTGCAAGAGCGCTGGCAGTCGATCCTGAAGTGCTGATTCTTGATGAGGCTACAAGTTCGGTTGATCCTGAAACAGAACGAACGATTCAATCATCGTTGAAAAAACTTCTCAAAGGAAGAACTTCATTGATAATTGCCCATCGACTGGCAACAATCCTTGAGGCCGATCAGATTCTGGTTATTCGCCGGGGAGAAATAATTGAACGAGGAACTCATACGGAGTTGATTTTGCAAGATGGATATTATTCAAGATTGTTCCACTTGCAGTTTAAACATAGAAATGGAGCAGCAGCTAATGCTTGATAAAATAAAATGGTTTTGGAAATATTACAGGAGGCATCTTTATGTTTTGATGGTGCTTCTCTTACTCACTCCTATACAAGCGGTCTTTCAGGTGGCAATACCAAAAATGTTTGGCTTTACAGTTGATTATATGCAAACCGAACAAGTTCCGTCTGACTGGCTGGCAAATTTAGCCAATGATCTTGGGGGGAAATTCAACCTTTCCCCTACCGAATCGTTTGGATGGGGCTTTATCGTTCTGGGTTTGATTGCAACGATATTGTATACTATTGTACAGTCTCATCGTGCCTGGATGAATTGCCGGATGGAAATGTTATTCCGTCAGGATACTTTTTCTGACACGACTTTCAAAGGACCTGATTTTTTTAACAAATTCCGCACCGGCGATCTTGTGACAAGGTTGACTGATGATGTTGCTGAAAAATTGTCCTGGTTTGCCTGTTCGGGAATTTTCCGTCTCTATGAAGCACTTTTAAATATTGCTTTTATATTGGTAATGATGATTACGATTGATCCGGTATTAACCTTATGGACGGCAGGACCGCTTCCACTTTTAATTGTTATTTTCTTTTTAACAGCTTCGACTTTGGATAAACGGTACGCCCATCTTCAGTCGAGAATATCGAATTTTAATGACATAATGGAAGCCTGCTATTCCGGGATTCGGGTTGTTATGGCTTATGTCCGGGAAGATTTCCAGAAAGATAAATTCCGTGAGGCTGCCGAAGATCGCCGAGCGGCAGAGATTTCTGCGGTGCGAATCACTACAATTGTTGATTCGCTCTATATGTATATCTGGCAGTTCGGACTTGTCATTGTTTTGATTGCCGGCGGATATATGGTTATAAAATCGAATTTGTCCTATGGTAATATGGCGGTGTTCATTTATTATGTTGTCTGGCTGGTTTTCCCGATGTTTGACATTGGGCAGTTTCTGGTTAAATCACGGCAGTCAATTGTATCGATCAACCGGCTCATGGAAATTGCAAATGTCCCTGACATGGTTTCCGATGAAGGCAAGATCCCTGCCAATAGGAATATCCACGGCGGACTTAGTTTTGAAAATGTTGTGTTCTCATTCCCTGAGTCTGATCGTAAAATTGTCGATGGGATTTCTTTTGATATAAAACCGGGGCAAACGGTTGCTCTGGTGGGACGAGTTGGTTCCGGGAAAACCTGGCTGATAAACATGATTCCGCGTTTGATAAATCCGACCGGAGGATCAATCAAACTTGACGGACATGATTTGCACAAATTCAAACTTGAAGATTTACGCAAGAACATCGGGTATGTTCCACAGGAACCGATTCTGTTTAGTGATACGGTTCGGAACAATATTATTTTCGGACGGGAAGAAATTTCGGAATCAGTTCTTGAATGGGCGGTTGATGTGGCTCAGTTAAAAAATGAGATCGCAAATTTTCCAAAAGGTCTCGATACCGAAATCGGTACCCGCGGGATGTCGATCTCCGGCGGACAGAAACAGAGGTTAGCTTTAGCAAGAGCCTTAGTTGGCAAACCGAAACTTTTGATTTTGGATGATTGCACCTCGGCGTTGGATTCGCGAACCGAGTCGACTTTGTGGGAAAGACTCCATGAAGTGCTTCCGGATATGACCGCTATTTTGATCACTCATCGTCCGGATACTCTGGAGAGAGCTGATAATATTTATGTTCTTGAGAATGGTAAAATTACAGAATCCGGCCGTCATCATGAACTGATGTCGAAGCCTTCAAAGTATGCTTCGATTTATAAACGCTTCCAACTTGAAGAAGCGGTTAATAAATAATTGAGTGACTATGTCACTTTTATTGATGCTGTCAGTTTGATCCTGGCAGCATTTTATTAACAACAGCTCTGGTTGTTCTCATCATCACAACCACAGGTTGGTTCGGTACCACGAATCATACCCTGAATAATTCCAGAAGCGCACCCAACCCCCGATTGAACCGTCAAGGCTTCAACCGCACAATTCAAAGCACACGCTCCGCATTCCATACAGGCATCCCGTTTGACAATTACCGCCTTATGATCCTGCATCTTGAAAACTTCATGCGGACAAACAATAACGCAAATCGTGCACCCGTTGCATTTATTAGGGTCAAGTTCAAGTGTTACAACATCCGGTAAATATGATAATTCTAACATTAGTTCTCCACGAACCTCGCAATAATAAACATTACTAAGCCAACCACGGCTCCGCCTATTTGAAGCGGAACGGCGTATTTCATTTCTTTTTTAACCCCTGATAAGGAGGTATAAGTTGATGAACCGGTAAAATTCATTCCCAGAAAACTTGAGATAACTGTCATAATCAAAATCATTGCTGCCAGAAAAAAATTTTCACTCAAATTGATCGGTGGAAAAATCAACAATGCTGATAAAATTGCAACTGATGCTCCTAATATGGCACCCTTTAAGGCAAAGGCACGACCGATTATTATCGGCAGAAAAATCGGAACCAAGGTTGTACCGGTAAAATAGGCGATGAAAAACAGGATTAAACTCGGCAGCCCGACCGATAACAATCTTTCTAATGAAAATATATCAGACCCTAAACCAGACAGGGTTAACAATATCACAATCGCCCAGAAAGCATATTTTAAATTGGTCATAATTTCAACCGGTACAAGAACAAGCCTGTCCCATAAAGGGAATTTAACCAGTCGCATCTCCGGGGTAGCTTTTCGGTTATTTTCAAGATATTCCGGGATATCTACAGAACGAACCGGACCATAGTGTACCGCAAAACCGGATTCACTTTTAACTATATGAGCGGCAACTCCAACCGCGCCAAGTTGCGGCACGATTAGTTTTCGATGAGATACAATTTCACTAAGATTTGTAATTTTTATCTGTCTGACTATCTCGCCGGTTCCAAAAGTTCCTTTGCCTGCTGCACACCAGACATTAATCCCTTTGGTATCAAGAACCAATATCCAGCCATCTAAATTTTTCAAATTTGAACGCAGCCGATCAAAACTCATTTTATAATTAGCCGTCACAAAAACCGGTGAATTATCATTTGGATTTCCAATAGCATACAAACCGGGTGGCACAATAAAAACCATCCGGCTAATATTCCAGCGTGCTTTCCAGGAACCCAGTCGGTCTTTCCATGAAATTTCAGAGGTAGTTTTCGGGATATTTCCAATATCCGTTTTGACAGAACCAACAATCCAATGAGCATCTTCAAGATTAATAGATGGTTTTACCATATCCAAAGTAGAAGCACAACAATCACTTGATTGATTATTATTTTCTCTATTCATATTTTCAGACATTTTCAATTTCTCCAACCATCTTAAGAAGATAATCATTAAAACTAAAACATATAACAAATATAAAAATTACGTTTTGTCTTTGTCATGGTTCTTTCACCTTGACAGTTATTCAAAAAACTGTATTTTGATTAAAAGGTCCTTATTACAGCTTAAATACTTACATAAAAAGCATTTGAAAAACATTTCAGGTCGGAGCAAACATGATTACAACAAAGAATCGTTCATTTTGTCTCACCTCTCTACTTTTAACCATTTTTCTATTATTCGGATTTTCTGCATTTGCAGGAGTAACAATTTCTACCTCCGGTCCCGGGGGAACATCTGGAGATTCGGTTTATGCCAACCAGAACATCAATTTCAACATAGTCTTCCAGAATGACCAACCGGTTGATATAAAGGGCTTTACAAACGGCTTCAAACTATACTCGCCCGAATCAGCTACTTGGGCAATTCCTGTGGGAACACCTGACCTCGATTTGATTAATCTTTTTGATTTTGGCACCTATGTAAATGGATACAGCCTTGATGGAGTTGGAACTGATACGCTTGGGTTTGGTGGCTTAGCAATTTATGGCAATGGAATGACAGTTGGATATAATGATATTATCGGTTCGATTTCAACCAGTTTTGAAAATAGTCAAATTGGCAAAACAATTTGTATCGACACATGTTTTTTTCCACCTTCCGGTTATTGGGTATGGTCTGATCAATCAGGTTTAACCAATTACACTCCCTCATGGGGAGGACCATACTGCTATACTATAGTCGAGTCTATAGAACCGACTGATTCACTTTTTTTCTCTTCGGTTGAAGCCGGTGCTCTTTGTGATAATGAAAATGCTAATTTAACAGTTTCAATAAAAGCAACTAATCCAATTAAAAGAGTTATAATTCCTATTGAAATTCCTGAAGATATGACAAATGACAACTTCATTAGCATTTCCACATTCGGTAAAATTACATTTGGGTGGAGTTTCAATCCAATATTTAATCAGGGAACAAATTCATTAATTATTGAGTTATACAATACTTCTTCAGCTACCATCCCCGCTGGTGAAAATGAAATACTTGATATTCGTTTCCATGGCGACCCTAAGTGTAACACCGATTGGATTTTTAGTTGGGATACGACTCTTTATAATGATCCGACAAGCTACCTGCATTTTATTGATGAAAATGATAATGTGGTAAGACCCGGATTTGATCCGTCATTAAATAGTACATCAATAGATGGTTATATACCCGGCGATGCA
Source organism: uncultured bacterium (assembly GCA_965372795.1). Taxonomy (GTDB): domain Bacteria; phylum Zixibacteria; class MSB-5A5; order GN15; family FEB-12; genus QNAD01. The sequence goes on from CBDVDR010000025.1 coordinate 22,097, forward strand.
AACGGAGATGAAGATGTTGGGATTTCTGATCTAACAGCTATTGTTGACTATTTGTTTTTCCAGGATGTGATATGCTATGAAAATCCGGTTGATATAAATCAGGATTGTGAGCTTGGTATTTCTGATCTTACATATATCGTAGATTTCCTATTTGTTCAAGGACCAGCACCACGATGTGGTTGTGCCAGTTCTAAATAAGAATAGATTATATATTTGAAATTATTAAAGACCGTTTTTTTAGAACGGTCTTTTTTTATACGGATTTTAAAATTCAGTTTTACCTGAAAAATTAAATTTCTTGATCTGTAAAGTCGGAACAGTAGTACAGCCGATTGCCGACCACCATGATGCTATCCGTTCACGTTCTTTCGAAACAGCCTTGGTAGTTTTCCAGGCTTTCATGATTGAGTCAGTGAAACGCAGGTTTTTAATTCCGCTGCTGATTTCACCATTCTCGATTAAAAAAGTGCCATCACGAGTCATGCCGGTTAGAACCGAATTGCGGGTATCTATGAAACCATTGATATAATGGAACCTGGTTACAAGGATTCCTTTTTTGACTGATTTAATCATCTTCACTTTTGATGATTTCCCCGGAGCCATCTGAACATTTAAGCCTATTGCGCCTTCATTGGTACTATCGGGCATAATAGCATGACCGGTTGTTTTTGTTTTAGCTTTTACAGCTGAGATCCTGTCATAGACAACACCTTTTGCGATGCCTTTATCAATAAAAGACACCCGCTTTTTAGGGACGCCTTCAAAGTCGAACGGGAAAGCAATTGTTTTGGAGTCTAATCCATTGTCGTAAATAGAAATTAATTCTGATGTAACTTTTTTGCCTACTTTACCGGAAAGGAACGACAGCTTTTGTTCAAAAGATTTTGAACCCAGTCCGATGTAATTAAGCCATTCAAGAATTTCTGCAACGGCTGATGGTTCCAAAATTACCTCATAGACACCCGGATCAATCTGAATCGGGTTTTGAGATTTATCACATTTATCGACTGCTCGTTTAGCAAGCAAATCAAAATCTATATCAGTTATATTGCGCGAGGTGTCAGCAGCATACCCGGATGAATTATCAGACATCATAATCATATTGACTGAGGCAGAACTCATCGGTTGATAGGCGCGCATCCCATTTGTATTTATAACAGCAAATTCCCCTGAAACGGTTGAAAGCGATCCGGCAACATCAAAATTCTTTTTCGAAGCTTCCCCGATAATCCCCTTGACGATCTTTGCCCTTTGATGAGGAGAATAATTTGCCGTCCGTTCATTAAAAGTATCAATACTTTTAATTTTACCCGGTTTTGCAAGACCAGGGAATTCCGGATTTTCCTGCTGCTGTTTAGCGATATCGATTGAATTTTCCAAAGCAATTTTCAAATCGTTCAATTCGAGTGAATTGGTACAAGATACGCCGACTTTTTTACCAAGAACGGTTCTGAAATAAACCTGACAGTTGCTTTCATATACATTCTGATGAATTATGGAATTTGCATATCTTGTCAAACCGGTTTTATTGCCGATATAAAGAATTTCGGTTTCACTTGCCGGAGATTTTGCCAGCACTTTATCTAAACGGTTCAGTAGTTTTTCTTTTCCAATCATTTTATCACTCCCACTTTTACATTTCTGAATCTTGCCGGAGCAACGCCGTGGGCAACATGAGCGGTTTGCATCGGTTCTCCTTTTCCGCAATTCGGAACACCCCAAATATGCCAGTGCTTTTTATTACAAATTGCATCACATGAATTCCAAAACTCAGGAGTGATACCGGTAAACAGCGCATTTTTATACATCTTGCCCAATTTACCATTTTTAATCTCCCAGGCAGCCTGTACCCCGAACTGGAAATTCAAACGCTTGTCATCAATTGACCAACTTTTATTGATATCAAAGAAAATTCCCTTCTTTGTATCAGCGATTAAATTCTCAAGTTCCCATGTCCCCGGCTCAAGATTAATATTTGTCATTCTGATTAATGGCAGGCGGTTCCATCCATCAGCACGCATCGTACCGTTAGATCGTTTGTTTATAATCGGCGCTGTTTCACGACTTGAGAGGTAATCAACAAATTTACCTTTTTTGATAATTGGTGTGCGTTGAGCTTTCACACCTTCGTCATCGTATCCAAAAGAACCGAGTCCGCCCGCAAGAGTAGCATCGGCAGTGATGTTTACTATCTTTGAGCCGTATTGAAGTTTATTTAACTTATCAATCGTCATGAATGATCCGCCGGCAAGGGAAATTTCTGTTCCAAGGACCCGGTCAAGTTCTATCGGATGCCCGCATGATTCATGAACGAGCAGAGCCATTTGAGGACCGTTGATTATAATTGTCGTATTCTCATCCGGACAAGGAGATGCTTTTAAAAGTGCAATAGCTTCCTCGCGAACTCTTTCGGCATTACCGATAAGATTCATTTTCTCGACATATTCATATCCGGAGGTGCCAAAATCTCCACCAAATGAATTTGGGTAAGATCGTTTTTGAGCCTCTTTCCCGTCAAAAGCAATAGCGTTGCACCCGCCGCCGGATTCAATAATATCCTGCTCGATCATACTACCCTCGGTCGAGTAAAATATCTTTTTGGTTTTAAAGAAATTCATCGAGGCTTCAGCGTTTTTAATTTTCTTTGAGTTTTTAATTATATCACAGGTTTTGACAAGCAACTCAATTTTTTCATCAGCACTAACCTCAAACGGATCTTTTTTATAAGCGGTTTTAAAATGGTCCTTGTAAATTTCCTGATCAGCAATTTTTACCGGCTCTTTTATAGTAGTTGCCGAAGCTTTTGCAATTTGAATTGCCAGATTTGCTGTTTTTTTCAGATCACCTGCCTTTAGGGATGACGTAGAGGCAAATCCCCAGGCACCATTAGCGATTACTCTTATGCCAACTCCGACATCCGTAATTCGTGACATCGAATCTACTTTGCTGTCAGTCACAGAGATCGATTCTTTTTCGCCCCGTACAAAACGGCAATCAGCATAATCGACTTTTTTTGATTTTAAGTATGATATTAACTCGGAGAGTTTGTCTTGCATATTATCTCCTTCTGAGATTATTATTTATCCGAATAATTTATTATACAAATGCGATGAAAGCAAGAAGCATCAGATTAAAAGATGACTGTTTTATCAATAAAATTCTTTTTTAACAGCAGCAATAAATTCGGGAGTTGTGCCACAACATCCCCCAACAATATTCACTTTTTCAGTTATCAATTGTTTTACTGTTTGAACAAAATTTTCAAATGATAAAGGGTAGTCCTGTTTATCATTATTATTTTTGGGGTTACCGGTATTCGGGCTGATTGAGATCGGCAATTTTGTTAAAGATCGAATAATTTTTGCAATTTCTATCATCTCTTGAGACGAATTACCACAATTTGATCCGATTATATCGGCACCATTTGCCTCCAGATTTGCAATAGCCTCAGAAATAGAGACTTGATCAAAAGTCCAAAATTCATCATTGATTTTTCGAAAACAGACCGAAACTGAGACAGGCACTGATGGCAATATAGATTTAGCTGATTGTAAGGCAATCTTTGCTTCTGTTAAAGAGGTCATGGTTTCTATCGAGATAAGATCAACATTCATATTATTTACTGACTCAAATTGGCAAACGTAGTTACGTTCTATTTCACTACTATTATTTGGCTCAGAAGACAATCCTGTCGGTCCAACAGACAGGGCAACGAGTCTCTTGTTTTTGCAAATTTCATTAGTTATTGCAACCGCAGCCTGATTGATTTCAGTTATTTTGTTTTCAAATCCAAATTGTTTTAATCTTGAAGGATTGGCGCCAAAGGTATTCGTATGAATAATATCTGCACCGGCATCCAGGTAAGCGCGGGATATTTTCTTGATAAGATCACTATTTGATAAATTTAATTCCTCAAAACATTGATTATACCCAAATCCTTCTGAAAATATCATCGTTCCCATTGCCCCGTCAGCAAGGAGAGTATTATTGTTCAATAATTTTTCCATTAATTTATTCAATTAATATTTTCCAATCATAATTTGCTTTCCAATCATAATTTTGACTGAACAAATAAGACAAGTTTAGATAGTTTTAAAATACGCATTAATATAGAATAATTCATAATTTTTGGAAATAATTATAATAAATTTTTTAAAGATGCATCCTCTACCGCCAAACGGACTTGCTTCGTAACTTCGTATTGTACAGCGACTTACGAAGCATTTCTAAATTTAGCTGCCATAATAAATGGGTCAAATATTAACTTTTGTTATAGAATGTTGTTAATACTTGACATTTTGAAGCTTCAGGATATCTATAACACTATGAAAACAAAAGAATTGAAAAAATTGCATCAATTCCATATCCCCGTAATGGGATCCGGCTTCACAATCGACACTCCGTTGAAAGTTGCTAAGTATGGTATATCTTCAGTCATCTCACTTGTTGATGATGTGCTTATAGAACAGATGCGAAAATATCATTGCGAAAAGCATGAGTTAGAATATATCGAAATTACCGAACTTGAAGATGATGCAAGAGCAAAACGAATTACTGCCTATTTGGAACTTATTGATAAGCTCGTTAATATCCAATTTGAAGCCCTTCAAAAGTCACCCTTTGAGCCTGATTCTGAAATTACAAAGTATTTTGAGCTGCTGCCTGACACACCGATCAAAAATGACTACAACGAAATGCTTGCAACTACTGATTCAGATAAAAAACTTGAACTTCAAGAAAATCTTCGAAACTATATAATTCCGGGAAGCATCGATGTAAACATCATGACCAAACTTGATCGTGATCGATACAGTCGCGGTGAAAAACTTCCTATGGAATCAGCTGATGCTCTCTCTGCTTTACGCGGATTTGCAAAAAGTAAATTTCAATCTTCAATAGTTTTTTCAGCAGGCATGAATCGCAGGCTTTATGGATATTTATCGAAATTCACCGAATTCTTCCCTGATGAAAAAGGCGAACTTAAGAAGAAAATAATTCTTAAGGTCTCAGATTTTCGTTCAGCTATGGTTCAGAGTAAATTCCTTGCCAAAAAAGGATTATGGGTTTCTGAATATCGAATCGAATCCGGTTTAAATTGTGGCGGCCACGCTTTTGCGACCGATGGATTTTTACTCGGCGTGATTTTAGATGAATTCAAACAAAAAAAAGATGAATTGGTTGAACAACTTCATTTAATCTATAACAAAGCCCTTGCCGCTATAAATCGAACACCGCTTGAAAAACCTCATCTCACTCGCTTGACTATTCAAGGAGGTATCGGAACTGCAGAAGAAAACAGATTTCTAATGGAAAATTACAATGTTGATGGCACCGGCTGGGGTACGCCGTTTTTGCTTGTTCCTGAAGTTACCAATATTGATGATGAGCATTTGACAAAATTGACTGATGCTACTGACAAAGATGTCTACCTGAGCAATTCATCTCCCCTTGGCATCCCGTTTTGGAATCTAAGAACTTCCGCAAGTGAAGCTATTAGAAGAAGAAGAATTGAAGCCGATAAGCCAGGCAGTGAATGCCCCAAGGGATTTCTTGTTTCAAATACCGAGTTTACAAAAGTTCCTATTTGTCGTGCTTCCAGAATTTACCAGAAAAAGAAATTACGCCAATTTGCCCAATCCGAAAATATAAATGAAAAATCAGTAGCATTTACTGAAATGGTAACCGATAAATCATGCATCTGTCATGATTTGGGCGGTGTCGCTACATTAAAACTGGGCATTAACTCAAAGGCAACGCCTTCAGTTTGTTGTGGTCCTAATATTGTTAATTTTAATAAAGTTGTCAGTTTGAAAGAAATGGTCGGACATATTTACGGTCAGATATCACTTATTTCTAATTCAGACCGCCCTCATTTATTTATCAAAGAACTTATTCTTTACATTGAATATATTATCACCGAAATTAAAAGAGTTGCCGATGGGTTGGTAGAACGAACTTCAAAATACTTTATTGATTTTAAACATAATCTTGTATCGGGGATCAATTACTACCGCAAAATTGCTGAGAAAATCAATGCTGATCAAAGAGAAAAATTCGTTGAAAATCTTGATACTCTTTTAAAGAAAATCGAAGAAATACTTCCTGAATCAACTTATTCCACAAAAGTTGGCAGTGTTTCATAACTGCTAAACTATTTCTTCATTTATTGAGAATTAAATTTTCTCAATAAACGTTGATGATGAAAATAATAAAACCCGGCAATGAGAGCACTTTCATTACCGGGTTTTTTCAATCTCGCGAGAGATTGAATTCCCTAAAAAAGGGAAAACAATTCTAAAAAATCATCAATATTAAAATCTCTTTTAAGACTTTAATATTTTGCTCCAGACAGTTACGGAATATGTCGCTGTCTTTTACTTTTTTGAAAAATCATGAATTATTTTTTTCACTCCAATTTGGAGTAAAAAATGACAACTCATTAATTTCTCCTGCAACAAGTAAGTGCTGGTATTTATTGGGCATCCCTAATATTATTTCCAGCCGTTCACTTTTACACTTCGTTGTCACCCTCTGACCCACAATGTTGTTAACATTGAAATTGAAACGCACCACACTGGGCAGCTGAAGTCTTCCCTCCTATAATAATATTTTTAGGCCTTTGATGAGTTTATATTGCAACAATGATGCCAAACTATGCGATTATTATCGCATTCATATGTCATTATGTACGAGGGTGTTAGGTCACGTAGTAGATTGATTAAAATTTCAGGCAGGTTTTTTAAACCAATTAAAACGGTAAAAGGGGGGTGTATTATTAACCTAATGTGATGTGATAACTTTTAATCAATTTCCTAAGATTTGCAGGATCAATGCTTAAAAGTCGGGCAGCTGCGTTGATATTTTTGTTTGTTTCATGCAGGGCTGTAATAATACAATTTTTCCTGAATTCAATAGTTTTTTCAGCTAAACTATTAAGATTCTTCGGTAGACAATTTTTATGTCCAAAATATGTCTCAACATCTTGAGCAAGAATAATATCAGAATCAACCTCAATGACTAATGATTCAATTGTTTGGATAAGCTGCCTGACATTTCCCGGCCAATCCTGTTGAAGCAAAATTTCAATTGCTGACGGATCAAAATACTTAGGCATTAAATCCTCTTCGCCCATTAGTTTATTTACACACATTGAGATAATATCAGGAATATCTTCTTTTCTTTCACGAAGAGGGGGCAATTTAATTACAACTCCATTTAAACGATAATATAGATCCTCGCGAAATTTTCCGGATTCTACAAGTTTTTCAAGATCATGATGGGTAGCACAAATAACTCTTACATCAGTTTTCTTTAAAACCGGTTTTTCTCCAATCGTTTGAAACTCTCCCGAATCTATGACCCGTAATACTTTAATCTGAGTATTGTCATCCAGATCCCCGATTTCATCAAGCAAAACAGTACCACCATCGGCATACTCAAACAGTCCAATTCTATCCTCTATTGCTCCGGTAAATGAACCTTTACCATGTCCAAAAAGTTCTGATTCTACAAGATCCGGGGCTTTGCGATTACAGTTGAATATTACAAGATTCTCATCTCTGCGACGACTAAAATTATGGATGGCTTTTGAAACAAGTTCTTTACCAGTCCCTGTTTCTCCAAGAATCATCACTTTTGAATCAGTAACAGCAACTTTTAAAATCTTGCGATAGATTTCTTTCATCTTAGCTGATTTACCTACCATGCCAAATGAAATTTCTGAATTAAATAGTTTAGTAGGAATCCCTTTGCGGTGACGGTACGCTTCGATGCCATTGCGAACGGCTCTTTTAAGTTTACTTATCGAGCTTCCTTTTTGAATATATTCATATGGAGATTCTTTTTGATCAATATCCTCTTCGGTATATTCTCCCGGGAATCCGGTATGGAAAATTACAGGCGTATCAGGGGAAATTTCTCTAATTTTACGGGCAGCTTCAATTCCATCCATCCCCGGCATTTTAATATCCATAACAACAACAGCGATATTAAAATCTTTTGAGGCAATATCAATAGCATCCTGGCCGGATTTAGCAGTTAAAATGGAATAGGAGTCTTCGAAAAGCAATTCCAGTGCTTCAAGAACATGTCGGTCATCGTCAACTAACAGTATTTTAAATTCAGTTTCTTGAATCACTACTTAACTCACTTATCGACTTTGTACTTATTAAATCGCAGTTTGAAAGTTGTGCCCTGACTTACAAAACTGTTTACTTCTATTGAACCAGTATACAATTCAATTATTTTCTTTACCATAGCCAAACCTAAGCCTGTTCCCGATGTTGGTTTTGTTGAATAGAAAAAATCGAAAATTCTTTTTATATTTTCTTTTGGAATTCCACAACCGTTATCGGATATAGTTAAAATAACTTTATTTTTCTGAGATTCAAGGTTTATTTCTATTTTAGGACGATCAGTATCATTTAAGGCGTCAATTGCATTCAGGATTAGATTATTTAATATTATATAATATTGTTCTCTATTACCAGCTACATTCTGATTACCGAATTCTACTAATGACAATTCTATTGCATTTTCTTCAAGGCTAAAACGAACCGAATCAATAACCTCATTTAGAATCTCTATTAAATCTACCGACTCGACCTTTTTAGAAGATTCAATTGAAGAGTAATTACTAATTTGCTGGGTCAGTTCAACAGCCCTTCTAACAGCTTCATCAGAAAATTGACAGACTCTTTTTATCCAATTCAGATCTTTAAGTTTAACATCATCGGCAGTTATTATTTTATTTAAGCCGCTTCGTGCCGGGAAAAGATCATTTCTAATTTCATGAGCAAACCCGCCGGCAATATCTTTTGCCTGGCGAAATTTTTCGTGAGCAACAATAGTTACCTGAGCTTTTCGAAGGGCTTCATGAATCGTTTCAAGTTCTCTTTTTTGCTTAGAAATCAATAGATAATTTGTTTTTGATTTATAGCGATAGTAGTTGATAAGTAATAACCCAACCAAAAGCCCGGAGAGAAGCATTAATACATATTTTTGATTTTGATGGTAAAATACTGAAATCAGTTCTGTCTTAGTTTTCTTCACAACATAGCCAATATAATAATGCAGGCCATAAGTAATAACATAAGCAGATAAATTCCCCAGCGAATCATACTCGATTGGTTCAAATGTTCCACAAGAAAAAGGGAAATGGAGCAGTTTATTTAATTCTCTATCATAAATCCCATCACCGAAAACAAATACAGAATCATCAAATCCGAAAATTTTGTAACTCCCATAATAATTAAATGGAGTTTCTAATGTTGGGATCTTCCCAAACATTGAAAGATCGGCATTAAATATATGAATCTCTTTATTTCTGAATCGAACAAATAATTTTGTATCTGGAAAATCCTTATACTTTGATAACCACAAATAATTTGGAGTTGCCATTATATTAATTTGATTAATTACTTTTCCATAACTATCAAGTTTTGTCAAATAATATTCATTATGTTTTTTATTATCGGTTGAATCCGTTGAACCTATTTTGAGATAATGAGTCAAATAGTATTCAGATGAATTTTCGGTATTAATTAATCGCGGGCTCTCCCGCCCATAAAGACTTAGAGTATCATTTAATAGGATGTCCCCGAATTTATCAAGTATCGTTATGTAAGAAAAACGATCATTATAGTTTGAATCTTTTGCACCGTTTGCAGGATTCCCGGTTGTAAAAATAATCCGAGTTTCTTTTATTTCATCATTCCAATCAATCAAGGGATCACCCGAAACCCCACTTGAAATTTCTCTTTCCCATTTGATTTCCAAAGTAATAAAATCAAAACAAAACAGTCTTCTGATAAATGTCCGTTGGGCAACATAAGCTAATATTTCAATGCTGCCATCCCTATCAAAATCACCGATATATACGATTCTTGAATTTGTAACTAATTCTTTATTCTTGGCATGTTCTCTGACATAAATATTCTTGTATTCAATTGAATCCGTATCAAGGTAAAGTTTAAAGGCGAAAAGCGAATCTTTATTATTACAAAGTCCAACTATAAATATAGCACTATCTGATTTATTGATATACTTATCCCACGCAGCAATATTATAGCGTATGGGATCATCATCGGTAACGACGAATTCCGGAAATGATTTTGGAGATATCATCGGGTTATTGTTACTATTCGGTATCGGGTTATTGGCAATCGTCAACAATCCTTCACTAATCCCCTTAATTGATGGTTTGATTACTCGAAGAATCCGGTCTACTTGAAGATAATGATTCCCGGGAGAAAACCCCTCTCTTGCAATCACTGATTTATAAGGTAAATAGGATGTATCTGAATCTGAATCAAATTCAATCTGTTCTATGGCATAGCTATTATTAAAAAAAACAAAAATTAGAATTAATAGAATAAAGCTTTTTAATAGTTTTGTTAGGTTGTCCAATAGTTTTTTAACTTCTGATAGTTATATTAGTTGTATCCTAATAAAGCGAGTAAATCCAAATTTGTCAAATAGGTGTATTTTCAAGATAAATAATTACAGAGCTTATTTATAATTTAAATATTATTTCCCCTTTTGAATCATAAGTAGTATTATTTTAGTATGAAATTTTTGCCAACCACCAAGGCTGAGTTGCAAAAACTCAACTGGGACAAGCTTGATATTATTCTCGTTTCCGGCGACAGTTATCTTGACTCCCCTTTTATTGGAATCTCAGTAATAGGACGATATCTGGTTAAGAATGGCTATCGGGTGGGTATTATTGCCCAGCCCGATATTACCTCTGAACAGGATATCATGCGACTTGGAGAGCCAAAGTTATTTTGGGGAATCAGCGGGGGTTCGGTTGATTCAATGGTGGCAAATTATACCGCCTCCCGGAAAAAAAGGAAATCTGATGATTTCACACCCGGTGGAATAAATAATCGCCGTCCTGATCGAGCGGTAATTGTTTATAGCAATTTAATCCGCAAATATTTTAAAAATACAAAACCGATTATTTTGGGTGGAATTGAGGCAAGCCTCAGACGAATTGCCCACTACGATTATTGGACAAATAAAATCCGAAAATCAATTCTATTTGATGCTAAGGCGGATGCTTTGGTTTATGGGATGGGTGAAAAAACAATCCTTAAATTGGCTGAATCTTTCAAACAGAAAAAAGATTGGCATAATTTAAAAGGACTTTGCTATATTTCAAATGAACAACCGGACAACTATCTCGAACTGCCGTCATTCGATGAAGTTAAAAATTCAAAATCAAAATTCACCGGCATGTTTCATACTTTCTATAAAAACAATGACCCCATTACCGCCAAAGGATTATGCCAAAAAAACGATACTCGATTCCTGATTCAGAATCCGCCGGATTCATATTTGTCTCAAGCAGAAATGGATGAAATTTATGAAATGAATTTTGCCCTTGAGTTACATCCCTACTACAAAAAGATGGGCAAAGTCAAAGCTCTGGACACTATCAAATTTTCATTAGCAACTCACAGGGGATGTTACGGTGAATGTAATTTTTGTGCGATAGCAGTCCATCAGGGGCAAACTATCAGATGGCGCTCTGAAAAATCAGTTGTAAACGAAGCCACAAAATTCGGGAGACATTCAGATTTTGCCGGAATCATTAGTGATGCCGGCGGACCAACAGCCAATATGTATGGTTTCGAGTGTGACAAAAAATTGAAAAAGGGTTGTTGCGATAACAAACGGTGTTTGTACCCTGAAATTTGCTCGCTAATGAAACCAGACCATAGCCAGCAACTGAGCCTCTTAAAAAAAATTCAAAATATAGACAGTGTAAAAAAAGTATTTATAGCCTCGGGGATACGATACGATCTAATTATTAAAGACAAACAATTTGGACAAAAATATCTGAATAAATTATTGGACAGTCACACTTCCGGTCAGTTAAAAGTTGCGCCGGAACATACCGATGATAAGATTTTGGATTTAATGGGAAAGCCTGACAAGGAAAGTCTTTTACAGTTCAATAAGATGTTTGCCAAAGCTTCTGATAAAACAGACAAAAAACAATTTTTGACCTATTACCTGATAGCAGCCCACCCGGGTTGTACTGATACTGAGATGAAAAATCTAAAAGCGTTCACCTCAAAAAATCTTAAAATAAACCCGGAGCAGGTTCAAATTTTTACACCGCTGCCCTCGACTTATTCTGCTTTGATGTATTATACCGAGCAAAATCCATTCACGGGTCAAAAAATATTTGTTGAGAAAGATGTAAATAAAAAAGTTAATCAGAAAAATACTCTTACTCAAAAGCATATCTCATATAAAAGATCAGCCAAATTTAAAAAATAACCGGTTAAATTATACGTATTATTAGGATATAAAATAATAGCGGTGCAGGGACTTGAACCCCGGACACGCTTAGCGTGTTTAGCTAACTTGTTGATAGTCAGCTCTTTACGTTCGAGCCAAGGCTTTACAGCTATTTCTCTTACAATGAATTTAGTCTGTTTTGATTTGTTTTACTCGCCAATTTCTTTACAAGAACTCTCCATTGAACATATCTTACAATTAATTGATTACTGGTTGTCATTCACAACAGATTTCATGAATTCCATTGTCATCCCTGAGAAAAAAACTCGGATATGAAACAACTCCACAATTTCGATGGACAGAGTGGCATGGTTCACAAACTATCCATTCGATTGAAGCAGCATTGATTGTACCATCCCAGTCTGTCACTGACGAACGATGATCATCAATGATCTGATTTGCGCAAGACTGGAACGGACTGGTTGAGGCATTCATGGTGTTGTCTGCGGGAGCTAATTCGTAAGGATGGAAAGATTCAGAACGACCAAAGGTAGGAGCAGAAGCATCATTATGACATTATACAAAACAACGATTTTGATAGCCTGAAGATGTATATCACTTAAAATAGCTCAAATAAGACCATTCTCTCCTTGCAAAAAGCAGGGACTTTTGTATATTATGACCAGTAGGTTTGACCGTATCCCGCTGCTAATGTATGGTCATGGGGATACCATTTACATAAATTCATGCTTAAATACCGGAGGATTCATGCCAGCAATGTGGTCATGGTTTACCTTTGTACGGGCTTTATTTGTCGTACGAATGCGTACAGTGGTTATAGTAGTATCGACGTTGATAGTTGCGCAGTTTGTTGTATTTGAAGTTGCATCAGCCCAGGGCGATTGTTGCATTGTGCGCGGCAATATTGATTGCGATCCAGACGAACAGATTGACATAAACGATCTCACTCGACTGGTTGATTACATGTTCGTTTCCAACGACCCTCTGTGCTGCCCGGAGGCTGCCAACTGCGATGGTGACCCTGAGGGTATCATTGGTATTTTGGATCTTACACGTCTGGTTGACTATATGTTTGTCACTTACGAACCGGTTGAAAGCTGCGGTCAGGCTGAGCTAACGTTTGATCAAAGGGAAGTTTTGTTCAATGCACTGGATAGTGTCTCTTCATTTCTGGCTGGCGATCCCTCAGACTCTGCTGCGATCCACCTTGTCGCCTTTCTAAACAATCAACCTGAAATAGACTCAGCTGGGATTGTTGACAGCAGTTCCGTTTGGGCGTGGTTTACAGATGATCGGTTACTATTAATTCCCAACAACCGACCCTCAACTGGCACCGGTCTGTCTACTGTCGACTGGCCGGAGTCTTCGCTCGACCCGGTGATTCCAGCCGACTTCGTGCTGCCTGAACGACGTTTCACCGACCAGGAGGTTACGACCAAATTATATGATGTACCAGCTGATAAGGCTGTAGACAACCCTGAACTACCTCATTCAATCCAGGCACGCGTCATTAGTACCTTGGGGACCGGGTGTTTCACCATAGGAGCTCCGGTTGTAAAGCAGCTACTTGAAGACAATGGTTACGTAACCGTTCCATCCACCGGTAGCGTGCCTGCCCTTCTTAACGTGAAAGGCGATGGTGTGTTCTATATGGATGCTCATGGTGGCATGGGAGTGAATAGAGCTGGCAATAAGTTTCTTTCAATCTGGACAGCGACACCTCATTCTCAAACAAATGATTCGATTTTTGCTTCCTTACTTACAAATAACGAATTGGTCTACATGTACTGTGATGACCGCGACCCATCCACGGGCACATGTGCCCCTCATTATAGGTATGCGTTCACTGCTAAATTTGTAGCACAATACATGAGTTTCGTCCCGAATAGTTTAATTATTCTCAATGCGTGTCAAACCGACAGCCTGCCTGCACTTCGACAGGGTTTCGCAACCGCCGGCGCATCGGTATTTGCCGGTTGGAGTAAAACAGTAACAGATGTGCCGGCCAACAAGGCGTGTGAGTTCCTGATCGATCGGATGCTTGGCGCCAACTCCTCGACGTTGACTCCCAAGGAGGAACCAGCCCAACGTTCGTTCGGCGTGGACAAAATTTGGCTCGACATGAAGAATCGGGGATTTGATACCGATCCGGATAACCAGGCAAAATTTCGGGTAAGCCATCTAAATGCAAATTTTGGTCTTCTTGCTCCGAGTATTAGATACATGTTTGTCATTGAAAACACCGACAGCTTTTTCGTAACTGGCGTATTCGGCAGCGATCCAGGATCGGATGGGAGGGTTTTGGTCGACGGCATAGAACTCCCGATTCTCGACTGGCAGCCTGAATTAATTACAGCGTTTATTCCAAATACCGGAGCCGGTTCAGCCGGCCCAGTGATAGTCGAAGTAGACGGTATTGTCGGTCCAACGTACAGCGTCAAGCGCAAGAGTAACGTCGTCAATCTTACCGAGTGGCGGAATCAGATTACTTATACCACCGAGGATGCCGGTACTCTTTCCGGCTCAATCGTTATTAATTCGCATTTGCGTCAGGATATCCACACCTTTCGCGAAGAACCTCACGAAGCGCCCATCCACTACTCCACAACATTCTTCGCTGCTGATGATTCTTACGGGACGGTCTCGACAAGTGGTGAGTTTTCTTACACATATCAGGATCACGATCCAGTGGACACCGATACATGGACGTGGGCAGGTAATGATTTTGTGAAACAATTCGGGGATTCATATCCCAACCAATACTTGCTTACCGGTAAAATGCTTTTCCCAACGAACCAATTGGAGCTCAGTTTCATGGCGTTTGTTTATAGCGGTGTTTTCGAAACGCTGATCAACTCCGAGGATGGTTTCCGATATACCGCGCCAATCCCAATGAGTACGATTGTAGAATTGTACAATGTTTTTCCGATAATTCACATGGATATGAGTAATTCGTGGGACATTCAGGCAGGTCAGCGCATTGCCGTCACTTGCTGTTCTCACGATCCTGACAATAATATAGGGATAAAGGATATCACCCACACCCTAACATGGCCGACCTCTACAGCCAATTTTCCGCCTGATACGACTGCGGCTCAATAAGCATGCGGTGGGGTTGTTAGTGAAGAAATAAATTATTTAATAATATTAAAATTTTAGTATTCTGCATTTCGCAAACTGAAATATAGAAAATATCAAATATTTTGTTAATTATTGTGAGATCATTTTAAATCTATTAATCAATCAAAAGACAATTGACAGTAACATTATACCAGTAATTAATAGCGGTGCAGGGACTTGAACCCCGGACACGCGGATTATGATTCCGCTGCTCTAACCA
>CBDVDR010000026.1:0-36386 GCA_965372795.1 uncultured bacterium
TATTACTAATATCCAAGTTTAAAATTACTTTAAGTTAAAATAAATGTAACTCCGTTACCCTGCCGATAGTATATATAGATAGGTGAATATGATATATATAATATCCATAATAATAATAATAATCGGACTAATCTCTTTTTTGAAATTAAGGCTCAAATTTTCATTTGGCCAGGGTGACAGACTGCTTTTTATCGGGATCGGTAAATCAGGACCGGAGTTGAATTTTGTAGACAAAGTCGGAGTAATTAAAATTGCCGGGGTGAAGCTTAAATCATTCTCACTTCAAAAATCTGAGAAAAAAGAAAAGTCTGAAAAAATTAAAAAAGAGAAACCAAAAAAAGAAAAAAAACGAACCAGATCTATTAAACAGGCTGTTTCACTTCTGCCCAATTTACTCAATTCTTTAGGGCACTTTTTTTTAGGACTGTTAAAATCGATTATTGTTGAGGAATTTCAGGGTAAAATTGAAGCCGGTTTTGATTCACCGGATAACACCGGCATCGTTTATGGATACTATCAGGCGGCGCTTGCCTCAGCCCCCAATGTTATGAGTCGGGTGCAATATACGCCAATTTGGAACGACTCCGGATTCAGTGTAAATATCAGAGGGTCGATTGCCCTCCCGTTATATAAAATTATTTATCAATTTTCTAAATTTGCGATCTCGCTGCCATTAAGAGAATTGATTAAATTGGCGATAGGAACAAAGAAAGGAGCCCAGGATGGCAAATAACGTAGTTGATATATTAAAAGGTGTTGTAGGGGAACTAAAAGATATAGCTCGCTCAGAAACTATTATTGGTGACCCGGTATCTATTGGTAAAACAACCGTCGTACCGGTTGTAAAAATTTCTGTTGGATTTGGTGCCGGTGGCGGTCAGGGTGAGAACGATAAACAGGGTTCAGGCTTTGGTGGCGGCGGCGGCGGCGGAGCCAGAATAGAGCCGGCTGGATTTATTATCATTGAAGAGGGCGGCGTGCGGTTTCTATCAGCAGGTAAATCCAAATGGGATAATATTATAGAGGCTGTTCCCGGGTTTGCAAAAAAGGTCTCAGAATGGACTGATAAGCTTAAAACTGAAAAAGATTCTGATTCAACCGATTCTCAGGCAGAGCCCGAAGAATAATTTCAAATAAACCACACAAAGCCGATAATTCTTATCGGCTTTTATTTTGTTATAAATCAACAAGTTACATCACACAATCATTGACGGGAACAGTCGGCAGTATTTTACTGTTAAAACTGTAGAATTAAAATACTTGGCTATCCTTTTGGCTGACTGTATATTCTGTCTGCCTGATCTGTGTCAGGAAATCAAAGCGACGCTGTCGCTTATGTTGAAACTCGATTGCAATTGTGCAGAATTTGAATAGTTAGTCGATAAATATAAGGAGAGAAAAATTTGAATTGGCAAATTTTAATGTCTGGCGGTGCAGAAGCCGGCGGCAGTGGAATGGTTACTCTTATCTGGTTTGGGCTGATTTTTGTAATTATGTATTTATTGTTAATTCGCCCTCAGAGAAAGAAACAAAAAGAGCATGAACAGCTCTTAGTAGATTTAAAGAAAGGTGATAAAGTTATAACCAGTGGTGGTATGTTTGGTGTTATTTTCGCTATCGATGAAGAGCGAGGGCGTATTGTCCTCAAAATAGGAAATGATACCAAAATGGAGTTTTTAAAATCCTCCATCGCCACAAAAGTAGAAAATTAATTTTTTGGAGTAGTTGTGGCAGATAGGCCGATTGTCATATATGGTGACCCGGTTTTAAGGGAAGTATCCAGTCCGGTTGAAGAAGTCAACCAGGAGATAAAAGATTTAGTGTCTGATATGATAGACACCTTAAAAAAAGCAAATGGGCTTGGTCTGGCAGCAGTTCAAATAGGTATGCCTAAAAGAATATTTATAGTCGACCTGTCTGTTACAGATATAAATGCCACCCTAAAAGTTTTTATTAATCCGGAAATAATCTCAACCAGTGAAGAAAATTGCGAATTTGAAGAGGGATGTTTATCATTTCCGGGGATTTATCAAAAAATTTTCCGTCCTGCACGAGTGACAATTAAAGCCTTGGACGTGGACGGCAAAGAATTCAAAATGGATGCGAACGGGCTTGCTGCCCGGGCAATATTGCACGAATATTCGCATCTTGAGGGTGAATTATTTATTGATTTGTTTTCGCCTATTGCAAAAACTTTGATGAAAAGTCGGTTGAAAAAACTGGCACAGGCTTCTTAACTAAGCTGCTTCACAAACTCCTTTTTTTTGATAAACGGGATAGCCGTTTATCTGGTTAATTTTATCGTTACATTATGCGCATAGTATTTATGGGTACGCCCGAGTTTGCCTGCAAACCGCTTGAAGCCTTGTGTCAAAGTAAACATGACATTGTGGCAGTGGTAACCGGTGCGGATAAACCTCAAGGGCGTGGCAAAAAAGTAACTTCGACAGCAGTATGCCAGGCGGCAGATTGCGCCAATATTGTTACTATTAAGGCACATTCTCTTAAGGATGATAATCTTTATCAACAACTAAAAGAGTTTGATGCGGATTTGTTTATAGTAATAGCATTTAGAATATTACCAAAAAAATTAATCAGTTTACCAAAAGTCGGAGCAATTAATATCCATGCTTCACTTCTCCCAAAATACCGGGGAGCAGCCCCGATTAATTGGGCTTTGGTAAACGGTGAAAAAGAAACCGGTTTAACAAGTTTCTTTTTAAAAAAGACAGTAGATACCGGAGATATTATTCTCCGGGAAAAAATTAACATTCAAGAAAACGAAAATTTTGATTCTCTCCATAATCGGCTTTCAGAAATTTCAGGTCAGTTTTTACTTAAAACGATTGATCTGATTGAAAGCGGCGATTATAAACTTATCCAACAGGACGAGTCGCTATCCTCCCCCGCACCCAAGATTACACCATTCGATACATTAATCGATTTCGGATTTCCATCTGAAAATATTGTGAACTTTATCAGGGGCATGTCGACTCGGCCGGGCGCATACACTTTTTTCCGAGGGAAAAAGATCAAAATCTACTCTGCCAAAGTTGCAGAGATTGATCCCTTTGAAAATGAAAGTTATCAAAACCAGCGTCCCGGTACTGTTATTTATGCTAAAAAGAAATTATGGGTAAGTTCTGCCGATGGCGCCATTGAATTGCTAAAGATTCATCCAGAGGGCAAAAAGGGTATGGATGGCCAGGCATTTCTAAACGGTGTGAGACCGGAAATCGGAGAAATTTTTGGAGAGATAGCGCAAGGGGTTAAGGAGTAAAATGAAAAAAGAAATTCTAATCAACTCAAACGATTATGAAACCCGGGTAGCGATGCTTGAAGATGACCGTCTGGTCGAATTTCAAGTTGAACGTCCGGAGACCGAACGTATGGTCGGTGACATTTATAAAGGCATAGTCAGAACGGTTCTACCCGGAATGCAAGCTGCCTTTATCGATATTGGTTTGCCACGGGCGGCTTATCTTCATTCATCAGACATTGGTAAAGATTACGGGAAAAATTTCGATTCCGATGAATTTGATGAAGAAGCGCCGGCTGAAATCATTCGTAAAACAAGACGCGAAACCATAGAACGGGTTATTAAGAAGAACCAAACTGTTCTTGTACAAGTTATTAAAGAACCGATTTCGACCAAAGGACCAAGAATCTCAACTGAGATTTCTATCCCCGGCAGATATCTGGTATTGGTTCCCGATGATGACCATGTCCGCGTATCAAAACGGATCGCCAACTGGGCTGAAAGAAAGAGACTCAAAAACGAGATCTCGCCTCTCAGACCGGAAGGATTCGGACTAATTATCAGGACTGAAGCAGAAGGTAAACAAGAGCCCGATTTTCGAGCTGATGTTAAAAGACTGTTAAAACTCTGGGCTAAACTTAAAAAGAAAGCTGAAAATTCCCCGGCACCATCAATGATACATAAAGAAGCTGAGATGACCGTATCAATGATCCGGGATTTATTTACCGAGGATGTCGAACGAGTTCTGGTTGATAATAAAGATGATTTCAAAAAAATTGTCTCTTACGCCCGACAGGTAGCACCTGAATTAAAAGACAGAGTTGAACTATATAAAGGCGACCAGCCTCTTTTTGATCTCTACGATCTCGAACCAGAAATTGATAAAATGCTCGATCGAAAGGTTTGGATTCGCAAAGGCGCCTATCTGATCATTGATCAGACGGAAGCGATGGTTACAATTGATGTTAACACCGGGCGCTATGTCGGCACAAAAGATCAGGAAGAAACAATATTCAGAACCAATATTGAAGCAGCCAGAGAGATTGCCCGTCAGATTCGACTGAGAGATATCGGCGGACTGTTGATATTTGATTTTATCGATATGTATAATCGAGATAATCGCAGAAAATTGTATGATGAATTTCTGAAATTTCTGGTCAATGACCGTGCTAAAAGAGCCGTTAACCCGGTAACTGATTTTGGTTTAATGGAAATGACCCGTGAACGGGTGCGCCAGTCACATCTTCATAAATTATCAGATACTTGTCCTAATTGTAACGGACTTGGTCGAGTAATTTCAAAAGAAACAATGGCAACAAAAATCGAACGCTGGTTTGTCAGAGCCAAAGCTGATAAGAATTTTAGCAGTTTTAATTTAATTTTAAATCCGACTCTGGCTGAATCCATGTCTGATAACGGAGTGAACCGTATTTCCAGATTGATGAAAATAAATAAAATCAAAATCAATTTGGTAAGAGATACAACCGTGCTTTTACAGGATTTTTCGGTTTATGATGCGGTTACTAATATTAATATCACTGAAAAATATATGGTTTAATAAAATTTTACTTTTTTTCTTTTCAAGTAGGAACTGTTTACTATATTGATATTGTTATGGCAGAAAATTCAAGATTAAATAGAGAGATTGAAATAAAACTCGATCTGGGATCGTTCACAAACTATCTGAAACTGATCGGGTATCTTGGTCATATTGAAGATGAGTCCCGGCAGATAAATTCATTCTTTGATACCGAAGACAGAAAACTGGCAAGTAAAGGCTGGGCTTTACGGGTTCGGGCAGAAAATAAACGCGGCTTGATTACAATCAAAAGTATTGGAACTCAACCGGGAATAGCTGCTATGCGGCAGGAGATCGAAACTCAAATTGGTCGCAATGAGGCTTTGGCTTTGATAAATATGCAGGGCAATGTGATGGACCTTGAGGTAATGCCGATTGAATATTTAATCGAAAAAGTCGGCAAGCAAAAAGTCACCCGTCTGGTTCAGTTTGAAAATATCCGCCAACGGAAATTATTCAAAATCGATGACCAGAATTATATGCTCGAAATTGATAAGACAGAATTCAATGACGGGTCTGTCGATTATGAACTTGAATTGGAAATGTCTGACACCTCAAAAATGGATACTATTGAAGCAAGTATACGTAAACTTTTCTTGTCTTTAGATATACCATTTTTGCCACAGGTTGAAAGCAAATTTGCCCGCGCTCTAAAAAAAGCGAATATCCTTTAGAAAATATTCAAATCAAATTATAATTATTAAATTGTTTAATGCGGAACAGGTAAACCTGTTCCCCGTGAGAATGAATAAGTAAGAAAAATGTTACCCACGAAATAATCACACGAAATAATCACACGAAGTGTGTCAGGTCTCCAAGACACACTTCGTGTGATTGTTCTCTACTCAAGCGAGTCATTACGAGCAAGGCAACCATTACAAATTTTGTGAGCGGTAGACGTCATCCATAATTTATATTAAAATTATATATAATTGAATAGACACCCACCCCATGGGGTGGGCTACCCAGTTGACCTACGCAACTTTATACTATCGGTTATTTTCCGGGCTCAGGAATTTCTTCTTTAATTCCAGCCAGTTTACGGGCGATTTCGACTTTTTCTTCAAGTTTCCCACTGGCTCTAATAATTAGTTTCGCACCATCGGGCGAACCGCCGCCATGCATACAGCCCGGGACTCCACCTCCAATGGTACTCCATTCGACCAGTCGGGCTGATCGCGCTCTTGAGTCAGCCGAATGTTTAGCCGTCATATATTTTTTAATCAGATGTCCGTATTTTTTTGATTCAAAATCTTTGTATGATGGCATACATCCGGTCTCGGCAATCCCGCCGGCAATATCCTGGGCAAGAACCGAGGTTTCATACGGCAAAGTTGCAACATGAACTTTATTTACATTAGCAAGCATCGGATCGCACAACCAGGCACCGGAAGGATGTTTTTTTCCAATAGCTGCGGCGGCAATTCCGAGTCCGAAAGTTGTTTCATTGTTGATGTGCATCTTCACTAATTTATCTTTGAAAATTTTTGAGTGCAGTCCGTTGGTTCGGGCGGTTAAAATTGCAGATCCGATTTTTATATCTCCCTGTCCGGCAACACAACCGCCGATAGCAGAGCGATACGGCATAATAAAATTGCCGATTGTTTTACCCGAATACTTATATTCACCGCACATGAAAACTCTTTCATTCGGAATAAAAACATCCTCAAAAAACAGAAATGCCTGAGTAATGCCGCCTTGCTGCACCGGATTATCAAAGCCTTCTTCTCCATCACGAGTATCACTTGGATGACGTGTCTCAACAATTGTTAAACCTTCAATATCACGAGGAATAACAAATGATATTGCACAGTCAGCATCCTCTTCTTTATAACCTGATCCCGGAATAATAAATATTTCACTTGAGGCTGCCACTCCGCAAATCATCAACTTGGCACCTCGCACAACTATGCCATCATCTCTTTTTTCTTTAAGATGCAAATACACATCTTTGTCATTCTGCTGGGATGGTGTCTTGGTGCGATCACCTTTGGCATCGGTTAAGGCTCCGGCAATTGTAATGTCTCTTTTTTGGGCATCCTCAAGCCAGGTTAAAAACCTTTTGTGATAGTCGGTTCCATATTCCTGATCCATCTCCCAGCTTGAAATAAACATTGCATTCAAAGCTGACCATCCGGCGCATCTGCCTCCGGTGCAAGTACCGGTAAGATGAAACATCAACCTTTTCATTTCAGAGTTGGCGTACATATCTTCAGCAGTTTGAATAATCGAAAGGTATCGGCTAATCGGCTCCCCGGTAATATGCGAGGTTGTTGTAACTTTATCTTTTAATTCATCATCAAAGGCAGCCTTAAAGGTCCAGCCATGCCCCTCAACGGTTCTTTTGGTAGCGGGATGAGTGGTGACATCTTCAATCGGTTCATCAAATTTATGAATATTCGGTTTTAATATTTTTTAATGTTTCCAGATATTCCTGATATGTCTTTAATGCCATGATTCCCTCCGAAATAGCTCAATTTTTAATTACTTCAATATATCACCTTGTGAAAAAGATAACAATACATTTATCCAAAAGAATATTAATAAAAAAAACCGGCTTATTAAGCCGGTTTTATGAGAAAAATATTATCTGTTATTTTAGAAAATCAACCATAGGGGTTCACCGGTTCCACGCCAGGTACTGCCATTATATAAATCTTTCTGGTCATTCAAAATAACAATCTTTGTCTGAATAGAATCTAATCCGGTCATGTTATAGTCATCCGAATATCCACTGTTTAGGGCAACTTTCATAACAAGCGTATATTTTCCAAGAAGCGGATCATAGTCTGAAACTGTCCGGGTATCCCAGCGGCTGCCGCGATTGGCATCAGAGATATCACCAAAATCAGTATTTATCATCCATCCCGGAACTTTCTGTTGATATATCCATCCAGTGGTTACCGGCCAGTAGTAGTAATCAATAATAATTGTCGTATCCTCACCAACAATAGTTGTGTCAGCATTCATGATTCCAACCGGATCATCAAACCGATTTATTTTCATATCATAATCAAATAAGTAATCAGTAAATTCGCTGGTATCCTGATGCACATATATTGGTTCGCCTATAACACCCTGTACATTATGATTTTCCCAGGCAATTTTATCATTAGTCGAAGTACCAACAGTATCGAGTTCTAATGAATCGGCACGGCTATAGATGTACCCTTCGGCAAATCCTGCTCCACCGGTTGTAAGCACCCGCCAGTTGAAAGCATCCCAATTACTTACCGTAGTGTCCGGGTTCTTAAAAAACAGATATAACTGGTCTTCGCTTTCAATTGTATTTCTTCGAAAATGAGGTAATCCGATAGAATCGCTGATAAAATAATAATCAGGCCAAACATTAAAAGTTTCATCATCCCATTGAATTCTCATGAAAAGGAATCCATTATTAACAATGACTTGCAATAAAGCAGTTTCAGAAACTTTCAATAATTTTGCCGGCATTTTCGGAAGCACGGCTGCTTTAGTAATATCAATTCTTACCGTATCGACATTGGTCCAAACCGAAGAATTTGCCGAGGTCATCCCAGGGTCACCGGCGGTAGAGTTGATTTGTATGGTCTTATCTGGAATTACATCAGGTTCTGTTGGACCATCTTTACCACATCCGAGCCATAATGTTAAACTTAATAAACAAATTAGAAGGAAAATCTTTTTCATTGATTGCTCCATATTATAATAATTAAATTGTCCTGATATAAAATAATACAATTCTGAGAAGTAAAAAGCGAAATATTTCCGCTATTATTGGAAATTAAATTCTCTTTAATACAATTATAGTAAAATCATCAAAAACATGCTCAGGATTTGCGTAATTCCTGACATCTTCAAAAATTATATTTCTGATCTCTTTGGCTGATTTTTCATTATGTTTTTTAAGAATCTGTACGAGTCCATCAAGACCAAATTCATTCCCATTTGAATCAAAAACCTCCGAGACACCATCAGTATAGAATAAGAAAACATCCCCTTTATTGATAAATAGAGCCTGTTCCTGAAAGACAACCCCTCCGGTGATACCTAAAACCTGTCCACCCTCCTGCAAATACTGAATTTCTCCGGTTTGGCGTAAAACAACCGGAAGATTATGACCACAATTTGAGAAAGTGAAAATATTATTTTTGGAATCAAGCACACCATAGACAGCAGTTACAAAATTACCCATTGAAATCGATTCTACCAGCAAATCATTGACTTTTTGGCAAATAGTGCGAATCGAATAGTTATTTCTAATTTCAGCAATTAGAGAAGCCCGAAATGACGCCATAATCAGAGCAGCCGGGATACCTTTACCGGAAACATCGCCGATTGCAATACCAGTTTGGCTGTCAATAATGTGGATAAAATCGTAGTAATCACCACCGACCTCTTCTGAAGAAATATTTTTACCGCTGACATCATAGCCATCAATTGAAACTTTTGTCTTGGGCAGGAAACTTGCCTGAATCTGACGGGCAATTTTTAATTGTTGTTCGATTTGGCGGCTGTTTAAAACCTGTTGATGAAGTCGGGCTCGGTCGATTGAGATACCGGCATGAGATGCAAAGGCTGATAAAAGATTTACATCATCCTGAGTGTAGGCATTTTTTTCATTAGATTCCAAATTTAGTACGCCGACAACTCGATCCTCCAAAAGAATAGGCAGAACTATTTCACTGTTAGTCTCCGAGCGACTGTTTATATACCGCTTATCTTTGGAAACATCAGGAACAATAATGGCTTTACCGCTATGGGCAACAAATCCAACTAAGCCCTGCCCCATTTTAAGATGTAACTCTTTTTCGGGTATTGCTCCATATCCAATAGAATATATAGAATCTACATCGCTGTTATCCGGTTCAATGACAAAAATACCGCAAGCGTCATAATATATGACTTGTTTTAACGATTCAAGAATTTTCCGTAAAACTTCATCAAGACTCAACGGTCCGGATAATTCTTTACCAATTTCATAGAGCAGATCTTTTTCAAGCACCTGTTTCTTGAGTTGTCGATATAAATTAGCATTATCAATCGCAACGGCGAGTTGGTTAGACAGACCAATTAAAACATCCATATCATCTTCAGAAAAATCACCATCAATTTTGTTAAATGCTTTTACAACTCCGATCATCTGACCTTTGCCAATTAATGGAAGAGTTAATACCGAACGAATATCCATTCCGGTTTGGTTATTAAGATAGCTATCGTACGATTTATCATTCACAGCATCATTTATAATAGCCGGTTCTTTAAATTTAGCAACCCAACTACCGACTTCCTGTCCGACTTCCCTTTCGAAAATTTTCATTTCACAATCATTTTTATCCATAAACCGTACTCGCATATTGGTACGATCATGATCAACCCGGAATGCCACCGCGGCTTCGCAATTAACGGCTGTCATAACAAGTTTTAGAATCTGCTCCAGCAATTCTTCATATTCAATGGTAGAATTGAATATCCGGGCAGCCTCTAATAATAATTTTTCTGTTTTAGTATGATTTGTATGCTGTTTCATTAATAGAAAAACCCCAAACAGATATTGCAGTAATTAGTCATTATCGATTTCTACTTCACCAGTTCCTTTACGAACAAAATTATCCCAAAAAAATAACCGTTCATTATCACGGGCTTCAATAAATGCCATCGCCGCTTCCATATACTCCATTTCGTTCACATCATCAGTATGGGCTACATTAAAACTTTGAAGATCCTTAAGAGCTTTATGTAAAGGTACTAATTCTTTATACCATTTAGAACGCAATAAAGGATCGTTCAATTTTTCGAGAATCAAACTGCCTTTCAAAATATCCTCCTTTTCTTTGTTCTATAATACTTCCGGTTTATTCCGGGGTCAAACAAATCATTAAGTTATTTAGTACGCAATGTTGGAACCAAATTCTGTCAGGGGTATGAAAATATGACATTCTCACTATTTGACATATAAGCTTTCAATTTCTTGGTACTGAATAAGTTAGGACGTTTAAGTGAAAATCCAATATTTTTCTGACAAAATTCGAATTATAAACATGATAATAAAAAGTACAAACATAGAAAATACTATCTATTTAACCTAAAGTATAACGCAATTCCTTCGAGAATAGTAAAAAGTCAATAAATAAGATTTATAGAATTAAATCATTAATAAAAAGGGGAGCTAATGTTCAAAAACCCGGAATTTACTATATCAATTATAGTAATGATCACGCCAACACTCAATAAATAGTGTTTGGAAATTATTTTTTAAAAAAATCAAAAGGGAAAATAGTATGAAGTGGACTATTAAAAACAAACTATTTGCCGGTTTCGGTATTGTTTTAGCCGTCTTACTAACTATTGGCGGGATAGGCTTAAACCAAAGTGCTAATAATGTTGAAATGGCAGATGTTAATATGGTCGCCGCGCTTAATGCTGCTGATGGCGCCATGGAATCAAGAATTAATTATTTGAAATTTATCTGGGCTGTAACTGAAGGCTCTACTGATTTTGATGAAGATGCTCAAATTGAATCATTGGAAAGAAGATCGGGAATTAAAGAAGCATTCGCTGAAACAGTTGAACTTCTGGTCAAATCAGGAATTTGCTCTGATAAAATTATTGATGAAATTAATGATGATTTCGCCGGTATGCTTATTGAAGGCAATAAGCTGGTCGAATATTCAAAATTGAAAAAAGAAGAAATGGAAGAGATTGATGGCGATGTTGTAAATTTCGTTAATCATTTAATTAGTAATGGAGCTTCTGCTAAAGATGTTGACCTTATTTGGTCATTTACTATGGCTGTCAATGATTATGCTGCTTATCCTTCTCCTGAAGTAAAAGAAGAATATGATGTTCTTTATAGCAAAATTAAAAATACAAACTATTCTAATGGCAAGTCAACTCTTATGAGTGAAGCTGTACTTGCTATTGCAGCTGAACTAATGGAAACTACTGATAAATGGCTTGATTCCAGAGAGTCATTTGATGTTTATGCTGAAGCTTTGGATGCTGCAATGGAAGTAGTTGAAGAGGGTGACGATACTTTTACCGGTGCTGATGAGTTTGTTGACATTCAGGTCACAACCTTAGGAGATGAAGCCCGTTTTGCTCAGACCGAGTTTATGATACTTCTTATTGTAGGTTTATTAGTTGGTGTCCTCACTGCCTGGTTTATTGCTAATATGATTACAAAACCAATTCAGGCTGTAACTGAAATTTCAAAACATATCGCTCTGGGTGATGTTCAACAGGATATCACAATTAACTCAAAAGATGAAATTGGTGATTTGGCGAATGCCTTTAGAGATATGATTGCTTATATGACTAATCTGTCAAAAGCTGCTGAAAGTATTGCTAAAAATGATCTTACTTTTAATGTAGTACCTAAATCTGAAAAAGACATTTTAGGTAATTCATTTAAAACTATGATTACCAATCTTTCCGCAATTGTTTCTGAATTAAATGGAAGTTCCAATGATGTTGCCTCAGCTGCGGCTGAAATTTCTACTTCGGCGGAACAGATTTCCAGATCAGCTGAAAATCAGGAACAACAGGTTACTCTGGTTTCAACTGCTGTTGAAGAAATGACAGCCACAATTGTTGAATCTTCCAAAAATGCTGCTGATGCCTCAGACGGCGCCAAAGGTGCCGCTGATACTGCCGGTACCGGTGGTCAGATTGTAAGTGACACAATTGAAGGCATGAATAGAATAGCAACGGTCGTTCGTGAATCTGCTGAAAACATCAATAAATTATCCACTTCTGCTGATCAGATTGGTGAAATCATTGCTGTTATTGATGATATCGCCGACCAAACTAACCTTCTCGCTTTGAATGCTGCGATTGAAGCTGCCCGTGCCGGTGAACAGGGACGCGGTTTTGCCGTTGTGGCTGATGAAGTTAGAAAATTGGCTGAAAGAACCGGGAAAGCAACCGGTGAAATCACTGATATGATCAAAGGTATACAAGAGGGAACTCAGGAAGCTGTTACCTCAATGGAAACCGGAACCAACGAAGTTAACGCCGGTCGTGACCTGGCTGATAAAGCCGGCAATAGCCTTAGTGAAGTTGTCACCGGTGCTGAACGCGTTATGGATATGATTCAGCAGATCGCTACCGCTTCAGAACAGCAATCAGTTGCTGCTGAAGAGATTTCCAAAAATATCGAACAGGTTGCCTCAGCGACAAGAGAATCAGCCGCTGGTTCTCAACAAGCTGCCTCTGCTGCTGAACAACTGAACCGTAATGCTGAAAGTCTCAAAGGGATCGTTTCAAAATTCAAATTAACTGAAGTCTAAAAATGAGATAATAAACAGAGAGTGATATTTTCACTCTCTGTTTTATAAGGATATTATTATGAGTCAAATAAATACTCAAAATACAACAGATGAGCTGATACAGCTCGTATCATTCAAACTTGGACAGGAAGAATACGGCGTCGATATTCTCCGGGTCCAGGAAATAAATCGGATGGTGGAAATAACTAAAGTTCCACAGGCACCGTTCTATTGTGAAGGCGTTATAAACCTTCGCGGAAAAGTGATTCCGGTTATTGACTTAAGGAAAAAGTTTGAAATAGAAGTTACTGAGTGGGATAAAAACACTCGCATTATCGTTTGTGACGTCAATGGGGTTGTTGTTGGAATGATTGTTGATGCCGTTGAAGAAGTTCTTCGTATCCCCGGCTCAACCGTTGAACCGGCTCCGGAAATTGTAACGACTGTTAATTCAGATTACATTAATGGTGTCGCCAAACTCGATGACCGCCTTTTAATCTTCTTAGACATCTCAAAAATTGCCAATGAAGTAAATGAAGCAATTGAGCCGAGCCATTCAGAAGAAGAATTATTGCAAACAGTATAATTTCGATATTTCATACTTTATTATATTTGGGTAAGTTTCTTACGAAGCTTACCCTTTTTATTTAATAAGTAAGATATTGATTCACCGGGTTGGTTCACTAATTTTATTACGAGCATCTTTATAGTCCTCATTACTAAATCATCAAGTACAAACTTTAAAAATTCCTTTCTCAAATTTATATTCCAATGATAAATACTTTAATGAGCACAATCTCTTATTTTCGAGCCTTGTGATGACATTTACCCGGTACTTTTTATTTGGAAATAACGGTCTTTGTTTCTATTGACATTAAGTTTTGAGTATGATATAATAAAGTGAGTATTGTTTTACAGTAAATGTTAAGCAGTTAATCGCATCTCAAGGGAAATATGAAAATAAAGAATTTATTCCAACTACTCGGTATACGCAGTAAATCCCGGCATTATAAATATGAGATGAATGACTTTGATTTAGGTAACGGAACCATTGTGCATTATGCCCAATGGTTACATCCGAGTGAATCGAAAAAGTCAATTACTCCTGCCATGGTTGATGCTTTCAGGGATATTTTGAATGAAGGAGATTTTTGTATTGATATTGGTGCCCATACCGGCGATTCAACTCTCCCGATAGCATTGGCTGTGGGAAAAACCGGATGTGTTTTGGCGCTTGAGCCTAACCCGTTTGTATACCATGTACTTGAAAAAAATGCCCGATCCAACAATCATATTGTAAATATAAAAACAATGATGGCGGCCGCTACCACCAAAGAAGGATTTAAAAAATTTGAATATTCTGATTCAGGATATTGTAACGGCGGGCACCACAAAAATATATCAGTTTTAAAACACGGACACGCTTTCCCTTTAGAAGTGTTTTGTATTGATATGGAAGAAAACCTTTGTGAAGATTTTTACGAATTTCTTCCCCGTTTAAAATTTATCAAAGTTGATACTGAAGGTTATGACCTGTATGTTCTCAAATCAATGATAAATATTTTAAAGACTTACAAACCGATTGTTAAAGCTGAGATCTTTAAAAAAACTAACAGAAAATATCGACAAGAGCTTCTTTTATTATTTCAAAACCTTGATTATTCTATTTTTAAAATATCAGAGGAACCGATTAGTTCGGGACCACGCTTGACTGAAGAAAATCTGGAAGATTGGAAACACTACGATATTTTATGCCTGCCGAATAATTCTAATAAGTAATCATCTTCAAATTTTCATTTAATTAAGTTAGTTACGTAATCCTTAAAATTTTTAAATATATAAATAAATTCTTCAAATTAGTTCCCACTGACAGATATGTCATAGTTGTAATTAAGAAATTTAATAAATTTGTAATAATGTGATTAAATTATATATTTTTTCTTTAAATTAGGACAATATACACCAAATATATCTATTTTCATTTGCGTATCAATATCAAATAACATAAATTTGTATTCAAATAACCAACAAGTAAAAAAATAAAACTTTCAACAGGTAATCGCATTGCCAGTTGTCAAATGCAAACAGCTTGTATTACGATTATTGAAACATCTCAATTTATATTAATGATTACCCTTATAGCATAAACAGCAAAGGAGGTAAGAACGGAAAATTTCTTAATTTTAATTTAACAGGATGAAGATTAAACTCTTATTGGAGGATTTATGAAAAAGTATCTCACCACTTTTTTAGTAATTATTTTCTTGTTTACAAATTTTGTATTTGCTGACAAGTTTGCAAATGTTGACCAACAGTTGTATATAAATGAAGGTTCATCGTTTGTAGGGTATGTTGAAGATCAAATTATTGTCGTTTTAAAAGAAGGTGTCACAGTTGATCACTCTAAAGACCGGGGATCTTCTGTTGCATTGAGTACCCTGGCTGGATTTGATAATCTGGCGAAGCAATTTGAAGTTCATCAGCTAAAACCGATGTTTACCGGATCTGATAATCAATCAAAAGCATTATCATCACCAGATTATAATAAACTCTCCCGTTATTATAAAATTCAGTTCAACAATGGCAATTTGGATGAAGTCATAGCAGCCTACGAGGCTCTCCCCCAGGTTGACCATGTTGAAAAGGATGCTATTCATTTAGTCTATGGCGAAGCTAATGATACTTATTATAAAAATCTTCCAAACCCTGATTTCCAGTTTAATCAATGGCATTACTGGGATACTTATGGTGTCAACGCTGAGACTGCCTGGGATTCATCACCCGGCGATGCCACGGTGGTTGTTGGGGTTCTTGATTCCGGGGTTCGTTATTATCACGTAGACCTGGGCGGCAGTGATGTACCGGGACCAAATGATAATGTCACTAATGGTAATATCTGGGTAAATCCTTCAGAAATTCCCGGTAACGGCATTGATGACGACGGCAACGGATATGTTGACGATGTTGTAGGTTATGATTTCTTTGAGTCAGGATATTCAGGTGTAAATTGTATTGACACCGATTGTGGTGGTAAAGATAATGATCCGGCTGATCATAACGGTCATGGAACTCACGTTGCCGGAACGATTGCTGCGATCACAAACAACGGAACGCTTGTTGCCGGTGTTGCCGGAGGTTTCGGAAACGGTAGTGCAGCCGGTGGCGGTAATGGTGTAAAAATTGTTCCGTGCCGAATTGGTTATACGGGCAGATACCGAGGTCAAGAAGGCGGTTTTGTAATGATGTCAGCCGCGGCTGAGGCGATGTACTATCTTGGCAATTTAAAAGCAAGTGGTGTGAATGTCGCTGCCATTAACTGCTCATGGGGTTCATCAAACTCCGGCGGTCTTGGTGCTGCTGCTGATTTTCTCCTTTCACAGGATGTCATGATAATTGTTGCCGCCGGTAACTCCAATTCATCATCCGCTGATTATCTTGGTAACCGAAGTGACTGTATGGATGTTGGCGCCACCGATAAAAATGGTGATCCGGCCTCATTCTCAAATTATGGTTCATGGGTAGACATTGCTGCCCCGGGTGTAGAAATTCTTAGCACCCTCCATTATAATCAGGATCCAGCCAATGATTATATTTCTGTCATGGACGGAACATCCATGGCTTGTCCGCATGTTGTTGGTGTTGCGGCTTTATTGGAATCCTTAGACCCTTCGTTAACCGCTCAGGATAAATGGGACCTAATGGTTCAAAACACAACTTCATATAATATGTCAAAAAATGTTGGTGTTGGAATTGTCAACGCCAAAGCTGCAATGGATGCTGCCGGTCCAAATACAAATCCTCCAAGCGCAGCTTTTTCCGGAAGCCCGACTTCGGGTGACATAAGTCTCTCGGTAAGTTTCTCCGATCAGTCAACCAACAGCCCGACTTCCTGGAGTTGGAACTTTGGTGACGGTAATTCGTCAACGGCACAGAATCCGACTCATGATTATACGGTTGCCGGCACCTATACGGTTTCTTTAACGGTCTCAAATGCTTTTGGCAATGATACCCATACCAAAACTAATTACATTACGGCAACCCAGCCATCAAATGATCCCCCGGTTGCAAATTTCTCAAGTAACACAACCTCCGGGGATGCTCCCTTGACAGTCAATTTTTCTGATCTTTCAACCAATGCACCATCTTCCTGGAGTTGGACCTTTGGCGATGGCGGCTCATCAATGGCACAAAATCCAAGCTATATCTATAATTCGGCTGGAACATATAATGTGTCATTAACCGCAACCAACGCTTTTGGATTCGACACAAAAACCGTCAATGGATACATAACCGTTACAGATCCACCTGTCGGCGGCACGATTCATGTTCATGATATTGTTGTCACCAGAGAAAGCAAGGGACCAAACTGGAACGGTGTAGGAACAATAACCATTTATGACAGCAACGAACAGCCGGTCGCCAATGCCAATGTAACTGTTACAGCATCAGGTCCGACCGGTGGAACCGGAACAGCAGCAACAAATGCAAACGGCGTGGTTGCGTTCCAAACTCCAAAAATCAAAAATCCATCAGGTGAATGGTGCTTTGAAGTTACTAACGTAACTCATGCCACAGACTCCTATGACTCAGGCGCCAACGAAGCTACTAATGCTTGTGAGAGCGGCATAGTCTTTGGCAGTGGGACCACAGCAGTTCTTGGATTACCGGGCTCAAATGGTTTGAATCAAAACTATCCTAACCCTTTTAATCCGACAACTGAAGTTTCATTCAGACTGGCTTCTGCATCAATTGTTGTTCTGGAAGTATTTAACATCAAAGGACAAAAGGTCGAAGTGCTCGTTAATGGCGCTTACGATGCAGGAAGTCATTCAGTTATGTGGGATGCTTCTGATATGCCATCGGGAGTTTATCTCTATCGCCTGACAACTGATAACTTTGTAGAAACTAAAAAAATGATCCTGTTAAAATAACATAATTTCATAAACAGGATTTTAAATAGAACAAACCCGGTTATTCTTTATAGTAACCGGGTTTTCTTGTTCATTGTACCAAGAAGAAAGAAAAACATTTTATATATAAATTTATTAGCGTAATAGTTATTAACTATATTCAATCAATGAATTTTATCAGTTAAAATTATAATCAAATATTCTATTAATTATTTTTAATAAAATATATTTCCCAGTGACAAATCTGCCACTGTTGTAACCGATATTAATAAATGACATAATTATAATGAGATTTAAGCATCATGGTTTACAAATATATGTGAGCACATTTATTTCATATATAAGTAACAGGAAATTACAATGGATCATTATTACGTAAATGACAATCCTCTTTCAACGGGAGAGCATCAAGTACACAAAAAGAATTGTGATTTTATACCTGATAACGCAACCTATATCGGCTTACATTCTAATTGCCAAAGAGCAATTGAAAGAGCAAAAGTAACTTTTCTAAAAGTTGATGGATGTTGTCATTGTTTACCCGAATGTCATCCACAAAAAAAAAGCAGTTTCTTAACTCAGATAATTAAAAATTCCAGAAAATAATTATATATTCGCAATTCTTTCAAATTCTGATAAATATCATGGAATGATAAATGAAATATTTCTGTTCAAGTTTTATACATGTTTATGATTAGGTATCCTAACCAACTCCAGCCCAACAACTAACCGCAGTAATAGCAGCCACTTACGAATTTCACTTATTGATTGTTCTTCTTTTAATGTAGTTTTGAGAAGCATTTTCTTAATATTGAATCCTTTATATTATTACACTACTCAAACAAAATTCGAACAATTTCAGCCTAATATTATATAATGAATAATGAAAAACTTAATGAATGCTTTTTGATTGACTTTTTGTAATTTAAAACTAAATTTGTCGCAAATGAAGAGAGAGCATAAAAACATAATTACATCCCGCTGGTTGAGAACCTTTATATTTCTACTATTGGCTTATTTTAGCCAAGTATACCCATTTTATCACTTACATCATTCTCACGAAGACGGTTTATTGGATTTTAAAGTAAGCTCTCATCCTATTGAAGTTGAAGTCGAACATTCATCGGATCATCATCACGATGGAGATACTCCCCAGACAGATGATCATCAGCACACTTATGATAAGCATATTGACTGGAATAATGTAAGAATACAAAAGCCAAAAACATTAACCATTGATGATCAATATTCCTCTGCTTCAATCTCATATACCCCTACAAATAATAATTTTTCATATTTAAAATATGAAAATTTTCTATTTATACCACATAATTATGTTTCCTCTATAATTATTCGTGGTCCTCCTTTGGTTGGGTAAATCCCCCTATCCTGTTCACTTTAAATTATAAAATTTATTGTATGCTAATTTTTTGGTAGTATCGATTATAGGCTTTCAAGGGCAGTAATCATAATTTTTTATACTACCTAAGTGAAAGGTTGCTTAAGTTTGCAAATAAAGAAAAATTATTAAATTATAATAATTTTTGCTTATAAGAATATTTTTAATGAGGTTAACTAATGATTGACGATTTGAGACGAATTTTAAACAATAAAAACTTATTGTTTCTATTAGGAGTAGCGGCAGTTATTTTTGCATTTATTCCTGATGCTGCTGCTCATGGTGTCACCGAAGGTGACAAAGGGTATATTCAGGAGAGTTCCGGTAGAATGATATTACCATTCATCTACCTTGGAGCCAAACACATGGTCACCGGATATGATCATTTACTATTTTTATTCGGTGTTATTTTCTTTTTGTATCGCTTAAAAGATGTAAGCATCTATGTGACATTGTTTGCTGTTGGACATTCTGTCACTCTTCTTTCCGGCGTTCTCATGGATATTAGTGTAAATGCATTTCTCATAGATGCAATAATCGGTTTTTCTATTGTTTATAAAGCCCTTGATAATATGAAGGCCTTTCAACGATGGTTCGGATTCCAACCGAGCACTAAATTAGCGACTCTTATTTTTGGACTTTTCCACGGTTTTGGATTAGCCACCAAAATTCTTGATTATAAAATATCTCCCGATGGTCTGATCCCTAATCTTTTTGCTTTTAATATCGGGGTTGAATTAGGACAAATTATGGGATTGGCAATAATTCTGATTATGATAAGCTACTGGCGTCGTTCCGGTGGATTTATGAAACACGCTTATAACGCCAATGTTGCATTAATGGCAGGCGGCTTTATCTTTGTAGGTTATCAAATGACAGGATATTTCTTAAACAATTAAAAGGAAAATAATGATGAAAAATAATAATACACAATCAAACAACGATCTTCCATCGATGGTCAAACTTATCAAATCAACGATTCTGGCAATCTTTATTGCTGCTATCATCCTGATAACAGTTGTGCTTCCGGCCGAATACGGAATTGACCCGACCGGTATTGGCAATATCATAGGCTTGGTTAAAATGGGTGAAATAAAAGTATCGCTGGCTCAGGAAGCTGAGATGGAACAGCTTGCAAAGAAAGATGGCGCGGAAATCATTCAAGAGAAACAAAAAGCGGAAGTAGTCACAGAGGAAAAAGCTCCTGAAACGGAAGCTAATTCCAGAAATGATAAAATAACTGTTACCCTTGAGCCAAATCAAGGCAAAGAAATTAAACTCGCTATGGCTAAAGGTTCAACGGTTGATTACTCCTGGTATACCAACGGAGGCAAAGCAAATTTTGATGCTCATGCTGATTCCAAAAAGCTTCAGATAAAATACCATAATTATGAAAAAGGTAAACTTGAAAAAAGCTCCGGAACTATGGAAGCGGCTTTTGATGGTAATCATGGCTGGTTCTGGAGAAATAGAACTTCAAAAACCATGACTGTTACATTAGAAACCAAAGGTGACTATACCGAAGTTTTTCAATACTAAATAATATTATTTGTTCAATAATGAAGATGCGGCGATAGGCTGCATTTTCATTAGCATAAAATTATTTTTTTGGAGTAATTTATGATTTTCTACATAACTAAAATAGCTATTACAACAGCTTCCATTGTTCTGATTTCAGAAGTGGCAAAACGGAGTTCCTTTATTGGCGCTTTGCTGGCATCAATTCCTTTGATTTCTGTTCTGGCTATGATTTGGCTCTATGTTGATACTAAAGATGTAACAAAAGTGAGTTCGTTAGCAACGAGCGTCTTTTGGCTGGTTATCCCATCTTTGACTTTATTTGTTTCACTCCCGTTACTTTTAAAAGCCGGTATCAATTTTTACTTGAGTATAAGTATTGCTATTGCTCTTACTATTTTTAGTTATTGGTTGATGGTTACAATATTGGGTTATGTGGGGATTAAATTATAAAGTTATATGAATATAAATTTTTGCAAGAAAGAATTTTATCGTGATGAAGAAACAGAATTTTTATACAATATTTATTTTAATGATATCGGTTTTTGCCTTGCTTGCGACGGGGTGCAGCGATGATGAAAACAATGAAATTTTCTCAGGAAATGATATTTCATCGTTTATAGTCTCAATATATCCTCCGGTTGGGGCAACCGATGTTTCACCAAGTTCATCCATGTGGATTAAGTTTTCGGAACCGATGGATACTATTTCAGTAATGAATAATTTTTATTATTCAGGTGGCGCTAATATGCACGAATGGATGGACTCAACTAATTTATACGGCGGCATGGGACATATGAATATGGGAATGAATAACCACATGATGAACTGGATCGACTCGATCCAAATACCCGGCACGTATTCATGGAATAATGCTTTTGATAGCTGTGAGTTCATTCCTGATTCCATTATGCTGACAAATACGGAATATATGATGTTTATGTATGAAGACGGGATAATGAATCATCGCGGCGAAATGATGAACTTGAATCATGATGATAATGGCTATCATACCTATCAATTTATAACAGGTGAAGGGAATTGATTATGAATAAACTTTACAATGTCATTTTAATAATTTTGCTTGGTACCGCAGGATTAATGATGAGCTCCTGTTCTGAACAAGAGAATAAAACAGACAAGATCGAGGAAATTAAAACGAACAGTACCAATCCCAGCCAACTGTCGATTCAAACAAAAGATGCTATTTCAGGCAAACCGATAAGCTGGAACATCTATACCGACTATGAAGGGAAGCGAATATTTTTCTGTTGCAATGGCAGTAAAAAAGATTTCAAGGACAACCCACAAAGGTATTTAACAGAGTTTCAAAAGCAGGGAGTTTCGCTAACTGATACTCCATGAGAAAACGAGCTGACACGAGACTAAGGTGATTAGTTCACCAGTTTTGCAATTAAGTCCTCACACGTTCAGGACAATGTGGTGACCAGTTCAGTTTATTCCGGGAAGAGCGTGCCAACGATGTTGGAAGTTCGGAGTAAACACCTAATCAGTTACTACAGCTGAAATTGCTAATATCATTTTGAACTTAACAGTTTCATAAAATCTAAAGTATGCTTGCAAACCATTTCAGGCTGTCCTAACACCATATGCGAATAGGGCACCCGGACAATTGTATCCTCATGAAAATCATCACCCAGGACATTTTCGTCAAGATGTTGCTGCATTATAACATCTAATTCTTCACTGCTGTCAGTATCAAATATTATTCGGGTATGGAGGATTTTCTTTATGGAATTTTTGTACCATTTAGGGAACTGCTCCCAACTTCCATTATTAAAAGGAGCAATAATATCGGTTGAATATTTTTTTAGAGTCTGTATCTCGGCTCCAAATTTTGAAAACGCAATTAAAAGGTAATCATGAAAAAGCAACCAGTCACTTATAGAAGCAGCGTTTTGACTAAACAGCTTAATAGTAGCTAAAACTTGTTCTTCATTCCCATTTTCCAACTCAGAATATTTACTTGTTGCAAAACAATTCTGAAGATGCAGATTACATCCCAAGGCTAACATGCCTTTCACTTTAATATCTGAAAATAATTCCGAATTTAGAATTTCCAGAAAATGATCGGCTCCGGATGAAAACCCTACTAACACAACTTGTTTTGGCTTCAAGCTGCTGCAGACATTTTTAATAACAGCGTGGAGAAGGATTGAATGATCATCCAGCCCAATCGGAAGTCGGAGCTGCGCATTTTTATCAAACCCGTACAATGATAAAGCTATCGCACGATATGGCAGTTGACGGAGAACATCAGTGAATTGGCGGTGGTCATGACCAATGCCATGTAAATAAATTATCAATTCATCGGATGATATTTTATTGTCAATATATGCAAGTTTTGTACCGATCATCTTTGGCTCTTTAGTCGATAATTTACGAACTAAATCAGTAGTCAGCACAAAAGATTCTTCGGTAAGAGTTGGTGCTGATTTTCCAATACCCTGATAACTGATACTGACATCTATTTCGTTATTCAACTGATGAGATAATTCCTCAAGTTCATTACAAATATCCCGGGCAGACTGGAATCGTTTAGTGGGATTTTTATGTAAGCAGCGAGAAATAATTCGGTTGAGATCATAGGGGATATTCTCACGTTTGGCGGTCATTTTTAAAGGAGTATCTCTTAAGATCCGGGCTGATATTTCAGAGGCTGAATCGGCTGAAAACGGATGTTGCGAGGTAATCATTTCATACAAAATTACTCCGAACGCAAAAACATCAACAAGATGACTGATTTCCTGACCAATAAGTTGTTCCGGCGCCATATATAAAATAGTTCCGGCAATCTTATTAGCAAACGGAGAACTTGTTACCGTGCTGTCGATCTCATTAGTTGTTGTGGTATCAGAAAGGGTCGCCAATCCGAAATCAAGAATTTTGATTGTGCCGGAATGATCCAACATGATATTACCCGGTTTCAAATCCCGATGGGTTATACCCTTTTCATGGGCAGCTGTTAACCCCGAACCGATTTGAATGCCTATATTAATAATTTCTTCAAAAGATAATGTTTTTAAATTGAGCGACTCTCCAAGAGTTTGACCTTCAATGTAAGCCATTGAAATATACGGCGTGCCTTTATATTCATTAACTTCATGAACGGTGATAATATTCGGATGTTGTAACCGGGCGGCTGCTTGAGCTTCCTTTATAAATTGTTGTCGAATGGCAGAATTGTTAATGGGATCAACAAAGAGAAACTTCAGGGCAACTTGACGCTTGAGTTTACTATCCTCAGCCAGATAAACTTCACCCATACCACCGGCGCCAATTTTTTTGATTAACCGATAGTGTGACACCATCGTCCCTTTGGAAAAATCATTGTGAGTTTGTGGTTTATCTCTATTCTGGCTATCCATGATATTATATTCCTTACTTGAGATTTGCAATCATTAGTATAATAATCATCGATGGTATTACCAAGCAAAAAAGACTACAACTGACTACAATAGCCGTAAGGCTATATCAGTAAAATTGAATGACATGTATTAGTTTCTCTGATAGAAATTACATTCCCTCGTATCTAATCAGTTAGATAACAATTACTCTTTATGTAATAATTGTGATGAATGTTCTAATTACTGAACACATCGGTGCTAAGATATTTCAGACCGGAATTGACCATCAGGGTTACAACCGTAGCCTCAGGTCCTAATTGTTCTGCCAATTTAATTGCTGCAACAACATTTGCTCCTGAGGATGTTCCGGCAAAAAGACCTTCCTCCCGGGCTAACCGCCTGGTCATTGCTTTAGCATCTTCGGTGTTAACCGCGATAATTTCATCGACCAGATTTGGTTCCCACAGTGGCGGAGTATAACCGATTCCAACTAGATGTAAAAAACAAATTGCACCACAAATGTTGGCGATAACTAAATAGTACGACCTAAGCCCGCTTGCTTGAGAGTTTCAATATTGACACCGGATTTATCACAACAAGATGCGAGTACGCCGTCGATTGCAACTGCCGGCAAAGATTTTATGCCATACTCTTTGGCCTTGTCACGACATTCGTTGGTTTCACATCCTTTATTTAAATCATAAACAAAGACCTCACAACTCGAACAGGCTGCTTCCTGAACCTGTTTTACGGTTTCTTCACAGACCGGACAACCGGCAGTAAAGACTTCTATTTTTCTTTTCTGAGACATTTGTAGGCTCCTTTCAGTTTAGATTAACTCGTCTTACAATTTGGACATGATACAATAGAATCACTCTCGTCATGTGAACTACTATGTTTTACAGGAATATTATTCCAAATGGATGCCATTATCAGGAGAAAAGCACCAGAGTAAAAAATGTAATCGGATAAGCTATAGTATTTCCCGGCAATAATTATCACAGCGCTTGAAAGACCTATCCAAAAGGGCAGGTATCCTCTTCTCGTTTGGGCTTTATAGGCTAAGCTAAATAGTGATATACTCAAGAGCATTCCGATAATCAGATAAAAGTATGGTCCGGTCATCAGGAATCCTAATCCAAGTGATGAAAGTATACCAGCGTAAATTGGCCAGCAGGCCGGACAAGTGGCATTTGGCAGAAGAGCGGCTCCGATCCCGGGAAGGATTGTAAATATTTTTTTAATCATTATTTATTCCTGATTAAATGACAACAATTTCTCTTTTATCAGTTCTTTTGAAGGAAACCCTTCCATCAATTCACCATTTTTGTATCGACGGCATCGCATCGAGTATTCTGTAGCTTCGTTTTCAATTGTTTCGAGGTCTTGATCATTGATTCTAATTGAAGGCGAGCCAAGAAAACGATGTTTTATGATATCCTCATGTTTTTCAATATTGATGACCTCTATTTTATCTTTTAGATCAACCTCTGAAAGGA
Organism: uncultured bacterium; assembly: GCA_965372795.1. Taxonomy (GTDB): domain Bacteria; phylum Zixibacteria; class MSB-5A5; order GN15; family FEB-12; genus QNAD01. The sequence goes on from CBDVDR010000026.1 coordinate 25,782, forward strand.
CTTCTTGCAAATTAGTCAGAGTAATTTCATAATTTGGACAGCCATCAAAATATAGTAATTCTATTTTCATATTATGTTACTCCTTTAGAAAGTGATTCAATGATAGGACAATTTTTTATCGTTTTAGCTTGCTGACATTCATTAACCAGTTTGGTCAAGGTCGTTTTAAGTTTTTTTAAATGCTTCAATTGATTATTTATAATATCCAATTTGCTTTCTGCGATCTGTCTGACATCACTACACTTATATATTTCACCATCAGCAATGGCTAAAAGTTCTTTTATCTCTGCAAGAGCAAAACCAAGTTCTTTGGCATTTTTGATAAAGATTAACCGATCTAAATCTTTTTGTGAATATTGCCGGTAGCCTCCATTGGTTCGCACCGGTTCAGCCAGCAAGCCCTTTTTCTCATAGAACCTTATCGTTTCCTTATTCACTCCGGCAGTGCCGGCTAATTCACTTGTTTTATAAATCTGTGAGTTCATCATTTTCTCCAGTTCTATATTGTTTAACAGTATGTACTATACTACAGGGTTTCACTTTATACAAAAATAATCATATTTTTTTAATATTATATTAGTCATCTTTTGAAATTGATGGTCAGAACTTCGATAAATAATCCAAAAACAGAACAACATCTCCTAACAAATAGTAATAGCAACGATTAACAGGAAGTGGCACTTCTTTTTTATCTAACATTCTTGCTCGATTTGTTAGAAAAATACTAGAAATTAGAGGTTGAATTTGTAGATTCTTATGTACAATGTTCATTGTGCAATGACGGAGCTTTTTCCTTGCTCTCGAATATCAGAATGGATATATTTGTATAGTTGTAAAAACGCTTCCTTAATAGGGTATTGTTATATCCAAAGAAGAAATTTAAATAAATAACTAATCTCGATTCTCTATTCAGTGGAGCATCACATATTAGAAAATCGCTCTCAAATCTAATAATTGAAGAGCACAAGTAAATCGGAGATCTATATGATTGAAGTCTTTCTTGGCACTTTCTTGGGTATACTTTTGGGTGTTGCGTCGTCAATGCTTTCTTGGTTTATTCTCTTTCACGTAATAGTCCCTAAAATACGATTCTCTAATTTTATTAGCAGAACCGCAAAACCGGATTCTGCGGGGTGCCATCGATATTGGCTAAAGTTTGAGAATTATGGCAGACGAGGCATTGTAGATGTGGAATTTATTTGTCAACTTCGTATCAAGGGATTGAGACCTCGAGAAAAGACTTCATGGCGTCTCTTTTATCCAAAAATACAATATCGTCGATTACCGTTCTTCCCATCAATTCTTAAGGGAGGTCTCCGCCAACTGATAGAGATCATTCCAGTATTTGAGGATTTGGATAGTGAGCGATCGTTACCCAATAACTTGAGGGAGATTTATGCAAAAGGGAACCTTCTATTAGAAGACTTGTTATCAGCAGGAGACAAAGCAGAATTAAGAATCTTTACATACGGTTACGATTCGTTCAGCGGTACAAGAAAAGCATTTCAGTCTCCAGCATATAATTTAGAGTGTATTCAACCTTTTGCATACGAGCTTAATTCTCTGGCACTTAATCCCGATTCAGGTCCTAAGCCAACAGAACCAGAAGAACATTGTTCTTCTAAAATAGATAAATTAATCAAATCTAATGAAGTTGGAAAGTAGCCTCCCTGAATATTGCCTAATTGTAAATCATTGAATCTCAACACACTTCGTTTTGAAGTAGAGCGTTAAGATGATGTAAAAAATGATTTATTGATAGGAAAGTCTATCTATTTACATCCATCTCGCTTTATGGTCTTTTTAGTATTTGTTTGTAACTTATGTTACTATTTGCTGGAATTCAAACAAATTCTAAAAATCAAGGATACAAATTTATCTGAATCAGAAGATAAGCCCGATAACAATAATAATAATAGTTATGATCAAAATTTTGATGATAATACTCGCACGAGCCAATTCAAATTTTTGATAGTAAACTTCAATCACATCATCCTAAAAAAATAGGTAAACCTATAAAAGCCGGCAAGTGCCGGCTTTTAATTTAGTCGCTGAAAGAAATTTTCATCCCAATCAATTTTAAGTTTGCTTAAACATCAAAACTCAAGACAGATTGAAACTAATTATTTGCAAGACTTTTAATTCTGTCTGAGCTTCTCCTCAAGAGCAATGGCGCGGGGAAAAAGAATACTGCTTTCTTTGAGAATATGCTGGTGAATATCAAACTCAAGTTCTGCCATGCCGGCTAACAATGCCTGGTAAGTTGTACAGCCATCCTCCGGAACTTTATATCCATTGGTAAGCGATTTCAAATCAGTCAGCGCATTACCGGCGTTATTGTGTTCCAGCTCCATCACTCGGATCGAGTTGGCAACTTCGTCACTTTTAAATTTTTCATCAGTGATTGTATCCATCTTACGAATTATCGGAAACAATATCTGTTCCTCTTTGCCCAGATGCTGAGTCAGTTCAGCTGTCAAAGCGGTGAGCGTTGCGGCTACTTTTGTCAATTCCGGATGATTTCCTGAGTGGGCGTTGACCACTTTTTCCATCAGGAAATTCAAACGGGGAAGCTCTTTGTTCAAATAAGCATGATGAGTTGCTTCGATATGATCAGCTAACACCGTCAGATTGGCTTGGCGCCAATCAGTATCGTTTTCCTCTTGCCCTGCCTCGTCTGATTTTACCAAAGCATTGAGAAGTTCTTTGGGGTCAATCCCCTTTTCTTTACAGGCTTCACTCAAAGTGGTATGGCCGCCGCAACAGTAATCAAGACCGTACTGTTCAAACACCCGTGACCGGCTGAGTTTTTCGGCTACAATTTCACCAATTGGAATTTCTAAACTATTTTCATTCATCTTATCTCTCCATTTCCAAAAATGTTTAAACAATACTACTATCACAGACTAAATTAGTCAATGTTATTAATTAACGAGCATAACTTTGAAAAGTTCAAGATTTATATATTTTAAAGAATTATTAGATATATTCAAGCGGAAAGGCTGCATAATTTAACTTATAAATTTTATTACAGGCTTCTAAGGCCCTGCCAAGGTTGTTTTCGCTCAAACGTGGGCTTATAAAGTCTAATTATTCATTGACGGCAAGCAGTTAGCCCTTTATCTTTAAATGAAAATATCATCACATCTCTGTAAAACTTCAATAAAATATGATCAGTAAATCGGTACTTAATTAATGAAAGGAATTCAAATGAAAAGAATTTCCCTGATCCGTTTTGCGTTGGTTATGCTGATTCTGGTGAGTTTGCTTTTTGTTGCATCAGCTTCACCACAGGAAAAGGCCACCACAGAAGCCAAAGCTTCTTTGTATGATCGACTGGGCGGTATTTACAGTATTGCTTCAGTTGTAGATGAATTTCTAGAAAGGCTGTTGGTAAATGACATTTTGAATGCCAATCCTATGATTAAAAATGCACGGGATATGGTTCCAAAAGCCGGACTCAAGTTTAGATTAAGCGCTCTGATCTGTCAACTTGCCGGAGGTCCTGAAGTTTATAATGGCCGCACCATGAAAGATGCTCACGTTCACTTGAATATTTCCAACGCGGAATGGGATGAAATGGTCAAAGTCTTTGTGCAGACTTTAACCGATTTTAAAGTTCCCCAGGCAGAACAAGATGAACTTCTCGCTCTGGTTGGACCAACCAAAGGCGACATTGTGACAGCAACCGAGTAGTTGTTCTTCAAAGTGTTTTAAAAAGGCAGATCATTATGTTCTGTCTTTTTTTATGTTTAGAGAGATTTAATATTCCATTATTGGTCTTATAGATTTCTTCTATTTTATTTTATTCAAGTTTCCAATGACAAAAATGGCATTGTAGTTTATTATATTAAAAATTGCAATAGCGATATTTTTCCATCCACAAGAACCACTTCTCTGCCAAATATCGTATATTTTTGTTCTCTAACAAAATATCTTAAAAGGAGAATTAGATGAATTTACCAAATTTAAGACGTGAGACTATATATGGCATGCCGGCTGCCGATCAAATAATGTTTAACAGGTATTATGTGCTGGGTTATTCTTACTATTTTCGTCAGCCGAAATGGGCGTTGGAAATTGTTGATGCAATAAATCCTGAGGTGGATCGTTCGGATAATTTTCGTTCAGATTATAGAATCCCGGAAATATTTCGCGCCGACCGGGTTGATTTTGTTCGGTCCGGCTACGACCGCGGGCATCTGGTGGCAAGTGCAAACAAAAATGAAACAGAAATACAAAATAGCGAAACATTTCTTTTATCAAACATGTCACCGCAACTGCCTCGATTTAACCGAGGGATTTGGAAAAAATTAGAATCCGAGGTTAGAAACTTAGATAAGAAGCCTGATATCCTGGAGACCTTTGTAATTTGCGGACCTTTATTCTATTTTGATCAACCCGTTGAAATTATAGGAACTAATGACTCAAACGATGTTACTATTCCGGTTCCAAATGCATATTTTAAGTCTGTTTTGACTGAGGATAAAAAAGGGAAATTGAAGATGTGGTCTTTTGTAATGGAAAACAAAGAATCACATGAACCATTAGCTTCGTTTTTGAAACCGACGACCCTTGTTGAAAAAATGGCTGGCATCAAGTTATGGGAACGATTGACAGGGACGGTAATTGATAAAGAAAAATCAAGAGTTCGCGATATGTGGTAATTTTGTTTTGAGTTTTGTGCCGTTCAACTTACGGCGACTCTCCCCCGGGCTGAACTTGATTGGCTTATTCTCTTTTGTTTTGCAAATTTCCTAAATAGAATTCTACAACTTCAATTAGTTGTGTATTAGAGTGAATGGCATTCAACTTTCCTATAACCCACAACAATTCTGAAATTATTATAACTTTTATGTAATTTGATAGAATGATTTTGGGGTCGATAGTTGGCTCCGCCTCTTTGAATTTAAACCGCCTGACAACCACACCGTGTGTGCTTCGGGTTATGAGCTTCCTCAATTGTCAATTCAGCAGAAAACTACAAATTCTAATAGATAACCATAGCAATAACTTAGCTAGAGCTTTTATATAGTATATTATCTTTTTTTATGTTTTATTGATTTTGTAAATAATTTATAGAAAGAAGTCTATGTTAAATCAAATCTTTTTAAAATCGCTATTAAATTTTATTGTTTTAATTTGTTTTGTATTCTCAGTGCAACTGAGCCGTGCCGAAGAATTAATACCGGGTAAAATATCAAAAATCCAATTCGATAGTAAAGAATTTCCCCCCACATTGTATACCATGTTCACTGGTCAGCCATCAACAGCGACTTTACAGGTGCGGCTTCCGGATGATTATTCTCCTGACAAAAAATTCCCTCTTCTGCTGTATGTACCGGGTTTTCATGGTCATGCCGGTGGTAACATTCAAAACGCAATTGACATTGGCGGAACCGAGGGGTGGATAGTTGCCAGCCTGCCATTATTTAAAAACCGGATTGATCTCAATGAACCGGGCAAAGGGGTCATTATCAGTTTAGAAGATTATACTATGCTCTCCAAATGTTACCGGATTATATTAAGCAAACTATTTGAGTTAGTTCCCAATATTGATTCTGATCAAAGTGCCATGGTCGGGTATTCCAATGGAGCGATTGCTACCAGCATTCTCATTTCAAATCATAATGAATTTATTCTACAGCATTTTAAGAATTTTTGTATTGTCGATCAGGGAATGTTTCACCTGACCGATCTTCACAAATCAATATCGCGTGATTGCCGATTCCTGGTCCTTGCTGGCGGCAAAGATGATTTTGGTCGAAATTTAAAAGTCAGAAAATGCGGGTTGCTTTACGACTCATGGCAATTGCTCAAGGTTGACTTGCAATATGGTATCATGAACGATGTCGGACATGAGCTCGAACCATTTAAAAAATTAATCGGCAAGTGGCTACGCAATAGAGACATCAAAATTCATGGTGAACTTAAACCCGGTGATAAAACCAACAACTAGAAACATGATTAAGTTAATAACCCGTCATAAACCTGTAGTATTAGCAACTACTTACATCGGGGCGAAGCGAGTTTAGATTTTCTTATCCCTGAGCGTAGCGAACGGGATTAGAAAACCTCTTCGAAAGAGGCGTACATTAACATGGATCGTCTGGTATCCAATGTCATGCAATATCGATGTTTGATATCGTATAGATAATCGTCCGAGTTATTCTTGTTGAAACAAACTGTGTGATCAGATAAATTAGTCACTACAAATGTCAGGTTATTTGCTTTAGAATTGTGTACCAACTGAGCTTGTTTATTCAATGACATAATCATCGTTGGTGCAAAGGAGTGTCACATTAGGATGAAGAAGAAATCTTATTTATTTAATATAGCATTCGTTGTAACAATCATTACTTTAGCGATCTTCTTGTTCTTCGTATACAAGACAAATAGATTGGATGACGAGATAAGTGAAAATGAGAAGGCTATATATACACAGTTAGAAATCTTTAATCAAATGGTCTACTTAGAAGGTATCGCTCATGATACTTGGATAAGTTCAAAAATATTGAAGAGCCTTGGAAAAGAAAATAGCCCAGAATATGAAGATATGGAAAACGATCATCTTGATAGGGCTATAGACTATTTATCTATATTATATAACATCACTGAAGGTACGTTTCCAAACGAAATTACCATAGCCAGTTGGAGAAGGCTGTCAGGCGAAGAAATAGAAGATAAGAAAATAGACTTCGTAAAACAATTTGAAGAAAAAGGTGTCTATAAAAGGATATTGGAAGAGAAAAGGGAATTGGTGAATACAAGAAACTGCTACTTTTCATGGTCTTTAGTTTTTCAATTTCTTAATACTGTCTTGTTCGCTTTCTCGGGATTCTTGTTTGGAAAGAAATCCTAAATCTATTTATGGGTGCTTCTTAAACCTAATGTCTATTAAGGCCGGGTGCCCCATCCACCTGTGGTGGGTTTCTCTCAAATACAATAAAACGATTATAATGCTGACTAAATAATTCAGGCTAAGCCGGTTTGGTAGCGGAAACGTTCCCGAACCCCTGACAACCACACGATGTGTGCTTCGGGTTATGAGCTGCCCAGTAGTCCAACAGCAGAAAACAACAAACACTTACCTGTAGTAATAGCAATTAATTACGGAAAAAACAGTATCCGGTGCTTTCACTTATTATGTTAGAAAATCTGCGAAGCGAAAGCCCTTTCGGGGCGGAAGCGAGTTTAGATTTTCTTATCCCTGAGCGTAGCAAACGGGGTTAGAAAACTGTTCGAAAGAGGTGTATGTCAAAATCTTGTAGTAGCTTTAGTCATGGAGTTAGATTATATGGAAGGGGGTTCGATTCCCCCCGGCTGTTGTACCACTTTCTAAGTTAGTTTTATCACAGCGTTTGTCAAATTCGCTGGGGGTTGAAAACAGAAATTAGTCCAGTATATCATCGATGCTGTTGAGTCCATACACCGGAGGAATGCCGGACATAAATTCCGAGGTCAGGCTTTCGCTGTTCAATAACAATCTATTCCCCTTGATGATTTTCTCATTGCGCAATTGCTGAGCCCAGTCGATGATGCTATCAATGGTGGGAACGTCCAGAGCTAGTTGGTCGGCAATCCATTTTGCGATGCACAGGCCATAATGAATGTCGTCTGTAAAGAAGCGGTGGTCCTTGTCAATGATCCATTCGCCGCTTTCTAATTGAATGGTGGGTGGTTTGATGGCTCCCAACGTCAGCGAAGTCGTGAATGACTCGCGAATGTCGGTGTTTTCCGACTGGTATGAGAGTCGCTCAAGACCCAAATAATCAAGCATGTATTGGAAATCCTGCTGAGGATATTTTGCCTTGATGGTATCTCGAATCTTAGAGAAATCCGCGTCTAATTCCTGTAGAAGGTCGGCGGATTTTTGGTCATAGTCGCGGTAAAAATAGGGAATATCTTTTTTGTTCGCCCATTTCCCATCGTATTTGAGAAACAAACCGTAGCAACGCGAAGGATGGATGATTTGGTTGTCGACAGACAGAGTCAGTGACAAAAAATTGGCGGCCTGTCGGAAAGATCCTTTTTTCAGCCACCGCTCGCAAATATTCTTCAACAAACGGTCATTGAGTTCAGAGAAACGATTCGGCGGTGACACCGCCACGACATTGAGCTCCTTACAACCATAGGTCACTCCCACCTTACCATACTCAATGACCCGGCAAATCCACGGAATCAAGCCGATGGCAAAGGTGGTGATATTGTTCAGATCGAATTTCCTCTTGATCTCATCGACCATCCAGTTAAATCCTGCTTGACCATAGATGGTTCCGACAAACACTTCTTTATCTTTCGCAAGATGCGGCGCCAGATCGTGAAGAGCTAAGCGATATTTGCTTACAGGCATGCACAAAATCACAAAACTTGCCTGTGGAATGACTTCAGCCGGATTGTCACTGATTTTCGTCAGGGCACCACTAAACACTTCCAGGAGTTCCCCATGAATCGAGTGCAACTGAACATCGACCTTCCGGGACCATTCCTTCGGCTTTCGTGTGAGAATGTTGACGTCAAAACCCGCACCGGAAAGAAAAGGGATCAAAACATGCGCACTACTGCCGCCACCGACAATCGTCACATTTTGTTTTTCTTGTTCAACCATGTTTCACCTTATTTGTCTGCAATTCTCAAAACGACAGAACTTTCCTTAACATTATCCGCTACGAGTAATTGCGTTTTTCATTCATACAACTCACCCAGATACATTATACTATATTAATACAAAACATTAATATGAACATTAGATTAGCGTACAACTCCCGATAACACTTTGAAAGCAGATATGTAGAGATGGGCGACATTCAGCAATCGAATCTTCAACATCTGCTTTCAAAATGTTTCCTATACCGTGAATCAAATTTAAATGACGTTTTTACGTGCGAGTTTTTCAACATTAAGCAGCGATAATTGGGAGGTCGCTCTATCAAGTTGATCCAGAAGTGCTTTTACTCGCAGGTCACAGCAACTGTTCCGGCAGAAAACACCTTCTTCAAATTGCCATTCTCTATTGGAATAGTCATATAAATATCGACCCGGCTTGCCGTCTATGTACATTTGAGACTCTATGGAGGCAGCAAAGTGTGATTGAATTTCGTTGACGACAAAATCTCCATCAGGAGTCTCAAAGATGTCCACATTCATCGCCGTGTATCCGGCATTGTCTGTTAACTCACGAATAAAGTCCAACAGTTCAATAGGAGGATTATACCATCCCACTTTTCCGGAACCACTATGAAATGCCCCATCTGCAAGTTTCTGATGTCCGAAATATGATTCACCGATTCGAATCATTCGCCATTCGGCTACTTCGGGTAGGAATTTCTGAAACAGGATGTTACCCCATTCACTATCCCGACTGTCGGCTCCTCGGCAGACAAGTCCATTCCCGAAACGATCATTTACATATTGTAAAAGTTCAGTACGTTCATAAAAAATTTCCACACCTGCACTTCTGGAACCCATATCATGTTTGACTACAATCGGTAAGTCAGCATCTTTTGCAAATTCCAGCGCTTGTTCGTGTGAGTAGAAGACCCATGTTTTCGTATGTGGTATGTTATGCGATTCCAGCCAATAAGACATCCGCAGTTTACTCTCATTCAACCATACTTCATCGTAGGTTGGATAAATCGTCTTATGCATTTCATCAACTATTATTTTCAATCGTTCGTCAAACATACGCTTCTGTATGCTCACTTTGAAAGAGGGCCAAACAAGAAAAGCGTCACATCTACAGTCCCGTACGACATGAATCCAGTCAGAGCCAGAGATGTCAATAGTCTTGTAGCGAACCCCTAAGTCTTCACATGCGGCGATATATGGTAAATGGTTGTTATCAAACTCTTCGATTATGCCAAGCACGTGCTGCGATTTGCTTCGAAGTGGGAGCACAGGTTTGATTCTTTGATGAAAATCAGACAACGGCGGTATAGTTGCATTAGCATTGTACTTGTTCATTCAATAAATCCATTCTTATTAAAAATAAAAATAAATATCTTTCCGTTCGAAATATCCCAAGACAAATTGGGTCGTATTCTCACGGTTTTCCACAAGAGGAATCACCAGACGAATTTAACTCGTCAGTTATCTGTAGCGAATGTGGAAAACATTTTGAAGTTTTGGGGGGCTAATGAATCAGTCCGTCAAAATCTCATAGTGAATATATCATAGAAATATTGCAAATTCAAGTCTTATCTTATCGAATCACGGAAAAACTCCGTAACTAGGTTTGTATCAAGTAGTTAAGTCAGATGTAGGGTAATCTTCAGGATTGTTAGATAATCAGAAATCTGAAGGAAATCCCACTTATAAAAAAATCCCCAAAGCTTTTAGGCTTCAGGGACTTAAATTTCGTAGCGAGGAGGGGATTTCATCAGTCCTAAAGCAAAGCGTGGAGAAACCACTAACAACCACACAATGTGTGCTTCGGGATTTGAGCTTGTTTTAGCCTGTTCTTGCTTGTTTTGTTAGAAAATCTGCGAAGCGAAAGCCACATCGTGGCGAAGCGAGTTTAGATTTTCTTATCCCTGAGCGAAGCGAACGGGGTTAGAAAATCTGCGAAGCGAAAGCCACATCGTGGCGAAGCGAGTTTAGATTTTC
>CBDVDR010000027.1:0-29469 GCA_965372795.1 uncultured bacterium
AAATGGTAATTTCTTTGTTACCCAAAATGGATTTTTTCTCGGTGATGATAAAACCATTACTATATATGAAAATACTAATTCATTGCACCTTAAAAAAAATCAAAAAGAGATTACCGGGTACTATACAAGAGGGGATGAACAAGTTCCTCTTAACGCATCATTAGAAAAAGATATCTTTGCTTTCGATAATAATTTCATTGATCAACTTGAACTTTCGCTGGCAATGACTGACATAACTGTCGGAGAGGAAATTTCGGTCGAATACATTGAACCGCAAACTTTGCAAAAAAATAGTTTTTATGGCATTGTCGAGGATTACTCATACACTCAGATTCATACCCGCCTGGCTGATTCTGTCTATTATATTAATATCTTTCAACCGGTACCGATGTCAATTTATGTGTCAAAATTAAAATATCTTTTAAAGGTCGAAATTCCTTCACAAAAATTTAAAGCTTATCTCGATGCGGTACAGCTGCCTCAAAAAGGTAGCTCGGCTCCGGGTTTTTCAATTAGCACTTTTGTAGATTTGCTCCCAAATTATTTTTTATATTTAATATTTGCTGTCGTCGCTGTGATGCTCTTTTTGGGTAATGGTTACAAGTGGGCGGTTACTTATCTATATTTTGGAATTGGAATCATATTATATATAATAGTTAATTTCATTCAATATCCGTTACAGGAATATCTGGCAAAAACTTTTATAATACCTGCCGTTCAAAATAATGAATCGATATTAATGCTTGGAACGCTTCCCGGACTATCTGCCGGAATTATTCAAGAATTTGTATTAGGTTTCGGTCTCTTTGCTGCTTCTCAAATTCTAAAAAGCAAAAAACAATTGTTAATTATTTTCGGTGCTGTTTTAGGTGCCGGGTTTGGATTTGCAGAGGGTTGTTATCTTGATTCAATAATTGGCATGGGAAGTAGATTCTCGTGGAACCTTCTCGAACGAGGCTTTGTCATTGCTTTTATGGCATCATCAGGTGCTGTTATTGGATATTGTTTAAGCAAAAGTATCAAATCGTTTGTTATTTCGATATCTGTCCTTGCTCTGGTAAACGCTCTCATCAGATATTTACCTTTGCTGGTCCAGCTAAAAATGGCTGATGCCGAGCTTATGTATATAATTGTTGGGGTTATTTCTCTGATTGTGCTTTCAACCGCACTGATTTTTCACAAGAAAAAGTAAAAAAAAACCGGCAAATCAGCCGGTTTTTTATTTTATTCAATGAATTCTAAATTAACAGGAACAGTCACCGCAGTCTTTCTTTTCGCCAATAGTTATCGAATAACCGGCTCGGCCAAATTTAGGGGCGACAAAATCAATATTGATTTTACCAAGCTGATCAAGATTCTTCCTCAAGTCAGCATCAATATATGCATTAATTCCATTTGATTCTAATTTAGTCATTCCTTCAATTGACTCTTCCAGAGTCATACCCAAATTGGGTCCGCTTCAACCATAACCCTGAAAGAAAATCACAAGCTCTTTACCTTTACTCTGATCAGAGGCAAGAACTTTTTTGAGTTCTTCACTTGCTTTCTGTGTCACTTCGAACATGCAAAATCTCCATAATTAAATAATCTTTCAATATTTGATAATAATATAATACAAATGATTCAAAAAAATCCAAAAAAAGTCATTATTTTCGAAATAAACTGGAAAATAGTGCAAAAATATTGTTGCAAGATAGTATAAAAATCGCCATTTTTTCCGAGAAAGTAGATATCTGGAAAATGTTATTTTATTATAACAGAGAATCTTAGCAAACAGGTGATAACGTGAATCTTTATATTTTCGAAGATGACAAGTACAAAAACTTCTTTCCAATTACATGTACACGACCGGTCTATTTAATGAGGGCAGGTATCCTTCCGGTTTATAAGAAAATTCAAAACTGGTTTAAAGCAGAAACTTTCGGATTTATCTGCCGTGAACAGCTTGCTTTGGATCTGGCAAAAAAATATCCTGACTTTCCGGTTAATATTATCAAAAAGGGTGACGAGGCGTTGCTGTTATTAAATGGCAGAGTTGCAAAACTTGGGGATCTGGCTGATAAGATAAACTCTTGTAAAACCTCTTCATATTTTTTAGATAAAAATAATGAAATTGCAGCAGTTTTATTTAAATACTCATCAATGGAAACTTTTCCGGCTGTTGCAACGGGCAATGACTATCTGGAATTATTTAAATCTCAAAAAAATAATCTGACCTCAATTCCCACTACAGCTGTGATGTATAATTATAACTGGGAAATTATGGCTGATATTCATGAATCGATTAAGTCTGATTATGAGTTATTGAAAAACAGTTTAAAGGCGCCATCCAATTTAAGAATTCACCAAAATGTAAATATGGTCAATCAGGATTCAATTTATCTTGGTGAGAATGTTGAAATATTACCTTCGGTTGTCTTGAATGCTTCAGCTGGTCCTATTTATATCGATTCAAATGTTCGCATCGAATCACAAGTTACAATCAATGGTCCTTGCTACATAGGACCCAATACTGTTGTAATGGCGGGTAAAATTTCCGGATGTTCCATCGGGCATACTTGCCGGGTAGGCGGTGAAATTGAAGAATCAATCTTCCATTCTTACGTTAACAAATATCATGATGGTTTTATCGGCCACAGCTATGTCGGGTCGTGGGTTAATTTTGGTGCCATGACTACTAATTCGGATTTGAAAAATAATTATTCCAATATCAGAGTAACTTTGAACGGTGAAACAATAGACACTAATTCGATGAAAGTTGGTTCGTTTATTGGCGACCACACAAAATTCGGAATTGGTACCCTGTTAAATACCGGTATCCATATCGGTGTTTCCTGCAACATCTATGGTGGGGGACTAATTACTGATAAAGAGATTCCATCCTTCAGCTGGGGTAACACCGGAAATTATGTGACTTACGAATATGACAAGGCGATTGATACGGCAAAAAAAGTATACGAACGCCGTTCGCAGTTTATGTCTGATGCTGAACAGGAAATTTTAAAATCTGTTTTTTATGACAATTTGAATGATGACGGAATTTTAAACTTTATATAGATTGAATTAAAAAATGCCTGAACTAAGAAAAGACCCCGTCGTTGGACGTTGGGTGATTATTTCAACCGAACGGGGGAAAAGACCTACTTCCTTCACATCGGTTTCAAAAAGAGTCGCACCTTCGTTATGCCCCTTTTGCCCCGGACATGAAAGTCATACTCCGCCGGAAATCCTTGCTTACCGCGACCCCGATACAGAACCAAACCAGCCCGGCTGGTCCCTGCGAGTATTCCCCAATAAATATCCGGCATTGCGGGTTGAAGGAGAACTTGATCGGGCACCCAAAGGACTCTACGATAAAATGAATGGTATTGGAGCCCATGAAGTGATTGTTGAAACTTCAGACCACGCCCGTGATCTGGTCGACATGACCGATGAGGAAGTACGCGATATCTTCTGGGCATATAGGGAACGGATGATTGACCTCGAACGTGATATCAGATTTAAGTATATACTCGTTTTTAAAAATCATGGTGAAGCTGCCGGAGCCTCGCTTGAACATGCCCACAGCCAATTGATTGCGACTCCGATTATTCCCCGAAGAGTCGCCGAGGAAATTCAAGGGGCTAAAAAATATTATGAATATAAAGAACGGTGCATTTTCTGTGATATTATAAGACAGGAAATAAGCGAAGGCGAACGATTGGTCACTGACTATGATTCGTTTATCGCTGTTCAGCCGTTTGCACCTCGTTTTCCGTTTGAAACTTGGGTAATGCCAAAAACCCACCAGTCAAGCTACCTTGAGATGTCTGACTCGGATCATCTTACGCTGGCAAGATGCTTTAAGGATATTCTGGCTCGTTTGAAAATTGCTCTTAACGATCCGCCATTTAATTATATCCTTCATACCCGTCCGATAAGTAAAGACAGCCGTGAGTATTTTCACTGGCATTTCGAAATAATACCCAAGTTGACTAAAGTTGCCGGATTTGAATGGGGGTCCGGAATTTATATCAATCCCACAACTCCCGAAGAATCTACTAAATTTTTAAAAGGTATTGATATTACAAATCTTAATAAAGTTTTTAAGCCGGGGATGTAGAGGATAATTATGAAAATACTATTGGCTTCCTCTGAAATGGTTCCGTTCGCAAAGTCGGGCGGCTTAGGAGATGTTTTAGGAGCCCTGCCAAAAGCACTGACAAAACTTGGGCACGATCTGAAAATCTTCCTGCCGAATTATAGCACTATTGATAAATCAGGTTTAAAGATTCAAAAGATTGTCGGGAATATTCATGTTCCGGTTGGCAATGTTAATGAGATACTCTATCTGGAAAAAGCAAAAATCCCAAAAATTGGAGAAATATATTTTATCGGGAATGATAAGTTTTTTGATCGTCCATCTTTATATTTGGACCCTGAGACAGGGGAAGATTATGAAGACAACGATCAACGCTTTATATTTTTTAGCCGGGCTATTTTAGAATCTTTAAAAGTTATCGAATGGCAGCCCGATATAATTAATGCCCATGACTGGCAGTCTGGTCTGTTACCGGTATATTTAAAAACTTTATATAAAGATGATGAATTTTTTAATAAAACCAAATCGGTTTTAACGATTCATAACCTGGCTTATCAGGGTACGTTTGAAGCTGAAAAATTTGAAAATCTGGCTTTGCCTAAAAATCTGTTTTATTCAACCTCACCGCTTGAATTTTATGGCAAAGTTAATTTCTTAAAAGGTGCCATCGAATACTCTGATAAAATTACAACCGTATCAAAAACCTACGCTGAAGAGATTCAAACTACTTCCGAATTAGGTTGTGGGCTGGAGGGTGTCCTTTCCCAAAGAAAAGATGATCTTCTGGGAATTCTAAACGGAGTCGATTATCATGTCTGGTCGCCATCACGCGACAAAAAAATCCCTTTTAATTATTACCGAGCCAACCTAACCGGAAAAAGAGAAAATAAAGTCGAACTGTTGAACCAATCAAATTTGCCGGTCAGAGACAATGCTCCGCTGATTGGGATCATCTCAAGATTGGTCGATCAAAAAGGATTTGATCTGATCGCTGAAGTCACCGATAAAATTTTTTCATTAGATATCCAGATGATCGTCCTCGGCACCGGTGAAGAAAAATATCATAAACTTTTCAAAGAACTTGAAGGGAAATATCCCGATAAAATCAAAGTCTATCTGGAATTTAATGATCAAATGGCTCACCTGATTGAAGCCGGCAGCGATATCTTTTTGATGCCGTCCAAATTTGAGCCATGCGGTTTGAACCAGATGTTCTCATTAAAATATGGCACCATTCCAATCATTCGCAAAGTCGGCGGACTGGCAGACACTGTAAAAGATTTTGATGAAATTAAATACAAAGGCACCGGTTTTGTATTTGAAAACTATGACTCCGAAGAATTACTTGATACAATTAAAAGAGCAGTTAAAATTTATAAAAAGAAACGGGTCTGGGTCAAAATCGTCAAAGAAGCGATGCTTGAAGATTATTCATGGGATAAATCGGCGAAACATTACGTTCAACTATTTAGCTCACTTATAAATAATTAAAAATTAAGTTTTAATGAAATTTAAATCAGTAAATCCATTCGAGCTGTCTCTCTTAGTTCCGGCTTTTGCAATATTCACAATTTTAGTTATCACCCTCAATTTTATACAGGATGATGCTTATATCTCCTACCGATATGTCGCCAATTATCTCAATGGCGATGGTCTGGTTTTTAACATAGGGGAAAGGATAGAAGGTTTTACAAATTTTGGCTGGGTGATCTACATGATCTTCTGGGGAACCTTAGGTTTCAATTTTATTTTGATCTCTAAAATTACCGGTATAATATTCGGCGCCGGTATCATTGCCCTAACCTATCTGATTGCAAAAGAAATTTTCACCGAAAAATATAAATGGTTCGCCTTTGTTCCAGTGTACATAGTCGCCATAAACCAATCATTGGCATACTGGTCACCGGCGGGACTTGAAACAGCCGCCTTTGCCTTTTTTGCAGTCTGGTCGCTATATCTGTTTCTCAAACAAAGTCGCTGGTTAATGTTTTCTATTCTTATTGCCGTCTGGCTTCGACCGGAAGGTGCTTTTATCGCCGGGTTATTAATTTTAATCGAAGCTGTTATAAATAAATCTATCCCGCGTTATTCCTTAAGCTGTTCACTAACAGCTTTGATTCTATCGCTGCCGTATGTTGCTTTTAAAATATTTTACTTTGGCTCAATTTTCCCGAACCCGTTTTATGCCAAAACCGGCTTTGACATGACCCAATTGATGAACGGCTTTGAATATACAGCCCGGTTTTTCACCCACTATGGTTTCTGGGGAGTTGGAATTATTCTACCCTTGATTTTATTTAATAAGTTAAGCCGTTCTGAAAGAACTCTGCTACTCTTTGGAACAATTTATACAATTTATATCGTCTTAGTCGGGGGAGATGTCTTAAAAGTCCACCGTTTCTTTATTCCCTTATTCCCCGTCAATGCTATCCTGTTGATAATCAGCTTTAAATTGATTATCAAAAAATATAATATCAAAACTCAGCAGATGGGATTGGCATTAATCTCGATTCCACTTTTATATTTCACCTTTAACTTACCAGATCAGTTTGTTAAAACTTATAATAATTCAGAACGCGGTTTTATTCGCCGGATGAGCGAGCTTGCCACCAATCTCAAAAAATCTGACAACCGCAATTTCTCAGTCGCCCTGCCAACCATCGGCATCTTTGGCTATACTTTGATTGGACATGATATCATCGACATGGTCGGTCTCACCGACTCAACCATTGCCCGCCACAGCGAACAACCAATCGAAGGCATGATCTCAACTTGGAAAGAGGGGAAACATAACTCAAAATATCTGCTAACCCGTTCGCCTAATTATATTGTTTTTTCAACGATTATGAAACCATCCGCCCCAGCTGAAAAAGCTTTACTGCTCTATCCGCAATTTTTGGAAAACTACCGTACCGTCGGATGGCGCTATCAAGCCGATCCAACCGTAGATCGGGGAATTTTAAATACTGTCTTCAAAAAAGTACGTGAGAACGAGGGTGAGATAATACCGACCTATCCGGTTGCTTTTGTGGAAAATTACAAACTTGGCTTAGATCAATATACCAAAGGTGACTTGCGCGGTGCTATTCAATACTTTAATAAATCCGTTCAACTTTCACCCAAGCCCTATTATGTCTATTTGATTTATATGATGGGCTTTTGTAATATGCGCCTGGGTCAGCATGAAATATCTGAAGCTCTTGCAAACAGAGTAATTGAACAGGATTCACTGGTCTTTGAGGCTCACAAAGACCTCTATATGTATGCCACTTACAAAAATGATAAAAACAAAGCGGCAATACATGAAACATGGCTTAAAAAGCTTGTCCCGTGGTATCTGCCGAGGATTAAAAAAGAGACCGAACATTTAATCAGACAAGGACTTAAATTAAATTAAAATTGTCAATTTTTATCAGTTGACAAAATAAAGTTCCGATATATATTGACAAAACAAATGCGGGAATAGCTCAGTTGGTAGAGCACCACCTTGCCAAGGTGGCTGTCGCGAGTTCGAGTCTCGTTTCCCGCTTTTAAATTTGGCGCCATGGCCAAGTGGTAAGGCAAGGGTCTGCAAAACCTTTATTCTCCGGTTCGAATCCGGATGGCGCCTTTTTTTTTGTCCGAAATTAAGCTCACCAACAAATTTCTTATAAATTTCCAATTGAATTTGATAAATATTGAAGTGAATTTTATTAATTTTATAGAATCTATTGAGAGTTATTTGTGCCGTAATAGTTTATAATAAATATGTATTCGTAAAGTAATTTACTAAACAATCAACGCAAAACTTCTACCCACACGGTACCGGAGCCGGACCATTATTAAACATATATTCTATAAGAAAAGTTAGATCAGAAATATTAACTTCTTCATCATTATTTATATCTGCTTCCTCAAAACAAATTGGGTCGTCACCAGCGTGAAACATGTAATCAACTATAAACGATATATCAGATATAGTAAGAAAACTAATCTCCGTACTGTGATTCATATTGCCTCTATGACGACAACAATCTGAGATTGTAAATGTATGCGGACCACTCCACTCAGGCTTTACCTCAGGTCCCGACCAAAGCCAATGGGCATTTGGAGGGTAATAAGAAGAATCAAGAACAATAGTCTTACCCTGCTGATCATCTGCAAATTGAGTTCTTATTTCTAACACAATTTCATCAAAACCAGGTTCCATACCAACTCCGAACAATTTAAATCCGCCAAACCCAAGAGTATCCGCACCTGAACCTGTAACACTATTTGGTTCTATAAAAGTACCCCCATCCATAATCGAAGGACCAATTGCTCCGGTACTTACACCACTAATCGGTTCCCAAATAGTACCATCAGTTGAATAAAGCCGATGTCCATTTGTGAATCCCGTCATATTCTCTGGACCATCATTGGTATATCTAATATGAAATGTAACAGGAACATTTGTAAACAGAACAGAATCACCAATTTCATCTTCATAAAAGAAGCCATCAACATGATCCAAAGAGATAAAATAGCCTTGTGAAAAAACAGAACCAGCCATTATGAAAATCACTAATAAGACAATTACAAAATATCTCATATCACACCCCTGCAAAGATAGTGTTTATATTTTCTTTGGGTACAGCAATAATATAACAATCTTGGACAATCATGTCAATATAATAATCCGTGAATATTCATGGTCTAAATCTACTTTAAAATAAAACTTTCCAAACCGCATAAAACGGCGTTAATTATTCCATTAAAATTATTGGAAAGGTTTTATGGCTAAGAAAGATAAGAAAAAATCGAATAAAGTTAAACCGCAGGTGCTAAAAGGTTTCCGCGATTATCCACCCTCGGAACAAATCGCCCGCGAAAAAATGATCGGCAAAGTCCGCCAGGTCTTCGAACTGATGGGTTTTCTGCCCTTGCAAACAGCTTCCATCGAATTTGCCGAAACTCTGCTCGGGTCGCACTACACCGAAGATTCACTCAATGAACTGTTCGGCTTTACCGGACCAGACGAAGTTGAGATGGCACTACGCTATGAATTCACGCTGTCCTTGGCAAGGTTTGTAGCCGGTTCACCCGAATTAGCTTTACCATTTCGCCGTTACCAATACGGCAATGTCTGGCGCGTCGACAAACCGGGTCCGGGACGCTACCGCGAATTTATGCAGTTTGATATTGATATAGTTGGAACTAAAAATCTGCTGGCTGATTCTGAAATTATCGCCGCCATGGTTACTACTTTTGAACAGATTGGTGTTGATAATTTTAAAGTGCGTTTTTCCAACCGAAAAATTCTCAACGGCTTAATTGAATTTGCCGGAATCTCTCCCGAGGTCGGCACTGATGTTATGCGCGTCGTTGACAAACTCGACAAACATGGGCGAGAGGCAGTAATTTTAGAACTTGGTCCCGGGCGCATCGATCAGTCCGGTGATAAAATCCCCGGCATTAACATTGAAGATAACCAGATCGCACAGATTGAAAAATTTCTCGATGTTGCCACCACCAAAGGAACCGCAGGTCTTGAAAAAGCAATGGATATGCTCGGCGATATTGAAGTCGCCCGTGATGGCATCAATGAACTGTTAGCTATTCAAGGTCACCTTAAGGCGATGGATGTCAATCTGTCCAATACCGAAATCGACCTGACCATTGTTCGCGGGCTTGGCTATTATACCGGACCGGTCTTTGAAACCAGTCTGCTTGATTTGCCCGAGTTTGGTTCAGTATTCTCAGGCGGACGATACGACAATCTGGTTGACCGTTTCCTCGGCCGTTCAATTCCCGGAGTCGGCTCCTCGATTGGAATCGACCGACTGTTGGCGGCACTGATTCAACTTAATGCGCTTGAGTTGGAACAGTCGACCTCCAAAGTTTTAGTCACCGTCATGGATCGTGAACGATTGAACGATTATCTTAAAATGCTGACTGAAATCCGCAATGCCGGAATACCGGCGGAAATTTTTACCGGTGACACTAAAAATTTGACCAAGCAGGTCAAGTATGGCGACAAAGTTGGAATTCCGTTTGCGGTAATAGCCGGATCGGATGAGTTTGATAATAACAAAGTCACCGTGAAGAATCTTGAAGCAGGCCGTCAGAAAGCCAAGGAAACAACTGATCGTGAGGAATGGCTCAAAGCCGAAGATATCCAAGTGACCATTCCCAGAGACGAGTTAATCACGTATTTGAAACAGCACTTAAAAAAATAGACAACTGCGACCGTTACACACCAAGTGTGTCATTGCGAGCGTAGCGTGGCAATCTCTCTTCGTAGGGCAGAGTTCACCGAGACCTGTCAGTTAAAACACACCGTGTGTGTCTTGAGTAGGTCAGGAGCCCTGCGCTCCTGACATCTTTATTTTCTTCGTAGGTCGAAACTCCTGCAGTTTCAACGGGTGCCACTCTCAAACTTGTTTTAGATGTGAAATGAAAATTCTAACCTACTGAGTTCCCATTCAAATAAAAGAAGTCATAATTTCTTTCACAGAATTTATCACCGTAGATATTTTTTCTCCATATAAATCTATAACGATTTTAGAACTATAAAACACAATAGCGATTGAAGCGGCCGTAACAAGACCGTTAAACGTCATCGCCATAATTTTATTGATTAAGGTCGAAATTTTCGGAGGAAGTTTATCGATCAGAATATTTGAACCAAAAGTACGGCTCAATATATATTTGAGCGGGATAACATCATTCCAATAAGCAACATGAGCCATCCCCGGGATATGCCAAATTTTTACATGATGATTATCCGGACATTTATTCGCACAGATATAATCATCCTCCAGGTGTCCCGAAACCGGATCCCAGGCGTGGTAAAAATTAACCCACCAGTCGACATTATTGTCATCTTCGTATTCATCTTCAAAATATTTGTCGTCAATTTCGGGCCACGGTGTTAATCGATTGGGGAAGAGGTTTGCAATTTTGTCAAGGGGACTGCCCATAGTGATAAACTTTTTAAATGAACGTTTGAATTTTTTAACACCTTGTAGCTGATTCATATACTTTTCAGGTTCACCTTTGGCCTTTTCTGTAATCTCGTTTGCGCGATGAAGTAAATCCGAAAGCACGTTATAACTTATCACAGTTCCCAAACTATGCGAAACCCAGACTATCCGGTCAAAATCTACGTTTTCTCCGGAGGCTTTTAATTGCTTATCAGCTTCGTAAATTTGATTAAAATCCCAGTCAAGTTCGAGCATGTGTAGAAACCGTTTTCGAACCCGAAACTCTATTCGCTGAGCTATTGCATGTTCGGTGACCCCTTTAGGTTCCAGATACAACCGGAGATCGTTTAAAAATCCACTGATGATTTTGGGACTTTTTACCAGAGCAAACAACCATGTTATTAGCAACGGTATCTGGATTATTAAAAAGAGGATCGTAGAAACCCAGTTAAATTCATTCATTTTACTGGTGTACAAAGTTTTCGTTATACCGGCTTTGTCTTTAACCAGCTTTCTGGGGGAAATCAATCTTAACTGTTGTTTGATCAACCACTTTATTGTGCGAAGGTTGCCGAAGGCTCTTTTATACCAGAGGTTTTTGAAAAATTTCTGAGATTCCGGATTAAAATATTCCCAGTCAACCGGAAATGTTTCTTCAAGTTCGGCGTAATTCCCCCAGTAGCCTTCGTGCATAAAGGGCGGCATCAAATAGGCGTTTTTATCTTTGAGCTTTTCTTTGGAAAATTTACGCTGAACATTTTCAAGCCCCGAACGTAATTCGACGGCGGTGTCAGTGCGTTGCTGCATCCCTATTCCATGGACAACAAAAATGGCTGTTTTACGGCTGGGATGTTCGATGAAAATTCGTTTTTCGCCGGATGAATTCAGTTCAAGTTTTGGATTGCTCATTTTAAAATGCCACGGAAACCCGTTTAGATCGTCCGTTTTTTTTCGTAAATTGAATAAATCCAATTTAGATTCATTGTCATCTTCATGATTTTCAAACATAAGTAAACCTCGCGTTAAAAGGTGTGCTCAGCGTTGAAATTTCGTTGTGATTTTTCCCTGTTTGAAAATAGATATTTATTGCATTAATTGTCAAGTTAATAAATCACAACGATGGGAACAATAAGTAGATTGAACCAACAAAATCACAGTTACCTGCGATTTTAACATTTTGGCAGTAAATTAGTTCGTAGGGAAGAACCCCACCTTTGGCTGACTATTAGCCTTTAGTGGTTCTGCCATTCCGTTCGATCTACCAAAGAAATGCGAACTGAGATTGCTTCATCGCTTCGCTCCTCGCAATACAGATGGTTAATTACATCTAATAGATTTTTATTGACAGATTTCTAATACAAGCCTAATTTTATCAGGCAACATAGTGGGGCAACTCGGTGCTTTGATATGTTAAGATAGTTATATGTTAATTGTAGGACAAACAAACGAAGTTTGGAATTCCAATGGCTGATAATTTTGCGTACGCAGGAATAGATATTGGCGGAACCAACGTCAAATTCGGACTGATCGACAAATCCGGAAATATCATTCATAAAAATCAACGCCCAACCCTCGCTGAAAAAGGGTCGACACCCTTGATGCATCTGATAACCAATATCGGCGAACAGCTGATGCTCTTAGCCTCCGAAGAAAATCTTGAGATCAAAAGCTTAGGCGTCGGAACCGCCGGCGCAGTCGATTTTTCAAGCGGGAAAGTTGTAGGACCATGCCCGAATATCCCCGGATGGCAGGGAATGGAAGTCGGTAAAATTCTACGGGAACGACTCAATATCCCGGTTTATGTTGATAATGATGTCAACGCCATGGCGCTCGCAGAATCGACTTTTGGCTCGGCAGTCGGGTATAAGGATGTAGTCTGTCTGACCCTCGGAACCGGAGTCGGAGGCGGTTTGATCATTAACGGGAAAGTCTATCGGGGCGCAGATTCTTCGGCTGGCGAACTGGGTCATATGACAATCAATTTTGACGGGCCGGTTTGTAAGTGCGGAAATAAAGGCTGTTTTGAAGTTTACTGTTCATCACAGGCAATATTAGGCAGGGCTAAGGCAATGCTCAAGAAGGAGATGACAGACATATTTGAAGAAGTTCTTAAAGGCGATCTGGATCAATTGACAATTAAGAAATTTTTCATAGCTTATCGTAAAGGTGATAAGACAGCAAATTATGTACTTGAGGAGACAGCCACCTATGTCGGGGCAGGAGTCGGGGGCGTAGTGAATCTTTTTAACCCATCAGTCGTAGTAATTGGTGGAGGAATAGCCGAAGGAAGTAATGGATTCATCGATCTGATCACAAAAGAGGTCGGCACGAGAGCATTTTCCTCGGCGGTAGAGAATTTGAAAATTGTAAAAGCAGCTTTGGGTAACGATGCCGGATTTATCGGGGCGGGATTGCTCGGAGAAACTATAAAGGAATAATAATGACACAACAAATCGAGCCGGAAACATCTCTTAGTTTTCGAATAGCCGGAATGTACGGATTGATATTTTCATGCTGTTTTTTGATTTATGGAGCCGTTAAGATCGTATTGGGGTTTCTTGATCGGAATTATACCGATATGGGAAATCCGATTTTCTATTTAATCGTGGGTTTGGTCCTGATTGCCTTCGTAATCGCTTATCGGGAGTTTAAAAAATGGGGCTGGTACGGGATGGTGGCAATAAATGGTCTGGTGGTTATTTTGGGAATAGTGATGTATAATCATTATATAGACATCATAACGTTGGTTTTGTCGGGAATAGTGCTTTATTTTCTCTTCTCAAAGTCGACGAGGCAGTATTTTTTGAAAAGTTGAATATTTTTTCATTGACATATTTGAAAAAAACAATACTTTCCCTAAATAATATTTGATAAACAATCATTGATTAATTTTGATGATCGTTTAAGTTGGCGCCCTAGCTCAGTTGGTAGAGCAACGGACTGAAAATCCGTGTGTCCGCAGTTCAATTCTGCGGGGCGCCACTTTTTTATGCCTTTCAGAGCCTATAAATCCACCTGAAAATAATTGTTGATAATCAAGGGCTGAAATTGTACACTTACCTAAATATTATGAGAAAAAGTAAAACTAATAAGAATGTTCTTATAACAGGCGGCGCGGGATTTATCGGGTCAAACCTGTTGTTACATATGGTTCCAAAATACAGCGATTATAATTTTATCAATATCGACTGTTTGACGTATGCGGCGAATTTATCGAATTTGAAAGCGATTGAGAATTGCGAGAATTACCGTTTTAAGAAGGTTGATATTCGGGATATGGCAGGCTTGAGGACTGTATTTGAAGAGTTTGAGGTGGATTCTCTGATTCATCTGGCAGCGGAGTCTCATGTTGACCGGTCGATAGAGGGACCGGGGGATTTTATCACAACGAATATACTGGGGACGTTTAATCTTTTGGAGATTGCCAAAGAGAAGCATCTGGATGGGAAACCGTTCCGGTTTCATCATGTCTCGACAGATGAAGTGTACGGGTCATTAGGGGATGAAGGATTTTTCACCGAAGCGACCTCTTATAAGCCGAACTCGCCCTATTCAGCCTCGAAAGCATCGAGTGATCATTTGGTTCGGGCGTATCATAAGACCTATGGGTTGGATGTGGTTACGACGAATTGTTCGAATAATTATGGTCCTTATCAGTTTCCTGAGAAGTTACTGCCTTTGATGATAAAAAATTGTCAGGACCGAAAACCATTACCGGTTTATGGGGATGGGGAGAATGTGCGGGACTGGTTGTATGTTGAGGATCATTGTACGGCACTTGATCTGGTTTTTCATAATGGAGAAACAGGTCAGACTTATAATATCGGCGGACATAATGAGATATCGAATATCAAACTTATAAAGCTAATCTGTGCGGTGATGGATGAAAAACTTGGCGGGGCGAAACATGAGGAGTTGATTACGTTTGTGAAAGATCGTCCGGGACATGATAAAAGGTATGCGATTGATGCTTCTTTTATTGAAAAGGAACTGGGCTGGACGCCGAAGCATAATTTTACGAACGGTCTGAGAATGACAATTGAATGGTATTTGGACAATAATGAATGGCTGGATAATTGCTGCAGTGGTAATTATTTGAAATATTACGAAGATATGTACGCAAATCGTTAGGGTATAGATGTCAGATAAGAAAACTAAAGGAATTATATTAGCCGGTGGAAGTGGGACGCGGTTGTATCCGATCACCGAGGTTGCCTGTAAACAATTGCTGCCGATATATGACAAGCCGATGATTTATTATCCGCTGTCGACACTTATGGAATGCGGAGTTCGGGATGTTTTGATAATATCTACTCCTAAAGATCTGCCTCAAATAAAGCAGTTGTTTAAATCAGGGGCTGATTTAGGGATTAATATTGAATATAAAGTTCAGGACAAACCGGCCGGGATCGCCCAGGCATTTTTGATCGGGAAAGAATTTATCGGTAATGATGATGTGATGCTGATTTTGGGTGATAATATTTTTTATGGTGCAATAGATTATCAAAAGTATGTTGGAGATTTTGAAGGCGGAGCCCTGGTGTTCGGCTATAAAGTTAATGATCCGGAGCGATACGGGGTCGTTGAGTTTAAAGAAAATGGCAGTGTTGTTTCAATTGAAGAAAAACCTATCAAAGCCAAATCAAATTATGCCGTTACCGGACTTTATCTTTATGATTCAAAAGTTGTAAGTATCGCTGAAAATTTGAAGCCATCCAATCGGGGCGAACTGGAAATTACAGATGTCAATAATGCTTATCTAAAGTTGAATAAACTAAAGGTTGTGAAACTTGGAAGAGGCATTGCCTGGCTTGATACCGGAACTCAGGAAAGTATGCTTGATGCGGGTGAGTTTATTGCAACGATTGAAAAACGTCAAGGACAGAAAATCGCCTGTATTGAAGAGATCGCCTTTAAAATGAATTATATCGACCAGTTGCAACTTCAGCAAATCATAGATAAAATGAATGACAACTCATCATACAAGCAATATTTGAGAACCGTGTTGTTAGATGCCAATGGGTTATTCTAAGTTACTAATAACGGGTTGTCGCGGTCAATTAGGTTCTGACCTGGTCAAATTACTTTCTTCTGCTTATGAAATATACGGTATTGATCAGGAAGAGGCTGATATCACAGCCTATGATAAAGTTCAAGATCATTTTAAGAAATTTAATCCGGATATAGTTATTCATGCCGCAGCCTATACTGATGTGGACGGATGCGAATCCAATCGGGAATTAGCCTATTCAATTAATGAGACCGGGACAGAGAATATTGCAAAATTATGTCAGGAACATCAGGCGTCGCTGATATATTATTCAACTGATTATGTTTTTGATGGTGAGAATGAAAATCCATATTTGGAATCTGACCTTCCCAATCCCAAAACGGTTTATGGTCAAAGCAAACTTGCCGGAGAGAAGGTCATTGAGAAATATTTGGATAAGTTTGCAATATTACGCCTTGCCTGGGTCTACGGTATCAACGGTAATAACTTTGTTAAGACAATGATCCGACTGGCTCTAAAAAACAGCCGATCAAATTCTAACAAATTGAGGGTTGTTAATGATCAGTTTGGATCGCCAAGCTGGACCGAACAGATTGTTACACAAACTGAAGCGGTAATAAAGAGTGATTTGACCGGTCTGTTTCATTGTACTGCTGAAGGATCAACAAATTGGTATGAATTTGCCAGACTAATATTTGAAGAGCTTTCTTTAGAAGTTATGATTGAACCCTGCAGCTCGAATGAGTATAAACGTCCGGCGCCCCGTCCTAAATATTCAGTATTAGAAAATAGTGAATTTAAGAATAAAAATTTGAATTTGATGCAAGATTATGATAACGCTCTTAAAGAGTTTATCAAAATAAACAGGGAGAAACTTTTGAATGAACTGTAATATAGATGATGTCGTAATTAAAGAGATACAGAAATTTTCAGATGAACGCGGCTGGTTAATGGAATTATATCGACAGGATGAAATTGAGGCTGAATTTATGCCGGTGATGAGTTATGTATCATTGACCAAGCCGGGCGTTGCTCGTGGTCCTCATGAGCATCGTGATCAGGCTGATTGTTTTGCATTTATCGGTCCATCGACCTTCAGGTTGTATTTGTGGGATAATCGTGAGGGTTCAAACACTTTTGGAGAAAAGTATACAGCTGACCTGGGTGAATCTAATCCGGCAATGGTAATTGTGCCCAAGGGCGTGGTTCATGCTTATAAAAATATTGGTGAAATTGACGGTATAGTTTTTAATGCGCCTAATCGGTTGTTTGCCGGGCAGGGTAAGAAAGAGCCGGTTGATGAAATCAGACATGAAGAGAGCGATTCATCACAATTCAAAATTGATTAGTACGGAAGACAAAATTTAAGTTGAGCGATAAAAGTAAAAAAACAGTCGCCTTTTGCGGCTCTCGTGGAATTCCGCCCAAGTATGGCGGGTTTGAAACGGTTGTTGATGAAATTTCGAAACGGTTTATTGAAAAAGGATATTCAACCGAGGTCTTCTGTCGACGGTCATCTTATAGTAATCAGCTGGATTCTTATAACGGTAACAGGCTGATTTATGTTAATGGGAGTAAACGCAGGAAACTTGACACGGTGGTTTCCTCGATCCAAACGGGGTTGTATATATTAAAAAATCGTAAACAATATTCATTTGTCTTCTGGTATAACAATGCAAATTTCCCCGGTATAATGTTGACTCTGTTAGCCGGAATTCCAATGGCGATTAATACTAATGGTCTTGAGTGGCGCCGTGAAAAATGGTCATTTATGTTTAAGGCTTATTATTTTATTTCAACTTATTTAATTAGCAAGTTGTGTAAAACATTAATTTCTGATTCAAACGGTATTTGTGATTATTACAAAGAGAAATTTAACAAGCGAAGCCAATTTATACCTTACGGGGTTTATGCTCCTGATGAAGTAGCGAGTGATAGAGTTGATGAAATTTTAAATAAATATGGATTGTCTAAAAGTAAATTTTTTCTTCAAGTTACTCGACTTGAACCTGATAATTACCCATTAGAAGCAGCCCGAGCCTTTCAAAAATCAGGTCTTGGTGAAAAGGGTTATCGGTATGTGGTGATTGGTTATCAAAATTCTTATCCATATTCTGACAGCTTAAAAAAAATAGATAATCAGGATGGGGTTATGGTTTTGGATGCGATTTATGATCAGGAGATTCTGGCAGCATTAAGAGCCAGCTGTTTTTGCTATGTTCATGGTAATCATGTGGGCGGAACTAATCCGGCGTTACTTGAGGCGATGATCTCCTGTCCCCGAGTGATATCGGTTGATATTTCGTTTAATCGGGAAGTATTGGGGGAAACAGGATTTTTCTTTAAGATTGGAAATCTTGATATTCTGATGAATAAGATACTCAATGAACCTGATCTGTCTGATAAAATGAAAGCAAGGGCTGAGAGTCATTATCGCTGGGATGCGGTTTCAGACAGTTATATGCGGGTTGCTCAGGGTTTGGATGCGGATTATAATTCTCAATCATAATTAATATTATTGAACTTGATATTGTATTTGTAAAATAGTTATAATTTAGAATGCAATTAGATAAACAAAAAATATTACAAGATAAAGACTGCTTTATATTAGATTTTGATGGGACCGTATTTCTAGGTGACACTCCGATTGCCGGAACAGTTTCATTTATAAAAAAATATAAAAAAGAAAAAGATTTTTATTTTTTAAGTAATAACACATCTAAAGTGCCATCTGATTATATAAGTAAATTAAATCAGGTTGGGATTGAAGTTGATGAGTCTCATATTATAACACCCTATTTATCGCTATTAATCTATTTATCTGCTAATAATATTTCCCAAACCTATTTATTGGGGAATAATAAATTTTCGGAGTTACTTATTCAAAAGAGTTCGGGGATTTCATTCGATAACAATGCCAAAGATTGTCAGGCTGTGATTGTTGCCTTTGATAATGAATTAACTTATCAAAAATTGGAACAGGCTTGTTTGCTGCTTCATAATTTGAAGATTAAATTTATAGCTACTCATTGTGATAAGGTTTGTCCGACAGAGAAAGGTGATATCCCAGATGTAGGCAGTTTTTTATCATTAATTGAAACAGCAACCGGAAGAAAGCCTGATATGGTTTTGGGCAAGCCTGATCCTTCGATGATTGAATCAATTATGTCAAAATATCAAAAAGAAAAAATTGTTCTGGTTGGGGACCGGTTGTATACTGATAAATTATTAGCAGAGAAAACAGATATCGATTTTATTCTGGTGTTGAGTGGTGAGACAAAGAGAGAAAATGTTGCAGTTGATCAATACTATAATTATGCAATATTTGAAGACTTAAGTAAATTACTATGAGTTTATTTGAAAATAAAATACTAAAAAAATCTTAATTATTAAAATCATAATAGTTTCAGAAGGTTAAATTGAAATACTTGTTTTTGATACAAGCCAGGACCGGTTCCACGAGGTTTCCCAATAAAGTTTTATCTTTAGTTAATGATAAATATAATCTAATAGAATTAGTTTATTTCAGAACTCTTTTGTCAAAGAGTGCAACACCAGAGAATACGGTTATTTTAACATCTGACAATAGATCAGACGATAAACTTGTAGAATTTCTTGATACTAAAAATATTCTTTATGCCAGGGGAGATGAAGATAATGTCTATGGCAGGTTTTATAATTATCTCAATTCCATAGAAAAGAAACCGGAATATATCATAAGAATTTGTGGAGATAATCCATTCCTTGAACCCTTATTTATTGATGAGATGATCAAATACTTAGAAGAGAGTCAAGACAAAGAGAGTGATTATTTATCGTTCGAAACCTCAGATAATATTCCGGTAATTCTTTCACACTTTGGATTCTTTTGTGAAATCATTAAATATAATTCCTTTATGAAAGCCAATTCAATAATCAGAAATGCAGCTCAAAAAGAGCATGTAACTCCTATTTTTTACAATACCAGCTTCTTTAAATCAAAATTATTACCAATTAGTGATGAATTAAATAATAAAAAATTTAGATTTACTATAGACACAGAATCAGATTTACATATAATTAAAACAATATTAAAAAAAATTGAAAACATAGAATTCAGTTATATGGATGTTTTACAAATTGTAAAAGAAAAGAAAGCATTAGTTGATCTGATGAGTAAAAATATAATTGAGAATGAAAAGAAATAATATAATGGAACCAACTTACATAATTGCTGAAATTGGTCAAAATCATAATGGTGATATCGAATTGGCTAAAAAGTTAATTGATATGATTGCTATGCCGGTTTTTGATAAATTTAATAATTGCCAACTTCGGCCGGTTGATGCTGTAAAGTTTACTAAAAGAGATTTGTCGGAAGAACTTACAGCGGAACTTAATGCTCAACCATACGATTCGCCTCATTCGTTTGGGACAACGTATGGCGAACATCGGGAGAAGCTGGAATTTACATACGAACAATATATAGAAATTGAAAAGTATGTCAGAGACAAAGGGCTTGATTTTATTGTTACTCTATGTTCACCAAAGACCTTAAAACTGGTTGATATGATTAAGATTGATAAGATCAAAGTAGCATCGAGGGATTTAACAAATATACCGTTACTTGAGAAAATAGCCGAGACTAAGATTCCAGTAATATTTTCAACCGGAATGAGCGGTTTGGATGAGATTTGTGATGCTATAGAAATTATCGAAAAATTTCATTCTGATATAACAATTTTGCACTGTATTTCTCAATACCCCGCCGAATATAAAAATATCAATCTTAAAGCTATTGAAGTTTTAAATAAAAAGTTTGACGGAAAATATAAGATTGGATATTCGGATCACTCAATCGGAATTATGGCTCCTGTGTTAGCCTTGGGTTTTGGCGCTACGGTAATTGAAAAGCATGTGACGCTCAGCCATACTATGAAAGGGTCTGATCATGCTGGTTCGTTGGAGCTTGATGGTTTGTGGCGCATGACAAGAGATATCAGGAATGCCGAGTTGGCGGTAGGTGATGGAAATTTGGATATTTCAGACGCTGCTTTGGGAGCGATGAAAAAATTAAGGCGATCTTTAGCGGTAAATGTTGATCTTGAGCAGGGGGATATTTTAACTGAAGAGAATTTGACCATGTTAAGTCCGGGAACCGGTTTGCGCTGGCATGATCGAAACAGTATTATCGGAAAAAAAGCCAAGCAGAAAATTTCTCAGAGTACTTTAGTTGATGCTTCAATGTTTGAGACAACATGATCAGGGGGATTTTATACGATTTAGGGGATATCTTCTTTGAAGCCCATTACTGGCGAAAATGGATGTATGAGAAGTTGTGTGAGGGTAATTATTTTTCCGGCACTTTTTATGAATTTTATAATCTGTATGAAAGCTATCTGGTTGATGTATACGAGGGGAATTCTACTTATTTAGATCAATATTTTGCATTTCTTGCCTTTTTAAAGGTTGATGGTCCCAAAAAATTTCAAAAGGAATCCTTTGAGAAAAAGGTTTATTTTGAGGAGCATCGGTCTCTTTTTGCGGGCGTGAAGGAGACACTTGAGATATTGAAACAAAAAGATATTAAAAATATCGTAATAACTGACAATGAACTATCTGAGCAGGAAGTCAGGTCGTTGGTTATTGAGAAGTTTGAGATAAATCATTTATTGGACACTGTTATAACGTCCAAAGATGCAAAAATGACAAAACCTGACCCCAAAATATTCGATTTAGCCTTAAATAACGCCGATCTTTCAATGGAAGAGACGATATTTGTTGCCCATGATAAAGATGAAATAGACGGCGCCAAATTAGCCGGTTTAAAAGTAGTTGAATTTAATAATTATCTAAAAATTGATACAAAAGCTGATTTTAAAATTGATTGTT
Source organism: uncultured bacterium (assembly GCA_965372795.1). Classification (GTDB taxonomy): domain Bacteria; phylum Zixibacteria; class MSB-5A5; order GN15; family FEB-12; genus QNAD01. Next base: position 21,908 of record CBDVDR010000027.1, read on the forward strand.
TCCAAAAATTGTTAGATTTTATTTAGGATATGAAGTTCTGATAAAAACTTATAAAAATTGGCTATGAAAATATTAAAATCATCAGCAGTGTATTTGGTTGCTTCTTTAATTAATCGAGCAATTCCTTTTCTAATATTGCCAGTCCTGACAAGGTATCTGAATCCATACGAGTATGGCGTTTTAGCTATTTATCAGGTGATGATTTTGTTTGTAAGCCCTTTAGTTGATTTTAATATCAGCCAAAATATAATCAGGTCTTATTTTAAAAAATCAAAATCGGAATTGGCGGAGTATCTTTCTAATATATTTCTGATTTTATTTTCTTCATTCAGCATCATCATCGTAATAATTTCGATTCTGCTGATGTTTTTTCAGGAATTCTTTGGCGTCCCCGGTAAGTGGATTATTGTTCTTCCATTGATAGCCTTTATGAATATGGTTAATAAGTGTAATCTGGTGATATTTATTCAGGAGAATAAACCTTTTAGGTTGAGTATTTTTGAGATGGCTTATGTTATTATCAATATTCTGGTAAGCTTATTGTTAATAATTCAATATGATTTTGGGTGGGAGGGAAGAGCCACTGGCATTTTGATTTCTTCTATTACAATGGGTATCGTTTCGTTATTATACATGAGAAAGAAAAAGCTTTTAAAATTTAAAATTCAAATGGATTCAATTAAGGAGATTTTAAAAATTTCCCTGCCATTGATCCCTCATAGGATAGGCTTGGTTTTAATAAATATAACCGACCGCATTTTTATTGACAGAATGATCGGTAAAGAATTGGTCGGTATCTATGAAGTAGGTTTTAAATTCGGCATGATTACTTTGTTGTTTGCTGATGCTTTTATCAGATCCTGGTCCCCCTGGTTTTATAAATATTTGAATTCACCTAATCCTGATAAATTATTAATAGTAAAATATTCTTACTATTTTATAATAGGTATTTTTATTGTATCTTTTGGAGTAACATTTGGAACAAATCTAATCTTTGATTTCATGGTTGATCCTCAATTTAGTGATTCAAAAATGTTTATCGTTTGGATATCTTCTGGATATGCCGTCAGGGGTATTTATCAAATTATGTTGTTATACTTGATTCATACCGGACAGACAAAATTTCTGGCAATCAACACTTTATTTGCTGCTATCCTAAACATGATCTTTAATTATTATATGATTAACGCCAACGGTGCAATTGGTGCCGCTCAGGCAACTTTGATTGCTTATTTTGTGATGTCGTGCGGGTGCTGGTGGTATGCTAACAAGTCCTTTAAGATGCCGTGGTTTAATTTTAAATGGATAACGGCGAAGAGATAATGAAAACTATAAAAGATATTTGCGAACAAATTTGGATTCTCGAAGAAAAACACAATCTTCTTGATTTCGAGATAGACGGTGTGAAGATTTGGCAATTTATACGGATGGAGATATTTTTTAATATTGCTCAAGCAACAAAGGTTATTGAAGCACCACAATTTGTTAAAAAAGGATTTGTCGATAAGGTTAAAAGTTTTGTTCCATATTTGATAAAAGCTCTTTTTCAAAATCCATTATATGGCAACAAAAATGCGGATGTATTAATTTTTGATCACGAAAGACATAAAAGGGTTCAAGGTGAAAATATTGATATTTACACTGAGTTCCTGATTCGGGATTTAAAAAAGCAAAAGGTTAACTTTCTGGTTATGGAACGGCCTTATTTACGGAAGCATTTTAAGATAAAAAACTCTTATAGGAAATATTTAGATGCTTTTATGATCTACAGCTATTTTAAAAGAAAACTCTCAAATTATAAATTATCTCAAGAGAAGCTGGGCTTTGTTACTAAGTTAAACAATGAACTAAATTCTATATTCAGAATAAAATTGGATTTACCGATGATGTTTGAGCATCATGTTCAAAGGTTCAATATCAATTATGAACTTTTCTCGATATTATTAAAAAAGCGAAACCCTAAACAGATATTTATAGTTGTAAATTATGGTCAGGGTGATTTGATCAAGGCTGCTAAGGACTTGGGAGTTGAAGTTATCGAACTTCAACATGGTACGATCTCGAAGTATCATTTAGGGTATAGTTATCCTAATGCAAAAGTACCATTAGATTATTTCCCCGATAAACTTCATGTCTGGAATGAATTTTGGAAGGATATAATCAAATATCCAATCCCTGACCAAGATATAGTTGTAAAAGGATTTTCTTTTTTTAATCAGCAAAAAGATAGATATGCAACTAATAAAAAAATAGACAATCAAATAATAGTTTTGTCTCAGGGTTCAATTGGCAATCAAATGAGTGAGATTATTTTAGAAAACTATCAGTTTTTAAAAGATTATATAATAATTTACAAATTACACCCGGGAGAATATACCCGATGGCAGAATTACAAAGCATTAGTCGAATTATCAAAATTTGATAATGTGACAATTGTAAAAGATAGTGATCTATACGAGTTATTCTCATTTTCAAAATATCAAATCGGTGTTTATTCAACAGCAATTTATGAAGGATTGGAGTTTGATTGTCAGACGGTGCTGCTTGAATTACCGGGTGTGGAATATATGGATAAATTACTTGAAACAAAAAGAGCTGTACTTTTGAAGGATTTTGTTCGTGAAAATACTGTTTCTTAATACAACCTATTATCCTAATGTCTTTGGCGGGGCGGAACGATCCACCCAGCATCTGGCTGAAAGTTTGGCAGAAATGGGTCATCAGGTAATTGTTGTTACCTTGGGTGATAAGTATAAAATTGAAATTCATAACAAAGTTAAAGTATATTACCTTCCAGTTTTTAATCTGTATCTTCCTTTTGACAATCGCCCTTCTATTTTGACCCGTTTATTTTGGAATATTATTAATATTTACAATCCGATAATGGGGAAGAGAGTTAAAAAGATTGTTGAGACTGAAAAGCCTGATATTGTTAACACCAATACCCTTCTTGGTTTTAGTTGTTCAGTCTGGAAAAATATTTCAAAATGTAATATTCCTGTTGTTCATACAATTAGGGATCACCATCTGTTATGTCCTCGTACAACGATGTATAAAAATAATAGGAATTGTAATGAGCAATGTTTTTCCTGTAAGGTTTTTTGCAGATCAAATTTTAAAAATTCCAAATATGTTAATGCTGTTGTTGGTATTAGCCAATATGTTCTTAACAGGCATATAGAAACAGGTTGGTTTGCAGACGTTCCCAATCATGTTATTCACAATTCGTTCTCATTAAATGAGGTTGATACCACTTATGAAAAATCAAACGGTGTAGTTCGATTAGGATTTATTGGACGGCTTTCGCCACAAAAGGGGATAGAGTACCTTCTTAGAGCATTTGCAAAGTCAAGTAAACACGATAAAGCTAAACTTCTGATAGCAGGTGAAGGGGAAGCTGGTTATGTTGACTACTTAAAAAGCAAATATAATAATTGCAAGGTCGAATTTCTTGGACGGGTTAAACAGCAGGAATTTTATAAATTAGTTGATGTTGTTGTAATTCCGTCGTTATTGAATGAAGCTCTGGGTCGTTCGATTCTGGAGGCTTATACTTTTGGAGTTCCAGTTATAGGAGCCAAAAGAGGTGGTATAACAGAAATAATAGATGAAGGTGAAACCGGTTTTCTATTTGATCCTGATCGACCGGATGAATTGTCCGGTATAATAAAAAGTATTTTGGATACGCCAAAAATATTAGATGATATGAAAGACAATTGTTTAAAAAGATCGAAAGATTTTTCGAATAATGTTATTTCTGAAAAGTATGTCAAAGTTTATTCGGGACTTTTGGGAGAGAAGAATTAAGAGTGAATCAATTTTACAATAAATTATTTATCTATTACTCAGCTCTTATATTTTTACCTGCGATTTACCGGCTGGTGCTGCCACCCTCACTTGGTGATTTAAGTTATTATATAATTGCATTTTTGTTTCCATTATTAATTTTTATTTATTATTTCATCAATCACAAAATTAATATTTCAATCTTATATTCTTTTTTAAGCATAATTAGTGTTATAACGATCTCTTTAATGCTTTCCTGGATGAATCCTTCAATCGGACATATAACCTGGTTTACGACGATTCAAGGATTTAAATATTACTTAGTACCCATGTTAATATTTTTTGCCGGTTATCAATTTGGCGGTAATGTTGACAGGCAAAAACTTTTGAATACAATTATTGCAATATTTGTCATTCAACTTTTGTTTTCGCTAATATTTTATTATGAAATTATTCAAAATCCGATTTATAACGAATTTTCTGATTTATACCGGGAAAACTGGGTTGTTACCACCGGAGAATACAAAGCTTTTACCGGCTTGACTCTTTCAAAATTCAGTTTAGCTTATCAAGTTGGTTTTATAGTAATATTTATGTTACTTTTAAAAGATAATTATAATTTTGACCGATTTAAGTATTTAACAGTACTGGTGATTGGTTTTATAATTGTAGTCTTTACCTTTAATAAAACGATCATGGTTGTCATTCTAATTACAATTTCCTACTTAATTTTTAAATACACAAAAGTGAAATCGAAAGCCATCGGTTTTACCGTGATGCTTATTTTATTAACCGGAATTGTGTACAGTGGACTTCTGTTTTTCACCGGAGAATTGAATCTATTTGAAATTTATAAATTTTTATCACCCAGTACGTTTTTCTCCCGGATAGATCGCTGGCAGGAATATTTTCAATTTGACCTGTTAAGTATTTTAGCGGGCAAAGGCGCCGGGTATTTTGATCAAAATAATATCACTCTTGATAATCAATTTCTATATACTTATTTAGAAATGGGACTATTTGGTTTTTTGATTTATTTTGCTTCATTTTTCTATTTTTTATATTATTTTTCACCGAAAAATTATATTTTCCGAATGACTGTTCTAATTTTACTGATGATATTTGTAGGGGGAGATATGCTTGGTTTGCCAGTCATTATGTATGTGATAGGAATATATTTTGGACAGTCAAATCAGAATGAGAGTCTGCCGGGTAAAAAAGTGAAATTGATTAGTCATGCGAATTAATACAAATATGAGAATTAATTGATGAGTTCAGATATAAAAGTTTCGATAGCGGTGGTTGTGATGGAATATCAGATTCAGTATTTGGATAAGCTGATCGCCTCAATTGAAAACCAATCGCATAGAAATATCGAAGTCGTTTTAATAGATAAATCAAAAGATGGAATTGTTAGTAATTATATTGTCGGGAAGAATTATAATTCAGCCTTTAATGTAATAATATTTCCACAGCCGGGCGGATTTGCCGAGAATTACAATAGAGCAATCCGGGAAAGTAGCGGCGAATTTATATTTGTGTTGAATCTGGACACATATTTAGAACCTGACTGTATTGAAAAGTTGATTGAGGCAATGGCAATTAACAAGCAGATTGGGTGTGTGTCGCCAAAGATAATCAGAATGGATGAAGATTTTCAAGTTTACAATCCAAAAATATTCGATTCAACCGGAATGTATCTTACCAAATATCTCAGACATCATGATCGTGGCGCCGGTGAAGTCGATGCCGGACAATTTGATGATCTCTGTTATGTTTTTGGAGTGACGGGAGCGGCGGCATTTTTCCGGAAAGAATGTCTTGATGACATTAAAATTGAAGATCAGTATTATGATGAAAATTTCTGGTCTTATCGTGAAGATGCTGATTTATCCTGGAGACTTCAAAACTATGGCTGGGTTTGTTTGTATCAACCGGAAGCGGTTGTAAATCATGTAAGAACTTTGAAGCCCGGTAAACGTTCGCTGAATTCCAGAAAAGCGAATATGCATAGTGTGAAGAATCGATATTTGTTGCTGTTTAATAACATATCGTTAACTAATTATTTTAAATATTTTATATTTATATTTCTGAGAGACATCGTTGTTATTGGCGGTGTTGTGATTAAAGAACAGTATTCGTTAGAAGCTTTTTATCTTTTAGGGAAAAATTTCAAGCAGTATTTGAAGAAAAGGAAACATAACAAATTGATGTCAAAAGCTGACAGGTGTGCCTTTTGGTTCAAACATAAAGAAGTTTCTCTCACTGATAAAGTGTGAATTTATTTCCCAATTTCGTTGAAAATAATTCTTGCAAATCGAGCCAGATCAGCCCATATTCACAGTGCGACCGTATAGTACTGTCGGGCATGGTATTAGCGGGCGGGCGATACCGCTTGTTTCCGGCATCATTGTTGCGTATTTTATTTTTAGTAATTATAATATTTTAATTAAAAAACAGTAGGTATGAGAAATTCTTATAATAATAACGACGATTTTCCTAATTTAGGGCGTGAAGGCTCAAGTGAGATAACTTATCGGAATAATGAGATCAGTATTTTTGAGCTTGGTTCTTTGTTGTTAAATAAACGTAAACTTTTTTATTATATAATGGTGCCGGTATTTCTGCTTTCGATTGTCATTCTGTTATTAACACCTAATAAATATGTTTCATCTGCTTCTATTTTACCATCGGGTCAGGTAGATAAATTTTCGGAATTAAAGTCATTTGCGGGGCTGGGATCATTTTCATCGAGTAATGAAAATTCTTCGGAATTATATCCGATCATATTAAAATCGAATCAGATTAAAACATCACTTCTTGAAAAATCATATTTATTCAAAGATGGCGATAAGGAATCACAAATTACTCTTGATGAATATTTTGGTATTGAACTGATTGAGAGAGATAAATTGTTTGCGGCGATTGGGAACCTTGCCGAGATAACTGTCGATAAAAAGACGGGTGTTATTAAAATTGCAATCGAGACGGAGTCACCTGAATTTTCTCAAGCGATTCTTGAGCAATATATAATCGAACTTGAAAATTTTAATACTAATAAGCGCCGGACCCATGCTAAGGATAATGTTAAGTATTTAACCAAACAGTTGAAGATAAAAAAAGATGAATTAGAGATATCTCAGAACAATATGCAGCAATTTCAATTAACTAATAGAGATTGGGTGATTTCGACAGATCCATATATAATATCACAATTAGCACAGTTTAAATTAGATTTGGAAATGAAAGTTGCAGCTTATACATTTTTGAATAAAGAATATGAATTAGCCAAGTTTGAGTCTCAAAAGGATACTCCAATTGTACAGTTATTAGATCATCCCTCGCTGCCAACGCAAAAATCGGGACCATTCCGGCTTTTGATATTAATATTGATTTTAATTTCCACCTTTGCAGTGACATTAATTTCAACTTTGACTTATGATATCTTAAAAAAAAAGGATGATTTGTTAAAGGACGTATATTATAAAAATTTAAAAAGTGATTTTTCAGCATCATTTCCAAGAATTAACCGAATAGTATCGAAAAGTTTGAAAAAAATGGTCTGAATGATTGTATATTGTTTATAATATTTCTGATTTAGTAAAAAATTCCATTGATTTATTGATAAAATTTATATATTATCTGCAAGCCCTTTAAAAAGGGCTAATTTTTTTAATCTTAATTATTAACTAATTGAGTTTAAAGACGATCAAAAATATATGTGGTGGGGTTCCCGAGTGGTCAAAGGGAACAGACTGTAAATCTGTCGGCGAAGC
>CBDVDR010000028.1:0-27453 GCA_965372795.1 uncultured bacterium
AGATGTCGTCGGTTCCCCCCTAAAGGGGATACAAGAATCCTCTCACCCCGATTTTTTTAATTAATATAATCCACTATTACTATTGTTAATTATATCCTACAATGATATACAAGTACATGAACCTACAATTTTAACTCTATTTAAATTATTGACAACAATATAACATTTACTTAATCTTCGAAATCAATTATGAAGTTTTCAAATTTTAGAAACTATCTATATCAATAAATAGTCTAATATTTTGTTATAGAGGTGAATGAGGTAACAATTAAGAATTATGAAATATATACATCAACGTTTTCTCGAATTTTTTGAAGACTTTAGTCTTTACGGCTTCTCCATGTTATTTTTCTTATTTCTATTACCGGTCCTTATTTTGAGAGAGAATGCTTACTTCATTGTCCACGACAACCTTGACTCTCAAGTAGCTTTACGAGCTGTTTTAGCGGCAAGTAATACATTGTTTAACAGTGACGCATTAATAATGCAAATCATGAATGGGCTACCTCGTTCAATGGTTGGCAATACTCTTAATATCACAACTTTTTTATATTCAATATTTCCATCTTCAACTGCTTATTTGAGTAATTACTTCCTCATACATATAATAGCTTTTGTAGGAATGTATCTATTAATTTCCAAACATTTCGAAGTAAACAATAAAATCATATCAAGTGGTGTAGCATTTTGTTTTGGTGTGCTTCCTTTTTATTCAATTTTTGGTTTATCTATAGCTGGACTTCCATTACTTGTTTATGCAATTCTAAACATAATAGGCCAAAAAAGCCGAATAACCGATTATTTTATTATATTTATCTTTGCTCTCTATTCATATCTTTCTCTGGTTGGGTTGTTTATCATTACATCTTTATTTGTTTGGTTCGTTATTGACTGGATAATTCACAAGCATCCTAATCTAAAATTTGCATACCCTATAGTAATTTTATCTATTACTTATATGATTGTTGAATACAACCTTATTGAAGGAATTTTATATGGCAATAAATATGTTTCAAATCGAACAGAATTCGCTTACCAATCTATAGCAATACCTTGGCGTCAAGCTGTCACAAAAACAGGATCATTCTTTTTAAGTGGTCAATATCACGCTTCAAGTTTACATAAGTATATTTTGATTTTGATAGTCCCACTAGCTTTTATAATTGCTACATTCAACAAAAGACGAAAAGAGTTAGTAATCATAACTTCAATTCTTTTCATAAATTTAGTCCTGGCAACTATAGCAGGGTTTCAAGACTGGGATCAATTGATACCGATTAAGAGTACAATAAACTTATTGTATATGTTCCAATTTGGTAGATTTCACTTTCTACATCCACTGACATGGTACATACTTTTTGCAATTTCACTGGGAATGGTTTATCGGTTCAGATTCAAAGTTTTTAATGGACGATATTTAGTATGTATATTGATATTGTTTCAGGGATTTTATATTCTAACTCATAACAAAGAATTTATGGGATCGGTAAGAATTTTAGTTAACAATGAAAACAATATTGATGAAACTAAGAACACTATTGCTGGTTTTTATTCTGAGGATTTGTTTCATGAAATAAACGAATATATTGGCAAGTCGAAAAACTCATATCGAGTCGTTAGCATAGGAATTCATCCAGCCATTTCAGCCTATAATGGCTTCTATACTTTAGATTTTTATACTGAAAATTATCCACTATCATACAAACACCATTTTAGAGAAATAATTGCTGGCGAATTAGAGAAAAGCAAAAGGTGGCGAGATTACTTTGACGGTTGGGGAAATCGTTGTTATGTTTTCTCAAGTGAACTGAATGATTTCATGACCACCAAACAGCAAGAGGCTAAAATAAAAGATTTTCAATTTAATACCCAAAGTTTTAAAAATATGGGTGGCGAATACATTTTCTCTGCTGTTGAAATTCTTAATAGCAATGAGAATATGCTACAACTAGAGAGAATTTTCACCAATGACAACTCTCCATGGCGCATATTCCTATATAGAGCATTATAGGTTTTTCGTCAATTTACTTAAATTAGTACTTGTATGTACATAATGTGATTGCGAACAGATTCAATAAATAATTGCTTTGGGAGTAAGATGCCGTCGGTTCCCCCCTAAAGGGGATGCAAGAATCCTCTCACCCCGATTTAATAATTAATTACAAATTTTCAGTATATATCACAGATATTATTCATTTTCTTTTGAAGATGGGTTTTGTTCAAGTTTGAAAAATCTGTAAATTATTATTACCAAAATAGTCAGAGTCGTGGTAAATAAAAGGGCGTTAAGCAGAATATTCAAATCAATCGTTTTCATCAAATAAATATTCCTGCCAATTTTTGGTGATAAACATAATAAGAGAAATAATCCTATTATGCTTTTTCCTGTTTTGGGAAGTTTTACTAAAAAACCGATAATTCCCCCGATAAGAATACCAACTATAACTGAAAGAGGTGAAAGAATTATAAATTTATAAATTACTTGAAAGTACGACACTAAACCAAACATAATAACAATATCCATTATTTGGATAATTATTCAATTAAAAATCAAAATAATGTAATAATTCTTAAGAATTAAACTTTGGCTACTTCTAAAATAATATTATAACACTACGATTTGGTTTATAGCCGGGTCTCCCCGGCTATTTTCATAAATACAAATTCAAAACTTTAATTATTTTTAAAAGACAACTATTATTAAAAATTAACCTGATTAGTTAATAGCTAATCATATTGATATCATCACTGCCTTGTAGATTCTGTCCATCGAAAGTATTACCTGTTAGCAAACCTTCAGTAGATTCACAGGAAAGCGTTGTTTCACAAATACGGAAATGAAAGAGAGCATCAATATCACCGTCACCGTCTACATCTTCAAGATGACGTCTGGGATCTCCACTTTCTGTGTCAATATGAGCCTCTCCTGCTCCTTCGAAAAATACTGTAGCTGGATTAACGGAAGTGGCGTCAAAATCATCAGTGGTCAGAACTGCCACCGGGATCATACCGTTTTCATTTTTGCAATTAAATGGATTTAGCTCAGAGCCCGGTTTTATATCAATTTCTATATCTAAGGTGCTAATGTCCTGTCTGGTTATTCTAAGCTTCCCTGCTAAGTCGTTAGTTGCTGTCCAACCGGTATTGATAGAACCACCAGTACCAAAAAGTTCTTTTGATTCATAATGACCAGTTCGAATACTAATCTCAAGGCTGTTATTTTCCGGATCGGTAAGAAACAACTTAGCATTACAATTGGGGTTAGTATGATACTCGGGATTAAGATAAAAATCGACCTGAACATCAAAATCACCATGAATATAGTAATCTCTTGTGTCGTACCCACCAACATTATTCCATCCGACCGAATTGGGTCCGGCTAGTATGTCAATGTTTAACACACCATTTGCTTCAACTACACTTACCCCTGAAGTTTGACCTGCCCACCAAATTGAGCGAGTTATTCCATCCTCAAAGTTATCGATAGTATCCCCAACTAACGCAATTGGGTCAATATCTCCGGACACAATTACATTGTCGAATTTCACATTCATTGGTGAATATTCTGGTTCCCAGTCCCAGACATCAATTGTGATCATGAGGTCAGAACCAATGGATGAGATCCAACTTGCATGCTCGACCCAGCCGTTATCCCAGTAATAAGTCGTAATCAATGCTTCGTTTTCAAGCGACTCTAAACTCATCAAACCTAATTGGAAATTTGATTCATCCTGAACCGTTTCTTCGGTAACGGATGTAGGTGTATCTGTCCGATCACAAGCTAACATAATAACTAAGATTGTAATTAAGAGTGTCAGCAGTTTAGTTTTCGCTAAAATTTTCATAGCGAACCTCCTTCAAATAAATTAAAATTTTAAAAAGAAGGACCCTGTACTAAACATCAGAGGCTATATTATAGTCCTATGGATAATTTCTTAGCACTGCGCGAGTGCTTAGGGCTAGGAGTACGTGTAGTGCTAACACCATTATACTAACAGCAAATCTTTTCTGTGTCAATGATTTTCATCATAGGCGAGCGATTAACTCTCCTTTACTCTTGCCGTTATAAAAAAACCGGGTTTCCCCGGCTATTTTATAAGTGATATTTATTACAAATTAACTACATCTTCGTTGAAGAACTATGCTGGGCTCCGCTTCGAACCACCCGTTTCACTGGGATTGTAAAGCGACTGTTATTTTCATCATCTACTGAAAAAGTAATCGATTTTTCAAAAGACTCACCAAGCTTATCGGCATTTATTTTCAAAATAGCTTCAGCTTTACTACCGGGAGCTATAATTTTTGGAAGTTCAAGATCAAAATATCCATCGGGGCTATAAACCAGTTTGGGGTGCAAGTCATCATCGCTGACATTACTTATCGTAAACTTAATTTCATCTCTAACTTTATCAGTAAACTGCGACAGATCAAGTTTGTAAGGGCTTATAATAATCGGATAGGTAGAATCCGGTCGACTGACAACATGGGTAATAATCCTTACTTTCTTTGATCTCCCTCCTTCATTTGTGTCGATTCGGGGTGCTTTTGAAATTCTGTTTTTATACTTCTTAGTGCTGAAAATCACTTCTAAACGGGTGCTGTCACCCGGAGCCAGGACATCTTTTTCAAGCGGCGTTTTGGTGCAACCACATCCCGGAACAACTTTTAAGATTTTTAATTCTTCATCTCCGGTAGATTTCAGCCAGAAGGAATAACTTACCTTGGAATTTTGCGGAGTATATCCAAAGTTAAATTCATTTGTTTCAATTGTAAGTTTCGGTGCAGCCTGAACAGACATCACAGTCATTAGTACAAACAATAAAGACATAGTAATTATTGTGTTTAGATTTCTCATTACTTTCTCCAATCAATATTTGAATGATTCTTGTTAAGTGAATGAACAAAACAAAAACGTTTGAAAGTAAGCTGTTTAATATTTAAATTGTCCCATCATGAAGCTGTTCATATTCGCGTTTCATGATTGGAACGACACTTGAATTCATCGCACCCGGATTCATCAAACTGATAGCCGTAACAACCAGTTGGATCTCTTTTTCATTTTTCAAATCAAAGATTGTCAGATCGCAGGTTGCTGAACAATCGCCAACATCAACCCCTGCTTCAATCAAGCCCATCTCAAAAAGCATATCGCAGATAAGATCATTATCAAGCGCAATCTCTTTTGCCACACCGTTAAGGGTTAAATTATAGCCAACAATAGAATCGTTACTAAACGGCAGCATTGACAAGAAAAACAAAGCCAACATCGCCGCGATGCCATAAGCAATTTTAAGAGATATAACTTTTTTTGGTTTCTTATTTTCAAGCCGAGCATCGATCTTTTTAAATTGTTCAGAAAGGGGCATAATATCTTCATCATCATCAACAGAAGCCGATTTGAAAACATTAGCCATCAATTGTTCAGTTTGAAGCATCTCACAACACTTTGAACAGTGGTCTAAATGCCTTAGAATCTCACTGTCTGTTATTTCAGGTCTTTGAGTAAAATTCAACTGCTCAATTCTATTTTTTACTTCTTCGCATCGCATCTTATTTCCTGACGATTTTAATTCTTCTATCGTTTTTATAAGCTTCCCCCAAAGCTATCTTCATTTTCTTTCTAGCTCTAAAAAGCCGAACTTTGATAGCACTTTCCTGAATTTTCCAAACATGAGCCAACTCTGAAATCGTCCATCCTTCCAATTCATGAAGGGTAATCAAAGCCTGCTCATCGGCTGATATTTCTTTGAATGCGCGGTTCAACCATCTTCGAGCATTGTATTTCTCAGTCGGATTTTCGCCGATTAATTCAAACTCTCCTTTTTCTGAAAACGACACAAAATTTTTCCAGCGGCTTTTTTTGCAACTGGTATTAAAGTTGTTAACAATAATTCGATAAAACCAGGCTTTAAAAGCGTCCTCATTTTTTAAATTTTCCAGAGCATTCATAGCCGCTATCGATGAATCCTGAAACAGGTCGTCAGCTTCTTCCCTGTTTCCAGTCAGTTTACGGCAGAACAATATTGCTCTTTTATATTCCGGTTCAATCAGCTTCCAAAAGCGTTTCTGAATTTTGTTCATTCTAATCTAAGACTTCATTTAGGAGCATCTGGTTACAGATTAAATAAATTAATTTCAATATATATTGTACATAACAGCTTTGGCTATGTTCAACTTTCTATAAACTGAACTTACTTAAGCCGTTCGGTTATGTTATAAAATAAATAAGGTTTGCTTCGGGTTGTGTAATAATGAGCATTAGGGAGCAGTTTAAGCTCTATCTTGAAATAATCATTCAAGATCAACCTGAAACTGTTGACCGGCGATAAATCATGCGTCAATAAAGATTTATTTTTAAATTCCGGCAGATATAAAGCATTGAGAATTGAAAATCGTTCCTGTAGATCGGTTTGAGACAGGTTTTCCCAATACAATCCTGACCCGGGACCATGGTCACCCTGAATTATAATTATCGGCGGATTATCTGAGTTTTGCAAAATCTCATCAATCGAAGCAAGAATCCGTTGCGAGATATATTTGAGCTGGTTCTTGTACCCGTTTCTATACTCCTCGGTTGTTCCCCCTTGGATCGTATAATGATCACCATCGGCAAACGTAAAGGGCCATTTACGTTCGATTGGCTCGCCGGTTGCAGAAAACACAAACGGCGGGTGGGGACTGATGAGATGCCCAAAAACAATTTTCGGAGAGTTAATCTTTTCGAGGTTTCCAATTTTATCAAGGATATATGAAATCCTGCTGCGGTGAATTTCGAACTGCGATTTTGTCTGACTTAATAATAGAGCAAGAGGCGTCGTGTTTATCAGAATATTCTGAAACTCACTCAGGGTTGCCCCCGGTTCAAAGTAATAGTCAGCGTTTTCAATTTGGGTCGGAGAATGACCGGATTCAAAAGCTATTGTTTTGTAACCGAAATCTTTTAGGAAATTAAAAACTCTGTTATTGCCCAGCATTATTGCAAGGGGCGTGCGGTCGAAGGCTTGCGGATTAAAATTCCCTAATGATTGCAGATAATCAAAATTTAGTGACGAGGACAACGATTGCACCGTAGCGCAGTAGTTTGAATAGCTGCTGTCAGCCACAAAAAAACCGCGTTCTCTTAACTCATTAATAAATCCTGAATTGTCGTATTTATAAATTTCTTTTAATACATCTTCCCTGCCGTATCCGTCAAAAATCAGGTAATAAATATCAGGAAGTTTCTCTGGCACATAAACCGAAGAACCAAGATTCTCTAATTGAGAGGTTTGCTTCAGTCGTTCAACATGAATATCAGCAACCAGTCCAAATTGTAACAGGACCAGCGCCAAAGCAGCTACATTAAGAAACTGAGTTAAGCCCTCAAAACTCTTTTTGGTTTTTCTAAGATAAACAAAAAAGATCATAGCCAGGGATAGGATCAGAGCCAGAATAATAAAGTCGAGCGTTTGTGAGATTTCGCTAAAAAACCCCACATCCCGTAAAATCCCGGTAAGATGACCAAAGGAGAAAAAGCCGATAGACAGTAAAGTTACAACTAATGAAGATTTAATAAAGCTTTGCAGTACCGGCTTAAATATAAAAAGAAGCATCCCTGTAGCAACTAAGGCTGCCGCCAAGGGATAGAATATTTCTGTGAAATTCATTTCGGTCGCGTTTTGGGCGTACAAAAACAGAATCGGAAAGATTGAAAAAAGAAACGAGTGTAATACTAATCGTTTCATATTCATCCCTCCCCTATCGGGAGATTTTTTTCATCAGGTAAAGGGTTCGCACGGTCTGCTCGACTTTGTCTTTTTTGACTATCGTGAAATATTTATTAAACTCATTTTCAAAATTTTCAATATCGTAATTTTCAAAAATATCTTCACGGCTTGATAACAACCGCTGAACCTGTGAATCAATCTTTGGCACAAATTCGATAATTAAGTTTTGACATATTGTAGAGAAAAACGAAGCAATCATATTCAATGGCAGGTTATTCGATATTGCCAGATGATGAATCAATGCCAGTGCCATAATGGTACCTCCGCTTGAACGCTCGGCAAAAGAATTCCGTTCTTTGTTCTCCCACCCTATCGGAGGCGAAGGATTGGTTAGATCAAGCAATAATGGCAGGATGTTGGTTTCTTTTTTGTTTTTACATTCCAGATAATTTTTCTCAACTGCTAATGGATCGATATCGAATGAAACGGTCGGGATATTATTTTTAGATGCCACTCTGCTGAACAAACCGGTGTTGGCACCAATATCCCAGACATTTGATGGTTTCAGCTCACTCAAGTAATCATCAACAAGCTTCAATTTGTAACCGAGTGCATCCCGGGAATAATTTGTATCATCATAATAATCACCCCACTCAGTCGACCCATGTTTCCATTGCAATTTATTTATTGTCGATTCTAAGTTGTCGATCAAGCCTTTCATCGCCTGAAGGGAAACTTTCCGGCTGATCTTCTTTGATGAACTGCTTTCATATTTTTTTTGACTCTTGGCATGAAGATGGATATGAGTTAGAATTGAAAACCGAAAATAAGTTGATCTTGGTAGAAGTTTCGACACCATATCAAGCGGTAAACCATCAAT
The DNA here is from genome assembly GCA_965372795.1 of uncultured bacterium. Lineage (GTDB taxonomy): Bacteria > Zixibacteria > MSB-5A5 > GN15 > FEB-12 > QNAD01. The sequence continues at coordinate 8,587 of CBDVDR010000028.1, forward strand.
GAAAACTCGCAGCAACTGTCCCAGCCGAACATCTTTGTAAGACATTAACAATAAAGGTGCAAAAAAATGTTGGCAAAACTGCCGGTAGGCTATCCACGGCTGACCTTCGTTATAGATATCAAACGACAAGCTGTCAATCAGAAGCGGTCGGCCTTGATGAAATTGTATATTGTAAGCCGATGCATCTTTAAGGGTCATCCCATATTCTAAGGCTATCTTTTGAATCTTGATCGTGACCAGAGCGGCATCTTTTAACTGACTGAAACAGAACTCATACGGATAGGCAATAAAATTTATCAGTTCCGGTTCGATTATTTTATAGGCTTGGTCGTTATAAGCATTATCTATGCTAATTTCCTGATGCGGGATAATGAGATTTTTTTTAATCAGCTTATCATAAAGTCCTGATTCGATTAGTTTGGAATATTCGGTTGTGTATGACTTATTGATTTGTCGCAGAAGACGATTATTTTTTTTATAAATAAAGCCGCTTGGATCACGGAATGAACTGGGCAGAATTCCCTCTCTGCTCATTTAGTTCTTTTCCTCATTATCTGAAGGTTTTTTACTGAAGAAACCTTTAACATTTCGCCAATAGGTTTTGAGTACAAAGAGCGCCCCCAAAAGACCGGCTACAAGCATTTGGATTATATAACTTCCGGTAGAGGGATCAATATAAGCCCAGGCATAGTCGTATAATATTACCAGAATTGCCATCGTTAGCAGCAGATATTGTTTGAAAAAGGCGTTTAAAAACTTCATTAACTTAATACTCTCAATAATTTACTCAATTATGGTAAACATAGCCAAATATCTTACTATTGCAAGATTTTTGTTATTATCGGTTAGTTGGGGTCAGACCTGATATATTCTGGATTTTTTTATTGCCGAAACTGGAAAACTAACCTATTATGACTCCACATATTTGAGTCACTTACAGTTATTATTAAGTGATTCGGTTATTTGCCCCCGTAGCTCATCTGGATAGAGCATCTGCCTTCTAAGCAGAGGGTAACAGGTTCGAGTCCTGTCGGGGGTATTTTTTTTATGTTTTACTTTCGTTAAATATGAAAATAAATAATCAATTTAGTTGAATTTATAATGGCTATTTTTCATTTGCTTTATGAATTTTCAACTCAACTTCATTTACCCCTTTTGGTGATATTCGTACACGATTTTTACCCTTGTCGAATTCTACTAAACGATCTTTGTGAAGAGGTGAAAGAATTCGAGTTCGAAACATACTAACACTACTATATTCAATCCAAGTTGATAATTCAGAGTCATTTACCCAGCCATACTCATGATGCAAAAGAAGTAATGCTTGATTACGTTTGGACATTGATGAATCTAAGACTCTCTTTAAATCCCCAACTTCCCAAATTAAAGGATGTTTTCTCTCAACAATAGTATCTACAACATCTTGGGCTTCTGCAGTTGTAATATTATGAAAAATACGTATAAGCTCAGCAAGTATCCAACTAGACATGCTATATACAGCAGTAGCATCTAAATAATTAGGATCAACTTCACCGCCTACATGCCCTACTCCCCTATTATTTCGAATTTCATACAATATTGGTAAAACGCGTGGAATTAGAATTCGAATACTTCTATCTCCAATGCGATTAGGATCTTTCGGAGTGTTTTCAAGCGTTTGACAAGCTTGTAGCATATTTTGGGGCTTGGATGGTTTTGAAGGAAATTTGCCACTTAAATAACCATTAATAATTGAATATACAACTTCACATAACTTACCGCCATTGAGTTCAGACGGTTCCCATTTATGGATTGTAAAATTTAAAGCAATTTCATTATAGTTTGCTATTAATGGGTCCCGCAGACCATAAGGAAGACCTGCTAGAATTTTTGAAGTTTCAATCATTATTTGTCTTCACTCAATTCTTTTACCAATTGTCCTCCACGTTTAAGTCCAGGTGACGTTAAAGTCCATCCTCTATCCTTTGTACCTGTAAACTCATTTTTTTTATTTCTCAAGTGTTTTGCGTGATTCTTAGAATCATAAACTCCCGAAGTCTGACAAAGTTTTCTTGCAGACTCATCAGTGAATTTAGCTTCTCCATTCAATAATAATTGAGCAATTCCTGTAAGAATATATGCACTATATGTCTTAGCTTTCTTATCTTTCCCAGGGATTTCTGATGCTATAATTGCAACTTCTCCATCATCAAAATGAAAAACTTGTTGTAGTTCTTCGAATGAGATTTTGTTTTGTTTCATCCAAGTTTGTGTACGAACAGTGAGATTCTTTACCTCATTATTATCTAAACCGCCATCTATATCATCTACGGGAGGGGTTATCTTAGTTTCACCAAGTAATGTCATTGTAGCTTGCACAACACGCAGCCTTTCTTCAGATTCAAGTGGTGTTAAAATTTCGATTAGTTTACCTACAATTTCAGCAACATTAATTTTTGACATAATTATTCCCTATATAATTAATTATTTGTAACCATTGGACTAAACTCATTCTCCATATGTAAGGAATTTCATCACTTCGCAAAATTCCATTTAATTAGTACTTCTAACATATATTATTCAAACAATAATGTCTATAACAATCCCGCATAATTATAGATAAGTTAGTTTAATTTACTAGAAGAATCAAGAAATAATCCCCCCCCTCCCGCGCCTGAAAGAGGGAACGAAACAAATGACTTTCTCTAATTTTTTCTATTCACAATCAACCGTTCATTTACAACCATCACTTATAAAAATCGACCTGAACAGTTAGTGTTTTTAAATCATCACCGATCTCTCGGGTGTAATCCTCGTCGACTTTCAGAACTCTGGCAAACCAATCAAATTCATCTTTAGAAGTTCTGTCAATCCGGGCTGCCAAAACTCCTAATATTTCATAAAGACCCAACCTGCTTGCTTCTTTGGGATTATCAGCCCCGACAATCAATTCTATTTTATCATCAATGTTATTAAGGAAGCCCCTGTCCATCAGCGCCTGATCCAAATATTTTTCCAGACACATTTCTGACTGGTCACTTGTTCGTGCAAGGACTGTCCACCTGATTTCTTCGGGAGTAAAGTCAGCTACGAATATAAGACTATCATTGAATTCATTTTCCATTAATTGTTTTTGTGATTCTTTATCTTTACTGTTTACCCACTTGATGCTTGCCGAGCGAAGTAACACCCGCAGATTTTCAATCACAATAGCACGCCTTTTATTTATATCCTGATTTCTTATGAGAACCCTCAAATTTTCAAAATCTGTTTCTTCAGTTATGAAAATGCTTGTGAATGTCACATTTTTTTCACTTGAGAATAAAGACGTAAAAGGTTTCTTAATTAACCCAACAGCCCGTCCTAAAGTCTTATCAATTAAATTTGGTTTCTTTTTTATAAACTCTATAATTGGAATCTTCAAAACAAACTTTTTTTGTGCAACCGGATTTATATACCAGGGGCGAGTATTTCTAAGTTTCAAAAAATCAGACAGTAAGCCCGAGTTCTCATGAGACATAATTCGGTCAGGGACTATTCTCTCAAAGATATTTTCAGCAGTTTCTATAAGAGCCCATTTAATAAAATTTTCCACCCAATTCAATTTTAGTGAATCAGCCTGATAGAAATTACCCGCATCTTCGTAAACCTTAGCCAGAAGATTTACGACCACAGTGGTTGCATTCGCATTACTCAGGTATTCATCTTGAACCTCAAAATCACCCAACTCAGGAGTTGATTTATCCATCACGTTATAAGCGATATCAAGTGCCTGTTCTAATTGATAAGTGACCATGGCCACAGACAAACTGTCTTTACTCCCCTGCTTTGAAATCAACAGATTCATCGCCAAATTGTAGTGAAATTCAAATTCATCAAATAAATCATTAAAAAACAGCTTATCAATTTTATCATTGGAAATTCTGGCTCCGTAAGATTCTATCACCGGAACTAAATTCACCGAATCTTGCTGGCGAGAAAGCAATTCCACCCACTCAATAATCACATCCGGATTCACCCTTGGTTGAAGAAACTCTGAACTCAGCTTGTAATAGTTAAGCGCTTTGGGAAGGTCTCCCTCACGTTTGTAATATCTGGCTAAACCTGAGGTAAATTCGTGAATTGCCAATCGGGGGTTTAACTTTCCAAAAGAAGTCGCAAGTTCATATTGATCTTCCATCCAGAAACCATAATCATTTATTTGGAAAGAATTAGAATGACATAAACTAACAAGTTGAGCCAGCCCGTGTCTGGTATCAGTATTAATAATAAGGGAATCATTTTTAAGCCACTCCAAAAAAGTACTATAGGCTCCTGCCCTAGATACAGAGACAACCGTCATAATGACAATATCAGGTTCTACAAATGAGCCATCAGGACTTTGCTGCAGAGCCGCCATGCCTAATAAAACGGCTCCATAAGGTTTACCGAGTACAATTAAAGTGTCCATATAATTTGGTATATTCGAATTCTCGTCCCAGGAGTCGGATCGTATAACTCCATCTCGGAAATAACTGTTTTCCGGTTCGGAGAGATACCAGGTTTTCAAAAATTCCTTGCTTGAATTATTACTGCCTGTTTCTACTCGTTTAGCATAATTCATCTGGTATCGTCTTGCCTGAACTTTATCCTTTTTCATAGCATCAAGAAATATCTCTTTGGCAGCATCAGGAGAAAACAGACCCCATTCTTCATACAGCAAGGCAATGTTGTTTTCCACTCCGGCAAAGTTTGGACTTAGCAATCTGGAATTTGTATAGGCTTTATACGATTTATTCCGATAGTCAGTTGCCAGGTCTGCATCCTTAATAGAATTAGCCTGTTTTTGAAATGCAAGACCTTTGTAAAATCTAAAGGCAGCCATATAAGTTGTATCATTATTATCATTTGCAGATTTATAGCCAAGTTCACAATTTGCAACCGCAACCTGAAAACGACCCTGTTCAATTGCACTTTCAGTCTTAACTAATAGTGTTTTCAAAAAAGAGCCTTTAACAGCTTCGCTTGCAAAAGTATACGTTGATAGAAAAACACAGAATACTAATAGAAATAATATATTAATGGAAAATGTTTTCATATTCATATTCCTAAAATCCATTAGTTGAGATGGTTGAATCGATAGGCACCGATGTGACATGAGATTCTACCCGATCGCCAATAGTTATATCCTGCACATAATCGAAAAGATGTACTTCGGTGGAACTTGAATCTCTTTCCTTAAGCAACTTGAAAATCTGTGAATAATTTGTTACATCATTCACAGCATCGTGGCGTCCGAAGAAAAATATCACAGAGATCATGTTTGAATCTGCCTCAGCGGGATATTGCAAATCTATGATTCCAAGCTTTCCTAAATAATCAAATTTAATCTTAACCTTGGTTTTGTTTACATCAGGTTTTATTTTATCATGAGGCAGATTCAAAGTTATTTTTTTAGTGAGAGTGTCATCATAAACAATCAATGAGTCTGTTAACGAAATATGACTTAGAATTTCAGAGGAGAAATCTCTTTTATAATCTTCCTTGTTAAAACTGTTTGACACCTTGTTTCGTATTCGTTCTATCAGTTTAAATTCATCACCTAATTCACTCGGCATATTTTCACCGGAATTATACAATCCGACATCCAGTTTACTATCAAGGTCATACCGCTGACGATTGAACCAAAAAACAAGTTTAAGCTTTATTGAACAATAATCCGGAAATCCTTGAATGCATGAATCAATTAAATATAATTCAAGGAGACAATTATCATCACTACTATCCAAGACGTTGGCAAAAGAATTCCATTCAAGGAAATCAAGTACATGTAAGGCGGTATCGGTTACAATGCTGTCCCATATATTTGGCACTGAATCAACTAATATTGATAAGTCGTAATCGACCTCTTTATCGAACAGTTGGAGATTGCATTTAATATCAACGGTTGGCATTATTGATTCTGAATGGAGCACTGATGATAACCCCAACATCAGAATTATAATGGTAATCAGCCTAATGCGATTCCTGCTCTTTTTCCTAATTTCCGAGGAAAACATAATGTATATCCTTATTCTTTATCAGCAATGTTTCTGAATTCTCGATTCTTGGTTCCTGATTTGGGAGCTTTGATGTTAGCACAATAGAAATCTTATCTCCAATTTCGTAACCTGAACAACCCAACATATAAGGTTCTTCCAGCATCATTTTGATGTTTTCTTTAATATCATTTTTCTTATTCGGATTAGTTTCAATCACTTGGGGAGGGAGCTTTTTTATTAATCCACGAGCAGCATCATTTACAATTTCATTTAATTCAATTTTATTAATGGCATATGGTATTAGCGGACTCTCTGTACCGGTAAACACGATCTGTTTAAATAAATTCATTTTAGTATCAAAAACTGTCTCGCCGCTAATTGATAATGTATATTGCCTCCCGCTGGTATCGTTTACAACTGGTAATCGATTAAATAGTTTGTCCGAGGGAACTATACAAACAAGATGAAGTTTTTTCTTTGTAAGATCATCAGGAATATTTAGCTTCACAACCGACCCCGATTTCAGATGAAGATTATATGGTTCATACAAAGGTAACAAATCACGCATAACCGTTAAATTAGCTCCGTCACCTTCAGAATTCCATGGGTAAAACCAGTGGAGAATTCTCTTACCTTCCCTTTTAGTGAGTTCTTTAACTGAAATTGAATCCATATAAAAAGGGGCTGACTCTCTTTTCATTGTAACAAGGAATTCAGGATTGTCAGCTGAGTTATCATCGTATACCAAATACAACGAACTGACCATCATGTTAGCAAGAAACACTACGATAAAAATAATCATGAATACCCAGGAAGTTTTCCCCGAGACCATGATATTGTTAATTATATTCTTATTTAATTTCTTATCGCTTTTATCAATCAACCAGGGGATTAATCGCAAAATTGTCAAAATACCTACAGTTCCAAAAGCTGTCACATTGCGATTTAGTTCAGTGTAAAGATGATTATTGTAAAATAGTAAGCAGGTTATCGTAACAACAATCAAGGTCAGGATATTCCAGATCAAAGCGAGCTCAAGTTTTTTTGGTTTTTTGATTTCATCCTCAGGTAATTTCTCATTCATCAGTTCCAGTCTCCTTTTATGAATGCATTAATCAATTTTTATAAAAGGCTGCGTATAAAAGGATCGTCTGTATCCAACTCGCCAAACTCCATTGGATTTCCATCTTCAAAGTATTTCTCAGCATCCAGTCTGCCATTTATAAAATAAGTGTACATTTCTTTAGGATCGAACTCCAAAGAGGCTGACATCGCCCTCGAAGGACTAATCACATACAAGCCGTTTGCCTGATCAGAAGTGAATGGAAAGACATTATCAAGCAGCTTAAGTAATTTTTGTTTTTGAATAGCATTCAATCCAAAATCATCGGTCAATTGAGTTAACTCTTTTCTTGCCCGCCCAAGTCTGGAATAAGCTACGCCGCGAAACAGATCGCCACGTTCGACTTCATTCAGAGTAGAATCAAGCACCCACTTCAAAACCGACAGGATATTGACATCATCAGGTGCTTTTGTTCCACCCCAATCAGTCTCATTAAATTTTGGTTTATGGGTTGAGATCGCCCAGACTTTAGTGGCACCATTTCTATATGCGTATGTGAGCGGTAAGAACTCTTTAACCCCGCCATCATAAAACAGATCTTTCTCATTCGGATGCCCGGGTTCGTCTTTATAAACCTGAATCGGCTGACAAAACACCGGTTCCGATGCTGAGGCAAGCACACCTCTCACATATGTTTCCGGATTTTGATAATCAATCCCTAAATCACCACTGGACATAAATTGTATTTTACCTGTTCGAGTATTAACCATGGTGACAACGCACAATTTAGCCTTATTGCGAATTAATTCGAGTTTACCATTTTCAATGTAGTAAAGTTTCAAGAGCTGATAGAGCGGGTCCATATCAGCCTGAACAAGAATAGGAGTGCTAAAAATAAGACTCGCAAGTTTTCCAAACCAGGAATTGTTTAAGATATCGTTATTGGTTACACCGACATAGCTGTCACGAAGATCATATCGTTCTCCCAATAGGGCTGGACCGGCGACAAGTGATCCGGTTGAAGTACCAATCGCAAAATCAAACGGAGCTTTTTCGGCGTCATTTGTCGCTGCATGCTGCCGTACTTTGAGCATATGATAAACAACTCCTGCCGTAAAAGCACCCTTGGCTCCCCCTCCGGATAAAACTAAAGTTTCCATAATTTTATTCCTTCCGTTTGTTACTGAATACCAATTTGGATAGCATGATTAAAACCGCATTTTATTAATTCGGCTTTTTTAGCGTCTTGCAGGGTGATGGTTAAATCCGATAATCGAAGCTCCGCATCGGCATGTTCATCCTGATATCTGGTCCAAAGATCAATGGGTGCTGTACTCTCTTGTAACTTTTGTTCAATACAATCAACGGTTGCACAGTTATTAATATCATCATTCAGAATCACAAAATTTTCAAGGCGATCCCGTTGTAAACTCGTATCAGTCGGAGTTTGGACCCACAGCCGAACGGCATCGGTGTGATTAAGACAATACTGGCGCTCGACAACAAGAGGTATGCGATTCTCATCCTGACAACAAAACTTCGTCCCTCCGTTACAACCAATTATGAAAACGGCTAAGAGAGCTATCAGATACAGCCGTTTAAACTGTATTAATTCTCTCATATAAGACCTCCATTTAAAATGATTAATAGTTACCATTAAATGAAATTGATTTATTTGGGTGCTCTTATAATTGGTCCCTTGTGAGATGGATTAGCGGAACCACTCCCGAATTTGTCTACTCCTAAAAATACCCACCAGAACCTTATTAAAAACATCCCATCTTCTCGACCCATCTTTTTAAGCAATCTATCTGCAGGTTTTCGGAATTTATCCACATCCAACTGCCCATCCCGCATCAATTGATAGAGAGCATCATGCACCAATGATCCTCGCAAAAAATATCTTTTGTATCAATTGTTGGTCCGGAAGGACCATCCCAGGCATAACCCTTTTTTATTGTTAAATGACCTGCAACTGTTAACCTAACATAAATATTTTGATTAGTATCTTCTTCTGGAATAATATCAATAGTTGTTACATAATTTTCATCAAGCTGATATTTGTACCCTTTCTTATAAGTAATATATTCCATATAATCCCCTAATACATTATTTGGAACTTGATTCACATCATAATTTTAAAACAAAATTATTATTCTATTTAAAAGTCATTGAGGTTTACTACCAGATCAAGTTGTTGCGTTTTCAACTTAGTGATGAAAAATGCTATAATCGACTTATCTCGTACATCATAACTAACAACAGTGTCAATTTTGGCATTGATAACTTGAAAATATTAAAAAAAACAAAAGAAAGGGAGCAGGCAAAACCTGCTCCCTTTCTGGATACAATCTTTCAATTATAAAATTCGAAGATTATTTAAAATCCTGCAACCATCTGGAAGATAGTATGATTATCATCACTGGTTTCATTGATTATGCTTTCTAATCTAAGCGATAACCCTTCTGTGATAGAATAACCGGCACCTATTGAGGCTTGCCCGACCCATTCAGCGCCATCTGCTTTAAATGAGCCATAACGGGAAGTCACAAAGGCACGGTCTAAGATATTATAAGTTAGATGAGCGTAGTAACCTTTATTCTTTTCTTCTGTAAGGGAACGGTTCACCGAATGAGAAATATACTCACCCTTGAATTCAAAATTGTTCACTGCCAATTGTAAATCAGCGCCTAACAAGCTCATCTCACTCTTACCGTCGGCATTCCAACCGGTTGAGAATGAGGTACCTACTTCAATCCACTCAAATGGAGCCACACCCAAACGTCCACCAATAGCGTTTGAAGGTGATGTATCAATTTCTTCACCAACCTGAACGCCTAAAGAAAGAGCCTGAGCATCATCAATTATTTCAAAAGATGATTCAAAACCATTTACTAAATAAAAAGTAAAGTTGCCATGAGTAGCATCCATACTAAATTGAACACCATAATCATTCCAACCACCATGGGTAAGATCAACAACTGACGGTGCAGTAACCAAATTACGTTCTAATGATGGGTAAACATGGTAATCAACACCAAAAGGAACATCAAATTGTCCAGTTGAGATGTCTACAGAAGAAAGGAAAGTTTCTTCTGTAGCATAAACATTGATACCAATAATTGCAGCACCTAATTCGAAGAGACCTTCATGAGCGTTGTATGCAATTGCTGCTTCCACAGCTATATTTTCAGCGATGTCACTTGCCAGATCAATTTCAGCCTGACCCAAACCAAATTCGGTTTCATCTTCTGCTGAAGTATGTATTCCACCATTTACATCGAAGAAACCGGACCATTCAATACCACCAAAAGCACTTTCAGATTCTACTACTTCAGTACTATTATGTTTCATGGCTGCGGCAAAACTGGCTGGGTCTGTAGAAACCAATTGTGGTGGATTTTCATCCAACTTTGTTTCTAAACCAGAAATTTCTGCTCTAAGAACAGCTAATTCACTAACAATATCAACCAGAGCCTGATCATCAGCCTGCTCTAAATTAGAAGCCAGCCTAATCTCTTTAATGGAAAGCTTTAACTCCGCTAATTGAGCATTAATTTTTAATAAATCAACTGGTACTTCTGATCGCTGTGAACCAGATATCTTTTTCACCGTTGCCTGTAATTCCGCAATCTCTTTTGTCCGTTGTTGTTTCTCCAGCTCAACGAGCTGTTTCAAATTAGTTTCAATTCGATCAACAGCATCCATTAATGCTGAGAAGTCCTGCCCGAATGCAGTACTTGTTCCGAGGAGCATGGTCAATACCATACACCAAATTACTAAAGATCGAGTTCTCATTTCAAGCCTCCTTTTACCGTCTTGTTAATAAACTTTAACATATTTTCATTTTTCCTTTTAAAGCTCTCAAACTATCCCCGGTTTGATATCCAATAAAACCGTGCAGCAATCTTTGATAATAAAATCGTTACAATTATCTTCAATTTGGTTTAAGCAGAAATTATGCCTTTAACCTTTTTATTGGAAAAAATTAATAACTAGCCGGACATGCTCCGACTCACCAACACTTTAGAGGAGACATAAAATGAAATTACTTACTTCTAAATTTCGATAAATTCAAGACGGAGAAATTTGTATGTGATTTTTCCAATATAAATTGAACCAGGAACATAGTGACAACTCTGTACCAGAATTGCAATTACCGTAACTTCAATTATTCCGATCATCTATTTAATAGCCCATAAGACCATGATCGATGTCAGAAGTTGTCACAAATTAGACTTGACTGACTTTATTAGAAATTATTACTGATAATGAAAATAAAAGCCCTGTTTCAAATTGAATCAGGGCTTGTATTAATCTACTATGGATTTGTATTACAAAATTGTTTTTATAATGAAGATTATGACTTCAATTTAAATCCGACAAAAACAGATCTTTCCGGAGTACCATAGGTAAACACTTCCTCGTATTTTACATCAAATAAATTTTGTACCCTGCCTTGTATTGTCATCCAGCTTAAAAGATCATAACTCATGGTAAAATTAGTTAGGGTATAATTTTCAAGTGATACTAACTCAGCCGGGAAAGGACGGAAATCAAAATCTTCACGGTCGCCGACATAAAGCAAATGAATCGACAATCCAACCTTGCTTACCGGGCGGAAAGATGATGTCAGACCAAATTTATTTTTGGGACGTCTAATTATAGGTGCATCGTTGGTTTTGTTCTTTGTATCAACATATGAGTAGTCAAAACTGACAGAATATTTCTCCTTTGAATATGTGGCAGAAATTTCGATTCCTGATGAAATGACTTTATTGATATTGATTGATCTAAATGTATTTTCATCCAACGTTATCAAATTTTCATACTCATTGTCAAAATACGTCACCGACAGATCAAAACCTATTTGCCTGAACGATTTTTCAAAACCGATCTCCCAGCCTTTGCTCTCTTCCGGCTCTAAATCAACATTACCATACAACTGGTGAAACATCTGGTAAAGAGACGGCGATTTAAAACCGGTTCCGTAGTTTGCTTTCAATTTAAGATCAAGTTCATCAAAGCGATAAGCCGAAGTTAACCGGTAGGTTACTTTTTCCTTAAAATTATCCTGATAATCATACCGCAACCCGACCGTTGCATAAAGTTTATTATTGAATGAATATTCTTCCAATAAATAGGCACTTGAAATTCGACTGTCAACTTCCCTTACCGTATCGGCATATGGTCCCCAGGCAGAGACAGATTCATAGGTGGAATTGAATTCTTCTGATTCTGTTTCCGCGCCAAAGGTCAATGAACTGTTCGAGGCAAAATCGAAGGCATGCAGAGTAGATAATTTAATTTTACGTCCATCAGTATTAAAAATGCTTGAGATATCAGGATGATCTGAGTCAAATTCATCGATTGAGTTGAATTTTTTATCATAAATGGACAATCCTATTGAGGGTTTCCAAAGCTTATCAGGCTCAACCCGGCTCAAGGCTACCGATACCGAGCGAGCTTTTGAATCGTTAGTGAAATTAGGATCATCTAAAATCCCGGATGATTGATCGATATCGGCCTTTGCATTTACAATCCTCGAACTGATCGACAAATCAATATTACGCGGCAGGCTTATCCCAATCCGGCCTGAAAACTCTGAATTCTCATAACCGTCTTTTTCTACCGAACCTAAATGTTTGTTTGAGGCTGAAATACCATCGGTATCTTTCCGGGCGACAAATAGCGCGTAATCAATCTCCCCAGAACTTCCGGAAACTATTGCTGATTCATTAAAAGAATTAAAAGAACCCCCTTCAACATTAAACTCAGCCTTTGGCAGTCCAAATCCACGCTTGGTGAATATCTGAATAACTCCGCCAACAGCATCCGAACCATATAGCACCGATTGCGATCCGCGTAGAATTTCTATTCTTTCGATATTGCTGACATTTAGATGAGCAAAATCAAAATTACCATTAGGTGACGAAGGGTCATTCATCTCAACCCCGTCAATAATAACCAGAGTGTGGTGTGAATTAGCACCTCTTAAAAAGATCGAAGTATTTCTTCCCAGTCCGCCGCTTTGAACAACATCGACTCCGGGAACAGCCCGAAGCAAATCTGACACCATCAACGATTGGCTTTTCTTGATATCATCTTCATTGATTACAGTTACAGAACTTCCAATCTGACTGACTGGAGTTGGTTTCCGGTTGGCAGAAACTATAATTGAATCCGGAATTAAGCGGGGGTTTGTAATAGTTCCAATCTGATTTTCTGCATTGGCTCCCGTCGCGCCAAAAGCAATAACCAGGGCAACGCTAAAAAAAATGCGCTTCATGGCAGGCTCCTTGTTGCCGACTGTTAGCGCAGCTAATTTCCGATAACCCGCGCTATCGTCAGCTAATATTGATTTGACTCCGGCAGGTTTCCTGACTCTGGCATCTAACCATATCGAACGCCTTCCCAACCATTAAGATCAGTGGCAATTATTCGATAAGTAGCCAATACAGTAGCGGGGCTGTGACGGGATTGCACCGTCTTCCCTATTATCCGCAAATTTGCGGCACCAAAGTGATTGTAACTCTACAATAATTTTAATACGAAGTGAAATCAAGCTTTTTCAATAATTAAATAGACTTCCTAATTAAGTCGCTTATATTAAACCTATTATGAATAAAAAAATTATCCCGATATCAGTCATCCTACTAATTTCATTTTCAACCCTGACAACCAACGCCGAGGACACAATACCTCTTATTATTAATGATGGACCATACGTCGTCTGGGAAAATGACACCACCGCCGTGACATTTTATGTGTGTGATGATAAAATCGACAGCCAGACTTTTTTCACGAGTGACACTTTCAGTTTTCAAGGAAGGTGCTACGATTCTTTAAGTAGTTACAAAATCAGAAATCAATTTGAAACTCCCCCCTCAATATATGAGAATGTCAATAAATTCATTGCCCTGAGTGACCTTCATGGTGAGTACGAATATTTGGTTGAAATATTAAAAAATAGTAAAGTTATTGATGATAATCTAAAATGGATTTATGGCACCGGCCATCTTGTTATAGATGGCGACATTTTTGATCGGGGCGATATGGTCACCGAGTGCTTATGGCTGATTTACCGACTTGAACAGGAAGCCATAACAGCCGGAGGTTTTGTACACTATTTGTTAGGCAACCATGAACTGATGGTTCTTCGTGGTGACAACCGATATATACACGAAAAATATTTAAAAGGCATCACTCGTAAAACAAGAATCAAACATGAAGAAATTTTCGGTCCCGAATCTGAGTTAGGGCGATGGTTACGTACAAAAAATGTTGTCGAAAAAATTGACGGAATCCTTTTTAATCATTCTGGAATTTCACCTGAAATCACCGAATTAAATATTACCTTGGATGACTTAAATAACGAAGCCAGAAATTATCTGGACTTAAGCTCACTTGAGTTAGCATTTAATAAAAAAGCAAAATTATATTTTGGTAGTTTGGGACTATTCTGGTATCGGGGATATTTTGAAGATATTAAAATGCATTATCCACCGATAACTTTTGATCAGTTAGAAAATTTATTGTTATATTTTCAAGCTTCGGCAATAGTAGTCGGTCACTCCGAACAGGATAAAATCAGTATCAGGCACAACCGTAATGTCATTGCAATTGATGTCCCGGTTTTTGAGCTTGAGGGTTTCCAGGCGCTTCTATGGGAGAATGATTCGTTTTTTATTATTCATCCTGATGGCTCCCAGGAATCTCTTTTTGAATAATTGTTCAGTAATCGAGTATATATTTTAACCGTTAATTATTTCTGTAAATAAAAGGAAATTATTATGCCATTCTGTCCAGAATGTAAATATGAATACAACAGCAACATCTCTCTTTGCCCTGACTGCAATGAAACGTTAGTCTCAAAATTACCTGATGAGAACAACAATCAGGATATTGAAGAAATGGTTAAAGATTGGATTCCTCTGGCACGCTTTACCTCTGACCAAATTTCTGCGATGGTCTTAGATAGTATGCATAAAAAAGATATCCCGGCAGTAATCTTATCAGGTACGGGTCATTTCGGCTCCACCGGTCAAATGGGAATCTCTTCTTTTCGCCCGGTCGGCGGTTCATATACTCTGATGATTCCTAAAGAACATATTGTCGTTGCTGATTTGGAAGGTCGGGGAATTATGGGTGAGCATTGGGAAACTTCATTACTGGTTGACTTAAAAGAGATTGACAATCCCGACAATTAATAATCAAATAAATTATTTTTTTCACAAAATAAAGAGGGATTCCCTTATCTAATCACTCACTTTGCCGATATGTTGAATACGAGAACAATTGTATTTAACCTTCGGAGCTTAATGTGGAAAACAGAAGATATGATCGGGTGGATGTAATCTCATATGTCAGAGTTCAAGAGTCAAACTCCGATTCAACTTTAGGTTACGTAAATGATATTTCAATAGCTGGAATGCGTTTAAAAAGCCTTAAATCATTTTCTCCTGAAAACCCGTGCCATCTAAGAATCTCATTGCCTTATGGAAATGAAATGATCGAAAGTGTTGATATTGATGCCAAAGTTGTTTGGTGCAACGAAAGTGACATTGAGGGTTATTTTGATACCGGCATACAGCTTGAAAACGTTAAAGATGATGAATTAAGTGCTATTGAAAAATTCATTGAATATATTGAAGATTCCCAGCAATTCTTCTCAATGAGTCAGCAAACGATGTCTCAATTCGGAAATTATTAGTCAACTGAATCGAATGGTTTATTTGGCATTACCATCCAGCAGACCAGATAAGCTAACAGTCCGATTCCTCCCGAAAGAAACAAAACCATTGTTATAATTCTAACAAAAGTAGGGTCAATTTCAAAATATTCACCTATCCCGCCACAAACTCCGGCAATTTTTTTATCAGTATTCGATTTGTATAATTTCTTCATCTTCTTTGTCCTAATCTATTTTCTTTTTCTAATAGTACCCTAAACAGATATAAAAATTCAACTATTTTTTATATAAAAGAAAAATGACAGAACCGAAGTCCTGCCATTTCCCACACGGTACAGGATTCACCAAAGGGATTTCGATTACCCATTTTTCAGCAAATCTATTGAACTCAAATAATTCAATTGATAAATACAACTATTAGACGAAACAGCTAAATTAATGTTTATCATTATGAACATTTTGTTTTTGCAATCATCAATAAATATGCCGAAAGATATATACCAGCCTTACGATAAGAGATTGGTTTTGTTTAGTCTTCTTCTCTCTTCTATCTGTACTGTTAATATTGCAACTATCTAATTCTAATTTACGTTTCAATTTAATTTTTGTTCGATAAATATTTGCCTGTATTATATTTTTTGATAGAGTAGAATTTTACAAAAATATAACAAATTTCTATAAATATTCATGTTGCAAATTTCTAAGAAAAATAGTAATCTACTATTAAATAATAAAACCGGATAGATTATGAAAAATATTTTTAAAATTATATATGTTTCGATTTTTGTCTTGAGCATTAGTTCCTGTTCAAATTCAGTTAACTCCGCCCCTGGTGATAACCAGAACTCAAACTTAGTGCCGATTAATTTGACCGAGATCGAGAAATCAATAGCCGCCTCTGCTAATGATTTTGGAATTGAAATTTTCAAACTATCAAATTCCGATGCCGGTAATATTTTTATCTCACCAATTTCTATATATTACGCTCTTGGGATGACCTATAACGGAGCCTCAAATGCGACCCGGGATTCTATCGCTATGACTTTAAACCTCGAGAGCTTTGATTCCGAACAAATTAACTCATCGTTTCAAAACCTGACTAATTCTTTAACCAATCTTGATTCATCAATTATTATTGATATCTCAAACTCTCTATGGCTTAGGGAAGGATTTAACATTAATCCCGACTTTCAACAAATTATTCGTAACTATTTTGTCGGAGAAGTCTCCTCAGTCGATTTTAATCAAGAGGCAGCTGCCGATTTAATCAATAACTGGGTCTCAGAAAGCACCAACAGCAAAATAACTGGAATCGTTTCTCCCCCAATTGATCCGGCAACAATCATGTTTCTTCTAAATGCCGTTTATTTTAAAGGCAATTGGGCGACTCCTTTTGATACCTCGCTTACCTTTGAAGAAACCTTTTATGGCGGTTCCGGTGAAATTGAATGTGAAATGATGCATAAACAGGCTTCGTTTTCATATTATGAAAACGACCTGTTACAAATTGCAACCCTCCCTTATGGTAATGGCTACTACGAAATGATCGTAATTCTCCCTTCTAAAGATGTTAATATGTCAGCTTTGGTCGGAAATTTTAGTTATGAAGAACTATCAAATTGGCAAAATTTAATGACAGAGCAGGAAATTCGGTTAGCAATCCCAAAATTTAAATTTTCCTATAAAGCTAATCTCGATGAATTTCTAAAAATAATGGGTATGGAAGTCGCTTTCAACCCACAAACGGCTGATTTTGGTAATATTTTGGAAAATTCACCACTTTTCATCCAAAATGTCTTACATAAAACTTTCGTACAGGTTGATGAAATAGGTACTGAAGCGGCAGCTGTAACTTCGGTAGTTATCGGAACCACCTCGGTGGGACCTCCCATTAAAGAGATGCGAATAAACCGTCCTTTTATATTTCTTATTAAAGAAAGAACTACCGAATCAATTTTATTCCTTGGTTCGATAAATAATCCCGTTTGGGACGAATAAATAAGTAAAATCTTCTAATAATTTGCTCATAAATTCCAACTAATCGGTTGCTTCTAAGGCAATTTTATATTTTATTTCGCGAATTGTGTTTTTATTAAATTTGGTTAGTCATTTTTGAATATAAAGCGTCTTCTTAATATTAGTTTAATGTTAAGAAATATTAGCATTTACAAGAGGGTTTATGAAAAAGCAATTTATCTTCTCAGTTTCATTATTAGTTCTTGCAACATTTGTAATTTCCCATGCGAGAACAGCTTACGAGGTACCCAAAAACACCGGAACTATCACAAAATCAACAGCCTTCCCTGCTGATCAGGCGGCTGATCACAGCGTTGGCAAACTTCAGTTGACAGTATCAAATATTGGTACTTTTGGCGATGGTTTTATTGGAGGAACAGACCCCTTTACCGGTCGAGCCGTTGTTGGGGGAATTTATCCAAAGGGTTCTGATGCCAAATATGTGTTTGCCGGTGCTTTTTGGATTGGTGCCGTTGTCGGTCGTGATACTCTGGTATCAACCGGTGCTGATGGTTGGACCCCGGCTGCTAGTGAATTACACCCTGATGTAATTGGAAAAGGCGAGTTAATCAGACGCTCTCAAATTGACCCTTCTTCTGATGAGTTTGAGGGTGCGATTTCTGAAGAAGATATCATTGCCGTTTATACCGATACATTAACTGATGGTGTTGATTTGGATATGGTTGAGAACCGACCCCATAAACCTTTAAATATTAAAGTCAACGAAAGCAGCTATGCCTGGTCATACTCTTATGCTGAAGATTTTGTTCTCTTTGACTACAAAATAACAAATATCGGTTTTGAACGGCTCAAAGAAGTCTACATGGGTATTTATCAGGATGCTGATGTTGGTGGCGCTGCCGATTGTTCCCAAACTTTGTGTTATACAGATGATATCTGCGGCTTCCTTCACACGATTCCTGAAACATTGCTTACTTCTACCGGTGACGAATGTGTCTATCTTGATACTGTAAATATCGCCTGGATTGCAGACAATGATGGTGATTTTGATAAAAATGTCGCAGCTCCTGATGTTACCGCGACCAGAATTGTCAGAACCCCATCTGATAAACTTGAAGTCTCTTTTAACTGGTGGA
>CBDVDR010000029.1:0-23957 GCA_965372795.1 uncultured bacterium
TTCTGCATATTACCAATGAACCAATAGGTGAAAAAGGTGAAATAGTTTCAGGGCAAATTGATTCTGACCATCGCTGGAGAAATCGCCGGCAACATACTGCCCAGCATATTTTGAGTTCAGCCTTTTATCATCTGTTTTCTATGAATACGGTTTCAGTTCACCTTGGACAGGAATATGGTGCAATTGAATTTGATACTAAAACTATTTCATCAGAACAGTTAGTTGAAGTTGAAAAGTATGCTAATGATATTGTTTTAAAAAATCTAAAAGTTGAAATACTATTCATTGACTCAGAAGAACTTGACAAAATTCCATTAAGAAGACCTACCGCCTTAAAAGGAAACATTAGGATCATCAAAATTGAAAATGTCGATCACTCTGCCTGTGGCGGAACCCATTGTCTTGCTACCGGAGAAGTCGGACCGATTAAGTTTATTGATATGGAAAAAATACGCGGGCGAGTCATGATTAAATTTTTAAGCGGCAAACAAGCGATTGAAGATTATGTCAATCGATTCGATGTTACTAAAAAATTAACCAAAAAACTAACCTGCAATTTATTCGATATTGAAGACAAGTTTGATAAAATAAACGATGAGATGAAATCACTCAAGAAAAATATAAATGCTCTTTCAAAAGAACTTCTTCCTATTAGAGCAAACGAACTTACCGATAAAGCTGAAGATATTGGTAATTATAAAATTGTAATCTCAGAAGCTAACCTGTCCGACCCAAAAATCTTTAATCAACTTGCTAAGATGACAGCAGAAATAATAAAGGGTGTTGCAATCTTATCGCTTGATAACCGAATCATAATTTGTGCATATGACGGTAGTGGTTTTAATGCCGGTGAATTTGCTAAGTTTTTAACTGATAAAACATCTTTAAAAGGCGGCGGTAACGAACACCAGGCGCAATTAGGCGGAAGTGAAAAAACGGATCTGCTAAAACTTAGAGCTTTATTTATAGAATTTATTTAACATGTTGAAATCAATCGGCCAAATTCTTTCTCTACTAATTATTCTTACCCAAGTTGCCTTCGGGATCGAGAGTGACAGCTTGCATCTTGAGCACGCTGACATCTTTGAAGTCCAAATTGTTAACGGTAGATTGATTACCTTTGTTAAGGGAGATGTTTTATTTATAACTGAAACAGGAACAATCAATTGCGACAGTGCCCGGTGGTCAAAAGGGAAGTCGGTTGTTCTTCTTGGCAATGTGATCATTGATGATGAAAAATACAAATTGGTCGGCGACTCTGTTTATTATAATATCTTGGGGGATGAAGGATTTGCTTATGGTAAACATGTTGAACTTTGGTCGTATGCCGACTCACTTTATGCAACCGGTTCAAATGCCTACTACAGCGAAAAAAAGCAATTCTTCTATATGAAAGACCGCCCGGTTTTTTATATAAACTATCCGGACAGTTCAGAAATGGTTGAGATCATAGCTGATGAACTCGAATATAACGCTGAGATGAAACGGGCTGAAGGCATTGGAGATGTTATAATTACTTCCAACGATTTTTCCAGCCGTTCGGGTTGTGCAATAATGAATCTGGAAAATAATGATCTCGATCTTTTTGAAGATCCCATTGCCAAAAGCGGAGAATCTGAAATTTCAGGAAAATTGATTTCAATAAGTTTTAATAATAAATTTCTGCACCAAATTGACGTTTTAGATTCTGCCAATGCCGAGATCAATCAACCAACCGATTCTCTGGAGACTGATTATGATAAATCAATCCTAAAGGGTAATCGTCTGCTTTTCGATTTTGCCGGGGGAATTCTCTATCGAATAACCTGTTACGGACAGGCTTACTCCTGGTACTATCCGGCTTTAAAAGGGGGGACTGAGTTTCATGAAAATTCAGTTTCCGGCGATACGATAAAACTTGCCATATTTAATAAAAAACTTAGTACGGTCAGAATTAGTGGTGGTTCTGTCGGAAGATATATCACTGGAAAAAAGCCGACCCTTTCTACAATTCCTCAGGATACGCTTGCTGAAATTACTGATACTACATTAACAGAAATTTCTTCCGCCTCAAAAATTGATACAATTGATTATAAAGCCAATATGATTGAGTATGATCTTTTAGATTCAACTATTCAAATGCAAAAAAACTCATGGGTAAAATCAGGTACAGTTTCTCTTGATGCTCATCATATTCTTTTTAAGACAAATGAAAAAATGGTTGAGGCATATTCTGCTGTCGTATCATCAGAGGCTGACACTTCAGATAGTCAAATGAATAAGATTCAACCAAACTCTATCCCGGTTGTTTTGCGGGATAAATCTGAAGAAATTTATGGTGACTTTCTCGAATATTCAATCGAGTCAGCAAAGGGCCGAATTGTTCAATCAAAAACATCTTATGAAGAGGGCATCTATTACGGCAGTAAACTTTTTCGGGAGCAGGAAGATATCTTTTACGTAGAAGATGGAAGATATACTACCTGTAATGCCGATGAACCACATTTTCAGTTTCGTTCTAAAAATATGAAACTGATCGAAAATGATAAACTAATTGCTCGTCCGGTTGTGTTCTATATCGAACGTCTCCCGGTTGCAATATTACCATTTTATATATTCCCTTTAAAGCGAGGTCGTCATTCCGGTATGTTACCTTTTAGTTTTGGCAAATTCCAAAGAGGAGACCGTTATGTTAAAGATGTTGGGTATTACTGGGCTGCTTCTGATTATATAGATTTTAAAAGTGCTTTTGATTATCACGAAAAAAATCAAACTATGATAATTAAAAGTCAGATGAATTTTAAGAAATTATATGTTCTGGATGGCTATTTCAACGGGGAGTATGCCCGTGAAACCAAATATGAAGCATCAATTGCTGATGAAACAAGCAGTACCCGTTGGATTACAAAAGGGATTTACAATCATAATATTACACCATCCTTTTCGATTAGAGCGTATGGTGATTTTCAGTCAGACAAATCATATTACACCGACTATTCACAGAATATCAATGATCGCCTTAACCGCCAGACAAAATCCAAATTAAATTTCTCTAAAAAATTTGGTAAAAACACAGCGATCTCAGGACAAATATCACACACGGTAAATCTCGATGATGAATCACGTTCTAATTTATTGCCGTCATTAGGATTGTCACTCCCACCGGTTTGGATTTTTGGAAGTGGAACTCGAAACGAAGATGGCAAACTCGAACAAAAATGGTATAACAAAATGACATTTAGGTACACACCTAAAATAGAAAATTTTTCAAGCCGAATAACTCTCGATTCGCTGGATAGTTTTATTGATGGCTCCGGTACTGATATAACCGATACTTTATCTTATCGAAGCCGGAAAAAATATTCAAAAATTAGTCATAATCCGTCGATTAATCTGCCAACAGTTACTCTCTTAAAATATTTTCAGTTCAATCCAAATATTAAGTATTCCGAAACCTGGTTCAAAATTCATGAAACCGATCAATCAATCGATGCCGGTCTTGACGCCGAGACAACTTATCGAACATATCAATACAATGCTGGAATTTCATTAAAAACAAATCTTTATGGGACCTTATATCCCAATATTGGCGGTCTGTTAGGATTACGCCATGTTATCACTCCAAGTGTCGCCTATGGCTATTCTCCTGATATAAATAAACATCCGGATATAAGATCATTTGCAGGCGGGGGAGCCGGAAGTTCCAAACGATCATCAGTTAGCTTCTCAATTAAGCAGCTTTTCCAAGGGAAAGTTCTTAGTAATGAATTAGAGAAGAATCTTGATCTCTTATCTTTGAATTCAAGTTTTAGCTATAATTTTGAAGCCGATGAGAGACCGCTTTCTACAATGAGTACTTCGTTTCAGTCAGCTGTTCTGCGATTAATAAAATTTGACGGACGAATGACTCACAGTTTTTACAATCCATTTACCGATGAACAACGTTTTCTTTCACCATATATTGAAAATTTCAATTTTAACGCTCGTATGACCCTTGCCGGGAGCAATTCAATTTTTGATGATTTTGGTGTTCAGGAGGAAAATAAAAAGGATGATAGTCAAGATCGAAAAAAACGAATAAACAATAAGACTTCAAACTCACCTCAGGGAAGAGGCTGGAGTTTGTCTGCAAATTATTCCTATAGTGAAACTGGAAGAGCAGAACAATTTGTTAAACGTAATTTTTTACGGATAAGTTTCAGATTCAATCTAACCCCGTCAACCTCGGTTTCATATTCACAGTCTTATAATATTCATGAAAAATTGACAGTAAATAATTCTGTAAATATAATTAAGAAAATCCATTGCTGGACCGGTTCAATTTTCTGGGTTCCAATCGGTAGCAACCGTGGTTTCGGCTTCAAACTTTTTGTGACAGCTCTTCCGGAAATTAAACTGGACAGTTCACACGATAGTTTCCTTGAGTCAATCTCCAATTAACAAAAAAAGCCTGAATTTAAGGCTTTTTTAAGGTTTTAGTTGACAATATTTTTCAAAAAAAGCTATGTTCAGTCGTAATTAGAACTAACCTTAACCCATGGAGGGAGAACCAATGACTAAGGACGAAATGATTGCCATAATGGCTGAAAATTCAGGGATCACCAAAAAACAAGCAAATGAAGCATTACAAACTTTTATGGGTAATGTTACCAGCCAATTAAAAAAAGGTGAAAAAGTCAGTTTCTCAGGATTCGGAACATTTTCTGTGTCAAATAGAAAAGCCCGTAAAGGTCGTAACCCCCAAACTGGAGCAGAAATAAATATTCCAGCTACTAAGGTTCCGGTTTTCAAAGCTGGGAAACATCTGAAAGAGGCTATTAAAAAGAAATAGTAGGTTTAAATATCTGTTAAGGCAGGGATATGCCCTGCCTTTTTTTAATTTTAAATAAGTAAGTAGAATAATTTAGTTTTTATGGCAAAAAGAAAGAAAAGCAACAATAGCGATAAAAAGAAAAAGGCATTAGGAATTATTATTTTCTTTTTTGCTTTAGTGATTCTTGTTTCGCTGGTAACTCATAATCCTCTTGATGATTCCAGACTGACTGGGGAGGTTGACGAACATCTCAGTCCGTTTAAAATTCATTATCATAATCAAGCCGGTATGATTGGAGTCATTTTTGCCTTCTATTTATTAACAACTATTGGCTGGCTGGCATTCTTCTTACCACTTGGACTAATTGTTTTATCTCTTAGGATATTCTCTTCGGAAGTTGCCTCAGGGATCGGTTTGAATAGCTTGTCTTTGTTTGTCATCTCTTTGCTAAGTACGATGATATATAACATCCATATCCTTGCCAAAAGATCATTGAACCTTGATCTCCCAACTGTAGGGGGATATGTTGCCAACAAATTGACATTTTTCTCAACAAAAATTATCGGCGAATTAGGTTCTTATATCGCTTTAAGCGGACTAATAGCTCTTACTATTGTATTAACTACATCAATTAATTTTAATTTTTCATTAAAATTATCAATCCCCGGCAAAAAATCATTTCAGAAAATATTCTCATTTATTTTTGGTGGATTGAAAACATTATTTTCATTTAAATGGCTGCCTTCTCTATTTGAAAGCGGCGAAGAAGATTTTGAAGAAGAAGAAGATTACGACGAAAAACCAGTTGAACGGAAAAAGAAAACTAAACTTAAATCTCTAAAACAACAATCATTTGAAGATTTTGACAAACCTCCAGTTAAAGAACCATCAATTGCCGAAGGACAACATAAAACAAAAATTGTTAAACCTTCAAAACAACTTCATTTAGATTCTATAAATTATAGTTATCCTCCTATAGATATGCTGGCAGATAACCCAACCCCTGAATCTTCAGTCAACAAAGATGAACTCGATTTTACGGCTCAAATGTTATTGGAAACCCTTGAAACTTTCGGGGTTCGAGTAGATGGACCTATAGAAAAATATCCCGGTCCGATAATTACGCGTTTTGAATTTAAACCGGCCAGTGGAGTAAAAGTTAATCAGATTATAAATTTAGCAGATGATCTTGCTCTGGCTTTAAAAGCTAAAAGAATTCGTATTATCGCACCAATCCCGGGCAAAGCGGCGGTAGGAATCGAAATTCCAAATAGAAATCCGCAAATGGTATACCTGAAGGATATCATATCTTACAAGGGATTTCATGAGTCAAAGATGAAATTACCATTGGCGTTAGGGACTACAACATCTGGCACCCCGTTCATGACCGACCTCGCAAAATTACCTCATCTGTTGGTCGCAGGTGCTACCGGATCAGGAAAATCTGTCTGTTTGAATGCTTTAATTACATCACTAATTTTCAGACTCCATCCATATCAGGTTAGATTTATTATGATAGACCCCAAAATGCTTGAGCTTTCTGTTTATAAAGGTATCCCGCATTTAGGTCGCCCGGTAGTAACAAACCCTAGACGGGCAGAAAAAGTATTTGCTGATGCGGTTGCTGAAATGGAAAAACGGTATAAAAAACTTGCCAATGCTGCTGTCAGAAGTATCGAAGATTTCAATAATAAGCAGACTAACGAGGAAGATAAATTACCATATATCGTAATTTTTGTCGATGAACTGGCTGATTTAATGATGTCAACAAATTCGGCAAAAACAGAACTCTTAATAACCCGTCTAGCCCAAATGGCAAGAGCTGTTGGAATTCATTTGGTACTTGCAACCCAGCGTCCTTCGGTAGATGTTATCACCGGACTGATAAAAGCTAACTTCCCGGCAAGAATCGCATTCCAGGTTTCTTCAAAAGTTGACTCACGGACAATTCTTGATGCCAATGGCGCTGAAAAACTATTAGGTAATGGTGATATGTTATTCTTAGCTCCCGGACAACCGGAAGCAGTTCGAATCCATGGAGCGTTTCTTGCTAATGAAGAGACCGAACATATTGTGGAGCATATAAATGCTCAGGGGCTTGAGATGATGGCTCTTGAAGGTATCTCACAGCAAGTCGGTGAAGTCTCTGAAAAAGAAATTGATTTTGGAGATCCCCTGTTCAAAGAAGCCTGCGATGTTGTCGTTCGGCATAAACAAGGTTCAGTATCTTTGCTTCAAAGAAGATTAGGTATTGGCTATCAGCGTGCCGCACGATTAATTGATAAACTTGAACAGGCTGGGATCGTTTCCAACTTTGACGGCTCCAAAGCAAGAGAAGTGCTGGTTGATGAAGCCTATCTGCAAACATTGTTTAATCAAGCAAACGAGCCGGTTTCACCTGAGCAAACATCGAACTAATCCTTCAGGATGTCGTATAAATACAGTTATGAAAACAATTTATAAAAGTATTGTAATATTCATCATTTTGTCTGTTCAAATCAATGCCGGTAGTTTTAAAGCAATCAAAAATAAATTAGCGCAGGCTGAATGTGTTGAAATTGATTTTTTGACTATATTAGAATCGTCAATATTTGAATCGGTAGATTCAGCCGACGGAACCGCTTTGATTTCAAATAATGGAAACTACATTATTCATCTGGCCGATGATATTTATGCCAAAGATGAAAAATATATTTATAGTTATTCTCCTGAGACTGAACAGGTGTTAATGGAAAAGTATGACTCTGAAAATAGCAATATTGATGAAATAATATTTATTACTCAATTGGACAAATATTACCATACCAAAAATACAACAGACAAGAATAAATTTTTCCTTACAAAAAAAAATAATTATCGTGGAAATTTACCTGATTCTATGACGGTCTTAATAAATTCTGAATTAAACTTATTGGAACAGATAAATTATTTTGATGTTAATGATGAATTGAACCGTATTGTTATAAATGAAATTATAACTAAAACTTGTAAAGAATCAGAACTAATACCGGAATTTCCTGATTCAGCTGAAAGAGTAAAACTGTAAGAATGAAATTTTATATTCATAAACTGGGATGTCCCAAAAACGATGTTGATGCTGATTATATCGCAGCTAAATTGATAAGCGAGGGACATAATCCTGTCAAAGACCCTGAAAATGCTGACTCTATTATTGTCAACACTTGTGGATTTATTGAATCTGCAAAAGAAGAATCAATCAATGAAATTATAAGATTAGGATTGCTAAAAAAAGAAAACGGTTTAAAATCTTTTTATGCTGCCGGCTGTCTTACCCAAAGATACGGAGACGAGCTTCTTAAAGAGCTTCCTGAACTTGATGGTGCTTTCGGGCTTGGTGCCTTGGATTCACTTGCTAAAGCTGTGAATGGCTCACAGAAATTGACTACTACCGTTAAAATGGAATCAAGAAAACTCGGTTATCTTAGTTGGAAAAACAGATTTATTTCAGATAACTTGCCGTATGCATATATGAAAATATCAGATGGCTGTAACCGTACCTGTTCTTATTGTGCGATTCCAAGCATCCGCGGACAATACCGAAGTCGCCCCATTGATTCAATTATCCGGGAAGCCAATTTTTTAGCCGAAAACGGTAAAAAAGAACTGATCCTGGTTTCTCAGGAAGCCACTCTTTATGGCTGTGATTCTGATGTCGGGGGAGATGTGATCACTCTGTTACAGGAATTAGACAAAGTCGAAGGGATTGAGTGGATCAGGCTGATGTACCTTCATCCGGTTCAATTAAGCCAAAAACTGATTGAATATCTGGCCGCAGACAATAAGACCTTAAATTACTACGACCTCCCGCTTCAACATATAAATAATGAAATGTTGCATGCTATGAACCGGCAAGTGAAACGGGAAACCATCGAAAAACATCTCAAATCTATTAGAAAAACCAGTAATAATTCAACTCTCAGAACAACCTTTATTGTTGGTTTTCCGGGAGAAACAGACGATCATTTTCAGGAATTACTTAAATTTATAGGTGAATATGAATTCGACCGGATGGGTGTTTTCACATATTCCGCCGAAGAAGGCACATTAGCCGAAACAATGGGTGATCAAATCCCGGAAAAGGTCAAAATACAGCGAATGGACGAACTCATGATGTTCCAGCAGGAGATTGCTTTTGAGAAAAATAACTCCTTGATAGGAAGTGTAAAAGAGGTTATTATTGACTCTTTAAAAGAGGATGGAACAGCAATCGGAAGAAGCCGTGATGATTGTCCTGAGATCGATCAGGAGATAATTGTCAGCGGTGAAAATCTTGAAATCGGCACTCTTTATAAAGTTGAAATTAGCGATACCGATGGATATGATCTGATTGCTTCTGTAACAGAAAAGAAATTATGATTCAGTTTGAAAAACTTGGTATTTTTCTATCGAAGCCGCTGGCATTTCTATTTGTGCTTATTTATCTGGTTCAATCAAGTTTGCTTATTTTTCTTATCAAAGATAAATTTGATCTGGAAAAACAGGTCACATTTCAGCAAAAAAGAATCGACGAACTTGAAGAAAAACTTCAAATCTTCAAGGCAATTGATGATTTTCAAATAGGTTTCACTGAAAACGAAGTTCAAAGGCTGACTCATGTTATTTATGATGAAAGCAAAAAATATCATTATGACCCGATGTTTATTCTGGCTTTAATCTTAACTGAATCATCTTTTATACGAGGTCAAAAATCATGGGCAGGAGCTCGTGGTTTAATGCAGTTGAAACCATTTATTGGCAAAGATGTTGCCCCGAAGGCAGGTGTCAACTGGGAAGGGCAGAGCACTCTCTTCGAGCCGGTATCAAATATAAAATTGGGGTCATACTTTTTATTTGAACAAATTCTGAAATTTGGTGACGTCAAAAAAGCTCTTCTTGCATATAATATGGGAGAGACAAGATTAAGAGGACTAATAAGAGGGAACAAACCGATTCCTTCAAATTACCTGAATAAGGTGATGAAAAATTATAAAATGCTTAAGGAGACCTATACAGCCTGATGAAACGGATTTACACCAGTATTATTATTGCTACCTTAGCTGCTTTAGCTATTGGCTGCGGAGGCGGATTAAAATTAAATGATTTATCCCCACGAGAATTATATTTGTATGGACAAGAAAGATATGAAAAAAAGAAATATCTAAAAGCGATCGAGCTTTTTCAATCAGTTATTTATAACTATCCGGGTGAGGCTATGGTTGATTCCGCTCAATATTATTTAGGCTTGTCCTATTTTGGAAATAAGGATTACGAATTGTCTGCTGTTGAGTTTAATCGCCTGGTTGTAAATTATCCCGCCTCGAATTATTTTGAAGATGCAATGTACATGAAGGCGGTTGCCTATTATCAAGGCACGCCAAAACATTATGCACTTGATCAAAGTGATCTGGATCGGGCTATAAAACTATTTAATGATTATTTAATAGACTTCCCCGAATCCAAACGAATTCCAGAGGTTAAACAGAAACTCAAAGAAGCTCATCTCAGGCTTGCCAGGAAATATTATGGCGCAGCTCAAGTCTATAATCGTATTGGCGGTTATCGTGCCTCGAAAATTTATTGCCAGAAAGTCATCGATGATTATACCGATACGGAATATGCCGGTGAAGCAATATTCTTGTTCGGTGAAGTAGAATTAAAGCTTCGAAAATATGATCTTGCCCGTGAAAAATTTGAAAGTTTTGTGTCAATATTCCCGGATCATCAAAAAGTAGAAAAAGCTAAAGAAAAATTGATAGAAGCTGCTTTCAAAGCTGCCGTTCATGCTTTTGATAAAGGCAAATTTGATGATGCCCGCACAAGGTTTGAAAAATTTAATTCAGATTTCCCTGAAAGTAACAAAAAGAACAAAGCTGATAAATATCTAAGAAAGATAGCTGATATTTCAAATATCTCTTCTCAGGCACAAAATGGAAACTCCTGATAATGGGGGCGAATGGGGGATATTAGGGGGTACTTTTGACCCGGTTCATTTCGGGCATATAAATCTTGCGAGCGAGATTCTAACTAAAAAGAATTTGAACGGTATCTTATTCGTTATAGTGGGCAATCATCCTTTTAAACAGGAACCGGCTCCGTCTGAATATAAATATCGTCTGGAAATGCTGGAGATTGCATTACGCAACTACAATAATCTTATCATTTCAAAAATCGAAGAAGAAAACAATTTATCAGGCTACACAATCGACACAATCATAGCCCTAAAAAAGAAATTTCCTCAAGCTGATTTCCATTTTATTATTGGAGCAGATAATATATCCACATTCGATAAATGGCATCAACCTGAAAAATTAATGAATGAAGTTGATATTCTTTTAGGAGCCAGACCCGGATATGATTTGAAAGCCTTGCCAAAGCTGCCGAATGATAATTATGAGATTGTCGAAATTGATCTATTTGATGCTTCATCTACAGAAATTAGAACTTTACTTAAAAGAAATACTAATGTAGAAAAGCTTAACAAACTAATACCGAATAAAGTGCTAAATTATATTACAGAAAATGGATTGTATCGATGAGTACCGATCAAAAAACGTTATATTTAGTCGATGGATCATCGTTGTTTTACCGTGCTTATTTTGCGTTTATCCGCAATCCTTTGATAAATTCAAGCGGAGAGAATATTTCAGCAACCTATGGCTATGTAAATTCACTGCTAAAACTAATTCGCGATGAAAAGCCGGATTACCTTGCAGTCGTCTTTGATACCAAAGAGCCAACTTTTCGTCATAAGATGTATGATGAATATAAATCGACCCGCGCCAAAATGCCTGAGGAACTGGCTGAACAAATACCGAGGATTCGTGAGGCGACTGAAGCTTTAAATATTCCCCATTTTGAATTAATCGGCTATGAAGCTGATGATATAATCGGCACCTTTGCGGTCAAAGGGGAAAAAGAGGGTCTCAAAGTTTACTGTGTGACCGGCGATAAAGATTATTTCCAACTTGTATCTGACAATATCTTTATTTATTACCCAAAACCAGGAGGCGATAGTCCGGTAAAAATGGGCAGAGAAGAGGTTAAACTCAAATTCGGCGTCTATCCGGAACTGGTAATTGATAAACTTGCCTTAATGGGTGACGCATCGGATAACATTCCGGGCGTTCCCGGAGTCGGCCCTAAAACAGCGGATGGACTGCTCGAACAATTTGGAGATTTAGATACGGTCTTGAAAGACTGGGAACAGATCAAGGCTAAAGGAGTACGTCAGAAAATCGGTGCAAATCATGACAAGGCAACACTATCAAAGGAACTTGTAACTATTGAATTAAATGTGCCGTTAGAGTTTAAAATTTCAGATGTCATTAAAAAAGATATAAAGTATGAAGAAACTAAAACACTGTTTCTTGAATTAGAATTAAATAGATTACTAAAACAGATTACTCCTCCAGATCAAACTGATGCCACAGATGAATCTGCCACCGAAGAAAAAGTGCAGACCAAATCTTTTTATCACGGTGTACCTACAATTGCTGATCTTAAAAAATTGATCAAAGAATTTACCAAAGCCGATATTATCGCGGTCGATACTGAAACAACTTCAATTGATGCTCTTAAGGCAGAACTGGTTGGCGTTTCCCTGGCAGACCGAGCTAACAGCGGTTATTATATTCCCTTGGCACATGAAGACAAAGAGAACAATCTGCCATTTAAAGAAGCTTTGGAAATACTTAAACCTCTACTTGAGAACCCCAAAGTTCAAAAGGTTGGTCAAAATATAAAATACGATCTAGAGGTTTTTCACAAATATGATATTGATATTACTCCGGTCTCATTTGATACCATGGTTGCTTCTTATGTGTTAAATCCTTCCGCCCGTCAAAACTCGCTGGATATCATGGCATTAAAACATTTTGACTATAAAATGCAGCCGATATCTGATCTGATCGGCTCAGGGAAAAATCAAAAATCGTTTGCCACCGTTCCGGTTGATAAAGCAATTTTCTATGCCGCCGAAGATGCCGATCTGACTTTCAGGCTCCATGAAACTCTGGCTCCTAAAATTAAAGAAATGGAGCTAGAAAAGTTATTCTATGATATAGAAGTACCCCTCATAAAAGTCTTAGCTGTAATGGAAGAATCCGGGGTGCGGATTGACCGGAATTATCTCAAGAAGCTTTCAATAAAAATGGAAAAACAACTGGTCGGGATAAATGAAAAGATTTATGAAATTGCCGGCGGTGAGTTTAATATAAATTCAACCCAGCAACTTTCACATATTCTT
Source organism: uncultured bacterium (assembly GCA_965372795.1). Lineage (GTDB taxonomy): Bacteria > Zixibacteria > MSB-5A5 > GN15 > FEB-12 > QNAD01. Next base: position 13,038 of record CBDVDR010000029.1, read on the forward strand.
TTTGAAAAGTTGGAGCTCCCCACCAAAGGAAAAACAGCCAAGAAAACCGGATACTCAACCGATGTAAAAGTTCTGGAAGAACTCTCAAAGATACACCCTCTCCCAAAACAAATCCTTGAATATCGTCAATTAACAAAGTTAAAAAATACTTACATTGATGCTTTACCAAGACTAATAAACGAAAAGACCCAGCGCGTCCATACCTCATTTAATCAAACTATTGCTGCTACCGGCAGATTATCTTCAACTGATCCTAATTTGCAGAATATCCCAATCAGAACCGAAGAAGGTCGTCAAATTCGGAAGGCTTTTATACCCCGTGATGAAAATCACACTCTCCTGGTTGCTGATTATTCTCAAATCGAACTTCGCATTCTGGCCCATTACGCTCAGGATCAAACGCTGATAAACGCTTTCAATAATAAAGAAGATATTCATATCCGAACAGCGGCTGAAGTCTACGGAGTCAAACTTGATGAAGTCGACAAAGATATGCGCAGAGCTGCAAAGACTGCCAACTTTGCTATTATTTACGGAGTGACAGCTTACGGTTTAACCCAGCAGACCGATTTAACGCTGGGTGAAGCTAAAGATTTTATCGAAACCTATTTCAAACGGTATCCCGGTATTCGCGATTATATGGATAAATATAAACAGTTTGCCCGTGATAACGGTTATGTCACAACTTTGTTTAATCGCCGAAGACCAATTCCAGAGATCAATGACCGCAATAATAGTATCAGGATGTTCGCCGAGCGGATTGCTATCAATACTCCTATTCAGGGGACTGCGGCTGATATGATCAAACTGGCTATGATTAATATTCAGAGACAGATTGAGGGAATGGCATCCAAAATGATCCTTCAGGTACATGACGAACTTATCTTTGATGTCCAAAAAGATGAACTTGAAAAAATGAAACAGATTGTTAAAACAGGAATGGAAACGGTTGTTGATCTGGATGTCCCAATAGTTGCTGATATGGGAACGGGCGATAACTGGCTTGATGCTAAATAGAATTCTCTTCTTGTAATATATAAACTTTCTAAGTTTATTACTCTCATGCTAATAGGTATCACCGGACAGATCGGATCGGGTAAATCAACAGCGTCTGAAATTTTAAAAGATTTTGGAGCCGCAATTATTGATGCTGATAAAATCGGCAAACAGGTTGTCGATTCAAATCCTGTCCTGCTAAAAAAACTTGCCACTAAATTTGGTCAGGATATCTTAAAACCTAATGGTCATTTAAATCGTAAGAAATTAGCCCAAAAAGCATTTTTAAATTCACAAGCCAAAAATAAACTCGATTTACTGGTTCATCCGTATCTTTTAAAAGAGATTAGAAAACAGATCATAAGCTATTCAAAATCACACCAGCTTATCGTTATTGATGCCGCTTTGCTTTTGGAATGGAACCTCGACAAAGAAGTTGATATGACAATAGTTGTTCATGCTTCAAAAGAAACCCGTTTTAAACGTCTTAAAGCGAGGGGAATTAGCAATGTTGATGCTTTGGCCAGGCAGTCGGTTCAATTGCCATTCTCAGAATTTCGAAAACGAGCCGACCGGATTATTCTAAATAGCAAATCAAAAGCAGACCTCAAACGGAAACTTAAGAATATTTTCACAAAATAAATTCGAAAAGCATTGACAGATTCTTCAATTTTTACATAATTGCCCGAAAGATAACAACGGATTTTTGTGACTTATATGAGGTGAAAATGCCATTAGTTGAAACTACAAAAAATAATGTGAAAATGGATTTTACAATTGAACAATTGGTCGAGCGGGCTAATTATATGAGAGGATTAAATGCTATCTCATTATGTTCAGCCGGATCTGGTCATTCTGGTGGAACTCTTGGAATAATGGACATAGTGGCAGCCCTCTATTTAAAAATTGCATATCATGATCCAAGAAATCCTTTTTGGGAAGATCGGGACCGGATTATCTGGTCTGCCGGTCATAAAGCTCCGGCTCTTTATACTGCTCTGGCTGTCTCCGGTTACTATCCCGAAAAAGAAATAATGAAACTTCGTATGCTTGGCTCGCCATTTCAGGGACACCCGCATCATAAAGAACTGCCGGGCGTGGAAATTACATCCGGTTCCTTAGGACAGGGCTTGTCGGTTGCAATAGGTGTGGCTTTGGCTGCCAAACAGGACAAAAAGGATTATCGGGTATTCGCAATTTCATCTGATGGTGAACAACAGGAAGGCTCAATTTGGGAGTCTGCGATGTGTGCCGCCCATCACAATCTTGATAATCTGGTTTTGATTCTTGATAAAAATAGTTTGCAGATCGATGGAACTATTTCTGACATAATGAAAATTGATTCGATTGTAGATAAGTATAAATCATTCAACTGGGATGTTATCGAAGCCGATGGCCACGACATGAATCAGATTGTGGAAAGTCTCGACAACGCACGAAATAATAATAATAGTGGCAAACCAGTTGTGATCGTGTTCAATACAATCAAAGGCAAAGGCGTTTCTTTCATGGAAGATGTTGTCGGTTGGCATGGCAAACCGCCAAATCGTGAAGAATTGACTCAGGTCTTAGAAGAACTCAAGCTAACTGACAAATTTGATGTTGAAGCCCTTTTGAATTATGGAACAGAATTTCAGGATAAAATCGAAGTTCGCCTTGAAAAAGAAATGCCAAAATATTCAAAGAATTTCTGGTGGAACTCTAACGGAAATATGAAAGTTGAGATGGATCCGACTCGTAAAGGGTTTGGTCGGGCACTTGCCAAACATGGCGATGACGAACGAATTATCTGTCTTGGTGCCGATATCTCAGGCTCTATTGCCATCGCTGATTTTTATTCCAAAAACCCCGAACGAAAAAATCGTTTTCTGTCGATGGGTATTGCTGAACAGGGTGGAACTACCGTAGCTGCCGGACTCGCCAAAGAAGGTAAAATTCCGGTCTTTGGAACCTACGGAGTATTCTCCTCGGCTCGCAACCTTGATCAATTAAGAGTTTCGGTCTGTTATGGCGACAACAATGTTCTTATTGTTGGTGCTCATGGCGGAATTTCAGTCGGACCCGATGGTGCGACCCATCAGGAACTTGAATCTTTATTCCAGATTCCGGGACTTCCGAATATGAATGTCGGCGTACCTTGTGACTCTATTGAAACTGACAAAATGACCAAAGCTTTGTTGTTTGATGTTGTAGGTCCCAAATATATCAGATTTGCGCGTGAAGCAACTCCGATTATTACAACCGAAGCTACGCCATTCAAGTTTGGCGAAGCTAATATCTACCGGTTCCGCAAAGAAGCAGACAACATGATTGATGCCTTTGAAATCAAACTTGCTTCTGAATATGAAAATGAAAATGAAGACCTGACCATAATTTCCTGTGGACCGGAAACAGCTGAAGCTATCAGAGCAGCCTGGATATTAAAAACTGACTTCAATATTGAAACACGGGTTATAAATCTTCATACCATAAAACCGATTGACAAAAAAGCAATTATTAGAGCCGCTCAGGAAACTAAAGCGATGCTGACCGCCGAAGAACACCAGATTGGCGGGCTTGGAAATAAAGTCGCAGCAATTATATGTCGAGAAAGATCGCTTGATGGTAAATCTCTGCCATTTGATATGATTGGTATTAATGATCGATTTGGTGAATCGGGTAAACCCTGGCAGCTTATCAAAGAGTTTGGTGTTGCTGCAGAACATATCGCAGAAAAAGCAAAAGAAATACTTGGAATATAGAGGATATTGAAATGCAATTTAGTGATAGAATGTCCCTTTTGGGAACTGAAAGTGCCTTTGAAGTTCTGGCAAAAGCTAAAAAACTTGAAGCTCAAGGTAAATCAATTATCCATATGGAAATCGGTGAACCTGATTTTGATACACCGCGTAATATTTGTGATGCCGGTATCAAAGCCATAAACGATAGTCAGACTCATTATTGTCCATCAGCCGGACTGCCTGAAGCTCGACGAGCGGTTGCTGATTATGTGAATAAAACCAGAAATATAAATATAGCTCCTGAAAATACAGTCATTATGCCGGGCGCGAAGCCGGTTATTTTTAATACCATTTTTGCTACTATAAATCCGGGGGATGAAGTTATCGTTCCAAATCCGGGTTATCCTATTTATGAGTCGGTCGTCAGTTATGTGGGAGCGACTCCGGTATTTATGCACCTGAAAGAGGAAAATGATTTTAGATTTTCCACTGATGAACTTAAAGAGCTGATCACTCCAAAAACAAAAATGATTATTATCAACTCACCCCAGAATCCGACCGGCGGGATTTTGACTACCGAAGATCTTGAAACTATCTATGAACTCGCTGAAAAACATGATCTTTGGATTCTTACCGATGAAATTTATTCCAGAATAGTTTATGAAGTGCCATTTGCCTCAATTACATCAATCCCTGGAGCTATGAAAAGGACAATTGTTATTGATGGTATGTCAAAAACCTACTCGATGACCGGATGGCGATTAGGCTATGGTGTCATGCCTGAGGAACTTGCAACTTATCAAACGCAATTAGCAATTAACAATTTCTCTTGCACCGCAACTTTTTCTCAAATAGCACTAATTGAAGCTTTGGAAGGTCCTCAGGATGATGTCGAAAATATGGTTAAAGAGTTCCAGCGTCGTCGTGATGTTATCGTTGAAGGCTTGAATAATATTGATGGCATTAGTTGTCTTAAACCTCTCGGTGCTTTTTATGCTTTTGCAAATATTACTAAAACCGGTATGACTTCGACTGAATTTGCAGATTTCGCCATGGAAACAGCCGGTGTGTCCTGTTTGTCGGGAACAGCTTTTGGTAAATTTGGTGAGGGATATGCCAGATTCTCCTATGCTAATTCGATTGAAAATATCAATGAAGCTATCAGTCGAATTAAGAATAATATGCCCAAATAATTTTTTTTAGATTTTCTTGATATAAAACCGGGTTATTAACCCGGTTTTTTTATTTGATTCAAAGCTGTAGGCGAAGTAATTTCCATTATGAAATATGCTGTTGTAACATCCAATGCTGTCGATTTGTGGAGCCAACCTAAATTTAACTCAGAACGTCTTAGTCAGATTTTATTTAATGACTATCTCAAAGTTAAAAAGGAAAATAATGGCTATTGTTTTGTTGAACAAACTGATGGCTATTCAGGGTGGGTCGACAAAAGGTATATTTTCTTTATTTCATTAATTGATTTTAACAAAATAAAAATCAATGGAACTGTTGTAACTCCTAAAGCTGTAACAAAGACTGCAAAAAACAAACCAACCCCGCCATTTTTTTTGCACTATGGCACCAAACTATCGGTCAATTTTCGTACCCCAAATTTTGTCACAGTACAATTATTAAACGGAGAGTCATTCCGACTTAAGAATGCGACTATAAAACCGATAAAACAAATAATGAGCAATGAGACAACAGGCAGACTGATTATTAAAGAAGCTAACAGATTTCTTGGAGTTCCATATTTGTGGGGCGGAGTCACACCAATGGGGTTCGATTGTTCCGGTTTTACCAGATCAATTTTTGACCGGTTCGGATTTTATTTACCAAGAGATACCAAAGACCAGATCCGTGTTGGCACAAAAATCACCCGCACAGATATCAAATCAGGAGACCTTCTTTTTTTTAAAAGACACGTTGCTATTGCAGTCAACAACGATGAATTTATTCATGCTTCAATAGGTGGAAGCGGTGTTCAGATAAATTCCTTTGTGGAAAACAGCCTGAATTATCGCCCTGATCTTCATCAGGATTTTCAACAGGCAAGGAGAGTTTTAAAATGCAAATAGAGGCATTCAAGGTTTCAATTCCGTTAAAGAAAAAATTTACTTTATCAAAGGGCGCGGCTTCTGTTAAGACAAATTTAATTACAATTATGAATAATCGTTATAACGGCGAAGCCTCAGGCTCGGTTTACTATGGCCCTTCGGTTGAAGATATTGAAAAAGATATTTTAATCGGAATAGAAAAACTTAATAAAATCGAAAAAATTGATCTGGAACTGTTAGATGAAATAAGCAACTGGAAAATTCATCCGGCAACCCGTTCGGCATTGGTTGGCATGATCGTGAATTATCTTTCAGGTGAATCAAAAAGATATCCCTGGGAAATTTTAGGGTTGGGTACTCCGATTGGAATTAAAAGTTCGATGACTATCGCTATTGAAAAACCATCTGATATGATCAATGCTTTGAAGACATCTGACTACCCAATTATTAAAATCAAAATGGGTAATGAAGAGGATATCTTATTGTTAGACGGCTTGAGCAAAATTAAAGATAAAGAGATCAGAGTCGACGCCAATGGAGCCTGGTCTTGCGCTAAAGCGGAAGAGATGATATTTAATCTTTCAAAAAACGGTGTTAAAATAATTGAGCAGCCAACTGATCCGGAATTCGTTAATGAATGGAAACACCTCAAAGGTAACTCCGAGGTTGAATTGATTATGGATGAAGGCTTGAACAATCTTGACGACTATAATAGATATTCTGAAAATATAGATGGTATAAATATAAAAATGGAAAAAAGTGGCGGAATTATTGAAGGTTTAAAAATTGCCCTGCAGGCTAGAAAAGATAAAAAGAAAGTTATGCTTGGTTGTATGGTTGAATCTTCAGTTGGAATTGCACAATCAGTCTATATGTCATCGGTTGCCGATTACTTTGATCTTGATGGTGCGCTGCTTTTGGAAAATGATATCGCCCATGGAATCTTATATGACAGGGAGTCAATTGAGGTCGACCGTGAAATTATCGGAGGACCGAAATTAATACGCGATGTACTTGAAAAATATATCAAAGAGTAGCACAGCTACTCTTATCTTTTTATTACTGCTGATTATTGTATCCGTCAGTGTTGCAAATACTGCAAACTTCGATAAAGCAGAAATAAAAATAATTTATCCTAAACCGGATCAAACAATATCAGCCGTTGATTCAACTTTTATCCTCGGGAATGTCCCATCAATCGAAGGATTGAAGCTCAATAAATTTACAATTAATAATTCACCCGTTCCCATTCATAAAGATGGTGGCTTTATTGCCTTTATTCCAATTACACCGGGGATCTTTGTGTTTTATCTTGAAGCCGAGTATTCCCATAAAAAAAGAAGTAAGGATAAGTCGGCTTCAATTTCAAATCCTTATAAACTAACCAAAGCTTTAACGGTCAATGTACCTCAACCTCTAAAGACGTTACCTCTTGATTCACTTGTGATTTCAGGCGAATATAAACGATTGGCAAATTTTGTAACCTTCAATACTGGCGATTTAATCAAAGTCTCTTTTCAGGGTACGCCAAACTGTGAAGCCTGGTTTTCAATTGACAGTATTGCCGACTCTATCCCGATGTCAGAGAGTGATCCAAGATTACAGCCCTATTGGGGTGAGTCAATTTTTGGGGGAGGGGCGGTACCCGATTCAATGAAAATAAAAGGAATATATTCTGGCTTCTATAAAGTCCCCTATAATCTTCAAGCTGACTCGGTCTCTATAACTTATCATCTTACGCCACCTAACAAGACATCCTTAGCCTGGAAATTACTTGCTCATAAACGTTATGATAGAATAGAAGTCATCCAGCTTCTTTCCTTACCGGATACAATTCTTACATTAGAAAGTTCATCCAAAATTTCGTTGAACAGCGATAATTATCCATTTACCGTTCGATTTATAGATTCGGTTCAAATAATCAGATTCAAACCAAGAAAAGGATATTTTTCAATTTTCCAGCATGAAGGCATCGAGGCTCTTGCTGTCGGTGAAGAAAATGGCTGGTATCGTTTGAAACTTTCCGAAACTCAATATGCTTATGCTCAGAAAAAATCAGTTGAAAAATTATCTGTCGGAATCCTCCCTCCGAAATCTTTTTTGAGTTCGGTCAGGGCGTATGATTTTTCTGATAAGGTCATTCTGAAATTTCCACTATCGGGGAAACATCCCTTCAAAGTTATAGAAGATAATAATCAAAATATACGAGTCCATTTATACGGGGTAACCAGTGATACCGATTGGATCCGGTATGACTTAAACAGTGAAATAATCGACCTTGCAAGCTGGAGCCAAATTGAGCCCGATTTATTTGAATTAAATATTTCTCTCACAAAAAATATTTGGGGATATGACACCTATTATAGCGGGAATACTTTCTGTCTTCAACTTAATAAAGCACCTGAAAATCTTAATACCTTAAAAAACAAAATAATTGTAATCGATCCGGGGCACTCGTCTGATAAAGGATCAATCGGGACAACCGGTTTAACTGAAGCGGATGCTAATCTTGCAATCTCACTTATGCTCAGGAAAGAACTCGAAAACAAAGGTGCCAAAGTTATAATGACTCGGGCTGATAACTCTCATGTCGATTTGTATGATCGCCCCGCTATTGCAAAAGCAAACGATGCTGATCTGTTTATCTCAATTCATAATAATGCTTTGCCGGATGGGGTTAACCCATTTGAGAATAATGGTACCTCAATTTATTATTATCATCCCCATTCTATAAATCTTGCCAGAGCCATTCATGAAGAAATGTTGAAAGAAATTAAATTGAACGACTATGGTCTGTTTCATGGCAATCTGGCCGTCAACCGACCGACCCAATATCCGGCGGTTCTTGTCGAATGTGCTTTTATGATTCTTCCGGAACAGGAAGCTCTTTTGAAAACAGAAAAATTTCAAAAAAAGACTGCCAAAGCTATTAGAAAAGGAATTGAGACATTTCTGAAGGGATACGATGATGACTGATAAAGCAACTAAAGAAAAAATAAAAAGTTCTGCTAATTGGATTATCTACGTATCATTACTATTAAGTGGCATAATTCTTTTAGCTAAAGCATTTCAATATACACACTTAGATAAATGGACAGCCAAAATCGGCATTGCTTTATTATATTCTGCTATAGCTTTGTTTATCGGTAATGGAAGAAAATCTGGATATCTTGGGACTGTTATAATCTGGGCGATTGTCATTGTTTCTTATTTCATATAATTAAAAGGAGTTAATAATGAAAAAATTATTCATGACTCTATTATTTATCTGTTTCGGCATTTCTATTGTGTCCGCAGATACTTCTAAAACTTTTGAACCTCTGCATCCAGTGAATACCTATTCAATTGTTGCCTATGACAGTGCTACCGGACAATTCGGAGCCGCAGTTCAATCTCATTGGTTTAAAGTTGCCGATGTTATTTGGGTAGAACCGGGAATCGGCGCCGTTGCTACTCAATCTTTAGTCGATTTTGCTTATGGACCGCTTGGAATTGAGATGATGAAAAATGGAAAAACCGCAAAACAGGCTCTTGATGGTTTACTTGCCAGTGATCCTCAAAACGCTGTCCGGCAGGTTGCCATGATTGATATCAATGGGAATGTCGTTGCGCACACCGGTGACAAATGTATTGCCGAGGCTGGACATCGAATTGGTAACAACTATTCAGTTCAAGCCAATTTAATGCTTAAAGCTACGGTCTGGGATGCTATGGCAGTAGCCTTTGAAAATGCTCAGGGTGACCTTGCTGATCGTCTAATGGCTGCTTTAGAGGCAGCTCAGGGGGAGGGTGGCGATATACGCGGAATGCAATCGGCTGCAATGGTAGTCGTGAGTGGAAATCCAACCGGCATGAGTTGGAAAGATCAGATTGTTGATATACGAGTTGACGATTCACCCGAACCATTAAAAGAACTTAAGAGACTACTGAATATTACCAAAGCTTATGATTATATGAATAAAGGTGATGATTTTATTGCTGTTGGGAAATTTGATGAAGCCGGGAAAGCATATTCAAAAGCAGCTGAGATGGCTCCGGGAAATGCAGAGATAATGTTCTGGCAAGCTGTGACATTAGTTACTGTTGGAGAAGTCGAAAGATCGCTGGGGATTTTTAAAGATGTTTTTAAAATTGATAAAAACTGGAGAATTCTGATTCCAAGGCTAGTTGATTCTGAATTGCTCCCTAATGATGATAAAATTATAAAACAGATAATGGATCAATAAAAAAAGACCACTTTTTTAAAGTGGTCTTTAGTCATGCCGCTCAGCTATTTTTTACCTTTTTTCTTTCTACCAGACTTTTTCTTTTCATCCTTGGCGGCTATCTTTTTCTGTTTATGTTTCGCCTTTTTAGCTTTTACAGCTTTATTGATTTTTACAAATTTATTTCCTGAGGCACGAAGTTTGATAACTTCTTCAGGTGAATAACCATAATGCAAAGATATAAATCTAAGATTAACAAAATTAATAATATCCAGATCAGTTAAACTAATAGTGTGCCATTTGTTCTTAGGTTTATTTTTAAAATGCCCATAAGCTTTTCCATAGGGGGGACCTGGCGTTTTGGTTACCGGGTAATAATAAATTCCGGCACTGAGATCGAAATGGTGGGTTATTTCCATCCATGACAAGCCTCTCAAACGAAGTTTGATAATTGCTTTGGGTCTTACACCGGCATGTTTGGCGATGAAAAATACTATCGGGAGCTCATCGTCTGGGATATTGTTTTTAACAACTATATTAATCTCACTTCTATCAACTCCATAAAAGTCTCCGATAGCAAGATGAAAGCTTTTTATGCCGTCCTCATCAGCCGATATGCCAATACTTACACCAGCTGAGATCTGTGTTGATCCTAATAAAATCAAAAGGGCCGGGATGAATAAAAGTATTTTTTTCATGATATTCCTTTCTATGAGAAAAAGCCACTAACTAAGTAGTTAGTGGCTATCCCAAACAAACAATGAATAAGAAATTTATTTAAATCCTAAAAACATGAATTCCTTTTTGGTTTTCATGGAATTATTATATTATTATTTCTGATCTTTTTTTCGGAAAAGTTATTTTTTAAATTAGATTTTACGTTGAATTAAATTGGATTCAGAAATTTTGGATGTAGGATGTGGTGCAGGATCCTTACTTCTA
>CBDVDR010000030.1:0-21954 GCA_965372795.1 uncultured bacterium
CCTAATTTATAACCAACAATAATTTCTTTATCATCATAATAATCTACAATACCTAAAATTTCGGTATATGGTATACAAATCGAGTTTCTCAAATATTTAAGATGCAAAGATTTCTTAAAGTTCAATTCATAAAAAAATGTTTTTATTAAATCACCAATCAAATATATTTTCTCGTCTCTATTGAGTTTGGGGTAAATAAATAATTTTTCATACTGACTAATCAATTCGTTAGGTAGGTCCTGATGAAATTGAATTAATTTTGTATATAAATCTGCTTCTTGAATAGTTGACATAGAAAGAAAAGTATTTGAAACTTTAATAATTTTCTTTTCTTCCTTAACTATTATATGATATTTAGTTATAAAGTTAAGTTCAAATATTCTACCATCATAATCACCTGAATCAATCTCATCTAGTGCTACTGTATATACTTGATCATTTTTAATTATTTTGTCATTTATGAGGTTTTGTATCATAATGGTCTCCCCTGCTATAATTATTTACTGAATAGTCTATTTATAACTATCTTTGCCCCGTTTGTCAACAATGCGATCTGACTCCTACAAATTCCCCACCACATCGTTGATGAATGCATTTTCGCTACCCTTTATAAAAGGAGGAACGGAAAGTTATGCCCAAAATCCAGACCACAAAATCTCAAAAATCACACTATGCGAAAAAATGCTCAAAATCACAAAAAGTGCCCTTACACTATCAAAAACATAAAAGTGAGCAAACGAACCCATTTCCATTGTACAATGAAACTACAAAAGGAGTTATAAAGAAATTTGATACTTTTTTGCATAAATCTATGTGTGCAATCTACGCCAGAGTAAATCACACAACGTGTGCGAACCCATTTTCATTGTACTATGATTGGCTACAATAACTTACAGCGAAAAAACGTGCATTTTATAAAGAAAGGCAGGTCTCGGGGAGACCTGCCCTACGGACAAGAAATTTATTTACATGTTAAAACTCACTACCACTAAAAGCGGCGAAGCCTCAATAGTGACCATGTCACTCAGACAGGCAATGTTTGCATCTTATCATGTTTTGCACTGTCTATCGCAAATAGGCGCGAAGCGCTTCAACGTGACTATGTCACCAAGGTGCGAAGCACTTAAGTGTGACCCTGTTACAAAAAAAGGCAGGTTGTTAAACCTGCCTTTTAAATTCATAAATATGTTTTCAACTCAAAATGACTCTATCGCAAAAAGCGGCGAAGCCTTAAGAGTGACTGCGTCACTCTTCGGTGACTACGCGGGCAACATCGGTGACAAGATCGCCGTCTTTGAGTCTGATCAACCGCACACCCTGAGTGTTACGACCGATAACTTTGATGTCCTTAACATTCTGACGATTTGCAATTCCGTTTTTAGTTATCAGAATCAGTTCGTCATGATCGAGCACTTCTTTAATCGCCACCACATCGCCGTTTCGTTCGGAGGTTTTAACATTGATAACCCCTTTACCACCCCGGTTGGTGATTCGGTAACCGTCAATCAGTGTTCGTTTACCATAGCCGTTTTCAGAAACGACCAGCAACGAAGTATCCCGTTTGACCACTACCATGCCGACCACATAATCGCCCTTGGCAAGTTTGATACCTTTGACACCATAGGCGGTGCGACCCATCGAACGGACTTTTTCTTCATTGAACCGGATCGCCATTCCCTTTCGAGTCGCCAGCACAATTTCATAACTGCCATCAGACAAGGCGGCTTCGATAAGTTCATCATCCTGCGGAATATTCATAGCGTTCACACCGGCAGAACGCGGATGAGAGAACGCAATCAGTGCAGTTTTCTTGACGATTCCGTTTTTGGTCGCCATTACAATGAAATTATCTTCTGTAAATTCGCGCACCTTACAGAATGCGGTAATCGACTCGCCTTTGGACATGTTGCACAGATTGATAATCGGTTTACCTTTGGCAAGTTTCCCGCCGGTCGGAATACCATGCACCTTGACCCAGTAGCATCGTCCTTTGTTGGAGAAGAACAGAATATAGTCGTGGGTCGAGGCTATAAAGAGATGTTCGGCAAAATCATCATCTTTGGTTTCAACCCCGATCACGCCTTTGCCGCCACGTTGTTGACGACGGTAGGCAGAAACCGACAAGCGTTTGACATAGCCGAGATGCGAGATAGTGATAACCATCTCTTCCTCGGCAATAAAGTCTTCGACTGATAATTCATCAGCAGCATCCTGAATTTCGGTGCGGCGTTCATCGCCATATTTTTCAGCGAGGGCTGTGGATTCATCTTTGATGATTTGCATCCGTAAAGATTTTGATTCGAGAATACTTTTTAATGCCGCGATTTTCTTTATAAGCTCAAGATATTCATCTTCGATTTTTTGACGTTCGAGACCGGTCAGCCTTTGGAGACGCATTTCCAAAATAGCAGTAGCCTGGATTTTGGAAAGTTTGAAATTTTTCATCAATCCCGAATGAGCCGTAGGAGTATCTTTTGCTTTTTTGATCAGTTTGATAATCTCATCAATATTGTCAAGGGCGATTCGATATCCTTCAAGGATATGCGCTCGTTCTTCAGTTTTACGCAGATCGTATTTGGTTCTTCGTACGACAACTTCATGCCGGTGTTCAATAAAACAGGAAATCTGCTGTTTAAGAGTCATCAATTTCGGAATACCATGGTCAAGGGCAAGCATATTCACCGAGAAAGTGACCTGCATAGTTGTATGTTTATAAAGCTGATTAAGCACAACGTCGGATTGTTTGTCACGTTTGATTTCGATAACGATCCGCATACCATCACGGTCGGATTCATCCCGAAGATCAAAGATACCGTCAATCCGTTTTTGGCGTACCAGGTCAGCAATTTTTTCAAGCAGATTAGATTTATTAACCTGATATGGAATTTCATTAACAATGATAGCTTCTTTACCATTAGCCATATGTTCTATAACCACTTTGGCGCGAAGTAAAATATGTCCTTTGCCGGTTTCGTATGCCTGACGAATACCTTCCCGTCCGTTGATAATTCCGCCGGTTGGGAAATCAGGACCGGGGACAAACTGGATTAATTCGGCATTGGTACATTTTGGGTTGTCGATGACATGAAGAATCGCCTGTGTGATTTCATTCAAATTGTGTGATGGAATATTTGTTGCCATACCAACGGCTATACCGGTTGAACCGTTACATAAAAGATTCGGGAATTTTCCGGGAAGCACAATCGGTTCTTTACGGGTATTATCATAGTTGTTGATAAAATCGACTGTTTCTTTCTCTAAATCAGCAAGCATCTCAACTGCTATCGGAGAAAGACGGGCTTCCGTATAACGCATCGCAGCCGCACCATCGCCGTCAATAGATCCAAAGTTACCCTGTCCTGCAATAAGCGGATAGCGGAGGTTGAAGTCCTGTGCCATTCTGACAAGGGTCGGATAGACTACCTGCTCACCATGGGGATGGTAGTTACCGGAGGTATCACCGGCGATTTTGGCACATTTACGATGAGCCTTGCCGGGGTTAAGATTCAAATCATTCATTGCCACCAGAATGCGACGATTTGATGGTTTGAGACCGTCTCTAATATCAGGAAGGGCGCGATTCGTAATAACCGACATCGAATAGTCGAGATATGATGATTTCATCTCTTCTTCAAGAAAGACAGTTTCAATTTTTTGTCGCTCTAAAGCCATTTATAAATCCTCATTCAATAATATTTCAAAACCTTCATAAGTTGTTAAAAATAAGTGATTAATATAAATTAATCAACTAAAAACATCTTTGAATTAGCCTTATATGGCGTTGTCTTTCATGTGGTTACAGTACGATTTTGGTTGTTTTGTAGAATTGTAAAATTAAACTTACTTTTGATCGAAAAAAGCCTTAAGATTGGTATAAATTTGGAGGAAAAAGGTGCGTTATATTGTTATTTTAGTAGTTATTATTTTAGTGTTTTCGGTCGCTTTTTATGTAAAAACAAATGATGTGGAAAGCTCAGTTGAATCTGAAACAATGGTAAAAATGGTTAAATTTGAAATCACTCAGTTGAACAATATGTGGAAAGGTCCGGGATTATTACATTTTCAGGATACTTCATCCATGATGACACTTGAAAGTGAAATACTTTTCAGCTACGATTCGACTGAGAACAATTATAAAACATGGTCAAGTATTTCCGGTCATGAATATAAATATTCCGACAATGGAATATTTAAAGCGGTAAATGATTCCATTTATTGGGATGTGACCACCCCGACCGGACTGGTAATGAATTTTGCCGGAGAAATTCGAAACAATATTATGACTTTGGAGTACAAAAAAGAAGAACATAAATATATTTATACTTTGTATTTTCCAACTGAGGGGAAATTGTATATCAGTCATGAATTGTTTGCAGATACAAGTAAAGTACAATGGCTGGAATTTACTTTAGCCAAAGACAAGATTGTTGAAGAAACCAATTAAGAAAAATATGAAAAAATATAAACAGATTTCTTTTGTACTTATTCTCTTGTTAGCATTTTTAAATGTTCAGGGTGAAACAGATAAAGAGATAATGAAACTTGAGGGCAAATGGGATGGGGTTGGCGAGTTTTTGATCCCCGGAGTAAACACCATAATGGCAATCAGCGGCAAAGCTGAATTTGTTTACAATAAAGATAAAGATTATCTCTGGACTTCTTTGACCGGCGAGAAATTTTTATTTAAATATTCCGATAGCGGCCATCTGGCAATGGACCAGACCGGAGATTCGTTAACGTGGAAAGTCTGGGATAATATGGGGAAATTCGCAAATTATCGCGGGGTTCTCGATAGTAATATCATTCATGGTTCAAGGATGCATAAGCAATTGCAATATGATGTTCAAATTGAGATAGTTCATATTGATAGTATTGATTTCAGGTTAACAGCCACAAATGCTAAAGGCGAGTCAAAAGACAAAGCTAAATTTCATCTTTGGCGGGTTAAGTAAATTTTTATTCAGTCGGACTAAAAGTCCAATGCCATGATTCCCAATAAGTTTCCCCGGTAGTATCTTCAGGGATTGTTTCATAAAAACCATAATTGCTGCCATTTTCAATTAACCATAGATATATTTTTGTGTGGGCAAAACGAGCCTCGCTGGGGACTAAATCAACAGCATAGCCGGTTTCATGTTCACTATAACCCGGAGGAGCCACAAAGCGGATAACCTCTTCAAAGGTTGTCCCCTCAGCCATACGCCGTTTTATAATTCTATTTTGAAATGACCCGGACCTGTACCCGGAATCTACAATTAAATAAATACTGTCTTTTTGGGCGGCATCAGCCATTTCAACAAAGGCTGCTTTAGTTTCAGTTCGGACGTAGATTTTATAATCTTCAAAAGTTAAACTATCGGGTAATCGGACCAATTTTTCCGGTTCGGCAATTTGAGCGGAATCTATCTTCTTCCCTGCCCACCGTTCAGTTACATTATATTCAACCGAGTCGATTACAATCGTCTCAACACAACCTTCTGCAGCAACTGTTACAGCAATAAGCAGGCAAAATATAATTAAGCTGATTATTTTTTTCATAACCCAATCATAGATATTATTTGGCAGGAATCAAACAAAAAAGGCTCCTCCGAAAGGAGAAGCCTAAATTTTAACAAAAGAAATTATTAACCGGCATACTTTAGCTTACTGTTGCTGGAGGTCATAATTGTAGCATCCTTGTCAAGTTCCGCAACCCTAATTTCGCCAATATAGAGGGTATGGTTACCAACCGGCACTGATTTGATTATGACACAATCCAAATAACCGGCGGCACCATTTATAACAGGCGTACCAGTGGACGGTGCTGGAGTAAGAACCGCCGATCTCAATTTTTCATACCCGGATTCAGCCGGTCCAAAATAAGTTTTTGCAACGCCGTCCTGTCCCTGGGCAAGAAGATTTACCACAAAAGCGTTACTTTCGTTCAACAATCTCGATGATTGATGTTTATTATGAACCGCCAAAGCGACCATTGGAGGTTCCGAACTGACTTGCGTTAACCATGATGCCGTAAAAGCATT
This sequence comes from uncultured bacterium, assembly GCA_965372795.1. GTDB lineage: Bacteria > Zixibacteria > MSB-5A5 > GN15 > FEB-12 > QNAD01. Next base: position 6,021 of record CBDVDR010000030.1, read on the forward strand.
CCCATCATTTCCTTTACCCATTGAAATAACATAGACCCCATATTCAAACTTTTGTAAAACTCTCTCTATTTCTTTCATAGCTCTCTCGATGTTAAAATTTTTTTAATACTTTTTGATAATTGACTAATTTAATCAACAATTATACGGGAGTTTGGTTTCAAATAGATAGTAAATTTAAAATTTTTCATAAAAAAAACCGCCTTTAAAAGGCGGTTTTATATAGATTTATATTCTATTTATTCAGAACCGTTCGAACGAAGGGAAGCAATCCTATTTTCAAGCATGAGTAATTGCCCGGTACTGTCAGACATTCTAACCAGAGCAACCATTTCTGAGGCAGTAGCCTCCTCTTCAACCTGTTCATGAACAAACCACTGGAAAAAGTTTTCAGTTGCAAAATCTTTTTCCTCACGGGCGAGATTAACCATTTCATTAATCTTCCCGGTTATAAACTTTTCGTGTTCCAATCCAGCTGAGACAATCTCAAGGGGTGTTTTAAAGTCAGATTTTGGCTGATCAAGAGATTGCAGTTTTACCGCAGCACCCTGATCGTTCAGGTAATCGGCCATTTTTAAAGCATGAACCTGTTCCTCATTAGCTTGCTCATGATACCATTTAGCAAACATTTTCAGGTCCATTGTTTCAAAAGAATAAGCCATTGACAAATACAACCAATATGAAAAGAATTCATTTTGAATTTGATCGTTAATAGCTGATGCCATCTTTTTTGAAAGAGCCATTTTTTTATCTCCCTTATTTTTAATTTAATTTGTTTCTATCTAAAACTGAAATAATTATTAATCGTTCCACAATCTGTATGATATACACGAAAAATCAAGGAGATATTTGTATTATTTAGGCTAAGTGAAATTCGCTTTCAATTTCATTTATAATCAAGAGGGCGTTTCTCTTATATTGGACATAAAAAAAACCGCCGGGAAATCGGCGGTTTTTTATAAAGCTTGAAATACTATTCGAGTAGAAGTCTTTCCATTTCATCAACCAACTCGCCAAACAGTTTAATTGTTCTTTCAATAGATTCGGTTGAAGTTGGATCAACTCCGGCATCAATAAGAATATCTACCGGATATTTTGATGAACCGGTCTCCAGGAAAGTCATATAGGCATCCAGGGCAGCCTTATCACCATCAATGATCTTCTGTGAGATCATCTGAGCGGCGGCGTAACTTGTGGCATATTTATAGACATAAAAAGCCCGATAGAAATGTGAAATTTTCATACCACTTAGATCGTTGTTTTCACCGATCACCAAATCAGGACCAAAATATTTCTGGAATATTTCACGATAGGTTTTGCGGAAATAATCAACGGAGAATGCTCCACCTTCCTGTAAATGGGAATGAATTGCCAGTTCAAATTCTGAGAACATAACCTGGGTGAAAAAAGTACCATCGATCTGCTTGATATAATGATCTAACAAAAACAGTTTTTCTTTTTTGTCGGTTGTATTATCGAGCATATATTTCATCATGATTGCTTCATTACAGGTCGAGGCAACTTCTGCTGTAAACAACGAATGACCAGAATAAATATATGGTTCATACTGATTTGAATAGAAACTATTCATTGCATGTCCGAATTCGTGAGCAAGGGTAAAAGTACTGTTTAGATCATCGTTGAAGTTCATCAGTACATAAGGATGGGAAGTGAAAGTACCCCAGCTATAAGCACCTGAGCTTTTACTTTCGGTTTCATACACATCAACCCATCCGGAATTAAATCCGGCTTCCATATCTTTGACATACTTTTCACCTAATGGTATTAAGCCCTCCGAGAGCATCTTTTTGGCTTCTTCATAAGTAATATCCTTATTAAAATCTGCTACCAGCGGAACCGAAAGATCGTAGGTATATAAGGTATCAACACCTAAAACTTTTTTACGCAAAGAGGTCAGTTTGTGGAGGATATGCAGATTATCATTAACAGCGTTAACTAAGTTCTTGATTACATCAGTTGGGATATTATCGCTGTCCATTGAAGCATCAAGAGTGCTGTTATAACTTCGTACCTTAGAAAGGAATCGATCTTTTTCAACCGATGAGCCTAAGGTCGCACCCATAGAATTAATGTATTTTAACCATGATGCCTGAACGGTATCGTTGGCAACCCGACGCAATTCACGGTCGGTGCCTTCGAGAATTTTGTAATAACGACCCCGGGTCAGTTCAATGGTGTTTCCATCAGAGTCAATAATTGAACCCATTTTATGATCAGCGTTATTAAGCATATTAAATATTTTTGACGGAGCTGATGTTACCGGTCCGGCAGCGGCTAATAAAGCTTCCTCTTTTTCAGATAAAACATGCTCTTGCTGACGAAACATATCATCAATATAGAATTGATAAATTTTCAAGTTATTATTCTCAGCCATAAAAGCATCGATTTTTTCTTTGGAAATGGTAAGAATTTCAGGAGTAATAAATGATGAAGCAGCGGAAAGTTGTGAAGACAATGCCGAAATCCGACCGCCCAGTTCCTGGAAACTACCTATGCGGGTATCTTCATCAAGTTTCAAATAAGCATAGACATACAAATTGCCTTCGATCACACCCAACTCATCAGAGAGCTTCAAACATTCAAATAGAGAATTGGCTGATTCGCCTAATTTTCCCTGATATTGTTCGAATTGAGTTTTACCATCGGTTAATTTTTGAAAATCAGCTTCCCAGGCTTCGATATTTTCATAGATATCCTCAACCTTCCATTTATATTGATCTTCAATATCAGAGCGTTGAGGGATTTTCTGATCTTCAGCCGAAAGTGATTGGACACTAAACAGCAATAAACACATTGCTATCGGCAATAGTACTTTCAGGAAAGTTTTGCTTGGTTTCGTCATCGTTTCTCCCTAATTAATTAGTTACATATATGTTTTTTTATTTCAAGAAGTTCTCAATATAACATATACTTTTAGACAGTAAAGAACCTAATTTGTTTAATAATACGGAGAAAATATGTTTTCAGTTTCAACAAAAATCAAGCTTCACTATACCGATGCCGCCGGGGTGCTGTTTTTTGGAAATTATTTTAAACTAATTCATGATGCCTACGAAGAATTTTTGAATGAAATCGACCTCGATCTTGGCTATATTATCGACAATTCTGATTATTTGCTACTCATTGTTCATGCTGAAGCTGATTATAAAAAATCACTTAAAACCGGAGCCTTTGCTAAAGTAGAAATTGAAGTTGAAAAGATCGGACAAACTTCGTTTGTGTTGGTTTATAAAGTGTTAGATGAACACGACAATATCTCAGCGACGGCTAAAACAGTTCATGTTTCGGTTGATAAAAAGAGCGGGAATAAAATTGATCTGCCTGAAAAAGTTAAGACGGGCTTCGCAAGTATTGCCTGATTACATAAATAAATCAACTGCCAGTTGTTTGTAGAATTTCCTGTTTATTTTCATTCCGATTTGGCTGGGATCGTGTTGCCATTTGTAAAAGGCAATCGGTATTTTGTATGATGGCATGGTTAGCTTCAATTTGTTAATCAGCAAATCCTGATCAATGTCAGAATCTGTGAACGCAATCAGTCGTTTACCGAACTCGACATCATCAATATCGACAACAATGACATAAGAGCAATTGGTTATTTTTTGAATTTCTCTTTCAATCTCTTCGGGATGAATATTTTCCCCGCCTGAAATAAACATATTATCAATTCGTCCGGTAACGATTAGATTATTTTGGTTATCCAGCCATCCGATATCTCCGGTATGAAACCAGCCGTCTTTGTCGGTTGAAGGAATTATTTGTTTATCTTTATAGTAGCCTTTGAAAAGGGTTTTACCTTTTACTAAAATTTCATTTTTTTCAGAAATTTTCAGATCCCGATGATGGAGAATTTTTCCGCAATGGTTGACGGTCTTATTAAGTTTTTTTGTGGTAGTTACCTGCGATGACATTTCCGTTAAGCCATAGCTTTTGTAAACGGGTAAATTTTTATTTATCGCTGAATCAATAAGGTCATCAGGGATCTGGCTGCCACCGAGTAAAATAGCTTTTAAATATTTTATATTTTTGATATTTGTGTTTTGTTCAATTAATCGAAAAAGCTGGGTTGATACTAATGACAGATGGGTAATTTTGAAATTGTTAATCAGTTCAGCAAGATCATTTTTTTTATCAGGGATAAAGACAGAACCGCCCGAGAGGAACACTCTAAACAGGATTGCTATACCGCCGACATGATACAGTGGCAGTGACATAAGCCAAATATCACCGGCAGAGACGGCAATGTTTTCATTCGACCCCAGGGCGTTATAATAATGGTTTCCGAAAGAATGAACAGCCGCCTTCGGATGGCTGGTAGTTCCGGATGTGAAAATTATCGTAGCCGGTTGATCTAAAGATATAATGTCAATTGTTGTATTATTTTTATCATCGGTTAGATCGCTTAACAGAGAATCCAAAGTTAAATGGTTACAATCATGCAAACTATTTTCAAGCAGAACAGATTTGTTGGTAATTAAATGATTTGTATCAATATCTTTAAGTAACTGCTTAATAAGTTTTGTAGGAAATTTTGGATTGATAGGACAAGCGATGGCACCTATTCGCCAAAGGGCAAAAAGAATTATCGGATATTCGAAACAGGTTTCGGCTACTATGGCAACATGGTCATTTTTCTTTATCCCGATCTCCAATAATTTTGAAGCAACCAACAAGACCTGTTGGTTTAATTCAGAATAATTTATAGTTTTATTTTCAGATTGCAGGGCTGGGCTGTCGGGATATTTCCGGGAGGCTTCTAACAAGGGGCAGTTTAATATGTTTGTCATATCCCAACCTCGGTTAGCTTCTCAAAAATAATATTATTATTGATAGGTTGTAAATCTTTCAAATTGTATTGATGATTTTTCATACCTAGAGGAACCGTTAGAAGGTCATCCGTGAACCAATCGACAGTATCAAGTCCGACAGCGATTTCTTTTTCAAATTTTTTGTTTATGAAGGCAGATAGTTTTATAAGTTTGTGTATCCCTACTGAACTTTCAAAAGTTGAGCTAATAACAGGTTGTAGGTTTTTCTGATAAGTATAATCAATCAACGAAAGACATCTCTTAAAACCGAGCATGGTTGGTTTTAACACAATAGCTTTAAGGTTTGTTAATGAATTTAGATCGTCATCCGAAAGATTCGCCAATGATTCATCCAAAGCAATAGGTGCCGTGGGCACTTTATTATATAACTCAGAGTAATGTGTAATATCAGCAAGTGGTTCCTCGATGTAATCAATTGAGTTTGGAATAATCTTATCAAAAAATTGCACAACCTCATCAACTGACCAGGCTTTGTTGGCATCAAGCCTTAATAAACTGGAGTTTCCAATAATATTCAAAACATCAGTAACCAGTAATATGTCGTCTGATAATTTTTGACGGCCGACTTTCAGTTTGAAGATTTTAAAACCTTCTGATAATTTTTGTTTTGTGTCGGTTAGAATAGTAGCATTTGCTCCGGTTAATAAAGCATTCACTGTTACTGCCTGATCGGTTAATTCTTCGTTGGTTGTACCTGAAAATTCTGACAGAGCTGATTCAATGGCAAATCTAACCGAAGGCACAAACCCATCCAGTTGTAATTCTTTAAAATTAGTAAAAGTTTTTTTTATTAACAGAAGTTGCAGGAAGGCTTCATCAATCGTTTCAATACTGTAGCCCTCAAGCGGAGCCGCCTCGCCGTATGCTTTATTATTATTCGTATCTGTGATTTCTACAATAAAACCTTTGCGAGAAGTAATTGAGTTATTGGCAATAACCAAATCCCGTTTTAGGGGCAGTTCGTATTTGTAAATTTTAATCTCAGAAATTTTCACAACAGCCATCCGATGGAAAAAAGGATGCTATAAATTAATAATAATTTTCCGGTTGAGGCTAAGACATCATTGAACTCGGTCGTATTGGATAGGGTAAATACTTTTTTGATTGTTGGAATTGAGAGGATTAGAACCGGAGTTGATAACAGTGCATAAAAATGATTATTTGTTACGGAATAATATATCAATGGAAATAAAGCCGCCCCGACAAGACAAAACAGATATTCATATCGGGCGAATTGTTCTCCGAAACGCACCTGTAGAGTTTTTTTCCCGGCGCGGGTATCATTTTTTATGTCCCGTAAATTATTGACCGTAAGAATCGCAACTGAAAAAAGGCCGGGTGGGATTCCGGCTAAAATTACTGTGCTGTTGACATCCAATGCCTGAACATAATAGGTTCCGGCAACAGCTATGGGACCAAAAAATATCAGCACAAAGATATCACCAAAACCGTTATACCCAAGCGGGTACGGTCCGCCGGTGTACAGTACGCCGAATAAGATAGAAAACAGACCGATAGCAACTATCGGTAATCCGCCTCGGGTTACCAAATAAATACCGGCCGTAAACGCCAGTGTAAAAGCAATTATCGTTGCGATTTTCATCGTTGAAGGCGAGACCAAGCCAGCCTGAGTTACCCGCAACGGTCCGAGCCGCTCGCCCCGGTCGGTTCCTTTGGCAAAGTCAAAATAATCGTTGGCGAAGTTAGTGCCTATCTGGATCATCACAGCCCCAAACAAAGCTGCCAGAGCAGAGTACAAATGAAACAGGTCGGCTTCAAAGGCTAAAGAGGATCCAATAAAGACTGGAGCTGCCGCCGCCCAAAGAGTTTTTGGTCGGGATGCTAAAATCCAAATTTGTAATTTTGAGTACGCCATTTATTATTGTATTAAGGATTCCTTGGGAATTTTGAAAAATCCGGTTTCCTTTTTTCTATAAAAGCATTGCGACCTTCCTGTCCCTCTTCAGTCATATAATAAAGCATCGTTGCATTGCCGGCCAGTTCCTGCAGACCGGCCTGTCCGTCGCAGTCAGCATTGAGGGCGGCTTTGAGACAACGAATCGCAATGGGAGAATTTTCTAAAATTTCACGACACCATTTAACGGTTTCCTCTTCAAGTTTATCAAGCAGAACGACCGTATTCACCAGTCCCATATCTAGCGCCTGTTTGGCATCATACTGCCGACAGAGGAACCAAATCTCGCGCGCTTTTTTTTGACCCACGATTCTTGCCATATAGCTAGCACCATACCCGCCATCAAATGAACCAACCTTTGGTCCCGTCTGTCCAAATATTGCATTGTCGGCGGCAACAGTCAGATCAGCCATCATATGAAGGACATGCCCTCCCCCGATTGCATAGCCGGCAACCATAGCAATTATCGGTTTTGGGCAGGTACGCATCTGGCGCTGAAAATCGAGAACATTCAAACGATGCACGCCGGTGTCATCTTTGTATCCGGAGTCACCGCGAATTTTTTGATCGCCTCCCGAACAAAATGCTTTGTCACCCTCACCGGTTAAAATGATCACTCCGATTGATGAATCTTCGCGGGCATCAGCAAGCGCATCCGCCATCTCAAAAACCGTAATCGGCCTGAACGCATTCCGCACCTCGGGTCGATTGATAACAATTTTCGCAATACCTTCGGCTTTGAAATATTTAATATCGGTATATTTTTTTCCGATTTCCCAATTTATAATACTCATGATTTCCCTTTATTTAAAAAATAAATTTACCAATTTTAAAAAATTGTCCGGTTGTTCAAGGTGTACATTATGACCGCAATTATTGAAAATTTCCAAACTAAATTTGTTGTTCAAAGTTACAATCTCATTGCTTAATTTAGTATATTTTTCATCTTTTTCACCGGCAATTAAAAGAGCGGGGATTTCTATATTACCTATTTCATTCCAGAGAGATGGTTGTGCGCCGGCACCCATTAAACGCAGACTAAGGGCAAGTTTTCTAACATTATTATTTTCACGTTTTTTAATAATTTCCCGGAATAATTGATCGTTTGCCTTTATAGTTGAAAAAAAGTCCATGCTGTACCATTTGGATAGAAATTTATTAAATTTTCCTTTGGTCGTACATGATTCGATTTCAGCGGCCAACTGGTGGTCAGCAATCATCCGTTCTCTTCGTTCAAGATCGGTTTTCATACCCAGAGATGATGATTCCAAAATAACTTTATTAAATCGGTGTGGATAATTTATTATAAGATAATAACCTAATCTCCCACCCATCGAATAACCAAGTAGATTTGTTTTTTTAATTTTAAGTTCATCAAGGAAATTTATTAGTGCTTCAGCACAGTTTTGCATTTTAAAATATTCATCATCGTAAACTTCGGTTTCACCATGACCCGGAAGATCAATTGTCAGACAATTATATGAATCAGATAAATTACTAACCGCTCTATCCCAATCGTTCAAATTACCCATGAAGCCATGGAGAAATACGATAGTATTTTCTTTGTTTTTATCTGATTGTTTAAAATTAAATTTTACCGGCGAAGCCATCGCGATTCCTTAGTTATCAATTCTGTTTTATTTGATTTAACAAATATTTATGGAATTCAATATTATCTTTTCGGTCGGTTGTGATTTCTATAATTGTAACATTCGGATTTTTTTGTGATGCTGAATAAATTCTTACAAAATCTTCAATAGTTACCGGATTGTAATAGTCGCAACCGAACATTTTGGCGGCAGATTCAAATTTTAAACCATGAGGAGTGCCAAAGTATTTTTCAAAGATAGTTTTATTGTCATAAACAGGGAGAAATGAAAATATTCCGCCGCCGTTGTTATTCACGACAACAATCGTAACCGGGAGATGCATCTTGCTAATAAGTGCCAAAGAGTTAATGTCATGCAGAAAAGCCAGGTCGCCGATCAACAGAGTCATCGGTTTATTTTGCCCGCGTGCAAATCCCAACGATGCGGCAATGGTACCATCAATACCACTGGCTCCGCGATTGCATCCGATTGGAACAGAACTGCCGTTTGAATCTGAGAAGCTATCCAGATCCCTGATAGGACGGCTGGAAGCTGTGAACAAACAGGAGTTGTAAATTATGTTTTTTGTAATAAGTCGGGCAATACCCGGCTCGGTGAGTTTGGAATTGTTTTCAATTTCACGGTTAATAATTTGTTCTGTTGTCTCAGATAATTTCAATATTTCTAAATTCAATTTTCCATTTTTTGAATTATTCAGGCGTTGCATAAGTTTATCAATAAATTCCGGAATATCCGTTTGAATCTGTTTGGTCACTTTATGGAAGGGATCTATTTTTTCAGGGAAAGGTGAAATGTGAATTATATTGGTGAATGATTCATTTTCGATAAATTTGAATAATTGTTTTGATATAAACATTTTACCGAAAAATAGAATTGTGTCGTATTTTTTTAGCAACTCAACAAAAGAAGGGTTGCTAAAAAGCAGTTCATAGTTACTTACTATATTTTTACTTTTTGACCCTAAGCTTAGCCCTGAAGCAAAATCAGCAAAAATTAGGGTATCTTTTGAATCAGACAGTTTAATGATATGCGACTGCTCTTTTTTATTATGCAGCCGTCCGGCAATAATCAAAGTATTTTTAGAATTAGTTATAGATTCAGAAACATAATCAAGATCAGCATTGATGGCTTGATGAGTATTTGAATGATTTGTATCTGATCTATCCTGCCATTTTATTATTTCATCAGAATATTTATTTTTGTCATATTCTACCGGACCGAGCGGTTCTCGAAACGAGCAATTCAAATGAACCGGACCGGGGTTTGGAAAAACAGAATTATTCCATAATTTTTCAATTTTATCCAAGACATTAGTAACAGAGGTTTTATCATCGGGACAGGGAAGCTCATCAAAAAATCTGACGTAGTTGCCATATAACTCTTTTTGATTGATCGTTTGGTTCGCTCCGCAATTTTGTAATTCTATCGGGCGGTCAGCGGTAAGGATAATCAAAGGAACATTGTCCATAGATGCTTCAATCACAGCCGGAAAATAATTTGCGGCTGCGGTACCGGAAGTGCAAATCAGCACCGATGGTTTACCGGTTGCACGGGTATGACCAAGGGCGAAAAAGGCCGCTCCTCGTTCATCATAGTGTATTATAGAATTGTTTGAGGCTTCCTTATTATTGGCAACTGCAGCAGTCAGGGGTGTTGAGCGCGAACCGGGAGAGATAGAGAAAAGTTTGACTCCCTTTCGCGTAAGTTCATTGATTATAAGGTCTGCCCAAACACTGTTGTTTGTAGCTGAAAAATGATCCATCACTTTCCAATGGCTTTTATAAAATTCCCCAGTTTATTTTCGATCTCTTTCCACTCATTCTCCGGCGTAGAACCTTCCAAAATACCGGCCCCGGAATATAAATTTAATTTATTTCTGACCAGCAAACCACTTCTGATGGCTACTGCAAATTCCGATGAATTTCGTGCGATCCATCCCACCGGAGCAGCATACCAGCCCCGGTTAAACGGCTCAAGATTTGATATGCAAAAAATCGCTCTTGCCGTTGGATATCCACCAACTGCGGGTGTTGGGTGAAGTTTTTCCAATATGTCCACATCGGTGATTGAATCTTTCAGGATACCATGAAAAGGTGCATAGAGATGTTGAACTTTAGCAAGTTTTAACAGGCGAACCTGTTCGCCGTTTTCATAAGATTTGCAAAGAAACTCAAGGGCATCTTTGATGCTATCAACGACGTATTTATGTTCACGAATTTCTTTTTGGTTTGATAGAAGTTTGTCGCCCAGAATTTTATCTTCTTCGGGAGTCTCTCCCCGTTTTCTTGTACCGGCAACGGCTTCAGATTTAATTTTATTATTTTCTCTCAAGTACAATCTTTCGGGGGTAGCCCCCAAAAAAGCAGAGTCGTTATCAAATTTAAAACAGAAATTGAAACAGTCTTTAGCAGTTTGATTCAATTTATCAAGCAGGGCAATCGGTTCAAAAGATTCTGAAAATTCCAATTCCGTTTTACGGGCTAACACAACTTTCTCCAACGAACTTGAAGAAAAATCGCTTAGAGCAGTATTAATCATTTCATCCCAGTCTTTTCGGTTAGGAAAATCTTTGCGATTTATAACCGGAGGAATTGAAGCTTCGATTTCGGTACTGTCCGTTAAGAGTGATAGCTCATCAAGAATATTATCTATCAGATCAGTTTTTCGATTTATATTTACAATAAAATTAACAAACCCTGAATCAGTAGAATCACGCACAACTTCAAAGCGAGGAATGATAAATCTAAAGGTTGCAAAATTATCCCAGTAGGAATCATAATTGTCTTTGTAACTGCTATCGAATTTGAAACCGCCAAAGAACCGAATATTTTCATCACAATTCTTCAACCGTTCCGAGATCGTTTTAATCAGTAAATTAAAATCGCATTCTTTGAAACATTCAATTAAGTCAGCATAACCGACCCCTGCGGATTCAAATGTTTTTTCACGATTACTCCAGTAAACTTTCAAAGCATGATTTTGAGACAACAGCCACTGGGTTGGAGAAAAAGCGTGCATTTTGATACTAATACGGCTGAAAGCAATTTCATTCTCGCGAACACCTGAATCTGAAATAGATTGGAACTGATCTTTAAGTAATGAGGCAACCAAATCTTTGGCTTGCTTCATATTATTGGCCATATATTTTTCAGACACAGTTGACATCTATTCCTTCTTTCAGCTTAAAAAGAATAGCCAAACATTGTAATTTTGGCAACTCTAATTAGCCTCATTTCTACAATCACCCTGATAAATTGTTGCAACTCCCAGAGTAAGCGGTGTGGCATGAACTTTTTCAAAACCGACATTTCGCATCAAATTACAAAATTTTTCTCCAAAAGGGAAAGTTTCTACGGTTTTATTTAGATATTTGTAGGCATAACTATCACCGGAGATAATCGAACCGACAAACGGCAAAACATATCGAAAATAAAAAAGATATGAATTCCGAACAAAACTATTTTCCGGAAGCGAAAACTCAAGGATTAGCACCCGCCCTCCGGGTTTTAAAACCCGATACATTTCTTTGAGAGATTTATTAACATCAGTTACGTTTCTGATCCCAAAAGATATTGTAATGATATCATAACTATTATCCTGAAATGGGAGCATCTCAGCGTTTCCCCTAACCATTGAAGCCAGCTGTCCAAGGTTTTCCTTAATCAGCTTTTTCTGACCGATTTTCAGCATATTTCCAGACATATCCAAACCGACAGCAGCAACAATCAATTTACTGTTTTTGCACAAAGAGATTAACAGATCACCGGTACCGGTAGCCAAATCCAATAGATGCTGATCGGGTGTGTCTTTTAATAAGGTTGCAACTTTTTTACGCCATTTGATATCCTGACCAAAAGAAAGCATTCTATTTAGTAAATCATAGCGATGTGAAATGCGGTCAAACATTTGCCACACTTGTTCCCTTGAAGGGTTATCAGGTTCAGATTGATTTTTTTTAGACGGTTCGGTCATTTAATAACTTTCTCAAATTTAATCCGACAATATAATAAATTGTTCTATCAATACAAGTAACCACCTTAATAGATTAGGCTAATTAATCCCTGATTTTGTCATATAACTTAATGAATTACAAAATATTACGTATCAAATAAAGAATTAATGAACTTCGTTGATTCAAACTCATAAATTCACTATTTTGAATAAAATATTTTTTTAAAGGAAAAGCATGAAATATCGTAAAATGGGTAAATCCGGTATAAGAATTTCTGAAATCGCACTTGGTGGCTGGCTTACCTATGGCGGGTCAGTCGAAGAAGAACAGACTTTGCCGATAGTGCAAACTGCGATAGAAAACGGAATCAATTTTATTGATATTTCTGATATATATTCTAAAGGCAGAGCCGAAGAGATAATCGGAAAAGCGATCAAAGCAATTCCCCGTGAGCAATTGGTAATTTCAAGTAAACTGTTCTGGCCGATGTCAACCGATCCTAATGATCGCGGATTGAGCCGGAAACATATTATGGAATCGATTGAGAAATCTCTTAAACGAATTGGCACTGACTATCTTGATATTTACTATTGTCATAGATTTGACCCGGAAACAGAGGTCGAAGAGACTGTTCGGGCGATGGATGATTTGGTCAGTCAGGGAAAAATTTTATACTGGGGAACATCTGTTTGGTCAGCAACCCAAATTGAACAGGCAGTTAGTATAGCCGGTTATTATAAAGCTTATCTGCCCCGGGTTGAGCAACCATGCTATAATATGCTTGATCGACATATTGAAAGTGATGTTATGCCGACCGCTGCTAAACATGGAATGGGTCTAACGGTCTGGTCACCGCTGGCACAGGGTCTCCTCACCGGAAAATATAATGATGGAGTTCCTGAAGGCAGTCGGGGAGCGGACACTAAATGGCTGAAGGATATTCTGACTGAAACAAATATTGATAAATGTCGTAAATTAGAAGTAATCGCCAACGATCTGAACATTAAACTGTCACAACTTGCTCTTGCCTGGATTTTAAGAAAAGAAGAGATCAGTTCGGTTATTACCGGAGCAACCAACCCCGATCAGGTAAAGGAAAATGTGATTGCGTCAGGAGTCGAACTATCAGAAGTTACTCTTAAAGAGATTGAGAAAATTCTCGATAACGATCCTAACAAATAAGATAATAATTTATTGTAAGTTTTATCTCTATTTGCTGCTAACGGTTAAGTAATAGTAACGAAAGGATAATAAATGTTCACCACAATAGAGGATGCAAAAAAAGGGCTTGAAGGTGAGTTCAAATTTACTCAATCAGTCTTTGATGCTCTGACCGATGAATCACTTTCACAGGCAATCAACGATGACCATCGTACAATCGGGCGTATGGCTTGGCACATAATTACGACCTATCCCGAAATGATTGGACAAATTGGTATTAAATATGATGGTATATCAAAAGATACGCCCATGCCTTCGACAGCATCAGAGATCAGCAAAGCTTATGCGAAAATTACATCAACCTTACTCAGTCAAATAGAAAATTGGACTGATGATATGCTGCATCAAGAAGATGATCTTTATGGGGAAAAATGGAAAAAGGGTTCAACCCTGTTGATTCTTATCAAACATGAAGTACATCATCGCGGTCAAATAACAGTATTGATGCGTCAAGCCGGAATCAAAGTTCCGGATATTTATGGTCCTGCCAAAGAAGGCTGGGCGGCATATAATGCTCCTCCTCCTGAAATTTAGATAATAAAAAAAGGCGAGTCTTTGACTCGCCTTTTTTCTTATAGTAAGCTATCTAATTATTATTATCAGATTTATTGTTCGTTCCTAAGCCAGGTTTATTGCTATATGGTAACGTGCTGGGAGGTTTTGGCAATGGTGGCGGAGGACCTAACGGGCGTGGTGGATGTGACCTCTTTTTATTCTCATTTGATTCCTGATTCTTTTCATAATTTTTGTTCATAGAATCAGACTCCGTTTTCTCTTGAGAAGGTTGCGGTTTCTTATCAAATGTAGGCAGTGGTGGCGGAGGACCTAACGGACGTGGCGGAGGTGGTTGATTTTCTTTAAGATCCTGTTTCGGTTCTTCTTTTTTAATTACTTCTTCAGGTTCAGATTTTAATTCTTCCTGAGCAGTAGGATGAGGCGACGAATCTGGTTTTGAAAATTGTGGCAGTGGTGGCGGAGGACCTAACGGACGTGGCGGTGGTGGTGGTTGATTTTCTTTAATATCCTGTTTCGGTTCTTCTTTTTTAATTACTTCTTCAGGTTCAGGTTTTGATTCTTCTTGAGCAGTAGGATGAAGCGACGCATCTGGTTTTGAAAATTGTGGCAGTGGTGGTGGAGGACCTAACGGACGAGGTGGTGGTGGATGATTTTCATTAAGATCCTGTGTCGGTTCTTCTTTTTTAATTACTTCTTCAGGTTCAGGTTTTGAATCCACCTGTGCAGAGGGCTGTGGTTTCTCCTCAGGTTTTGGATATACAGGTTGAGAAGGTTGAGCCGTTGGTTCAGGTTTCGATTCTTGCCTTGGTTGTTCCGGCTGTTGATGGCTTGGTTTGTTTTCCTGAATGAAATTATTATCAGATTCAGGTTTAGGAGGAGGAGTTGACTGTTGAGGATCGGGCTTGACAGTTTGGGAAGGTTCAGTTGGTGCAACCTTTACCGATTCCTGTTCTGGCTCTGGTTGCGGTGCAGGTTTTAGATTTTCTGAAATATTTCCACCGGATCTAATTATTCGAATCTGATCATTCAATTTCCTCAATTCTTCTCTTGCCCTTTGAGCAAAATTATCATCAAGCGAAGCATAAAGCACTGATCGTGAGACATTGATAACAGCCGGTTTTTTAAAATCATCCGTTCCATATCGTGAGGCAAGTTCAAGCGACCCTCCCTGAGCTCCGACCCCGGGAATTAACAATGCCATATCACCGGCAACTTCTCGAATCACTTTTAGTTGTTCCGGTTGGGTGGCACCAACAACCAAACCGCAATTGCCATCCTTGTTCCAATAAGCAACTTTTTCAGCTACGACTTGATACAAAGGCTTCCCATCAATATTGAGCATTTGAAAATCGCTGGAACCTTTGTTTGAGGTAAGGCAAAGAATAAAAATTCCACAATCTTTATATTCTAAAAACGGACGAAGAGAATCATATCCCATGTAAGGGTTAACGGTAATCCAGGTTGCTCCGTATCTTTCAAAAAGAGCCTCAGCATAATGGCTGGCAGTGTTGCCGATATCACCTCGTTTGCCATCAAGAATCACCGGAATTTCATCGGGGATGCGTTCAATAATTAATCTGAGCAGCGATAATCCCTCCGGACCCAGGCTTTCATAAAACGCCATGTTGGGTTTATAGGCGCAGACAACATCCTTGGTAGCATCAATAATTCGATTTGCAAATTCAAACATCGTTCTTGGACTTTTAGTATATTCAGCAGGCATTCTTTTCGGATCAAGATCTAATCCAAGGCAGATCATCGATTTATTTTTTTCTTGTATCTCTATTAGTTCGTCAGTTACACTCATCAGTATTTCCTTATTTTGCCGATTAAATCATCAAGATTTTTTGAATTATAAACTAATTCTAAAATA
>CBDVDR010000031.1:0-15906 GCA_965372795.1 uncultured bacterium
AGATTAAGGCCAGATTTGATCTCAAAAGAAGAAACAACTCCAACAGAGAGGCCAGATTACTTTGGTTAACGTAAGTCCAGAAAGAATATTTAGAGAATCAAAAGAGAGATTTAGGACAAAACAAGAAAAATTGAATAAAATTAAAAATGATATGCTACAGAATATCCTAAATGAAAACTTGAAAAAAGAATTCTCAGAGAGATTGAAAAACATTAATTTTACTAAGAAATTTAAATTAAATAGAATTGAAGAAAAAATAAAAATATTAAGAGATAAAAGGTTTGCGCATATTGATAGAGATTATATTACAAATTTAACTCTAGAAGATAGACAAATTCCACGTGAAATATTTGATAAATTGGAACCTATTTGTAATTTTGTTAATGAAAATTTCGATGCTTTAACGATTGAAAAAATAAGAGGTAAAACCTTTTTTGAGTATAGTAATATTAACGGATCTCATCCACCTGGTATGGAAAAACGTAGTGACATAGAAATGATTTTGGATTTTATAGCAGAATCAGATGCACTTTTAAATATGCCTGAGAATGAACCAGATTATTGGCCCTATCAAAGAAAAAATTTATCTGAGAGCGATATTAATATTCTAAACGAATATAGAGAAAAGTTTAACCTACCTAAAGTTTAACCTACCTAAAGTTTAACTATTACTTTTCCAGTTCAACACCCAGGGCATCAGCTAACCTATTAATATAATTAAAATATGCTGTGACCTGGACGGTGTCATGAATCATATTCTCTGACATTCCTTTTTCAATCAGGAAATCAACATACGCCTGATCGACATTATATGCCTCTTTGGTGATTTTTTCGGCATAGCCTAAAATCAGTTTATCAAGATCAGAAATATCGGCTGTTTTATAATTTTTTATCAGTTGAGCCTTAAGGCTGATATCAACATTACCAAGAGAATGCAACGCATTCCAGTGATGAGTAATTCAGTAATGACATTGATTGATACTTGAAACCACAACCGCAATCATTTCCTGCTGGTCGCGAGTGATGGCTGAATTAGTAGACATGACTGCCCGATAAAATTGTAAATGAGCATCCATAGCATCAGGATTCGGTCCGGCAATTCGAACAACATTTGCCGGAGTTTTGGATGGACCGCCAAACTGTTCGTATAGTTTTTTAAGTTTGTCAGACGCATCTTCGTATTTGATATATTTTATAAAAGCCAAAAGTGTACCTTTCTATTTTTATGATCTTAAAGCTAAACTACGATATGATCAGAATAACATAGTTAAAGAGGTTATGCCTCTTTTTTTACGCCTGATAAAAAATCATCAAGGCGATTGGTGTAGTCGGTGATTTCTGCCATCTCTTCATCAGATGGAATTAACCGTGCCCGATAGTTTTCCTCGAATACTTTGAAACGCATCCCCGATAACCGATCCGCTACCAATTTGATTCCTTCACCGCCCCAGCCGTATGATCCGAAGACCGCGGCTTTTTTACCGGTATAGGAAACGGTATTTAACAGACTCAGAATATTCCAGACCGGAGGCACGCAGTCGCCATTAAAGGTTGGTGCACCAAAAAGAAGCACCGCAGATTTTTCGATATGCTCCCGAGCTATATCGGTTTCCACATCGGCAGCATCTATCAAAGAAACGTTGTAACCTTTATCAGTTAAGTGAGCTTCAATTTTATTTGCAATTTTTAAAGTGTTGCCGTAAGCAGAAGCATAAAAAATTGTAATGCCTTTCGGATCAACTTTATCTGATGACCATTCTTTGTATTTGTCTATAACAGTGCGAGGGTTATTTCTAAATAAAGGTCCATGCGAAGTGGCAATCAGCTTGATCTCAAAATCATCAAGTTTGGTCATGTTTTTTCTGATAAACGGGGCAAAGGGGCGCATGATTGAATCAAAGTAGTAGAAAAGTTCATAGTCAATGTCATGGGGGGATTCATCGGCATAGATAGAATCAAAGGCAACATGAGCGGCAAAGCCGTCACATGAAAAGAGGATGTTATCCTCTTGAAGAAATTCCATCATGGTATCGGGCCAGTGCATGTAGGGAGTGGTTTTGAAGACAAGTTTTTTCCCGCCCAGATCAAGCTCGAAATTATCTTTGATGCCTTCAAGGTCGATTTCCATATTGATCGTATTTTTAACAAAGGGAAGAGCACCCGCCGAACAGATAACTTTGATATCCGGATTATTTTTAAGAAGGGTTATCATCGAGCCGCTGTGATCAGGTTCAGTATGGTTGCAGATTAAATAATCAATCTTTTCGATTGGAACAATTTCATTAATGTTATTAAAAAATTCATCGGTGAATTCTTCTTTAACAGTATCAATCAAGGCTGTTTTGTTTTTACCTTTGATAAGATAGGCGTTGTAGGTGGTGCCATGGTTGGTTTTTACAACAATGTCAAAAATTTTCAGATCCGGATCTTTAACGCCGACCCAGTAAACATTATCAGCTAATTTAATAGAAGCCATATTAAATTTTCTCCAGACATATTCAATTTAAAAAAATAAATAAGTGAATAATACCATTGGGGTATCAATCCCAGAGAATGAATATAAGGATAATACGTTGCGAGACAAGTATGCGGTGACAGATTTTATTCTATCGAATTTACAAAATTGAAAATATCCCGGTACAGCTCTTGCTTTTCATTTGAAGCAGTTTGTATATTTAAAATACCCATATCAGCGATCTCTTTTAATTTTGAAATTTCATCATCTCCAGAATAATTTTCATCTACAAACAACAGAGTAGTGCAGGGGGTAGGTTTTAAATTTTCAATTTCACGATACTCTGAAGCATTGCCCGATCTCATTCCGTACCAAAACCACATAATTGTCCGATAGAAAGGAAACCAGTACATATCATGCTTATCTTTAAGGATGTTTTGCATTCTTAAAGTAGTAAGATAAGGATTAACAGCTACTACTTTGGTTATATGAGCGTTTGTTAACGATGCCAACATGGCAGCATCGCCACCAAGATCAAACCCAACCGCACTAAGCGGGTAATAAATTTTATCTCTTAAATTTAAAAAGCTGATTACAGCGGTTAAATCATCCGCCTCAAGCTGACCTTCTCCGCGATACATCCCACTTGAATACCCGGATGCCCGTTGATCATAAACAACAACCAAATATCCGGCATCATGGAAAGTAGCCGCAAGTTCAAGCAGGCTGTCACGGGAATTATTACTTTTGTTAAGCAGGAACACAGTCCCAAGCGTAGTATCGAAAGTTGAGTCGAGGGGCAGATAGAGCAAGGCCAGATTTGTTAAACCGTCAGATTCTACTCGAAAGGTATCAACAACAAGACCTGCTTCATTATAGAAGGTAGGGTCATTTAGAGGTAGAGAATCTAAATATATCTCTTCAACATCATGACGGGCTGATATTGTTTCTGTTTTCATTAATGGATATACACAATAAGTGACTACTAAAAGAGCTACTACAATAAGAAATATTGAGGTGTTAATTGCTTCTCTGACTGTTCTGGATATTTTTGCCATAGTATCTGTCTACCTAATTTAATGTTAGCTCAAATAATTAACCACTTTTCACTGCTTGTCAACTCAAATTTCGTTGCTATTATCAAAATCGTCAGTTATGCAATTATATTTATAATATAAAATAGATAAACTAAGATGTTCAAATTTTGAACAATTAAGTACTAAAATCGTATTATTAAGAATATGTTAAATGACAATTATTGTCACGTCAATCGAGAATAAATGGAGATAATAATCGGTCTTATTTCATTAATAAATAGAAAGCGTTTGCAGAATCAGAATTATCGCATTATTTTATCAGTCTTAAGAATAGGAGTTACTGCTTCGTTAATGAATTTGTCAAAATTACTACTTTTTGTTTTGGTTTTTCAAGGTTTCGCTATCCCCTCACATAGTAGAGACGTTTTACCAATTCGGGCTACCGAGATTCCCGGCAATCCGGCGTATTGTATTGTTGCTCATACTGTCGGCAAGATTAATTTTGCCGTACAAAATAATGGCACTTTTGGGAATTCGTCAGGGCGAAGGGCTACAGATTGTCTAACCGGAGACGAAGTTTCTTTTGGTGCTGAATATCCTGTCGATCTTGATGTAGAGCATCTCTATTATTCATCTCTTTGGGTCGGGGCGGTTATGGGAAACGATACCGTTGTTTCAACCGGACTTGATGGGTGGGCTGGCGATGGCCGTGAATTTCATCCCCAAGAATCACCCAAAGGTGATATGGTTTATAGATCTATAGTAAATCCTGATGCTCCCGAATTTGATGGAGCTGTATCCGAAGAAGATTATATAGCAACTTATACTGACACTCTTAGAGGTGTCTCAAAAGATTTCTTCTACTCCCGTCCTCATAAACCGCTTTATTTACATATTAAGCAAAAAAGCTATGCCTGGTCTTACCCATATGCTGAAGACATAATTATAGTCGATCTGGAAATAACTAATATCGGCGTTCAAAATTTACATAATGTTTATCTGGGGCTTTATGTTGACTCTGATATTGGCTTTAACGGCGGGTATTGGCGTGATGATATATGCGGGTTTATTAGAACTGATCTGTTTGAAACTGAATGCGGATTTATTGAGGATACCGTTAATATTGCCTGGACTGCTGATAATGATGGTGATCCAATAAATGGTAAGTTTATACTTAAACCCGGGCTAGCAAATCCAGCCCAAATTATTCAACAAAAATCTGCTCCGCATGCCTTTGGAACTCGAATTTTACAAACTCCTGATGAAGAAGGCAGACTTTCATATAATTGGTGGGTTTCCAATTATGATACCAAATATGATTTTGGTCCGCAGAGTATAGCAAAATCTCGTGATTTTCGAACCGGTGGAACAGGTACACCGGAAGGTGACAAAAACAAGTATTTTTTGATGAGCAATAATGAGATTGATTATGATCAGGCAAAAATTTCTGAATTATCAAGCCTGGATCGAGCCTGGCTTACTCCTGATAGATATGTTGCCATTCGTATTGGCAGAGGAGCCAATAATCAACATTTAACCTCTTTTGGCCCATTCAATATAGAAACTACTGAAACAGTCCCCTTTACATTTGCTTTCTTTGGAGCAGAATCGATTCATCATATACCCGGTAATGGCGGGTTTCTATATTGGCGAACTGAGGACTTTTACGAAGGACTGGATTTTACTGATTTAATTGAAAATTCTCGTTGGGCTTCATGGATTTACGACAATCCGGGCGTTGATACGGATGGAGATGGTTATTTTGGGAAATACCATGTCTGTGTTAAAGAATCGACCTTTATCAGAAATGAATGGGTTGCATCGGATGCTGACACTACTTTTTACGAAGGGGATGGCGTGCCTGACTTCAGAGGTGCCGCCCCGCCACCGGCGCCCTTCTTTATTGTAACTCCTGAAGTTAGCAGCTTGAGAATTAGATTTAATGGACACTACTCAGAACGTACCCGAGATTTTCTAACCGGTAAGATTGATTTTGAAGGGTATAATATTTATATGGCAAGAGATGAACGGGTTTCATCGTTTGCATTGATAACTTCAAATGATATTGAAAATTATAATAAGTATGTCTGGAAGCCTTATAATTTCCGGGTCGGTAAATATGAGTTATTTGATCAACCATATACCAAGCAGGAGCTTACTTGTTTGTATGGTGATTCTTGCAATGATTTAGAATTTAACCCGATTTTATATGATGTCGCCCACCCTTATCAAATGCCGGGTTTTCCTGATTCATTATTTTATTTCGACTCTCACGGCAGTAACTCTGATAGAATTGGAGGAAATTCTCCGATTCAAAAAGTGTATCCTGATGCTCTTCCGGTACCTTTAAAAGCTGATCTTGATACGCTTGATGAAAGTTTTTTCACCGAGGAAGGGTATTTAAAATATTATGAATATGAAACTGTAATAGAAAATCTGCTCCCGACCGTACCATATTGGATTTCAGTTACAGCATTTGATACCGGTTCACCTCAATCTGATCTCGACGCCTTGGAAACTTCAAAAACAATTTCCGCTCAAATGGTTTATCCTTTAAGTTCCTCAAATCAAATAACAGGGGAGAACTTAAAAGCTTACATATATCCGAATCCATACCGAATTGATGCTGAATATCGACAAAATGGCTTTGAAGGTCGAAATGAAGACAGCTGGCCAGATTACAGGGTCAGACAACTTCATTTTGCAAACCTTCCGGCAAAATGCACAATTAGTATCTTCTCGCTTGATGGTGATTTAATTAAAGAATTTGATCATGATATGGATCCGTCTGACCCTAACCATGGCCACCATGACTGGGATATGATTTCAAGAAACACTCAGGAAATTAAATCAGGGTTGTATTATTGGACAGTTGAAGATGATAAAGGGAAAGTTCAAATAGGTAAACTTGCTATTATCATGTAATCAACATTTTTAACGAATTAAAAATACACAAACAAATTTCAAATTTACATTAAAAGAATGCCTAATTTTCTAAACAGGGAGTAATGATGCTTCTTTTGTGAAAAAGGATGCATATCAAAGCCATCTTCTGTGATTAATTCTAAATTTTATAAAAAAAGAATTTTTTTAATGCTCTACTATTAATAGGGGTTGCATCTTGACAGAGTTCATTATATTATTGTAGCTTAAACAAATAGCCAAGGAAATTAAAAATAATCTATAGTATCGACAAACTGTTCAAATTTTGGAATTTTCCTATTGACAATTCATGAATCTATACTTATATTTTCAGCGGATGATAGGTGAGTCTTTCAAGAAAAACTGTTAAGTTCATATAGAACAATAACAACTCCGGTTCTAAACAAAGTCAGATACTTCACTCTTATAGCGCCGATGGGGGTCGCGTAAGAAATACATGCTTGGTGCTAAAACAAAACGTTTGTTATTTTTTAAAAAAAATGAAGCAAGAAGTAAACAGCTAGCGACTTAAGTAGTTCGCCTTAAGCTTGTGTGTAGACAATCAATTGGTAAGGAATTTGCTTATTGAGGTTTGGTAAGGGAAGAATTACAAGTACCTATGATTACAACCAGGAGGAATTTATGGCCTTTATGAGAGGGCTTCCAAAACCTGCCGGCTATCTGGCTATTTTTCTGATTTTATCAATAATTTTTCTGGCTACTCCCAAAAGCCAGGCACAATTTTCAGACCTTAGGGTGACCGTAGGTGACACTACTGCTTACTCCAATGAAACTAATACCGTCATATCAGTTTATTTAGATAATTTCCGCCATGAAATAGCGGGCTTTAATATTTGGATACAACTCGACAATCCTGACATTATAAAATTCCAGGTTGATTCAGCCATAGTTGTTGACAGCACCTATTACAGATGTACTGAGTGGGATGGCGTCAATTGCTTAACTTATGTAATAAGTACCCCGCTTGATTTTGACTCGATAGGAGTTATTACTGATACTGTTCTGGTTGGTAACCATGATGTTACCGGTACATTAATAGAAGATTGGGAATATGTTGATTCTCGCTCTCTTAGCGGACAGGGAGCTGATATTAATATTGCAGCTTTTGCAAATATGCCCGCTCCTCCTGCTACTCCGGGAATCCTGCCACAGCAGGGTGGGTTGCTGGTTAAAATTTTAGCTGACGTTTATAATATTCCGGATACAGCTATTGAACGAACCGTAAATATGATGATTCAATATGAAATTGTTGATCACTTTAATTTTTCTCTTCCTGATGGTTCCTCGATCGGTATTTTATATAATGAAATCACAGACACTTCTTGTTGGACATGTAATATATGGTGTGGTTCAGTTTGTTGTGATTTAGTGAAAGTATCCGAACCCCCATTTGGAGATTATGCTAATTGTGATTCTACCGATATATCTTTGGAACTATCCCCTTATGTTGATACCGATAAAATTATTATTATAGATGGATCGTTAACCGTTTTAGTAACGCCTGAATGTATTTGCGGAGATATAAACGGCGATGAATACCATCTTTCCGACATCTCCGATTTGACCTATATGGTTGATTATATTTTTGGCGGCGGACCTGAACCGGCAGAATTTGTTTGTGCGGATGTTAATTCCAGTGGTGGAACTTTGATAAATATTTCAGATCTTACTTACCTTGTAAATTATTTATTTACCGGCGGTGATGACCCCGTCTGTACTTTTTAGAAGATTAAAAAATTATTTTGTGCTTCGGCACAATAACAAAATTGAATTAAAAATAGAAACTTTTAACTTTGGAAGGAGGACGCCTAAAAGAGGTATTTTTTATGGCATACGCTCATTTGAAAGAACATCTAGTATGTTTTAGTGTCCTCAACTTGAATTCGTCAAAGAACAGGTGGCTCTCTTCTAAGATGGATAATACTCGAGAATTGTGGGGGAAAGCATTAAAATTATTAGATTTACACCAAGAAACACTTCGTAACGAAGACTGTAGGAGATAAAGATGAAACGTATTGCGTTTATCCTAACATCTTTGTTAGTTCTTTCCTTTGGGTTCGCATATGGTCAATCAGATATTTCTGTTGATCATGTTGATGGACTCGCCAGCCCTACACAGGTAGCCGCTGGCCAAACAGTAACCTTCCATATCCGTTATACCCAAAACGGTCCGGCTGCAGTTACTGGTTCTACTAACGGTTTTAAAGTTTACTCACCAGACGGTGCAGTATTTTCACCTATCACATATGCTGAAACAGGTGCAATTACTCCTGACATGTATGACGGTGGTACTTTCTTAACTCCGTTTAGTATCGATGGTATCGGTGCTGACACTATTGGTTATGGTGGATTTAAATTATTTAAACCAGGTCTTGAGCCTGGATTTGACGAAATAGTCCTTACCATTTCTACCAGTGTTGAACCCAATACTTATGATGGATTGTCTCTCTGTATAGACAGTGCATTCTATCCTCCAGGTGGAGCCTGGGTATGGTCCTCGGCCCCGGATGTAAATCCGACTTGGACCAACGGTGGTTGTTTTGAAATTTATACAATCCCGAACCTTCCTCCGACATTTGGACCAGATGCTGATCCAGCATTTGGTACTCCTGTTTGTGAAGAAATTGGTAACCAAGGTCATTGTGATGTAGCTATGAAGCAGTTTACTGCTGTAGTTGCTCTGAACGATGATGAGCCTGGTTTACCTATTTCTTACAGCTTAGTATCTGGTATTGGTGCTATTGATGCCGGTACAGGTATGTGGAGCTACGCTCCTTCACAGGCTGACGTTGGCACACATGTTGTCGTCGTTCAAGCTTGTGACGCTCTTAACGAATGCACAGGTCCTAATGCTTCTTATGATGATTGCACATCAAGTGTAACATTCACAAATGAAGCTCCTTCTTTCACCGCTGGCTGTGATTCTTACACACCAGTAGGTAAAGGTAATCCTGTATCAGTCGATGTTGACGCTGTTGACGGCGACTGTGATGGAATTACATTCTCAATCGTTGATGTTGTTCCTACACCAACTGGCGTAGTCAGCATTGATGCGAACACTGGCGTAGTCACTTTTGCTACTGTAGAAGCTGACGCCGCTGCTGCTCCTGGAACACCTTACACAATTACTGTTGCCGTATCTGATGGTTTAGCTACTGTTGAATGCGACCTCACTATTGATGTACTGTTCACCGAACCTTATCAGGTTCGTATTGAAAAAACCCACCTGACTATTCAGGGCGGTCACGAATCAGTCGACATTACTGTCGAAGCCGGTTCCGAGACTATGGGTGGATTCGATCTTTTAATCGCTTACGATGCTAGCGCCCTGACATTTGTCACCGCTCTCGAAGGCGACATTTACTCCGATTGCGGTTGGGAATATTTCACCTACCGTTTCGGTGCAACTGGTAACTGCTCCGGTGGTTGCCCAAGTGGTCTGTTAAGAATCGTTGGTATTGCTGAAACAAATAACGGTGCCTATCACCCAACATGTTTCTTTGGCGAATCCAAACCTTTCACACTGGCCTCTTTAGATTTCTTAGTCACAGACGATCGTACTTTGGAATGTCAGTATGTCCCAATCCGTTTCTTATGGATGGACTGTGCTGATAACACTATCGCCTCAGAATCTGGTGATACTCTGTTTATTTCCCGTTTTGTTTATGACTATGATCGTGGCGGTGAACTTACAAATGTAGCTTCATATCCTACCTATACAGGTGCACAGGATGCTGACTGCTTTGTAGGCGATGCTGCTAAAGTTCCGGTTCGTTTCATTGATTTCTTTAATGGTGGAATTGACATTGCTTGTGCCGATGAACTCGATGCTCGCGGTGACGTCAACCTGAATGAAATCGGTTACGAAATTGCTGATGCTGTTCTGTTCTCCAACTACTTTGTATATGGTTTAGGCGTATTTTGGAATATTCCTGGACAGGTAGCTGCAACAGACGTTAATGCCGACGGTCTATCCTTGTCAGTTGCTGACTTGGTATATTTGACTCGCGTGGTTATTGGCGATGCTCAGCCTTATCCGAAACTGAATCCAGAAGTTGCCAGCTACTCAGTTGACAATGGTACTGTCCGTGTAAACAGTGAAATGGGCGCAGCCTCTATCATCGTTTCCGGTAACACCGTTCCTACACTGATGGCCGACAACATGGAAATGCGCTATAACTTTGACGGAACAAACACCCGTATACTCGTTTACAGCACAGAAGCTAACGCTAAATTCAGCGGTGACTTCTTGAACGTAAACGGCGATATCATTGATATCGAAATGGCTACTTACGAAGGTACCCCGGTTGCCGCAAAAGTTATTCCAGCTAATTACAGCCTCAAACAGAACTATCCTAACCCGTTCAACCCTTCAACCACAGTAGCCTTTGATATGGCTAATGCTGGCAAATACACTCTTACCGTTTACAACGTAACCGGTCAGAAGGTTGCCGAATTTGCTGACTTCTCAGAAGCCGGTACTGTAACTGTTGATTGGGATGCTTCGATGATGGCATCAGGTATTTACTTCTATAAGTTAAATGCTGATAACTTCACCGATACCAAGAAGATGGTACTGTTGAAATAAGGCTTTTTGCTTTTGTTCTCCGGAAAGGTTAATTCCTTTCCGGGGGATTTATAAGGAGGCGAGGAAGTAGAAAAATATTGGTAATGTTTTGAGAAGAAGACCAAAAATAAAGAGAAGAATGGATTTTTTGAGATGACCATTATAAGCAAAGTATTTGTTAATGCAAACTTGAGCCGGTCATCTTTTTGCATTTATATGAGAGATCAAATAGTTCAAATCAATGAAATATGCAACTTAATGCAGCTTTGCATAAGCTTGCCACGGAAGGTAAAAGTCTTACTCTCACCCTCACAAAATACATTCCACAAAATTAATGAGGAATTTCGATTAAAAAATTGATAACTTTGATTTGCTAAAGCCGTTAAATCAGCTACCTGATTGATAGATAGGCTGTTACGGAAAAGAAAAAAGCAAGGGGATTAGAAGATTTATTGAGATTATTTTGCCACAGGGATTGGCAAAATTTCTCTATTGATATTAAAAATCGGTCTGGTTATTGCTCAGACTATGGTTAGAGAAAAGTATATTTGGCAAAATATGGTTTTTAGCCAAAAAAAAGAGGTTTAGATAGATATAGAGTATGCAGAGAATTACGAACATAGACATTTCAAGCGGATTAACAGGACGTTTTCTGAGCGGTTCAAAAGAAATCGGTAAATCGTATCTGCAAAAATTAAGGGCTTATGAGGGAAAAGATATCCTTTTAGATGATAATAAGATAGATGCTCAAATTGATAGATTTTTTGAATTAGATATAAATTCTGTGGTAGTTGATAATTGAGAAATTTTGGAGGTATAGATGAAATATATTAAAATTCCCCTAATAATAATGGCGGTGTTGCTGTTTTATAGCGGGGTCTCATATTCACAAATAACAAATGAATATAAGCAATGTAGTCAAGTTTCTCATTCAACAGTTGACGAGGTTGAAATCGTAAGTGTTGAAGCTAAGCCGGAAGATACTCTTTGGATGCCGTTTTCTATTAAGAACTTTGATAATCCCAATACTGATTATGAAGAATTTGTAACTGCCTTTATTATTCAGATAACTTATAATGATACTTTTCTTACTCCAATTTTAACTCCCGGCGATCCAAATGGTGATATAACTGTGGTTGAAGCAGGCCGTCTTAAAACAGCAATTAATAAATTACCTGAATCAGAACGTGACGGTAGATTAGTAGCTCAAATTTCTCAAAATCCAATAGATGATGGTGCTTTGATTATTCAGTTTAACCTTGCTCCTCTTGAGTTTTACGAACCGCCAAAAGTGACAGCTGGTTCAGGAGTGGTATTTCTGCTTCCTTTCTTAGTTGACCCTAACATTCCTGATGGTAAAACTTTATTTTTTGATTTTCATGAAATTAATGAATGTATTGTTATCGGGTCGGACATATTCTGTGCAAATTGCCGTTTATCTGAATTTGGTGTCAGAACTATAGATTCAACATTTTTTAATACGGATACAGGTTACGAAGATACGGTCTTTTTTGATGTTCCGGTTTACCCGAGTTTGACGACTGGTACTTATACTGCCAACGATTTTCCTCCTCCGGCGATTAACCAATTCTACCCTGAAAATCAAACAATTTCTACAGGCGGTGTAACTCTGTTCTGGGATGTACTCAATGTCGATTCAATCAATATTACCGGACCGAATCTGGTTTATGAAACTATTTCAGCCTTCAACTCGGCAACTTCTGTGATTCCACCGCAAACCAACGGAACCTATACCTATACTTTAAAAGCCTTTGGCTTTGATTCCAAGGATTCATCAATTGCAACAACTTATATTATTTTTGATGCGGACGATACCGGAGATCCTGATCCTGATCCGACCAACGCAGCCCCAGTAATTAGCGTAGCCTCAGCCTTTACCGTAGAAGAAGGAGCCCCGCTAAGTTTTTCTGTTTCCGCATCGGACTCAGATGGAGATAACATAACTTTATCAGCCCAGGCGCCACTTCCTAATAATTCGAATTTTACAACTGTCATGGGTGTTGGATCTGTGACTGGAACCTTTAGCTGGACACCTGATATTGATCAAAATGGTTTTTATAACATAACTTTTTCCGCAACCGATGGTTCGAAGACAACAAATTCAACGGTGGGAATAACAGTTACGAAAATTCAGGGTGACCGTATTTTCTCAACCTCGTCACTTGGGCAGGCTCCGGTTGGCGGTTTAAAAGGTAAGAAGAATGTGTTGTTGCCGATTGATCTGGTAACATCGCAGACCGTTTACGGTATTCAGTTTGATTTTGTTTATGATTATCAATATTTCGAAATTGATTCATTTGTAGTAACTGATCGTACTCCTGATTATGTCATCTATGATAACATTGGACAAACACCGGGGATTATCAGAGTTGTTACTTTTGGTTTGGCAAATGAACCGATTGTAACTGATAATTCAACAGCAATTATGTATGCTGCTATGTCGATTGACTCGACAGCTCCTCCGGGGGATTATCCGGTATTTATTCAGGATGGCTGGGAATCAATCAATCCGGATCCATCGTTCCCGTCGCTTGAATTACTTGTTGATGATGCTATTATTCAGGTAGATCTACCCGGTGATGTCAACCTTGACAAGAGGATTGACGTTGCTGATTTGGTTAGTATGGTAGCCTACATCATTGGTGAATTTGGTTTACCCGAAAGACAGTTTGATGTCTCCGATGTAATTTATAACGACACAGTTGATGTCTTTGATTTAGTTGGCATAATAAATCTATTATATGGTATTCCAATTGAATCAGGCGGCACCGGTCAGAGTTTTGCAACCGGGCTTGCAACTGTTGAGCTTGATTATTCAGATATTTTGATTGGTCAGACCGATAAATTGGTTGTGAAATCTGATCTTCCGGTTGAAATCGGGGGAGTGCAGCTTGAAATTCTGTACGATCCATCCACAGTCGAACTTGGAAAACCGGAAACAGCCTCGGATGCCAGCAATCTTACTATGAATTATAAAGATAATGGTTATGGTAAAATGGTAGTGTTGATGTATTTTAACAACCCATTTGATGAAGATGCTTTAGTCAGCGCCGGTACTGCCGATTTGATTAATGTACCGATTATTGCCCATAATGATATTGAAGCGGGAAATGAAGCCCAGATTAAACTCTCGCGGGTTCTGCTGTCAACGGGTGAAGCCGCAACCGTAAGCGTCGAAGGATTTACGGCAGCTCTTCCGGAAACTTTTGCCTTGAAGCAGAATTATCCTAATCCATTCAATCCGATAACAACGATTGAATTTTCACTTGGGACCGGGAGTAGCAGTTCTGGTTTGAAAGATGTTACTCTGGATATTTATAATGTTTTAGGGCAACATGTAAAAGCTTTGCTCAACGATGCTTTGCCTCCGGGTAATTATAACGTTGAATGGGATGCTACTAATGAGAGCGGTATAAAAACTGCCACGGGTATTTATTTGTATCGATTAAAAGTTGGCTCGGAAATACAAACCAAGAAGATGCTGCTTCTTAAATAAGAGTTGGAGTAGATTTTAAATATGAAAAAAATAACTATAGTTTTATCTATATTATTTATTGCTTTTTTAGGAATTAATGCAACTGCTCAAACATTTCCTCCTGTTCTGAATACTATCGGAATCCAGGGTAGTACTGAAAATATTAATCTAAATTTTGTTGTAAGTGCGACCGATGCTGATATAACCACGCCGACTTTAACCACTTCAACTTTACCGAGTGGTGCGAGTTTCTTAGATAACGGTGATGGCACCGGGGCGTTTAATTGGACGCCGACTTTTTTGCAGTCAGGAATTTACAATGTAACTTTTTATGCAAATGATGTTGTAACTGCAGACATTGATTCCGAAATTGTTGTAATTACTATTAATGAAGCCGGCAATCAGACTCCGATCCTGACTTCAATTGGTGCACAATCAACTACCGAAAATATTCAATTAACATTTGGTATAACATCATCTGATATTGAAAGCACTCCGGTTCTGACGACTTCCGCTTTACCGGGAACAGCATCTTTTATAGACAATGGTGACGGCAGTGGATCATTTGACTGGACCCCGACCTTTTTAGAATCCGGCAGTTATGATATAACCTTTACTGCAACCGATGATTCAACATCTTTTGTTAGTGAGATCGTAACGATCACAGTTAATGAAGCCGGCAATCAGACTCCGATCCTGACTTCAATCGGTGCTCAAGCAACTACCGAAAACGTACAATTAACATTTGGTATCAGTTCATCTGATATCGAGAGTACTCCGGTTCTGACCACTTCCGCTTTACCGGGAACAGCATCTTTTATAGACAACGGTGATGGCTCTGGATCATTTGACTGGACGCCGACCTTCTTGGAATCCGGCACATTTAATGTGACTTTCTTTGCTACGGACGACTCTTTATCTGTAGTTAGTGAGATCGTAACGATCACAGTTAATGAAGCCGGCAACCAGACTCCGATCCTGACTTCTATCGGTGCTCAAGCAACTACAGAAAATATTCAATTAACATTTGGTATAACATCATCTGATATTGAAAGCACTCCGGTTCTGACGACTTCCGCTTTACCGGGAACAGCATCTTTTATAGACAATGGTGACGGCAGTGGATCATTTGACTGGACGCCGACCTTTTTGGAATCCGGCACTTATGATATAACTTTTACTGCAACCGATGATTCAACCGTTTTTGTTAGTGAGATCGTAACGATCACAGTTAATGAAGCCGGCAATCAGACTCCGATCCTGACTTCAATTGGTGCACAATCAACTACCGAAAATATTCAATTAACATTTGGTATAACATCATCTGATATTGAAAGCACTCCGGTTCTGACGACTTCCGCTTTACCGGGAACAGCATCTTTTATAGACAATGGTGACGGCAGTGGAT
>CBDVDR010000032.1:0-13790 GCA_965372795.1 uncultured bacterium
GGAGTATGTGGTTTAATTCGAGGCAACGCGAAGAACCTTACCTGGGTTTGACATGTTTTGGACCGCCGGTGAAAGTCGGCTTTCCCT
Source organism: uncultured bacterium (assembly GCA_965372795.1). Classification (GTDB taxonomy): domain Bacteria; phylum Zixibacteria; class MSB-5A5; order GN15; family FEB-12; genus QNAD01. The sequence goes on from CBDVDR010000032.1 coordinate 88, forward strand.
TCGGGGACCATTACACAGGTGCTGCATGGCTGTCGTCAGCTCGTGCCGTGAGGTGTTGGGTTAAGTCCCGCAACGAGCGCAACCCCTGTCCATAGTTACCATCAGGTCACGCTGGGGACTCTATGGAGACTGCCGGTGATAAGCTGGAGGAAGGTGGGGACGACGTCAAGTCCTCATGGCCCTTACACCCAGGGCTACACACGTACTACAATGGCCGGTACAGAAGGTTGCAATACCGCGAGGTGGAGCTAATCCCCAAAACCGGTCTCAGTTCAGATTGGAGTCTGCAACTCGACTCCATGAAGGAGGAATCGCTAGTAATCGCTGATCAGCAAGCAGCGGTGAATACGTTCCCGGGCCTTGTACACACCGCCCGTCAAGCCACGGAAGTTGGGAGCACCCGAAGTCGCCTACCTAACCGCAAGGAAGGTGGCGCCTAAGGTGAAACTGATGACTGGGGCTAAGTCGTAACAAGGTAGCCGTAGCGGAAGCTGTGGCTGGATCACCTCCTTTCTAAGGAGCACGGTGTTACTGAGTATTTTAATACTCAAAATGTCGAGGTCGAACGACTAATTAGATCAAAGCTATTCTCTGACTTCGTTGACTATTTGTAATAAATTTGTGACTTTATAATGTGCGCCAAAGAGTTTGAATTTTTGGGCCTGTAGCTCAGTTGGTTAGAGCGCACGCCTGATAAGCGTGAGGTCAAAGGTTCAATTCCTTTCAGGCCCATATTTTAGGGGATGTAGCTCAGTTGGGAGAGCGATGGCTTTGCAAGCCATAGGTCAGCGGTTCGATCCCGCTCATCTCCAGTTTTGAAAAGAAAATTTTTGTTTTTTATAAATGAGTCGCCCAGCGACTCGACTGTTCTTTGACAACTTCATAGTTTTGTGTCATTTTTCTTTATTTTTTTTATAGATTTTAAAGATACGTAAAGTGTGTCTTCCAAATGGCTGTGCAGTTTTGCACAAAAATTTAGGATGCTCTTAAGTAAGTTTTCGATTAAGCTACTAAGGGCACTCGGTGGATGCCTTGGTACAGAGAGGCGATGAAGGACGTGATAAGCTGCGATAAGCTTCGTCTAGCTGCAAATAAGCTTTGAGACGGAGATTTCCGAATGGGGCAACCCGGCCAGTTATGCTGGTCATCTTGCACTGAATAAATAGGTGTAAGAAGCGAACGCGGAGAACTGAAACATCTAAGTAACCGCAGGAAAATAAAACAATAGTGATTCCCTGAGTAGCGGCGAGCGAACGGGGAACAGCCCAAACCGGTTGATACGTTAAAACCTATCAGTGTTGTATTACCGGTGTTGTGGGAGTTGACTGGATTGGTGATAGACAATCCAAGGAGTTACAAATTGTATGTATAAACGAATGATCTGGAAAGGTCAGCAATATAGGGTGACAGCCCCGTACTTGAAATGCATATGACTCCTGTCGAATTTCCCAAGTAAGGCGGGACACGAGGAATCCTGTCTGAATCTACCTGGACCATCAGGTAAGGCTAAATACTACTCTGTAACCGATAGTGAACTAGTACCGTGAGGGAAAGGTGAAAAGTACCCCGGGAGGGGAGTGAAATAGTACCTGAAACCGTGTGCCTACAAGCTGTAGGAGGAAAGGCGACTCTTCGGAGTCTCCGGACTGACTGCGTGCCTATTGAATAATGACCCGGCGAGTTACTTCTCTGTCGCGAGGATAAGCATAATTCATGTGAATCCGTAGCGAAAGCAAGTCTGAATAGGGCGACTAGTGGCAGGGAGTAGACCCGAAACCAAGTGATCTATGCATGGCCAGGTTGAAAGTTCGGTAAAACGAACCGGAGGACCGAACCCACTAACGTTGAAAAGTTAGGGGATGAGCTGTGCATAGGGGTGAAAGGCCAATCAAACTTGGAAATAGCTGGTTCTCCCCGAAATAGCTTTAGGGCTAGCCTCGGACTATAGTCTTGCGGAGGTAGAGCACTGAATGGGCTAGGGGCCCTACAAGGTTACCAACCCCAATCAAACTCCGAATGCCGTTAGACGTTCTCCGGGAGTCAGGCAGTGAGGGATAAGCTTCATTGCCGAGAGGGAAAAAACCCAGACCGCCGGCTAAGGTCCCCAAATTATGCTAAGTGGTAAAGGATGTGGAATTACTCAAACAGCTAGGATGTTGGCTCAGAAGCAGCCATCATTTAAAGAGTGCGTAACAGCTCACTAGTCTAGTGATTTTGCGCCGATAATTCTTGGGACTATGCATAATACCGAAGCCGCGGACTCGTGCTTGCACGAGTGGTAGGGGAGCATTGTCTACTGGTTGAATGCCGATCGTAAGGTCGACTGGACGGTAGACAAGAGATTATGTCGGGACGAGTAGCGATAAAGCAGGACTAGAAACCTGCTCGCCGAAAACCTAAGGTTTCCTGGGGAAGGTTAAACCGCCCAGGGTTAGTCGGGACCTAAGACGAGGCCGAAAGGCGTAGTCGATGGAAAACAGGCTAAAATTCCTGTACTAGTTGTATCGCGTTATGAGTTATGGGGTGACGCAGAAGTGAAGATCAGCCGGCGAATGGTTGTGCCGGTCTAAGCCCGTAGGTGGGAGTCGCAGGCAAATCCACGACTCTAACACCGAGAGGCGATGGGGTGGTCCTAGACCTGAACTGATCGTAATCATGCTGCCAAGAAAAACCTCTATACCAGTTATACAGCTACCCGTACCGTAAACCGCCACAGGTGGGTGAGGAGAGAATCCTAAGGCGCTCGAGTGAACTCATGTTAAGGAACTCGGCAAATTGACTCCGTAACTTCGGGATAAGGAGTGCCACGAGTAGGTGAAATTTTTACTAATGGAGCCCAAAGTGGTCGCAGAGAAATGGCCCTGATGACTGTTTACTAAAAACATATGTCTCTGCTAAGCCTCATAAGGCGAAGTATAGGGACTGATACCTGCCCGGTGCTGGAAGGTTAAAAGGAGGTGTTAGTGACTTCGGTCGCGAAGCTCCGAATTGAAGCCCCAGTAAACGGCGGCCGTAACTATAACGGTCCTAAGGTAGCGAAATTCCTTGTCGGGTAAGTTCCGACCTGCACGAATGGTATAACAATTGGGGCGCTGTCTCAACATGAGGCTCGGTGAAACTGTAGCAGCGGTGAAGATGCCGTTTACCCGTATCGGGACGGAAAGACCCCGTGAACCTTTACTATAACCTGACATTGGTATTTGTTATTACTTGTGTAGCATAGGTGGGAGACTTTGAAGCTGGAACGCTAGTTTCGGTGGAGTCACCGGTGAAATACCACCCTAGTGGTATTGAATATCTAACCTAGAGCCATGAATCTGGCTCAGGAACAGTGTCAGGCGGGTAGTTTAACTGGGGCGGTTGCCTCCCAAACAGTAACGGAGGCGCGCAAAGGTTCCCTCAAGCCGGATGGTAACCGGCTGTAGAGTGCAAAGGCATAAGGGAGCTTAACTGCAAGACATACAGGTCGAGCAGATTGGAAACAAGGTCTTAGTGATCCGGCAGTTGTGTATGGAAATGCTGTCGCTCAACGGATAAAAGGTACTCCGGGGATAACAGGCTTATCTCCTCCGAGAGTCCATATCGACGAGGGGGTTTGGCACCTCGATGTCGGCTCATCACATCCTGGGGCTGGAGAAGGTCCCAAGGGTTTGGCTGTTCGCCAATTAAAGTGGTACGTGAGCTGGGTTTAGAACGTCGTGAGACAGTTCGGTCCCTATCTGATACGGGCGTAGGAAATTTGAGGAGAGTCGACCTTAGTACGAGAGGACCGGGTTGAACCAACCGCCGGTGCACCTGTTGTGGCGCCAGCCGCATCGCAGGGTAGCTGCGTTGGGAAGGGATAAGTGCTGAAAGCATCTAAGTACCAAGCCCACTCCAAGATAAGATTTCCCAGACTTCGGTCTCTAAAGATCCCTCGAAGATTACGAGGTTGATAGGTTGCAGATGTAAGTGCAGCAATGCATTCAGTCGAGCAATACTAATAGATCGTGAGGCTTAATCGTTTTATAAATTTCCTTAATTGCATCTAAAACGGCTCGCAAGAGTCGCAAAACGCACAGCCGTTTGGGTGTCATACTTAACGTATAAACACACAAAACTATGTAAAATTTCCCGGTGACAATAGCAACGGGGCCACACCTGTTCCCATTCCGAACACAGAAGTTAAGCCTGTTTACGTCGATGGTACTGCCAGAGAGATTTGGTGGGAGAGTAGAAAGTTGCCGGGTTTATAAATTTAAACCCTCTGAGAAATCAGAGGGTTTTTTTATTGTTGAAGAAATCATAAATATAATTTAATTTATGATTATTAACCATAGTAAGGCGGTATAATGGATTCTTCGACAGTATATCTATTAATTGCCGATGCGATTCTATTGTTACACGCATCTTTCGTATTATTTGTTATAATCAGCTTAATCCTAATTATTGTCGGTAAATTTCGCAACTGGTCCTGGATAAGAAATTTCTGGTTCCGGGTAACGCATCTTGCTGCAATCGGTATCGTCGTTGTTCTATCATGGATTGATGTTATATGCCCGCTCACTTCACTTGAAATGGCACTCCGTTCTAGAGCAGGTGACAAAGTATATTCCAGTTCTTTCATAGCCCACTGGGTCGAAGATTTATTATTTTACCAGGCACCGCCATGGGCTTTTATCATTTGTTATACTATCTTCGGTGCCTTGGTCGTTAGCTGTTGGTTTTGGGTAAGGCCATGTCGATTTCATGAAAATAAATTCAACTGCAATAAATAATTATTCCGTGGGCGCAGACGCCAACCACACTTCGTGTGCTCGTCTGCCACATGAAAGATTATCCTTCCATAAGTCAGTCCAAGTAGGGCAGGAGCAACCAACCCTCGGTTGCCTGTGATCCTGCCATTTAATAATTTAATAACTCAGCTTTACCAGAGAGATTTGGTGGGAGAGTAGAAAGTTGCCGGGTTTATAAATTTAAAACCCTCTGAGTAATCAGAGGGTTTTTTTATGTCTCGAAATATGTGATATTGAAAGTACGAAACTTCTTGACAGAATTAACAATTTAGCCTAATAAAGAGTAAACAAGGTTTTTTATAGGGTTAATTTCTAAAATAACCAGATAAAATCGTAATATTTATTTTCATAAATGAAAGGATTCATTATGGGTACAAAAAAATCAAATTACACCAAAGCAGGAGTTGATAAAATTAGTAATGACAAACCCGCTTTGTATAGAATCAAGACTGATTCAGGTAATGATAATTATGTGGGAATTGCCAAAAGAGGTAGAGTCTCTGATAGGATCGGTGAACATCTTGGAGAAATCCCAGGATCAACAGTTGAGATTGAACAATTTAGTAGTATTAGAGATGCTGCTAAAAAAGAAGCTCGCGTAATTAAAAGAAGCCAACCCAAATACAATAAAAAGGGGAAATGATGTTAAAAGAAATAACCTTATTTATTGTTTTAAGTTTATTATCATTAGAGGTTTTTTCAAATGATATAGATAAAAAAATTGTAGAAGATTATAAAGGCGCAGTTGTTAGAGTAGAGACAAGTGATGAACAATTCTTAGGCACTGGTTTCTTCTTTAATACTAAAGGATATATATTAACAGCTGCTCATATTTTAAAACTTAATGGGGAAGATCTAATTGAAGTTAAGATAAGAAATTATACTAAAGTAATACAAAGTAAAGATTCAACGAGTGTAAATAAAGAGGTCGTCTTGTTATGTGATGTAGATTATGTATTCCCAGAGATTGATATGGCAATATTGCAAGTAAGAAATAGTACACATACATTTGAAAGATTTCCATATAGTTTGCTCAATTATTCAAATCATATATATGAAGGTCAATCAGTTGGAATCTGTGCCTTTATTCCAGATAAATTTGAAAAGGCAAAGGCATTTATTTCATCTGGAGTTGTTAGTACAATACGAAAAAAAGAATATATCCCTTTTTTAGAAAAAGTATTAGATTTTATTCAATCAGACTTAAATATTGCCAGAGGGACAAGTGGAGGTCCAATTTTTGAATTAAAAACTGGAAGAGTTATTGCAATGCAAACCGGAGGTATGTATTTAGATAAGTCAATACATACACCATATTCTATTGGAATTCTAATTGATCAAATATTTCCTAAATTGGACTCTCTTGGAATTGCATACGATGTGAAATAGTATTTATTCCCGTGGGCGGCAGACGCCCTCGTCTACCCCAGTCCAAGTAGGGCAGGTGCGTTCCGCTTCTGACATTTTTTTTCTAATTATTAGAAATTATGGCATTGAAACCGCACCATATTCAAATTCATCCTCAGTAAATTTCTTTCTGACTATTTTTACTTTGTTTGCCACAGGTAGATCTACGGAATAATTGTCATTGATTGGGAAAATTTTTAAAGTCTCATTTCTCTTTAAATTGTTTTTTGTTTTAAAAGAGATTCCGCGCTTACTAACATCAATTAATTTACCGTTGATCTCCTCGCCATCAGTACGGATAATCTTGATAGAATCTAATAATTTATGACGTGTACTTTCTCGAGTGCCATTTTGAGAAGTTAAAAAATTTATTTTGCCGTAAAGTGAATTGATTTTTTCATCAAGTAATTGTTGAATGTCATTTTTTTCTAATACTGACTTGTCAAATTCATTTTCGATAGAATCCTTAATCTCACGCATCGCATTAGCTTGTAAAGATAGAGGACCGATTGTTAAGCCGATATTTTTTGCAGACAAAATTCTGTTCATAGCTTTGTTTATTTCTCGTCTGAGGATTAGTATGATCAGAATTGATGTCAGTGGCCAAAGAGCAGCCTGAAGGATCATTGTATAATTTTCCATTTAATTGTACTCCCATGCTTAACTGAATAGCGTAATTAAAATATATGAAATAAAAAAAAATTATACAAGTCATACAAACAAGAATACTTGCACTTTAGACACCCTCATTTGCCATTAATTCCTTCACATCCTCGCATTTCAAATTCTCAACAACCTTACGGGTGCCCCACCCCTTGGGGTGGGATAAGTAACACCCTTCCAGATTATTATTTCAATTTTATTCTGTCGGATACAATTTTTCAATCTCTTCGTTGGTCAAATCATCCGGATAGGTTACCTCCTCACCCGTAGAAATACCCTCCGCAATTTCAGCTATTTTTATTTTTGAAAGGTTCTCAATTGTTGATTTAACTTTTTCATCATATTCGCCAACATCCAATTTAGCAACATTGGGTAAAATCTGATTATTAATTTCATTCATAAAAACATTATGAAGTTCGACATACGAAAGTGGTCGGTTATTTTGCATGGCAATCACCGCAGTATTAACTCCTAAATAAGCCGAGGCAAGTCTTTGGTTCGGTGTTCCATGATGTTGAGGATGATTAAGGTAAAAATCCCCTGTATTATGTACGTATGCAAAATATCCCTGAATAGAATTCCAACTCATTTGTTTTGCCAGCGCCATATAATATCCGGAAAAAGCATCAGCTTCAAGTTCCATTCTTGGGTTTCCTGTTGACCAGTTATGAACATATTGAACTCTATGTCCCCATTCATGTGCAAGCAGTCCTGCAATACCTAAATCATTAAAATTATTGGATATGTAACTTAAATTATAATAACCTAAGATAATAAACCCTGTACTGAACGCATAAGAATTCTTATCTTGAGGAGAGTGTTCTCGAAAAAGATATACATTCGCAGGTACTCCCGTATAGAAATTGCGTTGTAAATAAATCTCTTCATTTAATTTTTGATCGTAATAGGCATTACCCAAAGTATAAATTCTTGGTCCATAACCTTGGGCTTCATTGAAGCTTGCAGAATAACACCCAACTTTCCCATAAACCTGTTGTTGCGGTTCTGGTATTGGATCCGGTTCCGGATCATCACAGTCTTTAAATAAACATTTAATATCACTGCACGAGTTGAAACTTAATAATAACAAAATCAAGCCAAAAATAATGGCAATTTTCTTCATGATAATTCCCCTTTTAAGTAATGCGTTATTTTTTTAAAAATATTATTGTCTGCTCGGCTTTGCTGATAAAAGACAACAATTGTCTACGTATGGGATATATACGGGAAAGTTAAAATAAATGCAAACTTTTATTTATGCCGTGGGCGGCAGACGCCAACTACATTTCGTGTACTCGTCTGCCCCAGTCTAAGTAGGTCATGAGCCACCAACCCTCGGTGTCCTGTGCTCCTGCCATTACCAAGACATAACAAATCTCCAAATCTCAAATTCACTACCAATTTGCTGATGAATACAAAATGAGTTTCTTCTATGAGAAGGAGAACTCAATTATGCCCAATATCAAAACGACAAAATTCAAATTTTCAGACCAAACTTTGTCTCAAAAACGCCCCTCCAGGCATCGCAAACATTCCAAATATGAATAATTATAAACCACACGAAGTGTGCAAAACGAACCCATTTGAAAAATCTAAGGAAAAGCTTTCAAATTACGTCAGGAAAAACCACACGAAGTGTGCAAAACGAACCCATTTGAATGAAAACCTCAAAAGAATATGAAAACATAAAAGTAGTAAAACGAACCCAAATCATTGTACTATCTTAAATCAAAAGAAGTTAGAAGGAATTTCTTTAATTTTCAATCACATGAAAAGTATTGGAGGAATAATCAAACTATGTGAATCGTCAGGAATAAACACTCGAAGTGTGAAAAAAAGCAGGATTTTCATCCTGCCTTAATTATACCCACATCTGTCAAATCCAAAATTTTATAAAACTTATTTTCCCGATAAAGTCACCCGTTCAATCGGGATAAATTGCTGACAAACAAATTCTTTTCCTTTACGACTGTAAAACCAATCGACAATCTGTTGTGCTAATTCACTTGATTCAGGAGAGGTCACAACATTCAAAGTCCGTTGAATGCAATATTTCCCCGACATAATATTCTTTCCACTGGGGATATTACGATTAACAGCTATCGGTTTAACTTTATCATTCAAGAAATTTAATCTGACAATCCCGAATCCGCCGCGAATGTTCTGAACTTGGTGAATAATTTCCTGAGCAGAATTAGCAATAATAGCATCGGTAGATAATTTTCTATTTTTCAAAATTATATTATCGACAAATTCCGCAACAGAGGTAAAATCAGCACCGGTTATAATAGTGATAGGGAGATTGTCGCCGCCAAATTTATTCCAGTTGGTCTTTTTACCGGAAAAAATTTCGGACAAGTCTTTCTTATTTAAGTTCACTACCCGGTTTTCTTTGTTGATTATAATTATAAAAGCTTCGGTGGCGATTTTATGGGCGATCAAACCGCGTCTTTTTTCCTTTTTAGTGAGCTTACGACTGGTGAAGGCCAGATCAATTTTATTTTTGATTAATGCCTGAATCGCTGACTCATTGCCGTTAGCAGAAAGTTCGATTTTACATTCGAGCATTTCTTCGATTAAATCTTTTGCCGGAAGTACAAATCCTTGCTCACAAATTGAAGAACCATCGATTTTGATTATTTCCTCAGCCTGTCCTGATATGGAAATCAATGAAAGTATAAGGATTATTGATGATAAAATTTTAAAAAGCTTCATAAGAGCTCCTTTATTGTTTCTAAAGAATATTTGATAATTTTGATAATAATCAGTTTATCCGCCATATTCTGACATCGTCTTAAATAGCTTTAAATAATATAAAAATGAGAGATTTAATCTTCAAGATTTGATAAACTGTTAAAAAATGTGACAGTTGAGGTCACAATATCTGATAAATATATGTTTCTGGGGGTTTACAAAACGGCAAATTTATCCATGTGAGCGATAGACGTATTCCCCTAACCCTCTATTTGTCTTCTGGTTACTGCGGGTATTATTATTGTCGGAACTGATTTCAGGCCTATATCTCAATTAGGCAGAGAATCTCCAAATGGTGCAAACAGAATAGAGTCATTATTTATATGCAAATAGAGATTATTAAAACTATTAAAATCTTCTATATATTTATCGATTAGAGGCTGCATATCAATTACTCTGGTCTCATGGATTAGCGCATCGCAGTCATCTTCATCTCCAAACTCAAGAACGTAAAGATTAGCAGAGCGAGGGAATATTGCTCCAAAAAAACCAGCTGGAGACAAATATGTTGGGAAATAATGTTCGACACACCCACCGCTTCGGGTTAAATCAATTTTAAGATATTTACCAAAAACCCTAACCGAATCAATCACTGGAGCAGTTTGCATCTCAACCCAGCTTCCATTTGTTAGAAGAATCTCGCTATCAGCATACATCGGAGAAGTTATTTTTTTAACAGCGATTGTCGCATAAGGCATATCAACCGGGTTCATACTCATATTATTAGGATATGGATTCAGAGCTAGCAATGTAAATCTATATCCAAAAACTTCAATAGGAATTCCCTGATATCCATCAGCAAAAAGAACATATCCCATAATCGGCATTACTAACTGGTGCGAACTTTCATTTAATTCAATTGTGATAGCAATTTCAGCCATCCCTTCCCAGAAACAGAATACTCCAATCGGGCAGCGGTTGTCCTGAATTACCGAATCAAAAGTTATGTGCATATCAAGTGAATCCAGATAAACTGAATTTCCGATAACTATATTTGCGATATGCGTACTATCTGGTAAAATATCTGATTCACAATTAATAGGAGCAGGACCATTTAGAAACATATAATCCACAAGATAGGTAATATCTTTAATATCAATCAGCTGATCACCATCATTATTAACATCAGCTTGATCAGGACAAGGCGGGGCAGGACCTCCGAGGAAGAAGTAGTTTACCAGATACAAAACATCAGAAATATTTATCGAATTACTTCCGCCATTATAATCGACATCACCACGCTGAATACAACAGCTTTGCGAAATTACTGAGGATGGTAGAATGCAAAATAGTATCAGTACTAATATTATGATTTTAAATTTATGTAAAAAATACATAGAGATAAGACCTCCAATATCTGGTTAAAAAGAGGTGGTGGCGAATTTATATTATACACTAATATATACATTATTAGTCAGTTTTTGTCAATATTATTAAGTTTTGATATAATGAGACCGTCATAGATTACTTTTATAAATTTGAGAAAACAATCTTAATTGTAATTTATTAACACATTCTGAGATTCAGAATTAATTTTCAATTTTACCTGAAAGTGATTGATAAGTTGTTTATTCTGACTACATTAGCACAAACTACTTAATTAGTAATATTATGGATAAGAATCAGAAAGTTGATAAAATAACAGAAGGTCCGATTTCAAAATCGGTCATATCACTCGCCTTACCGGTCGCTATCGGGATGCTGTTTGAATTCGCATTGCACAGTACTGATTATTTCTGGGTTGGCAAACTCGGATCAACCGCCCAGGATGCGGTTACTACCACTATGGTAATAGCCTGGTCGGTGTTTTCATTCTTTTCACTGGTAACAGTCGGAATAACAGCAATTATAGCTCGCCATGTGGGCGCCCGTGATTTTGATACCGCCAAACATTTTGTTCGGCAGGGCGTTTCGATGGCAATTATTTTAGGAGTGATAATTACTTTTGCAGGTTATTTCTTATCTCCAATTTTAATAAAATTTATGGGAGCAAGTGACAAAACTTATGAAATCGCGGTTCCGTATATCCGAGTATTCTTTCTGGCTGCTGTTATTTATTTTGTCATGGAAACTCTATATGCAATCTTCAGAGCAACCGGCGATACAAAGACCCCTACTAAAATTGGCATTGGAGTAGTTTTATGTAATCTTATTTTAGATCCGTTATTAATCTTTGGATATGGACCTTTTCCGGAATGGGGCGTGACCGGGGCAAGTATCGCTTCGGCAATCTCTGTGTTTGGCGGCTTAGTCGCTGTTCTGATAAAATTAAAACAGGGTGGATTAGGTTTTAAAGTTGATCGAATTTTCAAGACAATTCCAATTTTTAAAGATATTGCCAAAATTGGAAAAATCGGATTGCCGATGTCATCCCAGCAGTTAGTATTTGTTTCTGTCTATTGGTTTTTAATTAGAATTGTTCATGAGTTCGGCGAGTCAGCCGGAGCTGCGATGGGAATTGGCAATCGGATGGAATCTTTTTCATATCTGATGGCGTTCGGTTTTTCAGTAGCAGCCTCAACCATGGTTGGTCAAAACCTCGGCGCAAAAAAACCGGATCGAGCCGAACGTTGTGTCTGGGTAACAACCGGAGTTGCTCTATCAATAACATTTGTAATTACGATTTTGTTTTTGACTATCCCGGAACTTATTGCCGGAATATTTACCTCAGACGATGTCGTTCTCAAAATTGCCGCAGACTATTTAATTATTCTTGGATTATCTCAGGGAGCGATGGTTATTGAAATTGTGCTTGAGGGCGCCTTCAGCGGAGCGGGTGATACTATTCCGCCGATGATTGTGATGATCCCCGGGGCAATTATTAGAATTCCGCTGGCATATTATTTGGCTTTTGATCTGGGCTGGGGTATAAATGGTGTCTGGTGGACCTTGACTATCACCTCGATTATCAAGGCTGCCGTTTTAGCCGTTTGGTTCAAAAAAGGAAACTGGAAATTAAAAGAGGTATAAATTTTAATTTGATTATATATGTTCTCTAAGTTTAATTTAATGAGAATTAATTAAGGAAATATAATGATTAAGAAAATCGTTAGATGTTTTGATAAAAAAAATGATAATATTTTCTATGGCTCATTAGAAGATGACACAATTACAATAATTGATGATTCTACCGAGGGTGATTCATCATCATCTGAGATTTTTGTTTTAGATGATAACATTCAGTTACTGGCTCCGGTTGAGCCGTCAAAAATTGTCTGTATCGGTTTGAACTATCATGCTCATGTGAAAGCTTCTTATTCAGCCGATGAGGCACCGGAAAGACCACTTATTTTTCTGAAACCGTCTTCGTCTCTGATTGGACCGGAAGAAAAAATTATCCATCCCGATCAAAGCGAACGGGTCGACTATGAAGCTGAACTTGGCTTAGTTATCGGTCGTAAAGCAAAAAATGTATCAGAAGCAGAAGCTGATGACTATATTTTTGGTTTTACCTGTGTAAATGATGTCACCGCGCGCGATCTTCAAAAAAAAGATGGTCAATGGTCACGAGCAAAAGGTTTTGATACTTTTTGTCCGGTTGGTCCCTGGATTGTAACAGGTTTGGATTATAAAGATATTCTTGTTGAAGGAATCCTAAACGATAAAGTCATGCAATCCGGTCGAACCTCACAAATGATTTTCCCAATACCATTTTTGATAAGTTATCTTTCATCAATTATGACCCTTTATCCGGGAGACTTGATATCAACCGGAACTCCGGCAGGAATCGCACCAATGAAATCAGGTGATAAAATTGAAGTAAAGATTGAAAATGTCGGCTCCCTTGTAAACTATATGGCGTAAAAGATTCCGATATGACTGAAAGATTATATTATAAAGATCCGGGATTGATTGAATTTGAAGGTGAAATTATATCCTCTATATCTGTTGAAGGTCAATTTCAAACAATACTAAACCGAACCGCATTTTATCCGACCTCAGGCGGGCAACTTCATGATCTTGGTTTGCTGAATAAAATAGAGATTTTGGATGTCATTGAAGATAATGATAAAAACATTCTGCATATTAACAATGAACCAATAGGAGAAAAAGGGTACATAGATTCATGGCAAATTGATTCTGACAATCGCTGGAGAAATCGCC
>CBDVDR010000033.1:0-12810 GCA_965372795.1 uncultured bacterium
ATCATCAACAGAATTTAATTTTTTTCGTTTTAAATATTATTTTAAATCAGTTACAATTTTAAGCGGAGTCATAGGGTCAATAAACAAAGATGTTCCAATCTGCACAGCCGTTGCTCCGCATAACATAAATTCTACAACGTCAGAAGCATTAGCAATTCCGCCTATGCCAATAATCGGGAGTTTACAACTATCATAAACCGCATTAACCATCGCTAAAGCCACCGGTTTAATAGCCGGTCCGGTTAAACCGCCTTTATTGTTTGTCAATCTCGGTTTCCAGGTCTCAATATCTATGGCGGTGCCTACCAGAGAATTTATCACCGAGAAGGCATCCGCTCCCCCATTTTCAGCCGCTTTACCAATGGCAGCGATATCGGTAACATTGGGCGGCAGTTTAGCAATAATGGGGCGGTCGAAAACTTTGCGTGAAGCGCTAACAGTTTTTTCTGTCATCACCGGATCGGCACCAAATTGCATCCCGCCTTCATCAACATTGGGACAGCTGATATTTAATTCTATCATATCTACGGTTGAATAATCATTCAGTCGTTCACAAATATTAACATATTCCTGAACAGATGAACCAGCCACATTTACAATAATTTTTGTTTTCTGTTTTTCTAAAAATGGGATTTTATCCGAAATAAATTTATCCACGCCGACATTTGCCAAACCAATGGCGTTGAGCATCCCGGAAGCTGTTTCAGCTGTTCGGGGCGGCGGATGACCTAAACGAGGTTCTTCAGTAATTGATTTTGTTACTAAGGCTCCAAGTTTCGATAGCGGATATAAATCGGCAAGTTCTTCACCATAGCCACAACAGCCCGAGGCTGTCATAATCGGATTTTCAAATTCTATACCTGCAATAGTCACTTTTATATTTGGAATCATAGCAATACCTCGCCAATCTCAAAAACAGGTCCATCACAACAAACACGGGCGTGCTCGCCATTTCGCAGAAGCACCACGCATCCCAAACAGATGCCTATTCCGCACGGCATGGGTGCTTCAAGTGAAAGTTGTCCGGAGACATTATATTTTAAGCCTAAATCATCAACCGTCTTTAACATTCCTTCCGGTCCGCAAGCATACATCCTGGTAGTTTTCAGATCAGTCTTTTCAAGCAGCATTTTTTCAACAAAAGTAGTTACTAAACCTTTGACACCAAATGAGCCATCATCTGTAATCGGGATAAGGTTCAGTTTCAGCTTTTTAATTCTTGAATGTTCAACAATATCCTCTTTGGATCGCCCTCCATAAAAATAAAATATATTTTTGGGGTCATATCCTTTTTCAATCATCGTTTCGGCAAGATATAGGAGCGGAGGAAATCCAACTCCCCCGGCAACCATGATCACGGTATCATTTTTATTTGGCATTTTAAATGGATTGCCAAGCGGTCCGAGAACATTCAAACAATCACTTTTATGCAATGCTCCCATTATTTTTGTACCTCTACCGAATATTTTAAAAATAATTTCTATCTCATCTTTATTCGCATTTGCTGATGCAATGGAAAATGCTCTTCGGAGATAGAGGTTTGAATCCGGTAATTGAATATGAACAAAATGACCGGGTTTGCACCCTTTTGCTATACCATTTGCATTCAGAATAAACGAATAGTAACCATTTTTCAGATCACGTTTTTTTGCTATCGAAGTAATTACACAGTTTGCTTTCATCGTCCTAAATTTCGCGGCTTTCTTACTACATGTTTATAAACTTGCCATAGCCCTTGTTGTTCAGTGGGC
The DNA here is from genome assembly GCA_965372795.1 of uncultured bacterium. Taxonomy (GTDB): domain Bacteria; phylum Zixibacteria; class MSB-5A5; order GN15; family FEB-12; genus QNAD01. The sequence continues at coordinate 1,752 of CBDVDR010000033.1, forward strand.
ATGGCTGAAACATCAAAAATAATTCCTGAAATATATAATGAAACTCTATTGTCGAGTTCTTCAATTTTTGTTGGGTTCATCAACTTATAACCTTCAACTTTGCCAACAAAATCGAGCACCACTTGAAAATAATATTCATATTGTATCCATTCCACCCGATAAGCCTCAAGCGGGAATTCAAATTCTTCGCGGTACTCACTCGGTCTCACATCACGATGCATATTAATAATTGAATCACCGTCGGGACCTTGATAGTAGCTAAAAGTTGGATCAATGTAACTGGTAGTATCTTTTTGTTCCAGAGAGAATGCATCTTTCCATTGATCATCCTCTTGATTTGACGGATCCTCAGTTTGCTCTTTAACTTTTTTGGGAGGCGAGTAACTGGTTCTTCTTCGAGCCTCTCCTGCCCAGGAAGAATTCGGAAACGAATCAATAAATTCATTATAGGCAAAAATCACTGAGGAATCACCCGGGCTGTCCAGCATTTCCATAACCCATATTTGAGCAAACAATGCCTGAAGGTAAAACTTGGAATCAGGGAAATTAATGACCACATAATCATAGTAATAACGGGCGGAGTCAGGCTGTTTGAGATCTATAAATTCTTCGGCTTTATTTATATATATATAAGCATATCCGGTATCGGCAGCGGTTCCGGTTAAATTCAACAATTCATAAACTTCAGGAAGGTAATCACTCTTTGGGTAATCAATCACAATTTTTTTAAGTAGTGAGTCGACAGCAGCAGTATCGGCATAATATTCAAGATACATTCGTGAAAGAGCAATAATGCCTTTTGGAGTTTCATATCCGGTCGGGAATGAATCTATCATATATTGCATTTCCAATATGGCCGTATCCGGTTTATCCAATTTAAACCAGTATAATTCTCCGAGCAAATACTGAATATGCGCAGCATCGTCGATATCCTGCTGAGTTGTTGTAGAGTCAATTTTTAATTTACGTGCATAAGTTTCAAGCTTGCCAATATCAGAAGATTTCTGCAGCGCATCCTTGCCAATATCTGAACCTCTCGTAAAAGTAACCGCAATATCATAATACTCTTTTGCTTTTTTTAGGTCGTCGTAATCAAATTGATAGATTAAGCCTAAATTATAATTAGCAATACCGGTCGCTTTTCTATTATTATCGTTTTTTGCAACTTCAAGGTATGATTCTTCGGCAAGTTCTATATCTTCATCAAAAATATATCCCTCAGCAAGTTTTAGTTGTAAAACTTCAAGAGAATCGAAATATAGCTCATCTTCTATAAGAGTATTCAAATAATCCATTCCATAAACAATATGTTGAAGACGATAAGAACATTCGGCTGCTTGATACAAGGCGTGATATTTATCATCTAATTCGGGATCCATTCCGAGAATTTGTAGATAGGCACCAAGCGCATTTTTAAATTTAAAAGTTTTAAAATATCCATCGGCAATATAATTTTGCGCTTTTAAGGCGTCTTTGTCTGATCCTAATGAATCTCTGACTTCAATAAAATAATTTTCCGCATCTGAATAATTTTTATTTTCATAATGATATTCACCGATTGCCATAGCAGCTTCTGCTTTAAAAACTTTATCAAAATCCATTTTGAAAATATCTTCGAATAGAAGAATCGCATTTTCCATATCATTTTGCATCAATTTTGTTTTAGCGATATATAGTTTCACTTGATCGATATATTCTGATTCAGGATAATTGGCGAGCAGCTCTCTCAAGCGGCGTTCGGATTTATGAAATTGCTTGGTATAATAATATGAAATCCCTAAAACATATAAGGCGTCATCATAGTATTTTGAGTTAGGATAATTTTCAATAACTTTTAAAGATTTCTCAATTGCCTTTTTGTAATCGCCGCCGCCGATACCAATGGATTTACTCCTTGATTTGAGTCTGGCTTTTTCTGCTCTATTGAAAGATTTTTTGGCATTATAAAAGGTATTGTAATAAACGCAGCTTCCTGAAAAGCTTAGAATTATAAGAGAGATTATGACATTTAAAACAATTTTCGAAAATTTCACTTTACAAATCTTTCGAGTTTATCATCGCCCAGTATATTATACATGAACTCAATTCCATCGTTGCATTATTTCCCTGTTTTTAATTCCTCTAAAAGTTGCGGGAGAAATTCCCCCGATGCTGCCTCAAAATTGAAATCAGCAATATCAGTCAAAGGAGTAGCTTCGGGATTTATTTCAACCAGGGTGGCATTGTATCGTTTTGCAACTATTGGAAGAGTTGCTGCCGGATGAACTACCGCCGAAGTACCAATCGAAAAGAAAATATCCGCCTCTTCCGATTTTTTATAAGCTTCTGAAATAATGTCTTCATCAAGCATTTCACCGAACCAGACAACATCAGGACGTATTTTACCGCCACAATGCTCACACGCCGGGATATTTTCAGGATCAATATCGGATTCATCGGTGACTATTTTATTACAGTCAGAGCATTTGTTTCGATAGATATTTCCATGTATTTCAAGAACATTTTCTGAGCCTGCAATTCGATGTAATCCATCAACATTCTGGGTTATCAAGGTAAATTCATCAAAAACAGATTCCAGCTTTACCAGAGCTTCATGTCCGGGGTTTGGTTTGACTTTATTCATAAGGTCTCTACGCCAATTATACCATTCCCAGACAATTTTTGAGTTCGCCATAAAAGCTTCCATAGTTGCAAGTTCTTCCGGTTTGAATTTCCCCCAAAGTCCTTCTTTTCCACGAAAAGTAGGTACTCCGGATTCTGCTGAAATCCCGGCACCGGTCAAAACTACACATTTTCGGCAGTTCTTTATGACTTTTACAAGCTCATTTATCATAACTTAAGAAGATAAGAGAATCCGCAGCAAAAGACAATCTCTTAATCTGTAAATTTAAGAGCCTGCTCTATAATAACTTAGCAGGTTGTTGCAAAGGTAGATTTTTTAAGACTTTTGGGAATGTTTTCGATCTTTCCGGCAAACAGATTAAAATCAAGTTTTTGAGGATTTGATGATATTTCAAGCTCAAATAAAGTTACCAAAGTAGTGCCTTGATACACTTTTTCGAAGCCACCCTCTGAAAGGGATACTGAAAATATTGGTGACTGCCATAGCTCAAAAGGTTTATTGCCGCCAAAGGCTACTGCCAGTGAACGATATTCATCAATAACTGAATAATTCAGGACATCTGTATATTTAATTGAAGAATCAAGAAATGTATTTTTATGCTTATAATTATTAACAGAAACATATCTGTCTTCGGCGTGTCCTGCCTGGAAATTAAAATTATTTTCAATCCCAAATCTTACTTTTAACGGTTCGGAATGGGTCGTTGATAGTTCGTACTGCATTCTGACCAGATCGCCAGAATCAAAAATAAAACGCTTTTTAATTTTAACAGGGATTTTGTTTTCCGCCTGCCAAACCTTACCATTTCGAACTAATACAACTTCACCGCGCTCTTTGAGGATTTTATAATCATAGGGTTCTAATATGAAATCACCATCTTCGCCGAATTTCCCGGTTTTGAATTTTTCAAAATCCACATCTGCTTTAAAAAAGTGATCTATAAAACATTTTTTTGGATACCAGTCTTCGATCAACAGATCCTTTAAGCCGGCTTCTTTTGCCAAGACCAAATCATGTATCGAACCGGTGTTAGCTTTTTCACCATGTAGAATCGCATGATCAAGTTTAATATGATAGCCTTCTTTTCTTCTTGTAAAAGTATCGCTGATATCAAAATTATATTTGTTCAGGGCAAAGTGAATTATTGAACCGCCTCGATCTGGTTTTATGACCGTTGTAAAAGTCTCATTGGAAGCAATCACTTCGGTTGAACCATCAACATCAAAATCTGTTTCGATAAATTTCATCTTAGATTGATTCAGAAGCTTATCAAGTTTTGCATCTGATTCGATTAGAGTCTGCCAGATAGCCTGACGAATATGAGGCAGATAGATTCCACCGAAAACACCATGCCAGTATGGGCAATTACACTGTCCGGCAAATAATCTGTCTCTTGCCGAGGCTGCTTCGCTTAAACGGTTTGGATATTTATTTTCAAAGCGTTCGAGTTTTTTTGACACCGACAGCATTTTCTTATGCATCAAATTTGATTCTTCGTATTTTGAAAGAAACCCCCGCCAATGCCCGCCACGCACAAATCGTCCGAACCTTTCTTTATTGCCTTCATCTTCAAGCTTCTTCTCAAAGGTTTCATACTCCAGAAACGCCTGAGCAGGAAGCGACCAGTGAAGCATCTCTTCATAAGATGCCGACGGAATATAAGCCCGTCCCAAAGGTTTTTGTTTTGCAACCGTTGACAAGGGCACCACTTCAAGCCAATCTTCATTCTCCTGAAGGGCATCAAAAAAGTTTTCGAGCCATTTGTCTTCGTAACAATGCTGGAAAGTATTGGGCCAGACTCCAAATTTTTCACCATCATCAGCATAAACAGCGCTTCCGGATGGATTTCGTTCTGCCTGAGACTTTAATTCATTGATAACTTCTTCAACCGTTCCAAAGGGAATCAGATAGCGTAATTTTTTTTGAATAGGCAAAAGCGTTACCACATCGCCCTGATGTTCAGTCAGGTAAGGTCCATTGAGTTGATTTAATTCAAAACCGGCATAAATAAAATGGGTATCATCAATGGGGAGATATTTAATTTTTGCTTCTTTTAAGAGTTTTGGCAGATGCGGTTCCCAAATCCGTTCAGTTAACCAGAGACCTTCGGGAGCAGATTGAAAATGATCCTGAAGAAATTTTGACAGCATATTTATCTGTCCGACAACATCCCGTTCCGGGATCGAGGTCAGGATCGGTTCGTAAAATCCGCCTGTTAATAACTCAATTTGATTCTTGTCTATCATTTTTCCAACAAGTTGAAAATATTCGGGATGATTAGCCTTTTGCCAGTTCCATAAAATCCCTGATTGATGAAGCGAGATTCGAATATTTTCATATCTTTGCAGCAATTCCAAAAAAGGCAAATAAGCCGAACGATGAGCATCTTCAAAAACAGCGTCAAAGTTTCCAACCGGTTGATGATTATGAATGCCAAAAGCGAGTTTGAATTTGCTCATTGTTAAAATAATTCCAATTTTAGATTAATATATTTTCTAGGATTAGCCTTTATATCTTTCACCAGATCATCAATGTTATCTGCTGTTTTTAACAGATCATCATATAACTGACGGTCTTCCAACAATAGCTGCAAAGTGCCATCGGGCGAATTCAAACGATCGGCAAATTCGCGGGCTGATAACGAAAGCGAATCCAAACCGGTCACGAACTCTTCAAGTTTTTTTGAAAATTTATTAAAGCGTTGCAGCGATGAATCAATAACCGATGAATTATTGCTCACAAGTTTATTTATTTTTTTAGAGGCCTTCAAAAAGTTTTCAACAGTTTGATTCATCTTAGCGCTATTATCTCCCAGATAGTCTGATAAGGATGAACTGACATTTTCAAGATTTGCAACGGTTCGGTTAAATCGCCCCAAAGTTGAATCGGAACCGATTGTTTCTCGAAAGGAAATGACCAACTCATGCAGCTCGGTCACCATCTCCCCCATTAATCCCATGACTTCCGGCATCCCGGAATCGTAACTTCCTAAAGCCGGTTTGGAACGGTCAAGGGGTTGATCTGATTTACCGGGATAAATAGCAACAAAGCGTTCTCCCATAAGACCATAATTACGGATTATGAATCTTGCATCTGCTCTCAGAATAACATCATTGGAAAGAACAAATTCGACCAAAACGCCCTTGCTGGTAAGATGGAGATTGCTGACTTTCCCTTTAAAAATGCCGGAAACGGTAACAATATTGCCAACCTTGAGCATACCGACATCTTCATAAAACACCTGAACCTTTTGATTATTTTGATCCAGACGGAATCCCTGAAGCCAGTATAATGATCCGGCCAGAATGATAATTCCCAAAAGGATAAACAGCCCAACTTTAATTTCCAGATTTCGAGTCGCCATGATATTAATTGTATCGGTAACTTATTACCATTTTATAGGTTAAGGGCTTATTTTTTGTCCAGAGATTTTAAGATAGTCAGATAATTATCATATCTGAACTGGTGAATTTTCTTATCTTCTAAAGCGGCTTTAACAGCACAATCCGGCTCATGGCTATGACTGCAACCCTTGAAACGGCACATCTGGAAATAATCAAAAAATTCCGGATAAAAATCTACCAGTTCATTTTTCTCAAGTTCCCATAAACCCATTACTTTCAAACCGGGTGAATCAGCCAGATAACCGCCCTTGGGCAGCTCAAAAAGTTCTATATTTGTGGTTGTATGTTTGCCCCGGTTGGAATATTCCGACACGTCACCAATTTTGCGGTCTAAGCCGGGAATCAGATAGTTTAACAGGTGAGATTTGCCAACTCCGCTATGACCGACAAACAAAGTGCGGTGATCGGTAAGCTGTTTTTCGAGTTCATCAACTCCGGTTCCATCAATTGCGGAAGTTCCATAAACTTTGTATCCGATTGATTGATAAGCTTTAATAATATATTCAAGATCAATTCTGTCGGATTCTAAATCTATTTTATTTATAATAATCAACGGTTCCATATTTCCCAATTGGGCGGCAATTAGAAACCTGTCAATTATACCGGTTTTGAGAATGGGTGATTTTACCGAGGCAACTGCGGCAAGTTGATCGAGATTCGCAGCAATGACTTGTTTGATAGTATCGGACATTATTGATGGACGAAAAAAAGCAGTCCGTCGTTCGAGAACTTTTTCAATAGCACCACGTTGACCGGCTTTATCACGCGAGAACAGGACATCATCTCCAACCGCAACCGGCGTGACAGCTTTGATAGCATGCTTAACTTTTTGCCGAACTTCGCATTTGATTGTACTGCCATTTTGTGTGCTGACTTGAAAAAGCCTGCCTTTTGTGGCAATAACTATTCCTTGTTCAAAATCTTCCATAGAGTGGTAATCTATCTTATAAACCAAATAATATCAAGTAAGTAACTTATCAAAAATTAATTAAGAATATTGGAATCTTGCCAAAATATCATTTTTTATGTATCCTAAAAGCCTTAGGAAACGTAAAATTAAGGAAGATATGAAAAACTTTATAACAAAATTATTCGGTACGAAACATGAGCGGGATTACAAAAAAGTTCAGCCGTTCATTGAAGAAATAAATGCCCAGTTCGATAAACTAAGCGATCTCACCGAAGATGAACTAATCGGCAAAACTGAAGAGTTTAAACAACGTCTTGTTGATGGTGAAACGGTCGAAGACCTTATGAATGAAGCCTTTGCGGTAGTCAAAGAAGCCTGTCGCCGTCATCTCGGGCAAACTTGGGATGTCGCCGGTCAGCAGGTTGAATGGAACATGGTGCATTTTGATGTGCAGTTAATCGGTGGCATCATCCTCCATCAGGGTAAAATTGCCGAGATGGCAACCGGTGAAGGTAAAACTCTGGTGGCAACTTTGCCGACCTATCTCAATGCTTTAACCGGCAAAGGGGTTCATGTTGTTACCGTCAATGATTACCTCGCCCAGCGTGATAGAGACTGGATGGGCAAAATTTATGAATATCTGGGTTTGACTGTTGGGGTAATTCAGAATCAGATGAATAATGCTGAACGGCGTGAAGAATACCAATGTGACATAACATTTGGAACCGCCAATGAATTTGGGTTTGACTATCTCCGTGACAATATGGCCCAGACAGCCGAAGATCGGGTCCACCGCAATAATTTTTACTCAATTATTGATGAAGTCGATTCAATTCTTATTGATGAAGCCCGGACACCGTTGATTATTTCCGGAACTATCGAATCGAATGTTTCTGATCGTTATCGCGAGATGAAACCGACCGTTGATCGGATTGTTAGAAAACAGGTCCTGCTAATTAATGAAATGATTGCCAAAGCTGAAAAATTGCTCAGCGATGGTAAAGAAGAAGATGATTTTGAAGCCGGTACAATTTTACTGGCAGCTAATCGCGGAGCCCCAAAAAATAAAAAACTACAGAAAATTTTAAAAGAACCGGGCATGAAAAAGCTGATGTCGGATGTTGAAGGTTCTTACATGCGTGATAAGAAACTACACGAAATTGATGAACTGCTTTATTACTTTATTGATGAACGGGAACACTCGATCTCGTTAACCGATCTTGGTGCTTCCCAGCTTTCAAAAACGGAACAAGACCTTTATATCATCCCCGATATCTCATCGATGCTTTCCGAAGTTGATGGAGATGACACGCTGACACCGGAAATTCGCCAGAAAAAAACTGATGAAATTTATCGTATCCATGCCGAACGTTCGGAAAAAGTTCATGCCATTAATCAGCTTCTCCGCGGATACTCTCTTTATGAAAAAGATGTTGAATACGTCTTAGAGAACAGCAAGGTAATGATTGTTGATGAATTTACCGGACGTATTCTTCCCGGACGAAGATATTCCGACGGTCTTCATCAGGCAATTGAAGCCAAAGAAAATGTGAAAATTGAAGCTGAATCTCAAACTTTGGCAACGATTACCCTTCAGAACTATTTCAGGATGTATGAAAAACTTGCCGGCATGACCGGTACCGCAGAAACTGAAGCTGAAGAATTTTTTGATATTTATAAACTCGAAGTGATGGTCATTCCTACCAATCAGGATTGTATTCGAGATGATCGGGAAGATCTTATTTATCGTACCCGTCGTGAAAAATATAATGCCATCATTAATGAGATTAAGGAAAAACATAATACCGGTCAACCGATCCTGGTTGGTACGGTTACAGTGGATGTTTCTGAAACTCTTTCGCGAATGTTAAAACGAATCAAACTTAAACACAATGTACTAAACGCCAAACAACATCAGAGCGAGGCGGAAATTGTGACGAACGCCGGTAAATTCGGAAGTGTCACGATTGCAACCAACATGGCTGGTCGTGGAACCGATATCAAACTCGGTGAAGGTGTTATCGAAAAGGGCGGGTTGCATATTGTTGGAACCGGACGCCACGAATCAAGACGAATTGACAGGCAGTTGCGCGGACGTGCCGGACGTCAGGGTGATCCGGGATCATCAAGATTCTTTTTATCACTCGAAGATGATTTGATGCGTCTTTTTGGCGGTGACCGCCTGGGAACAATTATGGATAAGCTCGGGGTTGAGGAAGGCGAAGTCATCGAACACGGCATGGTCACCAAAGCTATCGAACGGGCGCAGAAAAAAGTCGAGGCACAAAACTTTGCCATTCGTAAACATACGCTTGAATATGATGATGTTATGAATGTGCAGCGCAAATGGATTTATGAAAAACGTCTGGCGGCTTTGGAACGGGAATCTATTAAGGATGAAGTCGTTGAGCTGATTGATGAAGTCCTGAATACTCTTATTGAAACATACTGCCCTTCCGATCAGGTTGCCGAAGAATGGAATCTGAACGCTTTTGTTGAGGAGCTTCGTAAGGTTTATCTGTTTAATGTACAATTCCGCGATGAAGATTTACCGAAGTTGACCCATGAGAAGCTGAAAGAAAAAATTTACAAAGCTGTTAAAAACTTCTATGAACAAAAAGAAGAAGCATACGGCGAAGAGATCATGCGTCAATTAGAACGTTATGCGGTGCTTACTACTATCGATCAATACTGGCGCGACCATCTGGCTGAGATGGAAGAACTTCGCACAGGTATCGGACTAAGGGCGTATCATCAGGGACTTGGCAAACCGATTGACATTTATAAACGGGAAGCGTTCCAGGCATTTCAAAAAATGATCGAAGATATCGACAAGGATATCGTCAGTCTGGTTTATAAACTTCAGGTTAACGTTCCTGAAAAATCACGTTCTGCAAGACGCAAAGAAACCGATATGGTAGCCTCACAAGCTGATGCCTCCGGAATGGGTTTTGGCGGAGCCGGAGTACCGACAACTACTGAAGGCAAACAGGATGCGAATCCGATGGCTCAAGCTTCCCAGTCGGGAACTCAGGCTCGCACGATTAAGAGGACGCAACCTAAGGTTGGTCGAAACGATCCCTGTCCTTGCGGAAGTGGCAAGAAGTACAAAAAATGTCATGGTGCAAACGCGTAACTTCGTTACATTTTAAATAAAAAACTCAACTGGTAAGCTAAACAGCTTGCCGGTTTTTTTCACACACACTTTGTGTGGTTTTCTCGTGTAGTTTTTTACTCAATTAATATTTTTCCGTTGTAAGTCATTATGATAATTCATAGTACAACCAAAATGGGTTCGTTTGCTCATTTTTTAGTTTTTGACCCCTTAAGAGCACTTTTCGTGATTTTCTCTGACTTTTCACATCGTGTGATTTTCTTATATTTATGGTCTCAAAATTAATCATAACTCACCGTTCCTCCTTTTATAAAGGGTAGCGAATGTGTAATCATCAATGATTTGGTGGGGAATTTGGAATCTAAGATGTATGGGATTTTGGTTCGATATTTGACAAAGGGATACATATATCCTATATTTGCATGAGCACGGTTGTCAAAAATCTAAAATAAACAAAAGAGGGTCCCATGAAGAAACTCGCAATTTTACTATTCATAACATTGTTAGTATCGTCAACATACTCTGCTACGATCAATGTACCAGCTGATCAACCTACTATTCAAGCAGGCATAGATGCCGCTGTAAGTGGTGATACAGTTCTGGTTGCACCCGATTCTTATTATGAATCTCTTACTATTAATAGTAAATCAATTACGTTATTGTCTTCAGCTGGCTCGGCTTCAACAATAATAGATGCTGGAGGAATAAGTAATCTGCTTACGATTGGAGCAATAAATACAGAAAATACAGAAGTCGAGGGTTTCAGATTTGTTGGTGGAGACCCTTATAATTTATCTTATTCTTCAGGGTACGCAACAACTCGAAACTGTATTATCGACACAGCGTATCAAAATCCTGTTTATATCCATCCGCAATTTTTGGAAGCCATTGAAACAAGTTGCACATTTATTTCAAGATCAGATCTAAAATATAACGGAATAGTGGTTAGTGATGGTACAATCACAGAAACAACTACCTGGCCTGTTCCTCCGGCTGGTTTCTGTTAT
>CBDVDR010000034.1:0-9258 GCA_965372795.1 uncultured bacterium
CCTTAGTGCTACTACTTATCTGTTGTCAGTGTCCACTGTTTTCTCAAACAGACAATGAAATTTCAATAGGACAAAAAGTCCAAATTGATTCTGAATTATACGGTAAAAGCAGAGAATTGTTTATTAGCTTGCCATATTACTATAATGATTCAGCAAACACATATCCGGTTTTATATGTTTTATTTCCAGAGTGGTCTTTTAAGCGGGTTAAATCCGCCGCCGATTATTTGGAAGGCAGAAATGGATTTCCTGGATTGATATTGGTAGGAATATGTGGTGAAGATACATGGAATGAAGTGTTTCCATTTCATATGGATAAAGCACCAACTACCGGAGGTGGAGATAAGTTTATGAGTTACATTAAAACTGAAGTCATCCCCTTTATAGAATCAAATTATAGGACAGATTCCCTTCGTATTTTGGCAGGTTTTTCAAATAGTGCCATGTTTGCTAATTATGTGATGATACAAGAACCCGATCTTTTTAAATCTTTTATTCTAAGTAGTCCAATGATAGGATGGAGTGAAAATTATATGCTAAACAAATCAATTGATTTTTTTAGTAATATCCAAAGTTTCGACAAAACCTTATATATGATTTACGGTGATCAAGATTCTGATAGAGTAATTAAACCAATGCCCCAGTTTGAGAAATTACTAAAAGAAAAAGCCCCAGCAAATTTTAAATGGAAGATTGATGTCTTAGAGAATGAAAGTCATGTGCCTTATATTGATGTCTATAACGGTTTGGTTTATACCTTTGAACAATTGAATAAAAAATAATTGCACGCCCTCGGTTTAACAAAGGGGTACTTCGCAATCCCACACAGTGTATATACTAACCGATAGGAAAAATTACGAATGCGTTTAATAAAGATCAAAAGAGATAGAATGAATACAAAATTGAAACAAAGTTATAGAAAGCATAAATTGTTTACAACAGTTATCTTCTTTTGCTTTCTGTTTCTTCAAAATGATATTATCAAAGCTCAAGAACAGATATTTCGTGACAAGCAGCTGGTTACCAATGGAAGAGTGTGGGATGTTGCTTTTGAAGATTTAAACAAAGATGGCTACACAGATATGGTTATTGCAAATTGGGTTAAGCCACCAACAATATATTATAATGATGCAAGTGGAGGTTTTGGCAATTTCATATCTCTCAACTCTTATGAAGCTCAGGATAGCTCTTATAGTGGTCATGGTGTCGCAATAAACGATTTCAACCATGATAACAATCCTGACATATTCTTTGTTTTTAACGGGCTTAACAATTTTATATACTTAAGCAACGAAGGTGAATATCTATTAACGGATACTATAAATAGCAATAATTCAGATGGATTATATATTTCCTTAGGTGACGTTGATAATGATGATGATATAGATGCTATAGTTACCAATTACAAACAACCCACTACTCTATGGAATAATGATGGAAAAGGAAATTTTATAAAAGATAATGCTGAATTTGGATCGAGTGGCTATAATGCAGAATTAGGTGATATTGATAATGATGGTTTATTAGATGTTGTTTGTAGCATCAACGGAGCTGTTGTTGTTTGGTTTAATAAAGGCGACAATAATTTCGAGCGATCTGCTCAATCTATCGGTTATCAGGATGGATATGGAAGAATTAAATTAGCAGACATGGATAATGACCAGAATTTGGATATCATTCTTTCAAATAGAAATAACGGCGGTTCAGTATGGTCAAATGATGGCTCGGGAAAATTTTCAGAGACAACTAACAATCTCACAAAAAGTTCTACAATGTGCGTGGGTGATATTGATTTAGATGGTCAAAACGACATCATTTTTGGTAAAATTATTTGGCTAAACAATGGAAACAGTCAATTTACTCAATACGAAACGCTGGAAACTGAAGGACGAATCCTTGGCTTGTGGTTAAACGATATTGACAATGATGGCGACTTGGATCTGTTTTATTCAACCAGTATATTAGAGAATGGTCTGATATTAATTAAAAACTCAACGAAAAACTAATAGAATGAAAAAAATACTATTATTATTATTAACAGGATTTTTCTGCACTAGTTGCACACAAACAGAAACCAATTTTCTTGAAACTAAAGATGCCTATTTCGGACAAACTCCTCCGGGTGATTCAGCTGTTGTTTTTGCCCCTGGAATTTTTTCCTTGCCCGATCGCCTGGAATCTAGCATAACATTCTCCCCGGATGGGAAAGAACTTTACTTTCAGGTTGTTGAAATTGCGAATAACAAAGCTTCATATAAAATTTATTACACTAAATACGTAAACAACAAATGGACAGAGCAGGTGGAAGCTCCATTCTCGGCTAACAATAAAATTGGAAGTAGCAGTCCCTTTATATCGGCAGACGGGAAAAGTCTTTACTTTGTAAGAGACGGTGATATTTGGATGGTTGAACGCACTATCGAAGGATGGGGCGAACCGCAACTTCTTCCTTCACCAATCAATTCCACTTCTAGAGAAAATTCTTACACTGAAACTGCCGATGGTGTTGCTTATATCTCCTCCAAGCGTCCCGGTGGATTTGGTGGCATTGATAATTGGCGCATAGCCCGCTTGTCCGATCAATCATTACAGGCTGAGAACCTTGGACCAATATTGAACTCACCCTCTTTTGACGTTAGTCCCTGCATTGCTCCCGATGGATCATATCTAATATTCGGTTCAGAACGTAATGGTAGGCGTGGCGAAGCACATCTCTATATAAGTTTTAACAAAGGGAACAACGAGTGGACCACCCCTGTCAACATGAACAGTTGTGGTGCTAAAATCAACAATGAGACCGCTCATCATAATAGCCCCTCTCTTTCTCCCGATGGGAAGTTTCTGTTTTTTGTCCGTCACGAAACGATGCTTGACATGGACATTTACTGGGTGAGTGCAAGTATTATTGATGACATCAGAACACAAGTTTTTGCAGACATGTCTTTAAATGAAGAAATGTTCAAAGCTGTCAATGCAGGAGATTTAGCTAAAGTTAAAGCACTTATAGAATCAAACAGAAACCTATTAGAGATTAAAGATCGGAGCGGCAGTACTCCTCTTATTAGAGCATGCCTCAACTATCAGACAATGGGCAGACAAGTGGAAGTAGCAAAATTCCTCATCGAAGCAGGTGCTAATGTGAATGTAATAAATAATTATCAGGCAACTGCATTACTAAGAGCCAGCGTTGGTCGTGGCCCGGATTACGAACTCATTAAATTGCTAATATCAAAGGGTGCTGATGTTAATATGCAAGGGTATAATGGCATTACTGCTCTTCATTGGGCGGTAAAGTATAATGACCTTAAGATAGCAAAACTTCTACTGGAGAATGGTGCTGATATAAATATTTCGAACGATTATAATGGACCTATCCGAACCTCAACTATTAGTGGAACTATATTACAAGTCGCAATAAATTATAGTCAAAGTAATGAGATAGTTCAATTTATTATTGGAAATGGAGCTAAACTAAATATCAAAGATTCTCAGGGAAATACGGAATTACATTTAGTAGCTTTAAAGGGGAATACAGAACAGACAAGAATTTTAATTGAGCATGGCATCGATTTAAGCGCCAAAAACAATTTTAACAGAACTGCATTATATTATGCTGCAAAACATGGGTATCGTGGTGTGGCAGAGGTTTTAATTGCTTCGGGCGCAAATAAAAACACAATAGTTGAAACCAATTATGGCAAAGCAGAACAACTTTCTGGGTCAATTGATGAAGGTGTAGCATATATCTGGGATCTGGATTATAGCTATGCCGTAAAAACAAAAAACAATCTACTCGTATTTACTTTAGTTGGAAAAATTGGCGAATCATCAGAATCAGGGTTAGCAAATGGATTCTTAAACGCTGATGAATTGAAAAATCAGAAAATAACCATGTTTCTCCGCCATAGAGACATGGGGCATTTGGGTGGAACAAAGTTTACGGAATTAGCGAAATTAACAACAGATGTAAATATGGTTTCTAGTTTTAAACCGGATTTCAGCAAAGAAGAAAATCAAACAATTCCTGATTATCGTTTAGCTTTACCTAACGAAAGTTTTTCAGTAAATGGAATTGAGGTGCATCCTATTCCAGCATTGGCTGGTGGAATGGGTTATCTTGTTGAAGTTGATGGACTGAAAATATTCCATGCAGGACTTCATATAAGTGATGATAAACCTGAACATATTGAAAAATTTCGCAAAGAGATTGATTTCCTAAAAGCTCTCGGTCCAATTGATATTGTTATGCTTGCTACTCACAATCATAGCAATCGTTTGGTCGGTAACAACCATGAGCAGTATCTCTACTTAATCGACCAACTCAAACCAAAAGCAATTTATCTTTGGGGTGCCAACGTACCGGAACAATACAAAATGTGCGCTGACTTATTAAAAGTTCGTAAGATCCCAATTGTATATCCGGAGATAATGCAAGCAGCTGGTGAACGGTTCTATTTCCATAAGTGACCATAACAAATGGCTACAGAATGCTGTATAATATTATTTATCGAATAATGTATAAAAGGAAAAGACAATTAAAAAGAACCTGATTTTAATACTAATAACAATTAGTAGTTTTGTTTTTAACAAAAAAGATTGTATATATCATAAATTCATTTAAATAATTTTTGTGATATAAGTCTTAATTTATGAAATAGAAAGTAATAAACAAATTAACGATGCAATAAACGAATTGATTAAATAATTTATTTTTGCTCAGACAGAAGGTACATATAAACAAGTTGCGTGTCATACAATACATAAGCTTGTTGTATAAAAATATCAGAAATATGAAAATATTAAGTTTAGTAATAATTTTATCAGGAATTTGGGGCTCATCTTTAAGTCAAGAAACAACTGAAATTGAGAAAATTTCTGATGATTTGTATTATTCCGAAATCATGGATAGTACATATGTGATAATTCATAAATTCCCCGATAGATGTAATAGTATGTTTGTTTTAGTTGGTGATAATAAAGGTGTGCTTATTGATACACCTAATGAGACAACCGGAACCAAATCATTAGTTGAATGGATATATACAAAATTCGGAAATTTAGATTTAGTTGCTGTCAATACCGGATTTCATTACGATAATCTTGGCGGTAATGAATATTTGTATTCTAAAAATATTAAGATTTATGGTGCCGGGTTAACCGCAAGATTAATTGAAGAGAATGCTGACAAATCGAAAGATATTGTTCTTGAATACACAAGTAAGAAAAAAGATACAAAATATTTCCAAGCTTTTAGCAACGTAAACTTCCTCCCTCCAACGGATACATTTGCAATAAATGATGGATTAAACTTGATAATCAATGAAGATACTTTTTATGTTTATTTCCCGGGAGAGTCTCACACTATTGATAATGTTGTTGTTTATTTGAAGAGTAAAAAAGTTCTGTTTGGTGGATGCATGATTTTATCATTGAATCATAAAAGACCCGGTTATATCGTAGATGCAAATATGATTGAATGGCCAAAATCAGTTGAATTAGTTAAAGATAAATTCAAAGACGCTAAAATTGTAATTCCCGGTCATGGAGATTGGGGAGATACTCAATTACTTTCACGAACAATTGATATATTAAATAAATGGAAGGCTGAAAACAACAGCCGTTAACTCATTTGTGATAATTAATAAAACAGATTAGATATAAATTTATTTGCATAAGTGGGCGGCAGATGCCCTCATCTCCCCCATACATCCGATAACAAAAACTTTACACATTCCCACCTATTTCTCTTCATACCCCTTACTATGAACAACTCTAATAAAACAGAAAATATCATGTGCAGTATGACTACAACTAATATTTGTAAATAGGCTTATAAAAGATGTTTTATTTGCGACTGAACCCAGTTTAAGAAACAGACATAAATTGTTGTATTATTCTTTTAATGGAGGTTGGGGGAATCGAGTCCATACTGGGTTGATGCCAAGGATTTACTCTATTGTAATCACTTTTTTGATGCCTCTTCAGATTTATCAGGGTCTTACTTGTACACTGAAAAATACTATTTTGAATTTTGCTGAAAACACAATGATTCCAACCTGTGGTCAATTCGGGCTATCTGCCATCAAATTCATTAAACCAATTTTTAACCAGTAGTAACCTATTAGTTTGGTCGGCATCAACTTTTTGCATTAATATCAATTCCTTTCCATCGGGGCTGATAGGAACTCTCACATGATCAAAGTCCCATGAACCACTTCCCATCTTATATCCTAAGTCGCTAATTATTATTTGAGGAATTCCGAGCTCTGGGATATCACCCCATACAATTTCAACTCCAAGCAAAGCAGTATCAGTAATCCAATACAGAGTATCACCTGAAGGATGCCAGAATGGGTGTTTGCCACCATCGATAGAGACCTGCATCGGGTTTTTGGCACTGGGGAATCTTCGCAAGTAGACCTGATCTTTACCGGATTGATTAGAAATATAAGCAAACCAATTGTCGTTGATAGAAAAAACACTATTGTACTCTCTGTCTTTACTTTTAAGCAGAACTTGAGACTGAGACCTCTCCACTAAATCCTTATACCAGAGGTCGTAGTCTCCTTTTATATCGGTCTGATAGATCATATACCTACCATCATGGGAAAGAGTTGGACGTATCCCTTCGCCAATTGAATCGGTTACTGTTCCGGTTGTTAAATCAAATATTTCAATAGTACCCGACGCAACATCAAATTGTCGATTGAAAACAAATTTATCACCTGTAGGAAAAAATGAAATCCATCTATCAATAGATGGTTTAGATGTGAGCCGTCGGGAACTGCCACGGATAAGGTCATATTGCCAAATATTCCACATGTCATCATCTTTTGAAGTGTACAAAATTGACTTACCATCGGGGGCATAAGTCGGTGTTAGCAAACCCTCAATTGGTTGCCCAATTGTTTTCATGGTTTTATCCTCAAGGGAGTAGGAGAGCATTTGGTATTTCTGGTTTAATGTACTGGTGAAATAAACCATTGTGCCATTGCTGGAGACAGATGGAAACTGACCGTTAGTTACTACCAAAAATGGTTCGTCGGTAATTTCAAGTTTATCAAAAGAAAATGGGATTGCCCAGATTGATTGTTCGGCTGTCTCTTTTGTATAGAGAAGATGACCGGATAGAGAGTATGTTACTCCGCCCCCCAGTGGTGTCTTCTTTATCATTTTTAATTCAGAACTACCCTCAGTTATTACCGCAAAGCCATTTTCTTTATCATCTCTGGCATGGACTACAAGCAGGAGAGTCTTTCCATCGGGTAAGAAATGCGGTGTATGAAAGTCGTGAATAAATATGCTATCTGAAGGGATAATTATCTCTGGAGTCCCACCACGATCAAATACCCGATAAAGACCACCCCGCCATACAGCTAATACGATTTCCCCAGACTGATTCCAACAGCCACCTATGATCTTACCTGATTCTGGAATTATGCATATTGACGTTCGTTCTTTGCTTTTAATATCATACTTCCAGATTCGCTTATTCTTGCCGTATGCAATATATCTGGAGTCGGTCGACCAAAAGGCTCCAACTGCTTCTTCTGTTTGCGGGATCACTACCGGATCAAATTGAGACAAATCGCGCAACCACAGCCGGCCTTCTGCAGGATAGACAATCATTTTACCATCCGGTGAAATTACAGCTGGATTTGCAAAATTGGCACTCAGATTTTTAGCAGGTACAACAAATCTCTCAGTCAATCCTAAAAGTAGATTCGGCTTGGAACCCTTTACGAAGTTTGTTACCAATAAAGTCACAATGATCAGGATTGCCGCTCCTAAGATATATTTCATTTGTTTAGCTAATGAAGAATCTGCTGTATTCTTTAATTCTTCACTGTGGGGAGCTTCTAACTCATTCAAAATCCATGATAATTCTCGTTTTAGATCACCAGCAGATTGCCAACGATTATCCGGATCTTTGGAAAGCGCCTGGCTAATCGTTCGCTCTAGTACGCGGGGGGACACTTCCTGTAATTCTCGTATTGGGCGCGGTTCTTCTTTGAGTATACTGGCAATGAGAGATGCTTGACTGTCACCATTGAAAGCTCGCTCACCAGTAGCCATTTCATAAAGTACGGAGCCAAACGAAAAAATATCAGCCCGATGATCAACCTCTTTACCTTCAAGTTGTTCAGGTGCCATGTATTGTATAGTACCCAGGATCGCTCCTTTGCCCGTCAATGGTGAGGTGCGGGTAGCGTCATCTTCACTTTGAGCTGTATTTTCCTCCTGGACCAATCTTGCAAGACCAAAATCAACAAGTTTGGCACCCGATTTGGTAAGCATGATGTTGCCAGGTTTCAAATCTCGATGTACTAATCCTTGCTTATGTGCTGATTCGAGTCCATTTGCAATTTGAATTCCAATGGTAAGAACCTCTTTGAGCGAGAGATTCTTTTTGTTCAAACGATCGGCTAAAGTCTCCCCCTTGATAAATTCCATGACCAGGAAATCGATCCCGTCCTGATGCCCAACGTCATACAGCGTACAAATATTCGGATGATTCAGGCTTGATATAGCTTTGGCTTCACGATCAAATCGGTCACGAAGTTCCCGGTTTTCAGCTAATGCGGCTGGTAAAACTTTAATAGCCACAATGCGATCAAGGCGAGTGTCCTTGGCTTGATAGACTTCGCCCATCCCCCCTTTACCGGCTTGCTCAACTATTTCATACGGTCCTAGCTTTTGGCCTTTGGTAAATGTCATGTCGTAGTCCTGGATCGCAACTTCATAAAGCTCTGCAGTATCAGATCTTCAACCAGTTTCTGGATCGTCGTTTCTTTCTGGACTGCTGCTATCTTTAATCGCTTGTGCGTTTTATCGTCTAATCGTATATGAATCATTCGATTCTTGGTTGGGTTGTTTGGTTTCTTTTTCATTTCTATTCAATTCTATTGATTATTCTTTAGCCACAAATGTAACAATATATCTTATACGTTGTAAAGTAGAATATGGATTGATTTAGACTATGTTATTTCGGCTTTTATTGAGACCTAATGGTGACCGTTATTCTGGCAATATTTGAAATATATCTTTAGAATCTGAGTTCTTTCAGATTTGACTATTCCTTGTTATAGATTACAGGCATCTGCCCTTTCCACCTGTTCCATATCTCTTCTTCAGTTATTAAATCAGACATGAAGTGTCCAACGTTTATACGACTCGTAAGTCCTGCATCGAAGATTGCACTTCTTGTCGGTGAAGGAAATACTTCATAATCAGTAACTTTATTTTTATTAGTCAAAC
>CBDVDR010000035.1:0-8995 GCA_965372795.1 uncultured bacterium
TCTATGTTGATATTCTTATAATATTTTTTATATTATTAAATAAATATTAATTATCATGGTGAGAATTATGAAAATACTGATTCCCTTTTTTCTTCTATTAATTGCATTGGTTGGATGTTCCGAAGAATCACATGATTTTGATTCTATGGCAAAGGCTGGGCGTGAGGCTTATATCTCAGGTAATTACCGCATAGCCCGTGATTATTTTTTTAAAGCCCTAAATCAAAATGCCTCTGATCAGGAAGTCCTTTATCTCCTTGGAGTAATTTATCAAAAAGAATATATGTACGATTCTTCATTATTCTATCTTAAGAAAGTCGATATTTTATACCCTCGCCAAAAAGAAATAAATAAGACCATCTATCAGGTTGCTCCTTATGCATTAGATTGGAAAAGTGCTATCAAAGCAATTGAAGTATTGATCAAAACTGGTGAATCGAAAGAAAAATATTATGAGGATCTGGCTGAATATAACCTCAGAGCTGAAAGATATTTTCACGCCCTGTATTATAATAAAAAACTTCTTGCAAATGACTCTGGAAATATAAAAAGATATCTACAGGTTGCCAATACTGCGGCTGTGGCAGAATCATTAGATGTTGCCGTTGAAACTATTGATTATGCCTTAGAAAAATTTGGACCCATCGATGAACTTGTTTCCAATCAAGGCACCCTTTATGCCTTTCAAAAGAAATTTGCAAAAGCTGAAAAGAATTTTAGAAAACTCTTCCTGAAAGATACTACTAATATCTATCATAAATTAAATCTCGCCTCTGTTCTCTCAGAACTGGATGAAGAATCAAAGAAAAAAGAAGCCTACCTTCTATTAAATGAAATTAAACAACTCCAACCCAGCCCAACAATCGACTCGATGATTTTAGAATTAAAAACTGACTTGAATCTCGACTAATAATTATTAGAGAATAAAAAAAGGGCAGGATAATTTCTTATCCTGCCCAACGCAGGGCTGTCTCTAGGATGAGACAGAGGGGGGTCTTTATTAAGTACCTTAATCTATAAGATTTAACACTTTAGTCAATAGTTTTGTTCAATAAATTTGTCATTTTTTTATGACACAGCCATAACAATAAAGATCGCTGTCTCTACTATGATCTATTTATCTACAAATGATTATCACATAATGAATTTTAATAAATAAAATCTTTAAAGTTGATCACTTTTATCACTTTTTAATTTAAAAATGACAAAATACCCTTTTTATCCATTCTATTAAATAAATCCAATCTACTCCGAATTGTCAGCCTCCTTAAAAATCAGTTCAACCGCATCAAATATTAGTAAGCATCGTTATAATAGTAATATACTATTGTAAACCTTTGTTACATTACAATATAAGTTCATTTTTAGACTCTTATTTCTCAAAAAAATATGCTATATTTGTATTGAATCTTAATTTAGATAATATAATTTGAAACTATTCTTGACAATTAGATGTATAGTAATATATCTATATGTTATGAGGTTAATATGAGTGAATGTAATTGCACAATTTTTCAAGCATTGGGTGACAAAACCAGGCTCAAAATCCTTGAGTTGCTAAAAAATAAAGAGTGTTGTGTGAGTGATATTTCCAAAAACTTTAAAATGACCCAACCTTCGATTTCGCATCATCTTGATATCTTAAAGAGGGCTAAATTGGTTGAAAGTGAAAAAAAAGGTCGTGAAGTGTTCTACCGGTTTAACAAGAAGACTTTAATCGAATGCTGTGGCCAACAGTTTTCAGCTTTTGATATAATTTTTAAAATGAAATGAATTTTTTTATAGCTATAAATATAGACATATATACAAACATCTATACCTGAAAGGAGGTGATGAATATGTTTGGATGTTGCTCGACCAATTTTTGTAAAGATTTTAAATTCAACTTTGAAGATACTGACAAAGGAGTAATTATCAAAGTTACCGGTGATGATCCCAAAAAAGTTGAAGCTTTAAAATCTATGCTCAAATCATGCAATGAATTATGTGATTGTAATGATGAGAAATGCTGTTAAAGCAGACGAGAGAGTAGAGGGGTTTTTGCCCCTCTACGGGCTATTTTATCTTAGCGATAAAACCGTCTGCCAGTTTTAGTTTTTCTAAAGCCTCTATTTTTGTGCATCCGAATTTTTTGATAACAATCGCAATTTTAACCGATCCGTCGCTTTCAGATAACAGTTTATCAGCTTCACTATATTCAATCTTAAAAAGTTCCATCAGAATTTTACGGGAACGGGCTGCAAGTTTATCTGACTTTGACTGTAAATCGACCATCAAGTTTCCATAAGTTTTCCCAAGTAAAACCATCGCCGTTGTCGAGATCATATTTAAGGTCATTTTCTGGGCAGTACCGGATTTCATCCTTGTCGAACCGGTAATAACCTCGGAGCCAACCGGTAAAGAAATCAGAACCGATAAGTCACTTATAACAGAATTGCTTTTAAATTCTTCATCAGGTTCATTACAAATAATTAATGCCGTATTACAGCCGATAGACTGACCATATTCCAATCCCGCTAATGTATATGGGGTTCGGCGACTGGCTGCAATTCCAATTACCAGATCATTATTAGTCAAATTCTGATTTTTTAAGTCAAAAACAGCTGCGATAATATCATCCTCGACACCTTCCTTGGAAAGCACCAGAGTATCATACCCGCCCGAAATCAACCCAATAATCTGCTTGGGATCGGCTCCAAAGGTAGGCGGACACTCCGAGGCATCCAGAACTCCAAGTCGTCCGGATGTTCCGGCACCGATATAGAATACTCTCCCCTTGTTTTTGATCGTGTTAGCAAATAATTCGGCTGTTTGAGCTATCTCTTTTTGGGCTTTTTGAACCACTGAGGCGACTATTTGATCTTCTTCATTGATTTTGGCAACAATCTGCTCAGCATTAAGAGTGTCAATATTGGCTGTATTTGGATTAGGTTTTTCAGTACTTAGTTTTGATAGTTGTACTATCAGGTCATCAAAATTTTTCATAAAGACAAACTAACTTTGCCTTTGAAAAATTTCAAGATAAAATGAAAAAATCAATAATGTGATAATATGCAGTTATTGAGTAACTACTCTCAATGTTTCGCTTGCCGAGACAACAATTGATCCAAAATGCCCGGTAAGATCAGCAGATGTAATGTTATCAGCCAATTGATCCGGAAGCGAAGTCGGTAAGAGCAAATTTGCCAGCGATCTGTCAACCACTCCAGAGTAGCCATAAACAAAGATTTTATACAATCCGGTATCAAGTACATTGGAGGTATAAAAGACATCCGGAAGAATAGATTCACTGGTTACCATGCTGGTAGAATACGCGCTGTACCCTGAACCCTGATAAGCTTCATCAGCCTTTACAACCGCAACGATAAACCCATCAACATTTTCAGAGCCATTCCAACTCACAACAACCGCCCCATCGGTAGGGCGCCACTGTCCGGTAGTTGGAACAATACTGTTAATTGAAAATGTATCGCCTACAGCAACCGAGATAGTTTGACTGAACAGATCATTATCCTCAATAGTCAGATTATAATTTCCACTGGGATATTTGTTGGAAAAATCAAAATCAAGAGTATAAATCGAATCTACAATTGCATTGACATCATTATATGACAAAGTATCGGTTGAAAATGTTACAACCGCCGAAGTTAATGAACTGTCATATTTTTCAAGATTTGCGGCTATCTTAGTGTTGTTTAAATTCAGGTCCTTTATCAAGGTACCGTCAAATCTGTAATCTGCATCAGTGGAACCGCCGTTAGAGGTAGGCGAACTTTCACAACCGAAGATACTTAGAATGATTGCAAAACCCGCAATCATGGTTTTTGCTGATAAAATAATTTTCTTTTTCATATATTCCTTTATCGGAAAAAGATAGTCTGATTTGAGCAATAAATCAAATTAAGAAACCGGCATAAAAGGAATTTTATACCGGTTATTCCAAACAGATTACTAAATTATATTATTATCTTACTTGATCTTAGTAGAATAAAATAATTTTTTGATAATAATTTCTGCCGGACAAAATTTAGTAATTGAGGATTGAATCAGATTAAATCCCACAAATGCTGTCAAAAGCAGCCAATAATTAGATACAAAGACAAACATAGCCAGTGAGAATAAGATCATAATCCCGGCAAACATTCTAATTGAATTTTCTAAAGTCATCACAAAACCTCTTGAATAAAGTTAAATACAAGCAACTGCGTTACTAAAATCCATAAGTCATTTTTAAGTATACATTATCGTTTAATTGAAACTGTCCAAAATCGGTCTCTTTGTAGGTCCCGTAAAATATGTTGCTACCGGCGGAAAGGGTTACTTCGTCCGTATGTTTATATGAAACAGCCAATCTCAAATACATATCTTCATTATTCGGAGAATAAAATACAAAAGCAGACAGATTGACAAGTTCGTCATATACAAGTTTTGTAATCCTTGATGTAAATAAATGTTTCACTTCATCCCTTACAAAACTGTTCGTGGCTGTTTGTTGCTGTTCATAAATATCATGGTCAAGCATAGCATCTGCCTGCCATTGTAAATTCATTGTCAAATTATTAGCAACTTGTCGTTCAAAGCCTATCACCGTAGTAATACTCGAATTCGGCATCATCGCATTATCACCATCCCGATCATCACGCGAATCATAGTACCCACCTTCAATCCAAAGTACACCGCCGTTAAACGCGCCTCGTAAAGAGGCACCATAAACGTTTAACTTCGGATAGACCGGACTCATTACGCCATTGACAAGATCCACACCCATCGGATTTTTGTAAAATCCTTTATAGAAATAGAGAGAACTGTTAAAATTTCCAAGCTGACGGCTGAACCGGGTGGCAATTTCACCATTTTCAAATTTTGATTCCGGTAAAGGAGCTTCCATATAATATTCGCTGCCAACTATATCTCCAACCATAGGATTATAGAAGCTAAGCTTCCGTCCGGTTGGCAGACGGTTAGGTTCAAACCTTGGTGTCCAGACCGCAGAGAATGATCCCAGCGAGTTGTAATATTCTGCTCTGATAGCATTTTGGGGAGCTTTCAGATACTGATCATCCCGTCCTACAAAAAAGGATTGATAGTCTTTGGCAAACACATCGTTAATAAAAACAAGGTCGCCGGTTCCCCAGGTTATAATCTGCCGACCGACTTTGAAATCGAGGTTATCACCTAAGCGGAACTTAAAATATCCTTCTCTTAATTCCCATTCATACTGAACTGAATCAGCGGCATCATAAAGAAAATCTAATCTTCCGAAAAACTCACCATTATCTCCAAAATGTTCAGCCCGAAGCTGCATTCTTGTTTCACTGGCGGTTTGCTCGGTAGCAGTAGGGTTGGATTGATCAAGTCGGCCACCGTAGAGTCCCTGAAGAAATCCGTCGATGCTAACTTCTGCTGCTACCGGAACCACCATCAAGAGGAGTAAAGCAATCTGTATGTATATATTTTTTTTCATCATTCTGTTGCCACCTTATCTATTTAATTAAATCGCGTGGAGGATTTTTGAGAAAACGTTCGGTAAAGATATTACTTTTGATATTCTGATTATAAGTAATCTTTGCAAATGAAACGGTTGTTTTGCCGCCTTTTTTTATGTTTTCCATAGAGCGGACTGTTACAGTTGCAATCCCGTCTATTACTTCAATCTTTTCAGCCCGGAATAATTTAATCAGTTTATCTTTTTTATTATAATACTCCTCACGAAGGGGAAGCGAAGTAGCTTTATCTATAAAGGATAATTTTCTTGAGAATCCTTTGTAACTTTCTTTTGGCACCGATTGAATCACATAGACATCTTTCCCGTCAATAGTCGAATCCTTGATCAACTCATGATTGTCTTCTGTCCAATGTCTTCCTGATACATCTTCATAGCTGAAGTTGGAACCGACAAAACTTGAATTTTTATCATCAGCGGAAATCTGTTTGACTAAATCTACCGAAGGAATATAAATCCAGCGGGAATCGTTACTCTCAGGATTCTTATGAACCATGAATGTCATACGGGCAACATCAGATGGTTTTTTAAAATATGTATAATATTTCTGAACTCCGCCTTCGACTTCATCTAATCGAATCATGACAAACTCACGAATCCGTTCTTTACCTTTTTTGTTCATTATTGACATATGAACATCAGAGACACCATCATCACCGGCATAAAAATATGCCAAATGAGAGTTTTTCATAATTTCTTCAGCATCCTGGGCTGACACAACCGGGGCAAACATTGAAAGCCCCAGCATAAGCAATATTAAACTAACTATTGAATTTTTCATTTTCATTCTCCTTATATACATTACTAATTATTTCTACTTACTGACTTTTACTTTGAAAAGTGATTTCTTGAAAATATTTGACAGCGCAGGAAGTAACAACATTGTTACCAGACCGGAGACTACCATAATTGCCAGGAAAAATGAGCCGACGGTTATGTAAGGAACCAAAGTCGAAAACATCATCGGAATAAAACCGATGGCAATAACTATCACATTGCGCGAGATTGCCCGTCCGGCACCTTCAAAAATTTCATTAAACGATTCATTAAAATCATTATTACGTTTATAAATCGTTCTGATACGTTGAATAAAGTGAATGGCAAAGTCAATCGACAAACCAAGCGTCAACGATGACAAGACCGCCACCGGCATATCATATGGTTTTCCGATATAGCCTATGAAAGCATAGATTGCCATAATCGTTATTGTCAGAGGAAGCATCGAAATCAATCCCCAACGAATAGATCTGAACAAAAAGATCATCATTAAGAAAACTACGATATATGATCCTACCAGAGAATTACGCATCCCGGTTACCATTTTATGCTGCCAGGTTATATTGATAAACGGCAGTCCCGCCCAATTGATATTTATACCAGCCGGAGGTGGGTTGTCCTTTATATACTGATCCGTCTCATCCACCAGGGCTGACACTTTCTGATTATCACCCACAGTTAGCTGGACCCAAAGATTGGCTTTGTTATAATCAGAAGTTACAAATTTATATAAATCTTCCGCATCCCCGCCCGACATCTCAAACACAAACAACATCTGAGCAATTTCTTCCTGACTATCAGGAATCGTTGCCTTGGTTGAGTCGGCGCCAAAAAGCTCATAGCGGACTTTGGTTACAACATCCGTTAAACCGGTTGTGCCGCCCACGATTTCATTTTTCTCAAGCTCACGTTGCAGCGTAACCATGTATTTTAAAACTTCCGGTGATTTCATGACATCATCATCTTCAGCTTCAAATACCAGATAGTTCATATAGGTACCGGCCAGATGGTTATTCATGGCAGTATCTGCCTGACGAATCGGATGTGATTTCTTGAACCATTTTACCGGGTTATCATTAACTTCAATCATTGATAAACCTACCGCTGAAACAACAATCAATACCGCCACAGCACCGATAATTCCATAGCTGTACTTCTTTGAAACATTGCGAAAGGCATTCATGACCTTTGAAAGGATTCCATGCTCTTCATCTTCTTTACCAAAATCTTTTAAGGTTTTGGTAGAAATAAGCATCGCAATCGCTGGATTGATTGTCAGCGAAAGGAACCATGAAACGATTATTCCGAAAGCTACAAAAGTTCCAAATACCTGTACCGGTGGAATCGGTGTCAATGCTAATGATATAAAACCGGCAACAGTCGTCAGCGACGTGAATAACATCGGTACAAATAAAACATTTATAGAATGGCGAATTGTATCTTCTTTGTGTTTGTATTTCTTAAAATGATCATGAAATTCAGAAATTATATGAATTGAATTCAACACTGATATCGGTATCAAAAATATCGGGATCATTGATGACATAATATGCACCGTGTTACCGGTCATTATAAGTAATCCCATCGCCCAGATAACTGACATCATTGCCACGATCATAGGAGCTATTACTATTTTCATCTTTTTGAAAAAGACTACCATCAATACAAAAATAATAAACATAGCTGCCGGAGCTGAAATCGCCATCTGCTTAAACATCTCGGCGCCAAACGAATCCTCGGCCATTGGTAATCCGGCAATATGATAAGTTTCAGTACCGCCATATTTTTTAACCAGTTCCTGAATCTCGCCGGCTATCCGACTTGACATCTTCTTTGATTCAATCGGGATAAATATTGCAATAGCCTTGCCATCATCCGAGGCAAGTTTCCCGCGCAGGATAGGATTTCCTTTAATACGATTTAATATATACTGCGCCTCTTCTACCGTTTCAATTTCATCCTCCATCAGCGTTGCTATAACAATAGAACCATCTGAACCCTGGCTGATATCATCAACCATTGCCGGAGCAAGAATATCATCGGCGATAACCCCTTCAATATCTTCAATCTCTAATGATATATTATAAATACGATTTAGAATTTCAGGAGTAAAGGCGCCTTCTTCAACAACCACCCCGACCGCAATAAAATCAGCTAAATCAAAATCTTCCTTGGTCTGATGATCAAACACCCGAACCGGTTCATCAGCCGGAAGCATATTCTCCGGGTCGGTATCAATTTTGATATTCGGAAATTGCATTGCAAAAAACGCCGTAATAACGACCGCAATCCCGATAACCGCCCAGGGGAACTTTATTGAAAATTCTAAAATACCTTTCTTCATTTTTTGACTCCTCTTTTTTTTATTATTCACTTATGCCGATTAGATACAGAAAGTGAGTAAATGATTCAAGAAATTATCGCCCCCGTAAGCTGTTGTATAAGAAGAGCATGAATTTTACTTGATTGTCCATCCCTGCCTGTCATTGCGAGGAGTGATAACTACGAAGCAATCTAATTTTATTTAGTTTTAATCAATTTACATGGTATTTTCGTTAATTGACAAAAGGGGATAATAATATATATTATATATAGAGTTAATACACAAGTTATAAAATTAGCATATGAAGGATAGGTATGAATAGAATGTCAAAATTATCGTTAACTAGGCGCGATTTCCTCAGAATTGCAGGTGTATCCCCTCTACTAGCAGTC
>CBDVDR010000036.1:0-6663 GCA_965372795.1 uncultured bacterium
AAATTAATGCGGAAGGTGCTGTTAAGGCGCTCCAGTTGATTGATTATCTTTCAAAAGTTAGCCCTTATAATATTGATGCCTTACGAAAGTTGCAACCCGTTCAAATAGACAGTCTGGTTCAAGCCAATCGGGAGGATGAAAAATTAGAAGCTTTAATTGATGAATTAATCTCAACTGAGGTTTATGATAAGCTGGCAAGTTCGATGAAATCCTTTGAGAAAGGGAACGAGCTTGCAGGGAAAGAAGCTTATATTGAAGCGTTTACAAAGATGCCTTATAAAAAAAGTCGTCTTCGAGGCGGTGTTGATGAAAATTATATATCACTGATTAATAGTTATTCAAAGCAGTTTGAAATAATGTCTAAAGAACTTATTAAATTATTTAATTCAGCAGAGTTTTCCGAAAAAATTATTGCCCGAACTACTGAATGGCTGCCGGATACGATTATTCAAAGCTCATCGGGTGATGTGACAATTTATTTATATTTTGATGGAAACCGGGGACATTTCCAGTCAGGGAATTCTATATATTTTGATCTTTTTTTCGAAAAAGATTTTCTGACCGGAAACGATAGCTTAAATACAGCTTTTGTAGAGGATGTTGTCGCTCATGAACTTCACCATTATATCTATGGTAATTGGCTAAGTGAAAACAGTAATATCGGTTCATCTGAAATGAGGCAGGAAGCATCACGGAATGTTCTTCTTCAATGGCAATACGGTGTTTTAATTGAGGGAAGTGCTCATTTTTGTAACTGGCCTGAAAAACCGGAGTTTGCCAAAGAGATGTTTTTGGATAATGAGTTTACGACTCAAGTTTTTAAGGTTTGGGACTCGGTGTCATTGGGGATTTTCAATGGTGAAATTTCTGAAGCGGAGTTTCAAGAAATTAGTCAAGATTTGAATGGTAAGCAAGCCCTCGATTGGTTGAGGGAGTATCTATGGCAAAACTATTCTGAAAATGAAGCCGAACAGCTTTATAAAAGCAATCAAGATCAGCGACCGGTTTTACATTATCTGGTTAGTATAAAAATCTTTAGAGAGATTTATAAAGAATACGGTAAAGAAGCAGTTTTTGAGATTATGTCCAATCCGCAAAGTTTTCTTTTCAAATATTATATGCTTACAAAAACCAATAGCAAGCTGCCAAAAATCACACCAGAGTTTGTGAAGTTATGGTCTGAATTATTGTAAATTATTATTCAAAACCACTAATTAATTTAACAATATTTTGCTGTTTTAATAAACCAACCGAGTTGGTTGTCTTTAAAAAAATGGGTTGTATCAGAATTTACATTTATTTATACTTCTAATATCAGTTCGACCTGCAAGCTATGATATTTTACATATATTAATAAATAATCTTACAAGGAGGCGTCATGAAAACATTTATCCTCATGACAAAATTGACTCCTGAAATTGCATCACGAATGAAAGACCGTGGGTCTATTGGACGTGCCTGGCTGGATCAGGTGAAAGAGAAATGTCCCGAAGTCAAATTTACTGCTCATTATGGGTTACTTGGGAAGTATGACTTCATGGATATTTACGAAGCTCCCGATGAAGAAATTGCTGCCAAAGTTGCGATGATCAGTCGCGCTCATGGGGCGTTTGATGCCGAGAGCTGGACAGCAATACCATATAATAGAATAGTTGAGTTAGCGGAGGAAATATAAATGAACAAGCAAAGCTTGATTTTTGTCTTATTAATAATTCTTTCAACCGGTTTAGTACTGTCTCAAGAGGCTGGTGTAGATGTTGAGTTGCAGCTCTGCAAAGCAATTGAAGAAAGAATGCCGGTTGAAGCCGGGGTTGAATTTTCATCTGATATGGAGCAGATTTATCTCTGGTGCAAGGTGACCGGGATGACCGACACGACAACCATCAAACATCTGTGGATATATCAGGAGAAACAATTAGCTTCGGTTAGTTTACCAGTCAGGAGTTCTTCATTTAGAACTTGGAGTTCCAAAAAACTTTTACCTCAATGGGTGGGGGACTGGGAAGTCAGAGTAGTGGATGCCGATGACAATATTTTAAAATCTTTAAAATTTACGGTTGTTAAGCCAATGGTTGAAGAGATGCCTGAGAAAATAATACCTGATACGACAGTAATTGATACAACTTTACCGGATACAACTGATTAAATATAAAAAAAACTGGTGAACTTAAACAGCTCACCAGTTTTGATTTATTAGTAAATGATTAAGATCATTCTTCTTCTTCTTTACGTCGTTTAGCTTCTTCGATGACTTTAAGAGTCGTCTCATGAGGAACATCTTCATAGTGAGAGAACTCAACTGAATAGGTCCCTTGCCCCTGAGTCATGGAACGAAGATCAACAGAATATTGATACAGTTCTGATTGAGGAACTGTTGCCCGAATAATCTGACTTCTTCCATCAGGATCCATTCCGGCTATTTTCCCGCGACGGGAGGACATATCACCCATCACATCACCGGTAAATTCATCCGGAACAATTACTTCAACTTTAAGGATCGGTTCAAGAAGGACAGGTTTTGATTCCATAAATCCTTCTTTAAAAGCCATCATTCCTGCAATTTTAAAAGCCATATCTGAAGAGTCAACATCATGGTAGGAACCGAAGAACAGGGTAACCTTAACATCTACAACCGGAGCTCCGGCTAAGCCACCATTTACCATCGATTCAATAACGCCTTTTTCAACAGCAGGTATAAATTTACTTGGGATGACACCACCTTTAATAGCATCTTCAAATACGAATCCGCCGCCACGTTCATTTGGTGTCAATCTAAGATGTACATCGCCAAATTGACCACGTCCACCGGATTGTTTTTTGTGACGGTACTGTTTCTCGGTTTTTCCACGAATCGTTTCGCGATACGGAATTTTCGGTTTGACTAATTCAACTTCAACCCCAAAACGAGTTTTCAATTTTTCCGTAATTACTTCAATATGAGTTGAACCTTGGCCGTAAAGAACCTGCTGTTTGAGAGCCGGATCCAGAACGATCTTAAAGGTTAAGTCTTCTGTCAGAAGTTTGTTTAGTCCGGTACCGACTTTTTCTTCATCGCCTTTGGACTTAGCTTGAATTGCAACATCCATTACCGGATTAGGATATTTAACCGGTGGAATTGTGATTGATATTGAAGAATCAGCAAGAGTATGGCCGACATGAGTACTTTTTAATTTTACCAACACGCCGATATCACCGGCGGCAACACTGGTAAGCTCTTCACGGTTTTTACCATGAAAAGTATAAATCTGGGTAGCTCTTTCAGAGTTATTCGTTTGCTGATTTTTGAAATCCATTCCAGATTTAATAGTGCCAGAATAAACTTTTATAAAAGACATATCACCGAGATGACCCTCAGAAACGGTTCTGAAAACATGGGCAATATTTTTACCGTTTTCATCGATTTTGAGGTCAATTATTTCATCGGTGCCAGTTTTGAGTGCTTTTATAGTTCCTCTCTGAGCAGGGGATGGAAGAAACTCTACGATAAAATCGAGAGCAACTTTAATTCCTGCGTTTTGTGATGCAGAA
Source organism: uncultured bacterium (assembly GCA_965372795.1). Taxonomy (GTDB): domain Bacteria; phylum Zixibacteria; class MSB-5A5; order GN15; family FEB-12; genus QNAD01. Next base: position 3,529 of record CBDVDR010000036.1, read on the forward strand.
CCAAATAAGACCGGATAAAGGGTTCCTTCAAGAATACCTTTATTGAGTCCGGAAATCATATCGGCATCATTTAAGGTGCCTTCTTCAAAGAATTTTTCAAGCAGAGCATCGTCAGCTTCTGCAGCAACTTCAATCAAAGCCTCACGTTCTGCTTCGGCTTCAGCTTTTAAATCTGCCGGAATGTCAATCTCTTTACGATCGCCATTGGCATCAAACTCATAAGCTTTCATATGGAGCAGATCTACGAGTCCTTTGAATGTGCTGGCTTGTCCAATTGGAATCTGGACAGCAACCGCATTTTTACCAAATGATTCTTTAATTTCGTCGAGACATTTTTTCCAATTTGCATTCTCAATTTCCATTTTATTTACAAAGAAAAATCGAGAGACATCAAATTTTTCAATTGATTTCCACTGGATGTGAGTACCGACTTCAACCCCAGCAGTTGAGCTTATCAGAATTCCGACACTATCAGCAACTTTTAAGCTACTTAATAGTTCGCCGATAAAATCTGAATGTCCCGGGCAATCAAGCAGGTTGATTTTTGATTTATTCCACTCACAAGCTAACAGTTTGGATGAAATAGAAGTTTTGCGGGAAATTTCACTGTCCGTGTAATCAAGAAGTGAGCTCCCATCGTCGACATGGCCAATTCTGTTATTCTGACCAGTATTAAATGCAACAGCGTCGGCAAAACTGGTTTTACCACTCCCACGCTGTCCTGCCAAGCAGATGTTTCGAATAGCGTCAGTTTTAAATTCCTTCACCGAAACCTCCAAATACATGTATATTAAACCAATATTTTATTTCTCACCATTCATGAAAAACCATGACTCGCATAGTATTAAAAATTTCTCGACTTGTCAATCGGTTTCAAAAGGGATTTTTGTAAAAAGGAATTAAGACAATATCTCTGATCAAAAAAGATCTAAAAATTTGGTGTCTTATTGTCTACATACGCGGTTAACTCTTGTAACAGACTTGTAAATTGCTGTGGTAAATCTAATCTGTCGATGATGAAATTTGTATTTAATTGATTAAGGACTATTAGGACTTTTTCTTTTTCCTCGTTTTCCTTATAAAACATTGCTAATTGTAAAAAAGCCTTGATATAGTTACGTCCGGTTGCTTTTGTAAATTTATTAAGCATAATTTTCGGATTATTATACCCGCGGAAATTGTAATTATAAATAAGGTTTTTTTCAATAATTTCTGGAGAAAGACGAGTTATTTTTGTTGGTAAAATCTGATAAATGAGTCCTTCAAATTGAGCATAATCTGTCAGCCATATTGGAACAGATGTAAAATATAGTGGTCTCTTCCAGCTATTCATTTTTAGCAACTCTACCAAAAGCCAATCCTGTGCAAGAAGATATTTATCAGCAAGCAAAGGCGGAACTTTGATAAGAAGTGTATCAGGGATGTCATTCTGAAGGAATTGAAAGCGGTTTTTATTTCCCTCAAATATTATGGATATTGTAGTATCCGACCAACGACGAGGACCAATATTTTCGAGTTCATTTTCAGACAATGAAAGAGGAAATGATTTGTCTTGTTCAAGAATCTGTTTAACATACCAGTTTGTATTAGTGAGGCTGTGGCTAATTATTGTAATATCCGGTCGATACCCCTCAACTGCCTGTAAAAAAATAAGAGGATAATAGTTGTCGCCAGAAATAAAAATTATCCCATTTGGTAAAATTGAATCCAGGATATTTTTCCCATAGTCATACGCAAAATATTTTTTTGAATTATCATTTTTAGAATAATTTATTGAGAATAAATTTACAGTGGTTAGAATCAACAAAATATAAACTGCTGTGACAATATAGAATGATTTTAATTTTGTTTGTTTCAAGGCAAATTTAGTCATGCTTAGAAACCCAAACCCTATAAATGGAGTCAGAAATACCAACGAAGGCAGATAGTGACGATGCATCGGCCAGTAGTAATTTTCAGAAATATTGAAATATATTATGGCACCAAGGCTGTAGAAGATAAAATTTATAATCAAACCGATAGTTATTAATCTATTCATTTTCCATGAAAATATTACACCCATAATAATTATTAAAATCATTAGTTCTGTGATTAAATTCAGATCAAATTCAATCCCCGACAAAAACTTGTTTAGAAAACTTAAGTAATCCATGGCTTGGACATCAAAGAAAGAAGCTTTTCTTGTCATGATGTCTGTAAGCCAACTTCCACCATATTGTTTTAGGGAGATATAATCATAAAACCTTTGCAGGTTATCAGGATTGTTAGCATTTATCACAGGATGCCTTGAAGCAATAGGGATTGTAAGGAATTGAAATAAGACTCCTGAGAACAAACCAAGAAAACCGAATAGCCAATTTTTTAGTTTAAGGAAAGTACTTTTATCGCGTATTAACACCCAGGCTAAAATTCCCGGAACAAGTAATAAATTTGTTCTGTGTACGCTGAAGTCGAGACCTAATAAAAAAAGTATGACAAAGATCCAGAGATATCCTTTTTCTGTTTTTGCATTCTCCCACCATTTGATCATTGACCAGGTTATAAAAGTCGTGAAAAGTACGGTTAAGATATAGGGAGTAAAGTGAGTCGCATATCTCCAGATAGTCTGATTCCAGGAGAAAAACAGACATGATAATAAAATAACAATTATGTAGTGTTTGCTTTGTATTATATCAAAGCCGGAAGGCTTTTTATCTTTTAATTGTGTAATGGTTTGAATAATCCTGAAAATCATTAAACTTGATAATGTTGCTGCAAGTCCTGAAAACAGGTTTAAGAAATAACTGCTATGAAATCCAAAAGTTAATTTTGTGAGAATCCAGCCAATAATTGTAAGAAGTAGTGAACCGGGAGGGAAGTTGATCCCTAATACATGAGCTGCAATAGTATACGAACAGCCATTCCACCAGGTAATTGTATTATAAGATGTGAGAATATATGTTATGAATGTTATAAGAAGAAATAATATAGTAATTATAGTTTTACTTCTATTTTTCATATAATTATCACCTGAAAATATTTCAAGAATTAATTCTTATATTCTTATCAACAATAAATGGTTCTATTATTATAGTATATCGTTTCTCATTAATCAACAATCTAAATTCCCCCATAAAAAAAGCCCCTGCCGAAGCA
>CBDVDR010000037.1:0-5448 GCA_965372795.1 uncultured bacterium
GATTGATCGGAGGATTTTCAAATGGCCAAGAAACCAACCTATAAAGAATTGGAACGAAGAGTTAATAAATTAGAAAAAGATGCCATTGTGCTTAAGCGAGAAGTAACACGAAATAAACATCAGGCTAAATCTATGAATTTAATTTTGGAATCCATTCCGCATCCTTTTTATGTGATTGATGCCTTAGATTACACAGTCAAGAAAGCAAATCATGCCGCTTATCCTGGCCGTTTACCAAAAGGGACTTCCTGTTTTGCTCTTACACATAAAAGAAACAAGCCCTGTGATTCGGCAGAACATCCCTGCCCTCTTGAGACAGTAAAAATAACTAAACAACCTGTAACGGTAGAACATCTTCATTATGATAATGACGACAATCTAATAAATGTTGAAATTAATGCTTTCCCTATTTTCGACAGTGAAGGAAATGTCTCTCAAATAATAGAATGTTGTCTGGATGTCTCACAGCGGAAGCGTCTTGAACGCCAACTGGAGAATCGAACCATGGAATTGGAAATCAAGACCAGAAATTTAGAAGAAGTCAATGCCGCACTGCAAGTCCTGATAAAAAAAAGAGAAGAGGATAAAATAAAAGTAGAAGAAAATGTGATGACCAACGTAACAGAACTGATTGCACCATATTTTGATAAAATTCAAAAAACTAAATTGGATGATCTCCAAAAAGCTCTTTTGAATATTTTAGAATCAAATCTAAATGAAATAGTTTCACCATTTACTCGAAGACTTTCCCTGAAATATGTAAGCCTGACACCTAAAGAAATCACGATAGTAAATATGATAAGGCAGGGCCTTCCTAGCAAAAAAATAGCAACTATTATGAACATATCCCCAAGAACAGTTGATACTCACAGGAAAAATATCCGGAAGAAAATTGGTTTAGATAAAAAGAAAGCAAACCTTAGATCCCACCTTTTAGCTTACGTGCAATAGACGTTTTTGATAGGGTCTGGCATTTTTGTGGTTACACTGTGTATTGTATTTATTTATTGCCTTCGCCCCAATATTTAAGATATCTGCTTTTATGGTGAAAAATGGAACCCCTAAAATTTGATTGATTCGGAAACGAAATCGTCAACCAGAAGCCGTGTATAGCTGCTATAAATGACAGGTTTATGAGACCTTAAATTATTTGGAATATCGTTTTTTCAATAAGGGCAAATCCATTTTCGGGGGTTTGTCTTTTTGTATTTATGGTATATGTAATCGTAACTAATTGATGTTGGGCTGTTCTTTTGGCAAAATACTTGTGGCGATAGATGCTTCGGAAGGAGCAATGAGAGCCTTAGATTACGTTGGCAACACGGTTGTAGTTCGCATTGGTAGATCACCCTCTTTCACGCTATTAAAGGTCTTGATAGAGAGGAATTGCACAAGGCTGAAAAATCCACGGAGTCTGTTTTCGAGGAGGCCTCCGGTTATCCGGAGAAGGCCGGCTTTAATAGTAATCATATCACAACCAGGATGGTTACCGGAGTGTCCAGCCGAGCTGGAGTTATTATTGTAGAAGCTCTGAAGGATGGATATGGGACTATTGTTGTAGGGCGAAGAGGTTTTTCACATGTGGAAGAGTTCTTTATGGGTCGTGTTAGCAACAAGGTTGTTCAGATGACAAGGGAAATAGCGGTTTGGGTTATAACCCAATGAAGTCTTAAAAAACATTCTGACTTATCAAAGAGTTATTTCCAGTTATTTTACAAGCAATCTTTGCAGAAGGTAGATCCGTATCTGTCTGAACATTTTTTTAAACCCTTCATTTGAGTAATGGATTTTAATAACATATTATGATAACCAGAGCATTATGCGAAGATACGTAAAAGATGTTTTGTTCAAACACCCGGACAAATTGCTTTCAATGGTATTATGGCTGGTAGCAGTGCATTCAATTACGATTGGGCTGGCATTGATTGCTCAACCGGCGGTACTTATGGAATTAGCAGGATTCAGTTCGGAGTGTGAACGCTTTTTTCCTGCCCAGGGCGGTGTCTTTCATCTTCTGATGGCAGTCGCCTACTTAATGGGAGCATTAGATGTTACAAAATATCATTATTTAATTGTATTTGCAATTTTAGTGAAGGCGGTCGCGACTTTCTTCTTGACGATTTACTGTTTTGCAGTTGAGTTTAAATGGGTCTTCCTGTTATCCGGGATCGGCGACTGTGTGATGGGGTTTATTATTTTTACAGCTTTACAATATTATCTTCATTTTCAAACAAAGCACAACAGCAATGGGCGAATAAAATGAATAAGATATTACCGGGAATTGTTGTAACCGGAGCATCCGGTTTTATAGGAAGGCATTTTGTAATCGCTGTATCCGGAAAATTTCGCTTATTCTGTATAGCACGCCGCAGTCAAAAAGAGGCCGGTATTCCATATAATGACAATATACATTGGCTGCAAGCGGACATAACAAAGTGGAAAAATTTATTAAATGTTCTTCGGTATATCAAAAATCAAGGGGGTGCGGATTATGTTTTGCATCTGGCCGGGTATTATGATTTCACCCAAAAAGAAAACCCCGCATATGAGCATGTCAACGTAATCGGCACGCGCTATATTCTTGATATGTCAAAGATGCTGGGAATAAAGCGTTTCATTTTTTCCAGTTCTCTGGCTGCCTGCAAATTTCCTCCCAAAGGTAAAACAATAACTGAAGAGAGTCCTGCTGATGAGAATTTTCCTTACGCCTGCAGTAAAAGGAGAGGGGAATTTCTTATCAAGGAATATTCGGAATCCTTTCCATGCTCAATTCTACGGTTAGCGGCCGTATTCAGTGACTGGTGCGAATATCCCATGTTATATATGCCGTTAAAATCCTGGCTGTCCACCAATAAACTTATGTCGAGAATTGTAACCGGGCATGGCGAATCGGCCATTCCCTACATTCATATTAGGGATCTTATTAAATTATTGATACGAATTATTGAAATCAGCGATACCCTGCCGCGTCTGGCAATCTATAATGCCAGCCCAAATGGAAGTGTTTCACATAACGAACTTTTTAAAACCGTTACACGATACTATTATGGACATAGCCTTAAACCGTTTTTAATACCAAAGCCCATTACTTATTTAGGTTTGGTTATAATTTCGTTCTTGGGTTGGCTTAACGGCAAAAAAACGTTGGAACAATCATGGATGGCTAAATATATTGATAAAAAACTAAATGTGGATGCTTCTGCAACTCACGATGCTCTTGGTTGGAAGCCAACTCCGCGGTATCATATATTACGGCGGTTATTGTTTTTGACCGAAAAAATGACCATCCATCCAAACGACTGGACATTTCGTAATGAAATCCTTATCAATAAGGTTGCGTACAGAAAAAGCACTACAATTTATGATATTCTAACAGAATCGCGTGAATTATTAGTCGATAAAATAATACAAGAAGTGATTAGTCCGCAAAATAAACACCGTTTCCCCAATTACCGTAAAATGGATCATGAATTGCTTAAATGGTATATCACCCTGAACTATCAGTTGGTTGCAACGACGGTTAAAAAAAGAGACAGGTCCATGATACCGAGCTATGCTAAAGAAATTGCTTATAGACGTTATATTGAGGGTTTCAAAGCAAGAGAAGTAAAGGATTTAATGATTTTTACAGGAAAGACCATGAAAGAATCTCTCCTTGCAAAGCAGGAATTGAAAGGTTGGGGCCAGCGGGTGGATGACTACATCATCTTAACTTCACAACTAGCTGCGGACGAATTTGAAGATACGCATGAAATGCTTGCATCTCAAGCACCGGAACAGGTAGTCTCAATTAAAGACATTGACATTGAACCACTGACAAGTAGTGAAAATCTTAAACAGATTGTAAGGCTGCTTGAAGATATTCACAGTAATCCATTGGCAAACCGTCCGAGTGCAGACGTAACATTTAAAAATTACGGTGGCTTGATAAAATTGAAAACTCCAAATGAATAAAAGCTTTGGTTACCGTTCAGGGGCTTGGAGTTCAGGGTTTGGGTGAATGAAATCGGGACAAAGATATTCGATAACGGTTTAAATCAAGATTTGCTTGATTTGGCAACGGCTACATATGATATCTGTAAATAAATTACTGTTTTGAATGGCAGCGATATTGGCAAGCTATGACAATAGCAAATTCAGACTATCACTTGTATATTACAGCGAGTTTTGGCTTATTTAAATTGAGGATTATGAAAAGTAAACTGCAACTTTTGTCCGAAAATTAAATGGCCACCACTGACACTTCAATGCCCAAATCTATTCGATGATATGAATGGTCCATTTGCAGAAAGAGGAGTGTGTAGCAATGGTTATAGAAAAAGGAGATAACGAACGAACAGAAACGAAAGAATATAAGGTTCTTGTAGCAGTTGATTTCTCACCATCCTCCGCTCTGGCTTTAAGGAGAGCAAAGTCTATTATGGGGCGAAAGCCAGATCGAATTCTGGTCATGCATGTAATAGATCGTAATTTCGTTGAAAAATGCATAAATAGCCAAATAGGAACAAGGAAAGATATTATGAAAACATTGTTTCTTCAAGCCAAAAAAAACTTAAAAGACTTTATCCGTGCTGAGGGTATGGAAGATGAACCTATAAAAAAGTTGATCTGCGAGGGGATACCTTTTCTTGAGATCAATAAAAAAGCCGTTGAAACCGGAGTTGACATGGTCATTATGGGAAACCGAGGTAATTCGGGAGACATGCAAACTATCTTCTTTGGTAGCACCACCGAGAGAGTTTTGAGATTTATGAGTCGGCCGATTCTTTGTGTTCCTATAGAGGAAGATCGAAAATAATGAAACGTGACCTGCCCCAAAAAGTTGCGCTGCTTTTTAAGTTAGAAATTGACCAATTCTAAAGTCTTTTTGAGAATAAAAAAATGTAAAGGTTTTGAGAACTAAATAGCGCTGCAAAGCTGATGATGCTGAAACTTGCTTCAGACTTCGCAGCAATGCTTTCGTACAAAAATTTCATAACGAATTGTCGCTACAAGAAATTGCTTCTAACGATTCAGAGTAAAAGTCGGCGATTATGGATCTGTTCTTACCTGCGGACAGATCTGTTCTGGCTAAAATGTTGACTTATTACCTTGATAGTGCTTAAAAAGGGGCATTGTCATCGAAGCCCACATGCTGTTCCGTCACAGGGGTAGTATCACAAGTTTCATTTTTAAATTAGCTTCATTCGAAAAAACAATTTCTTATCATTTTCTATTCATTCCCAATTCCTGAATCGAAACCGGTTTGTTCGGGTTAAATATTAAGCCAGATGAAAGGAGGCAAGTTTATGATTTCTTCTAACACATCAGACATATCCAGCCAAATTGTTGGAAAGGCCAAATCATTGGGAGCATCCCTGGCAGGAATTGCCAGTGTTGATCTTCTCAAGAGGTCGCCTTCTCATTACATATACTCGAGAATCGAGCAGAACAAGGGGGTCGGCTCTC
>CBDVDR010000038.1:0-4809 GCA_965372795.1 uncultured bacterium
TATTAAAACCGATCATATTTCAGCCTTGATATATACACACAATATCAATTATTTAGTCGGGATTAAAGAAGACATTACAAAATTTATCAAATACTTCTTTGATAAGAAGAGCGAAGCTGGAATAACAACTGAAGAAGAGGTTGTTGACAGTTTTGACATCATACCGGATATTGATTTTGAAGAAGATGAAGATGAAGAAATTTTGGAAGAATTTGATGAATCCTCAAGCCAGGTAGTGCGGATGATTGATCAGATTCTCATTTCGGCTTATAGAAAAGATGCCTCAGATATCCATATTGAACCGTCTCCCCTGTCCAAGAAAGCCGGTATCCGCTTTAGAATTGACGGAGTCTGCCAGGATTTTTTGCAGGTTCCGATTACACATGCCAGGGCTATTATATCAAGGCTAAAGATTATGAGTGGGCTTGATATTGCTGAAAGGCGTCTGCCCCAGGACGGCAAGATTAAATTCAAGCGAAAGGGGATTAAGCCGTTTGAGCTCAGACTTGCTACAATCCCAACTGTGGGGGGGTATGAAGACGCTGTATTGAGGATTCTGGCAGAAGCCGGTGCCATGAAGCTTGATGATTTAGGTTTGAATGAGAGAAGTCTTGAAATCGTCAAGAAAGTCATTTCCCAGCCTTTCGGAATGTTTTTGGCTGTCGGTCCCACCGGATCCGGGAAAACCACCACCCTTCATTCAGCTCTGGGATATATCAACAAACCTGGAATCAAGATATGGACGGCGGAAGACCCGGTGGAAATTACCCAGCTCGGCCTGCGGCAGGTCCAATGCCAGTTCAAGATCGGACTTGATTTTGCAAGGGTTATGCGAGCATTTTTAAGGTCCGATCCTGATGTAATTATGATCGGAGAAATGCGAGATAAAGAGACCGCTTCCATCGGAGTTGAGGCATCACTCACCGGCCATCTGGTTTTTTCAACCTTGCATACCAACAATGCACCTGAAGCCGTTATTCGGCTTCTGGACATGGGGATCAATCCTCTTAATTTTTCTGATGCCTTTCAAGCTGTGCTGGCCCAGAGGTTGGCAAGAGTATTGTGTAAAAAATGTCGAGCAGAGTATCATCCTTCGGAAGAAGAAATTGATGAAATTAAAATGATTTACGGTAAAGACGATTTTGATTCTTCCGGGCTTGAGCTCACATCGAAAACAGTTATTTACAAAGCCGAGGGTTGTGATGAGTGCTATGGAACCGGGTATAAAGGAAGACTCGGGATACATGAACTAATGGAAGGTACAAAGGAAATAAAAAGAATGATTAAAAAAGAGGCATCTCCCGAGGAACTCTTTATCCAGGCATCCAGTGAGGGCATGACCACAATGGTACAGGATGGTATTGCTAAAGCGTTTGATGGGTTTACCGATATAAACGAGATACGGCGTGTTTGTATCAGTTAGACGCTCCCCATTCCTAAACCGTGGACTCAGGTTTTGATGCTTAACCAGGTTGTAACAAACTCATGAGAATTGCGGTTATATCTGATATCCATTCTAACCTGGAAGCGTTCACACAGGTTTTAACCGATATAGGAAACTCCAACATCGATACCATAGTCTGCCTGGGTGACAACATCGGCTATGGTCCCGAACCCAACAAGGTTGTCGCGCTGATTCGAGATCATAATATCATGTCTATTACGGGCAATCATGAACTTGCTGTGATAGATCAAAACTATCTGTCCTATTTTACCCCACTTGCCCGCAGGTCTCTGCTAAAGACTATCGAATTGCTTTCTGAAGAAACGGTTAATTTCATTTACCGATTAAAACCATTCTTGATTTGTTATGACTGTCGCTTTGTTCACGGCTTCCCACCCGATTCGGCAACAACCTACCTGCATCAGGTTTCAGATGATGAACTACAAGTTGCCTTTGAGCAAATGCAGGAAAGAATCTGCTTTATAGGACATACACATCACTTTGAAATTATAGAATGTAAAAATCAAATCATTACCCGTGCGCCGTTTGCTAAAAACTTAATCAACATCAACAGGGAAAGTCAGTATATTATTAATATCGGTAGCGTGGGACAGCCGAGGGACGGCAATAATAACGCAAAATACATTATCTGGGATACATCAAAGTACAGCATTGAAGTAAAATTCATCCCCTACGATATTCCTTCGGTTATTAACAAAATTATAGCAGCCGGCCTTCCCGAAGAGCATGCTATTCGGCTTTTATGATTGTATATAATTTTAGCTTTATGAAACAACGAGGCCAAAAAGCTTTCAGGTGATCCTGATTTTAGGCGGGTCACTGTTTGGGAGTATTAGTGAGCATTAAGAAAGAACAGCAAATTGGCAAAGTTTTTCTATGAGTTAAATAAACAGAGGAAAATACAAAATGCTGGATATTCCGGCCTTGAAATCGAAAATTATCAATTTTATCAAAACAGACATCTGGAGAATTAGAGTCAAAAACCTTCCGCGTAAAAAATCTTTTATAATAAGACAACTCAGAATTTTTCTTTTAACAGTTCGCGGATATGTTAGGGATAAATGTACATTACAGGCATCGTCACTTACTTTTTATTCACTCCTCTCTATTGTTCCTATAGTAGCCATGGCCTTCGGGATAGCCAAAGGTTTTGGTTTTCAAAAACTTCTTGAAAAACAACTTTTGGAAAAATTCCCCGGACAGGAAGAGGTTATGATGCAAATTGTTAGTTTTGCCCAATCTCTTTTAGAAAACACAAAAGGTGGGATGATAGCAGGTATTGGTGTGGCTGTTCTTTTATGGTCAGTTATAAAGTTATTAGGTAATATCGAACGCTCATTTAATGATATTTGGGAAATAAAAAATTCCCGAACCATTGGGAGAAAATTCAGCGATTATCTTTCCATTATACTTATCTCTCCAGTGCTAGTGATCCTTTCCAGCAGTGTCACGGTATTCATAACGACTCAGGTTACACAAATAACCGAAAAAGTGGCGCTATTAGGGATTATTAGTCCCCTCATTTTATTTATAATAAAATTATTGCCGTATTGCCTGGTCTGGATACTTTTCACATTTATTTACATTTTAATGCCCAACACCAAAGTCAATTTCAGCTCTGGATTTATTGCCGGTGTGATTGCGGGAACGATTTTCCAGGTTGCCCAGTGGGCCTATATCAACTTTCAAGTCGGGGTAGCAAAATATAATGCGATATATGGAAGCTTTGCCGCACTCCCTTTGTTTCTTATATGGTTGCAGCTTAGTTGGCTGATTGTCCTTTTTGGGGCAGAAATTTCTTTTGCGTGTCAATACGTTGACACCTACGAATTTGAACCTGATTGCCGGCATATAAGCCCGATCTACAAAAAAATAGTTTCCCTGCAAATTGCCCATTTAGTAGTAATGACCTTTTCAAAAGGAGAAAAGCCCTTAACAGCCTCCAAAATATCACATGCCTTAGAGATTCCAATTCGTCTGGTGCACCAGATTCTCGATGAATTTGTTGAGAGCGGAATTTTTTCCGATACTTATATTAAAGAGTATAAAGAATTAGCCTATCAACCCGCCCGAGATATAAATGTTATTAGCATAAAATCTATTATTGACGCTCTGGATCAGATAGGGGTTGATAACATCCCGGTTAGTCAGACTTCGGAATTAAAGGTTTTATCAGAAGCATTACAAACGTTTAGTGATGCAGTTGATAAATTACCGTCTAATCGGCTTTTAAAAGACATTTAATTTCCTATTCAAACTCTTCAGAAAGCAGGATCGCTTCAGCGACAAGGCGCAGGGACTTTCGTGAGTCCATACTCTTTTTTTGGATCCATCGAAATGCATCATTGCCATTCATTTGACGCCGACGCATTAGAATCTCTTTGGCTCGTTCAACCAGCTTCCGGGTTTCGAGTTCCTCCTGAATCACCTTGGTTTTTACCATCAATTCCGTATTAATTATGGCAGTCGCCGCCTGGTTGGCTACCGTGGTTATCAAGTTTACCTCTGTTTCGGAAAATTCATGGGGCTCGGCGGTAAAACAGTTGAGCACCCCGATCACTTTTTCATCCTGAACCTGAAGGGGCACACCGACCATTGATACCAAACCAAGTTTTTTGGCCATCTCTTTTTCCTTGAACCGGGGTTCTTTTAACACGTCTTTTATGACCAGCGGTTGTTTATGAGTGGTCACATAGCCAACCACGCCTTCATCCATGTTCAGGGAACGGTCTTTCAGATAATAAGGGTCCAGGGCTTGCGTGGCCTTGAGAGTGATCTTTTTAGGGGTCACGCTTTCATCAATGAGCCATAAAGAACATATTTCAACACCGGTCACTTTGGCCGTGACCATTACGATCAGTTTAAGAATATCTTCCAGATAAAGATCCGACGTAATGGCCCGGCTGATGTCCATAAGAGCTTTAATGTATTTATCGTGAATTTCATGCGTAATTTTTTCCATAGGATGAACAACCTAAACGATGCTTTACAGCAGTTAATCTTATTTCTATCAACCTGTATGGATAGCATCAAGATATAAAAGCGTCAAGATAATGACATGGTTTTTATCTCATCGATCAAATGACAATCGTTTTTCCCAAAATTCTGCATCCCAAATGCTATCAATTTTGTTTACGATCAATATTTTATAATCGCTGTGGTGAAATCGGTAATTTCAAATCTTATGTACTACAAAAAATGATTTGACATCAATATGCCAGTCGTGTTATGAGTAGTTAAACTACTCATAAAGGAATTTGTTTTGGATAATTTGTTCTCAGGTCTTATCGCGTCAAAGACACGCATTAAACTTCTGATACGGTTTTTCTTTAACCCGAAAACCA
>CBDVDR010000039.1:0-4092 GCA_965372795.1 uncultured bacterium
TGTTCCAATATCTCAATACTCTCAATGTCGTTCGCAATTTCAGATTTAAGCAATTCGATTACTATTTTCATGCTCTCTATTTTCTTTTTTAGATCGTCTATCTCGCTCACAGCTATTGAAAACTCCGGTATCTTCAACGCATTAATCTCAGCAATTAGCACGTCACAATCTGAATCGAATTCCAGTTTAAGCGCGCCAATCTTTATCTCTAATCTCTCTATCTCGCTCATCTTCTCACCCGCTAAATCTTCAGCGTATTGGTGCTGATAGTGTAAATTGTCTTTTTGCTCGCTCATTCATCTACCCCTTTGTTAATTATTTTAAAATCAGTCGGGTTTTCATTTAAGCACTCTTCGTCAATATCTCCGTGAGCGTCCCAATTTCTAAAAAACAATCCTTTTATTTGCCATTTCCAGCCGTCAGACGCTCTAACTCTTCTTGCGTACTGCTCGACCATTTCATCACAATCAAACATAGCTCCGCCGTGATACCCCAACCCCATTCTCAGCGAAGAGAACCGAATTTTCACAACCCTATACAATTTTGGTAATTTCATCATCATCTACCCCTTTGTTTATCTTTTTGTTGCTTAATAAGCTCCATTAATTCTTCTAAATCATAATCATTGTAAAAAACAGCAATTACTCGCCCTGTTTCTTCGCAGTGCAAAGTGTTGCTTGATTTGATTTCATGATCACTGCCTGCCGTTTCTTTGTAGTATTTCATTTCAAATCACCCTCATTAAGATAATCAACGACACACGGGCAGCATTGGTTTATAGTAAATAAAAGAAAACCATTTTTATCGTATCCGCAATAGTGGCTGAATGGGTCGCCGTTTATGCAGACATCAGCCATATAAATCTTATCAACAGACTTGAACCCAACCTCGTATATTTCAGCACCTAACGCCGTCACTACCGCTATTTTTTTGATTAATTTCTTTTTCATTTCAAATCACCCTTGTCTGTTTGTTTATCTAATCCGCGTTAATTGTTTAGCTGCATTAATTATTTTCTTGCCAAAAATGTAGTAAAAAGCCTTCATCTAACGCCATTTCGCTACCGATATCAATTTTGTAAATATCGCCGGTTTTGGCGTTTCTGACTTCAATGTTTTCGATATCTGACGAAATTAGACTACCTAGACTATTAACCTCACCAGTTTCAACATTAATTACTGACCACGATCTATAGCGCTGCTTTCTCATTTCAAATCACCCCAAATAGTTCATTCGCTTCATCTCGACTAGTTCCGAAACGGTCGATTATCATTTGCGCTTTCTGCTCTCTCAATTGCTGCGAGTCTGGCACATCACTCAGTGCGGCTTCTTTTACTCCGTCAGGCATTGGCGTACTTTTACGCTCAATATTCCGTTGTTCAATAATCATGTGGGCCGCTGTGGTAACTGGCTTCTTTGCCCACTCGATAAATTGACCGACCGAAGGGAAGAAAGGATTTTTGTCTTTTACACACTTCAATATCGCTCGATTTATATCTTCATCCTTAGTCACGCCCTCAGTTACCAAAACTTGTAACCAAAATGCTTTGGTATCTAACACCTCTTGATTAGATTTAAAGCCATTGCGCCAAGCCGGATTAGCCATTTTAAGCGACTTAAATATTTTATCTATGAAAGTACTCGACTCGCTAGCTATTCGTTTAACCTGCGGCGTAGCTGGTACGTTAGAGCCTATTACATTATCTATTGTTTTCATTTACGTCCCCAAATAAAAAGTTAGTTTTGCCGGTAATTACATCTTCTGCCCACTGAGTAGAATTGTCGTCAAAGTCAGGTTCTTTTTGTTGATTAGAAAAAGAAGATTTAACCCACTCTGATTTAAACGATTTCCACCCCCTACTTTCCCACTCTGTTAGAATGTCGTCATTTGTCATATTGTGATCAACTCTCGCTTTATCAAACTCTTTAGCTAATCCGTTTATCATTCGCTGAGTAATCGCACTACCTTTGTTTTTCTTTCTGATTACTGGTATTTCAAGTATTTCCTTTTCTGTCATTTTTAGTGAAGTAAAATCTAATCCATGAGCAACTATTGTTTTAGTCTTTTTCTTATCTAATCTATTCTTATCTAGTCTAGTCTTATCTTGCATGGGTTTACTTGACTCCATCATGACTGAATCATGACTTTTATCTAAATAATCATGACTCTGCTTGATAGTGTTGATTATTTGACGCATTGCCGGATTAGATGTCATTGATTGGTCAAGACGTTTAGCAAGCTTAAAGCACGTTATATCGCCATCACTTTGCTCAAACAGTCTGAGCTCCACAAATCGATTCATAATATCTTGAACCTTCTGAACTGTTGATCCGGTATTCCTGGCAATGATTCTTGCGTCATGTTCTAACTTAAATTGAACATTCTCCTTTTCAATCTTTCCAGAAATTAACTCGAGACAATACCAGTACAGGCCGTAACCCTCTAAACCATAGTCGAGTAATACCTCCTGTAGTTTGGCATCCATATTCGCGCCAGTGTCGTGCTTAAACCATTTCATTATCGACGGCCTTAGATAGGTCTTTTAATTCAAGGTTTGATTCATCCATAGCTTCTTGAATTAGAAATCTAACGATTACAGCGTACGCGCTACCAGTGCGCTTTTTTCTCGCTTTAAGGTACTCCATCTGTGAATTTGTAACCTGGATATTAGGTAGTGTTTTAAACATTTTCATTCCTCTTTTTGTTTGTGTAATAGAAATATAGAGTAATGAGCCCATACAGTCAATGTATAGTTACTGTATGATGGATGTATATTGTTATTTATCGCAGATTGAGAGGGCGGGGTGTGTAAGATTAGTTGTCAGGTGTGAAAATGAGGGATTGACAGTGTGGTACCCTCATCAGTGAAGGTACCATAATATTTGACCGCTAGATTTTTCTCTTTAGCTCGTCAATCATCGTAGCGCCAAATTCAGCGGACGCTACATCGAACTCAATAAAAACATCATTTACATTATTGGCCCATGCCGCCGGTATTAGTTCTAGAGTTGGCTTTGCTAGTGCCATCAGTGCGATTTCTAAGTTATGTATTCGAGCTTCTAGATTTTCTATTTCAGTCATCATCTCTCTCTCTGTTAATTAAATTATTTCCTCGGCTTCTGTCCGCTATCAAGAAACCAGGGAATGTATTTTCCGCAAATATTGCACCATTTCCGGTTTTCAGTTTCCATTTCAGCGAGGTTAGAGTTGCCGCATTTGCATTTTTTGGTTGTTTCAGTCATTTGTTCAATAGCTTGCATAGCCCATAACCAATAGCTATTCCGAGTAGTGCAAATCCTAATCCAATGCTGAAAATTATTGCTGGTAGTTCCATGCTATTTATCCTGGTTCATTAGTATGTAAACTTCGCAGATTGCACGTAGTGGGTTTTTGTTGATGCTATCAAAGCGCTCAAACGGACCTGGCTTGCCTTGGTTAGACCCTCCAGCCTGCCAATATTCGCCGCTTTCGTCTATTCCTATTCTATTTTCAAACGCTATAGGCATGATAAGTGATGGGTCGTCGCAATACTTGGGAGTGTAACTAGCAATGCTTTGGACCATTTTTGGCGCATGAATCAAGTTGACTAGCTTGTTAATTTCGTGCTCGCTAAGTTTTGAAAGTGTTTCGTTTGTGTGCATCTTATTCTCTCCAATTGTTAAAAAGTGTAAATACAGTGAATCGTACAGCCAACGCAAAAGCAAATAACAATCAGAGTCACGCTAAACATCAAAGTTCGAATAGCGTTAATTCCGATTTTCTGCCAGCGTTTCGGTTTTCGGCGTTTTTTCTTCATTTAGTTAACAAATTCAACCGCGTTAAACCTCTGGGCTATCCGTATCATCTGTGAATCTTGAGTATCATAAAAGCCTTTGCAGCAATCGCTACCGCCCTCAATGCTAGATTTATGGCAAATAAAATGAGAATCTTTCTCCTTGCAGTCACTAAGTATTGATTTCATTCTCGCCGCACTAACTACCCTTTTTTCTGTGAATAGGCATTGATTGCATTTCTCTTTTTTTACTTTAAACATCCGTCTCTCCAATTAACTATATTTTATTAAACTCATTTCTGACAGCTTGTTATTGACC
>CBDVDR010000040.1:0-3870 GCA_965372795.1 uncultured bacterium
AAGGTGGAGGGTCCGGGCGCCGTCCTGGTAAGCCCCTGTAATATTATATAAAAAACCATATAATAAAACAGGCGCTAACAGGTCGTGCAGCCTGGCGGGTCCATACGATGATATAAGCGCTGCAAAAAAACCGCAGCATATCATCATATGGAGCCTTCCCACCAGGCTACGCCGGAACCCTCCACCTTTTTAGTTTTCTATACATCTGGGGCTAATCGCGCCCCAGACCCCCGTTCCCCGCCTTTTATCCTCCCAGGAGGAAAGGAAAAGGGGCTTTGCCCCTCTCCACTCCCCAACCGCAAGGACAAAACCCCTTCTTTGAAAAACTATCAAGTCTCTTCTGTAACCGGCACAATCTTTTCAAGGGTAATTGTGACTTTACCCTCAGAAACCTTTTCTTCAACTTTTTTCCACCCGAAACCAGCCACCAGATTAACGATTCTCTCAATTTCGATTTTTAATAAGTCTGGACTCATGCATCCCCCTTTAAACTTTTTTGGATTAAGCCCGAACAAGAAGGGCAGCAACGAAACATTTTATCTTTACCAAGCTCCACAGGATTTTCGCAAATATCACAAGGTACGTATGATGGACGCGGCTCAAATATTGAGGTCTGAACATGCCCCCCCGGTCCGTCAGCGGTTGCCGATCTTCTAACTGTATCTTTCCAATCTTTACACCATTGCCGGGCTACTTCCCTTGTGCAACCGTTCTCTATCGCAAACATCAGGTAATAATCCAAAGAAGCTTCGTCACTTATGGGCCAAAGCTCTTCCGCAACGGTCATTGATATTTGCTTTAAATGCACCGCCTTTTGTAACATAGGCGGCATCCTCATTAAATCCATTCGACGCCTTATTGTCCCAGGCGTCTTGCCCATTTTTTGAGATACTTTCTCTATGGTTAAACCGTACTTGTCTATTAAATTCTTATAAGTGGCCGCCTCTTCAATCGGCGTCAAGTCACGCCTTGCGATATTCTCAGTCGCTCGAGCAAGGCCGACTTCTGTTTGTGTCATATCACGAACAACGGCCTTGATTTTCGACAAACCTATTTTTTTGTGTGCCAGGTATCGACAATGACCCGCCACTATTTCAAATCTATCACCATTAAAAGCTAATAATATGGGCTGTAACAATCCCATTTCTGAAATTGATTGAGCAAGCTCTTCAATATAATCTTGCTCTATTTCCATTCTCACAATTTCTTTAGGCTCATCAATGAGCTTAATATCAACGTCGCTTACCCTTTGCCGCGCTCTTTTCGCCATGTTCAAGTCTCCCTATTGTTATGTTATCCGGCTCCCTGTCATCAATCACCATATAATCGCTGTCTTTTATATCATGTATTTTGCAAAATGTCCCTGGGAGTGTTATCCTAAATTGATTTATAGAACGTGTTACTTTCATTACCCATCTCATTTAATCACCACCTTTATTATTGTCAATAGCCTTTCAAGGCTTTTAGCCTTGATTTCGGATCTTGTCAATGTTATAATTAATTTTCATTAAAGGAGGTTTCACCATGCGCTTTGTATTTGTTTTGTTTTTATCTTTACTGTTTGCCAGTTTAGCCGCTGCGGGCACAGTCACCCTCGAGTGGAGTCCCAACAATGAACCGGACCTTGCCGGTTATCGCGCTTATGTGCGAGAGGCAGGACAAGGATATGATTATGCTTTACCGGCCTGGGAAGGAACCGAAACGACTTGCACTATTAACAATATAATCGATACAAAGAATTATCATTTTGTAGTCAGGGCGTATGATACAGAAGGCTACGAAAGCGGGAACTCTGATGAAGTTGCCTATTTTATGGGAACGGTCCCGGACGGCAAACCACCTGGAAAAGTTAAAACGGTTAAAATCACCATAACCGTTACGGTTCCTTAAAACTAAAGGGCACGGCGAGAAGGTTAAAAGGGTTTTATCGCTTTTGCATGGGAATATTTAGCGAGTGGCCACGCGATGAAGTTGATTTGACAAAGAGGGAAATCCCTCTTTACTCCCTTTATGTTAAAAACTGTCAATTTATTGACATTTATCGTCAGTTGCCCCGGTTTTGGATCCCGGCGGTCCGCCAGAAATAGCTCGTAAGTCTTTGTTTTTATTATACGTGAAAATCCGGATTTTGGCTTTATGCTTTGGCATATTATTTGCTTTAAATAAAATATCAACTATTAAAGGAGTTTATAATATGGATAGATTGAAGGTTTGGCATGTTTGCCCTATTTGTGGCGAGAAATTGGTTTCAGATAGAGCTTATGCCGGTCATATTACTAATTTTCATGATGATATGTTTTGTGATCATCCTGGCATTTTTAGTCACTTGTCGGCTGATTTGTATTTTATGATTGATACAATGATAAACGGAGATAACACTTAAAGGAGGTGATGTTTTTATGGAGAGAAAAAAAGCTATAATTCGTATAAGTGAGATTATTGAAACGGTTGCGGACTCAGATCCATTTAAGGGACGGTCCGGACTTTTAAAGACTCTTGATAAATTGCGGGATTTAATCGTTCTTTACAAGCACACTACTAATATTTACGAGATTATTATTAATGAAGCTGAAAAACTTGTAAAAACAATCCAAGGGGAATTAGACGAACAATCAAAAGGAGGTAGTTAATTTTGTTTTACTCAACAGAGGACGCAATTAGACAAGGATTAAGAGCTGATAATTTTACAAAGCAAAGATGGTTTAGTTTGAGGGTAATGTTTCAAGAGCAATGCAAAATAGCTTTGGCCAAAAGCATGTTCGATCTGGCGTCTATGTTCGCAACACAATCCCAATTTTGCAGAGAGGCTTTAAACGCTAAAGAGGTTTTAAGACAATATGAATCAGATAAAAAAACAATGGAGATAATAAATCAATGTTAATAAAAGCCGGAGTAGATATTTCAAGACTCGAAAGGAACACCAGGAGGTCGTTATATAAAGTTGCCTTTATTTTCAGCGAAGCCAGGGAGCTTTTTATCATCACAAGCACATATGAGGGAAACCACGGAGAGGGATCCTTGCATTATAATGACCAGGCTTATGATGTTAGATTGCCGAATGACAGTAGGTTGCGGATATTTGCTAAAATCAAAGAGGATTTAGGACCCGATTTTGATGTTGTTATGGAAAAAACTCATTATCACATTGAATATGATCCCGATTAATTTAAACCACATTGTAGTACTTCGTAAGGCCGCTTGAAAATCAGGCGGCCTTTTTTTATGTCGAAAAATCAACCCCCCCAACCGTGTTGACGCTTTATGGCAACAAATATTAATCGTTTCTCTAATTAATTATTAAAGCGGTTAGGGTAGGACACGCTGAAGACCTAATATACTTCGCACTAAATCATCAAACAGCGTGTCCAGACATTTATAAAAACCATCTATAATATCAAATACTTTACTATCGTTTTACAGGATCATTTATCTGTTTAATCAATGCCCTTAAATCGTTACTATAGATTTTATCTATAAGTCCGATAAAAAAAATCTATTTGTAATATGGTTAATTTAATATTAAGTAAATTTTTAACTTATTTTTAACCCTCATTTCAAAAGGAGATCTTATTATGAGAATAGGCCAATCAAAAATTGCAATACTAAGTATTTTTATTCATTTAATTTCAGTTAACGGCAAGACATATTGTTGGCCCACTCGCAAGAAAATCCTGTTTTTGTTAAAGAAAATACATAAAATCGAGATTGCTCCGCGTACTCTCGATCATCATTTAAGAGATTTATGCAATATAAATCTAATAGTTTCGTTTAAGCGTACGGGTAGAAATCCAGATGGAACAATGTTTAATTTGCCATCAAACCGGCAAGTTACGCGTAAATGTCTTTTTTTCTTAAAGACGCTCGGTTTTA
>CBDVDR010000041.1:0-2983 GCA_965372795.1 uncultured bacterium
TGAATTTGAACTTTTTACGAAACCGTCTAAATCGGACTTTTTACGAGTTCATCAGTGTTTAAAGCGCAGCTTTTTTTCCAAATATTGATTGCAAGAATCCATAAAAAGCCTTTAACATCCTAATAAAATTTAGCGGATTAGATGCTAATCTTTTAATATAATTTCCAAGGATTCGGGGCCGTAAATAGAACTCTTTCATAAAACGCCGCTGAAAGTACAAAAGTTTTTCTTTAGATAAACCCTTTGGAACAAAAACCACATTTAGCACATTCATTTTATCAAAGTCATTTTCAATTGTTCCGTATTGCTCTGCAATTTCGTACATCCGTGAGCCAGGAAAAGGTGTTAGCATAAAAACGCTGACATCGGCCAGTGGTATTTGTTTCGCAAAGCGGATGGAGTTTTTCATAGTTTTTTCGGTTTCAAACGGCAGGCCAAAGATGAAATATCCCTTGGCCAAGATACCGGCTTTTCGGGTTAAGCTGACCGCTTTCTCAACCTGCTCAATTGTTATAGCCTTCTTGGCAAAGTCGAGGATTTTTTGGCTGGCTGATTCTATTCCATAATTGATTTGCCAGCACCCCGAGCGCTTCATCAATTTAAGCAAGGCGAGATCGCTCACGGAATCGACCCTGCCGCTGCAACTCCAAGCAATATCAAATTTGGAATTTAAAAAGCCCTCGCATATCTTAGCCACCCGTTCCTGTTTTACAAGAAATTGATCGTCTTCAAAAACGACCTCCTTTATTTTGTAATATTTTACTAAAAAATCGACCATTTCCAATACATATTCCGGGCTGTGAAATCTGACCCGACGACTAAACACCGAAGTGTCACAAAAAATACACTTATGCGGACAACCCCTTGAAGATATGATGTGTGTCGAAGGAAGTCTTTTGTATTTAAACAGAGCGGGATGATATTTTGAAGGAAAATCATCCAATAGTTCCCAGGCAGGAAACGGGAGGGAGTCCAGATTCATGATCGGGGGGCGGGGAGGGTTAAAGCGGACCCTTCCATTTTCACGAAATGCAACGCCGGGAACATTAGATGGTTTTCTGTTAGAGGCTAAGGCATTAATCAATTCAACAATTGTAATCTCACCTTCTCCAACAACTCCATAGTTAAAAACAGGATAATCCAATAACGTTTTTTCGGGGATTGCCGTAAAGTGCGGCCCACCGATTAGGATCGGTATGGATGGATAGAGGTCCTTTACCATGGAGGCCATCTTAACTGCCTTAAGAATTGAAGGTGTGACCCCTGTGAAACCGACTATATCAGGTTGAAATTTTTTAATTTCTTCGAGTGTTTCTTTGTTGTCTAAAATTTGTGCAGTGGAATCAATTATTCGTACGCGGTGTCCGGCTTTACGCAATACCGACCCTAACATAAGAAGCCCCAGATGCGGAAGCGTGGAACCCACTGAAGCCAGATCTCCATACCTTTCATGCAAGGAATAAGGGGCATTTGCCAACAATATTGCAGCCATGATTTTTAATTTAATCCCTCACTGATTACAGCCGGCCTAGAGGCATATTCACATCTAATAAACAGTATGCTTTCTCTTTCTTGATCACTCTGTGAGCATTTTCGTTGAATTTGAACCGCCTCTGGTGGCGACAAGTTGACCATGCTATTAATATTATTAATATTTTTAAGTGCATATGTCAAGTGTAGATGTGTATATACCAGGGAACGTCAAAGTAGATTTTAATTTGGCCAAATAGAAAAAATTTCAAAGACGATTAGATCCGAAATCCGAATACCCGCCAGCCATCGCCCGGTTAGCATAATGAGCGGCTATTTTTTCCTGTATCAGTGTAAATATACATATTATGGATAAAAAAGAGATGATGTTTGCTTTTATAAAGAATTCTCTTTGACCTGCATAGCTATTAATGATAATAATATATAACTTGTTACAACCCTTAACCGATAACAAAGCATTATTAAAATAACCGATATGAGAATTAATAATCATAAAGGCTTCACTTTCATTGAATTGATAATGGTTTTGGTTGTCGCAACTGTAATCGCTGTTATCGTTATCAGCCGATTGATGAGCTCAGGTACAGAACTGATTGCTCAAACTGATGTTATCAAGGCTCACCTGCGTTATGCCCAGGCAAGGGCCATGGGTTCAGATGTTATATGGGGTATTGAATTTACAGGGAGTACGTACTCACTTTTTAAGAATGGCAACACAAGTGATACTGTTACTATGATAGGTGAGGACTCTGATACATTAAACCTGCCTTCAGGAATTAGTGCATCAGGGATCGTCTCCTTTGATTCCTGGGGAAAACCCTATAATGATGATTCAGGCCAAACAGATCATCCAGGAGGGCAAATAGGGGGGTTATCTATCAACATCACACCAAACACCGGCTTTATCGAATGATAACAAAATTATATTCTATCACAAATGATCGTGGATTAACAATTTTGGAAATTATCGTTACAATTGTAGTTGCGGCTATCCTTGGCACGGTTTTGGTCCAGGTTCTGAGCACAAGCTTGACACGGAGTTCTGTACCGATAACCTTGTTGCAGAATACATATTCTATAAATCAGATCATTGAAGAAATGACCGCTGACTACGAAGAATTGTATGAAAATGTAAATGAAAAAGAATATGACATATCAACGTTAAAAACATATATTGAAAATGGAAATGTTAGTTCTAATACGCCTTATTATGGTCCGTATTCACTGGATTATATAGATTATATAAAGTTTGATGCAAGTTATGATGAGATTTTGGATACATCAGGCGATGACATAATCTTAAAAGTTACAGTTTCATCAAATAACCAATCATTAACTGTACTTTTTACAAAATAATTTTATCTGCAACTTCTCAATAAATTGTTGGAGTCGACTTTATCATCTTATACTCTATAACTTATTGAGAAATTACTCTTATCAAGAGCGTGACATGATTAGAGACTCCGGATTTACAATGATCGAAGTTGTCGCT
>CBDVDR010000042.1:0-2786 GCA_965372795.1 uncultured bacterium
CCAATATTGAAATCAGGCAATGTAAATACTTGAATAATATAGTGGAACAGGACCATCGGTTTATAAAATGGCGCATTCAACAAGGCTTAGGATTTAAGGATTTTGAGTCAGCAAGAAGAACAATTACAGGGATTGAGATAGTTCATATGATCAAAAAGGATCAGTTGAATACTCAAGAGCGAAGTATGTTCAAATCGTTTTATTCCTTGGCTGCATAGAATGGGATTTATTTGAATATTTTAGTAAATGGTTGAACAGGTGCGACAGAACCGAAAATTAACCACTTACAATTTATTTTGTAGGTGGTTTTTTCTTTGGTGCCAGGATTGTGCCAGGTTTTGGTGAAAAGGTTGGTGGAAATTGCCACTTATCATGGTTCTATTCCAATAATGATAAGAGGAACAGCAGGGACTCCTCTTCCTTGTCTTGCAATATCATAAATAGATAGTGAAATCCTCTAGATAACAATCCATACTAGCTCATTCCATCTCAACCCATCTATCAAAACCAGTACATACCACTCCCTTGTAGCACAATAGAACCAACAATCCTATTTAAACAATCTTAATTCTAGCTAAATTTGAGGAGTATAGGCAACACAGCTATATCAAAACATAAAGACCGTACCGGCATATTTACCGGTGTTAGCGGTCATGCAAGAAAAATCCCTGCCAATACAGAAAATTGTAGAAAGATTTAAAAAAATCCCATTATAGTTAGATAGGTCTAATTATAATTGTATATTTGCAGTGTAAATTTAGAAAAATGCAGAAAAATTTAGAGCAAATATTAAATACGATTTTACATTCAAGTGAAATACTTGAAGAAGAAATGAAACAAGAATCAAATCTAAATAACCTGACATCAAGGCAGTTATTCTGTATTGAATTGATTAAGAATATGCAAAATCCATCATTAACTGAGCTAGCTAAAAAAATGGATATTGCAAAAGCATCCATATCTGTTATGATAGAAAGACTTGAAAAACACAATTTTATTTATAAAGTCACTTCTGATAAAGATAGAAGAACTGCACATGTTCATTTAACGAAGGAGGGCGAGAAAGCAGCTACATTGCATGCTGAGCTACACAAACGAATATCTGAATTATTAACAGAGGAAATGACAGAATCAGAAAAAGAAATACTAATTGTATTATTAAATAAGTCTATAAAATCTCTGTCAAAATACAAAAAACAACATAATAATTAGATGTACATAACTATATTTTATCCATCATATTTAATTAGAATTATTCTACGAGGTGTATTAATGAAAATATCACCTCCTCTTTGTATTTTGTAGAAACGATGGATAAAATACTATTACGTTAGGCGCAATGTTATTTCCAAAATTTCTTAGGAAGAAATACAGTTTAAAAAGGAGGAATAGGTATGGTATCGAAGACAGTTGATCAAAATGCGTTTAAAACAGCAAGCCCCAAATATTGGGTTGGATTAATAATAGCGCATCTCCTCATACCACTGGTTCTCTTGATAAGTGGATGGGATCTCGGTTGGTGGCAGGGTTGGCTTTATTCAGCGCTGATAGTTGTAGCGGGTATAGGTCCACGTATGTGGGCAGAAAAAAGGCATCCGGGATTGCTGGCAGAACGAGGTAAATTTGGAAAAGCTCAGGATGTGAAATCGTGGGATAAAGTGCTTTCTCCATTAATGGCAGTGAGTATGACTTTCCCATTATTTATTGCGGCGGGACTAGATCACCACTTTGGGTGGTCACTTGTATTCCCGACATGGCTCAACATCTTGGGCTTCATCTTGATTGTGCTTGGATACACCTTCGCTGGATGGGCTTTGGCAGAGAACCGCTTCTTCTCAAGCGTGGTGCGTATTCAGACGGACCGAGGGCATATGGTATGTGACAGCGGTCCATATCGGATTGTAAGACATCCTGGTTATGCTGGAAATATTCTAGCACTACCGGGCATTGTGCTGGCTTTAGGCTCTGTTTGGACAATCATTCCAGTGATAGTAGCGCTGATCATTGCCGTGATAAGGACCGCGCTGGAAGATAAAACTTTACAAGAAGAATTGCCAGGGTATCGGGATTATGTGCGTCGTGTGCGTTATCGGTTGATTCCAGGTGTCTTCTGAGGAACATAATTCCGTGATGCAATTTGGCGGAGGTTGTTATATTCCATTGATGGAAATGACACAGCGCCTAACAGCGAATATACGCGGCGGCTTCGCCTTGGCCTTCGGCAAATTAACCCTTTAACCAATTAGGGGCCGGGTTAACTTCGTATATTCACGAACCGTCAGACTGTCTAAAAACCCCTTCATATTGTTAACAACATCCATGGTTACAATTAGCCTACAAGACTAATGAATTGTAACTTCTGGCATGAAGTACATTCAAGGACAAAACAGAACCCAGACCTACCTTTTCCCAGTTTCCCTTGATGATGCTATCGACCCCGAAAATGAAGTCCGATTAATCGATTTATTTGTTGATAGTCTTAAATTGGGCGAATACGGCTTTAAGGTAGACTTTGGCGAAAATGGCAGGCCAGCCTATCACCCGGCCGACCTGCTTAAGCTATATATTTATGGCTACCTGAATAAGGTTCGCTCTTCACGTGATCTGGAAAAAGAGAGTAAGCGCAATATTGAAGTAATGTGCCTGCGCACCGGAGTGCTTCGGCAAACAGGTGTGGCTACTCAATAATTTGAAGCCCGATCACAATACTATCTCTAATTTCAGAAGAGATAACCCAGAAGCTGAACAATAAATAAAGGTTTATACTAAAGCTACTAAATAGTTAA
>CBDVDR010000043.1:0-2673 GCA_965372795.1 uncultured bacterium
ATCCTGTTCGTGGATGGGATAATCTTTTTATGGAACTGAAAGAGGCTCTCTCTGGAGGTTTCTGCGGTATTATGATCCATCACAAGCGTATGAACGATTCATCCTTCGATTTTCTTGGTCTTCTGTTGAATGAGTTAGCGCAGCCCAATCATTTTTATCTGGTAAATTTGAAAGATCTGGTTAAAATCCTTCGCAACGATTTAAGTACGCTTTAGAAAATAAGCAAAATTGTATATACGTTCTAAAAAAACTTAGACAACAACCCTTCCAGATATTTTGCAGTAAATTCTGCTCCATTTATATTGACGCTTGTTTCAGGCGGATCGTCTAGTGTTATCAACTTTTCGAGGGATTTTATTAGTTCATGCTCGCTAATAGCATTTTCCGGTAATACAGATAATCGATCCTTCAATATAGATGTCAAAGTGTCAAGGTGGGCCTCCTGCTCACCGTCTGCCATACCCCTAATAATCACAACAGAAGGCACCTTTGCCGCTATGATATCCATTAAACTGTTGTATCCGGCATAAACAACAGAAACTTTTGAGCTTAATAGGGAGATCATATATTTATCACTGACCTCCTCAATTAAGCAGAATTTCAATTCCTGAAAAATTCTTTTTACATTTTGTATTTCATTCCGGGGAACAAACACGCACCATTTGCCGTATGAAGGTCCTATAGATTTCAGAGCAGATGCAAGTTTTTCCATAAAAAACCAAGAGCCCTCCGTCATCCACGGAATCGAAATTGTCCCTGCAATGGTTTTTAATAAGACATTAGAAGAATACCGAAATTCGGACATTCTGGATACATAGCCCGTTTCTATTGGCTCGGTCTGGTAACTGTTTAATATTGCAGCTATAATATTATCGCCTAAAATCCTTTTGTCACCGTACCATAAGACCGCGTGATAGTATTTGTTGAAAATTTTAGCTGCTTTATCAGACCAAAGGTCCGGAACATCTCCAGGAATTCCCCGTAATCCCAGGACCCATAACGTATCTTTTGAACGGCTCAGTTCCATTGCAGAAACGAGTTCCTCTTTTTTCCCAGCAGGCGCATGGTCAACCAGAACGCATCGAGGTTTGAAAATACTTACGATTGAGGCGACCAATTCCGATCTCAAATTCCCCAAAACCGATTTATAAAAATTGGAGTCACCATCTTTTCCCTTTGAAACACCGTTTTTAACAGTTGTTTCGTAAGATGGTAATTTGATCCAGTCCAGAGGTGAAGGCCCGATGAGTGAATGGGTGTTTTTATTTCCTGAAATAAAAAGCACTCTTCTCTCCGGAAAAAGTCGCCTTAGCGCCATACAAATTGCGATGCTCCTGCTGGCGTGCCCGAGCCCCCTACCGTCATGAGCATAAATTAAAAAATCGAGTCGTTTGGTAAAGTAGCGTTTCAAATTCTTTGAATAATAATAATCAGACATGCTAATATCGTGTTGATTTTTAATAAATTCGACTTACTTCTATTTCCTTTTAGTATAATTGATTTTGTTAAAAAACATCTTTTGATTCATACCCGGCTGATTAAGACAAATGACCTGATCATGCCATTTTCTATAGCCAGCGACCACCGGCAAAACCGAAGTCTTGTTCTTTGAATTGCTCAAAGCGGTTATGAAACCATGAACCATATAAAGGTGGATGGTATTAATGCAGATTCATTTTGACAATTTATTTATCAGATTCTTTCTGCTTTTTAATATAGTTATGGATAGTATCTTCATCTCGACCTGTAGTGGACACATTATAGTCTTTGGTATATAATATTGACAAGCAAAATTTTGCCTAAGACCAACATACGATTCTGGCTATATGAATTGCACTTTTGCCTTATATATAGCCAACAACCTGTGAGATTGCACATTTTGTCGGCTTGGGAAACAGCATGTGGACATGATCTCATATAAGATGGTCTGCTAAAACTTAGTTCTCATTTTAAAGAGCAGGTTCTCTGAAAACTACACATAGATATTTTCTGGGTTGGCTAAATATTACTTTACTTCGATATTATTGTATGCAAAATATCGCTACACTCAACTCTGGATACTATCTTTATTAGTAGACGTCATTTGACAATTATTGTTCCTGATTTGGGGAATGAAATCTGCCAATTTTATGGAAGTGCATCTTATGTCAAAGATAAAAAGACCCAAAAAAATCCGGCTCGAAGCATCGTCGGTATGCCAACTGAAGTGTCCTACTTGTCCAAACACTAATAAAGAGATATTGCCAATCGTGGGAAAAGGTTTTCTCCAGTTGAGCAACTTTCAAAAACTTCTTTATGAGAATCCTTGGATTGCAGAAATCGAACTTTCAAATTTCGGGGAGATATTTTTAAACCCTGATCTTTTGGGAATTGTTAAGCATGCTTATGAGCGTAAAGTTGTCTTGACTGCTAATAATGGAGTGAATCTTAACAACGTCGAGAGTGCCGTACTTGAGGGATTAGTTAAATACAAGTTTCAGAGTATGACTTGCTCATTAGATGGTGTAAACAATGAAACTTACAAACGCTATCGAATCGGGGGCAACTATGACGTAGTACTTGAAAATATAAAAAAGATTAACCTATTCAAGAAGCAGTACGAGTCAAGATATCCTTTGTTGACTTGGCAGTTCGTGGTCTTTGGATACAATGAGCACGAAATCCCAATAGCAC
>CBDVDR010000044.1:0-2164 GCA_965372795.1 uncultured bacterium
ATTATTATAGTTGTTATAATCGCTGTCGTTGGTCTTCTGACGTTTGCTGAAACCCGGATATTACATTTCGGAACTGACTTTCCTATTTCCAACACAATTTTGATGTTCATTTTGATCAACATCAATTTGTTGTTACTTATATTATTGATTTATCTTGTCCTTAGAAATCTGGTAAAGCTTCTTTACGATAGAAAACGCAAAGTAATGGGTGCAAAGCTTCGAACACGACTTATTGTTGCCTTTATAGCGCTTTCACTTTTGCCGACAATCGTGCTTTTTTACTTTTCCATCAGTTTTATTACAAACAGCATCGAGTTCTGGTTTAACGTTCCTGTAGAACAGGCTCTTGAAAATTCATTAGGTGTTGGAAGGCGATTGTATAGTTATATTGAAGATAACAATCGGTTTTATTTATCAAGAATCTCATACCAGATTAAAGCAAAGAAGCTGCTGGACCTCCAAAATAAAAAAGAACTTTCCCGCTACATTCAGATTGTCCAACGAGCCTTTAATCTTCATGGTGTTGAAGTTTATGCATTAAATACTGAACGCCTCTCATTTGCCCTTGCCCCGGAACTGGAAAACAAGCCTTTTGGAGTTGTTTCAGCCAATGATCTGCAAAAAGATATGAAACCAAAAGGCGTCATAACAATTTCCGAAAATATTTCATCGGGAGAACTTGTTCGAACCATCGGAACGATTCCATTTGAAGTTGAACGAAAAAATGCTAAGGCCTTTGTAGCATTATCTGTCCTTATTCCTCCGGATCTTTCTGAAAATATGAAGTCCATTTCAAGAGGTTTTGAAGAATATCAGCAAATTAAATTACTCAAAAAGCCAATCCAGATCACATATTATATAACGTTATCAATAGTGGCGCTACTTGTTGTATTTTGTGCTATATGGTTCGGTTTTTACATGGCAAGATCTATAAGTATACCTATTATGGAGCTTGCTGAAGGGACCAGAAGAGTTGCCGATGGAGACTTGAACTTCAGTATCGGTCTTGTGGCAGATGATGAAATAGGAAGCCTTGTAGTTTCATTTAACAAAATGACAAAAGACTTGAGGATATTTAGAGAACAACTTCAGCTTTCTGCTCGCATGCTTCGAGAGCGAAACATTGAAATTGAAGAAAAGAGACAGTACATGGAAATCGTCCTGAAGAATGTCTCTACCGGTGTGATAACACTTGATGCCAAGGGATTAATCACTACAATTAATAAGTCGGCTGAAAAAATGTTAAATCTTAGATCGGAAGAGATCCTGAATAAAAGTTACAAAAATCTGCTCAAAGAACAAGATATGAATCTTGCCAATGAAATAATGGAAAATCTCACCAACTCCCATGACGATTCTGTGGAATTGCCGTTAAAGTTAACTATAGAAGGAAGACCAAGAAACTTTTTGATTTATGTGAATGCACTTAAAGATGATACAAGGAAATATATTGGGATTGTAATGGTATTTGATGATCTGACAGAACTTGAAAAGGCCCAACGTATGGCGGCATGGCGTGAAGTTGCCCGCAGAATTGCCCATGAAGTAAAAAATCCTTTAACCCCAATAACACTTTCAGCCCAGCGCCTTGAGCGAAAATATTCTGACCAGATTAATGAACCGGTTTTTAAAGAGTGTACGCGAACAATAATTAACTATGCCGGTCTGATTCGAAATCTTGTAAATGAGTTTTCATCCTTTGCCAGGTTTCCTACAGCAAATCCAAAGCCTTGCGAATTACTACCCATATTAGAAGAAACAATAGCCCTTTACAAAGAAGGACATCCAAATATCGATTTTGTAATAACCAGTACCGACAATATTCCGATTCTAAACCTTGATAGCCAGCAGATAAAGCAAGCCATGATCAATCTTGTCGACAACGCTCTCGCAGCAATAAAAGAAAAGGGAATCATCTCCATGACTTTAACTTATGATCCTATTTTAAAAATGGTCCGAATTGAATTTGCTGACGATGGTGCAGGCATTTCTGATGAAGATAAAACAAAGCTTTTTGAGCCTAATTTTTCAACAAAAAAAGCCGGCATGGGTTTAGGGCTTACTATTGTAAATACAATTATTGCCGACCATAATGGTATGATACGCGTGCAGGATAACAAACCCCGGGGAGCTAAATTCGTCATTGAACTACCGGTGTAAATGT
>CBDVDR010000045.1:0-2095 GCA_965372795.1 uncultured bacterium
TATCACAACAATTTTTGGGCTTTAAAAAACTTTCATTTGGAGATACTCAAACTATTGGAACAGGTCAAATCCGTGTGGTTTCCATGATATCTCAAATCTAAATCAAGCCCCTGTATCGATGATATCACAAGGTTGCTATAATTCGATTATTAAGGTGAGATGGAATTATGCCCAACTAAAGACGTCAGCCGAATCGCAGGTTTTTGAAATGGATGATATTTTCACCATTTGGCTGGCTATCTCAGAAGTCATCAGGGTGAAAACGCCGACTGTTTCACCCGGACTATTTTTTTAGGCATAATGCATCAATCCATTCATGGCCTCTACATCAATGATTTTACTCAAATATCTTTCTGTGGTCGAAAGGTTTGAATGCCGTAATATGACCTTCGAAACGATCTCTATGGCCCACCGAAGCGAGATGCATCGATAGCTGCATGGCGCCTAAGATCATGGGGCCTGAGATGGATGCCCATCACACTACCTGCTTTGGCCACCATTTCCCTTGCAGCTTCATAACAAATCGGGAAAATACGTTCATGTGGCTGAATGTCTTTTTCCCAGATGTAGCTTTTCAGTCTGTCGGCGAGTCGATAGGGGATGAATATAAATTCCTGACCGGTGATTTTGTGTCTTTTTCTAACCCCTGTTAACACGATAACAGCCTCTTTCGCTTTTTTCGTATATGAATTTCATATGGAAGGATTCAATTAGATACTATAGCTCACTCAGCCAACGGACTTATTTGAGCAAGACGGATTCTATTTTAATAGTATCAGAAACCGGCCCTATATCTTCATCCACCTGTGCCTCAAATTCAATTATTCGGACGTTCTTAGGAAAAAACTCAACTTCAGGATTGCCCTGTTCATCGAGCCACCATTGGGGGATCTGTAGAATTGAGGGTTCAATCAGTATTTCCTGAAATCCTAAAACTAGCCGTATTGACGCTTCCACAGGAACGAAAGTATCATCATCGTCTTCTTTGCTGTACCCCGGTGTAAAAGAGTAAAATCTTATGTGAATGGGGAATCCATTTTTTGACTCAAGGCTTATCAGCACTTTTCTCCCATCCATAGAGATCGGATTGATATGCAAACCTAAGCCTGCGTAAGTATCATCCAATATTTTTGGTACGGAATATTTCCATTTTACTGAATGATTTTTTCCCATTGTAAAAGAGCTTATTGAAGGCTTTTCTTTAAAAACTTCCCATTCTCCGTAAAGTTTAAAGTCTTTTGATTCGGCTGACAGTTTTCCGTCTTTAGCCAATAAATCGTCAATCTCATCGGAATTTATATATGCTTCAACTTGTACACAAATTTTCCGGCCCGTCTCCGAAATATCAAGGGTCTTGATTTTGTATAAGTAGCCGGCCGCCAAGGTATTAACGAGGTCCTCTTTCAACTCGAAACTGTCGATCTTACTTGATGAGCTGATAAATGTTTTGTGGCTCTCAATTGCATTCCGCTTTGCAAGTATAAGAGCTTTTTCTTTTGCCGAGGCAGGCGTGTCATTGTCACCATAGACAAAACACCCTTTACCTTCCACTCTTAACAGTTTGGAGTCTTTTTTGGTCTTGGCCCAAACTGAGGTCTGACATCCAGTAAAACAAAATATTGAAACCGTAATTAATACAATGAAATATTTAATTGTTGAGTGCATCTTTAAACTCCCAGCCTTTCTAAACAGCCACCGCGCCCTTGCGTGACATATTTAATTTAATAAACCAGTGTTAATCTGCGTTAATCCATTTCTAAAAACAAATAATAATAGTTGGACATAACCCACCCACACACACAATCATCGGAATTAAATTAAATGAAATAATGATAAGAAGTTGCTTTCTTGGGGCGGAGAAGCCAAAAAACCCAGATTGTGTATGGTAACGAAATTATTCGCAACATATGGTGTCTTCCGGTTCCCGCTTCCCATGTATATCAAAAGAGTGACGTGAAAGATACGTATACTCAACGGCGGTTGTGGTGTCAACCAGCAGTGTTTTCAAGACGGGGGTTTTGCTAAAATAATCTAAAATTCCAGGATAGTTGTAATAATTTGATTGATGTTCAAATTACTGGGAATTTCTGAAGAA
>CBDVDR010000046.1:0-1909 GCA_965372795.1 uncultured bacterium
CTTAGGTCGTCCATGTCGAATGCTGGCTCTAACCCGAACCAACTGTGCAAGTCTGGATTATACCAGTGAAGATCAAGTGCCAACACACGTTTGTCGCTCTGGCGAGCGGCGATTGAGGAAAGTAGCGCAACCATAGTGGTTTTTCCTTCGCCCGGAAACCCACTAGTAACGACCAAGCATGCGGGATTGTAATTCAATAATGAGTTCTCAATTACCGAATAGATTCTCTTAATTTCGGTAATTTCGGCAAGTAGCTCGATGTCTTTATATAACAATGGGCTCATAATAGACTTTATCCTTATTCTTCAACTTATTTTTATAAGTATATAGAAAGATATGAAAATTGTCAAACAAGGTCGTCGAACTCCGAGCGAACCTTCGAAATCTTATGCAATACTGTATTTGTTCTCCCCAATAAAGATAAGGTTACTGAATTTGTTATTGAATTTACCAAGATTCTTCTGAAACACATCTATACCAAAAGGATAGATGGTCTTAAGGTTATTGGTGTCAATAAAGATTTCATAAAATTCAGCACCATGCTCTATTAGAGTGTTGATCAATTCGTGTGCAGAATTTCCATCAAAGTCCCCATCCAATTTAAGATGGAGGCTATCTCTTGTTCGATGACGAAATATTTGGAAATTTAATGCCATTGGTATGCCTCCTTTGCAGTGATTAGAGTCACATTCAATATATATGCAAAAATCATGCAAAAATCGGACAGAATAGTATCTTCTATATATATCAAATAGATAGATCAATTGGTAGAAGAATGTTACAAAATAATGTGAAATAAATACCATAATTATTATTACAACTTTTACATACTACACTAATTTGGGCGGCTCATGTCTGCTGTATTTTTGGCGGAACTAACCTCTGCAATCTGAATAAGGGGTGATTGGCGGTCTTGCTTCAGTGGAGGAGTGTTGGATAAACGTTAGTTTATCCTGGGCTTGACGAAGGAATCAGATGTGCAGTTCATTAATAGTGAACAATTCGTAGAAAATTTTCAAAAGTCTTAAATAGCCATAGTGAAAACAGAGCATCATATCAAACGGATTGAGTTCTTTATAGCTATTTCTTTTAAGGAAATATCCATGGTCATCAGATAGCCATTGTTACGGCGTGCCAGCACCAGAAAATACATGTCATAGATCGGTTTTTGAGTGAGACATCCTAATGCAAATGCTTCTTTATAAAGCTCTTTTTCACTAATAAATTCGTCAGGAAGCGCCATTGCACTTTCAATAGCTTGTTCGCATATCTCCAAAGGCATTTCTTTGAATAAATAATACTTCCAAAATACATTTGTAATTTCTGGAAT
This sequence comes from uncultured bacterium, assembly GCA_965372795.1. Lineage (GTDB taxonomy): Bacteria > Zixibacteria > MSB-5A5 > GN15 > FEB-12 > QNAD01. The sequence continues at coordinate 1,331 of CBDVDR010000046.1, forward strand.
AAACAGAGTTGGTGTAATAACACAATCTGCTTTGGCGATATTACGACCTAAATCGGCCGAATGCTCTCGCTGGATAACAATTTCTATTGCTGCGCTTGTATCGAGTACGATAATCATTATCTTTCCCTATCTTCACGGATAATATTTGCCGGATCTTCAAGATGAGCAATATCAAAAGCAATCCTCTGTGATAAAATATGGCCAACAAGTTCTCGACGACGCTCTTTAGAGTTTGAATCGATTCCAAGTCCCTTTTTTAGGGTAACAATAGCCTGTTGTGAAAGGCTTCGGTGATCTTTTTTAGCATTGATTTGAAGTTTGCGATAGATTTGTTCAGGCAAATCTCTGACCTGTATTGAAGGCATAACGCATCTCCTTTTCAGTTTATTTCATAGTAATGCCTTTTTCATCAAATTGCAAGCAATATTTTTACACTGTCAAGGAAAAAACGTGGGTCAAATAATGAATGATGAGCAGATTGCTTTTGCTGAAAAGGACCTAAATGAAATTTTAGCAGATGAGTTTTGTGATTTCGGGTTAGTAATGTCCTTGAGAGATGCGGGGCATGACTTATTGATT
>CBDVDR010000047.1:0-1884 GCA_965372795.1 uncultured bacterium
GGATTGTTTAGTAAATCCAATTCTGGAACATATTTTTGAATTTTGATTTTTTCGAACTCTCTAATTCTTGTATCCATATTTATCATACTATTTCCTTAAAATATTAAAATTATCTTCAACACTCCAAATAGGAATCTTTTCCCATTATTTTAATGCAAAAATAATTAGAAATCTTTTAATCAAAGTGAGATTAACATATCATATCTATTAGATGTTTAAAATCATAAAATAAACCAAGAAATTGAACACAGGAGTGATTAAATAATGATAAAATTTAGCGATAAACAACTAAAAATTCCCAAATTAATGAGACCGGTATATTTGGCTACAGTAGGGATGTCTAAATTTGACCGAGCGTTCCCAGAAACTCGAACTGAAGAGCTTTGCATTCAAGCGTTTACGGCTGCTGCTGACTTTGTCAATATGACCCCCTCTGAATTAAAACAATACATTCATACATGCTATTACGGTCATTTTGCTGATCATTTTGGCGACCAGCTCTTAGGAGAATCAGTGATCCACGATAGACTCGGATTAGACCCCCTTGGAAACATTGGAGTAAAAACAGGAGGGGCTACTGGAGGATCCACGATGTGGGAAGCCGTAAAAGCAGTTGCGTCAGGATATAGTGATTGTACTCTAGCATTAGGCTGGGAGAGAATGGATGAGGTGCCCACAGATGAAGGAAACCATCTAATTTCTGCTGCTGCAGATAAAGATTGGGAAACTCCACTAGGACACATTTACACGGGTTATTACGCAGTCATGGCTCAAAGGTATTGGAAAATCTTTGGAAAAGAAGAGGATTCATTTCGCGATACGATGGCTGAAATTGCTGTTAAAAATCGAGGATATGCGCGTATGAACCCTCATGCTCAAGCACCAATGAAAATAACTATTGAAGATGTAAAAAATTCACCCATTGTTGCATATCCACTTAGGGCATTAGATTGCTGTTTGATGAGCGTAGGCTCTGCTTGTGGTATTGTTTGCGATGAAAAAACAGCTTATGAAATCACGGATAACCCCCTCAGAATTTATATCGCAGCAGGAAGTCATACCTTGAGAGTTGCTGACCGAAGAAAAATGACAATTCCGCTATTACCAAACGAAACACCTGATACATACAAAGATTTAGCAAAGAGATTCCCGGGATCAGATAGGTATCCAGGGTTCACAGGATTTTTAGCAGCTAGAATGGCAGCATATTACGCTTATGGAATGGCGGGTGTTAAAGACCCAATTGAGGATCTTGATGTAATTGAACTTCACGATGCGTTTACTATTAGCGATATTCAATCTTACGAAGATGTGGGATTACGTCCATATGGTAAGGGTAGAGATTATATTGAATCGGGAGATGCTTATCTTACCAATCCGAAGACCAAAAAGCCAGGCAAATTGCCTAGTAATTTAAGTGGAGGATTAATAGGATGTATGCACGCTGTAGGAGCTACAGGATTAATGCAAATTGCAGAAATTGGTTACCATATATGGAATCGCTGGGATGAAATACACGAACCTCAAGAGAAATGGGACGCATTTGGTCGTAAAAAACCCGATGATTGGACTAGTTTGCAAGTAAAGGGTGCTAAACGAGGTCTCGCAATAAGTCACGCAGGAGTCGGTTCGCATGTCACAGCCGCAATATTAATGGATCCAAAGAACTTACTAAAGGAGGACTAAAAAATGCCAAAAACAGAAAATGAAAAAGGATTTGTAGACGTTGTTAATGGAAGATATAAACCAAAAGGAGTTTTTCACATTCCAGAAGCGAATCAGCCAATATTTAACAAAGATACTGGGAAATTGGCAGGCATAACCAACCCTCGTGATATGACTTATATGCATTCTTACGGTGGAGAAGCTCCTTTTTTCGAAGGT
>CBDVDR010000048.1:0-1881 GCA_965372795.1 uncultured bacterium
GTACTGAATTTTTAGACATGGTCTATGGGCATGCGCATTCATCCGCAAAATTATTGAAAGACACCCTTGTGGTCTCACATAATTAATCGAGGGGTCTAAGAGTTTTCCACCCAGGGCCTTGGTCCAAGCGGAATAAATTGATGATTCATGCAGCGCTTCATCCGAAAAACTTCCCGCCCCCCTCTATTAATCCCATGTTTGCCACTTTGAAAGTGTAAGCGCTTGAAATATCAAGTAATAGTAAATAAACAAAGCAGATTATTCGGCGTAAATCAAATTATTGTTTGCTTTCTCTACTATCTTACGATTTATTAAATTCGGTAAACCAACCCGCTGTAGGAGCTCGTTCTGTTTTGAAGTTGACTTAGTCAGGCTAAATTTCTTTTGCTGAATATTTTTTACTTCTATATAATCCAGCAAACATTTAGATGCCTCTTTGAAAAGTTTTTGATGGGTAATTATCTCTTTAGATTTATCGCCTTTATTCTCATGAAGACGCATTGTAAGAGTTCTATCAATTAAATATGCCAGAACACAAATAGTATAATGAGCCTTAACGTGATATTCCGTCCACACAAACATTGGTTCAATCATTACAAATGATTTGATGTCCTTAAAAGCTTCCTCAATGATTTCTTTTTCCCTATAAGGTGTGATTGCTTCTTCTATTTTGAGTTTGAATTCTTGATCTTCTTTTTCCGAATGGTTAGTAACTAATAGCCAGAATCCATCTCGTTTTCCAGCTAAACACATCTTATTATCGTCTACAACGACCGTTCCTTGATAGGTTCGTATTTTATGTTTGGAGTCATTTTCTTTGGGATACGCATGTTTTATGCTTAAAGTTACGTCAACAAAACCACTTAATTTGACCTTTTCAAGTCTTTTCTTAAATTTGGCATAGGTGGTTTTTCTCTGGCGTGATTTTTTTGCCCCAAGTAATTCCAAGTTTAAGTTGTTTACAAATGTTCGAAAATTCACGATAGCTCGTTCTCTTGCTTTACGTTGATCTTTGAATAGTTGAGGATTGAAGCAAAGGATATATCGGCGTTTTCCATCTACTTTTATCTCACGGCAATATGTATTTTCGTTAATTTTCTCAAACTCCGGTAATTTATCAACTTGTGTATCAATGTCTTCAGGATTTAAATCAGGAAATGTATTAAAATCTATTTCAGTAATATTTTCTAACTGATTTTTATCCATTGCTGAAATGTATTTGATTCCGTCTTTTTCTAAAAGAGTAAGATTATCATCAGAAACCATTCCGCGGTCAAATACAAAGGTTATCTCTTTAAAATCGTTAAGATTAAATCTATTTTTCAGACTCTCAAGCAGCCAATTAATTGTTGTAGAATCAGCAGTGCAGCCTGGGAGGACCTCCCAATAAAAGGGAAACCCGTTTTTGTTAACGATCAATGCTAGGACAACGTGGTTCTCATAGCCGCCTTTGCAATGTCCCCATTTCATCAATTTACACTTTGTCCCTTCGAAACTAGAGCTGGAGAGGTCATAGAAAAGCGACTTCATAGCCGTTGAATCAGATCGGCTGAGTTGTTTAAATAAAAATTCGCAGATTGAATCTTTATGACTTTCAATAACCGCTAATTCACGAAAAATACGAGATGGATTTATTTCACTGGGATTAATGTCAAGCATCCAAGGTAAAGCAGTCTCTCGAAACCACTCGGGGGTTTTTGATTTAGCGGCAGGGTCGATACATCGGTTTATAGTAAGAATTCGAGCAACTGTGGCAATACTAACGAGTCTTTTGCCATCATTCTGAAAAACCGCATCCAGACCCCACTCATCCCAAATAGCATTTGCAATTGCAGTATCAAGGTAAGCATAATGTTTCTCAGTGCAAATATCTTCAAATGA
>CBDVDR010000049.1:0-1857 GCA_965372795.1 uncultured bacterium
TCAAATTTTTGTTGAACAAACTTTAACATATTATTCTTTTTATCGTTTTTATTTCTTACTATCTTTCATTTGCTTTTAAAAATATTGTCATTCATTGCACTAGAGTATTAACATGTTACATGCAAATATTCTCAAACAAAAACTGGCCTCTATTACTGGTCAGGACTATGCTGCCTATCAGTCACTTTTAGGTAATTATGATTTCAGCCTGTTTAAGCTCATTATTGAGCGAATTCCAAAAGATCCCTACGCTCCCCCGCATACTGGCATATACCGTATTCAAGTGCAGCGTGATGATCCACGTATTATTAATCTGAAAATTGATATAAAAATTAAAAAGATCGCATTTGCTGACTTCCTGGCTAGGCACTTTTTTGAAGTCAGTCAAAGCATCTCGAAAGGCCCACGCGGCACTGGCTTCAGTGGCATTATTACAATTAATCAGCCGGGTCAATCGATTTTAGAACGAAACAGCGTTGTCATTACCGATCAGATAATCGAAGTGCGCTGCTTTTTAGGGCTTCCTGCTAGTGGAAGAATGATTGAGTCAAAAATAGCAGAGCAAATGCTTTTCAGTGAACTTCCGGAAATTGTGAATTCATCTTTATTAAAGAGGAATATTGATCTCAATTCACTAAGCAGACACATTGAGGTCGCAGAAGATGCTGAATATCTTCGCAATAAACTTGATTCCCTCGGTCTAATCGCTTTCATTGCCAATAACTCCATACTGCCCCGTGAAAGCGGTACAAGCGATAAACCCATGTCCGGTGCATCAGCGATTCCTTTTACTGCGCCTGATAGCTTGATGGAAGAAATAAATCTTCCCCATGCCGGGTGGATTAAAGGGATGGGAATTCCTAAAGGTGTCACATTGATTGTTGGCGGCGGCTATCATGGAAAATCGACATTATTGAATGCTTTGGAAGTAGGCATCTACAATCACATTCCGGACGATGGCAGGGAACAATGTATATCGATTGCACAAACGGTAAAAATAAGAGCATACAGCGGTAGATACGTTGTAAAAACCGATATATCTCCTTTTATTAGAAACCTTCCATTCCAAAAAGATACCACATCATTTTCCACTGAAAACGCCAGCGGAAGTACATCGCAGGCAGCAAATATCATGGAAGCAATTGAGGTTGGAACTGAGGTTTTATTGATGGATGAAGATACGAGTGCAACAAATTTCATGATCCGTGATATCAAAATGCAACAGTTGGTTAATAAAGAAGATGAACCGATAACGACGTTTATCGATAAGGTAAAACAACTATATTTGGACAAGAATATTTCTACGGTTTTGGTATTGGGAGGCGTGGGTGATTATTTCGATGTTTCTGACCAGGTTATACAAATGATAAATTATGTACCATGCGATGTGACTTTAAAGGCTCATAAAATTTCAAATATGTTTCCTGCAAAACGCAAAGTTGAAGATGAAGCATATCCTTTTCATATTCGTAAACGAATTCCGGTACCTGAAAGCATTGTCCCCCTGAATGAGCATGGGAAATTTAGCATCTACGCTAAAGAAGTCCATCGATTGAATTTTGGAAAACACATTATTGATCTTTCAGATTTAGAACAGCTAATGGAACTGTCACAAACAAAAGCCTTAGGATATGCACTCGAATATTCTAAAAAATACATGGATAATAAATCTACATTGCGGGAAGTTGTTAATCGCGTAATAAAAGATATTGAAGAAAATGGACTTGATATTCTAAATGATAAAATTTCTGGTCATTTTGCCTGGTTTAGGGGGCTTGAATTAGCTTTTACTTTAAATCGTTTCAGAGATTTTAATGTTATTCAAGAAGATATGAATGCAATCTAAACGGGGCATAA
>CBDVDR010000050.1:0-1845 GCA_965372795.1 uncultured bacterium
CCACTATTAAAAATAGTCTCATCCTCGGAATTGGTAGCCGAGTTAAGTTAATCAGTCATGCTTCAGATTTTGCAGGCAAATACGACTCAAAACCTTGAGTTCGCCCGGGCACTATTTAAAGAATATACCGCCTCTTTGGGTTTTGATTTAGACTTTCAGAACTTTAAAGAAGAGCTGGCTAATCTTCCAGGCGACTATGCCCCGCCGGATCGGCGTCTCCTGATTGCTTTTTGGCAGGAACAGGATCGATATAATCCGATAGAAGGGGCGGCTTTCATGGAGTTGGCCTTGTAAAAAGAAGTCACAACTTATATTGGATCTTCCATTTAAAGATAAATCTTTTTCTACTCAAACACTTGACTACTCAACTATTTGACGATGTCTGCTTTATTACCTGATCTCAGTCTTCCAACCAGATACCCATCCATCACCAGGTGGACGATATGATGCATCACACAGACAACAAGGGCCAATCCGTATTGAGGAAATAGTGAAACCTGTAAGATTACAGAAAGAACCAGTGTCTTCTGCCCACCCATGAAAATAACGCTCTCCATTCTACCCTGGCCCAGTCTGAAAAATCGCGTAAAAAGGAATCCTGATGCCAACAATATTCCATGGAAGATAAGGGACGATAAAAAGACAATTCCGATCATCTCTCCGCTGTTTATTATCGTTTGCTTTGCCTGGGATACGGCCATCCAGACGATTCCAAGTACAAAAAATTGATTCAATATCTGTAATTTCGTATCAACTCGATCAATTAATGATTTTGCATAGAATTTTATCAGTAATCCTATACAGAGGGGAGAAAGAACAAATAATAGAATCTTTATCATGATTGCCGACTTGTTTATCGCAACAACTGTTGTTCCTCCAACTAGATTTAGAAGTAGGGAAAGTGTAATCGGTACCGTGAAGACGGCAAATCCATTTGCCAATACAGTTATCACAAGAGCATGGGCCATGTTTCCGCCTGCGGCACCTGTCATAACAACACCGCTGCTCAAGGTTGTCGGCATAGCCGCTACAAGAAAAAATCCAATTTTGACACCTGTATTAAACGGCAATATTCCCCATAATATAGAAATTATAGGTGCAATTAAAAAAATTATTGACAGTGCAATCAAAGTGCCTTTTATATCTGTTAATCCCGACTTTATCTGTCTGGCCTTTAGTATCAGACCCGAAAAAAAGAATATAATAATAATCACCACATCGGGCCCCCGATGAATTTTAAACCATATTCCGACGCCGGAAACAGTTTCAGACGAATCTGCTATAGTTAAAGCAAAAACCAGCAAAAGCCCTGTAATGAACCAGTATCTTCTTATTAAATCGAGCAATATTCCCACCTTAAGAAACTATTCATTATCCAAAATAAAGTTTGTAAAATGTGGCTCCTATCATCTTCAGTTTTAGTCAAAATGCTTCAAGGCATTTTTAATGTTTAATTATAAAATCTGGAGTTGCCAGTCAAGCATGTTCCCCATCTACCATATATTGTATTCAGATTACTAAAAATATACCCTCCATTGTGTTTTTTCCTTTACAAAGCTTTTTTTTTGTGTTATTGGTAATTTAATAAAATAATTATTAGTGTCCATGTTAATTCTACAAAAGTTATGGTAAGAGTTGCGGACCATGCGTTTCGGTTATCAGTGATCGGTAATCGGCCACTTATCACCGGTCACCGATAACCTGATCACCAATATTTCGATAAGTTACGTGTCCATTTGATAATAGAGTGAGAGGATAACAGGAGTTTAACTCATATGAAACTTAAAAAGCTCAAAATAACCGGGTTTAAATCCTTTATTGAAGAATCCGTTATCAATTTCCCAG
>CBDVDR010000051.1:0-1834 GCA_965372795.1 uncultured bacterium
AAAAAATAAGGAGGTAGTTAACGATGACTACATGGACTTTTGAACCCGGACACACTGCAGCCGTGTTTTGTGCACGTCACATGATGGTGTCTAATATCCGTGGACACTTCAAGAATGTTCATGGAACATTAAAGTTTAATTCAGAGAACCCACATGACTCTTCGGTCGAAGTGACTATCGATACCAAAGAAATATGGACTGGAGAGCCTGAGCGAGATGAACACCTGCGAAGCGCAGACTTTCTTGATGTTGAGAACTACCCCGAGATAACTTTCAAGGGGAATCAAGTGGAAATCATTGGTGCTCACGACTACACGGTTACCGGTGATTTAACTATTCGGGGAGTTACTCGTCAGGCGATATTGTATGTGAGCTACTTGGGACCATGGGAAACACCCTGGTGGGAGGAAGGCGAGGACAAAGGACCTAAGACTCGGGCGGGTTTTGTTGCGAAAACAAAAATCAATCGCCATGATTTTGGTGTAAGTTGGAACTCCACCATGGAAAAAGGCGGTGTCGTTGTTGGCAACATGGTGGAAATCACAATCGATGCTGAAGCGGTATTGGAAAGTTCCTGACCATTTCCATAGTATGTTGCCCAACAAAAGCTTGGAGTCAGACGCCTAAAGCCGTGTGCCTTTGTAGGAAGTTACAATATTTTATGGGTCTTCTCCGATTTATGTCCGATATCGCTCTTCACCCGACGCTGCTCAAGCCTGTCGTTAACTTGCAATATCAACTTACATGGGTGATTAAATGAAAAAGACAACAATTGTTTTAGCAATCTTATTATTTGCATTAATTATTATCGGTGGAATTTTATACGCAAGTCTGCTTGGAGAAAATAACGAAGCAGTTTCTACAGCAAGCAATTTCCTAACTGACATAAAAAACAAAAAATACACACAGGCCATTGAATACTATGCGGTAGAAACGAGAAAAGAATTGTTCAAATCTAATGAAGACGCAATAAATTTTCATTTTTTAATTGAACTGGCACTACTAAACCACTTTAACTTGCTTAAAAGTGAAAATTATTCATTCAAAATGTATAGAAATAATTTATGGATACCATTCACAAAAAACAAAACAATAAATTTACATGTTATATATTATAGCACAGATAACAATCAAAAAACTATTTTTCAAAGCAACAAAGCCGACCAGGTGAATAATATAATTACCATGCAAAGGGTAAATGGTTCATGGGGAATAAGTAAAATTAATGTTGACCATGAATCTATTTCAGGCATTTTTTCAAAATTGCAGTCTGAATCTGAATTAGATAAATATGCCACTGTAACAAAGGATGGTTTTTTAATTAAAGGAATATCGGTAAATACTGATGAAATGTCTGACTTAGAAAAAAGAATTATGAAATTCAATTTTCAAAAGATCATAGAACTACTTGACAGTAAATCTTAGGGTTAGTCATCATATAACAAAGCGCTGCAGTGGAAATCAGCGCCTTCAGCCCTGTTCCCACTGAGTTTGAGCGTTATTTGGAACTCTTATAAGGCTGTATAAAAAAAAATGATAAAAGTCGATCCACACCCTGATTATCCTTCAGAGGATGGCAGGTATCTTAGGGGGAATGATTTTTCTCCAGTTGCCGTGGCCATAATTTTGAATTGTGATGCAGACAAAATCCCTCCCGAGCTTGAGAGTCTCGTAAGAGCCGGGATAGAAACAGGGGCTGCTCTATCAGGCACAGTGCAGACCGAAAATATCGGATTTGAGAAAATTGTATGCAATATTGTCGCCAATCCTAACATACGTTATCTAATCGTCGGTGGACCAGAGTCTATGGGGCATTCGACTGGCGAGGCTTTAA
>CBDVDR010000052.1:0-1797 GCA_965372795.1 uncultured bacterium
GAGGTCCCCTATGCTAGATGAGGAAATGAGATATTTCCTTGAGTACTGCAGAATAGCAGATTTCTCGAAGAAATCAATCGAATCTTTATCAATAAGGCTTAATGAATTCAATAAGTTCCTTAAAACAACCACCGTTACACCACTTGCAGACATTTCCTACCAACACTTAAGAGCATTTATCGCTGATTTCAAAAGCCCTTCCGTTCATATCAAAAAGGCGCGTGTATGGAGCCTGAGGCAGTTTTTCCACTTCCTTTGTGTAAAATAGGGGACGTACATTAGTTTATAAGATTTTGCCTGACCGGATTCAAAACATGTTATTCAATGTCAACAACATAGCTATGTTGCTCATGCTACCACTAATATTCGAAAAAAGTCGATCAATCAATGTTTAATTTTGAGAAACTTATATCCATTGCATATTTTGCCGAGGAGACCGTTCAGAACTATGTTTCCTGTATTATTTCATTTATAGAGTACTGTAAAGACAACTTGAAAATTGAACCTGCGAAATGTCAAGGACATCATATTTTAGGATGGATAACCGTAAAGGGGTCAAATCTACTCTTGGCTCTTGCTTAATATGTCTTTCAAGTTTTCCTCACGTTTACCAATATCTTTATTCTTTTCCATCTCGCGTTTTACTCTTTCTACAACCCTGCCAGCAGTACTATTTTTATCGATTCCCAATGCTTTGCCTACATCTTTTAGCGTATCATTCCTAATACACCTTATTAAATAGATAGCGACATTCCTTGGCTCATTAAAATGTCCTCTTTTTGAGGCAAGGATATCATCCCTGCTCACTTTGTAGTATTTAGATACCTCTTCAACAATTTTATCCACATCAGGGGCAAGAAATTTGGATTCAGGAACCTTTTCATGGGTCTTATTGGAAAAAAATATTTCTTTAATCTTATCAACGAAACGCTTACTACCTATCGCAATTGGTAACTTCTTTCTAGCTAATATTTGATTAATCTCTTCAGGTGTCTCCTTAGAGACAAATCGCTGGTATCTCCTAATACTTTCTGCCTTTATTTTTGAGAATAATGATAGAATAAAATCTTTATGCAGCCAATCCCATTTCTTAGCAGCAGACAAATATCCTTTATGACTGCTCCAAGTGTACTTGTTCAACTTGTCCACTATTCCAGCTTCTAATGGATTCCGATGAATATATCTTAGCACCTCCAGAAGATAACTGTCGCCATCCACTATGATAGATTTGTACCGTCCCCTAAATAGTTGGCCATCACAAAGATGCATTCTATTGAAACGCTGTGTATAAACTCCATTGAGATGTCTCATGGATCTGGATATATTGGCATCTGGAGTCTGAACCAATATATGATAGTGATTTGACATTAAACAATAGGCAGCAATCTTTACATTATAGTCTTCAAAAAGTGCCTTGAGTAGATCGATAAATGCATTATAGTCATTCTTACCTGTAAAAATCTCTTCGCCTCTCCTACCACGATTCATCACGTGATACCAAGCATCTGGATATTGTATTCTCAATGGTCTGGACATAGCAGATTTATATAATAAAATTTAGCAAGAGACAAGAGTAGATTTGACCCCTTTAGGACGACATATCGCACCCTCTGCACTGAAGACGAAGTTCAGTGGCCGGCAGGCTAATGCGGAGATCCGGGTTGGCCGCCAGACTGCTTCAGCAGCAGAAGGTTGAGTGATGGCGGGACTCACTGCTCGCCTCGTCGTGCATCACTAGCATTCAGGGAATATCACCTTCACACGGCCGACTACCCCGCTTACCAAACGGACTTTTAT
>CBDVDR010000053.1:0-1790 GCA_965372795.1 uncultured bacterium
TTCCCTAATATGGGCCCCAATTGGGTCGCCTTTAAAGCACTCTTTACAAGCCTTGATTTAGATGTGGTCGTTCCTGATCCAACAAATCGAGAAGCAATAAAGATTGGTGTTAAACAAAGTCCAGAATTTGTTTGCTTTCCGTTTAAAGCAACGATAGGAGACTTCGTCAACGCAATAAAGAAAGGAGCAGATACATTAGTCATGGCGATTGACTGTGGACCTTGTAGGTTCGGATTTTATGCTTCCGTGCAGGAGAGAATTCTAAAGGATATGGGATATAAGAATATAACATTAATACCCCTTGACCAGGCCGATCTGCTTGAATTTAACTGGGTAAAAACGCTTCAAGAGTTAAGCGGCCGAAGAGATTTATTTATTTACTCTAAATTCGTTAAAGCTATTATCTTTTTCTTGAAAAAAGCGAAACTCTTAAACGACATTCAAACCGCTGAGGGCGTTTTTCGGGCATACGAGCGAAATCAAGGAGACACAACTAACATCGTTAATGATTTATTAATAAAACTTGATGAAGCCAATACTCTTCCAGCTCTCAGAAGTTTTAAGAAAGTAATTAAAGAAGATTTTAATAGTCTTGATATTAATAAAAATCGAAGTCCTTTAAAGGTAGGGCTTTCGGGTGAGATTCACATCAGTTTAGAACCGTATGTGAATCTTGACATTAGACGTAAGTTAGGAGAAATGGGAATCGAAATTCACCAATCGCTAAGTCTTTACGATTGGGTTGTTCACAAGTTTCACCTTAATTATCATAGAAAATGGTTTGAGCATCTTTCGCATCCATATATGCCGATGGACATTGGTGGGGAGGCGAGGTGGGTGCTGGGTGAGTATATCGACAAGGCGCAAGCGGGTTTTGACGGCTTTATCCACGAGTACCCGTTTCTCTGCATGCCGGAAGTAACTGCTCGAACAATTATAACTAATAAGCTTAAAAAAATCTACGACCTTCCCATCATATATTTCTCTTTTGACGAGCAGAGTGGTATGGAGGGGTTTAGAACCCGTCTCGAGGCATTTTCAGACCTGATGCATGGTCGTAGGAATAAAGAAATTAAAAATAATGCTAATTTCGTGTCAAATGGTAATAAAAAGATATATCCTCATTATGGAGACCCATTTTACAACGAATGTTATCAATTAATTCAAAATTCAATTTAGCGGTAAGAATAAATGGAAGAAGTTAGTGAAAAAGTAGTTACAGAAGAAAATAAGAAGGATGCGTTCCTTGGAATCGATATAGGAAGCGTAAGTTGCAAATTTGTGCTAATGGATTCCGATGGAAATATACTTTCCAGCGTATTTTTACGAAATCGAGGTTCTCCCATTGATTCAGCAAAAGCTGGAATGGCAGAATTACGTGAAAACATAGAAAAAAGCGAAAATTTACACGAGTATGCAATACGATGTTGTGGAACGACTGGTTCTGCAAGGTATTTAACTAAAGCTATAGTTGGCGCTGATCTCGCAAAAACAGAGATTATCGCTCACGCTGTTGCTGCTCAAACTATATACCCCGATGTAAGAACAATTTTAGAAATTGGCGGTCAAGACTCGAAAATAATCCTCTTACGAGATGGGATAATTATAGATTTTGCTATGAACTCTATTTGCGCAGCTGGAACAGGTTCATTTTTGGATCATCAAGCAGCGCGTCTTGGGATTGATATTGAAAATTTTGGCGATTATGCCATTAAATCAAAAAATCCCGTGAGTATTGCGGGGAGATGCACTGTTTTTGCTGAATCTGATATGATTCACAAGCAAAACGC
>CBDVDR010000054.1:0-1788 GCA_965372795.1 uncultured bacterium
TAAAAATGCTTGATTTACAAACTAAATCTGCTATGAAATTGGTTTGAGGCCGAGTTATGCTTTAGGCAACACATCGTAAATTGAAAACTGATTTGGGGTGAAACGAAATTATACAATATATTGTGGGAGGGGGATGATCGGTGGGAGATAATAATTCTCAATATGAGAACCAGGTACGTTAATCGTATCACAATGTTTTGGAACCATTAGATATCTGCTGCTTTTGCAAGATATCACAGGTTTTGGATAGTATTATTTTTTAGGATACTCTGCACAAAAAGGGAATTCTTATCACTTCACTGGAAGAAAAGAGACCAAAGCTTCAAGCTTTGATCCCTTTCCCCGTTCTCTTTACTCGGCAAACTTCTTTGCCGTAGACTCTCCCTTAAGCCATTGCTGTTGCATTGCCTTCAACCGATTTATGCCAATCCAATGTCCCACGATCTTTCTATTCTCACTCGGGTGTTGCATTAAGTTGGATCATTGCATTGAATAAGGACGGCCTTTGTCGGGTAAACTCGCCAATCCATTTGTCGTAAATTTCAAATATCTTTTTTGATCGGTAAAGATCAGATATCACGCGATCTGCAACAAGACGAAAATCTGCATCATTTCGCCTTACGGCAAGTGCAAAAGGCTCAAAGGAGAACAAGCCTGAACTAATCAAAAAGTTCTTTGGGTCATGCTCATTTATAGCTATACCAATAAGTACGACCTGGTCAGAAGAAAAGGCATCGATTTTCTTCTTTCGTAACGCATCGATTCCTTCTTTTGCTGAATTGAATAACACAATTTCCGCATCCACTGATGTTTCTCTAATTAGTTTTTTCAACTCGGCGGCGGTCGTTGTGGCTTTCACGACGCCAATTTTCTTTCCATCAAAACCGTCAGAATCATGATCCTTATTATCTTTTAAGGTCATTAGTGAAGCGCCGGTGACAAATGTCAGTTGCGTAAAGTCAACAAGTTCGCTACGGGAAAGCGTTTTAGTGGTTGAGCCACATAATATGTCAATTTTGTTATCGCCCAGAGCTTTAAATCGCCCATCAGCTTTTACGGGAACATATTCAACCTTTACGTCCGCACCAATTTTGTTTTCAACTTCAGTTACGATACTTTTACAGAGATCAATAGAATAACCAGTCGGGTTGCCGTCTTTGTCCAAAAATGACATGGGTGGTTCAGACACACGATAGCCGATTCTGATTTGACCGGATTTTTTAATCTGTTGAAGGGTTCCTGTGAGTTCTTGAGCTGCTAGCGGGTTTGCTAAAAAAACGATCAATAAAATGATTGTCAGTTTACCTCTCATACTTATTATCCTCCTCTTTTCAATATAATGTTAATCTATTTTTGAGCTCGGAATAAGGGAAAATTAATATTGTGTGCCGTAACATGTTATATCCAAATATGTAGTAGGGCCGGATTTCACACATCAATCATATTGCGGCAACCGACTACTGGAATTCAGATAACAGATAACGGTCATATTGTCAAAAAGGCATTTTTCTATAAACGGGCTGAAATGTTGGAATGTTGGGAAGGAATAGGAAGCCTGACTGCCCGAGTGTGGTTTTTTTAAATAGGCCTCTGCAGGGAGGTCGGAAAATCCCATATCTTGCGGTCTGGCCTCTGGAACGGAAATTTGCGATTGCTGCCTTGAACTTAGCAAATTTAAAGACCTAAAAATGCTTGATTTACAAACTAAATCAGCTATAAATTCAAATAAATTGCTGGTGCAACATCAGGCAACAAATCGCAAACTGAAGACTGGCTTGCGGTGGAGCA
>CBDVDR010000055.1:0-1787 GCA_965372795.1 uncultured bacterium
GATAATAATAACTCAACGATGGATATACTATATGAGAAAACTATTGATAATACCTTTTATAATTATTTGTATAAGTTATCCACATATTATATTTTGCGGGGAAAATGTAATCAATGAATTAAATTCATTTAAGTCACAAATTGATATACAAATAAGGGAGTTATATGATAATAAGGTCAGATACAAAGATATATTTGATACTTACATTTCTACAGTAAAGATTGAGAAAGCTATTGATTGTTTAGATATGTATGAGTCAATAGATAGTTCATTAAATCATTTGTCTAAAATATCAGTTATTACTTATATGTCGAAATATGTTAAAGAAGAGCATAAAAAAAATTATTACAATGATCTTATAAATGCAATAAGTATAGGTAATGATATGTTGAGTATTATTGGAATAGTATCATCAGATATGAAAGAAGGGTTTAAAAATAACAGAAGATTCATTAATTTGTTAGATAAAACTAATATGGATGTTATAAAAACAAAGGAATTAATCAATAATGAATACAGTTATTTAATGAAATTAAAACGTGGTAATATTCAGGTCTTACAATTAAAATAATATCAAAGACGGTTGGACCTTACCAAAATGGCAGAAAAAAACTCAGAATATGAGACCGGTGCACTTGCATCATGCCTTGAAGTCGGTAAGCTCTTGACTTCCACATTGAATTTGCAGGAAGTTCTGGAGTTGATAATTGTCAAAATCAGTCAGTTGATCGAGGCGCAAAATTGGTCTTTGCTTTTAAAAGATGAAAAAACCGGAAAGTTGACATTTGAGATTGTGATAGGTGTAGAAAAAGAGCTGATCAAAGGAATTCAGATGGCTCCTGGTGAAGGAATCGCCGGGTATGTGGCAGAAACCGGAGAACCAATGGTTCTACCAGATGTTCAAAATGAGCCTAGGTTTGACAGAAAAGTGGATGAACTAACTGGATTTACATCAAAATCTATTATCTGTATTCCTCTTCAAACCCATGGAAGGATCCTTGGAGTTTTTGAAATAGTAAATGTAAAAAACATCTCCTATTTTGAGTCAAGATATCTCCCTATTCTGACAATTCTTGCCGATTATGCTGCCATTGCCATTGAAAATTCACAGTACTATGACAGAATTTACCAGATGAGCAGAACAGATGAGTATACAGGTCTGCACAATGCTCGATATCTCCACCAGATCTTGGACAAAATGATCCTTGAGGCATCCCATAGCGATAGAACGTTTGCTGTTGTTTTTGTAGATATTGATAATTTTAAAAGTGTGGTTGATACAGCTGGTCACCTTTTGGGATCACAGATTTTAAAGGAGATCGGTCAGACAATCTCCTCATGTCTTTTTGAGCAAGATATCCTTATTAAGTACGGAGGAGACGAGTACATCATCATATTCCCAGATAGAGGCAGACAGGAAGTGACTGCACTTACTGAAAAAATACTTCAAACAATCCGCCAAACAACTTACCTGGCATCTGAAACACATCCGGTTAATATTACGGCCAGTTTTGGTATTGCCATGTATCCTGAAGATGCTCGTACTAAAAAAGAACTCCTAATGTTGGCTGACGATATCATGTACACTATTAAGCGGACTACTAAGAATAGCGTCGGTGGGGGTTAGTGGAACCACTTCTAGGCGGAATTTAGCATATCTGTTATCATGCGATATTCCAAATCAGTACCGTCATAATCATACGTTGCCTCTTCTCCAATCATTGGGTTTAATTTAACCCTTCCGTCGAAAAATTCAGAAGTAATGTTTTCAACTTCTTTTATACTCA
>CBDVDR010000056.1:0-1780 GCA_965372795.1 uncultured bacterium
ACTAGGAATACATATGCTATTCGATCAGATTGTGATTTTGATAGTCTTGCTTCTGCTCTCCGGTTTTTTTTCTTCAGCCGAAACCGCCTTATTCTCGATCAGCAAAGCCAAAGCGATACATCTCGCCAAAGAAAAGGGCAAAGTCAACGCGTTGATTAAAAGAATGAAAGATGATCCACACAGACTTCTTTCAACCATCCTTATCGGTAATAATGTTGTTAATGTTGGTGCGTCAGCTATGGCCACCGCTATGGCCATTAGTTTTTTTTCCAGCAATGCTGTCGGTATTGCTACCGGAATAATGACTTTTCTTATTCTGATTTTTGGCGAGATTTTTCCTAAATCAATTGCTACCAGAAACAACATATTGATTGCCAAGATTGTGATATTCCCTCTGTATTGGTTGTCTATTTTATTTACTCCGATCATTGTATTGTTAAACTTCATTCCCAAGCTCACGGGTAAAATACAAAAGAGGCCGAAAATCACAGAAGAAGAACTGATGACCATGGTTGAAGTGGTTGAAGAAGAAGGAGAAATTAAGGAAGAGGAAAAGGAATTGATTTACAATATCTTTGAATTTGATGATACCAAGGCTTCTGAAATCATGACACCCAGGGCGGATATGTTTGTCATCAATGAAGATGAGGATTTGAAGCTTGAAAAAATTATCAAGTCCGGCTTTACAAGAATTCCCGTGATTAAAGAAGATATTGATCATGTCATCGGCATTTTAAATATAAAAGATCTTTTCATGCACCAGGCGACATCAAAAGAGAAGATTGATGTCAGAAAAATCATGCACGAGCCTTATTTTGTTCCGAAAAACAAGAAATTGGACAACTTGCTTCAACAATTCAAGGAAAGAAAACAACATATGGCCATCATTGTGGATGAGTATGGTGGCGTCTCCGGTTTGATAACACTAGAAGATGCACTTGAAGAGATCGTCGGAGAGATAATCGATGAGACGGATAAGTTTGAGCCGTATATCGTTGAGATTAAGCCCAACGAATGGAGCGTTCTTGGTAAATCTGAAATTGATGAAGTAAATGAAAATATACCAATGAATATTCCCGATTCAAGTGAGTACAACACCTTCTCCGGTTACATTCTTGACAAAATCGGCAGAATACCCCAAGAAAAAGAAAAAATTCCTCTTGAAAATTTTGTAGCTACCGTAAAGAAGATGAAAGGAAACCGGATCAGAGAGTTTATCATAACAAAGAAAAAATGATTTCTGTGAAGGATTTCATTGTGCGTTTTGCAAAGGTCTCATGGTTATTTTATCTTTTTCTCTATATGTTTCATCAGCCCGCCGCTTTGGACAAGCTCCTGCATAAAGGGTGGAATAGGCTCTGTTGAATAGGATACATTTGTCTCCAAAAGGATGATCTCACCTGTATCAAAATTTACGGAAAGCCTCTCTCCTGTATTAAACGCGTCTGCGTTTTCACATTCCAGTATGGGAAGGCCCATATTAAAGGCATTTCTGTAAAAGATCCTTGCAAAACTCTTTGCAATAACACAAGATATCCCTGCCGCTTTTATGGCAATGGGTGCATGCTCCCTGGAAGATCCGCATCCAAAATTTTTTCCTGCAACAATTATATCCGATTCAGCTATCTTTCCGGCAAAATCCGGCTCGGCATCTTCCATGCAGTGTTTTGCGAGTTCATTAGGATCGCTGCTATTTAAATATCTTGCAGGTATGATAAGATCTGTGTCAATGTCGTCTCCAAACTTCCATACCTTTCCTGCAATTTTCATTATACTCTCC
>CBDVDR010000057.1:0-1758 GCA_965372795.1 uncultured bacterium
TGAACGGCGCCTTGCCTTCTTCTCTCTTGTATCGATTTTTCCCAGGACATCACGCACCGCCAGACCGCCGTACGGAATATGCCGGCGCAATTATCGCGAAAGAAGTGGCCACCATCGTTACCACTGCGGTCAAAGCGCCGGCTAACAAACATCTCATTTGAGAATCAAGCTCCCATCATATTTTTGCAAATCCTTCAATACTTCATGGTAAGAATCGGGCATGTTTTCAGGCAGCTCATCTAAATCCAAAAAACGAGCGTCCACTGTTTCATCAGTTTCTGTTACAAGCTCGCCAGACCATTCATCAACCAAGAACTGTACCAAGAACAACTGATAAGGATCACCGGAGGCAGTGACGATAGATACCTGAGAATAGATAGCCATAGGGGTTGCCAAGATGACATCAAGGCCAGATTCTTCTTTAACTTCTCGTTTAAGACAATCCAAGATTGATTCGCCAAGTTCCTGGCCACCTGCTGGCATTGCCCACAGTCCATTATCTCGTCGACGGATGAACAAAATACGACGTTCTTGGTCACGGATAACAGCCCTTGCTGCTGTGATGATTAGCTCCTGTTTGTCAATGAGCTTTCGGACCTGACTCAAGTATGATTCTTCGTAACTTGGCATACTCCTCCTATTTCTTAATGTAATCAAAATATTATCAGATATCACACCCACATGTCAAATTATGTAATTTCAATAAGTTGGGGAAAGTGATTACTTGGCTTGGGTAAAGCAATAAAAAAGCAGAGCCATTGCAGACACTGCCTTTTTACGCCGGGCATAGATGTAAGATTTCGTAAATCAATTCTTCAACAAGTTCATAAAATCCGTTTAGATTTTTCACCTCTTGCGCGGTATGATTTTGGGTTTGGGCTGGATCACAGACTCTATCCCTTGGCTTATGCGCATAGGCAAACCAAGAAACTCTGTTAATTACAGCCTGAGGTTAACTCCTCCTTTTCCGCATTTGTCGCAATTAATGTCACCATGTTTAAGAAAAGTATCTAGTTTTTTTTCAGTAAGCATGTCAGCCGGGGCATATTGACGATAATCATCTCCTATACATTCTTTGCAGATAAAACCATTTTTTTCATCCTCATCATCTTCATCAACTCTAAACCATGCTCCAACCGTTTCTCTCAAAACATCTTGATAGTCTTGCTCTGATATAGATCCCATGATTTTTCACCTCCTTTATTTATAAGCTTTTAGATGGTTAACAAACACCTTTCCCTTATCCTTCAATTAGCACTCTTTTTGGCTCATCTCCAACATCATGGAGAATATACAATGCCTTTGCAAAACGCCCCCTTTTGCCTCCCGCCATTGGCGGGATGTCAAAGGGAGATCTTCGACTTGAACTTGAATCCCGCTAAAAGCGGGAAGCATTTTTCAAAGGTCTCTATACTACAAGCAAAAGAAACAATTAAAAATGGATAGGACAGTTCGGCACGGCAGAGAATGAGATCAGGCCAACACAATAAGAGATTTATTAATTGAAACAAAACCGGGATGTAGGACAGATTCCATAGGAAAATCTACACTTGATATGATATTATAAGAAAGACTAAATGTCAAAAGAAATATTGATTACATTATCATCGATTATTCTCACTTTTCGACCTCCTACGGCATACAGGGATACTCTATTTACAGCGAAGTTTAGCAGATCCCGTAGGGCCGCAATATCCGGTTTTTCCCCGCAAACCTCGATCTTTGTACACCCCTCGCATTTTGATGCCTGTTCATGTT
>CBDVDR010000058.1:0-1733 GCA_965372795.1 uncultured bacterium
CAATAAATGCACTCTTGAAGTACCGAATAACTGTCAACTAAATAGGGACACTACCGAAATTTCCATGAATAAATCTAAAAAGTCCTATATCAACAGAACATAACAAAAATATCCTAATTATTTGGTAACGTTCAAAAGTGTTCGCATATGAAAAAAATTGATTAAATCACGATCTCTTTCTAAGGTTAAAGAGACCAATCAAAAACCAAAAGAGAGAGATCGTGATGAAACAAGAAATACATATAACACTTCAGTTCGATCTGGCAACTGGTAAAGTCGGTCTAAATGAAATTGTCTATGAACTGAAAGAACTCAGAGATCCCTTAATGTTAAAGATCTTGGAGCAAGTGTTAATGAGCTATGATGATCTCATTGCCGAACGTTTAAGCAGGACAGATATTTATCCCAACAAGGATAGGAAAGGTCTGGGGCGGCATATGAGAAAAGATGATCCCCAGCATCGATATTGCCGTGGTCGAAAGGTACGAAAACGCGGTTATAGAAAAAACAACCGCCATTTCTCTACCATATTTGGCAAAACAGATGTTCCCTTAAGGGTGGTACAGTGCTGCAATTGCGGTGCATATCATTCTCCGCTATTAAGTACATTGGGAGTGGGACGGTATGCGCGCAAGGAAACAAATTTTGAACATGAGGTGATTGAAGCGGTCATTGATACCAATTATCGAAGGCTCATTGATGGAAGATCCATCGACATATCATTAGGGGGTATTCATAATATCGTTGTTGGCAGTGATATTGATCAGAATTTTCGCGAGCCTATATTAACAGAAGACTTATCCGCATTAATGGCCGATGGTACAGGCCTTAAGCAGTATAAAGGACGTAAGGGGGAACTCCGGTCTGTCATTGGTATTACCAAAGCAGGATGTGTGGAGCCCCTTGGATGTTATACCAATACCGAATGGCCAGAAATAGAGCGCATTATCAAAGAACGAATTAAAGAAGCAGACGCTTACAATATCCCCTTTGTTTATGATGGGGAGCCAGGGCTTGATGATTTCCTTGCTGATGTTGCCGAATCACAGCGTTGTACTTGGCATGGACCCAGAGGGCTTTATCATGCCCTTTGGGAAGACGGATTAAAGAAAAAAGAGAGCCAACCAGAATCAGATAAAATAAAGCAATTAATCGGTATAGAGCTTCCCGAAGGAGACTATGAGATCCTTCAAGAGGAAGATAAAGAACAAGTAAAGATCAAATATGAATCCAGTAAATCAGAAATCAAGGAACTGATAGAAACGTTTAAACAAAGGGGTTATACGCACGGAGCATCTTATCTTGAAAGCCTATCGGCCCGGCTATTTACCAACATTGAGTTGTGGCTAAAAACAGGCATTATTGCCCCTAAGACAACATCATTATTAGAAAGAACATTCCGGGAAATCGGTCGCCGCCTTAAGCGAATTGCTTGGGGTTGGTCTGATGAAACAGCTACCAATCTTTCCAAAATGATAATGATCAGACAATATTCCAGAGATAAATGGGAACGATACTGGAAGGACAAACTTGGGATTAAGGGTTACTTTAATATTCAAATCCAATCGATTGAATTATCACCATGCGAACACTTTTGAACGTTACCAATTATTTTGCCCAGGAAGTCCATCCGGATTTTGCGGCCGGCAGAACCATTGCGGCGATTGTTGCGGACGGGGATCTGGGCAAAAAATCAGGAAAGGGTCTATTCGACTGGTCAAAAGGCCGTCCGG
>CBDVDR010000059.1:0-1711 GCA_965372795.1 uncultured bacterium
GGAGATTTTTTCATGAAAGAAAAGACTAAAAAAAACGTTTATACTGCTTTTATCGGCGAGGCAAAGGCTTATTTCAGACTGTTGGCATATGCAGAAAAGGCTGAAGAGGAAGGGGTTCCACAAATTGCGCTATTGTTTCGCGCCATAGCCGATGCTGAGAGAGTTCATGCTACCCGTAATTTGAACTTAGTTAAAGATATGCTAGTTAAAGATACTGATACTAATTTGGAAAAATCCTTTCAACGTGAAAAATCCATCAGTGAAAATGAATACCTTGAGTTTATAAAAGATGCTGAGGAAGATGGCGAGAAAGCCGCCGCTATAACTTTCAATCACGCCAGAGACGCTGAAACCTTTCACGCAAAATTATACGAACGTGCCATTTATCATGTGATCAGGGACGAAGTAAAAGCCTATCATGTTTGTCAGGTTTGTGGTTATGTCACAAGCAAAAAGATACCAGATAAATGTCCAATCTGTGGAGCAACAAAAGATAAATTTAAAACTATTGGAAGTTGAGATCACTCATCAAGGTATTAATTTATTCAAAAAGAAGGTTCACTTGAGCTGACAATGGCTATATATGATATCTGCAACAAGATCTACTTTTGAATACTGGCAAGATATCGCAAGGCAAAGCCAATCAAACCATACCATTTACTAAATCAGATTCATGCCTTGCCTTAAAAGCTTGCTTTTCCGGTTCCGCCCATACTATTTTAACAAAATACTTTTTGAGAATTTCAAGGACGTAATAGACATTATGATTTTGGCTGACAGAAAAATTAGACGATGCCTATAACATCACAAATTGACAAATCAAAAAATTAAACCATCTATACTCTAACAGGAGAGCTTACTATAGATGAAATTCATGAGGCCCTAAAATCGTTTTGGGAAGCTCATGAGTTGACGTTGAACTTATTGTGGGATGCACGAAGTGCTATTGTGACGAATCTTAAATCTTCGGACATAGAGAGTATTGCAACTTTTATTAGTCAATACAGAGATCGTTTTGAAGAGCGTAAAGATGGCAAAGCGGCTATTGTGGCATCAACAGATCTTCAATATGGCTTATCAAAGATAGTCGAAGCATTATATGAAATAGAGGACTTTCCAACTAATCTACAGGCTTTTCGTACAATTGAGGAGGCGATTCAATGGCTCGGTCAAGATGAATAACTCATATGTTCATCTCGGTCGCAATTTGGATAATAGTATCGCCAGATTAAATCTTGATTGTTACACATAAGGAATGTGACAAGAAATAGTAAATGTAGGTTGCAAATCTATTTGGAACCGATTGCCGATACCTGCTGAGACTGTCGAAAAACCCTAAAAGCATGATTTTAAGGCTTATAACTATCTGATTTTACTACATGCAAATTCGTAACAATGCCTGAATTGGACTTTTTCGATAGACTCGCAATGTATTGCAACTGACTAAATTTATTTGATATCAAACGAATATCTCAACCGATTATCCATTCTTGAGAATATCTGTATTGAAGTAGAAAAGCTCAATATATTGTGATTCATTCTAACGACAGCAAATGCTTGATTTACGAAAGAAATCTACTATTAATACAAATAATTTACTGGTGTAACATCATGCAACAAGTCGAACATCAAGACCGCAATAGACCATTTCCTTATATTGTGTTATTGTTAAGATCGAAAATAGCTCCGGCTATCATTCCGAATTACATTT
>CBDVDR010000060.1:0-1709 GCA_965372795.1 uncultured bacterium
AAACCACCCTTCGAAATTCGATATTCGATATTCTGCGGTTCTGCGGTTCGCTTTTGAATTCGTTTCCTATGAGCGTTCAAGGCTACCAGGTTTTCTAAGTCTCAATAAAATCTTCACCCGGCCGCTCACCCTTCTTGGTTAAGCTGTCGGCAATATCAATGCCTCCGACGTCATAAAACTCAACACGAAACCGCACTTTACCGGTTATAGTTACATGGTGATAACGTTCCGGGAAAATGATAATCGGATGTTCCGGATCGGCATCCAAAACATTATCCTCATCATCTTCCCAGACAAATTGCAGGGAACCTTCTTCAACCACCAGATAACCGAATTTACCCTTAGGAGCGAGATGTTTCTTTAATATTCCGGGAACCACAGTTTCTTCGGTCATACTTGGTGTGGACCCTGCTTTTACAGCTTCTTCCGGCAGTGTTGCATTTTGATAGTTCATTTTTATTCTCCTTTAGCTAACCGGCCTAGCCGGCCTCCGGCTCGTAGATCCTACGGATCGGAGAGAATCGAACAGGTTGAAAAACTGATTTGCTGCTGATTAACTACTTGGACTCTCCGGCAAATGCCCAACCCGGACAAGCCGGAACCAAACAGGTTGAAATAACCATTTTGCTTCTAATAAACAGCTTAGGTTCTCCAGCAAATGCCTAAAATGCCTAAAGTGCCTAAAATGCCTAAAATTAAGGTGTTCCATCTATTATATAAAAAAGTTTTGCCATGAATTGCAAAAATATTACAATTAAGGGCCCAACCCGGTCAAGACGGGACCATAAAAGTTTAAAAAGTTGAATTCGTTTTCAACCTTTGTGAATGCTTGTATGTAAATGCTTTACAAAGATGTCAAAAAATATTTTGCACGTTTTGCGCAAAACTGAATTGCTAACTGTCTAAACTGATCGGTTCCAGGTTCAGGGTTCAAGGTTCATAGGTAAC
This sequence comes from uncultured bacterium, assembly GCA_965372795.1. Lineage (GTDB taxonomy): Bacteria > Zixibacteria > MSB-5A5 > GN15 > FEB-12 > QNAD01. Next base: position 949 of record CBDVDR010000060.1, read on the forward strand.
AACCGATTGACTCTGCGTACCAAATTAATTAAGATCTGAAATACCCGACACCCCAAAAGGGCGAATCGGCTTTATAAACACGATGAAGACAGAATCCTTTTGATATTATCTATTTGGGGGTTTTTCAACCCGGAACTTTGAAGCCGGAACCGCTCAACCTTGTTATAACAAAACGGATCAAGAACCCAAGTAAAGGAATTCACCGTCTTCTCTGATCGCATATTTTGTGCCAAGTTATGAAAAGTATCATAAGTATCTGAAAAAATAAATATAATCTCCAAGTTTGATGGTAACGGAGTTATCTCAAAGATGAGATACAATTGTTCCGATTTTCTGGAGAGTTAATCTAAAACACCAAATTGAAAGGGTTTTTTCGACAAATCGCAAATGTAAGATTCGAGTATCATTATTAAGATTATGCTTGAAATATTGCCCGGGAGTCTTGCCGAGTGCTTTTTTCAATAAAATGCAACCCAATAATCAGCTGTCGAGAAGAAATCCATGATCAATGTTAAGCAAAATAAAATGTATCGCTACCTGGTGCTGCTCACCCTCAGTTCGACTCTGGGACTGGAAGCCTGGTTGACACTGTTTAATAATTTTGCGGTGGAGATTGTCGGTCTGGAAGGCAACCAAATTGGGATCATTCAATCCATACGGGAAATCCCCGGATTTCTGACATTCCTGGTCGTTTTTGTCCTTCTGCTGCTCAAAGAGCATCGCCTGTCAGCGTTGTCGATTGTAATTTTAGGGCTCGGTAT
>CBDVDR010000061.1:0-1702 GCA_965372795.1 uncultured bacterium
CAAATAAATTTTATCAGTTGCGATATATAGCGAGACTGTCGAAAAAGTCCAATTCTGGCATTTTCACAAATTTCGTATGTAGTAAAATCAGACAGTTATAAGCCTTCAAATTATACTTTTAGAGTTTTTCGACAGTCTCAGCAGAAAACACAAGTCCCTATCAAATGATTTGTTGATGGAAGAAGATGATTTGACAGTGGTCAAAATTAGGATTTACTTGACCTGACACCAGAAAAATATGACATCTGTTAATCAATAACGCATCCGGGATAAGGGGAAATACGGAATTTTTTTAAACATGTAAAAGGGTTAATTCGCTATCAGCTTATATACAATTTCTTCAGCCCGGTCTACGCTTATCAGGCTCATGTTTAAGACGGTGTTATAAAGATCTGGATCATCATAGTCCTTTCTGTCGAAGTAACTATAAAGATTAGCCCGTCTTTTAGCCATCCTTTTCACAATTTGAATAGCCTTTTTGTTTGAAACGCGGTAATCATCCTCAATTAATTTAATCCGATCCTTTTCTGTAGCGATAAGGAGTAAGTGGTAGGTATCATCGAAATCATGTAAAATATATTGCCCCCCCCTACCAACAATAACGGCTTTTCCATCCGTAGCAATCTTGGTTATGATTAATTTTAGCAATTCGACATAATGAAATCCATCAATATAGATCTCATCATCACTTAAAGGGCGTTCCATTAAACTCCTTCCAAAGGGATTCAGCCTGGAGATATACCTTTTCAATTTGTCACTCGGTTCCTCTTCAATGATTCTTTTCCAATCGGGAGAGCTGTAAATCTCCACTACAGCCCTTTCGATGATATCTTCATCAGCATAATAATACCCCAAGGTATCGGCAAGTCGTCTACCCAATGTTTTCCCTGCGGCACCAAAGTGGCGGGATATGGTAATAACAGACATGGCTATTCCCTTTGAAATGTCTTTGAGACTCCTTTATTCAAGTTGTTTCCTCAGCGTCGAATGAGGAAATTTTCGTAACCTGCTCTCTTATATATCACAGGTAGTAATAAATACCAGAATTATTTAGTTTGAAATCTTAAATCCAAGACCTGTGATTTCTGCTATGTATCTTACATTTTGATGACGGTCCAATTGGTTGTGAAATCAAATTCAGGGGATTGAACTGTCAAGTGATGTATCAATCCGCCTTGTGATTCTGTCAAATTAAGTATAGGTCGTGACAAATGATTACAAGGCAGGCATCGTCATCTTTTTAATTAGCCTTACGACGAGTTAATCTATAACACTCAGGGCACCATCGCCCTCTTTGTATATTTTTGGGAGTAGCATCCTATATATGTTTTTTGCTACATTGCCATTTTAGTTTAGTTTTATTATTAATATATTTGGATGAAAGACAAAAGCCACCTCTATGGGCGGCAATAGTTCGCATTTCCTCAATAGTTAATCTTGCCATCGGATCATCCAATTCAATCTTTAAGTTTTGATTACTTGAAAATCTTACAATTCGAAAAATTGAAGATTCGTAACCCAAATCGTTACCTCAAATTTTACGTTAAATAATTGGTCTTGATTTTGAGAATATCTTGCCAATATGTAATATTTAGATGTTATCAGGATGTTGATATAAGTGTTTCATATCTGTAATTCGGGATGCAAGATGTGTTGCCTAAAGCATAACTCGGCTTCAGATCGATTTTATTGCAGATTTGTT
>CBDVDR010000062.1:0-1699 GCA_965372795.1 uncultured bacterium
TGTAGTCGTCGTCTCCATTTCGTTTAAAGTTGCAGTAGATTCGATTCGAAATAAATCGCTTGAAACTGTAATGAGCCCTGGATCTATTTGAATATCACTGCAGCCGGGAGCGTTTTTATACCATGCGGGATCAGAAAGATCATTAATATATTTCGAGTCGGTGGTTTCCTGACGATAGTTGAATATTAACAGGGCAAAATCTTCGTTTTCTGAAGGTAAAAGTGCTATCAGTACCGGAAGCTCTGCGGTGTTAATATTTATTTTCCCTTTATATGTAAAAGTGTTTTTACCCGCACTTGTTATACCGTAAATGGTCATATACCTTGAAATTCTAAACATTTCTCCAACACTTTGGTAAAGATCCCGTGTAATGCCCTTAATCAGAACAAGCTCGCCAAGATGGTCGATTGGGCCGTTTCTGCAGGAATACTGGGGATCGAGATCCTGATAATATTCTGATTCCGCTCCATTTAATCCAGTGATTGCATCATTATCTCCGAAGTCCAGCCAGTCTTTCACAGAATTTATAACTGATGTTGGTTCAATCTCTTTAAGTGACTCATCTTGAGAGAATAAAAGTCTTAACAAGCGGTCCCACATAATCCTTTGGGATTCATTAAAATCACGGCCCTCAGGGTATTTCACAAGTGCGTTAACTTGAATCCTGGCGAGTTCATCGCTGATTGTTAAAGTAGTCTTTCCATTTTCAAAGGGGATATCATTTAAAAGCTCATTTTTTTTTTCAGAATTAGCCCAGTCTTCCTGTATAGAGTCTATGGTTGATTCATTTTTATCTTTTACCAGCATTGCCATAGCGGCATTTATGCCGGATGATGCCATATGTGTAAGCGTAACACGATCCCGGGCAGCGGCTGTTGAAACGGCTGCAAATCGCATCTTTCTGTGCAATTCCAATGAAGCTGTGATTATTATTGTGATAATCGTTAATGTTATTAGGATTGCTATTCCACGGTTGTTATTAAATACTTCTATTGGCATAATTATCCCTTCAACCGATTTGTACCCTATAACTTGGTAACGTTACCATAATTTCGAAAAAATGAGAAGTTGAATCATTTCCAAGCTCAAGTTTTATACCTATTGATTTAGGGGTGGCATATTTGAACTCTTCAGACTCGGAATCCCAAAGGTCGTATTCTACCCCGTCATGATCGTAATATTTGAATGTAAGCGACTTAACATCTTCACATAATATAGGATCCTTTCGATTCTCTTCAAAGGCTTTATAAGGATACAAGCTGTCCGCACGTCTTAAAACATAATTATGCTCACCTTCGGACTGAATATAATAGACAATTTCAGCAATTCCTTCTTGCATGTTTTTTTCAAGATATATGTGTGCCAGTGAAGTAAATCTGAGTCTTGAAAAGCCAACGCCGCCTGGATATGTAAAGTCACCAACAATACGATAAGGGTCCGGTTTATCATCTAAATCTGGAGGAGAGTATTTAGGGGGCATGGAAATATGTACTGCATGTAAATCAAAAGTCATTCGGGCAAGACAATTTTTTGCCATATCATAAGAGGCAATACCCTCATGGATGGTTTGGATATTAGAAAATACGGAGTTATATGAAATAAAAAGAGTTGTAACAATAATACTGAAGATAAAGAATGCTATCAGTATTTCAATCAGGGTAAAACCATAAATCCCTTTCTTAATGATGCATACCGGATG
>CBDVDR010000063.1:0-1685 GCA_965372795.1 uncultured bacterium
GGAGTTTATGTGTGTAGATGAGGTGTAAATATTGGAGCTCACCTTGATTGTGATGCAGTTAGAGATTTTGTTGAACCGTTACCTAATGTGGTTATCGCTAGGACGAACAATTTCACTTGTAGCGATCCTGGACAACAAACAATCAAAAATGACATTCTAGAGCTTGACTTGAATCGAATAGTCGTAGCAGCCTGCACTCCTAAAATTCACGAGCCTACTTACCGTGCGGTTTTACAGGAAGCAGGTTTAAGCCCTTACTTCTTTGAAATGGTAAATCTTAGGGAGCACTGCTCATTTGTTCATCAGGGTGATAATAAAAACGCAACCGAAAAAGCAAAACGATTAGTACGTGCTGGTATAAATAGAGCTCGGGAATTAGAAAGTGTCCCTTACAAGGAAATATCTGTAGAAAGAGCGGCATTAGTAATAGGTGCGGGAATTGCTGGAATGAACGCGGCTTTAGATTTAGCAGATCATGGGATACAAGTCTACTTAGTTGAAAAACAACCAACTGTTGGAGGTAAGATGGCCCAATTAGATAGGATCTACCCTACAGATGATTGTGGTATATGAGTTCTTGCCCCCATTATGGTTAACGCTTCAAAACATCCCAATATCGAACTATTCACCTATAGCGATATTATCAAATTTAGCGGTATCACTGGAGATTACAACGTTACGATACGCAAAAATCCAAGGTATGTGAACGAAAAATTGTGTACCGGATGCGGTTTGTGTACTACAAAATGCCCTATAAATGTCCCTAATGAATTTTATAGTGGGATTGGTGAAAGAGGTGCAATTTTTATCCCATTTCCTCAAGCAGTCCCAAAGTATGCTGTTATGGATAAAAGTGTGTGCATCGATTGTAAAAATTGAGAACGGATTTGTCCTGCAGAAGCAATAGAATTTGAACAAGAACCCGAAATTGTTGAAGTTAAAGTAGGGGCCGTTATCGTTGCTACAGGATACGATGAATACCCAATTATAGAGACAAATGAATACAATTATGGCATTTATCCAAATATAATCACTCAGATCGAATTAGAGAGTATGCTTAGCCCAATTGGTCCAACAGGAGGACATATTTATAGAATGTCAGACGGAAAAACACCTAAAACTGTTGTGATGATACAATGCGTTGGTTCTAGATCGCTAAAAGCGAATCCTTATTGTTCATTTGTGTGCTGCAGTGTTGCTCTTAAAAATGCCCAATTGCTAAAGCAAGAATATCCCGAAATGGATGTTATAATATACTATATTGACATTAGGACCACTGATAAGGGCAACGAAGAATACTATAGAAAAATTAGAGAAGCTGATGTTAGAATGATACGGGGAAAAGTTGGTGAGTTAACCGAGGACGATGATCATAATTTAATGGTACGCGCTTATTCCTCTTTAACGGGGGAACTTACTAAGATCAAAGCTGATATGGTAGTATTATCTACTGGAATGAACCCTTCAAAAGGGACTATGGAAGCTATTGAAGTATTAGGATTAGGAAAAGGTCCAAACGGATTTCTATCTGAAATTCATGGTTGTTTGAAGCCGCAAGAAACAAAAAACATTGGAATTTATATTTGTGGATGCGCAGCCGGACCAAAAAATATCCCATATTCCGTTTCTACAGCCCTAGCTGCTGCTAGCAAAGCTGCTGCTTTACTTTCTCATAAAACTATTAT
>CBDVDR010000064.1:0-1654 GCA_965372795.1 uncultured bacterium
ATGCGATTTGATTTTTCAGAGAGAACCGAAACTTCTTTTTATTTATTGGTTTATACCTTCATTGTTGCAATATTGCAACGCTAAATTCCAATTCTACCTTAGCATTTCCTCGGCAACCCGGGTTCCGGACATTGCTTATGACAAACAATAAAACAGTAATAATAAAATGCAGCCCGGGTGAACTCAGTGGCCAGGTTCAGGGGCAGGTCCAGCAGTGTTTTCAGGACTTTAACTTACTCTTAAGTTTTACTATTTCATCGTCCTTTTCACTCAGATTTTCTTTCAGATCATTAATTTCCGTATTAAGGATGGCTATTTGTTTATTCAGTTCGTCCTTTTCGGATTCAATGACCTTGATTTTCTTCACATAGATTGACTTGGTATAAAGCCATGCGGTCAAATAGCTAATAAGCGCAGCAACCAGTAATAAAGAAAGTATTACCAGGATTGCCGTCCCTTTGGTTTGTGTTGCAAGAATTATTAGAGTGCTCATGATTTTATTCTATTATTGTTACTACTGTTCTCCTGTTTTTTGCTCTTCCTGAAGTCGTTTGGTTATCATCAGCAGGCTCTTTCTCTCCCTTGGATTCAATTATGCTATTCTTTAAAGGCATGCCCTTATTTTCAAAATATTGCTTCACACTCTGAGCCCGCCTGAATCCCAAAGCTTGATTATATTCATCGGTTCCAATTGCACAGGTGTGGCCTGTGAAACTAAGCCTGGCTTGTATATTCTGATCAAGAAATGCTTTTGATTCAAGAATATAATTTTCTAACTGTGAATCAGGGTTGAATTCAGATTTGTCAAATGCGAAGTAGATGATCAGGTCTTTCGGGATTACTGCATTTTCCTGGACCAAAGGCTCAGGTACTGTATCGGTGGCGATGACATCTCCAGGGGAGACTGCCATAATTTCATTTGTCACCGGTTCTTGACATAATTCTTTGATCTTACATACATAGATATACGTTGAAAGCGTTATCCAGACACCGAGAGCCAGAAATCCGATTATTAGAATCTTCATTGTCTTATAGTTTAAGATCTGTGAAGTTAGATACAACCAAGTTAAATCAAAATTCTAATAAATCCTATCTCCCATCTTCCTTCGTGACGAACATAACCTTTTTAATGCATACATGCACCCTTACTGGAAAATCCGGTGAAAGTTAGCACCCAATTCCGGTTTAATGTGAGTAGTCTATTTGCTGATAAACTAATTGATCGTATTGCATTGATATTGTGGTTTATAGGATTCGATTTCGAGTGCTCAACCATTTACGGAATCATATGCTCAGTCTATTCCGTAACGAGGTGCTCAATCAGTCCGGATTTCCCAGGTTTGGGGTGGTACCACCTGGAATCGAACTTTTAGTTATGAATTCACTAAAAAACGTCCGTTTATTTGTTTATGGTCTATTACCTAAAATTAACCATTGGCAGCAATGTAATATAAAAGTGTTGTACGATGGTTTTTACTCATATATTTTCAAGCTTTATGATGATTGCATCCGGGTCCTCCATATAACAGAGTATTTCTGTTATAGCGACGATCTAACCTTTGAAGATTGATGTATTAACATAAAAATACTCCACCGATCCGCTGTATAACAGACTATTTCTGTTATAGCGGCGATTTGACCTCTGGAAATTGAT
>CBDVDR010000065.1:0-1594 GCA_965372795.1 uncultured bacterium
CATGATTAGGATTCGTTAAAGGTATAACCAACGATTCCATTAAAATCATTAAGATCGCCATAAACGTCTCCAAATGCATCTTCAGGAACATTCCACACATCAAAGTAGGTCAATATTCTACCAATCCACGATCCTTGCAACCCGTTTCCGTTTGTGCAATTATCATCATATCTCAAGGTATAATCATAAGTAATACCAGGAAAGACAGGATCTTGCATTGTGCCCTTAATGTAAGTTTCGCTTACCTGTAAGGCAAACTCACCTCGGAATAAATTATATTGGAAAAATTGAGTCATTCCCGGATAAATAGCCAAAGTTCTATCGGTATCACCAAGTACTGATGGCGCATCACTATCTTTCCATAACAACATGCCAAAATCGTCAGCTACGAGCCTGTAATCAATGCCTGCATCATTAGCATTACCAACTGCCAATCTATTCATATAACGCCTTGCATTTCCTAGACCAATTATAGAGGCCGGCCCCGTTGTCATGAAATTATCCTCTTGATGGATTTTAATGATATCAAATTGAGTATCATCAATTTTACCTGATGAGCTAATAATTGAATCAATACCAAAATATCCGCCTGCTCCAACTTCTGCCGCCGGATTAGAACCAAACAAACCAGCTAATTTAGCTAATATTTGCGCGTTAATGCTTTCCCTACAGATCCTCATGGAATCCTTGAATTCCTTGTTTAAACGATTCTGCAATTTGAACCCATTCTCAGAATTCTGACGGACATAATCTTCATTGATGGTGAATTTATCTTCAGCGTAAAGAGTAGGTTGTATTAGCTGGATTTTATCTCGTCTCTGTGCTACTTTAGAACAAGTTCCGCTAGAATCAGATGTTATAAGATTGCCTGTTCCTTTATGCGGAATGTATCGCATTTCAACAGGTCTGTATTCCTCATTTCCTCCATTTTCTAACATTACGGTATTGATAGATCGTGGATTTATGCCACTAAACATATAATTCAATGTTCCGGTCAATCTTTCGTAATTTGAAGGATCATTAATTTGAGCGTTCACATCCTTTAGCCACATTCTTGTTGCTTGTAGCTTTTCTGCCCAATCAACATAAAATAATCCCAATACATTTCGCTTTGGGTTTATATTTGCAATAAATATTAGTCCCAAAAATAATAAAATTAAATAAATCATTTTTTTTATAATTCTTCGTTCTGCGCTGCGGCAATTCTATCTTCCGCCTGTCTACTCATTTTGACCGGTTTTTCAGGCACATAATCACCTGGCTTTTTTGGTCCGACATTGTTAACTTTAATATGATCTTTCATTATTGGGTCCATGAGATCGCCTAGGTTTTCGACTTTTTTATTGCCATTTACAAACAATTCTAAGCCGTCGTCCTGTACGTTTTTTGGAATTACTTTCCCATCTTCTGAAAGAGTAAGCTTTGCGATTTTAGATACTTTTTGACGAACATCTGCTTTCAAAGCATTTTTAAACAGATCCCCTTCATATTTATCGCCTAAATTATATTTATTGAATGCCGCATCGAATTCCTTTTCAATTAAGGTATTTGTGAAGCCAAGTTTTTCCTTTTTCAGTTCTTTGATATGATCTTT
>CBDVDR010000066.1:0-1589 GCA_965372795.1 uncultured bacterium
ACTAACTACTTAAAATTGGGATATCTCCAACTATTCGGCAAATATCAGTTCTGAAATTTCCTGCGATATTAGATTGTAATTACATTTGACCAAGATTTGAAAAATCGTTTGATTTTGTGGTGATTTCCACCTATCCTGATCCTCTCTGCAAAAAGCTATCCAAACACAAATACCTTAAAATGAATAAAATACAAAGAGAAAGAACGCCACTTTACATCTCTGATGCTAAGAAATGTGCCAAGCAAATGGTCAGAGAATCTTTGGCTGAAATTTTAGCAGCTACATATCAGACACCATCGCCTGAGGAGATGATCTCCATTTTAAAAAGGGACTTTGACCATTCATTTGATGAGTTCATGATACGGCGCAAGGTTATAAAATCTCATCTGGACTGGAGTGAAGATCAGATTGAGTCTGAAATAGAGGTGCAAAAAGGACGCTTTGAAAATGAGCTTGGGGTGAATCTAAGGGTGGCTGCATTAAACACAATTGAAGAAATCGAGAAACTGATAACAAGTTTAAATAATGCTATCAAAAAATGGAAAATTGAGAACCTTTAGCAAAGTTGAACCTATAATCAGCTATTTGAAGAATGAATTTATCTCGTATAACATTTGGATCTCCAACAAATCAGTACTTTTAATTGGCGTCCAAAAGTTGTGATATCAACCTGTCAATCGATATTTTCACTCGCCTCCCGATTATGTCAAATGAAATATAAAAAAGGACAATTTAAGATAACGAGGCCGGTATATTGCAAATCTACCAAGTGACGCCATCATCTGTTTAGCATAGATACAACCCTCAACCCCTCTGATGCCGGTTGCGATATCGGTTAATGAGTTTGAATTCCTGCAAACTCAAGATATCGTTATGTTCAACTTTTCAGAACAGTCGGAAATACTATTTTCACCCCTTATAGCTCTTTGAATTCATTCTGATTTTTTTGCAGAAATTCAACCAGCATAGCGGTTCGTGGTAAATACAAAGAATTTAAAATGCGTAAAGCGGTTTGTTTCTTTGGTAAAAAGTCGGTCGTTTTCCCATTCATTCCTCATATCAAAATTCCACGGTCATGCCCTCATATAACAGCATATCAATTTTATAACCCACCAATATATATATTAATTTTAAATAGGTAAACCAACAAAACTTTCGTTGTCCCACAACAATCCCTATACCCTGGGGGATAATTAAAAAACGAACCCTGGTTCGGAAAATGACCCTCTTGGGAAGATCTTTGAGGGTTTTAAGCATTTTTAATTGGGGACCGGCAGCTCCAACTCGGAAATAGTAACCGTTGCTAACAAGGAGATTTCAAAATGACCAAAACAGTTGAGATTTACTTTGACGATTTAACACCGGAGGCAAAGGAACACCTGCTAAAGGCATTTGAGACATCAGAGGATCAAGAAAATTGGGATACTGTTCCGTTGGCGGTGATCGAAAGGGAAGTTGAAGATCCTTATCCGTAACCGAATACTGAGATTAAGGGTTGAATCTCGATGGTCAATTTTGCTGTCTGTGTGATTCAACCCTTAACCAGTATTTACCGTATAAAATTATTTAGGAGGCATACGAAATGAAAG
>CBDVDR010000067.1:0-1585 GCA_965372795.1 uncultured bacterium
CCTTTTCTTGCTTGTTCTATCTGGGTCATTTTATGCCTGGATAAAATTGAAATGCAAACTTATAACTTGTTCCTCTTTTAACTAATAAGTATAGTTTACCTCTGGTTGCCTGTCAACTATGATTAAACTATGATTGAATGAAACCGCATCTCGACTTTTTTGCTAATAAGCAAATAAATTAGCGAATAATTTTGCTTGTAAGCAAAAATATTTGATTTAATCATTAGAAATGGTTATAATGAATTCATGTTAAAAAACAGGTATTTAACCCAATGTGTCGTCAGAGATTTATATGAGAAGATGGTTTTTGTTGGTGGGGCACGACAGGTGGGGAAAACCACATTTGCCGTCAATATTGTCGCTGAAAAATTTAAGAAATCAGCTTATTATAATTGGGATAAACGGTCCGATCGAAAACAAATTATCCAATCTGATTGGCCAGGCAATGCTGAATTGATTATTCTTGATGAGGTACATAAGTATAAGAACTGGAAGAATTTGATAAAAGGTGAATACGATAAACTTAAGCATAGATATAAATTCTTAATCACAGGAAGCGCCAGGCTAGATATCTATAGAAGAGGTGGAGATTCCCTCCAGGGAAGATACCATTATTATCGATTACATCCTTTTTCTCTGGCCGAAGTGCTTAACAGAACAAACAAGATTAAGATATTTCAAGAGGTTCCTTTAGATGAGAAATTTCACAAGGTTGAATTCGATGCACTTTTCAAATTTGGCGGATTTCCAGAGCCATTTTTAAAAGAGAGTCCAAGATTTCTCCGTCGCTGGCATAACGAAAAAATCGAGAGAATGTTTCGTGAAGACATCACAGATATTGAACAAATCAGAGATCTAGGCAATATGAAGTTGTTGAGCGATATCTTGCCAGCTAGAGTGGGGTCGCTTTTATCTATTAATTCTATACGAGAAGACCTAGAGGTAAGCCACCGTGCCGTATCTAACTGGCTAAATATCCTTGAAAACTTTTATTATCATTTTAGAATTCATCCTTTTGCTCGAAGTATTGTAAGATCAATAAAAAAAGAACCAAAGCTATATCTGTGGGATTGGTCAGAAGTGGAAAATCCAGCACCTCGGTTCGAAAATATGATAGCAGCGCATTTATTAAAGTTATGCCATTATTTATATGACTATGAGGGCTATAAAACAGAGCTATATTTCTTAAGAAATGTAGACAAAAAGGAAGTAGACTTTCTCATTACAGTCAAGGAGAAGCCATGGTTTGCCGTTGAGGCTAAGCTCTCTGACACAGATGTTTCAAACTCGCTTCTTTATTATAGGGAAAAGTTGAAAATTCCCTATGTTTATCAAGTGGTAAAAGAATCAGGATTTAATCGTTTTATTAATGATGTTCATGTTGTCTCTGCCGATTGTTTCCTTTCTGGACTGATCTAATAAGAAATTTCTTTTCTAATTTTTGGGGATCAAGCAATACAAATTGACCGACAGGCACTGGATGCCTGCGATCAGACTTTGAAGACTTTAGTTATTTGAATTGTCTTGCTGGATTAAACGATAAATTGTCATTGCGGGTATAATACTATTAAATTGTCATTGCGAG
>CBDVDR010000068.1:0-1565 GCA_965372795.1 uncultured bacterium
TTTTATTAGCTTTGCTGACATTTTGAATCTCCTTTCTTAATTAAATATACTTTTAATAATAACTTTTATTATTTCGATTGTCATTCGCTTCGCTGTCATTCGATTGAAATTCGCTCCGCTGAAATTCGGTTGTCATTTGTCATTCATCATCATTATTTAATGACAATTGAATTTCTACTGGATTCCCATTGAATGACCAACTAGCAATCTGGCACTAAATTAAAAAATCACAGCATTCTTATTCTAAATAAAATTGATTGTCAAGAAAACACAAAGAAACTTGGAAAAAATGTAGGCGTTCATAGGTTCAGAGTTCACCGTTCAGACTCCGGCCCGTAGGGGCCTAAGCACCGGAGGGGGTTAGCCTCTCGATCTTTCGCAATACATTTATTGCTTGTTCCAGTTTCAAGTTTCGAGTTTCAAGTTTCAAAATGAATTACCTTTTCCAAAGTCCTGTTTTTTCGTCAAACCCAAGCATGATATTCATATTCTGAACAGCCTGACCCGCAGCGCCCTTCACAAGGTTATCTATTGCAGATATAAGAATAATCCGATCGTTCCGTGTATCTATCTTAAAACCTATATCACAATAATTGGTCCCCCGGACATGCAAGGTGTCAGGCAGTCCGCTATTTGAACAAATGCGTATGAAATGACATCCATCATAGAATGAGGTAATTAAATCTTTTATTTCATCATGGTCAACCCTTTTAATAATCCGCGAATAAATCGTTGTCAGCATTCCACGGGTCATTGGAACAAGATGTGGTACGAATGTAATGTTGATAGACTTTCCTGATTCAAGGCTCATCACCTCTTCCATCTCGGGAGTGTGGCGGTGTTCGGCAACTTTATATGCCTTAAAAGATTCATTAACCTCACAAAAATGCGTTGTAAGTGAAAGTGACCGGCCTGCACCGCTGACACCCGATTTTGAATCCACAATTATAGTGTTTGTATCTATCAAATCATTCTTTAATAGAGGTATGACAGGTAAAAGCACGCTTGTGGGATAGCATCCAGGGTTACCTATCAAGACGGCTTCTTTTATTTTGTCGTGATATACTTCACAAAGGCCGTAAACTGCTTTTTCAAGTAAATCTTTAGCTGTATGGAGCTGGTAAACAGCCTCATATCTTGATGCATCCTTGAACCTGAAATCAGCAGAAAGGTCTACCACCTTCTTTCCCCGTCGTATAAGTTCGGGAACAATCTCCATGGGAAGCTTATGAGGAAGCGCCGTGAATATCACATCGGCCCTGTCACAAACTGTATTTACAGAAAATTCTTCGCAAACCATGTCAACAACGCCTGCCATGGACGGGTATATCGTCTCAAACTTCACGCCGGCATACTGGCGGGAAGTCAGAATTGTAAGCTCTGCTTCAGGATGACCGGAAAGTATCCGAACAAGTTCCGCCCCGGCATATCCTGTTGCTCCTACTACACCGACTCTGGTCATAAAACCTCCTCTTGTTTGTAAAAAATCCTGGCCCAGAGGACCTATCTTTGATTTCTCCCCCGAGGGTATAAGCGTTAACTTAACAATTAATTATTGATAATTG
>CBDVDR010000069.1:0-1505 GCA_965372795.1 uncultured bacterium
CTCCACCACCAGGCATTGCCTGCCAGGCATTTATATAAAGATTCAATAGTATCTGTTTTATCTGGCTCCGATCGACCTCTGATACCCAAAGATTCTCATCATATTTATCCCTAATATTGATCTCTTTCCTGGTGCGACCAAACATAAGATTTTGACTTTTGATGATTTCATTTAGATCGGTCGGCTTTAGCTCATATTTCTTGGTTCTTGCAAAGTCTAAGAGTTGTTTGGTGAGCTCTGCCGCATTTTTAATAATTCTCTCTATTCCTTCGATATATTCAAAGTGGGGATGAGATGGATCTGTATCGATTAACATCAAAGATGCCCAACCTTGAATTCCCATGAGCAGATTATTAAATTCATGAGAAATGCCGCCTGCTAATGTTCCTATGGATTCCATCTTCTGAGCTTGTTGTAATTGGTATTCCATACGTTTTCGCTCAGTTATGTCATCGAGAATAATCAAGGAAGCAAGCCCATCTTTATCTAGAGGCAAAATATTTAGCATAACTTGATATCCATTCAAAAACAAAGGATGGTCTTCGTTTATTGTTTTTGGTTTGACATCCGTTATTTCCATAAGATCACGAACCCGTTGGCGGTCATCTCCTGAAAACACGTCGATTAAATGGGATCCTAACAACTTTTTCTCAGGCAGATTGATCAGCGAAAGTGCAAATTGATTGGCATAAACAACTCTTCCCTCTGAATTAATTTCTAAAATACCTTCAGAAATTCTCTCTAAAATGATTTCAAAATGTTTTTTGACTGACAGTAACTCCTCTGTAGCTACGCGTGAATAACTACTTTTAATTCCTATAATTTCTTCGGATAAGAAATCCGCAGATGCAAGATCAAGTTGGTCGAGAATGGAAAGGACGTTTTTTGCCATTTCGTTAAATGGTCCCTTAACAATACATGCGTTCGCTCCCAATTGAGCAATATTTATCTTTTCTTCGGTAGCAATGGAGGAAAGGATAACCAGGTGAGTATCATTAAATTTTTGCATGTCTCTAATGATTCTGCATAGCATTTCTCCATCGATATTGGGCATTACAAGGTCAACAAATATGATATCAGGAGTATAGTTCTTCAAAATATCAAGCGCATTAAGGCCATCTTCTGCTGTTATTACTTGGTGCCCCTCCTTTTCAAGTAGCTTTGTCATGAACCTACGCATAATCCGATCGTTATCAACTGCCAATATCTTCTTCATATTATCAATCCTTGCGCTGTAAGACTGTTCGATTTGCTTGATTTGATAAGAAGTCGCTATTTGTAAACGGATAGAAGAAAAATGTTTAACTGTATAGCGGTTCCAGAATGACCGCAAAATATGGAAGATGTGCTTTCCGGTATTGATTTAGACATAAATACCAAAGGCATGGTTGGTTTGTCAACGTGGATTTTTCACAATAATCATGTTGCTGTTTCGCTTTTTATCTTCTTCATTACTAGAACCTATCTCAAAAATAAGATTAGTGTTCAGGGCAAGGCGCGAAACG